>CAWILI010000001.1:0-94925 GCA_963836825.1 uncultured Actinomycetota bacterium
CATCGAACTGCTCGACCGACCAGCCCTGAGCGCAGCCTGACCAAACAGCCGTACGAAGGTCGACCGTTGCCAGGGATGCCGTACATCAGAATGATCGATCACCGATGGGAGCGTTCTGGAGCGTGGAATGTCATCACCTGGTAGATCGCATATGAGTACTCCCGTCATTCGTCGTCGACGCTTGGTGCAGGCTCCTCCGGCGACGGGGATGAACTGCCGGACGACGGCATCGACCGATGCGACGTGCCCGGACGGCGTGTGCACACGACACGTGCACACGCCGTCAGGAGTGGAGCGGCGCCCGCGGGAAGACCACCATGCCTGCTGAACCTGAACCGGTGGCGAACGATCGCGAGCCCTTGTGGACCCGTTCATTCGTTCTCGCGATCGCGGTCAGTTTCCTCGTGAGTCTGGTCTTCATCACTCTCGTGACGACCACCGCGCTGTACGCCGTCGATCGGTTTCAGGCCTCCGAGGCGATGGCCGGGTTCGCCGCGGGTGCGTTCGTGCTCGGAGCTGTGTTCTCGCGGATCTTCTTCGGCAAGTTCCTCGATGTCGTCGGTCGGCGGCGGACCATCCTGATCGCACTGGCGGTATTCCTCTCGCGACACTTCTGTATTACGCCGCTGACAGTTTCGTGCTGCTCGTTCTCGTTCGCCTCTTCCATGGGGCGGCCTTCGGTGTCTCGCACACAGCCGTCACCGCTTCAGTGATGGCGCTGATCCCGAAACACCGGCGCGGTGAGGGCACTGGATACTATGGCGTCGCCAACTCCATGGTTCTCGCGATAGGACCACTGCTCGCGGTATACCTTGTCGAGCATTTCTCCTACAACGCGCTGTTCGCCCTGGCAAACGTGTGCGCTGCCGGCGCGCTCATCGTCGCCCTGTTTCTGCGCCCCCCTGAGGCCATCGAGCCACCGCGGGCGACGTGGCGTTACAAGCTCTCCGACGTTGTCGAGCCGGCTGTGGTGGGTACCTCGGGAATCATTCTTCTCGCAGGAGCCGCATACTCGGGCGTGATGGTCTTCCTGGTCACGTACGCCAATTCGTTGGGTATCGGCGAAGCCGCTGCTTCGTACTTCCTCGTGTACGCGTGCGTCGTATTGATCTCACGACTCACGGTCGGCCGCCTTCAAGATCGGTATGGCGATAACGCCGTGATCTACCCGACGCTCGCGTCGTTTGCGATAGGCCTTCTTCTGCTGTCGATCGCGCCCAGCGCCGAATTCTTCATGGTGTCCGCGGTCTTCATCGCGATGGGCTTCGGCACCCTGACGCCGTGCCTGCAGGCTATCGCCGTCACCGCCGTACCGAGCCATCGCATCGGCGTGGCAATCTCGACCTTCTTCATCGCGCTCGATGTGGGCACGGGGCTCGGGCCCGTGATTATCGGTGCCGCTGCCACACTTCTGGGCTTCCAAGGGATGTATGCGGCGCTGGCCGGGGTCGTCGCGATCGCGGCTGTCCTCTACCACTACGCCCATGGATTCAAGCGATATCGCCCGGCGTGAGAAACCACATCGTGGCTTCCATGCACTGAACGTCGGGGGTGTGGCATTTCACATTGCCACTCGACGATCGTGTTGAGCGCCGTCACTCCACGCACTGCTGTCTACAGGTGAAAGGACTACCGGGTATGTCAGAGACTGAGGTTCGAGACGAACGCGCGAAGCGCACTTCGTCAGGCGGCCGCGTTCGTGCTGTTCGCCCCGACGGCGGTCGTCGCTCGAGCGTGCCGCGCGACGACGGTGCGCGGCGCCCGGTGATGAGTGTCCGTCGCAGCATTCTGGTCCTCGGCGCACTTTCGGCGTTCGGTCCACTTTCGATGGACATGTATCTCCCGGCGTTGCCCGAGTTGGCCGCAGACCTTGAGACGAACGAGACCCTTGCGCAGCTGACGATGGTCGCATGCATGCTCGGTCTCGGTATCGGACAGTTCGTCTTCGGTCCGCTGAGTGACCGATGGGGACGCCGGGTCCCGATCGTCATCGGCGTCGCCGTGTTCACGGTGTTCTCGATGCTGTGCGCGTTCGCGCCCAATATCTGGACCCTCCTGTTGTTCCGGTTCGTCCAGGGAATCGGGGGGTCTGCGGGCCAGGTGGTGGCACGTGCCTGCGTACGTGACATGTACGAGGGTCGTGCGATGGTGAGGATGTTCTCACTGCTCATGCTGGTGAGCGGAGCGGCGCCCATTCTTGCGCCCATCGTCGGTGGTGGGCTGACACTGGTAACGGATTGGCGGGGAATCTTCTTCACGCTGGCCGGCCTCGGCGCACTCCTCGTATGCGTGGCACTCTTCGGGGTTCGCGAGACCCTACCCCCGGAACGACGCAGTTCGGGTGGGCTCGGTGAGATCTTCGGAAGCTTCGGAGTCGTCGTCCGGGACCGCGTGTTCGTCACGATGGCCATCGTGCTCGGCTTCAGCAGCGCCGCCTTCTTCGCCTATCTCACGATGTCGAGCTTCGTCTTCCAGCAGGAGTTCGCGCTCTCGCCGACCGGATTCAGCATCGTCTTCGCGGTCAACTCGGTTGCGATCATCGCGGGCGCACAGGTCAACGGGCTTCTCGCGCGCAGGTTCCTCCCAGTTCGACTGCTCAGGGTCGCACTCATCGGCTCATTCGTGGTCACGGCTGCGTTGCTGATCTCCGCCCTGTTGTCGGCACCCTTCCTCGTCATCGGCGGCCTGCTCACTGTGGTGCTCTTCTTCCAGGGGTGGATAATGCCGAACACGACTGCGCTGGCGCTCGAGCATCACGGAACGCACGCGGGATCCGCGTCGGCGCTGCTCGGCACCATCCAGTTCCTCGTCGGGCCGGTCGTCGGCCCGATGGTGTCGTTGATCGCAGTGACGTCGCTGACCCTCGGCGCGACGATGGTATCGGGCATCGGTTGCGCGCTTCTCGCGCTCCTGCTGCTCCTGCCGCGCCGCCGCCGTGAGGAGCACGCCTGACCGAACCCCCGGATTGCGTTGGGCGGATGGCCGAGCTGAGCCGATCGGCCAGTCCGGGTAGGCCCTCGGCGTCCCTCGGCTGAGAGCAGTCAGGGCCGGTTTCGTCGATCCGATCGCGCTAGACCAGCATCCTTGGACGCCCTCAGCACCGTCGGAGACAATAGGTTGCCAAATCGACAATCTGTATCTAACATGAACTCACCGGCAACCGATTGCCGGAGCTGACTTGAAATCACAGAGTTTTTCAAATCACAGAGCACCGTCACATCACAAGGGAGTGAACGAATGAAGTTTCGTCCTGCGCTGCTTGCAGCTGCACTTGCTACCTCGGCAGCGCTGATCCTGAGCGGTTGTGCCGCCGGGGGCGCCTCCGAGGACTCGGGCAGCGAGTCGGCCACCGGCGGTACCCTCACCATCGCCACCTCAACGGATCAGGTGCAGTTCGACCCGACCCTCGCCAACGGCGGTGTGATCCTCCAGCCGTACCAGGCCGTGTATGACTCGATCGTGCGTCGCGCCCCTGACGGCAGGCTCGAGCCGATGCTGGCAACCGATTGGGAGTACAACGACGACCGGACCGAGCTCACGCTCACGATCCGCGATGACGTGACCTTCACCGACGGCAGCAAGCTCGACGCTGAGGCCGTGAAGTTCAACCTGGAGGCGTTCAAGAACGGCAACGGCCCAACCTCGTCGTCACTCGCCGCGATCGCCAGGGTCGAGGCGCCGGCTGCGACGACGGTTGTCATCACCCTCAATGCGCCGGACCCCGCCCTCCTCGACCGCCTTGGTGCCACGAGCGGCTTCGTCGCCAGCCCAGCGGCCGTGGCCGACGGCAGCATCGGCACAGCTCCCGTCGGATCGGGACCGTACATCCTGGATGCGTCGGCAACTGTCGCGGGGTCGGAATACACGTTCACCAAGAACCCCGACTACTGGGATCCCTCGCTGCAGAAGTTCGAGAAGATCGTCATCAAGTCCATCGTCGACACCACCGCAACACTCAACGCGCTGTTGTCGGGCCAGGTCGATGCGGCATTGCTGGTGGCCAAGACGGCCGACCAGGCTCGCCGTGGCGGTGCGTTCACCGAGGTGCAGTACCCCGGCAACTTCAACGGACTGCTGATCCGCGACATGGCCGGGCAGCTCACCCCTGAGCTCGCCATCCCCGAGGTTCGCCAGGCGATCGCCTACGCGATCGACCGCGAGACCATCGTCAAGCAGGTGTACCAGGGTCTTGGTGAGGTCACCAACCAGATCTTCGACCCGAGCTCGGCGGCGTACGTACCGGAGCTCGACACTCACTACGAGTACGACCCCGAGAAGGCCAAGGAGCTGCTCGAGGATGCCGGCGTCGACGGCTTCACCATGAAGATGCCGCTGTTCACGCAGATGGACCCGGCGGAATCTGCCGCCGTTGCCCAGAACCTCGCCGACATCGGCATCACCGTCGAGTGGGAAGCGATTCCGGCAGCCGAGGTTCGCGCAACCCTCGCCGGTACGAACTTCTCGGCGATGTGGTGGTCGCTCTCGTACGGCAACCCGTGGCTGACGTCGCAGAAGCTCATCACGCCGAACGCGAACTACAACACCTTCAAGTACTCCGACCCGATCACCGACGAACTGCTGGACACCGTGCAGCGTGGCAGCGACGAAGAGCAGGTCGAGGCTGCTCAGGAGGTCAACCAGTACATCACCGAGCAGGCCTGGTTCGTGCCGTTCCTGCGCACTACCCAGCCCTACTTCCACGTTCCGAGCATCACTGTGGAGCCGCAGGCACAGGAGACTGTGCCGTCGATCTACGGTTACGCTCCCGCGCAGTAGCGCGCCAGGCACAGAGAGTCAGCCAGAACATGTTGCATCGACGATGGAGTCACCAATGATCAGATTCGTTCTCAACCGACTCGGCTCGGGCGTGATCGTGCTGTTGTTCGTCGCGGCGATGACCTTCACCCTTCTGTTCCTGTCTGCCGACACCGTCGCGAGAAACCTTCTCGGCGAAGAGGCGACGGCGGGGCAGGTGGCCAAGAAGGAGGCGGAGCTCGGCCTCGACCAGCCGTTCCTCGTCCGACTGTTCGAATGGTTCAGAGGGGCGATCACGGGTGATTTCGGCACGTCCTGGTTCACCCAGATTTCGGTGAGTGAGAGCATCCTCAGTCGTCTTCCGGCAACCCTCTCTGTAGTCCTCGTCGCGACGTTCATCGCTGCGATCCTGGCAACGGTTCTCGGTCTGGCCGCCGCGGTGTATCACCGCGGTTGGCTGGACCGAGGGCTCCAGGTGGTGTCGATCGGCGCGGCTGCCGTCCCGCAATTCGTCGTGGCGATCGTCCTCGTCACGATCCTCGCCATCCACTTCCAGCTCTTCCCCGCAACGGGATTCGTCAAGCTCGAGGATGACTTCGGCGGGTGGATGATGTCGATCACGCTTCCGGTAGCTGCACTCATCATCGGCATGGTGGCCTCCACCGCGCAGCAGGTGCGCAGCGCCACCATCAACGAGCGCGGCAAGGACTTCGTCCGCACGCTCCGGAGCCGTGGTCTGCCGCCTCGGGAGATCCTGTTCCGCCATGTGCTGCGTGGTGCAGCACCGGCAGGACTCACCATCCTGTCCGTTCACTTCGTGAACATCATCAGCGGAGTCGTCATCATCGAGACGATCTTCGCGCTCCCCGGCTTGGGGTACCTCGCACTCCAGTCGACGGTCCTCGGTGACATGCCCGTGCTCATGGGCGTCGTGTGCTACATCGTCGTCATCGTCATCCTGGTCAATCTCCTCGTCGACCTCGCAGTCGGCTGGATCAACCCGAAGGCGCGTGTGTCATGACCGAAGTGCTTGCCAAGACCCCGAACCCAGAAGAAGCCGTCACCCGCCGCGGGACGTTCAAAACGCCTGCTCAAGAATCCGCTCGCGATCGTTGCCCTGAGCATCCTGTTCGTGGTGTTCGTCGCGGCAATCGTGGGCGACTCGATCACGCAGTTCGACCCGAACCGGGCCGACCTCGCCAACGCATTCCTGCCTCCCGGCGCAGAGCACTCCTCGGTACCGACAGCGCTGGGCGCGACGTCGTTCACTCGGCTTCTCGCCGGTGCGCGGATCACGCTCCTCGCGGCAGCGCTCGCATCCGTCGTCGCCATCGCGATCGCCCTCCCGCCGGGCTTCTCGCCGGCTATTACACGAAAGGTTCGACTCGATCGCGAGCTGGTTCACCAACGTCACGATGGCACTGCCGGACTCGTCGTGCTGCTGGCGGTCGGCGCCGCCCTCGGCAAGAGCGTGTGGATCACGATGACCGCACTCGGCGTCCTCATCTCCCGGGCTGTTCCGACTGACGCGGAACACGGTGCGCGCGGTACGCAATGAGCTCTACGTGGATGCTGCGCGGGTCGCGGGCGTGAGCACCCGAGCATCATCGGTCGACACATCCTGGTCGTGGTGCGCGCACCAACGATCATCCAGGCCGCGGTGATCGCGGTATCTCGATCTCGATCCAAGCCGGACTCGATTTCCTCGGCGTCGGTGACCCGCTCGTGCCGTCATGGGGTCTCATGCTCAACGAAGGCTTCCGCAACATCTACTCGAGCACCACTTCTCGCACTTTGGCCTGGCCTTGCGATCTCGCTGACGGTCGGTGCGTTCGTCCTGCTCGGCAATGCGCTGCGCGATGTGCTCGAGGACCGGAAACGGTCAGGCGGCGGGGAGGCCCCGCGTCAGGGTGCCCCCCCACCAAGAGCGTCAGTCTCGCCGATATGGAAGCGGCCTCCGAGGACGCCGATCACCTGCTCGTGGTCAGTGGACTGGGCGTCGGCTATCCCCAGGCGAACGGGGCATCAAGAACGTGGTCGAGGAGATCTCGTTCGATGTGGACCGCGGCGAGGTGCTCGGACTCGTCGGAGAGTCGGGTTCGGGGAAATCGCAGACGGCTTCTCGATCCTGGGGCTGCTGCCCGACGAGGCCGAGATCACCGGTCGGAAGCATCATGTTCGATGGCATCGCGCTGGTCTCGTCCGGCGGGCGGTCGACTTCCAGGGCAAGATGAGCAATCTGCGCGGCAAGCGGATCGCCTACATTCCGCAGGAGCCGATGAGCAACCTCGACCCGAACTTCACGATCGGCTCACCAGCTGACCAGGCCGCTGCGTCAAGGTGCTCAGGAAGTCGAAGGCGGAGGCGCAGCAAGCGCGCACTGCAGCTGCTTGACGCGTGTCGGCATCAACGATCCGAAGCGGACGTACGAACGCGTATCCGCACGAGATCTCCGGCGGAATGGCGCAGCGCGTGCTGATCGCCGGCGCGGTCGCGCTGCGATCCGGAGCTGCTCATCGCGGATGAGCCGACCACGGCGCTCGACGTGACGGTGCAGGCCGAGATCCTCGATCTGCTGCGCGACCTGCAACGCGAGCTCGACATCGGCGTGCTGCTCGTGACGCACAACTTCGGCGTCGTCGCCGACCTCTGCGACCGGGTCGTGGTCATGCAGCAGCGGCGCGGTCGTCGAGACCGGACGACATCGCGACGATCTTCCACGAGCCGGAGCACAGCCGTACACGCAGGACGCTGCTCGAGCGCGATGCTCGGACGAGGAGCCGGTGCCGCGCCGCTCGCGGTCGCGCGACTGCGCAGACAGGAGATGAGCGCGATGACCGAGCGACGCTGCTCGGGTCGACGACCTCGCGTCGAGCTACCGGGGCGAGGGCTTTCGCGCGAAGCCGTTCCGAGGTGCTGCAAAGGCGTGTCCATCGACATCGCGCCGGGCGAGACGCTCGGCCTCGTGGGCGAGTCCGGCTCCGGCAAGACGACGATCGGGCGTGCCGATGCTGGGTCTTGCGCCCGTGACGGCGGGCGCGATCCGCTTCGACGGTCAGGAGATCCGCACGCATCCGGCCGCGAGGAGCGACGAGCAGTTGCGCCGCGACATCCAGGTCGGTCTTCCAGGATCCGTACACCTCACTGAACCCGTCGATGACCATCGGCGACATCCTCTCCGAGCCGCTCATGGTCCAGGGCGTGCACGCGCGAAGGACGCCAGGCCCGCGTCCGCGAACTGCTCGACCAGGTGGGGCTGCCCGCGCGATGCCGCCGACCGCCTCCCCGCGAGTTCAGCGGCGGCCAGCGCCAGCGGGTCGCGATCGCGCGAGCGCTTGCGCTCTCACCGAAGCTGATCGTCTGCGACGAGCCGGTGTCCGCGCTGGACCTGACCACCCAGGCACGCGTGCTCGATCTGTTCATCGAGATCCAAGCGCGCACCGGGGTGGCGTATCTGTTCGTCTCGCACGACCTCGCGGTCGTGCGCCACATCAGCCACCGCGTTGCGGTGATGTATCGCGGCGAGATCGTCGAACAGGGCGAAGCGCAGCAGGTCACCTCCGACCGGAGCACCCGTACACGCAGCGCCTGCTGCTGGCAGCCCCGGTGCCCGACCCGGCGAAGCAGAAACGACGGCGCGAAGATCGCCGAATGCTGTTGGAGCTCCAGTCGGCCTGAACGGGACGTCGCTCGGACGGGCGCGTCGGGGATCGGCTTCAGGACAGCAGATTCAGTGGTGGGCGTAACCGTGATGCGCCCAATCTCAGGGAGGTCGCTTGTGACAGAAGAAGAGACGTCCACCGTCAGTCGGCCGAGTGATCGTCCTATGAAACGCAGGGCTGCCGCGACGATCTACGACATCGCCAAGCTCGCCGGGGTCAACCCGTCGACGGTGTCGCGTGCGCTGACGAAGCCGGGTCGGATCAACGCCGAGACGGAGAAGCGGATCCGTCAGGCTGCGTCCGAACTCAACTATCGCCACAATCCGATGGCGAGGGCGTTGCTGACGGGTCGCACCAGGATGCTCGGACTGATCGTCTCGGATATCACGAACCCGATGTTCTTCAGCGTCATTCGTGGTGCTCAGAATGCGGCCGCCGCACAGGGATACACCATCACCCTGTCGGAATCGCAGGAGTCTCGCGAACGCGAGGCGGAGACAGCCGAGCGCCTGGTGCCGTCCGTGGACGCGCTCGTCCTCGTGACGACACGTCTCGCGGACGAGCAGATTCGCGGCCTGGCCGAGCGGAAGCCCTTGGTCGTCATCAACCGCAAGGTCGAGGGTGTCCACGAGATCCTCCCGGATCTGGCACCGGGCTTCGATCAGCTCCTCACACATCTGGCGGGGCTCGGCCATCACTCGCTGGCGTACCTCTCCGGCCCTGACAATTCGTGGATGAGCCGTGCGCGCTGGGACCTTCTGGTCGAGAAGGTCCTGGCGTGCCGGATGACGATCGTCGAGATCGGGCCTCACGCGCCCACGCTCGTCGGTGGTCGAGCGGCACTCTCCCGAGTCGTCGCATCCGGAGTGTCTGCAGTAATCGCCTACAACGACTTGATGGCCATCGGTCTGATGTTCGCTGCGCAGGAGCATGGCATCGACATTCCGGGAGGGCTGAGCGTCGTGGGCTTCGATGACATCTTCGGCTCCGACTTCACGGCTCCGCAACTGAGCACGATTCGCACACCACTCGACGTCATGGGCGCTCGCGCGATCGAACGTGCCCTAACGCTCATCGATGACGAGGTGGTTGGAGCGCCAGTCCGCCTTGATCAGTCGCCACTCCATACGACGCTCGTCGTCCGCGGATCGACCGGCAGATCGGCGGACCATTCAGTGAGAACGCCGGTCGGCCCGTGAATCACGACCCGACGAGCGGAGCACGACGACAGACGGCGAGAATCGGCGTGCAGACGATGGTGCTCAAGGACAGCGTCGCTGAGATCGGCGTTCGAAGCGCTCCGAAAGCTGACGGAGATCGGCTATCGCGCCGTCGAGGTGTCCCGGATTCGGATGACGCGTGAGAACGTGGCCGAGCTCGATCGTGCCCGCAGCGAGCTCGGCGTCGACATCGCCGCCCTCTCAGCGGGGCTCACGAGCTGGGGGTTCGCCGAACGATTCGCGACCGACGACTTCGACAAGGTCGTCGCCGACGCAAGACGCTCGACTCTCGATGCTGCGGATCGGGATGCTGCCGTTCGACGCGATGCGCTCGCTCGACGCCGTGCTCGACTTCTGCGACCCAGCGAGGAGATGGCCCGCGGCTTGCCGAAGAGGGCATCAGGCTCGACTACCACAACCACCACATCGAGTTCGCGAAGCACGAGGGGCGCGTGCCTGCTCGATATCATCGCCGACAGCGCTCCGAACATCGGGCTCGAGATCGACGTGCACTGGGTTCAACAGCGGCGGCGTCGACCCGGTCGGACGCATCCGCCAGTACGGCGGCCGGGTCGCGATGGTGCACCTGAAGGACTACCGCATCGGTCGGTCCCGGCCGAGGCTCTCGAGGCGCTGCAGCAGCGCGACACCCGGCTTCATACGGCGTTCGCCGAGGTCGTGCAGTTCGCCGAGGTCGGCGAGGGCAACCTCGATTTCGCCGCGATCATCGAGAGAGCCTCGAATCGGTGCGGAGTACCTGCTGATCGAACAGGACGACCTGTACGGGCGATCCGATGTACGACGCCTGAGGACCTCGTATGACAACATAGTGTCGCTCGGATATTCTGAGCTGCTCGCACGACTAGCGCTGTATGTGGGCGGCGCGAGAACGCCGAGGAGGCGAGATGAGCTGACCAGCAACCCGAGCGGGTGGGCCGCGAATCGAAGCGCTCCCGCGGCGGCTCGGCGCCCACGATCTACGACATCGCGCAAGCTCGCCGGGGTCAACCCCTCTACGGTGTCGCGGGCGCTCAGCCAGCCCGGCCGCATCAACATCAAGACCGAGGAGCGCATCCAGGCGGCGGCGAAGGAGCTGAACTACCGGGTCAATCCCATGGCGCGGGCACTCCCGACGGGCCGCACGAGCACGCTCGGCCTGTTCGTCGCCGACATCACGAACCCGATGATCTTCAGCATCGTCCGCGGGGCCGAGCGCGCCGCCGCCGACGCCGGCTACACCCTCGTCATCGCGGAGTCGCAGGAGTCGGGCGAGCGCGAGGCCGACCGCGATCGACCGCGTGATGCCCTCGGTCGACGGCCTCGTGCTCGCGACGAGCCGCCTCGGCGACGCGCAGATCAAGCAGATCGCCGCGCGCAAGCCGGTCGTCGTGATAAACCGCGCGCTCGACGGCGTGACCGGCATCCTGCCCGACGTCGAACGCGGTGTCGACCAGCTCGTCGCCCATCTCGCGGAGCTCGGGCATCGCTCGATCGCGTACTTGTCGGGTCCTGAGACGTCATGGGTGAGCGGCGCGCCGCTGGGAGGCGCCTGCTCGCCGCTGCGCCGAAGCACGGGCATGACGATCGTCGAGATCGGGCCCGGGGTGCCGACGCTCGACGGTGGGGCCGCCGCGATCTCTCGCGTCGTCGCTTCAGG
This sequence comes from uncultured Actinomycetota bacterium, assembly GCA_963836825.1. Taxonomy (GTDB): domain Bacteria; phylum Actinomycetota; class Actinomycetes; order Actinomycetales; family Microbacteriaceae; genus Agromyces. Next base: position 11,295 of record CAWILI010000001.1, read on the forward strand.
GGTGACCGCGGTCGTCGCGTTCAACGACCTCATGGCGATCGGGCTGCTCCGGGGCGCGTCAGGAACGCGGCATCGCCGTGCCGTCGAAGCTCAGCATCGCCGGCTTCGACGACATCTTCGGCAGCGACTTCACTGCGCCCGCCCTCACGACCGTGCGCGCACCGCTCACCGAGGCGGGCGAGCGTGCGGTGCGGTACCTGCTCAGCCGGGTCTCGCCGCACGCCGAGAGCGGCCGCGTCGACGTCGAGGCGCTGCTGCCGACCGAGCTCGTGGTGCGTGGCTCGACCGGCCACCACGTGGCCGATGGCGACAGCTGACGCCTCCCCGCTGACGAGACATCGCACCACGCCGGGTGCCGCGACCGAACTCGATGCGCCGCCACCCGAGCGCTCGGTCACAGCCGGATGCACCATCTGGCAACCGGTTGACAAAACGGCGCGATCGGACCATCATGGAGGTTGTGTCAACGAAGCTGCATCTCGATCCCGACCGGCTGTTCCCGACAGATCCGGCCACCCGCGACATCGCCCGCGGGCTCTACGAATCGGTGGCGCAGCTGCCGATCATCTCGCCGCACGGTCACGTGGCCCCGTCGCTGCTGCTCGATGACGAGCCGTTCTCCGACCCGGCCGACCTGTTCATCACGTACGACCACTACGTCACCCGCCTGCTGCACGCCGCCGGCGTCGACCTCTCCACGCTCGGCGTCGGGCGCAGCGGGCCGTCCGATCCCCGCGAGGCCTGGCGCACCTTCGCGAGCCACTGGCACCTCTACGCCGGCACCGCATCGGGCTACTGGCTGACGCACGAGCTCTCGACGCTCTTCGACATCGACGTCGAGCCCTCGGCCGAGACCGCCGATGCCGTCTACGACCAGATCGCCGCTCGCCTCGGCGACCCCGCATACCGCCCGCGCGCCCTCTTCGAGCGCTTCGGCATCGAGGTGCTCGCCACCACGGACGACCCCATGGACGACCTCGCCGTGCACGCCGCGCTCGCCGCGGACCCGTCGTTCACGCGGCCGCGTGCTGCCCGACGTTCCGGCCCGACGCCTACCTCGACCCGACCGCCCCCGGCTTCACCGAGCGCATCGAGCGGCTCACCGAGTCGAACGGCACCGCGCCCGACGACTTCGCCGGCTACCTCGCCGCGCTCGAGGCGCGCCGCGCGCACTTCATCGCGCACGGCGCCGTCTCGGCCGACCACGGGGTGCGCGAGCCGTACACCGTCGACCTGACCGACGACGAGGCATCCGCGCTGTTCCGACGCGCCGTCGCCGGCGACCTCGACGCCGCCGGCGCCCGCGAGTTCAGCGGCAACATGCTGCTGCGCATGGCGGGCATGAGCGCGCGCGACGGGCTCGTCATGACCGTGCACCCCGGCGTCTTCCGCAACCACTCGAGCTCGACGTTCGACCGGCTCGGGCCCGACACCGGCCACGACATCCCGTTCACGACGACGTACACCGCGAACATCCGCCCGCTGCTCGAGAAGCACGGGCTCGAGCCCGGCCTGCACCTCGTGCTGTTCGGCATCGACGAGACCATCTACTCGCGCGAGGTCGCGCCGCTCGCGGGGTTCTACCCGAGCGTGTTCATCGGAGCGCCGTGGTGGTTCCTCGACGCACCCGACGCCATCCTGCGTTTCCGCGCGGCCGTCACCGAGACCGCGGGGTTCTATCGCGGCTCGGGCTTCATCGACGACACCCGTGCCTTCCTCTCCATCCCGGCGCGCCACGACATGGCCCGCCGCCTCGACTCGGCGTTCCTCGCGCGCCTCGTGCGCGAGGGCCGCGTGTCGCCCGGCGCCGCCGAGCGCATCGCCGTCGACCTGGTCGACGCGATTCCCCGAAAGGTGTTCAAGCTGTGAGCGACGACCACGACCGTCCGCGGCCGGCGCCGCCGACGCGCCGACGCCGACGGCCTCGAGTGAACCGCCGCAACCTCGCGGCGCGCACCGGCACGGCGTCCGAGCCGGCGCCGGTGCGCATCGTCGCACCTCGGGCTCGGCGCCTTCCACCGCGCGCACCAGGCCTGGTACACCGACGTCGCCGACGAGGCGAACGAGTGGGGCATCGCGGCGTTCACGGGTCGCAGCCCCCAGGCCGCCGAAGAGATCGCCGCCCAGGACGGCCTGTACTCGCTGGTCGAGCGCTCGGTCGACGGCGACTCGGTCACGGTGATCGACGCCATCTCCGAGGCCGTCGACGGTGCTCGCGTCGACCGGCTCGTCGAGCATGTCGCCGCGCCCGACACCGCCATCGTGACCCTCACGGTCACCGAGGCCGGGTACGCGCTCGACGCCGACGGTCGACCCGATCTCGCGAATCCCGCGGTCGCCGCCGACGTCGACTGGCTGCGCCGCAACCTCGACGCGGCGCAGTTCGACCTCTCCGACGCACCGCGCACCGCGCTCGCCCGTCTGCTCGCCGGGGTCGAGGCCCGTCGTCGCGCGGGCGCGGGCCCGCTCGCGATCGTCTCGTGCGACAACCTGCCCGAGAACGGCGAGCTCACCCGATCGGCGCTGTTCGAGCTCGCCGAGCTCGCCTCGGCGACGGCGACCCGCGAGCACCTCGCCGAGCACGTGACGTTCGTGTCGACCTCGATCGACCGCATCACCCCGAAGACCACGCCGGCGGATGTCGCCGCAGTGGCCGCGGCCACCGGCTGGCGCGATCGCTCCCCGGTGGTCACCGAGCCGTTCCACGACTGGGTGCTGAGCGGCGAGTTCCGCGCCGGGCGCCCCGCCTGGGAGCGGGCCGGCGCTCGCTTCGTCGACGACATCGACCCTTTCGAGCGCCGCAAGCTGTGGCTGCTCAACGGATCGCACACGCTGCTCGCCTACGCGGGCGCCGCCCGCGGGCACCGCACGGTCGCCGAGGCCGTCGGCGATCCCGAGGTGCGCTCGTGGGTCGAGCAGTTCTGGGCCGAGGCGGTGCGGCACCTGCCGGCCGAGGGCCTCGATCTCGACGCCTACCGCGCCGCGTTGCTCGACCGTTTCGACAACGCCCGCATCCAGCACCTGCTCGGCCAGATCGGCCAGGACGGCACGACGAAGCTGCGCGTGCGCATCGCCCCGGTGCTGCGTGCCGAGCGTGCGGCCGGACGCGATGGTGAGGCGTCGGTGCGGGTGCTCGGTGCGTGGGTCGCCGCAGCCCGCGATGGGCGGCTCCCGGCCGATCGTGCCGGCGATGCGCTCGCCGCAGCGGCGTCCGAGTCGGGCGAACGCGCCGTCGTCGAACTGCTGCGCCTCGTCGACTCCGAACTGCTCGAGGACGCGTCGGTCGTCGCGGCCGTGGCTCGCGCCGCAGGCGAGTTCGCAAGCGGCCTGACGCCCCGGGGTCACGCTGCCGGCTCGGCTGGCGCGACGCCACGCTCGGCGTTATCTTTCGCTGCGAAGTTTTGGCAATCGGTTGCCAAAATTGCCGAAACATGGTTCACTGGTGTCATATCCGGTCCCCGGTGCATCCGTCGATCGACAGTGCAGGCGCAGTGAAGCGACATTTCGCAACGGCGCGACAGAAAGGCCCTCATGCTGAAGCCCCAGACCAGCCCGACCCGTGAGCTCGTCAACCTCGACGGACTCTGGAAGTTCGCGGTCGACCCCGGCACCCCCCACACGCTGTGGCGGGCCGCGCTCGACACGACCCTCGAGGCCGCCGTGCCCGCGAGCTACAACGACCTCTTCGCCGACGCGGCGATCCGCGACCACGTCGGCTGGGTCTGGTACCAGCGCACCGTCCGCGTGCCGCGCGGCTGGGCCGGCGAACGCGTCTTCGTGCGACTCGACGCGGCGACCCACGAAGGCGTCGTCTACGTGAACGACACCAAGGTGGCCGAGCACGTCGGCGGCTACACGCCGTTCGAGGCCGACATCACCGAGCTGGTGACCGCGGGCCAGGAGTTCCGCCTCACGGTGGGCGTCAGCAACGAGCTCACCAACATCACGATCCCGCCGGGCAGCATCACCGTCACCGACGATGGCGGCCGCAAGCAGGAGTACCTGCACGACTTCTACAACTACGCGGGCCTCGCCCGCTCGGTGTGGCTCTACAGCGCGCCTGTCGTGCGAGTGACCGACCTCACGGTCACGACCGACGTCGACGGCTCCACCGGGGTCATCGGCTTCGACGTCGAGACCACCGGCGCCGACTCCGTGCGGGTGACCGTTCGCGACGCCGAGGGCACCGAGGTCGGCTCGGCCGACGGGCATCGCCGGCGTCGTGCGCGTCGACGACGTGAAGCTCTGGCAGCCCGGCGCGGCCTACCTCTACACGCTGACGGCGCAGGCCGTCGTCGACGGCGAGGTCGTCGACGAGTACTCGCTGCCGGTCGGCGTGCGCACCATCGAGGTGCGCGGCATGCAGTTCCTCATCAACGGCGAGCCGTTCTACTTCACCGGCTTCGGCAAGCACGAAGACAGCGCGGTGCGCGGCAAGGGCCACGACAACGCCTACCTCGTGCACGACTTCCAGCTCATGGACTGGATCGGCGCGAACTCGTTCCGCACGTCGCACTACCCCTACGCCGAAGAGGTGATGGAGTTCGCCGACCGCCACGGCATCGTCGTCATCGACGAGGTCGGCGCCGTCGGGCTCAACCTCGCGATGGGCGGCGGCATCTTCGGCGGACAGACGAAGCTCACCTTCGCCCCCGAGAACATCAACGACGACACGCAGGCCACGCACGCCCAGGCGATCCGCGAGCTCGTCGACCGCGACAAGAACCACGCGAGCGTGGTCATGTGGTCGATCACCAACGAGCCCGCCTCGAACGAGCCGGGTGCGCGCGAGTACTTCGAGCCGCTGGTGGACCTCACCCGCGAGCTCGACCCGACGCGTCCGGTGACCTTCGTGAACGTCATGTTCTCGACTCATGAGGTCGACCTCATCGCCGACCTGTTCGACGTCATCTGCCTGAACCGCTACTACGGCTGGTACGTCGACTCGGGCGACCTCGCCGCCGCCGAGCAGAAGCTCGAGGCCGAGCTCCTCGGCTGGCAGCAGAAGTTCGCCCGCCCGCTGATCATGACCGAGTACGGCGCCGACACGGTCGCCGGTTACCACTCGATCTACGACACCCCGTTCACCGAGGAGTACCAGACGAGCTTCCTCGACATGTACCACCGCGTGCACGACCGCGTCGAGGCCATGGTCGGCGAGCAGGTCTGGAACTTCGCCGACTTCCAGACGAAGAACGGGTTCGCCCGCGTCGACGGCAACAAGAAGGGCGTGTTCACGCGCGACCGCAAGCCCAAGGCGGCGGCGCATGCGCTGCGCGCCCGCTGGACCGGGCTGAAGAAGTAGCCGCGAGCCGGCACAGGGTAAAGGAGCCCAGTTCATGTCAGACAGCACCACCACCGCAACGCCGAACGTCGGCACCGAGAAGAAGCTCACCAAGCTGAGCATCGTCGGCTACGGCGCCGGCGACGCGGCGAACAACCTGGCCTTCACGACGGCCACCATGTTCCTGCTCATCTACTACACCGACGTCGCGGGCATCTCGGCTGCCGCGGCCGGCACGCTGCTGCTCGTCGTGCGCGTCTTCGACGCATTCGCCGACGTGTTCGCCGGTCGCATCGTCGACCGCACCTACAGCAAGCGTTTCGGCAAGTTCCGGCCGTTCATCCTCTTCGGCTCGCTGCCGCTGCTGCTGCTCAGCGTCGCGACGTTCTCGATCCCGCAGATCGGCGAGAGCGGCATGCTGCTCTACGCCTACCTGACCTACGCGGCACTCGGCCTGGCCTACAGCCTCGTCAACATCCCCTACGGCTCGCTCGCCGGCGCGATGACCCGCAACTCGGGCGAGCGCGCCAAGCTCGCGAGCGCTCGAACCATCGGCGCGATGGTCGTCGGCGCGGGCCTCGGCATCTTCATCGCCCCGCTCATCACGCCCGAGCGCGACCTGCAGTCGCTCTTCACCTGCATGACCCTCGGGTTCGTCGTCGTCGGCTTCGCGCTCTACATGTTCACGTTCTTCACCGCGAAAGAGACCGTGAAGCGCGACGTGGCGAAGGTGTCGATGAAGCAGAGCTTCGCGATCCTGAAGAGCAACAAGCCGCTGCTGCTGCTGTGCCTCAGCTCGTTCACGTTCCTCACCGGCATGCTCGCGCTCAGCACCGTGCAGCTGTACTACCTGCGCGACGTGCTGCACGCGCTGCCGCTGTACGCCGTGCTCTCGATCATCCAGATCGTGCTCACCTTCGGCCTCGCGGTCGTCGTGCCCACCATCGTGCGCAGGTTCGGCAAGCGCACCGGCTACATCGGCGGCGGCCTGATCATGGTGGTCGGCGGCCTCGTCGTCTTCCTCGCGCCGCCCAGCATGGTGTGGCTCGCGTTCTCGGGTCTCGTGCTCTGCTACGTCGGCCTCGTCCTCGTCAACATGCTCGTGTGGGCGCTCGAGGCAGACACGGTCGAGTACGGCGAATGGAAGACCGGCGTCCGCGCCGAGGGCATCATCTACGCCCTCTTCTCGTTCACCCGCAAGACCGGCCAGGCCGTCGGCGGCGCGCTCGCCGCCTACGCCCTCGCGATCGGCGGCTACGTCGCCGGCGTCGAGACGCAGTCGGTCGAGGCCGAGTGGGGCATCCGCGCCGCCGCCGGCCTGCTGCCGGCCGTGGCCGCCGGCCTCGCCGTGCTCATCATGTTCTTCTACCCGCTCACCGACAAGCGCCACCGCGAGATCGTCGCCGAGATCGAGGAGCGCCGTCGCAACCAGCCCGTCGTCGAGCCGGGCCTCTCGACCGCGGCATTCGCCGCCGGCCGCCACGCGACCGACCTCGACGGGCTCACGAGCGACGAGTCGCCGTCGACCGAAGCAACAGACAACCCCGACACCTCTTCCCACCACGACAAGAAAGAGTCCTGACCCATGAAGATCACCAAGGCCGAGGTCATCGTCACGAGCCCTGACCGCAACTTCGTGACGCTGAAGCTGACGACCGACGACGGCATCACCGGCCTCGGCGACGCCACGCTCAACGGTCGCGAACTCGCCGTCGTGAGCTACCTCAAGGATCACGTCGTGCCGCTGCTGATCGAGCGCGACGCGAGCCGCATCGAGGACACCTGGCAGTTCCTCTACCGCAGCGCCTACTGGCGCCGCGGCCCGGTGACGATGGCCTCGATCGCCGCCGTCGACATGGCGCTCTGGGACATCAAGGCAAGGCGGCCGGGATGCCGCTGTACCAGCTGCTCGGCGGCGCTCAGCCGCACGGGGCTGATGGCCTACGGCCACGCCTCGGGCAAGGAGCTGCCCGAGGACTCTTCGACAGCGTGCGCTCGCACCCGGAGCAGGGCTACAAGTCGATCCGCATCCAGACCGGGGTGCCCGGCCTGAAGTCCATCTACGGCATCGCCTCGAACGCGACTTCGAGCCACCGACGCCGGCGTCCGCTACGACCACGAGCCGGCCGAGCGCGGCGCGCTGCCCGACCGAGGAGGACTGGGACACGCGCAGCTACCTGCGGCACGTCCCCGACCGTCTTCGAGGCGGTGCGCAACGAGTTCGGCCCCGAGCATCCCGCTGCTGCACGACGGCCACCACCGCATGACGCCCGATCCAGGCCGCGAAGCTCGGCAAGTCCCTCGAGCCGTACGACCTGTTCTGGCTCGAGGACTGCACCCCGGCCGAGAACCCGGAGGCGCTCCGCCTCGTGCGCCAGCACACGACGACGCCGCTGGCGATCGGCGAGATCTTCAACACGGTGTGGGACTTACCAGCAGATCATCCGCGAACAGCTCATCGACTACGTGCGCAGCGCCGTCACGCACACGGGCGGCATCTCGCCCCTGAAGAAGGTGCTCGAGTACGCTGCGCAGTACCAGATCAAGTCGGGCATGCACGGACCGACCGACATCTCGCCGGTGGGCATGGCGGCAGCGATGCACCTCGGCCTCTCGATCCACAACTTCGGCATCCAGGAGTACATGAAGCACGGCGAGAAGACCGACCAGGTGTTCGAGCAGTCCTTCACCTGGGAGAACGGCATGCTCCACCCGGGCGACAAGCCCGGGCTCGGCGTCGAGCTGAACCAGGACGAGGCGGGCAAGTACCCCTACGAGCAGGCCTACCTGCCGTACAACCGCCTCGCCGACGGCACGGTGCACGACTGGTGACCGATTCGTCGCGGCCCGAGGCGCCCGTCATCATCGTGATGGGGGTCTCGGGCTCGGGCAAGTCCACGATCGGCGCCCTGCTGGCGCGCGACCTCGGCGTGCCGTTCACCGACGCCGACGATCTGCACCCGATGGCGAACATCGAGAAGATGGCGTCGGGCGTGCCCCTCGACGACGATGACCGCCGGCCCTGGCTCGAGATCGTCGGGGCCACGCTCGCCGAGGCGGCCGAGCGGGGCACCGGTCTCGTCATCGCCTGCTCCGCGCTGAAGCGCAGGTACCGCGACACGATCCTCGCGAGTGCGCCGCAGACGCGGTTCGTGCACCTCCACGGAACCCGCGAGGTGCTCGCCGCCCGCACCGAGGGGCGCACCGGGCACTTCATGCCGACGAGCCTGCTCGACTCGCAGCTCGCCACGCTCGAGGCGCTCGGTCCCGACGAGCCGGGCATCGTCGTCGACATCGACCGGCCGGTGGGCGAGATCATCGACGACGCCGTGTCGCGGCTCACGGCCGGCCCGTCCGCCTGACGCCCTCGGTGGGGTGCGGAGTCGTCGTGGCAGCGCGCCCGTGCAAAGCGATGTAGAATCGTCCATTGGACTTCGGCGAGGGATGCCGCCAGCCCGGGTTCGCTCGGGCGAGGCATCCGTGATCGACGCGGTGGAAGCAGGCTTCACGGCTTTTCCTCACGCATTGCGCACGTGATGTGCGCGCGTTCGAGTCGAAACAACAGACACACGATCTGGGCCGCGAGCCCGCAAGGAGAACCACCATGGACGAAGACAACAAGGTCGAAGCCGCCACGCGAGAGTCGTTCGGCAAGGGTGCGGCGCGCAAGCTCCGCGCGACCGGCGCCATCCCGGCCGTCATCTACGGTCACGGCACCGACCCGAAGCACGTCGCGCTGCCCGCGCACCAGGTGGGCCTGCTCATCCGCAAGGCGAACGCCCTGCTCGACCTGCAGATCGACGGCAAGAGCACCCTCGTGCTCGTCAAGGACGTGCAGAAGGACCCCGTGCGCCAGATCATCGAGCACATGGACCTCATCGTCATCAAGAAGGGCGAGAAGGTGCAGGTCGAGGTGCCCGTGCACATCGAGGGCGAGCCGTTCGCCGGCACCATCGCCGACGTCGACGCGCACACCCTGCTGCTCGAGGTCGAGGCGACCCACATCCCCGAGCGCATCGTCGTGTCGGTCGAGGGCCTCGAAGAGGGCGCCCAGATCCACGCGAGCGACGTCGAGCTGCCCAAGGGCGCCACGCTCATCAACGAGCCCGACACCCTCGTCGTGAACGTGCACACGCCGCAGAAGGTCGACCTCGGTGAAGAGGCCGCAGCCGAGGCTGCTGAGGCCGAGGCCGCCGAGGGCGAGGCCGCTGAGGGCGAGGCCGCCGAAGAGGCGCCCGCCGAGTCGGCAGAGTAGTTCCACCGACGGGGCCTGCGGCGCCGCATCCGGGTACGCTCGGAGTGCGGGCCGCAGGCCCTTTCGCGTCGCCCGCCGCGCGCTGCGGCGCGACGCCCGCACAGAACGGATGACCATGGGGCTCTTCGACTTCCTCCGCCCCCGCCAGCAGAAAGATGACGCCGTGGCCGACAACACCTGGCTCGTGGTCGGGCTCGGCAACCCCGGCGCGCAGTACGCGGGCAATCGGCACAACGTCGGCCAGATGGTCGCCGACGAGCTCGCCTCGCGCATCGGCGCGACGTTCAAGAGCCACAAGACGCCCTCGCGCGTCGCCGAGGGATTCCTGCGTCCCGGCGGACCGAAGCTCGTGATCGCCAAGCCGAACGGCTACATGAACACGTCGGGCGGGCCGGTGGCCGCGCTCGTGAAGTTCTATTCCATCCCCGTCGAGCGACTCATCGTCATCCACGACGAGCTCGACATCCCGTTCGACACCGTGCGCCTGAAGCAGGGCGGCGGCCACGGCGGCCACAACGGCATCCGCGATGTCTCGAAGGCGACCGACGGCGGGGCGTTCACCCGGGTGCGCGTCGGCATCGGGCGCCCGCCGGGTCGTCAAGACGCCGCTGATTTCGTGCTCAAGGACTTCTCGTCGACCGAGCGCGCCGCGCTGCCGAATCTGCTGTCGGATGCCGCGGACGCCGTCGAGGCCGTCGCGAGCGAGGGCATCGTGGCCGCGCAGCAGCGGTTCCACTCGCCGGCCTGAGCCGGCGCCGGCTCGCTCAGATCAGGCCGCGCAGGAGCTCTTCGGGTGAGATGCCCTCGGCCCGGGCGCGCTGCACGAGCCGGTCGTGCTCGTCGGTCGAGAGCTCGACCGTGATCGTGTGCCACTGCTGGGGCATGTCGTCGATCGGGAACAGGGCGAGATCGTCGGCGCTGTCGACCACGGGGTCGTCGGCGGATGCCTCGACGTCGAGGTCGTCGGCGACCGACGTCGCGATGGTGGCCGTGGCGCCGCCCGTCCATCCGGGGCCCGAGGGAATCGCGATGCTGCCGCGCTGGTAGGACTCGGCGACGGCGCGGGCGCGTTCGTCGGCGGCCTCGTTGAGCGGATGGCCGACATGGCCCTTGACCCATTCGAACCGGTACCGGCGGCCCGCGAGCGCCTCGTCGAGCTGCTGCAGGAGCTCGAGGTTCATCACGGGCTTGCCGTCTGCCTTGCGCCAGCCCTTGCGCTTCCACCCGGGCATCCACTTCGTCACCGCGTTGATGACGTACTGGCTGTCGCAGAGCACGAGGAGTTCGTCGTCGACGTGCGCCGTCGCGCGGAAGAGCTCGAGCACGGCCTTCAGCTCGCCCATGTTGTTGGTCGCGTGCTTCCATCCGCCGGCCGACCAGCAGTCGTCGTCGACGTACCACGCCCAGCCGGCCGGGCCGGGGTTTCCGAGGGCCGAACCGTCGGCGGCGGCGATGATCATGCGGGGAGCCTCCTGGGGTTGACGTGCGGCGCCCATCGTATCGGCAGGCGCCGACGGATGCTGCAGCCGGGCGCCGTGGGGAGGCCGTCGTGCCATCCGCGGGCGGGGGTGTCGGAGGCCGCGCGTAGACTCGTCGGGTGAACCTCCAGGGCTTGCTCACGGCGCTTTCGCGCGCCTCCACGATCGACGTCGCACTCCGAGAGGCCCTGCGCAATGCCGACTTCTCGGCGCCGGCGGGGCTCGACGCGCCGCTGCTCGCAGGCCTGCTCGCCCGTCGCGCCGAGGCCGGGCTGCCGCCCGCGCTGCTCGCGATCACCGCCACGAGCCGTGAGGGCGAGTCGCTGCGCGCCTCGCTCGCGCCCTACCTCGAGCGATGCCGAGGTGCTCGAGTTCCCCGCGTGGGAGACGCTGCCGCACGAGCGACTCTCGCCGAGCGCCGAGACCGTCGGCCGACGGCTCCATGCGCTGCGCCGCATGCACGAATGGTCGAAGTCCGGTGCGAGGCATCCGCTCGTCGTCGTCGCGTCGGTGCGCGCCGCGCTGCAGCCGCTCGCCGACAACCTGGCCGAGCTCGCGCCCATCGAACTCGTCGCGGGCGGGCGCGGGCACGACCTCTCGGCCATCGCGGTGCAGCTCGTCGACCTCGCATATGCCCGGGTCGACATGGTCGCGCGGCGCGGCGAGTTCGCGGTCCGCGGCGGCATCCTCGACGTGTTCCCGCCCACCGCCGACCATCCCGTGCGCGTCGAGTTCTTCGGTGACGAGGTCGAAGAGGTGCGTTCGTTCTCGGTCGCCGACCAGCGATCGCTGCCCGAGCCCATCGAGCGGGTGTCGCTCGCGCCGAGTCGCGAGCTGCTGCTCACCGCGCCCGTGCGCCAGCGGGCGCGCGAGATGGTGCACGAGTTCCCGAGCCTCGCGGGCCTGCTCGAGAAGGTCGCAGAGGGCATCCCCGTCGAGGGCATGGAATCACTCGCGCCCGCCCTGCTCGATCGACTCGTGCCGCTCAGCCACTACCTGCCCGAGGGTGCCGCGGTCGCGGTGCTCGCGCCCGAGCGGGTCGCGGGGCGTGCCGTGAGCCTCGGCGAGACGAACCGCGAGTTCCTCAGTGCGGCCTGGAGCGCCGCCACTGCCGGCGCCGAGGCGCCCATCGACCTCGCCGCCGGCGACTTCCTCACGGTGCGCCAGCTGCGTGACGCGGCGCTGTTCAGCGCCCCGGGCGAGCCCGACCCGCGCCGGGTGTGGTGGAACTTCTCGTCGTTCGACATCGGCGACGCCGCCGAGGTCGTGGCGTCGTCAGAGGGCGACGGCGCTGCCGCGGCGGCGACCGCGTCGACGACCGTGCGGCTCGCCGCGAATGCCATGCCGAGCTTCCAGGGCAACGTCGCCGGGGCGGTCGACCATGCCGCCGAGCGCCTGCGCGACGGCTGGAGCCTGGTCGTGGCATCCGCCGGTCATGGACTCGTCGAACGCGCACGCGACGTGCTCGCCGAAGCCGGCCTCGCGGCGCGCCTGGTCGACGAGGTCCCCGCCGATCTCGAACCGGGCGTCGCCTACCTCGTGCAGGCCGACGCGGCGCGCGGCTACGAGGTGCCCGAGGTGAAGCTGGGGCTCATCGCCGAAGCCGAGTTCTACGGCCGCGCGGCCGGCTACGACGCCCGCCAGGGCAAGAAGCTCGCGAGCCGTCGCCGCAACGTCGTCGACCCGCTGCAGCTCAAGCAGGGCGACTACGTCGTGCACCAGACGCACGGCATCGGCAGGTTCGTCGAGATGGTGCAGCGCGAGGTCGCCACCGGCAGCCGGCCGACCGGGCCGAGCCGCACCGCGGGCATCCAGCAGCAACCGACCGCGGTGCGCGAGTACCTCGTGCTCGAGTACGCGCCGTCGAAGCGCGGCCATGCCGGCGACCGGCTGTTCGTGCCCACCGACCAGCTCGACCTGCTGAGCCGCTACGTGGGCGGCGAGGCGCCCTCGCTGAGCAAGATGGGCGGCAGCGACTGGGCGCAGGCCAAGGGGCGGGCGCGCAGGGCCGTGCGCGACATCGCCGTCGAGCTCGTGAAGCTCTACTCGGCGCGCATGGCGGCCAAGGGATACGCCTTCAGCGCCGACACCCCGTGGCAGCACGAGCTCGAAGAGGCGTTCCCGTTCGTCGAGACGCCCGACCAGGTGCAGACCATCGACGAGGTGAAGGCCGACATGGAGCGGCCGATCCCCATGGACCGGCTGCTCGCCGGCGATGTCGGCTTCGGCAAGACCGAGGTGGCCGTGCGTGCTGCGTTCAAGGCCATCCAAGACGGCAAGCAGGTCGCCATGCTCGTGCCGACGACGCTGCTCGTCAAGCAGCACCTCGAGACGTTCAACGAGCGGTTCGCCGGGTTCCCCGTGCACGTGCGGGCACTCAGCCGGTTCCAGACCGACAAAGAGGCGCGCGAGACGGTCGCGGGGCTCGCCGACGGCACCGTCGACATGGTCATCGGCACGCACCGCATCCTCACCGAGAAGGTGCGCTTCAAAGACGTCGGCCTCGTCATCATCGACGAAGAGCAGCGGTTCGGCGTCGAGCACAAGGACTCGCTCAAGAAGCTGAAGACCAACGTCGACATCCTCGCGATGAGCGCGACCCCGATCCCGCGATCGCTCGAGATGGCGGTCACCGGCATCCGCGAGATGTCGACGCTCGCGACCCCGCCCGAAGACCGGCACCCGATCCTCACCTTCGTCGGGCCGTACTCCGAGCAGCAGGTGGCAGCGGCGATCCGGCGCGAGATGCTGCGCGAGGGCCAGATCTTCTTCGTGCACAACCGCGTCTCGTCGATCAACCGCGTCGCTGCCGCAGCTCGCCGAGCTCGTGCCCGAGGCCCGCATCGCCGTCGCCCACGGACAGCTCAACGAGCACGTGCTCGAGCAGATCGTCGTCGACTTCTGGGAGCGCAAGTTCGACGTGCTGGTCTCGACGACCATCATCGAGACCGGCCTCGACATCACGAACGCGAACACGATCATCATCGACCGCGCCGACAAGTACGGGCTCTCGCAGCTGCATCAGCTGCGCGGGCGGGTCGGCCGCGGCCGCGAGCGCGCCTACGCGTACTTCCTCTACGACCCGGCGAAGCCGCTCTCCGAGACCGCGCACGACCGCCTGTCGACCATCGCCGCGAACAACGAGCTCGGGTCGGGCATGCAGGTCGCGCTGAAAGACCTCGAGATCCGCGGCGCCGGCAACCTGCTCGGCGCCGAGCAGGCCGGGCACATCGCCGGCGTCGGCTTCGACCTCTACCTGCGCATGATCGGCGAGGCGGTGTCGGCGTTCCGGGGCGACGTCGCCGAGGGGCAGACCGAGTTGCGGCTCGAGCTGCCGGTCGACGCGCACATCCCCGAGGACTACGTCGACAGCGAGCGCCTGCGCCTCGAGGCCTACCAGAAGCTCTCGGCCGCCAGCGGCCCGGCAGCCGCCGAAGGGCAGATCGACGCCGTGCTCGACGAGCTCGTCGACCGCTACGGCGCGCCGCCCGAGCAGGTGAAGCACCTCGTCGCGATCTCGCGCCTGCGCCGGCTGGCGCAGCTCGCGGGGCTCTCCGACGTCATCGCCACCGGGTCGAAGCTGCGCATCGCGCCCGCGAACATCCCCGACTCCCGCCGCGTGCGACTCGAGCGCCTCTACCAGGGCGCCAAGCACTTCGCGCAGAACGACGTCATCCTCGTGCCCTTCCCCGTGGTCAACGGCGAGCTGCCGGGCGACGCCGACCTCATCGACTGGGTGTCTCGGCTCCTGACGGCGATCTTCCCGCTTCCCGAGGCGCCGTCGACGGATGTCCCTGCCGCGGCCACGGCCGACTGACCGGCCTCGGGCGGCTCGCGCGTCCGGAGGCATCCGCAACCGCCGCCACTTGAGAGACCGACGACGCGCCTACAGGAGGAAGCGGACCGCGAGCAATCCTGCCGTCGTCATCGTGATCGTGTAGGGCACGGCCATCCACAGCATCCGCCCGAATCCGAGCCGGATGAGCGGTGCGAGCGCAGAGGTGAGCAGGAACAGGAAGGCGGCCTGGCCGTTGGGTGTCGCAACACTCGGGACGTTCGTGCCCGCGTTCACCACGATCGCGAGCGAATCGAATTGGTCTCGCGTGATCGAGCCGGCGTCGAATGCCTGGGCGATCTCAGTGATGTAGACGGTCGCAACGAAGACATTGTCGCTGACGGCCGAGAGCGCACCCGCCGCGACGAACAGCATGGTCGCCTGCCACGGTCCGTCTTGGGCCAGCACGAACTCGATCACCGGTGCGAACAGACCTTGATCGTGGATGATCGCGACGATCGCGAAGAACGTCACGAGCAGGGCCGTGAACGGCAGCGCCTCCTGGAAGGCACGCCCGAGCGCGTGCTCGTTCGTGACCCCATTGAACGCCGTCGCGACGATGATGACCATGAGGCCGACCAGCCCTACCTCCGCGAGCTGGAACGCCAGCGAGATGACGAGCAGGAGCGCGGTGACGGCTTGGATCGCGAGTCGGGCCTTCTGGCGAGGACCGCGCCGTGCCGACTCGCGGCGTTCCCATCGCTCCATCACCTCGCGCACGGATGGGGGAAGCTCGACCCCGTACCCGAACCAACGGGTCTTCTCGACCGCCACCGTGGTGAGCAGTCCTGCGACGAGCACCGGAACCGAGACGGGTAGCATCCGCACGAAGAACTCTGCGAACCCCCAGCCGGCGAGCTGGCCGATGAGCAGGTTCTGGGGTTCGCCCACGAGGGTCGCCAGCCCACCGAGCGCAGTTCCGACGGCGGCGTGCATCATGATGTTCCGCAGGAAGGCCCTGAAGCGATCGAGGTCGTGCCGCATGGGGTCGTTCACGAGTTCGTCGTCAGCATGGTCGTGCTCGTCGTCGACGCCGCGATCCGAGGCGAAGCGGTGGTAGACCGAGTAGAGCCCGGTGGCGACCGCGATGACGACGGCCACCACGGTGAGCGCGTCGAGGAAGGCGGAGAGCAGCGCCGCCGCGGCGACGAAGGTGAGCGAGAGCAGGAGCTTCGAGCGCACGGCGACCAGCAGCTTCGTGAACACGACCAGCAGCAGGTCCCGCAGGAAGTAGATGCCCGCGACCATGAAGATCAACAGCAGGATGACGGAGAAGTTCGCCACCGTCTCGTGATAGACGCTCTCAGGAGTGGTCATTCCGATCACGACACCCTCGAGTGCGATGAGACCGCCAGGCTGGAGCGGGTAGCACTTCAGCGCCATGGCGAGGGCGAAGATGAACTCGGCCACGAACGCCCAACCGGTGATGACGGGGCCGAGGATGATGAGCATGAACGGGTTCAACACCAGGAACGCGACGATGGTCGCCTTGTACCAATCGGGCGCGTCTCCCAGGAAATTGCGCGCCAAGGCGTCCCAGTACCGGCGAACCGGAGACATATTGCGCGTTTGCGTCATCTGCCAGCCATCTCGTTGTCGGGAAGTCAGTGCGCGAACGGCCCGCCGGCACCGGCGTGCTCGCCGAGGCGTCGGTAGCGGCGCGACTGCGCGGTCACCGCGATGGCCGAGATGATGATCGCCACGCCCGAGCCGAGCAGCACGGCGAGCGTGCCCTCGTCGGCGACACCCGGCAGTCCAGCGAACGCGAGCTCGTTCATGAGGAGCGAGACCGTGAATCCGATGCCGCCGAGCGCGCCGACGACGACGAGGTCGCCGAACGTGAGCGGTGTGCCGGTCTTCGGTCGCGCAGAGATCCCGCCGAGCAGGCCGACGAGCGTGATGCCGAGGATCTTGCCGACCGGAAGCGCGACGAGGATGCCCCAGAACGCCGGGTCGAGCTGCGCGGGCGACACCTGCGGCACGGGCACCATCGCTGCGGTGAAGGCGAACAGCGGCAGGATGACGCCGTTCGACCATGGCTCGAGCGCGTGCGCCGCCCGGCCGCCAGGACGGCGAGCCATGACGAGCCCGAGGGCGACGCCCGCGATGGTGGCATGCACGCCCGAGAGGAAGACGAAATACCAGGCGAACACGGCGAGCACCGCGAGTAGCAGCATGATCGGCCATTGCGGCCGGCGGGACTGGATCCAGTTCGACCGAGGCTTCAGGATCCGGCTGACCGCCCCGAACAGTGCGATCGCGATGGTGGCGAAGCCGAGCGCGGCGAGGTTCGCGTCGCTCGTGAAGAAGAAGGCGATGATGAGGATCGCGATGAGGTCGTCGAGCACCGCCAGCGCGAGCAGGAAGATCCGCACGCGCGTCGGTAAGTACCGCCCGAATACCGCGAGCACGCCGAGCGCGAAGGCGATGTCGGTCGCCGTCGGGATCGGCCAGCCGTCGACCGTTGGCGTGCCGGCCGTGAACGCGAGGAAGATCGCCGCCGGCACGATCGACGCCGCCGACGGCGGCGATCGCGGGCGCAAGCGCCTTCGACAGGCTGTTGAGCTCGCCGATGACGAGCTCGCGCTTGAGCTCGACCGCGACGATGAAGAAGAAGATCGCGAGCAGTCCGTCGCTGATCCAGTGCCCGGCCGAGAGGTCGAGCCGGAGCAACGGGAGGTCGAGGTGCGCGTTCTTCACCTCGATGAACGTCGGCGCCGAACGGCAGGTTGGCGATGACGAGGCCGAGCGGTCGCGGCGACGAGCAGCAGGGCGGCGGCCCAGCGCTCGGAGCGGAGGAAGTTCATGGGACTCCTGTTCGGAAGTCGCGTTCATGTGCGGCGAGCCCGTCAGGGCGACCGCCTCACGACGTCGGGAAACACTGACGACGATCGCTCGTCGGCCGACCAGACTTCCCGGCACACCTCCGCCATCCTATTCGGGCGGGTCGTCGCGACCCGCGGTTAGGCTGACAGCGTGAGTGAGATCGAGGCGGGGCGCGGCGAGGTCGACAGGTGGTCGAGCACCCGGCTGCGGCAGGCCCGCACGAGGGACTCACCGAGTTGGTGGCCACCGTCGCGCTGCTGCGCGCGCCGGGCGGATGCCCCTGGGACGCCGACCAGACCCACGAGAGCCTCGTGCAGTACCTCGTCGAAGAGTGCTGGGAGCTCATCGACGCCATCGAGACCGGCGATCGCGCCGAGATGATCGAGGAGCTCGGCGACGTGCTCTACCAGGTGCTCTTCCACGCCGACCTCGCGGCGCACACCGACGGCGAGCGCTTCGACATCGACGACGTGGCCCGCCACATGACGGCGAAGATGGTGTCGCGGCATCCGCATGTCTTCGGCGATCGCGAGGCGCACACCGCCGCCGACGTCGTCGCGTTCTGGGACGACCTGAAGCAAGACGAGAAACCGCACCGCACGAGCGTGCTCGACGGGGTGCCGCGGGGCATGCCGGCGCTCGCCCTGGCCCAGAAGATGCTCGGCAAGGCCGAGAAGGTGAGCGTGACGGTGGCGGATGTCCCGGCGCCGGTCGACCGCGAGACCGCCGTGTCGCCGGCCACCGAGCCCGAGCTCGGGCGACTGCTGCTCGAACTCGTCGAGTCGGCCCGCGCACAGGGCATCGACGCCGAACGCGCCCTGCGCGGTGCGGTGCGCGATCTCGAAGGCCAAGTGCGACGGGCGGAGCAGGCGAGTAGCGTCGAGGCATGAGCGGCGACTCCTTCAACGACCTCCTGTCCACCCAGATCGGCAACGAATTCGCGGCATCGCAGCAGTACATCGCGATCGCGACGTGGTTCGACGATCACGACCTGCCGCAGCTCGCGGCGCACTTCTACCGGCAGTCGGTCGAGGAGCGCAATCACGCGATGATGCTCGTGCAGTACCGCATGGACCGTCATCTCGGCGTCACGATCCCCGGCATCCCTCCGGTGCGCAACGAGTTCGCGAACATCGTCGAGCCGATCGAGCTCGCCCTCGCGCAGGAGAAAGAGGTCACCGGGCAGATCGAGGCGCTGTTCAAGGCCGCCCGGTCAGAGGGCGATGCGCTCGGCGAGCAGGCGATGCTCTGGTTCCTCAAGGAGCAGGTCGAAGAGGTCGCGTCGATGGACACGCTGCTCACGATCGCCAAGCGCGCGAAAGACAACCTCTTCGACATCGAGAACTTCGTCGCGCGCGAGCGCATCGGCGACGCCGGCGTCGACGCGAACGCGCCCGAGGCCGCGGGCGGGGTGCTCTAGCTCCCGCAGCCGCGAGGCTCAGGCGATGCGGCTGCCCGCGGCGAGGCGGCGGGCGGGCACCTCGGAGCGCCGCCACGCCCATGCGAGCGCCCCGGCACCGAGCAGCACGTGGATGGCGAGGCCGACGAACCACGACGGCACCGACCGGTCGTAGATCTCACTGCGCGGTCTCGTAATCCGGGTCGACCCACGAGCCGTCGGGCTTGAACGAGGCGCACTCGTCGTAGACGGGCTCGAGGTCGGGGGCGTGCTGCGCCTGGCGCACGCCGACGGCGATGAACCCGAACATGTCGCGCGGCTGCCCGTACTGGTCGAAGGTGATCGGCGAGGCGTCGGCGACGACCACATACGGGTTCGCGGCGAGGAAGCCCCAGACGGCGTCGAATCGCGGCGTCTGGTACTGGTCACTCGTCGGCGCCGAGGCAGGGCACGTCGCCGCCGCCGGCGGGAGGCCGTTCTCGTCGAGTGCCTGGTAATCGACCGCGATGTAGGTCTGGCTCACCGTCGACTGGATCGACGCGCCACCCAGGCCGAAGGCGATCAGTGTGCCGATCGAAAGCGCCGCCACGACGAGGTAGGTCACGACGACCGAGAAGAGCGGGCGGGCGAGCACGCCCGAGAGGCCGACGCCGACGGCGGCGATGACGCCGAGCTCGACCGCGAGCACGAGCACCGAGATCACGATCGTCGCCGCCGAGATCTGCCCGAGCACGATGCCGAACAGCAGGAACGGCACCGACGCAGCAAGGAATGCGAGGGCGGTCAGCCAGGCGGCGAGCCACTTGCCGATCACCAGCTGCGCCGTCGTCATGAGCGTCACCTGCGTGGTGGCGAGGGTGCCCGCGTCGCGCTCGCCGTTGATGGCATTGCCCGACAGCGCGGGCGACACGAGGGTGCCGAGCAGCAGCACGAAGAACACGACCACTGAGAAGACCGCGCCGCCGCCCGAGTCCCAGGCGTTCGATGCGATGACCGTGAGCACGGTGACGATGATCACGAGCAACACGAACACGCCGAGCAGCACGTACCAGGCGACGCCGCGCACGCGCTGCTTGAGGTCGAGCGTGACGATGAGCCACATGCCGCGCAGGAACCCGCTCATGCCTCGCCTCCCTGGCGGTTCAGGTCGTGGAACACGTGTTCGAGATCGCCGACGGCCGGGAGCGAACGACGAGATGGGCACACCGACGCCCACGAGGTGCGCGAGCAGCTGCGCGGCGTCGGCCTCGTTCGCGAGCGGCACGACCGCGCCGAACCGGTCGACCACCGCGACCGCCCCGAACCCGCGGCCTCGAGCGCCGAGCTGAGCCGCTCGGCATCGAGAGATCGGATGCGCCACCCCCTTGCCGCCTGGCCCGCGCGCGCCACCTCGTCGGGGGCCGCGGTTTCGCCGTCGGCGAGGTACACCGCGGTGTCTGCCATCTCCTCGAGCTCAGCGAGCACGTGGCTCGACACGAGCACCGTCTTGCCCTCGCCGGCGAGCCGCCGCACGAGTTCGCGCAGCGACGCACGCGCCGCGGGGTCGAGGCCCGATGCAGGTTCGTCGAGCAGCAGCACGTCGGGGTCGTGCACGAGCGCTCGCGCGAGGCTGAGGCGCTGCTTCTGTCCGCGCGAGAGCACGCGAGTGGGCTGGTCGGCGAGCGGGCCGAGGTCGACGAGGCCGATGAGGTCGGCTGCGCGATCGGATGCCGCAACGGAGCTCATGCCGTACATGCGGCCGCTCGTGGTGAGCGCGGCGTCGCACCGTCAGCGTCGGCCACGAGCCGAGCGTGTCGGGCATCCAGCCCATGCGCCGCCGCACCTGGTGCGGTTCGGTGACGGGGTCGTACCCCGCGATGCGGATCGAGCCCGTGTCGGGCGCGAGCAGCGACGCGAGCATGAGCAGCAGCGTCGTCTTGCCCGCGCCGTTCGGGCCGATGAGGCCCGCGACGGTGCCCGGTGCGACCTCGAAGGTCGCGTCGCGCACCGCGTGCACGTCGCCGAACGACCGGGCGACGCCCTCGACCGTGATCCCGCTCACACTGCCTCCGTTCGTTTGCTCGTCGAAGTCTAGGGGTGCGAAACGACCCGGAGGCAGAGGGCTGGCACTGAGCCGAACGCGCCGCGGTGCGGCGTCGCCGCGCCTGCTGGAAGAATGGTCGGCATGGCCGCATCCGTCACTCCTCCGCGCGGCATGCGCGACTTCCTCCCCGCCGAGAAGGCGCGACGCGAGCACGCCCTCGGCGTGATCCGCGGCGTGCTATGCGGCGCACGGCTTCGACGAGATCGAGACGCCGGTCATGGAGGACTCGTCACGGCTGCACGCCGGCCTCGGCGGCGACAACGAGAAGCTCGCGTTCGCCGTGATGAAGCGCGGCCTCACCGCTGACGACCTGGCCGCGGCAGCGGCATCCGGCGACGCCCTCTCGCTCGCCGACCTCGGCCTGCGCTACGACCTCACCGTGCCGCTCGCCCGGTTCTACGCGACGCACCGCGCCGCGCTGCCTCCGGTGTTCCGCGCGATCCAGATCGCGCCGGTGTGGCGTGCCGAGCGCCCGCAGAAGGGCCGCTACCGCCAGTTCGTGCAGTGCGACATCGACATCATCGGCGAGGCGGGGCAGCTCGCCGAGCTCGAACTGCTCACCGCGACCGTCGCGACGCTCGATGCGCTGGGGCTCGGCGGCTGCACGATCCGCATCAACGACCGGCGCATCCTCACCGGCATCCTCGGCTCGTGGGGCGTCCCCGACGAGCTGCGCGAACGCGCCCTGATCACGATCGACAAGCTCGACAAGATCGGCACCGGGGGAGTGGCGGCCGAACTCGCCGAGCTCGGCATCGTCACCGGCGATGCGGATGTCGCAGCCGAGCTCGAGGCGCTGACCGCGGCCGATTGGCACCTGACCGACGGCGTGGTGCCGCCAGCCCGCCTGGCTCGACCAGGCGGCGTACGCCGACCTGCTCGCGCTGCGCGCCGCACTGCCCGACGCGGCGATCGAGTTCGACCCCGACGCTCGTGCGCGGCATGGGGTACTACACCGGCACGATCTTCGAGATCGCGCACCCCGACCTCGGCTATTCGCTCGGCGGCGGCGGGCGCTACGACCACATGATCGGGCGCTTCCTCGGCCAGGAGGTGCCGGCCTGCGGCTTCTCGATCGGCTTCGAGCGCATCGTCGACCTGCTCGCCATGCGCGACGAGGGGCGCCCCCGCGCGGTCGTGCTCGTCTACGACTCCGAGGTCGAACCGTCGACGCTGCTCTCGCTCAAGCACGAGCTCGTGGCATCCGGAGCCCGGGTGCGCTTCGAACGCCGCACCAAGAACCTGCGTGCGCTGCTCGATCGCGTCACCGCCGACGGCTTCGACGCGTTCGCCCAGGTCGGGCCCGACACGACCGATGCCTCGTCGCTCGCGTTCCGCGAGCTCAGCGCCTGACCGCGCCGCCCACGTCGCCTCCGAATGGGCGATCTTGGCGGAACGTTGCCGCCCGAAGCGAGCCAAGATCGCCCACTCACCGACGCGTGCGGGCGATTCGGGCATGGCGAATGCGTCGAACGGTCGCCTCGGGTTCATCGAAGAGTCCCTGCTTGTCACGCGGATGACCCGCGACCCGGCATCTTCGAACAGTTCGCGACGCTCGATGTCGCGCTCCCGCGGTCGGCATTGCGGTGTCCGGAGCCCTCGTACTCGATCGGGATTCGGAGGTCGGGGTAGGCGAGATCCGGGTGCAGCACGATCGTGCCGCGCGCGACCGCGACGGCGGGCCGATCTCGGGTTCCGGCAGGCCGGCCGCCACGATGAGCAGGCGCAGCAGCGACTCCGGACGTGACGCCGCGCCCACACGGATCAGATCGACGGCCCACCGCGCCGCGCGCAGGCCGCGGCGCCCGGCGATGCCGGTGCGCTCGCAGCGGCGCTCGACGAACTCGCCAGCGACCCCGCGCACCTGCGCCGCACCGCCGACGCATGCCGCGCGCGTGCCGAGGAGCTCGACTGGTCGCACGCGGCTTCCGAACTGGCGAACGCACTCCGTACCGACGGGTGACCCGTCGCGGCCGTCACGGTCGAACCACGGGTCGTGAGCATTACTAGACTGTGACGCGGATCACGACGGAGTCGTCCACCAGTCACCCCCATCACAGAGGAGTTCACTGTGGCATTCATCGAAGCTGTAGGCGCGCGCGAGATTCTCGATTCTCGCGGCAACCCGACCGTCGAGGTCGAGGTGCTCCTCGACGACGGCACCCTGGCCCGCGCGGCCGTGCCCTCGGGTGCGTCGACCGGCGCCTACGAGGCGCACGAACTGCGCGACGGCGACAGCGGCCGCTACCTCGGCAAGGGCGTGCAGAAGGCCGTCGACGGCGTGCTCGACGACCTCGGTCCCGCCATCGAAGACCTCGACGCGAGCGACCAGCGCCTCGTCGATGCCGCGCTCATCGAGGCCGACGGCACCGACGAGAAGAGCCGCCTCGGCGCGAACGCCATCCTCGGCGTGAGCCTCGCGGTCGCGAAGGCCGCCGCCGACTCCGCCGACCTGCCCCTGTTCCGCTACCTCGGCGGCCCGAACGCGCACGTGCTGCCGGTGCCCATGCTGAACATCATCAACGGCGGCGCGCACGCCGACACCGGCGTGAACATCCAGGAGTTCATGGTGCTGCCGGTCGGCGCGCCGACCTTCTCCGAGGGCCTGCGCTGGGGCGTCGAGACCTACCACGCGCTGAAGAGCCTGCTGAAGTCGAAGGGCCTGTCGACCGGCCTGGGCGACGAGGGCGGCTTCGCCCCCGACCTCGAGAACAACCGCGCCGCGCTCGACCTCATCGCCGAGGCGATCGGCAAGGCCGGCTTCACGCTCGGCACCGACATCGCGCTCGGCCTCGACGTCGCGGCGACCGAGTTCTTCGAGAACGGCGCCTACCACTTCGAGGGCAAGGACCGCAGCGCAGAGGAGATGAGCGCGTACTACGCCGAGCTCGCGGCGGCGTACCCCCTCATCTCGATCGAGGACCCGCTGGCCGAGGACGACTGGGAGGGCTGGACCCAGCTCACCGCCGAGCTCGGCACCAAGCTGCAGCTCGTCGGCGACGACCTGTTCGTCACCAACCCGAAGCGCCTGGCCGACGGCATCGGCAAGCAGGCCGCCAACTCCATCCTCGTGAAGGTCAACCAGATCGGCACGCTCACCGAGACCCTCGACGCGGTGTCGCTCGCGCAGCGCTCGGGGTACACGGCGGTCATGTCGCACCGCTCGGGCGAGACCGAGGACACGACGATCGCCGACCTCGCCGTCGCGACCAACGCGGGTCAGATCAAGACGGGCGCGCCCGCCCGGAGCGAGCGCGTCGCCAAGTACAATCAGCTTCTGAGGATCGAAGAAGAGCTCGGTGAGGCCGCGGTGTACGCCGGCCGCACGGCGTTCCCTCGCTTCACGGCGTGATCGCGTAGCTGACAGCGACGGGGGTGGCCGGGTGGCCACCCCCGTCGTGGTCTCCGGGGCAGGCGATGAGGAGGGTGATGAACGGCGATTCCGCCCGCACACCCCGCCGCCCGGCGAATCCGGCCGGCGCGCGGCCGCCGCGCGGTCGCACGGCGCCAGCCTGCACCGAACTCGAAGAAGACCGACTCGAAGAAGGCCGACTCGAAGAAGCGCCGACTCGAAGAAGGCCCGACTCGAAGAAGACCGACTCGAAGAAGGTCGAGACGACGCGTCGAAGAAGACCGACTCGAAGAAGACCGAGTCGAAGAAGTCCGCGTCGAGCGCTGCGAAGGGCACGTCGCGCGCCGGCACTCCGCGCAGCAGCGCTCACGACCGATGCCGCACGCGCGGGCTGGCTCCGTGGCATCCGATTCTCAGGTTTCTCGCTCATCATGATGGGCGTACTCGTGCTCGCCGTCGTGGTGCTCGCGCCGTCGATCGCGGCGTTCGCGCAACAACGGCAGCAGATCGCAGAGCTTCGCGCCGCCGTCTCGGCTCAAGAGGAGGAGGTGCAGCGGCTCCGTGACGAGCGCGAGCGCTGGAACGACGAGACGTTCATCGTGACGCAGGCACGAGAGCGGCTGTACTACGTGATGCCGGGCGAGGTGAGTTACCTCGTCATCGACGACCGGCCGGCGGGAACCGCGGCAGATGCCGCAGCCGAGGTCTCGGCCGAAGTGACCGAAACGAAGGGCGACTGGATGCGCACGCTGCTGGACTCCGTGATGACCGCGGGGCTCGCGCCTGCCGCGACCGACCCGGCGACCACGCCCGGCGCTCCGACCGATCCGGCGACGCCGCCCGCGACCGACGCCCCCGCAGCCGAGGAGGGCGACCGATGACCCGCCCGCCCTTCGGCCCGGTCACCGAGCGCGACCTGCGCATCGTCACCGCGCAGCTCGGCCGGCGCCCGCGCGACGTGGTCGGCATCCCCGCCCGGTGCGTGTGCGGCGCGCCCACGGTGGTCGCGACGGCGCCGCGGCTGGCCGACGGCACCCCGTTCCCCACGTTCTACTACCTCTCGCACCCCGTCGCGACCGCCGCGATGTCGTTCCTCGAGGCGGCGCAGCTGATGGTCGAGTGCACCGAGCTGCTGGCCGCCGACGCCGACCTGCGCATCGCCTATCGGCGCGCCCACGGCGACTTCCTCACCGATCGCGGGCTGTTCGGCGACGTCGCCGAGATCGCCGGCATCTCGGCCGGCGGCATGCCCACCCGGGTCAAGTGCCTGCACGCGCTCGCGGCGCACTCCCTCGCGGCGGGCCCCGGCGCGAACCCCATCGGCGACCTCGCGCTCGAGCGCTCGTCGTGGTCGCCCACCGTCTGCCAGTGCCCCGATTACGGTGTCGACGACACGTTCGAGGCGGCGCTCGGCGAGACATCCGAAGAGCTGAGCGGATGACCCGGCACCGACGCACCCGTTCAACCGCGCGCGCCGCCCGGATCGCCGCCGCGATCGCCGCGGTGGGCGCGATCGTGTTCGCCGGTGCCGCTCCGGCGCACGCCGACACCGTGCGCGACTACGAGTACTGGCTCGACGACTACGGCTTCACGACCGCTTGGGGCACCTCGCGCGGCGAGGGCGTCACCGTCGCGGTGATCGACACGGGCGTGAACGGCAACGTCGCCGAACTGCGCGGCGTCGTCACCGGCGGCACGGATGTCTCGGGCCTCGGCACTCCCGATGGGCAGACCCCGGTCGGCGACCCGGCCGACAGCGCACACGGCACCATGGTCGCGTCGCTGCTCGCCGGGCGTGGAACCGGTGAGGGCAACGGGGTCATCGGCGTGGCGCCCGAGGCCGAGATCCTCGCGGTCTCGGTCGCCTTCGGCCAGGACACCGGGGCCGAGAAGACCAACGACGAGCAGATCGCCGAGGGCGTGCGCTGGGCGGTCGACAACGGCGCCGACATCATCAACATGTCGCTCACGCGCAACACCCGCGACTGGCCCGAGAGCTGGGACGACGCGTTCACCTACGCGTTCGAGAACGACGTGGTCGTGGTCGCGGCCGCCGGCAACCGCGGGAGCGGCACGAGCGAGGTCGGCGCCCCGGCGACGATTCCCGGCGTGCTCACGGTCGCGGGTGTCGACAAGGAGAAGAACGCGAGCCTCGACGCGAGCTCGCAGGGCATCTCGATCGCGGTGGCGGCGCCGAGCGAGGACCTCGTGGGCGTGCAGCCCGACGGGCGGGTCGCGATCTGGAGCGGCACCAGTGGCGCGGCGCCGCTCGTCTCGGGGCTCGTCGCCCTCGTGCGTTCGGAGTATCCCGACCTCGACGCCGCGAACGTCATCGAACGGGTCATCAAGACTGCCGAACCGAAGGAACCGAGCGCGCTCTACGGATTCGGACTCATCGACCCGGTCACGGCATTGGATGCCGACGTCGAATCCGTGCGAGGAGAACCCGCTCGGCAGCCTGGCCGAGTGGATCACCCTGCACCGGCGAGCGACGAGTGAGGCTCCCGCCCAGTCGCCCGAGGAACAGGAGATCGTGCCGATCGCCGACCCGCCCGCTTCCCGAAGAGGATGCGACGACCACGCTGCTCCCGACCCCGTGGACGCTCGCCTATATCACGGTCCCGCTCTCGTTGGTCGCTGGATTTGGTACGATAGGAGCGCTGTTGGGCATCGGCGCCACTCGGCATCTCAGGCGGACTGTCCGCATTCGCGAGCAGTGATCGCACGTCAAGCAAAACGAGGAGTCCATTTCACCGTGCCCAAGATTCTCATTGTCGGTGGCGGCTATGCCGGGTTCTACACTGCGTGGAAGCTCGAGAAGTGGCTCCGCGCGGGCGAGGCCGAGGTCACGATCGTCGACCCGCTCCCGTACATGACGTACCAGCCGTTCCTTCCCGAGGTCGCCGCAGGGTCGATCGAGCCGCGTCACTCGGTCGTCTCGCAGCGTCGTCACCTCAAGAAGACCAGCGTCATCACCGCCAAGGTCACGCGCATCGACCACGCGGCGAAGATCGCGACGATCACGCCCGAGCTCGGTGAGCCGTGGGAGTTCGACTACGACGTGGTCGTGGTCACCGGCGGCGCCGTCTCGCGCACGTTCCCGATTCCGGGCATCGCCGACAACGCCATCGGCCTGAAGTCGATCGAAGAGGCCGTCGCCATCCGCGACCGCGTGCTCACCAACTTCGACAAGGCGGCGAACCTGCCGGCCGGTCCCGAGCGCGACCGACTGCTCACGTTCGTCGTCGTCGGCGGCGGCTTCGCGGGCATCGAGGTGTTCGCCGAGCTGCGCTCGTTCGCGAGCTCGCTGCTCGAGTTCTACCCGCAGCTGAGCTTCGACGACACGCACTTCCACCTCATCGAGGCCATGGGGCGCATCATGCCCGAGGTCTCGCTGCCGACCAGCCACTGGGTCATCAAGCACCTCGCCCAGCGCGGCGCCGAGATCCACCTCGACACG
Organism: uncultured Actinomycetota bacterium; assembly: GCA_963836825.1. Lineage (GTDB taxonomy): Bacteria > Actinomycetota > Actinomycetes > Actinomycetales > Microbacteriaceae > Agromyces. The sequence continues at coordinate 39,267 of CAWILI010000001.1, forward strand.
CAGCTCACGAGCGCGGTCGACGGCAACATCGAGCTCTCGACCGGCGAGACGTTCGAGACCGACCTCATCGTGTGGACGGCCGGAGTCATGGCGAACCCGGCCATCGTGCGCTCGAGCGACCTCCCGGTCGAAGAGCGCGGTCGCATCCAGACCCGTGCCGACCTGCGCGTCGGCGACGAAGACGACTGGGTGGCCGACGCGTGGGCTGCCGGCGACATCGCCGCCGTGCCCGACCTCACGGGCGGCGGCGTCGGCGGCTACTGCGTGCCGAACGCGCAGCACGCGGTGCGTCAGGGCAAGCTGCTCGCGAAGAACATCGTGGCGGTGCTGCGCGGCGAGGAGCCGAAGGAGTACTTCCACAAGAACCTCGGCGCGGTCGCGGGTCTCGGCGTCGGCTCGGGTGTCTTCCAGTCGGGCAACATCGCGCTGAAGGGCCTCATCGCCTGGTTCGCGCACCGTGGTTACCACGGTCTCGCCATGCCCAGCTGGGAGCGCAAGTTCCGCGTGTTCTGGGGCTGGTGGAACAACTTCTGGCTCGGCCGCGACATCGTCTCGCTCTCGGCCGTGCAGCAGCCGCGCGCGCAGTTCGAGGCGTTCGCCGCTCGGCCGAAGGTCGTGACCGACGCCGCACCGCAGCAGAAGCCCGCCGCCGCATCCGCGCCCAAGAAGGTCGAGCCCAAGGCGAAGGCCGCGCTCGAGCCGAAGGCCGCCGAGAAGACCGAGACCAAGTCCGCAGGCTCCGCCGCGGCGAAGGTCGTCGCCGCCGAGCCGGTCGCCGCGAAGTAGTGTGGAACGCGGCGCCGCCATCGTGCGGCGCCGCGCTCCCGTAGCCCAATCGGCAGAGGCAGGCGACTTAAAATCGCCTCAGTCTGGGTTCGAATCCCAGCGGGAGCACCGCTGTCCAGCGCGGCCGAGAGCGTGTCGAGCGCGGTCGAGAGCAGGGTCGCGAGGCTCCGCGGTGGCTGGGTCTCCGCGGGACCACCACGGTGCAGTGCACCTGTGTCGATACACGCTATCGTTTATTCATCGTTCGCTGTACTGTGGTGCGCATGACGACCGCGACTGCGACCATCACGCACACCGCCGCACTCGCTCGACTCGGTCACGCCCTGGCGGATCCCACCCGTACGAGCATCCTCCTGGCGCTCCGGGAGGCACCGGCCTACCCGTCGGACCTCGCGGATGCCCTCGCGGTCTCGAGGCAGGTGATGTCGAACCAACTGGCGTGTCTCCGCGGATGCGGACTCGTGGAGTCGATCCCCGATGGTCGCCGCACCTGGTACCGCCTCGCGGACCGGCAGCTGGCTGCCGCGCTCGATGACCTCCTTCGCCTCGTGCTCGTGGTCGATCCGGATTGCTGCTCGGGTGAGGGGTGCACCTGCTGATGATCACCACTGCCAACCTCAGCCGCGCCCGCCGAGCGACGCTGCATCGTCGCATCCGCCTGATCGTGGCCGCGACCATCGGCTACAACGTGATCGAGGCCATCGTCGCCATCACCGCGGGTTCGATCGCCTCGTCGGTCGCGCTGATCGGATTCGGACTCGATTCGACGATCGAGGTGCTCTCCGCAGCCGCGGTCGCCTGGCAGTTCACCCGTCGCGACCCTGAGCGATGGGAGCGAAGCACGCTGCGGGTCATCGCGGTCGCGTTCTTCGCCCTCGCGGCCTCTGTGACCGTTTCGTCGCTGCTCGCCCTCGCCGGCGCGGTCGAGCCGGAGCACAGCCCGGTCGGCTTGATCCTCACCGCCGTGAGCGTCGCCGTGATGCCCGTGCTGTCGCTCGCGGAGCGCCGCGCCGGACGCGAGCTCGGTTCAGCGACGGCCGTGGCGGACTCCAAGCAGACGTTGATCTGCGCCGTCCTCTCCGCCGCCGTGCTCGTCGGACTGCTGCTCAACAGCCTCTTCGGCTGGTGGTGGGCCGACCCGATCGCCGGCCTGGTCATCGTCGTCTTCGCCATCCGAGAGGGAATCGAGGCGTGGAAGGGCGACGCATGCGCGACATCCGTGGGCATGATCCTCGAGGACGGGTCGCACGACGAGCACAGTCACCACGAACACGATCACGACGAACGCGAGGCGACCGCCCACAAGTGACGCGACGCAGGAACCAGCGTGAAGATCGATCTGCTCTACATCGATGAGTGCCCGAACTGGGAGGAGACGCTCCGGCTGCTCCGCTTGGCGCTGGACCGGAGCGGTTATGAGTCCGTGCCGATCAGCGCGGAGTTGATCTCCTCTGAGAACGCCGCCGATCACCGGGGCTTCGCGGGTTCCCCGACCATCCTCATCGACGGGATCGATCCGTTCCCGTCCGTCGGTCGGACGCCGTGCCCGGCCTGCCGGCTCTACGTCACACCCGACGGAATCGCCGGCCATCCGACGCAATCGCAGCTGGAGGAAGCGGTCACCTCGCATGCCTGACGATGCTGACATGCCGTCACAGCTACGACGAGGTGCGTCAGTTGCGGACGTGTGCTCCCACGCCGCTTCCCCTGCTGCGACCGGTGATGTGCCGATCGGCTCACGGCTTCTTGCCGGTGCCTCCCTTCACCACGATCGACGCTGCGTTCGCGTTGTTGGTCGCGTCAGGGTCAGGAGTCGAGCTCGTGACCGACGCGTTGTTGAGGATCGTGCCGACGCTGCCGCTCGCCTGGGCTTCGATCACGAATTGAACCGTGGCGCCAGCCGGCAGCCGGTCAGCCGTGCACGTGACGCGATGCGTGGTCTTCGCGTAGGTGCACTGCGGCGACACGAATTGCACGACGAGCTTCTTCGCGGTCAGCGGCAGAACGTCGGTCACCACGATGCTCCGTGCGTCGGACGGGCCGCCGGTGCCGCAGTTGGGTGTCGGCGTCGACTGGGCGTCGGATTCGCACCCGGCTGTCGTTGTGCACGATGAGGGTGTAGACGATCACCGGCGCAGGGTTGCCGGATCGCTGGACGGCAGTCTTGTCGATCCACACGTCCGCCGCGGTGTCGACATCCGTCGACGCGCTCGCCGTGTTGTCGGCCGGATCCGGGTCCGGCGTCGGCGACGACACGGTTGCCGTGTTCTCGAGCACCGCCGTCGGCGGCAATGACGCGGTCGACGGTCACCGTGAGGTAGATCGTGATCGTCGCACCGGGCTCCATCGTCCCGAGATCGCAGACCACCGAGCCTGGCTGCACGAGCGCGCAGATGGTCGCGCCGTTGCCGTCGACGCCCGCGACGAAGGTCGTGCCGGCCGGCAGCGTGTCGGTCACCTTCACGTCCGGTTGCGGTCGACGGTCCGCCGTTCGTCACGGTGATCGTGTAGGTCAGGTCGTCGCCGGCGAGGACCGGGTCCGGCGAGTCGGTCTTGGTGATCGAAAGGTCGGCCGATGCCGCGACCTCGGTCACGACGGTGTCGAGGTTGTCCGACAGGTCGTTGTCGAACGTGGTGCTCGAGACGCGCGCGTCGTTGTGGAGCGGGCCCGTGAAGCCGGGCAGGATGTGGACCTGGATCGTCATGGTGCGAGTCGCTGCCGGTGCGAGGTTCCCGAAGGAGCAGACCGTCGGGCAGCGCCGCGTCGCCTGGCACGCCTGCGTTGCAGGACGCACCTCCCGATCCGCTCACCCCGAGGATCTTCACTCCGGCCGACAGGACGTCGGTGATGACCACGCCGCGCGCCGTCGACGGTCCGGCGTTGGTGATCGAGAGGGTGTACGAGATATCGGTGCCGGCGGTCCCGGTCGCGGGACCGGTCTTGTCGATCGACAGGTCCGCGACCGCCATCACGCTGATCGACTCCTGGGCCTGGTTGTTGGACGGGACGGGGTCGGGTGTCGGCGACGTCACCGTCACGACATCGTTGATGTCGACCGCCTCGTTCGCCGAGACCTCGACGGTGATCGTGGCGCGCCCGATCGATGAGGCGGATGCCGCGTCGAGGTCGCCGAGCTGGCAGGTGATCACGCCGCTCACCGGTGCGCCGCAGGTGCCCTGGCTCGGCGTGACGGCCCGATCGTGAATGCGCCGTCGCTGAGGTTGGCATCGGTGACGACGATGTCGCGCGCCGAGGACGGCCCGAGGTTGTCGACGAAGATCGTGCACGTGCCCGTCTGGCCGGCGGGCAGCTCGACCGTCGGGCTTGCAGACCTTCGTGACCTTGAGGTCGGCGTGCTCCTGAACGAAGGTGCGCTGGGTGAAGGTGTTGTTCGACAGGTCATTGTCGACGCTCGCACCCGAGACCGAGACGAGGTTCTCGATCAGGAGGGTGCCGTCGTCTTCGTCGACGACCGTGTCGGAGTGGACGCGCGTCTTGATGACGAACGAACGACTCTCACCGACGGCGACATCGCCGACGGGGCAGGTCAGCCGGTGCTCGAGTGCCGCGTAGGTGCACCCGCCATCGTCGGAGAGGTAGATGACCTGGTCGGGCAGATCGTCGACGACGACGGCGCCCGCCGAGCTGTCCGGCCCGTCATTGGTGACGGTGACGGTGTAGAACAGCTCTTCGCCGGCGATGACCGGATCGGGTGAGTCGGTCTTGGTGACGCGCAGGTCGGCGATCGGGATGGCATCCTCGATGTCCTCGACGAGCCAGCTTCCGCGACCCATCGTGCCGACGAGCAGCACGTCGTCGGCCGCGTCGACGTGGAGATCGAACGCGATCGTGTTCGGCAGGTTCTCACCGAGCTCCGCCCAGACGCCCAGATTCTGCGTCTGGGTCGCGAAGACGCCGGTGTCCGTGCCGACGAGGAGCGCGAGGGCGTCGACGCCGGGCACGGGCAGGATCTCGAGGGACCGCACGTTGGCGCTCGGCGCCAAGGTGGCGAGGTTGCCGGTGATGTCCGTGAACGACCCGCCGGCGTCGAGCGTGTGGAAGACTCTGGCTCCGCCGGCGACGTACGCGTCGGCCCAGTTCTCGGGGTTCAGCACGATGTCGCTGGCCGTACCACCCGTCCAGCCCGGAAGTTGCGCGGGCGCTCCCGCACCGGCGCTCCGAAGGAAGAGCCGGCCCGAGTTGTCGCCGAACCACAGCACGCCGGCGTTGTCGGCCCCGCCCGAGCGTCCGCCGTAAGCGATCGCCCCGGTCGTACCGGTGCCGCCGCTCTGGATGATGTTCAGGTTGTTCAGCGAATCCGTCGATTCGTAGACACGCGTCGACGACGACACCACGATCCGGGTCGGGTCGATCGTGTTCATCGCGAGGGGCGTGTACAACGGCAGGGTCGAATTGCCCGCCGCGTTCACCTCGAAGTCCTGGATCGTCTGGCCCTGACCGACGACGTTGAAGCCGGGCGCCGAGTTGGCGCACACGTTCGCTGCCGTGCAGGTGCGGCGCTGGAACGAGGAGGCGCTGAGATTGTTCGAGCTGCTGAAGCGGATCGAGGACGGCACCTGAATCGTTCACGGCCACGAAGCCGCCGTCTCCCTGGCTGAGCTCGACCCAACTCGCCGCGCCGGAGGCGGACTGCTCTGCCGCCCCGGTGTCCTGGTCGCCGCACAGGATCAGCTCACCGACGTTGTCATAGTCGCAGGAGACGTGCTCGGAGATCTGGAGGTTGCCGTTGAGCGACTGCCAACGACCGTTCGTCGTCGAGGGATCGGTCTGGCGATAGATTCCGCCGTCGTCGCTCTCGAGGATGTCGCCGTTCGCGTCGAAGACCATCTCGCGCGAGTCGGCGTGCGGTGCGCTGTTGTTCGCCGTGCCGTTGTGCGTCAGGGGCGTGCATTGACTGTTCGCAGCGAGGCCCGCATCGCATCGGAACAGGCGGCCGGTGAAGTTGTTCGCGCCGATCGAGTTCGGGAACGTGCCGGTGTTCGGGCCGCCGTTCAAGGGCTGCCGGTCACCGCCGAGGTAGACCAGGTTCGAGTCGCCCGGATCGGCGACGATCGAGAAATGGAGGCCGCCCTGGCCGCCTGGCTTCTGACGCGGTTGAAGGCCGACCACGACGCCGCCTTCGTTCGTCGAAGGGGTATCGAGCTGAGTCCAGTTCGCGCCCTGGTTCGCCGAGCGCCACAGCCCGTTGAGCTGGTTGTTGTTGACGACCCCGGCGTAGATGATGTTGTTCCCGGCGGTGTTGTGCACGGCCAGCTTGAGATTGTTCGTCGTCGCATTGCTGACGCCGGTGACCTGGTTGGTGATGTTCGTCCAGGTGGCTCCTGTGTCGGCGCTGCGGAAGATGCCCTGCTGCGAGCCGACGTACATGACGGCGTTGTTCGACGGGTCGCTCGACGAGGTCGAAGACACCGACGTTCGGCAATCCGCTTGTTCCATTGCCTGAGAGCCTGGTGAAGCTGGTGCCGCCGTTGGTGCTGCGGAAGATGCCACCCTGGCCGGCCCCGATGACATTGCTGGCGCTGTTGGAAGCAGCGACGATGGTTGCGCCGCGGGGCGCCACCCCGATGATGCTCTCTCCCGTGAGTTGCGCTCCGCCGAGCGCCGTCCACGTGGTTCCGCCATCGGCGGTTCGCAGCAGGCCCGTGAGGGGGCCGGAGATGCGTCCGAACGAGCTCACCGCGCCGATTCCGGCGACGAGCACCGTGTTCGTGGCGACGGTCGGGTCGAGCGAGAGTGCGCCGATCGAGAGACTCGCCTGCTGATCGGTCAAGGGTGTCCATGTCGGTGATGCCGCGGTTGCATTCGTCGTGCGCCAGACACCGCCGTTCACCGTGCCGATCCACGCGATGGCCGGGTCCGCTGGGTGCGCGACGATCGTCTGCACGGCTCCGGCGACCTCGTTGCTCGGGCGTGACGCTCTCGGTCTGCCCACCGGTGATCGGACCGGGCCCCTGTGCAACGTAGTCGGCGTCGATGGTTGCCGCCGCTGCAGGCGAAGCGAGCATGCCTCCGAGGGCAAGGGTGAGCGCGGCCGCAACAGCCGTGATCTTTCCCAGTGGCCTGCGGGCCGTGAGCCTCGGCGCAGTGAGCCCTCGCGTCGAGAGCAGGCTCCGCCCGGCAGGCGAATCCGGAGTTGCGGGCGCGACGAAACGTCGGTTCATGTCTTCCCCCTCGGCGCGGCCCGCGGCGCTTGGAGACCAGCCTTCGACGGCGCGCTCGACACGGCAAATACTGGCCCTCACCGGACCGGCTGTCCAGAACATGAGGGACATTCAAATGCCCCCAGTTCGGGTTACCAGGGCTCCGGCGCGCTCTTCGTCTCCACTTCGAGCTGGACCAGCTCAGTAATACGGTCGCCGAGCACTTGGTACTCCAACACGCCCTCGAGCGTGTACGTCGAATCGGCCGACCATCCGGCGCAAGCTCGGCTCGAGTCGCCGCCCTCTTCGCACGACAGGCGGACTCCATCTTCCGCGAGCGCGATTGCAGCTGCTTCGTCGGCCGAGATGAACGTGCGCTGGCCGGGGTCCGTCAAGTATCCGAGCAGCACGCACGTGGAATCGGTCGCCCCCGGCGGCGGGCATACCGAATGGAAGAAGACGTTGCCTGTCACCCGAATGCGAGAGCCCACCAACGATGACGCGTCGTCCGTCAGCTCGCGGAACGATATCTCCTGGGTTGAACCAGAGGAGTCTCCATCGGTGTGGGTATCGGCGCCATCCGCACGGTCTGACTCGCCGTTCTCCATGTCGACTCCGTTCTCGTCGCCCGCCGATGCAGGCCCGGTCGTGTTCGACGACTGGCTCGGGGCGGCGCACCCTGCCAGCACCGCACCGGTGAGCGTGGCGACCAGCAGCCCGATCGCCAGGGCCTTGGCGCACGACCGCCCCGCGAGGCGAGTCTTCTCGACGGGCGGCACCGTCACAGCCCGTCCTGCGCGCACACGCCGCGATTCGACGTCCATGCCCACCATGGTGCGCCTCCCCGGGTAGACCGGCAAGCGCGGAGCCACGACGGACGGGCAGTAGCTCGGCGAACTCGTGGCACGTGAATGGCCGTGGATGCAGCTCGCCCCTATAGTCCTCCGCGACGTCGAGATCAAGACCCTGCACAGCCGGGTTGCAGTACGCGATCCTTGAAGGGTGATGACGATCAGGTATGCGGGCGAAGAGTTGATGACTGGCGACGACATTGCGGATGCGCTGCTCACGTTGAGTGTGGCGCTCGCAGAGAGCGGGTCCGCCTCGACGGTGGAGATCCCGACCGTCAGCGACGATGGAACGCGCTCGACGGTCAAGGTCCTCGTCGGCCCCGCCAGCCAGATCGTGGCGATGCCCGTGGAGTCAGCCTTCGAGGAGTTGCGTGACGCTCACGTGGTGGCTCGTCTCTCGGCGATGACAGCCGAACTGCGACCCGGGCGCAACTACCCGTCACCGACGTCGACCGAGACTCCCGACTGGCTCGAAGACCTCTGAGTCTCTCGCGCAACGCACACGAGCACGGGATCCGATCGATTCGGATCCCGTGCTCGTGTCGGTTGCGTCGGTACGCAGACGCGACTAGATCGACGTCTGCGTGGGCGGCATCGAGGTCTGCGTCGGCATCGAGGTCTGCGTCGGCGGCGCGCTCGGCTGGTCACCGGTCGCCGGTGTACTGCTCGGCGGTGTGCTTCGCCTCGCTCTGCACCTGCGCAGCTGCCGTCTCGCCCTCGTCGCGGACCGTTTCCACGGCCTCGGCGGCGCGCTCCTTCACCGCGTCGACGGCGTCCCTCGCGGGCTCGCGCAGGTGGTCGGCCGCCTCGGCGGCGACATCCTTCGCCTCGTCGAGGAGGGGAGCCGCAGCATCCTTCGCCTGCTCGGCGGCGCGTTGCTCCGCCTTCGAGGCGGGGATCAGCGACGCGGCGAGCCAGCCGACGCCGAAGGCGATGAGGCCGACGGCGATCGGGTTGCCCCGCGTGGTCGATGCGACCTTCTGCGGCGCATCGGCGACGGCGTCGCCGGCGTGCTCCATCGCGTCGTGTGCCGAATCGCCGACATCGGACGCGACACCCATCACGCGGTCCTTGACCGAGGTGAGCGTGCGGCGCATCTTGCGCGTCTGGCGCTCCGCGATCTTCGACGGGGTGACCTTGTCGGCGAGCGCGTCGACATCCTGGCCGAGCTCGGCGCGGGTGCGTTCGATGTCATCGCGGATCTCATCGGGGTGTTGATTGCTCATCGGTTCTCCTCATTCCTCTTCAGCGTCTCCGGGATCTCCTTGACGGTTTCGACGGTTTGCGGCATGCCCGAGATCTCGTCGATCTGCTTCTTGCCGGTGAGCGCGAGCACGAGGGCGACGATGCCCCAGAGCACGGCCACGACGACCGCCGACCAGGCATTGCCCATGACGTACCCGAGGCCCCACCACAGCGCCACGGACAGGAAGACGAGGGCGAGCATGCCCGCCACCCCGGCGCCGCCGAGCAGCCCGGCCCCACGGCCGGCCCGTTTCGCCGACTCGCGGATCTCGGCCTTGGCGAGTTCCACCTCCTGTCGCATGAGGGTCGAGACGTCGCGCGACACCTCTGCGAGGAGTTCGCCGATCGTGCTCGATTCCGCCTGTCGCTCCGACGGGGTCGGCAGCGGTTCGTATGCGTGTCGTGCGTCGGTCATCGGACACCGCCCGCCGTGTTGGTTGTGCCGGCGGCTCCGAGGCCCGTCGTCGGCGCGCCGACCCTGGTCGCCGCCGGGGGCGGAACCTCACGCAACTCGGGCACCGGGGGCGCCGCGAAGTCGACGTCGCGCGGTTGGCGGTCGATTCGGTCGGTCGCGTTCGAGGAGGAATCGGATGCCTCCGACGATGACGCGATCGCCCGGGTCAGACGCCCGGCGATCACGCCGACGCCGACGGCGATGGCGATGAACACGCCGGGGCGCCGGCGGGCGAAGCCCTTCACTTCCTCGACGAGCGCGCGGGGATCACGGTCATCCAGCCAGCGTGCGGCGTCGTTCACGCGCTCGCCGGCGCCGCGGACGAGGTCGGCGGCGATGCCTGTCTGCGTGGATCCGTTCGCCATTTCCGAGAAGCCGGATCCGACGGACCGCAGCCCTTCGGCGGCTCGGGACTGCTGCGTGGTGCCTGGCTGCGCAGCTCGTCGCCGACCTGGCCCATGAACCGGCGGGCCTGTCGACCGGTCTCGGAAGCGACCGACTTCGTCTCGTCTTTGGCGACGCCGACGACGTGGCGTCCGGCGTCGGAGGCGTCGGAGGCGAGGGTCGAAGCGTCATCGCGCAGGTCGCCGGTCGGCGCGGACGATGCGCCAGTGGCGCTGGCTCCACCCTGGCCATTGCCACGGGTGTTCGATAGGGAACTGTTCGTCATCGTAGGGCTCTCTTCCTGGATCTGCGAACGGTCGGACTGCGCCTGTAGAGGCGTGTTTCACCGATCGATTGACGACCAACGTAGGTGTCCGCAAGGGGCGGATGAAGTCCCTTGCGCTGCGAGAACCGGGCGTGTATAAGCTGCGTCGAAGTCAGCAAGCAGCCCATTTCCGCGCATGCCGATCACCGGTCGGCGCGCGTCTCACCGACCGGTCAGCGGCCCTCGATCAGGCGAGGATCTGCTGCAACGTCGTCTGCAACTCCTCGCTGGTGTGCACCTCTTGATCGAGATTCGCCTGCAGCAGCTTGACCGCATCCGCGAAACCCATCGCCGAAGTCGGCGCGATCAGTGCCTGGTATGCGGAGATCTCGTAGTGCTCGTTGCCCAGCGCGCTCGAGAGCGCGACCTGGTCGCGCAGCTTCGGCGCGCTCCGTTCCAGCAGCGAGACAGCCTGCTTCGAGATGCCCTTGGTGCTCGGCGACGGCGCCGTCGACTCCTTGAGCTCGAGCAGCCGGAACACCTGCTGCAGGTTCGCGATCTGCTCTTTCGTCTCGTCGGCGTGATGGCGGAAGAGCTTCTTGATCTCCGCGGACTTGGCAGCCCGTGCGAGGTCGCCGAGCGCTGCGAGGGAGTCGTTCTCCATGGTCAGCGCCGTTCGGAGCTGGAAGTGGAGGAGGTCGTTCGGGGTCTGGAGGGTCTGCTGAACCATGTCGTGTCCTTTCAGGGTTGGGGTCACATCATCAACGGGTCGGCGGCCTGCGCGACCGTGTGGTCGAAGCCGGTGCCGGGCATCACGGTCGCGACGAACGGCGTGAACACCCGAACCTCTCCTCGACGCACCGCGAGCCCATAGGAATCGAGCACGTCACGCACCACCCGCGAATCCAGCGCGGTCGTGAGGGCGAGGACGATCGCCTGCTCGATGTCGTACCGGGGCGTCGGGGTCGTCTGAGAGGTGGCTCGTGAGCACGGACTCGTCCTCGACCTCGATGCCGAGACGCACCTGCACCTCATGGGTGGAACCGTTCATTCCTCGAACTTCGCACTTGGCGGGGCCCGATCGTCCACGGGCTTGCAATTCCTGGGCCGGCGAAGTAGACGCGGCACCAGCGAGGGCACATGTCCATTCGGCCGGTGTTCACTCACATCCGCCCGTCATGGGCGTAGCATGCGAGCGAGTGCAGGGCACGGATGCCCGGATCGAAGCTGAGCCCGTGCCGCGGTCTCGCCCTGCGCCGCCCCTGATCGTCGTGCCGCTGTTGAGGACGGGTGATTCCAATGGGATTCTTCGTGTACGACGACGTTCGGGCGATTCGGGTCGACGACCGCGTCCTCGCGCACCTGCAGGTCGTGGTGATCGACAAGCTCCGGCGGCAGGAGAAGTTCGTGCTCAACCTCAACAACGGGCGAGGGCTCGTCACGATGTGGCTGAACGCGTACACGCCGATGCAGTTCGTGTACGAGGGCAATCGGCCTCCACGGATCAATACCGCGTGGATCGAACTGCTCGCCGGCGAAGCCGGACTGACGGGTGTGCTCGAGATACTGCCCGAACCTCCGGAACCCCAGCACCCCGTCGATGCGCACCCGCTGGACGCCGGTCGCCGCGGCGCAGTCACCCGAGCGTCACGGTCGGGGTTGAGCGTCGACTCCTCAGAGTCCGCCCGCCTCGGAAAGCCCGGGCGTGGCTGACTCGGCTGCAGACCCGGTCCAGCAGGTCCCGCGGTCACTCGGGAAGCCTCAAGCTTCGGTCGACGAGCTGTGCGGCCACTTGACTGATGCCGATTCGGTGGGCACGCGCGTACTCACGGATCAACGTGAAGGCATCTTCGATGGGAACCCCGCGCGTGTGCGCGACGACGCCTTTCGCCTGCTCGATGACGATTCGACTGTTCAGCGCATGTTCGAGTTGCTCGGCGAGGACCGTGCTCTCGCGAATCGAGCGCTCGTGCAGGATGCCGATGGTGGCGACATCGGCGAACGCCTGCGCGGCGATCTGGTCTTGGGGCTCGAGCTCACCGATCGTGTCGCGGAGCAGGTTCAGCGTGCCGATGCGGGTATCTCGCAGCCTCATCGGGATCGCGTGCACCGAGGAGAATCCCTGAGCCATGGCCCCGTCGCGGAACCGGGCCCAGCGCTCGGGAGAGTGGGCGATGTCGGGTACCGAGACGACCGACCCGGTTCGGAAGCTCTCGACACAGGGGCCCGCTTCGGCGCTGAGCTGGATCAGCTCCACGAGCCGGCTCGCCTCGCTCGTGGACACGATCACGTCGAGTTCTCCGGTGGCATCGGCGAGCAGTATCGCGGCGGCGGTGGTGTCGAGGAGCTCCATGCAGCTGTCGACCAGCAACTGCAGCAGTTCGACGACGTCGTACCCCTCGACGAGCGTGTCGGCGAGGCTCGCGAACGTCTGCAGCAGTCGTTGCTCGCGTGTGAGGTTGCTCATGGTGCCGCCTCGATCCCACCAGGACCCTTCGTGAAGCTCAAGCGACCCTCGACGATGTCGCGCGCGACATCCATCATCGTTCGGGATGCCGCGAACGCGTGACCTTGGATCACCAGCCGCGCATCATCTGCGGAGAGATCGAGCTGTGCGAGCACGACCCCCGTCGCCTGATGGATGAAACGACGCGAGAATGCGTTCCCGGCCTCTTCGTAGTCGCCTCCGACGGCGTTCAACGCGCGCCGCAGCACGTGCCTGCTGACGATGCCGGCCATTGCGCCCACCTGAAGCGCCTGCGTCGAGTCGAGGCGAACCGGAGCCACCGAGTACAGGTCGACCGCGCCGATGCGGAGCGGGCCCACAGAGAGTGGAAACGCGAAGAGGGAGCTCATGTCGTCGTCGCGGATCGCAGCGGAGAATGCCGGCCAGACCGCGGGCGCGTCGCGCCGCACGTCGTCCATGAGCACCGGGCGGGTGGACCGCAGCGCGTCCCAGCAGGGTCCCTCGCCGAGATCGAACTGCAACTCGTCCAACCGCGCCGCCTGCTCGTCGGTCGCCGAGATCGGTTTCACTGCCCAGGAGTTCACCGATCGTCGAGACGGATGCCCCCGACACCGGGAACACCGCGACGAACGGAGCGGCCAGCTCGTCGGGCGAGTCGCCCGATCGCTCCAGCGCGTCGATCGCCGAAGTGAATGAGATGCCCATCACGCGTCCTTCCTCACGCCCGACGCTACTCGTGCCGAAGCGAGAATTCACGCGATTCGAGCCATGCATCCCTTCGGCGCATCACTCCATGACATCGAGCCGCCGCAGGATGAGACCCTCACGCAGCGCCCAGGGCGACACCTCGAGTTCGCGCGCGCCGAAGGCGCGCATCGCCTCGGAGAGCACGACGGCACCGGCGACGATCTGGAACGTGCGATCGGCGGTGATGCCGGGGAGCGCGGGTCGAGAGTCGGCCGGGATCTGCGCGAGGCGCGGGGTCCAGTCGTCGAGGCCGCGCCGCGTGAGCACGTAGCGCTCACTCGATCCGACGCCTTCGGCGACATGGCCCGCGAGGCGCGCGAGCGAGCGGATGGTCTTCGAGGAGCCGACCACGTGGTCGGGCGACGGCAGGTGGCGGAACGCCTCGACCTCGCTCGTCGAGCAGCTCTCGCGCGTGCGCGCGCAATCGTGCCACCTGCGCTTCGGAGGGCGGGTCGTCGGGCAGGAACTCGACGGTCGAGCGACCCGCGCCGAGCGGCACCGAGCGTGCGACGTCGGGCACCTCGTCGATGCCCTGCGTGAGCTCGAGCGAGCCGCCGCCGATGTCGAAGAGCAGGATGTTGTCGGCCGACCAGCCGTACCAGCGCCGCACGGCGAGGAAGGTCAGGTTCGCCTCGTCTTCGCCGGGAAGCACCTGGAGTTCGACGTCGGTCTCGCGGGCGACGCGATCGAGCACCTCTTCGCCGTTGGCTGCCTCGCGGATGGCCGACGTCGCGAAGGGGAGGAACTCGTCGAGGCCGGACTCGCGGGCGATCGCCGCTGCGTCGCCGACGGCGGAGATGATCGCCGCGACGCCCTCCTCGCTGATCGCGCCGTCGGGCTCGAGGTACCGCATGAGTCGAAGCACCGACTTGTGGGACGACATGGGGATCGGCCGCGCCCCGCGATGGGCATCGACCACGATGAGGTGCACGGTGTTGGATCCGACGTCGAGAACACCGAGGCGCATACTGCGAGCGTAGCCGTTGTCGTGCATAATGATGCGACTGGGACAACTGTCCCACTTCGGTCGGCAGTGGCGTCGAGAGGAGCACCGTGACCCGAATCCCCGCAGCCGAGCGGCGTGCGGCGCTGATCGATGCCGCGCTGCGTGTCGTCTCGAGGAACGGGCTCGCCCAGGCCACGACGCGCGCGATCGTCGCCGAGGCGGGCATGTCGCTCGCGAGCTTCCACTACGCCTTCGAGTCGCGCGATGAGCTCGTCGATGAACTCATCACGACGGTCATCGGCCGTGAGCAGCAGGCGGTGCTGCCCGACCCGATCCCGGGGCAGACGCTGCGCGAGATCCTCGAGGCGGGTCTGCTGCGCTACTTCGAGCACCTGCGCGCCGACCCCGAGCACGAGCAGGCGATGCTCGAACTCACGCAGTACGCGTTGCGATCGCCCGAACGGCATCCGCTCGCCGCAGCCCAGTACGCGCGGTACGCCGAACTCGCCGCCCACGCGCTCGAACTCGCAGCGAAGCACTCGGGCGCGCGATGGCGGTCCCCGGTCGACCGGGTCGCCCGCGTGCTCGTCGCGTTCACCGACGGGCTCACCCTCACCTGGCTCGTCGAACGAGACGACGATGCCGCCCGAGCGGTCGTAGCTGCGGCCGCCGACGCCCTCACGAGAATGGCCGACACCCGATGACGCGTCCCGCTCCTGTCCACGACGGATGCCGCGACCGGCGCCCTGGCCGAACCCACGCGTCGCGTCGGCACCGGCTGGATCGCCTCGTTCGCGACGATCTGGTTCGCGATCTGGATGGCCCAGCTCACCCCCATGCAGCTGCTGCTGCCCGCGCAGATCGACGAGCAGCTGCATCCCGAGCACTGGGTCGACAGCGTCGTCGCCTTCGGCACCATCTCGGGGATCGCCGCGGTGGCGACGATCATCGCCTACCCGCTGACGGGCGCCCTCTCCGACCGCACCGCCTCGCGGTACGGGCGCCGACGGCCCTGGATCCTCATCGGCGCCCTCGTGTTCGCGTCGGCGCTCGTGGCCCTCGGCCTGCAGACCCAGCTGTGGGCCATCGCGGCGGCCTGGGTCGCGGCATCCGTCGGGTTCTGCATCATGACGGCCGCGCTCACGGCGACGATCTCCGACCAGGTGCCGGTGGGCCAACGGGGCATCGTGTCGGGCTGGATGTCGGCGCCGCAGGCGGTCGGCATCATCGTCGGCCTCGTGCTGGTCACCGAGTTCGTCACCGACCGGGCCCTCGGGTACGCCCTGCTCGCGGTGATCCTCGTGGTGCTCGCCGTGCCGTTCCTCACGCGCGACGACCAGCCGCTCGCCGCAGCCGAGCGAAGCCGCGTCACCGCACGCGGCATCATCGCCGGCATCTGGATCAGTCCTCGCACGCACCCCGACTTCGGCTGGACCCTGCTCAGCCGGGTGCTCGTCTCGATCGGCAACGCGCTCGGCACGAGCCTGCTGCTGTACTTCCTGATGTTCGGGCTCGGCGACGCGAACGCCGAGGCCGACCTCATCGTGCTCACGCTCATCTACATGGTGTTCGTCATCGTCGCCTCGCTCGTCGGCGGCCGGCTCTCCGACCGGCTCGGGCGCCGCAAGGTGTTCGTGTTCGTCGCCTCGGCGCTGCAGGGCGTCGCCGCGCTCACCCTGGCGCTCGTGCCCGACCTCACGGTCGCCATGGTCGCCGCCGGGCTGCTCGGCCTCGGCTACGGCTGCTTCCTCTCGGTCGACCAGGCGCTCGCCACGCAGGTGCTGCCCGACGCGGCCACGCGCGGCAAGGACCTCGGCATCATGAACATCGCGACCGCGGTGCCGCAGGCGCTCGGGCCGCTGATCGGAGCGGCCGCGGTCGTCATGACCGGCTCGTTCGTGCTCGTGTTCGTGCTCGCCGCCGTGTCTGCGTTCGCCGGTGCGTTCGCGGTCGGCCGCGTGCGGAGCGTGCGCTGATGGCCCTCGACCTGCGCATGCGCGGCATTCCGGCAGCGGATGCCCCGACCTGGACGTCGCCCGACGAGCACTGGCCGGCCCTCACCGAGGCGACCCGGCACCTCGACGCCCCGGTCGGCGCACTGCACCTCGGCGCGCTGCGCCACAACGCGCTCGACATGCTGCGCCGCGCGAACGGCATGCCCATCCGCGTGGCGTCGAAGTCGCTGCGCGTGCGCGAGGTCGTCGAGGCGCTGTTGCGCATGCCCGGATATCGCGGGGTGCTCGCCTACACGCTGGCCGAGGCGCTGTGGCTCGCCGACACCGTCGACGACATCGTCGTCGGATATCCCACGGCCGAGCGGGCGAGCATCCGCCGGCTCGCGACCGATGCCGAGCTCGCGCGCCGCATCACCCTCATGGTCGACTCGCCGGCCCAGCTCGACCTCATCGACAGCGTGCTGGCACCCGGCAGCCGCGAGCCCATCCGCGTCTGCATCGAGCTCGACGCATCGTGGGACGCCCCGCTGCTCGGCCACCTCGGCGTGCGTCGCTCACCCGTGCACGACCCGGCCGACGCGGGCGCGCTCGCTGCGTACGTGGTCGCGCGACCCGGCTTCGAGCTCGTGGGCCTGATGTCGTACGAGGCGCAGATCGCCGGGGTCGTGAACCGCCCCGAGGGCCGACCGGTCGACGGTGCGGTGAACCGGTGGATGCAGTCGCGCTCGATGCCCGAGCTCGTCGAGCGCCGCGCCCGCGCGGTCGCGGCGGTGCGCGAGCACGCCGAACTCGAGTTCGTCAACGGCGGCGGCACGGGCTCACTCGAGCGCACGTCGGCCGACCCGTCGATCACCGAGATCGCGGCAGGGTCGGGGATCTTCGGCGGCCACCTGTTCGACGGCTACGAGCAGTTCACGCCGGCCCCGGCGGCGGCCTTCGCGCTCGACGTCGTGCGGCGTCCCGGTCCGGTGCACGCCACGATCCTCGGCGGCGGATGGATCGCCTCGGGCCCGCCCGCGGCCGACCGGGTGCCGCGCATCGTGTGGCCCGAGGGCCTGCGCATGGAGCCCCGTGAGATGGCCGGTGAGGTGCAGACGCCCGTCTCGGGCAGCGCGGCGCGGCGCCTCGCGCCGGGCGATCGCGTGTGGTTCCGGCACACGAAGTCGGGCGAACTCGCCGAGCACCTGAACGAGTTCGCGGTCGTCGAGGGCGACGAGGTCGTCGACACGATCCCGACGTATCGGGGAGAAGGGAAGGCGTTCCTGTGACCGCAACCGGAGCGATGTGGCGCAACTGGGCTCGCACCGAAGAGGTGCGGCCGGTGCGGGTCGAGCGCCCGGCCACGCCCGAGGCGGTTCAGCGGGCCGTGCAGGCCGCCGCGACATCCGGCCTTCGCATCAAGCCGGTCGGCGCGGGGCACAGCTTCACGGGCATCGCGGTGGCGCCCGGCGTGCAGCTCGACCTCACCGACCTCGCGGGCGTCATCGATGCGGATGTCGCGACCGGCCGCGTGACGCTCGCCGCCGGCACGCGACTGCACCAGCTGCCCGGCCTGCTCGCGCCCTACGGCCTCGCCCTGCCGAACATGGGCGACATCGACCGGCAGACGATCGCGGGGGCGACGTCGACCGGCACGCACGGCACCGGCCTCGGCTTCGGCGGGCTCGCGACGCAGATCGTCGCCGCGAAGCTCGTCACCGGCGCCGGCGAGCTGCTCACGGTCAGCGAGACCGAGCGACCCGAACTGCTGCCGGCGGTGCGCCTCGGCCTCGGCGCGCTCGGCGTGCTCGTCGAGGTGACCCTGCAGCTCGTGCCGCGGTTCGTGCTGCACGCCGTCGAGGCGCCCGAGCCGCTCGACGCCGTGCTCGACGAGTGGCAGCGCCGCGTGCGCGATGCCGACCACTTCGAGTTCTACTGGTTCCCGCACACCGCCACGGCGCTCACCAAGACGAACACGCGACTGCCGGGCGATGCGACGCGCACGCCATTGAGCCGGGTGTCGCGGTGGCTCGACGACGAGGTGCTCGCCAACGGCCTCTATCGGGCGATCTGCGCGGCGGGCCGGGTCGCTCCGCGGCCTCACGCCGTCGCTGGCCGCGCTGGTCGACAGCGCCACGAAGATCACCGGCGACCGGGACTTCTCCGACTTCTCGCCCGCCGTGTTCACGACGCACCGTGCCGTGCGCTTCCGCGAGATGGAGTACGCGATCCCGCTCGAGGCCGTGCCCGCCGCGCTCGACGAGGTGCGGGCGCTCATCGAGCGCAAGCGGTGGAACATCAGCTTCCCGGTCGAGGTCCGTGCCGCGGCATCCGACGACAACTGGCTCTCGACGGCCTACGGGCGCGAGACCGGATACATCGCCGTGCACCGGTACTTCCGTGAAGACCACCGCGAGTACTTCGCGGGCGTCGAGGCGATCATGCGGGGATACGGCGGCCGCCCGCACTGGGGCAAGCTGCACACGCAGACCGCCGAGACGCTGCGCGAGGTGTACCCGCGCTTCGACGACTTCCTCCGCGTGCGCGACGAGCTCGATCCCGAGCGCCGGTTCGCCAACCCGTACCTCGAGCGAGTGCTCGGGGGAGGCGGCGAGGAGCAGCGGCCCGGTGCGTTCTCGGAGCGGGCGGGCGCGTAGTCCGGCCCGACGCTGAGCCCTACGGCGTGCGACGTCGCAGGGTGACCGATCCGACGACGATGCAGCCGACGATCCACGCGGCGAGCACGAGGATCTTGGCGACGATCCAGGCGGTGTCCTCGGAGTCGGCGGCGACGGCCTGCAGCGCGTCGACCGCGAAGCTCAGCGGCAGCCAGTCGCTGATCACCTCGAGGCCCTCGGGCAGCTGGTCGCGCGGGATGAAGATGCCGCACAGCAGGATCTGCGGGAACGCGAAGACCGGCAGGAACTGCACGACCTGGAACTCGGTGCGGGCGAACGCGCTCGCCAGCAGCCCGAGCGACATGCCGAGCAGGGCGTCGGCCACGGCCACCGCGAACAGCAGCCAGATCGATCCCTCGATCTCGAGCCCGCAGACCCACACCGCGAACGACACGGCGATCGCGGTCTGGAACACCGCGAGCAGCCCGAACGCGAGCGCGTAGCCGAGGATGAAGTCGCCCTTGCCCATCGGCATCGAGAACAGCCGCTCGAGCGTGCCGCTGCGGCGCTCGCGCAGCGTCGCGATGCTCGTGACGAGGAACATCACGATGAACGGGAAGAGGGCGATCATCGCCGGGCCGATGACGCTGAAGACGTCGGTGTCGGTGAAGATCCACGCGACGAGGCCGATGAGCAGGCTCGGCACGACGAGCAGCAGGCCGATGGTGCGCGGATCGTGGCGGATCTGCGAGAGCACGCGACCCGCGGTGGCGAAGGTGCGGCGCAGGTTCATCGCGACGCCTCCGATTCGTCGACGGGGCGCAGGTCGGGAGTGCCGCGGTCGATGAGTCGCAGGAAGGCCGTCTCGACATCGTCGGTGCCGGTGACCTCGAGCACCCCGCGCACGCTGTCGTCGGCGAGCAGGTCGCCGTCGCGCATGAGCAGCAGCCGGTCGCAGCGCTTGGCCTCGTCCATGACGTGGCTCGACACGAGCAGCGTCGCGCCCTCGTCGGCGAGGGTCCTGAAGAGCCCCCAGAGCTCGACGCGCAGCACGGGGTCGAGCCCGACCGTCGGCTCGTCGAGCACGAGCACCTCGGGAGCGCCGAGCAGGGCGGCGGCGAGCGAGACCCGGCTGCGCTGGCCGCCCGAGAGCGAGCCGGCGAGCCGGTTCGCGACGGATCCCAGGTCGGTGCGTTCGATGACGCGATCGATGTCGGATGCCCCGGCGCCGAGCACGCGGCGGAAGTAGCCCAGGTTCTGGCGCACGGTGAGGTCGTCGTACACGCTCGCCTGCTGGGTCATGTAGGCGACTCGGCGACGCAGCTCGCGCGAGCCGGCCGGGAGGCCGAGCACCTCGATGCGCCCCGACTGCACGACCTGCACGCCCACGATCGAGCGCATGAGCGTCGTCTTGCCGCTGCCGCTCGGGCCGAGCAGGCCCACGATGCGGCCCTTCGGCACGGCGAGGCTGAGGCCCTCGAGCACCGGGATCTTCGCGCGGCGAACATGCAGGTCTTCGACGATGATCGCAGCGCCGCTGCTCGCGGCGCCGGTCGCGGCATCCGAGCTATTCATCATGTGCTGAATTCTTCGCCTGGCCGACCGCCGCTGTCAAGACCGTTCGACGCGCCCGGCGGCTGTCCGGTGAGGTGCCATTGCACCGACGGTCCGACGCGGGCGACGAGGTCGTCGATCGGAAGCGACGCGACGGGGTCGAACTCGAGCACGTAGCGCACCATGATGACGCCGACGAGCTGCGAGGCGGCGAGCTCGGCGCGCAGCTCGGCGTCATCGTCGTCGAGGCGGGTCGCGATGCGATGCATGATCTCGCGGCGGAGGAACTCCCGCAGCATTCGGGCGACCGGGCCCTGGCCGATCGCCGAGCGCAGCGCCGCGACGGCGGCAGGCCGCACGGCCGCCGAGTCCCACGCGGTCAGCACCGCGCGCACGAGCCGTTCGCCGAGCTGCTCGATCGGCCCGTCGAGCGCGGCCCGCACGAGCCGGTCGGGACGCAGCGGAACCTCGACGACCTCGGCGACGAGGCTCTGCTTGTCTGCGAAGTAGTGGTGCACGAGCGCTGGGTCGACTCCCGCTCGCCGAGCGATCGCGCGCATCGACGCAGCCTCGTACCCGCGCTCGCCGAACTCATCGGTCGCGGCGACGAGGATGCGGGCCCGGGTGTCGCCCGACTTCGCTCCGCGAGGCCGACCCGGGCGCCGTGGCTGGTGGGGCCGCTCGGTCACAGGCTGAGCCTACGCCCGGAGACCCCCACGGGGTTCCTCCGAGTCTCATGGGAACGACGGTCGGCGCAGCAGGGCCCTCGGTAGACTGGCCCCACCGCTGATCACGCTCGCATTCAGCCGCCCACTGCGCTAGGAGTCCGTGCCATGGAATGGCTCATCCCCGTCATCATCGTCGTCGCACTCGTGCTGATCATCGGCATCTACCTGTGGGCCACCTACAACTCGCTGGTCACCCTGAACGTGCGCGTCGACGAGGCGTGGAGCGACATCACGGTGCAGCTCAAGCGCCGTGCCGACCTGATTCCGAACCTCATCGAGGCGGTCAAGGGCTACGCGGCGCACGAGAAGGCGGTCTTCGAGAACGTCACCAAGGCCCGTGCCGAGACGCTGTCGGCCCAGGGCCCCGCTGAGGCGGGTGCGGCCGAGAACCACATGCAGCAGGCGCTGAAGTCGATCTTCGCCGTCGCCGAGGCCTACCCCCAGCTGCAGGCGAGCCAGAACTTCCTGCAGCTGCAGTCCGAGCTCGTCGACACCGAAGACAAGATCCAGGCGTCGCGCCGGTTCTACAACGGCGGCGTGCGTGAGCTCAACACCAAGATCAAGGTGTTCCCGAACACGCTGTTCGTGCGCGGCCTCGGCTTCCACGAGCGCGACTTCTTCGAGGTCACCGAGCCGGCGGCCATCGCCGAGCCGCCCCGCGTGCAGTTCTAAGGGCCGGCGTTGTACCGCGCGATCGCCAAGAACAAACGCAACACCGTCTTCATCATCCTGTTCTTCCTCGCCATCATCGGCGGGCTGGGCTGGCTGGCGGCGTACATCTACAACGACCTCACGATCGTCATCGTCACGCTCGTCATCGCCACGGCGTACGCGCTGTTCCAGTACTTCACCGCCGACAAGCAGGCGCTGTCGATGTCGGGCGCGGTCGAGCTGCGCTCGAAGTCCGACCACCCGCGGCTGTGGCGAACGGTCGAGAACCTCTCGATCACCACGGGCTCGCCGATGCCGCGGGTCTTCGTGATCTCCGACCCCGCGCCCAACGCCTTCGCCACCGGCCGCGATCCGCAGCACGCCGTCGTCGCGGCGACCACCGGCCTGCTCGAGATCATGGACGACGCCGAACTCGAGGGCGTCATGGCGCACGAGCTCGGCCACGTGCGCAACTACGACATCCGCCTGTCGATGGTCGTCTTCGGGCTCGTGGTGGCCGTCGGGTTCATCTCCGACATGCTCGTGCGCATGGCCTTCTTCGGTCGCAGCAACAACAACGGCAACCCGGTCGTCCTGATCTTCGGGCTCGTCGCGATGCTCATCGCCCCGCTCGTCGCGAGCCTCGTGCAGCTCGCGGTGTCGCGCCAGCGCGAGTACCTCGCCGACGCCACGGGCGCCATGACGACGCGTCACCCCGACGCCCTGGCGCGGGCCCTCGCGAAGCTCGAGGCCTACGGCCGTCCGATGCAGCGGCAGAACTCGTCGATGGCGCACCTCTGGATCGCCGACCCGCTGAAGCCCGGCGTGATCGACCGACTGTTCGCCACGCATCCGCCGATCGGCGAGCGCATCAAGCGTCTCGAGACGATGGGCGGCAGCTTCTAGGCTGCGAGCTCGGCCGCGAGCGCGGGGGAGAGGTCTCCGCGGCCCGCGACCGCGATGTCGTCGAGCCCCTGCCAGGCCGCGGCACGCCGCAGCACCGGAGCCAGCCGAGCGGCGGTGTCGGCTGGCGCATCGGGTTCGGTCCACGCCGACTGCACCCGGAGCACCCCCGCCTTTCGGTCGCTCTTGAGGTCGACCCGCCCGACGACCCGATCGTCGATGAGCACGGGCAGCGAGTAGTACCCGAACTTGCGATCGGCCTCGGGCGTGTAGATCTCGATGCGGTAGTGGAAGTCGAACAGGCGCTCGGCGCGCGGACGGAACCACACGACCGGATCGAACGGCGACAGCACGGCGGACGCCTCGATGCGGCGCGGCCGACGCGCGTCGCGGTGCAGCCAGGTCGGGGTGGGCCGACTGCCGGTCGTCCACCCCGGGACCTCGACGGGCAGGAGCACGCCCTCGTCGACGAGCTCGGCGATGGCCTGCTTGACGCGGGGGCGCTTCAATCGCCAGTAGTCGGCGAGGTCGGCCTCGGTCGCGATGCCCTGCGCGGATGCCGCGAGTGCGACGAGCGCGCGCACCGCGTCGGCCTCGGCCGGCGGCTCGCCCAGAAGCTCGGAGGGCAGGCCCTGCTCGGGCAGGGCGTACACGCGCTCGAACCGACGTCGCTCGATGCACACGACCTCGCCGGTGCGGAACATCCACTCGAGCGTGCGCTTGACGTCGGACCAGCCCCACCACGGCCCCTGCCGCACGTTGGCGTCGTGTTCGATCTCGCTCGCGCGCATGGGGCCGTTGGCGGCGAGCTCGGAGCGCAGCCAGTCGGCCAGGTCGCGGTTCTCGGCGACCCAGCCGCCCCAGTCGCTGCCCCTGCGCGCGAACTCGCGCCGGCGGAACTCGAAGAGCGGCCACAGCTCGCGGGGGATGAACGCGGCCTCATGCGCCCAGTACTCGACCGTTCGGCCGCGACGCCCGCTCGTGAGGCGATCGAGCAGCGCCCGATCGTAGTGCCCGACGCGGCTGAACGCCGGCAGGTAGTGGCTGCGCTCGAACACGTTGACCGAGTCGATCTGCAGCAGCCCGAGCCGGTCGACCACGCCGTTGAGCGCGCGGGTGCCCGCGACCTCGGGCAGCGGGCGGCCGAAGCCCTGCGCGGCGAGCGCGATGCGGCGGGCGAGGGCGGGAGAGACGACGTCGACCATGATGCGATCGACGTTAGCGCGACCCACCGACATACCATCGGGCGCATACGCCGCGCCTAGACTGGACGAATGGCGGACTCGACGCACGGGGATCGACGGGCCGGGCGCATCGCCCGACGACGAACGCGCCGGGCGAACGAGCCGTCCGCCCCGCCCGCCGAAGCGCCGCGCGAGCGTCACCGAGGGGATTCCCTACGGCGTGCGCCTCGCCGCCGCCTGGTCGTGGCGGCTGCTGCTCGTCGGCGGCGTGATCGCGGTCGTCATCTTCCTCATCATCCAGCTGCGGCTCATCGTCATCCCGGTCCTGGTCGCGGTGCTCCTCGGCGCGCTGCTGGTGCCGTTCTCGGGGTTCCTGCAGCGCCACGGCTGGCCGAAGTGGCTCGGCGTCACGGTGGCGATGCTCTCGGCGCTCGCCGTGGTCGGCGGGCTCCTCACCCTCGGCATCACGCAGATCGTGCGCGGCGCCGACGAGCTCGCCGCGCAATCGCTCGTGGCGTGGGACGACTTCCGCGCGTGGCTTCTCGAAGGCCCGATGCACATCACCGAGCAGCAGCTCAACGACTTCGTCGACCAGATCATCACCTCGGCCCAGCAGGACAGCGGGGTGCTCGTCAGCGGTGCGCTCTCGGTCGGCTCGACGCTCGGCCACTTCCTCGCGGGCATGCTGCTCGCGATCTTCGCGACGCTGTTCATCCTCATCGACGGCCGCGGCATCTGGAACTGGATCGTCGGCATCTTCCCCCGTCGCGCGCGCGCCGCGGTCGACGGCGCAGGTTCCGCCGGCTGGGCGACCCTGCAGAACTTCGTGAAGGTGCAGATCCTCGTGGCGACGATCGATGCGATCGGCATCGGCCTCGGCGCGTTCTTCCTCGGGGTGCCGCTCGCCGTGCCCATCGCGATCCTGGTGTTCCTCGGGTCCTTCATCCCGATCGTCGGTGCCGTGGTGACAGGCGCGCTCGCCGTGTTCGTCGCGCTCGTCTACAACGGCTGGGTCATCGCGCTGATCATGCTCGGCATCGTGCTGCTCGTGCAGCAGGTCGAGGGCCACATCCTGCAGCCGCTCATCATGGGAACGGCCGTGAAGGTGCATCCGCTCGGTGTCGTCGTCGCGGTCGCGACCGGTTCGCTGCTCGCCGGCATCCCCGGTGCGCTGTTCGCGGTCCCGTGGCGGCCGTGCTCAACGTGATGATCGTCTTCGTGTCGAGAGGCTCGTGGAAGGGCGACCCGGGGCCGCCGGCGACCGAGGTGCGCTCACCGCTGTGGAGCACCGTGCCGCAGCGACCCGGATTCCAACGAGGAGAATGAACGACGTGAGCACCACCATCGCGGGGCCGAGCCTCGCCGAGTTCGTCGAGGCTCGCTCCGTCGTGGGCCGGGTCGCCCGGCAGACGCCCATGGAATCGTCGCGCTTCCTCGGCCGGACCGTCGGCTTCCCCGTGTACCTCAAGTGCGAGAACCTGCAGCGCACGGGTTCCTACAAGCTGCGCGGCGCCTACAACCGGCTCTCGGCACTGAGCGATGACGAGCGCGCCCGAGGCGTCGTGGCGGCCTCGGCCGGCAACCACGCCCAGGGCGTCGCGTACGCGGCACGCGAGCTCGGCATCGCCGCCACGATCTTCATGCCCGTCGGCGTCGCCCTGCCCAAGCTCGCGGCCACTCGCTCCTACGGTGCCGAGGTCGTCCTGCGCGGCGACTCGGTCGGCGAGACGCTCCAGGCCGCCGCGGCGTTCGCCGCCGAGACCGGCGCCGTGATCATCCCGCCGTTCGACCACCACGACATCATCGCCGGCCAGGGCACGCTCGGCCTCGAGATCCTCGAGCAGGCGCCCGACGCGACGACCATCGTCGTGCCGATCGGCGGCGGCGGCCTCGCGGCCGGCATCGCGAGCGCGGTCAAGCAGCGGGCCGCCGAGCTCGGCCGCACCATCCGGGTCATCGGGGTGCAGGCCGAGAACGCCGCGCCCTACGTCGCCTCGCTCGCCGCCGGCGCACCCGTGCAGGTGCCGGTCGTGCCGACGATCGCCGACGGCATCGCCGTGTACCGGCCGGGCGAACTCAACTTCGCCATCATCCGCGACGCGGTCGACGAGGTCGTCACGGTGAGCGAAGACGACATCGCCCGCGCGCTGCTCGTGCTGCTCGAGCGGGCGAAGCTCGTCGTCGAGCCCGCCGGCGCCGTCGCGGTGGCGGCGCTCATGACCGGTGCGGTGCAGTGCGACGGCCCGGTCGTCGCGGTGCTCTCGGGCGGCAACATCGATCCGCTGCTCATGCAGCGGGTGATCGCGCACGGGCTCGCCGCCTCCGACCGCTACCTGTCGCTGAGCATCGGGCTGCCCGACAAGCCCGGCCAGCTCGCGCACATCGCCGAACTGCTGGCCGAGGCCAACGCGAACGTCATCGAGGTGCTGCACACCCGTCACGGCTCGAAGCTGCAGATCTCCGAGGTCGAGCTCAAGCTGTCGGTCGAGATCCGCGGACCCGAACACCGCGACGAGGTCATCAGGGTGCTGCGCCGCGACGGGTACGACCCCGTCATCCACGAGGAATGAACGAAGAGCGGATGCCCCGGGGCATCCGCTCTTCGACGTTCGTCGTTCGCGTGCGCGAACCGGGGCTGCCGACCTATTGGCCGCCCCAGGTGTCGACACCGGTGACCTCGACGGCGATCTCACGGCCGTTGGGTGCGGTGTAGCTGGTCTTGTCGCCGACCTTGAGGCCCATGATGGCGGCGCCGAGCGGGCTGCGCTCGCTCCACACGTCGAGCTCGGAGTCGCCCGCGATCTCGCGACTGCCGATGAGGAAGGTCTCTTCGTCGCCGGCGATGATCGCCGTGATGACGGTGCCCGATTCGACGACGCCCGACGACTCGGGGGCATCGCCCACCTCGGCGGTGCGCAGCAGCTCTTTCAGCTGGCGGATGCGGGCCTCCTGCTTGCCCTGCTCGTCTTTGGCGGCGTGGTAGCCGCCGTTCTCTTTGAGGTCGCCCTCTTCACGCGCGGCCTCGATTCGCTTCGCGATCTCTTCGCGGCCGTGGGTGGAGAGCTGCTCGAGTTCCGCCGCGAGGCGGTCGTGGGCCTCCTGGGTGAGCCAGGTGACGGTGGCGTCCTGCGCCATGATGCACACTCCCGTGAATGAATCTCCACGCCGTCGAAGTGGAAAGACATGTATAGACGTGTCGCCCCGGCGTATGCCGGAGCGAATCTCTAATGTTAGGCGAGCCAGCAGTGGTAAATCAAGCCGGTGTTGGCCTCCTGCGCGACCCGCACGGTCTCGGTGAGGCTGCGGATGTGCAGCGTCGACGCCGGCACCTCGATGACCTTCCAGCCGACCACCGTGAAGTCTTCATTGAGGGCCTGCACGATGCAGGCGGTGTCGTTGCCCGGGGGCACCGAGAGGTTCCAGCTGACCTCGACCGCACGCTCGTCGTTGATGAGGCGATGCCCGGTGTCGGTGACCTCGATCTGCGGCTTCTGGCCGTCGAGGCCGGCCCAGACGACCCACGCGACGAGCACGATCGCGGCGAACGCGGCTGCGGCGATGAGCAGCAGGCGATCGCGCGTGCGGTTCGTGCGGGTGCGCCCGTAGCGGGCGGCGATGCACGTCGCTCTCGGGCACGGTCACCGCGGCCTCCTTCGGGTCGGATCGTCTAGGCTTGATTCCAGCCTAACCGCCCGAGAAGGCCCGAATCCGCCCTGAAGGGGAGTCTCCGATGCTCGTCGTGCCCGCAGCCTCCATCCACGGCATGCGCTCGTGATCGCGGCATCCGCACCGGTCCTCGTGCTCGCTGCCGACCTGCTCGCCACCGACGAGGAGTTCGACCCGAACACCGTCACGCCCGGCATCTGGGGGTTCGTGCTCACGTTCTTCGTGATGGTCGCCGTCGTGCTGCTGATCCTCGACATGACGCGGCGCATGCGCCGCGTCAACATGCGCGCCCAGGTGCAGGCCCAGCTCGCCGCCGAAGCCGAGGCGGCGGCCCGTGACGCCGAGCTCGCCGAGGCCGACGGCCAGGCGATCGATGCCGGCGACGACGCGCCGCCGACCGAAGCCCAGGGCCCACGGATGTCGCGGGCGGGGCGCCCGACGACGACGAGCAGCGCCCCGGCGGGGCATCCGGCTCACTGAGCCGTTCGGCTCAGCCCGCGTGGTACGCGGGCGCCATCGCGATGATGAGCGTCGCGGCCCAGTGGCACATGAACGCGAGCACCGTGCAGGTGTGGAAGATCTCGTGGAAGCCGAACACGCCCGGCAACGGGTTCGGCTTCTTGATGCCGTAGACGATCGCGCCGGCCGTGTAGAGCAGGCCGCCGACGATGACGAGCACCATCATCGCCACGCTCACCGCGAGCAGGTCGCCGAGGTACATGACCGCCGCCCAGCCGAGCAGCAGGTAGATGGGCACGTAGAGCCAGCGCGGCGCGGTGATCCAGAACACGCGGAAGCCGATGCCGATGAGCGCCCCGCCCCAGACGATCGCGAGCAGCAGCCAGCCCTTGTCGGGCGGCAGCGCGAGGAGCGCGAGCGGCGTGTAGGTGCCCGCGATGAGCAGGAAGATGTTGGCGTGGTCGATGCGCTTGAGCACGACCTTCGTCTTCGGCTTCCAGTTGAACCGGTGGTAGAGCGCCGAGTTGCCGAACAGCAGCATCGAGGTGAGCGTGAACACCGCGCTCGCCCACTTCGCCCACGGGCCCTCGGCGAGCACGATGAGCACCACGCCCGCGACGATCGTCACGGGGAAGGTGCCCGCGTGGATCCATCCGCGCCAGGTGGGCTTGACCTCTTCGGGGTGGCTCAGCGAGTCGTCGAGGATCGGGATGTTCGGCAGGTCGGGGCCGTGATCGGCTCGTGCGACGGATTCGTCGGCGAGGTCGTCGGGCGCGACGGGCTGTGACAGCTCTTCGCCGATGTCGACGGGATCGCGGCGCTCACGGTTCATCTTCACAGCGTAGAGCCTCGCCGATCACCGTCTGCTGTGAGCCGGCGCGGAGCGGTTGGGGGTAGCGTAGTGCCGTGCAGAAGAGCGATGAGCCCCTCGGTCGCGGCATCCTCTACCGCCTCTACCAGAACCGACTCCGCCGCGGTCTCGACCCGGAATCGCTGCCCGGCCACGTCGCCATGATCATCGACGGCAACCGCCGCTGGGCGAAGCAGCTCGGCTACGACACCGCCGCGCACGGCCACCGCGCGGGCGCCGCCAAGATGCGCGAGTTCCTCGAGTGGTGCGACGAGCTGGGCATCAAGGTCGTGACGCTCTACCTGCTCTCGAGCGACAACCTCGGCAACCGCCCCACCGACGAACTCGCCGACCTCATCGAGATCATCGCCGAGCTCGCCGAAGAGCTCTCGCACTACCGCGACTGGCGCGTGCAGCACGTCGGCTCCGACGCGGGCCTGCCCGAGCCGCTCGTCGCCGCCCTCGACGCGGCCGAGCACCGCACCGTCGGCAAGCGCGGCCTGCACGTGAACCTCGCGGTCGGCTACGGCGGGCGCAAGGAGATCACCGATGCCATGCGCTCGATCGTGGCGGCCCACCACGCCGAGGGCCGCAGCCTCGAAGACCTGGCCGAACGGCTCACGCCCGACCTCATCGGCGAGCACCTCTACACGGGCGGCCAGCCCGACCCCGACCTCGTCATCCGCACGTCGGGCGAACAGCGGCTCAGCGACTTCATGCTCTGGCAGGCCGCGCACAGCGAGTTCTACTTCGTCGAGGCGCTCGGCCCCGACCTGCGCCAGGTCGACTTCCTGCGGGCGCTGCGCGACTACGCCAAGCGCCACCGTCGTTTCGGCGGGTAACACGCCGCGCGTTCTGCCAAGCTGTTCGACGGAAGGGGGCACTGACACGTGACCACCATCGACGAGTACATCGCCGCATTCTCAGAAGAGCCGGGCTATCTCGACTACGGCCGCGTCGGGCCGCTCTCGACCGCCGCCGCCGAAGAGTCGCTCGCGTTCACGCAGGTGCTGCAGCGCGCCCGCCACGGCAGTCTCGACGTGTTCCTCGAGCAGGACGCGCGGGTCCGCGATGCGGCATCCGAGGTCACCGGGTTCCCGGCCGACCAGATCGTGTTCCAGCCGAACACGACGCAGGGGCTCATGCACGCCATGTTCGGGCTCACCGGCGCCGTGCTGCTCTCGGCCGAGGAGTTCCCGAGCCTGCCGATCTCGGCGGTGCGCGCCCAAGAGGCGCTGCACACCGTGCAGCCGGTCTGGCTCGAGACCGACCACGGCAAGGTCACGCCCGGGCAGATCCGCGAGCAGCTCGAGCAGAACGTCGGCGCGGTCGCGGTGAGCCTCGTCGACTCGCGCACCGGGTACCTCTGCGACATCGAGGGCATCCGCCAGGTCATCGGCGACCGACTGCTCATCGTCGACGCGATCCAGGGGTTCGGCGTCGTCGACGCGCCCTGGGAGGCCGCCGACGTCGTGCTGCGCGGCGGGCAGAAGTGGTGCCGTGCCGGGTGGGGCACCGGCATCATGGCGCTGTCCGAACGGGCGCTCGAGCAGCTCACGCCCGTGTTCTCGGGCTACAGCGGAACCGAGGAGGCCGAGCCGTGGGGGCACGTGCCGCCGCCGGCTCCCGACGCGCGCGCCTACCGGGTGTCCAACCCCGACCCCATCGCCGAGGCGCGCCTCGCGGCGAGCCTCGAAGAGATCGCCGACGTCGGGGTGCCCGCGATCAACGCCGCGGTCGCCGAGCGCGTGAGTCGTGCGATCGAACTCGCCGACGAGTACGCCCTCGCCGTCGTCTCATCGCGCGACGAGCAGGAGCGCGCCGGCATCGTCGTGCTCGAGCCGCCCGCCGAGCAGGTCACCCTGCTCACGGCTTCGCTGCACAACCACGGGGTGACCGCGAGCACGCGACTCGGCCAGGTGCGCCTCTCGATCCACGCCGCCACCTCCGACGAGACGTTCGAGATGCTGCGCGGCGCGTTCGTGTCGTACGGCTCCGCAGCCTCGTACTGAGCCCGGTCGCGGCATCCGCTCGTCTCGCCTCGCGAATGTGAACGACAGATGACGTTTCGCGTGTCGCTGACACGGATGTCGGAGGCGCGTCGTAGCGTCTGAGACATCAGGCAAGGTGCCTGAACGAGTCGGCTCGTGAACCGCTCGTAGGAGGATTCGCCGGCCGGCGCGAGAGCCGAGCAGATGCTCGGGGCAGGAGCGGTCGTGGCTTCTCTGGAATCCCCCAAGTCCGTCGGTCGAAGCGCAGGGCGCCGCAAGGCGGAGCCCGACGGTTCGACGCCCGTGCGCAACGCACAGGCCGAGCGGACGTACGTGCTCGACACCTCGGTGCTCCTGTCCGATCCCCGGGCGCTGTTCAGGTTCGCCGAGCACGCGGTGGTGCTGCCGGTGGTGGTGATCACCGAACTCGAGGCCAAGCGCAACGACCCCGAGATCGGGTACTTCGCGCGGCAGTCCCTGCGCATCCTCGACGAGATGCGCATCGAGCACGAGCGACTCGACTTCCCCATCCCGGTGGGCGACGGCGGTTCCCTGCGGGTCGAGCTCAACCACTCGAACCCGTCGGTGCTGCCGAGCGGCCTGCAGCTCGGCGACAACGACTCGCGCATCCTCGCGTGCGCCGCCAACCTCGCCAACGACGGCGTCGCCGTCACGGTGGTGTCGAAAGACCTGCCGCTGCGCGTGAAGGCCGCCTCGATCGGCCTCGACGCCCAGGAGTACCGCGCCGAGCTCGCGCTCGACTCCGGCTGGACCGGCATGGCCGAGCTCTCGCTCGGCTCGAACGACATGGCCAAGCTCTACGAGCACGAGTCGATGACCACGCCCGAGGTCGAGGGCATGCCCGTGAACACCGGGCTCGTCATCCACTCCGAGCGCGGGTCGGCGCTCGGTCGCGTCGTGGGCGAGCGCGAGGTGAAGCTCGTGCGCGGCGACCGCGACGTGTTCGGCGTGCACGGCCGCTCGGCCGAGCAGCGGCTCGCGATCGACCTGCTGCTCGACCCCGAGGTCGGCATCCTCTCGCTCGGCGGCCGCGCCGGCACCGGCAAGTCGGCGCTCGCGCTGTGCGCCGGCCTCGAGATGGTGCTCGAACGCCAGCAGCACAAGAAGATCATGGTGTTCCGGCCGCTGTACGCGGTCGGCGGTCAAGAGCTCGGCTACCTGCCGGGCGACCAGGGCGAGAAGATGAACCCGTGGGGCCAGGCGGTGTTCGACACGCTCGGCTCGGTCGTCAGCGACAACGTGCTCGAAGAGGTCGTCGACCGGGGCATCCTCGAGGTGCTGCCGCTCACCCACATCCGCGGGCGATCGCTGCACGACGCGTTCGTGATCGTCGACGAGGCCCAGTCGCTCGAGCGCAACGTGCTGCTCACCGTGCTCAGCCGCATCGGCCAGAACTCGCGGGTGGTGCTGACCCACGACGTCGCCCAGCGCGACAACCTGCGCGTCGGCCGCCACGACGGCGTCGCGTCGGTCATCGAGACGCTGAAGGGGCATCCGCTCTTCGCCCACATCACGCTCACCCGCATCGAGCGCTCGGCGATCGCGGCGCTCGTCAGCGAGATGCTCGACGGAGCCGAGCTGACCTGACTCGGCGTGCGAGGGCGGGGTTCGGGGGACCCGCCCTCGCATAGCCGTCGGGATTCGGCGCGCACCGCCTGTGGCAGGCTCGAGCCATGACGAACGCGGTGCTCTTCGACGTCGACGGCACCCTCATCGACGCGATCGCGGGGCAACGCCGCATCTGGGCGCGAATGGGCCGCGTGAATTCGGGCTCGACCCGGTGAAGGTGTACGAGGTGGCACTGCGCACTCGGCCCGTCGACACGGCCGCCGAGCTGTTGCCGCGACACGATCCTCGGGCGGCGGTCAGCTCGATTCGACGAACTCGAGGACGCCGACGCGGCTCACGGCGAGGTGCTCGCGATCGGCGGCGCCGCGATCACTGCTCGCCGCGTTGCGACGGGCGATCGCGCTGGGCGCTCGTGACCTCGAACGCCGAACGCCGCGTCGTGCGGCGTTTCGAGCGGGTCGGACTCCCGTGCCCGACGTGATCGTCGACAATACGGCGACCGAGCGCGGGCAAGCCTGCGCCCGACCCGTACCTCCTCGGCGGCGCGAGCTGCTCGGCGTCGGACCCCGCGACTGCCTCGGTGATCGAGGACTCGCCGTCGGGCGTCGCCGCGGGCTCGCGGCGGGATGACCGTCTGGTGGTGAATCGAGCGAGCCGGTGCCGGCGTGCGATCGCCGTTTCCGACGCTGGCGCGGCTCGGTGAGATCGTCGGTTCCTGCGGCGACGGCGCCGATGAGCACGGGTACTCGTCGCTCGCCGATGCTGTGCTCGACATCCTCGCGTTCGACCGTCGATGACGAGACGCGAACCACCGCTGGAGCGGAGGGGCGTCTCGAAGTGACGCGTGACGCTGCTTCAGGCCTGCGGCGGGCGCGTCATCGAGAGCAGGTCGAGGGCGCTGTCGAGCTGCGCCTCGGTGAGCTCGCCGCGCTCGACGTGACCGAGCGCGATGACGGCCTCGCGCACGGTGATGCCCTCGGCGACCGAGTGCTTCGCGATCTTCGCGGCGGCCTCGTAGCCGATGAGCTTGTTGAGCGGGGTCACGATCGACGGCGACATGCCCGCGAGCGCCGTCGTGCGCTCGACGTTGGCCTCGAGGCCGTCGATGGTCTTGTCGGCGAGCACGCGCACCGCGTTCGCGAGCAGGCGGATCGACTCGAGCAGGGCGGTGCCCATGACGGGGATCTGCACGTTCAGTTCGAAGGAACCGGATGCCCCGGCCCAGGCGATCGTCGCGTCGTTGCCGATGACGCGTGCGCAGACCATGAGCACGGCCTCGGGCACGACCGGGTTGACCTTGCCGGGCATGATCGACGAGCCGGGCTGCAGGTCGGGGATCAGGAGCTCGCCGAGGCCGGTGTTCGGGCCCGAGCCCATCCAGCGCAGGTCGTTCGCGATCTTGGTGAGGCTCACGGCGATGGTGCGCAGCGCGCTCGACGCGTCGACGAGGCCGTCGCGGTTGGCCTGCGCCTCGAAGTGGTCGACGGCCTCGGTGATGGGCAGCTCGGTCTCGCGCTGCAGCAGTTCGATGACCAGCTGCGGGAAGCCCGCGGGGGTGTTGATGCCCGTGCCCACGGCGGTGCCGCCGAGCGGCACCTCGGCGACGCGGGGGAGGGCGGTGCGCACGCGCTCGATGCCGAGGCGGATCTGGCGGGCGTAGCCGCCGAACTCCTGGCCGAGGGTGACCGGCGTCGCGTCCATGAGGTGGGTGCGACCGGCCTTGACGACGCCCGCCCACAGCTCGGCCTTGGCCTCGAGCGCGACGGCGAGGTGGTCGAGCGCCGGGATGAGCTCGTCGATGAGCGCTGCCGTGACGGCGATGTGCACCGAGGTCGGGAACACGTCGTTCGACGACTGCGAGGCGTTGACGTGGTCGTTGGGGTGCACCGCGCTGCCGAGCTTGGTGGTGGCGATGGTCGCCAGCACCTCGTTCATGTTCATGTTCGACGACGTGCCCGAGCCGGTCTGGTAGACGTCGACCGGGAAGTGCTCGGCGAAGTCGTGCTCGCCGGCGATGACCTCGTCGGCGGCGGCCTCGATGGCCCGGGCGATGTCGGCGTCGAGCACGCCGAGCTGCGCGTTGGCCTGCGCGGCGGCCTTCTTGATGCGGGCGAGCGCCTGGATCTGCTGGGGCTCGAGCCCCGAGCCCGAGATCGGGAAGTTCTCGACCGCGCGCTGCGTCTGCGCCCGGTAGAGCGCCGATGCGGGGACCCGCACCTCGCCCATCGTGTCGTGCTCGATACGGTAGTCGGCGGCGTTGTCCACCACGGTGTGTTCCCTTTCGGTTGCGTTGCCGGCGAGCTTCGCGAGCGCGAGCGGCGGCGTCAGATGCGCCCGACGACGATGTCGGTCTCGGCGCGCCCTTCGAACAGTCGGTAGTTCGCGCCGACGATAGCCAGCGTACCCGCTGCGATCGCGTCGCTGATCATCTCGGAGCTCTCGAGGAGCTCGGCGACGGTGTCGCGCAGGTGCTCGCGACCGACGTACGCGGCATCGACGTCGGCCGGCTCGACGGGGGCGTCGGCGTCGCCCCCTGCGACCCGTCGCACGGCGGGCACGATGCGATCGACGATCGACGCGATGTGGGGTGCCAGCGGCGCCGCCTCGGGGCCCTGCGAGTCGATGGCCGCGCGTACCGCACCGCACTCGTCGTGGCCGAGCACGAGGATGAGCGGCACGCCCAGGATGGCGACGGCGTACTCGAGCGAGCCGAGCACCGAATCGGAGATCACCTGCCCGGCGTTGCGCACGACGAACGCGTCGCCGAGCCCCACGTCGAAGATGATCTCGGCCGAGAGGCGGGAGTCGCTGCAGCCGAAGATCGCCACGAGCGGGCGCTGGGCATGCGCGAGCGACGTTCGGTGGTCGACGTCTTGACGAGGGTGCTGCGGCTGACCGGCGATGAAGCGCTCATTGCCGCGGCGCAGCTCACGCCACGTCGCGGCCGGGGTGTCTGGGCGTTCGATCGGCAGCTGCGTCACGTGTCGTCCTCTCAGTTCTGCGCCTCGATGGTCGGCGTGAGCGCCGTCGCAAGGGTCGTGAATTCCGCCTCGGTCGCGGTGCCGAGCAGCACGAAGGTGGTGCCGCCCGCCTCGGTCGTGAGGGCGTAGCGGGCGTTGCCGACGTCGTCGCTCGACTCGCGGTTGTCGTAGACCGTGTACTCGATGCCGTCGATCGTGGTCGTGCCGGTCGCGAGCGTGCGCGACAGGAGCCCGGCGACCCACGTGGGGTTCGCGTCGACGCCCTGGTAGACGCCGATGTACTCGTCGCTCGGCGTGAGGTAGCCGACGTACCACGCGGTGACGCCGTCGGCAGCGCTCGAACGGATCTCGGCCGCGTTCGCGCGCCAGCCCTCGGGCAGCTCGGGAACCGCGAGCTGGTCGTCGATCGCGATCTGCGCCTGCTCGGCCACGGCCGCCACGTCGATGTCGGGTTCGATGGGGGCGTCGCTGCGCGGCACGATCAGCACGATGACGAGCACCACGAGCAGGCTCGCGCCGAGCGCGAGCACGAGGTTTCTCACCGTCTGGCGCTGGCGGTGGTTGCGCGAGTTCTCGGCCTTGCGGGCGGCCGTCTCTTCGGGAGTCTCGGGGCGGCCGAGCTCGGCGACGACCCGCGGTGGGCGCTCGGCCATCAGCGCTCGCCGCCGTCGGCCGCCTGACGGGATGCCGCGCCCGCGCGTGCGGCGTCGAGCCGCGCCTTCGCGCCGATGAGCCACTCCTCGCAGCGGGCGGCGAGCGCCTCACCGCGCTCCCAGAGCGCGAGCGACTGCTCGAGGGTGGCCGACCCCTGCTCGAGCTCGCCGACCACGCGCACGAGCTCGTCTCGTGCCTGCTCGTAGCTGAGCTCGGCGATATCGCTGGTGGGGGGCATGCGAGCCATTCTATTCGGCGCTGCCGACAGCGCCGTGCGCGGCGCCGGCGGACTCGGCCGCGATCGCGCCGTCGGCGAGCGCGAGCGTGAATCGCGTGCCCTCGGGCGCCTGGTCGGCCGCGCGCAGGACCTGGCCGTCGGGGAGCTGCGCGATCGCGTAGCCGCGATCGAGCGTGGCCTGCGGCGACAGCGCCCGCAGGTGCCCGCGCAGCTCGGCGACGCGGGAGTCGGCGCGCTCGAGCGAGCGCTCGACGAGCTCGGCGCCGCGAGCGACCCACCGCGTGAGCTCTTCGGCCCGGCGGTCGACGATCCACGAGCTGTCGGCGAGCGCCGGCCGTGAGCGCAGGTGGCCGATGCGGTCGATCTCGTGGGAGAGCTGGTGCTGCAGCCGCATCGCGAGCCGCGCTCGCGCCTGCCCGACGCGCACGAGCTCTTCGCCGACGTCGGGCACGACCCGCTTGGCCGCGTCGGTGGGGGTGGAGGCGCGCAGGTCGGCGACCTCGTCGAGCAGCGGCCGGTCGGCCTCGTGGCCGATCGCCGAGACGACGGGCGTCGACGCGGCGGCGACCGCGCGCACGAGCCGCTCGTCGCTGAACCCGAGCAGGTTCTGGAAGTCGCCGCCGCCGCGGGCGATGATGATGACCTCGACCTCGGGGTCGGCGTCGAGCCGCTGCAGCGCCGAGATCACCTCGGGCACCGTTCGGTCGCCCTGCACGGCCGCGTGCGCGACGCGGAACTCGACCGACGGCCAGCGCAGGCGGGCGTTGCGCAGCACGTCTTGCTCGGCGTCGCTGTCTTTGCCGGTGATGAGGCCGACGACGCCGGGCAGGAACGGCAGCCGCTGCTTGCGCGCCGGGTCGAAGAGCCCTTCGGCCGCGAGCTGGGTGCGCAAGCCGCTCGAGGCGCTCGAGCAGGTCGCCGATGCCGACGTGCCTGAGCTCGAAGACCTGCATCGAGAGCGAGCCGCCCTTGACCCACCAGTTGACCTTGACCAGCGCGACGACCCGGTCGCCCTGCTTGAACTGCTCGGTGAACCGCGCGCGCACCGATGACCACACCTGGAACGACATGGTGGCGTCGGCGTCGAGGTCTTTGAGCTTGCCGTAGACGTTGCCGCCCGAGAGGCCCCACTGGGTGATCTCGCCCTCGACCCACACGGTGCCGAGCCGGTCGAGGTACTGCTTGATCTTGCCCGAGAGCAGCGCGACGGGCCACGGCGCCTCGCGCGTCGCCGGTGCATCGGTCACCATGGCCTCCCAGCCGCCCGCCGATCGCCAGCCGCGTAGGATGGACACCGTGACGAGCATGACGGATACCCCGCGAATCGGCCTTGGCATGCCCAGAGTCCCGGGCGTGCGCGGCCGGCTCAAGGATATCCCCGTCCCCGGACACAAGCGCGTGCTGCTGGCCGCGCCCCGCGGCTACTGCGCGGGCGTCGACCGCGCCGTGATCGCCGTCGAGAAGGCGCTCGAGCACTACGGCGCCCCGGTCTACGTGCGCAAGCAGATCGTGCACAACATCCACGTCGTCACCGAGCTCGAGGCCATGGGCGCGATCTTCGTCGACGAGGTCGACGAGGTGCCCGAGGGCGCCCACATCGTGTTCAGCGCGCACGGCGTCTCGCCGGCGGTCGTGAACGCGGCATCCGATCGGGGTCTGCACGCCATCGACGCGACCTGCCCGCTCGTCACCAAGGTGCACCGCGAGGCGGTGCGGTTCGCGCGCGACGACTACGAGATCCTGCTCATCGGCCACGAGGGCCATGAAGAGGTCGAGGGCACCGCGGGCGAGGCGCCCGACCACGTCACCCTCGTCGGCAGCCCCGACGAGGTGGCGAACATCGAGGTGCGCGACCCCGACAAGGTCGTGTGGCTCTCGCAGACCACGCTGAGCGTCGACGAGACCATGGAGACGGTGCGGCGCCTGCGCGAGAAGTTCCCGAACCTCGCCGACCCGCCCAGCGACGACATCTGCTACGCCACCCAGAACCGCCAGGTCGCGATCAAGAAGGTCGCGCAAGACGCCGACCTCGTGATCGTCGTGGGCTCGGCCAACAGCTCCAACAGCGTGCGCCTCGTCGAGGTCGCACTCGAGTACGGCGCGAAGGCGGCCTACCGGGTCGACTACGCGAGCGAGGTCAAGCAGGAGTGGCTCGACGGCGTCGAGACCGTCGGCGTCACGAGCGGCGCCTCGGTGCCCGAAGAACTCGTGCAGGAGCTGCTGCTCGCCCTCGGCGACGCCGGCTACGGCGATGTCACCCAGGTGAAGACCGCCGAAGAAGACCTCATGTTCTCGCTGCCGAAGGAGCTGCGCAAAGACCTCGCGGGCAACCGCGACGAGCGGGCGCTCGGCGGTCGCGTTTCGCGCTGACGCATCCATCCCCGAGGCGTGTCGCAGTCGGGGGATCGGCCCGCTGGGGCGTCACGTGCTCGCCGCGCTGCGGCGCACCCGCGGCCGCGAACGGGCGGGCTGGGACGTGCCTCGGAAGGGGACTTGTGCGCACCCTGTGGCAGAGGAACATAATGCGAGCGTCAGGGCGCTCTCCGAATCCCCGGCCCTGCAGATCATCCAGCTTGCCGTTCCCGAACGCGACACGCGTGTGTCAGTTGGAGGAACCCGATGTCCCACAAGCATGCCAAGTCGTCGCGGCCGCGGTGGCCGTGCTCGCGTGCGTCCTCGTTCCCGCGGTCGTCGCGGCACCGAGCCAAGCGGTGCCCAACGTCGGGCGGGATCCCGCCGTGATCAGGGAGTGGAACGCGATCGCCGTCCGCACGATCGCCACCGAGAACGCCACGCCGGTGCCGGCTTCGCCGTTGTACTTCGCGTTCACCTCGATCGCGATGCACGACGCCGTCGCCACGATCGAGGGCGGATTCGAACCGTATACCGAGCTCCCGCGTGCACACGCGAACGCCTCGCCCGAGGTGGCGGCGGCGACAGCGGCCCACCACGTGTTGAAGTACTACTTCCCGAACTCGGCGGCGAACCTCGACGCCGACTACGCGGCGTTCCTCGCCGACGTGCCGAACGGCGTCGGCCGAGTGCACGGTACCCGCGTCGGTGAGGACGCGGCAGCCGCGATCATCGCCCTTCGAGTCGACGATGGGCGCGGAGACCCCCATCCCTTCCTCGCCGAGCCTGACATCGGCGTCTGGCGGCCGACTCCCGATCTCCTCCTGCCGATGGCGGTGTCGTGGCTCGGCTTCGTCGATCCGCTCGTGATCGACTCGTCCACGCAGTTCGCACCGCCCGGACCCGACCCCGTCGACTCGGCTGCTTACGCCGCGGACTTCAACGAGGTGAAGGAGAAGGGCGCCCTGAACGGATCGACCCGCACGGATGACGAGAGCGCCACCGCGGTGTTCTGGACCGCGAACCCGGTGGCGCAGTACCACGCCGTCATGCGCGCCGAGACCGCGCAGCGCGGGTACGACATCGGCGAGACGGCTCGTGCGTTCGCGTTGCTGGGCACGTCGATGGGCGACACGCAGATCTCCTGCTGGAGGGCGAAGTTCGACGAGGCGTACTGGCGCCCGATCACGGCCGTCCACGAGGCCGGCGCCGACGGGAACGACGCGACGACAGCTGACCCGGAGTGGAAGGCGCTCAGGGAGACCCCGCCCTACCCCGACTACACGAGCGGCCACGGATGCGTGACCGGCTCCGCGTCGGAGGTGTTCGGCTACCTGTTCGGCGCCGACACGATCGACATCGTCGTGCCGTCGACCGTGCAGGACCGACCCGACCGCCCCTTCGCGACATCGACGGCACTCGACGACGAGACGATGGACGCGAGGATCTGGCTCGGATTCCACTTCCGCAAGGCGATGACCGACGCGAACGCCCTCGGCCACACCGTCGCCGGGCACGTGATCGCGAACACGTTCCAGACGGTCGACTGATCCGGGATGCTGGGGCCGGCGCTCGATGGAGCCGATGCGCCGGCCGCCGGGTCGACGTCGCGTCAGCGCCCCGCGACGCGTCAGTTCGGCGTGATCGCGTCGACGAGCGCCGGGTCGTTCAGGACGACGACGAACATCGTGGCGTAGAGCAGCACGATCGACACGACGCCCGCCGAGAGCGGCACCCAGAACGCGAGCTTGCGCGCGCGCAGGCGCGCGATCGACCACCACGCGGTGAGCACCCACAGCACGATCTGGGCGATCGAGCCCGCGAGCAGGATGCCGGGCACCT
Source organism: uncultured Actinomycetota bacterium (assembly GCA_963836825.1). GTDB lineage: Bacteria > Actinomycetota > Actinomycetes > Actinomycetales > Microbacteriaceae > Agromyces. The sequence goes on from CAWILI010000001.1 coordinate 79,769, forward strand.
CGGGGCCGGGCACGTACTCGAAGCCCGCGACATCGGTGCCGAGCATCTCGGACGCCTGGCGGATCGCGATCGGCAACTGGTCGGGCAACGATTGCAACGTGCTGATGGCGCCCCACATGCCGAGTACGCCGATGACGAGCAGCATGATCGTGATCAACCGATCGACGCGGCGCTCGGGGCGGCCGTCGATGGAGACGGGCCGAGCGGACGCCGCGGCCGGGGGCGTGGCCATCTGCGGCGCCGGATCGGAGGTGTGCTCGCCCGCGGGGGGCTTCCACGTCCAGCCCTCGGGCGCGTACTCGCCGAATTGCGGGCGGGGCCGCTCGTCGCGGCGCGGTTCGGGCGGCACGGCGCCGGCCCGCGGCGCCGCCGCCGTCCGACTCGGCGGACGGGGCGGGCGGCACCTTGCTGCGACATCCGTCGCCCTACGCGGTGATCGACTGGCCGGCGGAACCCAGCTGGCGGGTCGACTCGCCGACGCGCACGGCCATCGCCGACTCGGCGACCTTGCCCCACGCGCGCGGGTCGTACTGCTTCTTGTTGCCGACGCTGCCGTCGACCTTCAGCACGCCGTCGTAGTTGTCGAACATGTAGCCGGCGATCGAGCGCGTGAACGCGTACTGCGTGTCGGTGTCGATGTTCATCTTCACGACGCCGTTGGCGACCGCCGTGGCGATCTCGTCATCGGTCGAGCCCGAGCCGCCGTGGAAGACGAGGTCGAGCGGCTTGGGGCCGGTGCCGTACTTCGGCCGCCAGGCCGTCTTGGATCTCCTTCAGCAGCTCGGGCTTCAGCTTGACGTTGCCGGGAGCGTAGACGCCGTGCACGTTGCCGAACGTGAGGGCGGCCATGTAGCGGCCCTGCTCGCCGAGGCCGAGCGCCTCGACGGTCGCGATGGCGTCGTCGAGGGTCGTGTAGAGGTGCTCGTTGATGTCGTGGCTGACGCCGTCTTCTTCGCCGCCGACGACGCCGATCTCGACCTCGAGGATGGCGTTGATCGCCTTCATGCGGGGGAGGATCTCGCGGGCGACCTCGAGGTTCTCGTCGAGCGGCACGGCCGAGCCGTCCCACATGTGCGACTGGAAGATCGGGTTGCGGCCCGCCTTGACCTCGGCCTCGGAGGCCTCGATGAGCGGGAAGACGAAGTCGGCGAGGGCCGGCTTCGGGCAGTGGTCGGTGTGCAGCGCGACGGTGATCGGGTAGCTCTTGGCGACCTCGTGCGCGAAGCGCGCGAACGCGAGGGCGCCGGTGGCGCGGGCCTTGACGGTGTGGCCGGCGAAGTAGTCGGCGCCGCCCGTGGTGACCTGGATGATGCCGTCGGAACCCGCCTCGGTGAGGCCCTGCAGCACCGCGTTGAGGGTCTGCGAGGAGGAGACGTTGAAGGCGGGGAACGCGAAGCCCTTCGCCTTCGCGGTGTCCAGCATCTCGGCGTACTGCTCGGGGGTGGCGATGGGCATGGTGCTCCTTCGGAAGACTGTTGGGTTCGCCACGAGTCTACTGAGTTGCCGAGCGAGGCTCACGAGTGCGGCTGCGCGATGATGGTGCCATGGTGCACGACCCCCTCGATCTCGCCGCCACCGGCCTCGCCGACGGATTCCTCGCCGCAACGGTCGACGCCGCGCTCGCCGCGGCGCCGCTGGTCGGCTCGGGTCGCGGCGACGACATCGACGGGCTCGCCGTGCGCGCGCTGCGTGCGGCGCTCGGCGCGTCTCGACGTCGACGGCGTCGTGGTCGTCGGCGAGGGCGAGAAGGACGAGGCGCCCATGCTCTTCGTCGGCGAGCGCTTCGGCACCGGCGCCGGCCCGGCCGTCGACCTCGCGGTCGACCCGGTCGACGGCACGCGGCTCGCCGCGTCGGGCCGGCCGGGTGCGATGGCGGTCATGGCGGTGGCGCCCCGCGGCGCGCTCGCCGCGCTCGGCGCGGCGCACTACATGGAGAAGCACGTGACCTGGGTGCCGGATGTCCCGGCCGGCGCCTCGATCGCCGAGCTCGTCGATCGCGCCGCCGCGAGCCGTGGGGTCGCCGCGGCCGAGGTGCGGGTCGCCGTGCAGCAGCGGCCGCGCAACGAGCGATTCGTCGCCGAGGCTCGGGCGGCAGGGGCATCCGTCGAGCTCTTCGAACACGGCGACGTCGAGCGGTGCATCCGTGCCGCGCGGGGCGGTGGCGGCCTCGACATCGTCTCGGGGATCGGCGGTGCGCCCGAAGGCGTGCTCACGGCGGCGGCCGTGCGGGCGCTCGGCGGATCGATGCACGCGCGGCTCGCGCCGCAGTCGGCGGCCGAGGCGTCGCGGATCGAGGCGGCGGGGCTGTCGGCGACCCGGCTGTTCGGGCTCGACGACCTGTGCGGCGCCGACGCGTGGCTGTTCGTCGCCGCGGTGACCCCGTGCTCGTTCGGCCCGGGTGCCGAGTTGGCGCCGGGGGAGTCGTGGCGCGTCGGTCCCGGCGACCCGGGATCGCGACGGCCGGCCCGCGCGCGCCGATCGAATCCTTAAGATTCAACGATCTTTCATCGTCCCGACCGCGAATACTTCTGCCGACCGACGATCGCCTGCCTAGGCTGGAACCGGGCGATCGCCCACTCAGTCCGGCCTCGACCAGGTCGATCACACGCGTCCCGGAGGACCCTCGATGGTGAGCACCGACACCGAAACCCTCTTCCTGCACCCCGACCGCAACATCGCGCTCGAGCTCGTGCGGGCGACCGAGGCGGCCGCGATCCGCTCGTACCCCTGGATCGGGCGCGGCGACAAGCTCGGCGCCGACGGGGCCGCGGTCGACGCGATGCGCGCGTTCCTCGGCACCGTGAACTTCGACGGCGTGGTCGTCATCGGCGAGGGCGAGAAGGACGAGGCGCCGATGCTCTTCAACGGCGAGCGGGTCGGCAACGGGCGCGGCCCGGCGTGCGACATCGCCGTCGACCCCATCGACGGCACGTCGCTGACGGCCGCGGGCCGCCAGAACGCGCTGTCGGTGATCGCGGTCGCCGACCGCGGCACCATGCTCGATGCGTCGAGCGTCTTCTACATGGACAAGATCGTGACGGATGCCTCGGGCATCGGCGTCGTCGACATCCGCAAGCCCATCGGGGAGAACCTGCGGGCACTCGCCGCGGCGAAGGGCAAAGACGTGGGGGAGATGCGCGTCGCCGTGCTGAACCGTCCGCGCCACGAGCAGCTCATCGCCGACATCCGTGAGGCCGGCGCCGGCACCCGCCTCATCAGCGACGGCGACGTCGCCGGCGGCATCAACGCGGCCCGCTACGAGTCGCGCATCGACATGTGCGTCGGCATCGGCGGCAGCCCCGAGGGCATCACCACCGCGTGCGCCATCAAGGCCCTCGGCGGGTTCATGCAGGGCATCCTCGCTCCCGGCGACGACGCCGAGCGCGAGCGCGGCGAGGCGGCGGGCCTCGACTGCGACAAGGTGTACGAGCTCGACGAGCTCGTGCGCGGCGACAACACCTTCTTCGTCGCGACCGGCGTGACCGACGGCGAACTCGTCGACGGCGTGCGCAAGAAGGGCCCGATCATCCGCACCGAGTCGATCGTGCTGCGCGGCCGGTCGGGCACGATCCGTCGCGTGCGCGCCGACCACCTCGTCGAGAAGTGGCTCGACGAAGCCGACCGATGACCTGATCTCGTGGGCGGATGTCGGCGGCGCGGGGCACAATGAACCGATGACCGACGCCAGTCGTCTTCCGCGCGCGCTCCGCCCGTTCTCGTCGGGCCAGTACCGCCTGCTCGTGGCGGCGCTCTCGGCGTCGCTGCTGTCGGCCGGCGCCTGGCTCGTCGCCGCCGTCTGGCAGGTCGTCGAGCTCGGCGGGACACCCATCGACCTCTCGTACGTCGCGGTCGGGGCGAGCCTCGGCCTCGTGCTCGCCGTGCTCTTCGGCGGCGTCGCGGCCGATCGCATTCCGCAGCGCTACATCCTGCTCGCCGTCGAACTCGTGCGCGGGGTCGACGTTCGCCGTCGCCGCGGTGCTGGCGGTGACGGGTGTCATCGAGGTCTGGCACATCGCCGTGCATCTCGTTCGTGCTCGGCGTCGCCGACGGGTTCTTCTATCCCGCGTACTCGGCGTGGCTGCCCGCGATCCTCCCCTCCGAGCAGCTGCTCGCGGCGAACGGCGTCGAGGGCGTGCTGCGGCCCGACCGTCATGAAGGCCGCCGGTCCCGCGCTCGCGAGCGCGCTCATCGCGGTGCAGGCGCCGTGGCTCGCCTTCGCGGTCGTCGCGGCGCTGCAGGGTGCGGCCGCGGCATCGGTGCTCGTGGCGATGCGCACGACCGCAGTGCGGCGCGATCCTCGACGAGGTCGTCGGTGCATCCCGCTGCGGCAGACGTTCATCGACCTGCGCGACGGGTTCGCCTACCTGCTGCGCACGCGCTGGCTCTTCGCCACGCTCGTGTTCGCGATCATGCTCGTGTTCCTCATCATGGGGCCGATCGAGGTGCTGCTGCCCGTTCGCGGTGAAAGACCAGACCGGCGGCGGTGCCGGGGCGTTCGCGCTCGCGCTCGCCGGCGTTCGGCGTCGGCGGTGCGGTCGGATCCCTCGCGGTCGCCTCGATGCGCATCCCGCGTCGCTACCTGACGCTGATGATCCTCGCCTGGGGCTTCGGCTGCCTGCCGCTCGCGATCATCGGGCTGACGTCGTGGCTGTGGGTCATGGTCGTCGCACTCTTCGTCTGCGGGCGTGCTGTTCTGACGGCGCGCAGGTGGTGTGGGGCACGCTGCTGCAGCGACGGGTGCCGCCGTCGATGCTCGGGCGAGTGTCGAGCCTCGACTTCTTCGTGTCGCTCGCGCTCATGCCGATCTCGATGGCCGTCGCCGGGCCGGTCGGCGAGGCCATCGGGCTCGCTGCCGGCGTTCCTCATCGCCGGTCTCGTGTCGCCGTTGCTCGCGCTCGCGACGCTCGCGCTCGCGCGGCCTCGGCGAAGACGAGCTCGCGCATCCGCTCGACGCACATCCCGACCCGACGATCGTGACCGGCGCCGAGGCTGCGGCGGGCTTCGAGCCGCCGGTCGACGAGGTGCATCCGCGTGCCGAACGTTCGGGTCGCGCTCGACCCCGAGCCGGAGCTGACCGCGCCGGTTCTGCGCGCGCGGGTTCGGGCCTCGACGGATGGGCGCCGGGATGCAACGTCTTGGCGGGAGTGAGGGAGGGACCACATGGTCACCATTCGAGATGCGTTCCCCGGGTTCAGCGTCGACGACATCGAGGCGGCACGGGAGTTCTACGGCACGAAGCTCGGGCTGCCGGTGAGCGACGAGCCGATGGCCGGCGCCCTGCAGTTGACGCTCCCGTCGGGGCAGGCGGTGTTCATCTATCCGAAGCCCGACCACGTGCCGGCGACGTTCACGATCTTCAACCTCGTCGTCGAGGACATCGATCGAGCGGTCGACGAACTGAACCAGGCGGGCGTCGTGACGAAGATCTATGAAGCACCCGACGACTACGGCACCGATGAACGGGGCATCGCGCGCGGCAGCCAGAGTGGGCAAGGACCCGATATCGCGTGGTTCCGCGACCCGGCCGGCAACGTGCTGAGCGTCATCGGCATGTGACGGCGAGCTGCCGCACGGTCGACTCCGCCGAGGAGCGCCGGTGCGGCAGCGACCCGGCCTCAGGAGTCAGTCGGCGCGGTGGGCTCAGAGCGAGGAGCGGATCTCGGGGTCGATGTCGGCGATGAGATCTTCGTGCTCGATGAGCGCCTCGACGGCGGCGGGGGCCTCGACCGCGGGCGTTGCGTCGGCAGGGGCGGCGGTCGTGAACTCGTACGCGGTCAGCTCGCGCGGGCTCTCCTCGATGCCCTCGAGCGTCGCGAGCACCTTCGTCTCGTCGAGCGCCTTGAGCTTGCGTGCGGTCGGGAGCACGCGCGATTCGAGTGACCCGACGAACGCGTTGTAGTCCTTGACGCTGCGTTCGATCGTGCGACCGAGCTTCTCGATCTGGCCCGCGGTCGTGGCGAGGCGGGCGTACAGCTCGCGGCTGAGGTCGAACAGCGTCTTCGCCTCTTTCGTGAGCACGTCTTGCTGCCAGCTGAAGGCGACGGTCTTGAGCACCGACCACAGCGTGACGGGCGACGCGAGGGCGACGCGCTTCGAGAAGGCGAACTCGAGCAGCGCGGGGTCGGCCTCGAGTGCGCTCGAGACCAACGACTCGCTCGGAATGAACGCGATGACCATCTCTGGCGACGCCCCGAGGCCCTCCCAGTAGCTCTTGCTGCCCAGCGCGACGATGTGGTCGCGGACGGCCTTGACGTGGCCCTTCATGAGGCGCTCGCGCTGGGCGCCATCGGCGCCCGACGCGGTGGCCGGGATCTGGCTGGCCTCGAGGTAGGCGTTGAACGGGACCTTGGCGTCGACGGCGATGTTCTTGCCGCCGGGCAGGTGGATGACCATGTCGGGCCGGCCGGCACCGGAGTCGGTCGTGATGGAACGCTGGGTGTCGAAGTCGACGCGCTCGATGAGCCCGGCAGCCTCGACCACGCTGCGCAGCTGGGTCTCGCCCCACACGCCGCGCGTGCTGTTCGAGCGCAACGCCGACGCCAGCGACTCGGCGGTCGAGCGCAGCCGCTCTTCGTTCTCGGCGGCGATCTTGAGCTGCTGGCTCAACTCGCCGTGCTGCTGGTGGCGCTGCGTCTCGAGCGCGGTGACCTTGGCCTGCATGTCGGTGAGCGTCTGCTTCACGGGAGCGAGGGCCTGCAGCACCTTGCTGTCGGCGGCCTCGCGGGCCTCGCGATCGCGTTGCTCGACGCGCTGGCGTTCGACGATCTCGCGGTACTGGGCGCGGGCGGCCTCGATCTGCTCGCGCAGACCGCCGGCGGTCGCCTCGAACGCTGCGAGTTCGGCGCGCAATTGCGCCTGCACCTGCTGCTCTTCGGCGAGGACGCGCGCCTGCTCGGCTGCGTGGGCCGCGTGCACACCGGCGACCTCGGCCTGGTGCCGTGCCTCGACGAGCGCCGGGTCTTCGGTCACCGAGCCCGCGCCGGCCGCGGCCTCGCGCCGCTGCGCGAGGAACCATGCGCCGAGCGCGCCGAGTGCGATGCCGACGATGAGGCCGATGACGAGCAGCAGGATCTCCATGCGTCGAGTGTCGCAGGGGCCGCCGACATCGAGGTGCCGCGGCGTCGGCGAGGCGGGTCTCGGCGGCTACTGCAGGGCCATCGGGCCGTGCGAGGCACGGTCGTCGCGCAGCGCGACAGGCCCGATCGCCCCGAACCGCACCCGCGTGATGTGCGCGAGCTGCTCGATGTCGTCTGCCTCGTGGCGCGCGGCCGCGTGCACGATGATCGCCGCGCAGGCCTCGGCGTCGGCGAGCGCGTCGTGGTGCGAGAAGTCCTCGAACCCGGCGGCCATGGCCGCGACGGGCAGCCGGTAGGAGTCGAGGTGGTAGGTGCGCCGGGCCACCTGCAGGCTGCACAGCGATCGGTAGTCGGGCACGGCGATGCCGAGCGCCTCGGATGCCTTCACGATGACGCCCATGTCGAAGCCGGCGTTGTGGGCGACCAGCACGTCGTCGCCCGCGAACTCGCGCAGCCCTGCGACGCGGGTGCCCCAGCCCGGGGCATCGGCCACCATCGCCGACGTGATGCCGTGGATGCGCACGTTCCACTCCGAGAACTCGTCGTGCGGGAACGGCGGCCGGATGTACCAGTGCACGCGGTCGACGACCTGCCCGTCGCGCACCTTGACGAGCCCCACCGAGCAGGCGGAGGCGCCAGAGGAGTTGGCGGTTTCGAAGTCGATCGCGGTGAAGTCCACTGGCACGCACGTATCGTCGCACGGCGGTCGGACACGGCTCGGCGCCGACGCCCGGCGGGTCGCCGATCGGTCGTCGACGGTTGACGGATGCCGCGTGCAGGGCGTGGAATGGCACCGGCGGCGACGGGAGGGCACCTCATGGGCGATGAGCGGTCGGAGGTCACGCGCGGCGGGCTCGTGGTCGACCCGGGCGACCCGGCCACGGTCAGGTCCGCGCGATCGTTCGGCATCGCGGCGACCGTGTACCACCGGTCACGCCCGGGATACCCGACCGCGGCGATCGAATGGCTCATCGGCGACGCGGCGCGCGTACTCGACCTCGGCGCCGGCACGGGCAAGCTCACCGAGGCGCTCGTCGAGCTCGACCGCGACGTCATCGCCGTCGATCCCATCGAGGAGATGCTCGAGGAGCTCGAGGTGGCCGTGCCGGGCGTGCCCCGCATCCTCGGCACGGCCGAGGACATCCCCATCGAGGATCGCTCGGTCGACGCCGTCGTCGCCGGCCAGGCGTGGCACTGGTTCATCCCCGCGCGGGCGATCCCCGAGATCGCCCGGGTGCTGCGGCCGGGCGGCGTGCTCGGACTCGTGTGGAACAGTCGCGACATCCGTGCCGACTGGCTTCGCCAGGCCGGCGAGATCATGCACGAACGCCACGACGCGAGCGCCACGTTCGAGACCTACGTGAAGGTCGGGCCGCCGTTCGGTGCGATCGAGGAGCACACGGTCGAGTGGGTCGAGCGGATGTCCCGGCAGCGGTTCCTCGACCTGGTGCGCTCGCGCAGCTACTTCATCACCGCGACCGAGGCCGAGCAGCACGCGATGCTCGCCGCCCTCGAGACCCTGCTCACGACGCATCCCGACCTGGCCGGCGCCGGTGAGCTCGAGGTGCCGTACGTCACGCACTGCTTCCGCACGCGTCTCGCGGATAGGTCGGAGTCGGCGCCACGACGGAGCCTGACCCCGCGACAACTCGGCGGCGCCGGGCCGGCCCGTGACGGGCGGTACGATAGACCCCCGTGGCTCTCACTATCGGCATCGTCGGCCTGCCCAACGTCGGCAAGTCCACCCTGTTCAACGCGCTCACCAAGAACCAGGTGCTCGCGGCGAACTACCCGTTCGCGACGATCGAGCCGAACATCGGCGTGGTCAACCTGCCCGACCCGCGGCTCGAGACGCTCGCCGAGATCTTCGGCTCCGAGCGCATCCTGCCCGCCGCGGTGTCGTTCGTCGACATCGCCGGCATCGTGCGCGGCGCCTCCGAGGGCGAGGGGCTCGGCAACAAGTTCCTCGCGAACATCCGCGAGGCCGACGCGATCGCGCAGGTCGTGCGCGGCTTCGACGACTCCGACGTCGTGCACGTCGAGGGCACCGTCGACCCCAAGGCCGACATGGAGACGATCAACACCGAGCTGATCCTCGCCGACCTCGAGACCCTCGAGCGCGCCATCCCGCGCTTCGAGAAGGAGGTCAAGGGCAAGAAGCTCGACCCCTCGGTGCTCGCCGCGGCCGAAGGAGGCGCAGGACGCGCTGCAGAAGGGCACGCCGCTCTCGCGGCATCCGTCGACCTCGAACCCATCAAGGAGCTCGGCCTGCTGACCGCGAAGCCGTTCATCTACGTCTTCAACGTCGACGAGGCGGTGCTGACGGATGCCGCGAAGCAAGGCCGAGCTCGCGGCGCTCGTCGCGCCCGCCGAGGCCGTGTTCCTCGACGCGAAGATCGAGTCGGAGCTCATCGACCTCGACCCCGACGGACGCCGCCGAGCTGCTCGCGTCGACCGGCCAGGACGAGTCGGGCCTCGACCAGCTCGCCCGCATCGGCTTCGACACGCTCGGCCTGCAGACCTACCTCACCGCCGGCCCCAAGGAGTCGCGCGCCTGGACGATCCACAAGGGCTGGAAGGCCCCGCAGGCCGCCGGCGTCATCCACACCGACTTCGAGCGCGGCTTCATCAAGGCCGAGGTCATCTCGTTCGACGACCTCGTCGAGACCGGCTCGGTCGCCGAGGCGCGCGCCAAGGGCAAGGCCCGCATGGAGGGCAAGGACTACGTCATGCAGGACGGCGACGTGGTGGAGTTCCGCTTCAACGTGTGAGGTCAGCGCCCCTGGCGTTTCTTGTACGGCTTCGGCATCCCCTTCACGATGGGGGCACGGCCCTTGCCCTTCGAGGCTTTCGCCTTGCCGCCGGCCTTCGCCACGGGTTTCTCGGCGGGAGCGGGCGCCGCGGCGATCTCCTCCTGGCCTGGTCGAGGAAGAGGATTCCGAACTTGGTCAGCTGGGTCTCGCCGTGTCGGGTGAAGAGCGGGTGCCCGACCTCGGTTTCGAGTTTCTCGATCGACGAGTAGAGCGAAGCGAGCGGGATGTCGAGGGCGTCTGCGGCACGCGGAAAGTGCAACTCCTCGGCGACTGCGACGAAACGTCGAAGGAGGGTGATGTTCACGGGAGCCTCTCGTCGGTCCGCGCGAATCGCGGCCGATCTTCAGGTTACGTGAGTCGGTGCTCGACCCAGTGAAGGCCGCCGGCTACGCCAGCACCAACGTGGCGATCTTGTTCGCCTCCCGCATGGCGTACCAGGGGTTGCCATCGGGCGCCACCGTGATGCCGGCGGGCTGGCTGCCCTTCACGGTCTTGCCCTGGGTGATGACGCCCGCGTTCGTGACGCTGGCTGCGTTCCCCTCGGTCTCCTGGGTGAACCAGATCGTGCCGTCGGGTGCGGCGGCGATGCCGTTGGGGCCGGTGTTGTCCACCGTGAACACCGTCACGTTGTTGCCGTCGGCCGGGTCGAGGAACCCCACCGCCTGACTCGCGTCTCCGCTGGGGAACCGTGCGGCGAACCAGACCTTGCCGTCCACAGGCGAGACGGTGATGGCACGCGCCGCCGTCGTCGTGACGGTTCGGGTGACCTCGCCGGTGACGGCATCGATGCGCGCGATGTTCGTGCTGAGGTCATCGTTGCCCTGCGTCTCGGTGAACCAGGCATTGCCTGCCGCGTCGACCGCGATGTCGGCGGGATCGGCCGGGACGGAGTCGAACGTCCCGCTCGTGGTGTCGTACCGCCAGACGACGTGGTTGTTGAAGTCGGTGATGAAGACGACGTCACCGTGCACGGCCAACTGACCGCCGAGCGCGCTGCTGTTGGGCATCGCGACGGGGGGCTCGAAGGCCAGTGTCTGCACGTTGAAGCGCATCAGGAACGCGTCGTTCGAGGTGATGTAGATGAGATCACCCTGCCCGCGTTCGATGTCGGTGAGGATGCAGAAGTTGCATCCGTCGTCGAGACCCGCCTCGAACTCGGTGACCACCCCTGCCGGGGTGATGCGACCGATCTTCGCGGGGGCACCGGTGAACTCGGTCCCCTCGGTGAACCACCGATTGCCGTCAGAGCCGTTGGTGATATCGCGAGGCTGGCTGTTCGCCGTCGGCACCTTGAACTGCTTCAGCTTCGCCGGGTGCGGCGACCGCCGCGCCCGCAGACAACGTGAGTGCGGCCGTCAGCGTCGCCGCCACGCGCTGCGGTCAGCATGCGGCCGATTCGTCGTGACATGAAGATCCCCCACCCGCAGCTTCAGCCGCGCGAGTGAATGCCCGACCACGCCTGCGGCGCAGCGAGGCGCGGGCCGCACGCACCCGGAGTGAGCGAGTCAAGTGAGCGATCACCCGAGGGTGCATTCGCAGCGTAGGCCAGACGTCGTGCGCCCGCCAGAGGCCAGACGAGGGACATCCGGTCGCGCATGGCGCTCAAGGAATTGCGGCATCCCGTGCAAGACTCACGGCAGACGCGACACAGTCAGTGGTGTGAGGATCGCCAGCACCACAGCAGCCGCGGACGTGACCGAGGGAGTGGCGATGCCCGAGGGCGCCGACTCGCCGGGACGAGCGCCGATGCGGACTGGTTCACGGCGGTCGTCCGCGAGCATTCGACCGCACTCGTGCGCTACTTCGCCCGCCGCGGCCCGCGCCAGGACGCCGAGGACCTCGCCGCCGACGTCTTCGCCACCGCGTGGCGCCGCCGCGACGACGTGCCGCGCGAGGCCGTGCTGCCGTGGCTCTACCGCACGGCGGGGTTCACGCTCGCGAACCACCGCCGCAAGCACCTCGACCTTCCCGTCGACGAGGTGCCCGAGTCCGGTGCGGTGCGCGTCGACTCCGATCCGGAGCTGAGCGCGCTGTTCGACGCCGAACTCCGCGGTGCGCTCGCGAGCGTGGGCGAACGCGACCGGCAGATCCTGTTCCTGCACGCCTGGGAGGGCCTCGACGGAGCCGAGCTCGCCGAGGTGCTCGGCATCTCCCGGTCAGGGGCGGATGCCGCGCTCTCACGGGCCCGCAAGCGACTGCGCGAAGCCTGGGGTGAGCGGATGTCGTTCTAGGCGCTCCTGCAAGATTCCGGGGCGCCCGGCACATATCCACAGGTGAACCGCATTCACGGAGGCTGATCGACATGAACGACGACAACGAACTCGACCCGGTCGCACGACTGCGCGCCGCCGACCCGGCGGCGATGTCGAACCTCGTGCCGGATTCGCGGACGAGGTCGTCGCCCGGATGACCGGCCATGCGCCCGTGGCGCGGTCGACCGGCCGCCGCATCGGCCCCGGTGGCCGACCTCGACCGGCCGAGCGAGCCCGCCGCCGCCCGCGCTGGCTGCCGATCGCCGCGGTCGCCGCGTCGATCGCGATCGTCGGTGCCGCCGGGTACGGCCTCGGAGCGACGACGGGCGGCGGCGACGAACCTCGCCGACGGCGCTGCCCCGCCGATCTCGCTGCAGACCGGTGGCGGGCCAGGAGGCGCAATGCGGAGGGCGGCGGCACAGCGACGGCCACGCGGTCGGCGCGAGCAGCAGATGCCGGCCTCCGAGCCAGTCGATGACCGATCGATCGTATCCCTACGGATTCGGCCGCAACTCCTTCAGCGCGTCCGGTCTCAGCGACAGCGAGGGCACGGCGCCAGGCCTACGCCTTCGACCCGAGCGCCGCATCGAGCGCCGAGACGGTCGCCGCGCTCGCCGCGGCGTTCGGCATCGAGGGCGCCCGTCGAACTGAGGGACGGCGGCTGGACCGCCGGCCCGCAGGACGGCAGCGCTCCGACCTGTCCGTGAGCCTCGACGGCATGCTCTCGCTTCTACTACCAGGAACCCGCGGATCAACCCGTGGCACTGTGTCGAGGGCATCGAGCGCCGAGGCCTGCGAGCCGACCGGTGCAGCGCCCAGCGAGGACGCCGCGATCGGAGCGCTCCGCTCGCTCATCGTCGCTGCCGGCCGGGACCCCGGGGCGTTCGAGTTCACGTCGCACGTCTGGGAGGGCTCGCCACCCGGACGGCCGAGGCACGGCCGGTCGTCGACGGGCAGCGCATCGACCAGGCCTGGTCGCTGGAGCTCGCGGATGCGGGAGTCGTCAACGCGAACGGTGCACTCGCCGACATCGTCGCGCCTCGGCGAGTACGCCGGTCGTGAGCGAGCAGGAGGGCTTCGAACGACTCTCGGATCCGCGGTTCGGCGCCCAGATGACGATCCTGCCGATCGCGGCCCGCGAACCGCCGTCGCGACGCCCGAGGAGTGGGTGCCTCCGACCGAGCCGCCCGCGACACCGTCCGAGGGCACCGTCGCTCTCCTGGCCGGTGAACGAGGTCGAGATCGTCAGCGCCCGCCTCGGGCTCGCGAGCCAGTGGCAGCCCGACGGCAGCGTCCTGGTGGTTCCCGCCTACGAGTTCACCGATGCCGACGGCGGCACCTGGTCGGTCATCGCCGTCGCCGACTCGATGCTCGACTTCGCGTCCGAGTGAGCCCGGGACCAGCGTGCCCGGCCTTCCCGGCGCGCCGGTCGGCGTGCAAAGCTGGCGTCATGCCCGAGTCGCCAGAAGTGCAGGCGCTCGTCGAGGATCTCGGCGCACGGCTGACCGGCCGTGAGATCACCGACGTCGACGTCATGGAGTTCCGCGTCGCGAAGACGCGCGCGCGCCCGCCGTCGTCGCTCGTCGGCGAGCGGGTGCAGGGCGCGACGCGCCACGGCAAGCACGTCGACATCTCGGTCGGCGACGTCGCAGCACCTCGTCGTCTCCCTCGGCAGGCACGGCTGGGCGCGATATTCCGGACGCCGGCGAGCGCCGCGACGGACGCCGCCGGCGACGCGCCGCCGACGCTGGTCGCGTTCACGCTTCGACAACGGCGACGCCCTCGAATTCACCGACGCGGGCGACTGGATGTCGCTCGGCTGCTGGGTCGTCGATGACCCGGCCGAGGTGCCGGCGATCGCCAAGCTCGGTCCCGACCCCGCGCGACCCCGGGTTCTCGCGGGCGGACTTCGACCGGGCGGTGGCCGGGCGCCGCAAGCAGGTCAAGGCGGTGCTGCAGGAGCAGGAGTCGATCGCGGGCATCGGCAACGCCTACTCCGACGAGATCCTGCACGCCGCGAAGATCTCGCCGGTCGCCCACGCCGCCGACTCTGACGCCGGACGAACTCGACCGACTCTTCGAGACGACGGTCGGCATCGTCACCGCGGCGATCGACGCCCGCCGGGGCATCCCGATCTCCGGACTCAAGGCGGCGAAGGTCGCCGCCATGCGCGTGCACGGCAGGGCCGGGGAGGCTGCCCGGTCTGCGGCGACACGATCCGCGACTTCTCGTTCGCGAGCACGACGGCCCAGTACTGCCCGACCTGCCAGACCGGCGGCGACGTGCTTCCTCTGCGACCGTGGAGCAGCTCTTGAGCGGATCCGCGCCTCGCGCGGATCTCCGCGAGGTTGTGGAGGCCGCCCCGTACACTGCGAAGGGCGAACGTCAGGAGGGGACGCTGTCGGCGCCCGTCGTTCGCACGGGGGAGGGGTCCTTCATGCGTCGCATGCTGCGAGTGGGGGCCGTCGCGATCGCCGCGGCCGCCATCATCGGACGGAAACGACGACCCCGGCCGCGGGAGTCGAGCCCGTACCCGGGCCGACGGGGCACTCCTGCCGTCACGGAGCAGGTTCCCGTTCCCGGCGAGCCGAATGCCGAAACGCCAGCTCCCGCTGAGCTGAGTCCGGTTCCCGCTGAGCCGAGTCCGGTTCCCGCTGAGCCGAAATCCGAGCACCCTGCGGAGCCCACTCCAGAGGCACCGGCGCCCGCTCTCCCAGGGGAGCCGGCTGCGGAGACTCTTGAGTCAACCGCACCGGCGGAGCCGCCTGTCGACCGGTTCGAGTCCGGAGCGACCGCCTCGCCCTTCGCTGCCGCACTGGCCGAGATCACGCCGTTCGCCCCCGGCGTGCACCGCTTGGCCGGCGCCGACCGATTCGAGACCGCGGTCGCGATCTCACAGCGGTTCGTCTCGCCGGTTCCGGTGCTCTACGTCGCGACCGGCGCGGACTTTCCCGAACGGCACCGACTGCAGCGGCCGCGGCGGCGCACCAGGGCGGACCACTGCTCCTGACCCAG
>CAWILI010000002.1:0-266351 GCA_963836825.1 uncultured Actinomycetota bacterium
TGTTCTCCCCCGAGCGCGTGCTCACGGGACGCTTGTCGAAGACCTCCGCAAGTACCCGAAGCTCGTCGGCGAGCTCTCCGACGCCGGTGCGGGCGAAGGCGGTCGAGTTCTAGAGGCGGTGCTCGACTTCGACGAGCGGCGCGACCTCGCCGCGGCCGAACGGTGTCGGGACCTCGGCTCGCGCCGAGGCCCCGAGCTCGCGAAGCTCGCGGGACGACTATCGAGACGTCAACATCGGGCTGGCGAACCAGTTCGCCCGCTTCTGGCAGACAGTCGCGCCTCGACGTCCACAAGGTGATCGAGGCGTCGGACTCGCAGCCCTGCAGCCACGTACACCGGCCTGGCATCGCCGTCGACAGGCACTGCATCCCCGTCTATCCGCGTCTCTACCTGTGGAACGACCCCGAGGCGACCGTCGTCCGCGCCGCGCGCGCGGCGAACGCCGGCATGCCCGCCTGCGCCGTCGAGCTGCTCGGAGGCGCGCTACGGCGGGCTCGCCGGCGCGCGGGTCGTCGTGCTCGGCGCCGCCTACCGCGGCGGCGTGGAGAAGACCGCGTTCTCCGGGCGTGTTCCCGGTCGGGCGCGCTGGAGCGCCGCGCACCGTCGAGGTGCTCGTGCACGACCCGCTGTACACCGATGACGAGCTCGCCGCGCGTCGACTGGTGGCGTACCACCTCGGTGAGCCGATCGATGCAGGCGTCGTGCAGGCCGATCACGCCGAGTATCGCGCCTCTCGTCCGCCGACCTGCCCGGGCTTCGCACCTTCATCGATGGCCGTCGCGTCAGCTCGCCCGAGGTGTGGGGCGACATCGTGTATCGCGTCATCGGGCGCGCTTGACCGTGGCCTCAGCGCCGGGTGGAGTGCGCGTCCTGCATGTGAACGACGCCGCGTTCACGGCCGAGCGCCTGCTTGCGGCTGCCCGCCGCCATGGCGAGGACTGGAGCTTCTACCCACGTGCCGTCGCCGATCCCGAGTGGACGGGCGTGAGCGGTCGGGCGCGATTCGTCGCGCGCGGGGCTGCTTGGGCCGCGGGACTTGCACGACGTGCGGCGCGAGTCGACCTGCTGCACGTGCACTCGGGTGCGATGCTCAAGCACACGCAGGTCGTGCCGAAGCGATTGGTGCTGCACCTGCACGGTACCGACATCCGACCCTGCAGTACGACCCGGCGTGGCGCGACGCGATCCGTCGGGTGTGCGCAAGGCGGCCGCGGTGCTCTACTCCACTCCCGACCTCGCCGAGCATGTCCTGCCGCAGCGGCCCGATGCGCAGTACTTCCCCGTCCCCATCGACCTCGGCGCCCTCCCCGATCGGCCGCAGATGCCGGCACAGCGCATCTTCTTCGCGTCGCGCTGGGAGGAGGTCAAGGGGCTGCAACAGCAGCTCGCGATCGCACGTCGTCTCGTCGGCGAATCCCCCGCGGGAACGCTCATCGAAGGACTCGACTGGGGTCCGGGGGCGGGTGAAGCGCGGTCGGCCGGCGTCGTCCTGCTACCCAAGATGTCCCACGAGGAGTATCTGCGCACTCTCGCGGACTCCGCCGTGGTCGTCGGGCAGAGCGCCGGCATCCTCTCGTCGAGCGAGCTCGAGGCGATCGCCATGGGCGTTCCGGTCGCGGTGCCACTGGCACCCGGCTACTACCCCGATGCCCCGCCAGTCGGCGGTGGCCAGGCGGCGTGGAACGACGCCGACGCGGTCGCCGATGCGGCGCTCCGGCTCCTCGGGGCACCGACCTCCGGCGGCCCTGACTGGATCCGTCGAACGCACGACGTGGAGCTCGGGTACCAGAAGCTCGCCGAGCTCTACCCGAGGCTGCTCAACCGGTGACCCCCGTCAGCAGCCGCTCGAGGATCGACAGCTCCACTCGCTCGTCTTCAGCGGAGGTGAGCACGGATGCCGCGACGTCGGCGTTCCGCTTGTAGCGTGCGATGTCGGCCTCGGAGAGCCCGTTGAGGGTGGCCACCAGTTCGTCGACGCCGAACCCGGGCGAGAAGGCGCCGAGGTCGTAGCGCTCGATGAGCGCATCGGTCTCTATCGCCGTGCTGAAGACGAGTGCGAGTCGTGCCTGCACGAAGTCGAAGAACTTGTTCGGCAGCATGAGCCGGTGGTTCATGGTGCGCGGCGGCAGTACGAAGACGCCGACGTCGTACGCGTTCAGCGTTCGCGGCAGGTCAGCGGGGGCGACCGGTGGGTGCACCCTCACACGCTCGGTCTCGGCGGCGCGGTCGACGAGCGACTGCCAGTACGCATCCGATCCGCGGGCCTTCACCAGATACAGGTCGAGCGTGAACCGGTCGTCGAGACGCTTCGTCGCATCGATGAGCGTCTCAATGCTGCGACCCGGCACCGCGCCACCGCTGTGGACGAGTCTGATGCTCCCCGGCAGCATCGGCGTCGGCTCCAGGTCCTGCTCGTCGATCGCGTTGCGCACGACCTCGCAGCGCACTCCGAACTCGCGTTCGTACAAGTGGGCGATCGATTCGTTGATGGTGGTCACCGCGGTCGTCGCCGGAAGGTACTCACGGCACACCCAGGTCATGAACGGCGCGACGAGCAGGCGCCACGAGAGCACGTGCGTGCGCTCCTGCGGCGCCCACTCGTGCATGTCGCCCCAAACCGGCGCACCTGCGGCGACACGATGCGCCAGCGGCAGAGCACGCGCCTCGTTCGCGACCACGAGGTCGAATCGGCGATCACCGAGCAGTTCGATGGCCCGCGCAACCGCCGGTGCATCGAACTCGACCGATCTGTACGCCCGGGCTGTGAGCTTCGCCACGCCGCCGAGCGTCTGCGGCAGGGATGGCAGTGCCGCGTCGATCTCGAGGTGCTCGGCGACGCCCGGAGGAGCTTCGCCGTAGCCGATCGTGGTGACGCTGCCGACGTGCTCGAGCACCTTCAGTTGGCGAAGCACCCGCGAGTCGGCGGTGAAGTGCGAGAAGGAGATGCAGAGAATACGCGGACGGGACATCCGGACGATCCTATCGCCCGGATGTGGTCAGAAGCGCACGGCGCCGCCACTCGCAGTCCACCGGATCCCTCCCTTCTGGAACGACTGCTCGAGTGATCCGTCGGACTTCCGCACAGTATCGGCGATCGGGTACCCGAACGTCGCCGCACCGCCCGAGGCGTAGTAGAACTCGCCGATCTGCGTGGCCACGCTGTGCGCCTTGGTCGGCGACGACCACATGTACCAGCCCTTCTGGAACGGCTGGTTCGCACCGCCGGTCTCGACGACCTCGGGTCCCGCTGGGAAGCCCAGGGCCGATCTCGCGCCGCCGGCCACGACGTATGCCGAACCGATTGCCCCGGCCACCCGTTGCGCGCCCGTCGCCGCCGACCAGTACACCCACCCCCTCGTGTACCGCTGACTCGCGCCTCCCGGTTCGGCGAGCTCGTCGGTCGCGGGATAGCCGAGCGGCCCGGCGGGTCCTTGCGATGAGATGTACAGCGCGCCGATCGCTCCGAAGACCCGCTGTGCCGAGGTCGCGCTCGACCAGTAGATCGACCCACCGCTGAACCTCTGGCTCGCGCCGCCGGGCTCGGCGAGCTCACCGGCGAGCGGATAGCCGAGCCTGCTCGTCGCTCCCCCGGTTGCGAGGTACTTCGTCGCAATGCCTCCGATCACGGGGTGCGCGCCGGCCGATGCGGACCAGAACAGCCAACCGTGCTGGAATCGCTGACCCAAGCCGCCGTCGGCATACCGCACCGTGTCCTCGACCGGGTAGCCGAGTCGTCCGGCACCCGCACCGAGCTGTCGGTATGCGACGTCGATTCCGCCGATCACGACTCGGGCACGGGTGGTGGAGCTCCAGTACATCGACCCGGTCTCGAACCGCTGATTCGCTCCTCCCGCGGCCGAGACCTCGGTCGCCAAGGGGTAGCCGAGTCCGCTGGCCGGTCCGCCGGCGGCGACATACGCCGAACCGATTCCACCCGTGACGCGTTGAGCTTGGGTGGCAGGCGACCAGTAGACCCAGCCCTTCGTGAATCGTTGGCTCGACCCTCCGGGCTGCGCCTGCTCATCGGCCATCGGGTATCCCAGCGGCCCGGCCGGGCCGCTCGATGCGCGATACAGCGAGCCGATCGCGCCGTAGACGCGCTGGGCCCCGGTAGCCGCAGACCAGTACAGCCACCCCTTCTGGAAGGCCTGGCTGGCACCGCCCGTCTCGACGACCTCAGAACCGATGGGGTACCACAGCGGACCCGTCGGGCCGCCGAGCGCCGCGTAACGTGCACCGATCGCACCGCCCGTGCGATGGGCGCCGGTCAGCTCGTGCGCATATCCCCAACCGCGGGTGAACCGCTGGCCGACACCACCACCTGAGTACAACTCGGCGGCGGCGACGGGCACACCGAGTTTTCCGCCGGCACCGCCGGTGCTGTTGTACAGATCGAGCAGGCTCGGATGCACGGCGATCGTGCTCGTCGACCCGAACCAGTCGGTGAACATGCGCCAGAAGTTGCGGTTGCCGTAGCTGGAGCACGCGTCGCCCGTGCCGTAGAGATTCGCGAGGGCGGCTGCATTCGGCCGGTATGGCGTGTAGAGGTAGAGGCCCGCGGTCGCCTGGTTCTGGATGTACACCTGTGACGTGCCGCAACCGGAGTTCGGGTGCCACAGGATCGTGTTGTACCGCCCGGCCTGATATGCGCGATCAGCGGGTCGCGCCCGGTACTTCTTGAACTGCCAGGACGCGTGGTACACCTGATTGAAGAAGCCGTAGTAGTTGGCGTCGCAGTCGGCGGTGTCGGGGCATCCGTATCCGGTCGCAGACCGATACTGCCGCGAGCGTCGGCCAGGTGTCGGTGACGAGTCCCTGCTCCTTCTCGAGCAGTACGAGGAGCGCGCGCGGATTGATGCCGCAGGCGCGCGCGACCTTGTAGATGATCTGTGCGGCGGCTCGTTCGGCGACTGACCGGCGTACGCGGCGCATCCCTCGCTGCGGGCCGGCTGCGACGTGGTCGTCTGCCGGTAGTCCTTCAGGCAGACGTACCCGGCGCGGCAGGTCGGCACGCGGGCGTTCAGGAACGTCTGGATCTGCGCGACCGTCATCGTGCCGCTGTTGTAGAAGATGGCGTCGCTGATGATCATGCCGGGATCGAAGTCGCGACCGTCGGCTGCGGTCGCCGTCGGTCGTCGGACGCCACGCTCGCGCTGAAGCCGACGCCGCCGACGACGAGCAGCGCGGCGAGCACCGCCCCGAGCACCCTGCGCACGCCGTTCATCTGATCCCCCGAACCGCCGCGCCCTCGTGCCGGGCGCGACGGCACCATGCTAGGAGCCGAGCAGCCGTTCCGTCGCCGGTGCGGCGCCGCGCGCCGCAGAATCTGATCGCCGCGGAGACTCAGCTCGCCGCGTCGCCCGGCGATCAACCGCCGGTAGGCGACCTTGCGCAGGCGCTCGGGCACGAACCGGTAGACGCCGCGCACGGTCACGTTGCGCAGGTACTCCCACCGGGTCGTGAAGCGGATGCCCCGCAGCGCGCGCTGCAGCGCGAGCTCGCTGCGCCACTGCGCGCGCCCGCCGCGGCGCGCGTACGCGCCGGCGCCGACGCGGTACATGACGAGCGGATCGGCGATGTTCTCGACGGATGCCCCGGCGTCGATCATCCTCGCGAACAGCCAGTAGTCCTCCATGAGCCCGAGGGGCTGGTATCCGCCGGCCCGCGCGACCGCCGACTTGCGATACATCACGGTCGGGTGGCTGAACGGGTCGTGGAACCGCGCGTAGCGCGCGATCTCGTCGTGCCCGGTGCGCGGCGTGCGCCGCCCGACGATCGCCCCGCCGTCGTCGAGGAACTCGAACATGCCGGTGCCGACCAGGTCGACGCCGCCCTCGATGACGGGCAACTGCCGCGCGAACCGTTCGGGCAGCGAGATGTCGTCGGCGTCCATGCGCGCGACGATCTCGTGCTCGGTCAGTTCGAGCCCGATCGACAGCGCACGGGCGAGCCCGACGTTCTCGTCGATGACGTGACGGGTGACGGGGACCGGGCTGGCCTCGACGACGCGGCCGATCGCGGCGGCGAGGTCGTCGCCGACCGGGCCGTCCTGCACGAGCACGACCTGCGACGGCTTCAGCGACTGTTCGTCGACGCTCGACGAGAACGCCTTGGTGAAGTGCGCAGCGTCGTCGCCGCGGTACACGGGCATGAGCAGGGCGAACCCGCCGCTCACGAGGGCTCCACCCGTTGCACCGCGTCGGATGCGCGGCCGAGCCCGGCGAGCGCCATCGCGTTCGGCCGCGGCCGCGTGCGGGTGCCGTCGCGGTACCCGCGCTTCCAGCCGTCGCGCAGCACGTCACGCTCGTGCGAGCGGGCGAAGGTGCGCATCCAGCGGCGCACGCTCGAGGCGCCGTACAGCAGCTTCTCGCTCGCGGAGAGGCTCGTCGAACGCCGGAACATCCAGAGCTTGTTGCGCACCTCGTAGTAGAACCGCGGCCCGGGGTCGGCGTCGGTCGACCCGAGCACCTTCGTCTTGTGCACGACCACCGAGGCGGGCACGTGGATGCCCCGCCGGCCGCGCAGCGCGCGCGTGGAGTACTCGAAGTCGTCGTTCCAGATGAAGTAGTCGGCGATCGGGCAGGCCGATCTCGCGGACGACGTCGGCGCGCACGAGCATCGACACGAACGAGGTGCTGCGGATCGCGATGCCTCCGTGGCGGGCCGCGGCGATGCGCTCGTCGCGCGAGACGAACGGCTTCTCTCGAGGCGTGTTCATGGGGTGCTCCGTGCCGTCGTGCCAGACGACGCGAGAACCCGCGACGACGGCGTCGGTGCCGCCGACCGCCGCGAGCAGCTCGGCGAGCGCGCCCTCGGTCGGCACGGTGTCGTCGTCCATGAGCCACAGCCAGTCGGGCTCGTGGTCGGCGAGCGCCACGGCCATGCCCGCGGCGAAGCCGCCGGCACCGCCGGTGTTGCGCGGCAGCGAGACGAGGTCGACGAGGTCGCCGGCAGCGCGCGCGACCTCGGCCGACGCGTCGGTCGACGCGTTGTCGACGACGACCACGCGTGCGAGCGGAGCGCGCTGGGCGGCGAGCGCGGCGAGCACCTCGGCGAGCAGCTCGGCGCGATTGTAGGCGACGACGACCGCGACGACGCGCGCTGGCTCAGGTGACGGACTCATCGACTCTCGCAGAAGGTGGGAAGGCTCCCCACTATCTTGCCCTGTCCCCGCCGGCCGACTCTCCACAGGTCGCCGCTCCCAGCGATTTCGCCGGCGATCGGACGGCTAGATTGGGAAGCCGACACCCACGACACCTGAAGGAGGGGCATGCCCACGACGCTTCGCGTGATCGTCGACCAGGTCGTCGCCCCGGTGCCGGGCCCGCTCGGCCGCTACACCGAGGCGCTGACCGAGGCCCTCATCGCGACCGCGCCCTCGGGCTGCGCGGTCGAGGGAATCGTCTCGTCCTCCCCGCCCACCGACTACGACGCGCTGCTCAGCCGGTTCCCCGGGCTCTCGGGGCTGTACAAGACCAGCCTCGCACGGCGTGAACTCGCTGCGGCGTGGCAGTTCGGCCTCACCACCTCGCCGGGCGGCGGCATGATCCACGCCCCCGGGCTCTTCGCGCCCCTGCGGCGGCACGACAGCGACGCCGGTCTCGACCAGACCGTCGTCACGGTGCACGACCTGCTCGCGTGGACCCACCCCGAGTCGCTCACCTCCGCGACGGTGGCGTGGCACAAGGGCATGATGAAGCGCGCCCGCAAGCACGCCGATGCCGTGGTCGTGCCCACGCACGCGCTGGCCGAACGCCTCGCGATGGTCGCCGACTTCGGCGACCGGGTGCGGGTCATCGGCACCGCACCGCGCCCCGGCCTGAAGCTGCAGGCCGACGCCGCCGCTCGCGTGCAGCAGCTCGGGCTGCCCAAGGACTACCTCGTCACCGTCGGTTCGCTCGAGCCCCGCAACGGCGTCGTCGACCTGCTCGAGGCGCTGGGCCGCCCCGGGGTCCCCGACATCCCGCTCGTCGTCATCGGCCCCGAGACCTGGGGCGAGCTCCACCTCGCCGCGGTCGCCGAAGAGGCGGGCGTCGCGCCGAGCCGGGTCACGGCGATCGAGGCGGGCGACCCCGGCGGCCTCGCGGCCGTGCTGGCGGGCGCCAGCGCCTTCGTCGCGCCGAGTCACGAAGAGGGTGCCGGCACCTCGCTCATCGAGGCATTCAGCCTCGGCGTGCCCGTGATCCACTCCGACACTCCCGCCTACGTCGAGGTGTCGGGCGACGCCGGCATGAGCGTTCCCATCGGCACCGGCGGCTACGCCGACCGGCTCGCCGCCGCCGTCACGTCCGTGATCGAGGGCAGCGACCTCGCCGAGCGCATGTCGGTGAAGGGCACCGACCGTGCGCGCGCGTTCAGCTGGCGCGACTCGGCCGAGCGGGTCTGGCAGTTGCACGCCGACCTCTGACGACGCCGATCGATCGGTGCGCGGCGCCGCGTCGAGACCGCTCAGGTTCGTACGCTCGTTCGACGCCGTCAGCCGGCGGGTTCCTCGGTCGCCGGCGGCGCGAGCGCGGTGTCGATGAGCGACCTGATGTACTCCCAGTCGGGATCGGTCGGGTCGACGCCGTTGTCGGGCACGAGCTCGACGTGCGTCATCGGCAGGTCCTTCGTCTTCATCGCGAGACTCGCGAAGTAGCCGAGCATCGACTGCGGGATGTCGGTCTTCACCGTGTCGGCGCCGGCGCTCGCGACCTCCTGGAACTTGCCGAGCACGTTCGTCGGCGTGAACTGGGTGAGGATCGCCTCCTGCAGCACGCGCTGTCGGGCCATCCGCTCGTAATCGCCGCCGGCGACGCCGTAGCGCGCGCGGCCGTACCACAGCGCGTGGTAGCCGTCGAGGTGCTGCTGGCCCGGTTCGATCCAGCCGTCGACGTTGTTGTTGTCTTCGTCGCCGCCGATCGGGATGCGCGTCTCGACGTTGATGTCGACGCCGCCGAGCGCGTTGATGAGCTGCTCGAAGCCCTGCATGTCGATGAGCGCGTAGTACTGGATCTCGAGCCCGGTGATGCCCTCGGCCGCGTCGCGCATGCCCTCGATGCCGGGCTCGGAACCCTCGCTCGACGGCGTTCGGGTACATCTCGGGGCTCTTCAGCTCGACCTCGGTGTAGATCGAGTTGAGCTGGCACACGTCGACGTCGCAGCCGTCGATGGACGCCGTAGCCCTCGGGATAGACCGCGGCGAGCGGCGAGTCGGCGGGGAACGGCACGTACTCGAGGTCGCGCGGCAGGCCGATGGTGACCGCCTGGCCGGTGTCGGCGTCGATCGAGACGACCGACATGCTGTCGGGTCGCATGCCCTCGCGGTCGGGCCCGGAGTCGCCGCCGAGCAGCAGGATGTTGTAGCGCCCGTCGACGGGCGGCTCGGTGGGGCCCGCGATGAACACCGAGTTGAGGAACCCGCTCGCGGTCGTGGCGAGGTACGCGCCGTACGCCGCGGATCCGGAGAGGAAGACGAGCACGAGCGTCGTGAGGCCGGCGATCCACCCGCGCGCCGACGGCGCCGTCTTCACGATGCGCACGAGGCGCAGCGTGTCGAGCGTGAGGATGACCCAGAGCACGGCATAGAACGCGAGCAGCGCGGCGACGATCCAGAGGGTCCAGGACATCGAGATCACGGTGAGCAGCACGGCGGGCCAGAGCAGCCACACCACGAGCGCCACCACGGCGAGCGCCCAGAGCGCGAGCGTGGCGCCGAGCCCGAACCTGCCGAGCCGGCGATTGCCCGCCAGCACCTGCGGCGAACCGGGGATCAGGAAGTTGAGCACGACGAGCCACCACCCCCGACGGGTCATCACGGACCGTGATGCGACGTCGGGGTAGCGGATCGGGCTGGCGGCGAGGCTCATCGGGAGTGCTTCAGCCGTTCGTTCTTCTGCTCGACGAGGGCGGCGAGGTCGTCGGCGTAGGCGGCGAGCGCGTCGGTGAGCGACGCGTCGGCGGTCGCGAGGATCTTCACGGCGATGAGGCCGGCGTTCTTCGCGCCGCCGATCGACACCGTGGCGACGGGCACGCCGGCGGGCATCTGCACGATCGAGAGCAGCGAGTCGAGCCCGTCGAGACGCGAGAGCGGCACGGGCACGCCGACGACCGGCAGGGTCGTGACCGACGCGAGCATGCCGGGCAGGTGCGCGGCGCCGCCGGCGCCGGCGATGATCACCTTGAGGCCCCGTGCGGCCGCCTGCTTGCCGTACGCGATCATCTTCTCGGGCGTGCGGTGCGCCGAGAGCACCTCGACCTCGTGGGCGACGCCGAACTCGTCGAGCAGGGCCGAGGCCTCGCTCATGACGTTCCAGTCGGAGTCGGAACCCATGACGACGCCGACGAGCGGGCTGGTGTTCGTCTCAGTCACTTGATCGAGTGTAGAGCCGGGCGCTGGGAGATCGCCGCAGCCCCGCCGGGTCGAGCGGCGCGAAGCGCGTATCGAGACCGCTCGTCAGTCCTGGAAGAACGCCGCCGCAGCGCGCGCCTCGTACACGACGGTGTCGAGGTCGTCGCCGGTGGCCGTGACGTGGCCGATCTTGCGGCCGGGCCGCGGGCGCCTTGCCGTAGTTGTGCACCTTCACGGTCGGGTGTCCGGCCATCGCCTCGGCGTAGCGGTCGGTCAGCGATCCCTCGGCCGGGCCCGCCGAGCACGTTGACCATGACCGACCATTCGCCGTAGCTGCCCGTGCCGCCGAGCGGCAGGTCGAGCACCGCACGCAGGTGCTGCTCGAACTGGCCGGTCGTCGATCCGTCCATCGACCAGTGGCCGCTGTTGTGCGGGCGCATCGCGAGCTCGTTGACGAGGATGCGGTCGTCGGTCGTCTCGAAGAGCTCGACGGCGAGCACGCCCGTGACGCCGAGTCCCTCGGCGATCGTGATGGCGACGTCGGCCGCGACGTCGGCGAGCTTGCCGGCCGATCGCGGGGCCGGCGCGATGACCTCGCTGCACACGCCGCCGACCTGCAGCGTCTCGACCACGGGCCAGGCGGCGACCTCGCCGCTCGGGCCGGCGGGCGACGAGCTGCGCGAGCTCGCGCCGGAAGTCGACGAGCTCTTCGACGAGCAGCGCCCCCGGCCGGCCGTCTTCGGCGATCGTCGCGAACCACTCGGCCACCTCGGCGGCGCTGCGCACGACGCGCACGCCCTTGCCGTCGTAGCCGCCGCGCGGGGTCTTCACGACCGCCGCGCCGCCGTGGGCGGCGATGAAGTCGTCGAGTTCGCCGAGCGTCTCGACCTTCGCCCAGTCGGGCACCGGCAGGCCGAGCTCGGAGAGCCGCTCGCGCATGAGCAGCTTGTCTTGGGCGAAGCGCAGGGCGTCGGGCCCGGGATGCACCCGCACACCTGCGTCGACGAGCGCGCGCAGCACGTCTTGCGGCACGTGCTCATGGTCGAACGTGATCACGTCGACCTCGCGGGCGAAGTCGAGCACGGTGGCCGTGTCGGTGTAGTCGCCGACCCGATCGGCCGCGATCTCGGCCGACATGCCGCCCTGCTCGGCGAGCACCCGCAGGTCGACCCCGAGCTCGATCGCAGCGGGAATCATCATTCGCGCCAGCTGTCCGCCGCCGATCACACCGACCCGCACGCCATGCACCCCGTTCACCGTCGTCCAGCGCCCGAGCGACGCCGGAATCAGTCTAGGCCGGGCGGCACGGCATAGGATGTCCCGGTGTCCACCAGCCTCGCGAGCATCGCCTCTCGGCTGTGGAACGGCCTGCTCGCGTACGCCCTGAAGTTCGGCGTCGTCGGCCTCATCGGTCTCGTCATCGACGTGACGCTCTTCAACCTGCTGCGGCTCGGGGTGTTCGGCGACGACAACTGGGCGCAGTCGGCCATCGGCGCGAAGACCATCTCGACGAGCGTCGCGATCATCTTCAACTGGCTCGGCAACCGCTACTGGACCTTCCGCAAGCACCGTCGGCGCAACTACGTGCGCGAATTCGCCGAGTACGTGATCGTGTCGCTCGGCGGCATGGCCATCGCGCTCGGCTGCCTCTGGGTCAGCCACCACCTGCTCGGCTACACGAGCCTCTTCGCCGACAACATCTCGACGAACGTCGTGGGCCTCGCGCTCGGCACCGCGTTCCGGTTCGTGCTGTACCGCTACTGGGTGTTCGGGCACCACCGGGCCGACGGGCTCTCGAACCTCGCGCGCGTCGAAGAGGCGCAGCGCACGCTGTTCGAGGAGCCCGCTACTCCGCCTCGACCGGGTTCGGCAGGAACCACGGCGGATACACCGCGACCCGGGTACGCAGACCGACGGCCTTGAGCGCCTCGCGCACGCGGTCGCGCACCCGCTCGTTCGAGACCGCGATGAGCGACACTCGTTCGATCGGCAGCGCCTCGCGCACGAGGAACTCGGCCGAGGCGATCGACGCCGCGTCGTCGTCACGAGCGATGCCACGGAGCATCCGCTCGATCTCGGGCCATTCGGTCGCCGTGCGAGCACCGGCGACCGCCGCGTCGGCGTCGCTGAGCACCACCTCGCCGAGCACGTCGGTGCGCGCACCGAGCGCGATGCCCACCGAGCTCACGAAGATCACGTAGTCGGCCGCTGGTCGCTCGACGGCCGCGGGGTCGAGCCGCGGGTCGGGGGTCGCCGTGCGCACCGCGTCCCAGACGTGGGCGTCGGTGGTGAGCAGGAACGGCACGTAGTCGGCGACGACTGCCCCGGTGCCGACGAGCTCGGCCGACCTGCGGAACTCGCGGGCCGCGGGGGCGGCGATGTCGACCTCGGGCTGCGCGCCCGGCTCGGCGGCGTCGGCGAGCAGCGCGCCCGAGCCCAGGATGCGCGCGAGGTTGTCGAGGTGCGTGACGTGGTAGATGCGCATCGCCTTCGCGTCGATCGCCGCATCGGCCGAGGGGTGCGGAGCACCCGGAACCCGGGCGGGCGGGCGGCCGGTGCGGACGCCTCCGGTGCGGGACGAGCGCGACTTCACCGCGACGACGGGCTTCGGCGCAGGTTCCTTCGGCGGGAAGCAGATGGCGCACATGCCGTCTTCGAAACCGTGGATGCATTCGTCGGCCAAGTGGAACCCTTCATCGTGAGACGCGCTCGGGGGTGCGCGAGCCCAACGGTCCACACTACGCGCTTCGGCGGGGGGCTCGCTGAGTGCGCCCCCGGCCATGCTCGAGCTCGTCCCGTTCGGAACCGGTCGGCGTCGGCGCTGCGGTCAGCGACGACCCCACGCGACCGTGTCGCCGTCGATGGCCTGCTGCGACGCTCGATGCCGCTCGGTGTACGCGGCGTGGGCGTCTTCGATGAGCTCGTGCAGCGCCGCCTGCACGAGGTCGGGCTTGGGCACGTCTTTCAGCACCACGGGGCGTTCGCGGCCGATGTCGATGCGCACGTCGCCCGACCCGAACAGGCTCTGCCCCCACGTTCGCCGCACCGCCACGTCGTTGCCGCGGTTGTGCAGCACCTCTTCGCGCACGCGCACGAAGATGCCGCTGCGCAGGATCAACCGCCGCGTGGTGATCGTCGCGCGACGGGTGAGCCACGCGAGGAACGGGAGCAGGCAGCCGAGCAGCACCAGGAACACCGCCGCGCCGACCGCGGCGAGCTGCTGCCACGCCTCGCCCAGCACGCCGACGGCATAGGCGGTCGCGCCCGCGACGACGATGAGCAGCAGGGCGGGCAGGATCAGCACGCGGGCATGACGGCGCACACGCGCGACCACGCGCTCCGCCGGCTGCGCGGGCGGCGCGGCCGGGCCGGGCGTCGGGGCACTCGTCATACGCCCATTAATACCTCAGATGCGTGACGTCTCCGGCGGCGACAGCCTGCGGCTCACCGTTCTCCCGGTCGATCACGACCAGACGGCCATCGCGATCGAGCCGTTCGGCACGGCCGATCAGCTCCCGTTCGCCGGGCAGCTGCACGCGGACCTCGCTGCCGAGGGTGCCGCAGAGCGCACTCACACGGCGGTCGACACCGCTCGCGGCGGCGTCGCCGCCCGCCGCGGCGAGGTCGCGGAACAGGTCGAGGAACCCCCCGAGGTAGTCCGCGAGCACCGCGTCGGCATCGGGCGCGCGACCGGTCGCGAGCAGCAGCGAGGTCGAGGTGAGGGTCGGCAGGTCGTGCTCGTCGAGGGTGAGGTTGAGGCCCGCGCCCACGACGACCGCGGCGGTGCCCTGCTCGTTCGAGGGAGGCACGAGCTCCGACAGGATTCCGCAGATCTTGTAGCCCGAGACCAGGACGTCGTTCGGCCACTTGAGCTCGACCTCGAGGCCGCCGCTCTCATCGTCGTCGTCGGGATCGGTGTCGAGCGCGGATGCCGCGTCGACCGCACGGCGCACCGCCGCGGTCATGGCGGCGCCGGCGATGAGCGGGATCCACCCGTAGGCGTCGGCCGGGAACGGCTCGCCGCCGGGGAGCTCGGGCCGAAGCAGCAGCGAGATCGCCAGGGTCTTGCCCGTCGGCGCGAGCCAGGTGCGCCCGAGCCGGCCGCGCCCGTGCGTCTGGTTGTCGGTGACGATGACCGAGCCGTGGGGCCAGGATGCGGCATCCGCACCGCTCGCCGCCTCGCGCAGTTCGTCGTTCGTCGAACCGGCCTCGGCCAGGAACTCGAAGCGCGGCACCGCCGCGCGCGATCGCTGCCAGTCCATGGCATCACCCTACTCAGCGCGTGCAGAGAACTCGATCCGTCGCATGTCGGCCGGGATCGCCGGGACATCACGAATGGACGGGGTGCCTTTGTGGAATCCCTCAACGAAGCGGGCCGGATCCTCGCCGGTAGAGTGAACGGCGTGACCGAAGCGACTGACGGCCCCGACCTCTACACCACCGCCGGCAAACTCGCCGACCTCAAGCTGCGCTATCACGAAGCCGTGACCGCGAGCGGCGAGGCGGCGATCGAGAAGCAGCACGCCAAGGGCAAGATGACGGCCCGCGAGCGCATCGCCGAGCTGCTCGACCCCGGCACGCTTCGTCGAGCTCGACGAGTTCGTGCGCCACCGCACGCACGCGTTCGGCATGGAGGCCAAGCGCCCCTACGGCGACGCGGTCGTCACCGGCACCGGCACCATCCACGGCCGACAGGTGGCCGTGTACTCGCAGGACTTCACGATCTTCGGCGGCTCGCTCGGCGAGGTCGCGGGCGAGAAGATCATCAAGGTCATGGAGCTCGCCCTGAAGATCGGCGTGCCGATCATCGGCATCCTCGACTCGGGCGGCGCGCGCATCCAGGAGGGCGTCGTCGCGCTCGGCAAGTACGGCGAGATCTTCCGCCGCAACACCGCGGCCTCCGGGGTCATCCCGCAGATCTCGATCGTGTGCGGCCCGGCCGCCGGTGGCGCGGTGTACTCCCCCGCACTCACCGACTTCGTGATCATGGTCGACAAGACGAGCCAGATGTTCGTCACCGGCCCCGACGTCATCAAGACCGTCACCGGTGAAGACGTCGGCATGGAGGAGCTCGGCGGCGCCCTCACCCACAACACCGTCTCGGGCGTCGCGCACTACCTCGCGAGCGACGAGTCCGATGCGCTCGACTACGCGCGCACGCTCGTCTCGTTCCTCCCCGACAACAACATGACGGATGCCCCGGTGTACGACGCCGAGGCCGAACTCGAGGTCACCGACGACGACCGGCGGCTGAACACCGTCATCCCCGATTCGCCGAACCAGCCGTACGACATGCACTCGGTCATCGAGGGCATCGTCGACCACGGCGACTTCCTCGAGGTGCAGCCCCTCTTCGCGCCCGAACATCGTGGTGGGCTTCGCCCGGGTCGAGGGTCGATCGGTGGGCATCGTCGCCAACCAGCCCAGCCAGATGGCGGGCACGCTGAACATCGCCGCCGGCGAGAAGGCGAGCCGGTTCGTGCGGTTCTGCGACGCCTTCTCGATTCCGATCCTCACGCTCGTCGACGTGCCCGGCTACCTGCCCGGCACCGACCAGGAGTGGACCGGCGTCATCCGCCGCGGCGCCAAGCTGCTGTACGCCTACGCCGAGGCGACCGTGCCGCTCGTGACGGTCATCACCCGCAAGGCCTACGGCGGCGCCTACATCGTCATGGGCTCGAAGCAGCTCGGCGCCGACATCAACCTCGCCTGGCCCACCGCCGAGATCGCGGTGATGGGCGGCCAGGGCGCCGTGAACATCCTGTACCGCGGCGAGATCAAGCGCGCCGAACAGGCCGGCGAAGACGTCGCCGCCGTGCGCACGAAGCTCGCGAACGAGTACACCTACAACGTCGCGTCGCCGTTCCTCGCGGCCGAGCGCGGCGAACTCGACGGCGTCATCGAGCCGGCCGCCACCCGCGTGGCCGTCGTGAAGGCGCTGCGCGCCCTGCGCACGAAGCGCGCGAGCCTGCCGCAGAAGAAGCACGGGAACATCCCGCTCTAAGGAGTCCGAAGTGGAACACCCGATCGAATCCGTCGATCCCGGCGCCGATCAGCGCGCCGCCGACCTGCGCATCCTGAGCCGTGATGTCAGCGACGACGAGGCCGCTGCCGTGACCGCGGTGATCCTCGCGTCGGTCGACGAGGCCGCCGGCGACCTGGCATCCGCCGACGAACCCGGCCGCAACCCGTGGGTGCGCAGCGGCGACGCGATGCGCCGGCCGATCGAGATCGGTCCCGGCCGATGGGTGCGCTCGGTCCGCTGATCCCTCGTCGCGGGCGTCCGAATCGAGGGGGACATCGGTGTCCCCCGAAATGCTGACTTTCCCCCGCACGTCGACACTCGCGCATGATGGTCATGCAGGCTCCTAGTGAGTCGCCACCGCCACCGGTCGGGTACCGGTGGCCGTTGGGGGCGAGCCAAGGCGATATTCGGGTTATCGCCGTGGCTCGGGCTTGATGGGGGGTCGATCGGGGATCGGCCCCCCTCTCTCATTCCCCCGGGTTCGCCGTCGTCGCCGCGATGTCGCCCGACTCGAGCGCGCGCGGGATCTCGAGCCAGAGCTCGACCTCGGCCTCGTCGGTCTCGGTTGCCGCATCGGTCGGATCGACGAGCCCGACCACGGTGACCGCCGCGGGCGAGGTCACCGCGGCGGTGCGGGCGATGATCCGGTCGGCGTTCGAGGCCGCGATGGCCTCGGCCAGTCGTGAGAGCACCCGGTCGCGGGTCGCCTCGTCGAGGTCGTCGATGCCGCCCTCGTCGAGCAGCGTGACGACGATGCCGCGCTCGCGCGCGCGCCGCACCTCGGTGCGGACGACATCGGTGAGCAGCATCCGCCCCCTGATCTCATCGCGGATCGACGCCTCGAGCGTGCGGCACTCCTCGCGCTGCGTGTCGGTGAGCCGGCCGTCGCGGTCGGCGATGCGTCGCAGCATCGGCGCCGCGAGCCGTTCGGTCTGGCCCAGCCGCATGCGGCCCTCGAACAGGTGCGCGTCCTGCGCGGCCTGCCACGCGGCAGCCTCGCGCTCGGCCTGCGCGTAACGGCGGGTCTCACGGCCGGCGCTGGTCAGGGCGCTCGTGAGCGTGTGCGCGATCGCGACCCACACGATGCTGCCGATCACGCCGAGCACGGCGAGCGCGAGCGGGCCGGCCCACACGACCGTCTGCACGGCGAGCGCGATGACGCCCACCCATGCGACGAGGAGCTGCCGGCGGGCCGCGGCGATCGTCATCAGCGTGCCCACGGCCGCGACGTACCAGGTCGCATACAGGTTGTCGACGTCGGGATCGAGCTGGCTCGTCACGAGCAGTGGCAGCACGATGGCGACGGCGAGGTCGAATGCGGCGAGCCAGTCGGGCATGCGCATGCGCTTGCCCGGCCAGAGGCTCAGCACGGTCGCGATCGAGTAGACGGCGAGTGCCGCGATGGCCGGCCACGGCGACGCCGGGATGTCGAGCGAGTAGACGCCGAGCACGACGTGGTATCCCGAGAAGATCGCGCCGAGCAGCAGCAGGAGCCAGCGCGGGATCGTGATCATGCGCCCTCCTCGAGCCTGCTCGCGGCCCCGGCCGGCCATGACACGGTCACGGTCGTGCCATGACCGGGCTGCGACTCGATGTCGGCGGTGCCGCCGGCGTTGGCCATGCGCTCCTCGATCGAGACGCGCAGCCCGAGGCGTTCGGCCGGAACCGCCGCTCGGTCGAAGCCGACGCCGTTGTCGGAGACCTCGATGACGCACCCGCCCGCGCGAACGCCGCGCACCCGCAGCTCGCGACGGGCACGCCGGCCCGGTTCGTCGGCGTGCTGCAGGCTGTTGACCATGGCCTGCACCGAGGCCGTGTAGAGCGCGTCGACCACCTCGACCGGCAGTTCGACGCCGCCGGCATTCACCACGCGCACGATGTACGGGGTGTTGAACGTCGTCAGCGCTGCCCGAAGCCGGCGCACCAGCACCGGCAGGCCCACGCGGTCGAGCGCGCTCGCGCCCGTGGCACCGGCCTCGTCGAGCCGCAGCAGTGCGTCTCGCGCCATTCGCGCGGCGAGCGACTGCTGGTCGGGGGTCGTCGCGGCGGCCGCCGAGAGCAGTGTCGTGAGCACGCTGTCGTGCACGAGCGCGTCGACCTTGACCCGCTCGATCTCGGTGGCGTGCTGCCTGGCGGCCACGTCGTAGCGCTCGAGCGCCGCCTCCTGCGCCGTGTCGACCTCTTGGGCGGCCTGGCGGAGCATGATGACGATGGCGAGCACGACGACGCCGAGCACGACGGCGTAGAGCGCGTCGAGCACGGCGAGCAGCGGGTCGGCCTCGCCGCCGGCCGGGGTCAGCCGGATCACGCCGTAGATCGCGGGGACGACGAGGGTGTAGGCGGCAGCCCAGAGCGGCGGGAGGGCGAGGGCGGCCGCGGTCGTCGCGACGGTGCAGAGGTAGTAGAGCCACGGCGGCGGAGTCGTCGAGGGCGGCCGGGTCGACGACGAGGAACGGCCAGGCGATGAGCGATGCGGCGTAGAGGGCGGCGAAGCCGAGGCAGGCGACGCGCACGGCGACCTTCGTGACGGTCGCCACGGCGAGCGCGACGATCGCGCCGTAGAGCACCGCCATCAGCGCCGCCCCCGAGCCGGTGACGAGCGCGTCGGCCTGCTGCAGGGCGAGCGGCACCGTCTGCGCCCCGAACACGAGCCCGAAGAGCCCGAGCGCCCGCGCGAAGATCGTCTCGACCTGACCGCTGGTCACGGTGGCTCTGCGCCGCACGATGCGCGGCACGAGCCACTCAGCGGCGGGCATCTCCACCGTCGGCGTCGAGCCCGGGAGGATCCCGTCTTCGACGGCCCGGCGCAGCAGGTCGACCTTCGTCGGCGCCGGCCGGCCGACCTCGACGTACTTCGCCCGGATGCGGTCGAGGTACTCGCGGGCGGTCGAATGCGCGATGCCGAGCTGCGCGGCCACGAGCTTCAGCGGCAGGCCCGACGCGTAGAGGTGCAGCACGTCGCGTTCACGACGCCCGAGCTGCGCCCTCGCGAAGTCGCTGTCGGCCTCGATCGCGCTCGCCCACTCGACGTTGTTGAGCACGCCGCCACCGGCCACCGTCGCGATCGCGCGGATCACGTCGGACATCGGCGACGCCTTCGGGATGACCCCGGCCGCGCCCGCCGCGAGCGACTCCCGCACCGCGGCGACGCGATCGGCGATGCTGTGCACGAGCACGGCACTGCCCGTGGCGAGCACCGACGCGCACGTTCTCGGTCACCGAGGTGCCGTCGCCCAGCGACAGGTCGAGCACGACGACGTCGCAGCGCCGCCCGTCGAGCACGGCGAGCAGTTGCGCCACGTCGGCGGTGTCGGCGACGACCGAGTAGCCCGCCGCCTCGCACGCCGCGCGGAGCCCGAGCCGCACGGCCTCGTGATCGTCGACGATGGCCACCGCCGCTGCGGTGACATGCGCTGTGCGATCGATCGCGTCGGTCACGCGGCCCCCTTCACGTTCGTCTCACACGATAGCGCGGAGGCGGGCGACCGCCTCGACATGATGCGTGTTCGGGAAGAGGTCGAACGCGCGCAGCGCCTCGAGCTCGTAGCCGCGCTCGCGCAGCAGGCCGACGTCGCGCGCGAGCGCGACCGGGTCGCAGGCGACGTAGACGAGCTGACGTGGCCGCACCTCGGCGAGCCGGTCGACGACGGCGCGCCCGGCGCCGGAGCGGGGCGGGTCGAGCACGATGGTCGCGTCGGCGAGCCTGGCGAGGTCGGCGCGCCCGGCGGATGCCGCGAGCTCGTCGAGGTACCGATCGACGCGCGCCGTGACGGCTCGGGCGCCGACCCAGTCGGCGAGGTTCGCCCCGGCGTGCTCGGTGGCGCGTGCGTCGGACTCGACCGACGTGATGCGCACGGTGTCGCCGAAGCGATCGCCGACGGCGGCCGCGAGCAGTCCGACGCCGCCGTAGAGGTCGTGGTTCGCCGCTCGCGGGTCGAAGCCGTCACCGTCGACGAGGTCCTGCACCGCCTCGGTCAGCGTTGCCGCGGCGCCGCGGTGCACCTGCCAGAAGCCGTCGCGATCGAGCGTGAAGTCGCGGTCGCCGACCCGCTCGATGATCGTCGGGCGCGGGCCCCGGGCCACCGGTTCGTCGTCGACGACCACGAGCGCGGCGTCGCCGACGCTGGGAGCGACCAGGTCGATCGCGCGGGCGCCCGCGAACCGGTCGGCGAGCGGCGCGAGTTCGGCGAGCGCGCGCACCGCGAGCGGCACGGATGCCACGGGGACGACCGTGTGGCTGCGGGCCGCGTACGGCCCGACCGAGCCGTCGGCGGCGACGTGCAGTCGCACGCGGGTGCGCCAGCCGGTTCCGGCCTCGAGGTCGACCTCGGGCGCGAGCGCCGCGTGGACCGGCTCGACGACCACGTCGCGCTCGACGCCGCCGAACCTGGCGAGCGCATCGGCGAGCACCTCGGCCTTCAGCGCTCGCTGGCGAGCGGTCTCGATGTGGCCGAACTCGGCGCCGCCCGCACGACGCTCGGGAGCGCGCTCGACCGACGCCTCGGTCCAGATGTGCGGGCGACGGTCGGGGGACGCCTCGAGCACCTCGACGGTCTCGGCCCTCCAGAACCGGTCCTTCGACTGGTCGACGACGCGGGCGACGACCCGCTCGCCGGGGATCGCGTCGGCGACGAAGACGACCCGCCCCTCGTGATGGGCGACGAAGACTCCGCCGTGGGCGACCCGCTCGATGTCGAGGGTCACGAGCGGTCCGTCGGTGGCGGGCGGCTTCGGCGCGGGTCGCGGCGTGCCGCTGCGGGTGCCGGCGCGGGTGCCGCGACGGGGACGACGGGTCTGTGCCATGGTTCGAGCATTCCACAGCGCCGCGTCACCGGGGCAGGATGGGTGCATGCGCCTGTACCTCGCTTCGACGTCGCCCGCCCGCCTGCAGACGCTGCGTGCCGCGGGGGTCGAGCCCATCACGGTGGCGCCCGGCGTCGACGAGGAGGCCGCGGTCGCGGCTCGAGAGCAGGTCACGGGGCCGCTCTCGCCCGCCGAGATGGTGCAGTTGCTCGCGCAGGCGAAGGCCGAGGCGCTGCTCGGCTCGTCGCCCGGCGGCGAGCCGATCGACGGGTTCATCCTCGGCGGCGACTCGGCGTTCGTCGTCGACGGCGCGATCCACGGCAAGCCGCACACGGCCGACGTCGCGAAGGCGCGGTGGCTCGCGCAGAACGGCGCGCACGGCGATCTCTGGTCGGGACACTGGCTCATCGACCACCGCGGCGGCCGCGTGCGCGGTGCCGTCGGGCGAGCGGATGTCGCGACCGTGCGCTTCGCCGCGCTCGACGAGGCCGAGATCGACGCGTACATCGCGTCGGGCGAGCCGCTGCTCGTCGCCGGGGCGTTCACGATCGACAGCCTCGGCGGGCCGTTCATCCGCCGCGTCGAGGGCGATCCATCGACGGTCGTCGGGCTCTCGCTGTCGACATTGCGCGACCTCGTGCGCGAACTCGGCGGCGATTGGCCCGTCGTTCTGGAACCGCCTCGGCTGAATTCGTTTGTCGCCGCCCTCAAGAGTCTCGCGTTCATTTTGTGGAGGTCACCCAAAGGCGTGACCGGCGCGGCCAATAGGCTGAGGTTCATGCCGCGCATCACCAAGGTCCTCATCGCCAACCGGGGCGAGATCGCCGTCCGCGTCATCCGCGCCGCACGCGACGCCGGTCTCGGCTCCGTCGCCGTGTATGCCGACCAGGATCGTGACGCGCGCCACTCCAGGCTCGCCGACGAGGCCTACGCCCTCGACGGTGTCACGAGCGCCGAGACCTACCTCGTCATCGACAAGCTGCTGTCGGTCGCGCGCCGCTCGGGCGCAGACGCCGTGCACCCCGGCTACGGCTTCCTCGCCGAGAACCCCGACTTCGCCCGCGCGGTCATCGACGCCGGCCTCATCTGGATCGGCCCCTCCCCCGAGGCCATCGAGCGCCTCGGCGACAAGGTCTCGGCACGGCACGTGGCCGAGAAGGTCGGCGCACCGCTCGCGCCCGGCACGCTCAACCCCGTGGCGAATGCCTCCGAGGTCCTCGAGTTCGTCGACGTGCACGGCCTGCCCGTGGCGATCAAGGCCGCGTTCGGCGGCGGCGGCCGCGGCCTCAAGGTCGCCCGCACGCGCGACGAGGTGCCCGAGCTCTTCGACTCGGCCACCCGCGAGGCGGTCGCCGCGTTCGGCCGTGGCGAGTGCTTCGTCGAGAAGTACCTCGACAAGCCGCGCCACGTCGAGACCCAGTGCCTCGCCGACCAGCACGGCAACGTCGTGGTCGTGTCGACCCGCGACTGCTCGCTGCAGCGCCGGCACCAGAAGCTCGTCGAAGAGGCGCCGGCGCCGTTCCTCACCGACGAGCAGAACCGCGCGCTCTACGAGTCATCGAAGGCCATCCTCAAGGAGGTCGGCTACGTCGGCGCCGGCACCTGCGAGTTCCTCATCGGCCAAGACGGCACCGTGTCGTTCCTCGAGGTGAACACCCGCCTGCAGGTCGAGCACCCCGTCTCCGAAGAGGTCACGGGCATCGACCTCGTGCGCGAGCAGTTCCGACTCGCCGAGGGCGGCGTGCTCGACTACCCCGACCCCGTCACGGTGGGCCACTCGATCGAGTTCCGCATCAACGGCGAAGACCCGGGCCGCAACTTCCTCCCCGCTCCGGGTCCGGTGCACCAGCTGCGGTTCCCGGGCGGTCCCGGCATCCGCATCGACTCGGGTGTCGCCTCGGGCGACGAGATCTCGGGCGCCTTCGACTCGCTGCTCGCCAAGCTGATCGTCACCGGCGCCACGCGCAAGGACGCCCTCGAGCGCGCCCGACGCGCCCTCGACGAGTTCGAGGTCGCCGGCCTGCCGACCGTGCTGCCGTTCCACCGTGACATCGTGCACAACCCGGCCTTCGCCCCTGAGGGCGACGAGCCCTTCTCGATCTACACCCGCTGGATCGAGACCGAGTACGACAACCAGCTCGAGCCGTGGTCAGGCGAGATCGAAGAGGCCTCGGGTGCCGCCGCGCGCACGAGCGTCGTCGTCGAGGTCGCCGGCCGGCGCGTCGAGGTGAGCCTTCCGAAGCGGCTCGCCGGCGCGACATCCGCATCTCGTACGGCCGGGCCGGCACCACGACGGCGCACGGCCGCGCACGCGGTCGACACCGGCACCGGTGACGCGGTGAAGGCGCCCATGCAGGCGACGGTCGTGAAGGTCGCGGTCGCCGAGGGCGACAAGGTCGTCAAGGGCGACCTCGTGCTCGTGCTCGAGGCCATGAAGATGGAGCAGCCCATCGTCGCCCACAAGGACGGCGTGGTCGGAACGGTCAACGCCGAGGCCGGCGCCACCGTCTCGAGCGGGCACCTGCTGCTCGCCATCACCGACGCCTGAGCGCGCCGAGGCACCTGCCCGGCGTCCGCCGCGGCCGGCTCGTCGCGGCCGTAGCGCGCGACGGGTGCGGCTCAGTCGGCTACGGCGCGCCCTGGGGCGTCGGCAGTTCGACCTCGGTGACGCTGTCCTGGCCGAGCCGGGAGCGGCGACGACCGTAGATCAGGTAGATCACGATGCCGATCGCGAGCCAGATCAGGAATCGCACCCAGGTGAGCGTCGTCAGGTTCAGCATCAGCCAGAAGCACAGCACCGCCGAGATGATCGGCAGCACCGGCGACCACGGCACGCGGAACCCGCGAGGCAGGTCGGGGCGTGTGCGCCGCAGCACGACGATGCCGAGGCTCACGAGCACGAACGCCGAGAGCGTGCCGATGTTGATCATCTCCTCGAGGAGCCCGACGTCGGTGAACGCCGCGACGAACGCGACGATGGCGCCGCCGATGATCTGGATGCGGGCCGGGGTCTTCGTGTGCTCGGTGGTCTTCGAGAGCCATCGGGGCAGCAGCCCGTCGCGACTGAGCGCGAAGACGATTCGCGAGAGACCGAGCAGCAGCACCATGATCACGGTGGTGAGCCCGGCGAGCGCACCGACCGAGATCACCGCCGACGCCCAGTCCTGCCCGACGAGCCGGAAGGCGGTGGCGAGCGACGGCGTCTCTTCGGCGGCGAGTTCGGTGTACGAGACCATTCCCGTCATCACGATCGACACCAGCACGTAGAGCGCGGTGACGATGCCGAGGCCGAGGAAGATGCCGCGCGGCAGGCGTTTCTGCGGATCCCGCACCTCTTCGGCGCTCGTGGCGACGACGTCGAAGCCGATGAACGCGAAGAACACGAGTGAGGCGGCGGCCAGCAGTCCGAAGATGCCGTATTGCGCGGGCGCGGCGCCGGTCGCCCAGGAGAAGAGCGACTGCGACCACGCGTCCGAGGCGCCGCCCTCGGTCGGGACGGCTTCGGGGATGAACGGCACGTAGTTCGCCGCGTTGACGAAGAAGAAGCCGACGACGATCACGAACAGCACGATGGCGACCTTGATGATCGTGAACACGGCGCCGACACGCGCGGTGAGCTTCGTGCCGGCCACGAGCAGCACGGTGAAGAGCGCCACGATCAGGAATGCCGGCCAACTCACCGCGATCCCCGCGATGTCGACGGTCGGCTGGAACGGCACACCGAGAGCGAGCAGTGCCTCACCGAGGTAGACACCCCAGTACTTCGCGATGACGGCCGCCGCGGTGAACATCTCGAGAATCAGGTCCCAGCCGATGATCCACGCCAGCAGCTCGCCCATGGTCGCGTACGTGAAGGTGTACGCGCTTCCGGCGACCGGCACGGTCGAGGCGAACTCGGCGTAGCACATGATCGCGAGTGCGCACGTGACGGCGGCCAGGACGAACGAGATGATCACGCTCGGACCGGCGAAGTTCGCCGCCGCCTGCGCGCCCACCGAGAAGATGCCGGCGCCGACGGCGACGGCGATGCCCATGAGCGCGAGGTCCCAGGTGCCCAGCGACCGTTTCAGACTTCGTTCGGTGTCGCCGGAATCGGCGATCGAGGCTTCGACGGATTTGACGCGCAGGTTCATCGGTCCCCCCGGAATGCTCCGTGCGACGCGCGCTGGGCGCCGCGCCGTACCAGCGTACGCGCATCGGACAGCAGCAGACCATGTCGCCGTGGTCGTGAGCGGGTGCGCAGCGCGGCAGCGTCCGGCGCGCTCGTCGAGGGCGTGTCCGGTTGGTCGTCCGGATTCGGCAAGCGGTTGCCAAGCCGGATCTGCGCACGTACGCTCGAGATCATGGCCGACGAACAGGATGCCCCGCACTCGACGGACGACGCTCCGACGATCTACGACGTCGCTCGGGCGTCCGGTGTCGCACCGTCGACGGTGTCCCGTACGTTCTCCCGCCCGGGTCGCGTCAACGTCGAGACCGCCGACCGAATCCGTCGCGTGGCCGCCGAGATGGGGTACCGCACGAAGCCGGTGGCTCGGGCGACGCTGCCCGGTGCGAAGACCGCCCTGCTCGCGGTGATCGTGCCGGACGTGCCCGATCGGTTCTTCCACGAGATCCTCGAAGGGGCGAAGGAGGCCGCGAACGCAGCGCAGCACACGTTGCTCGTCGTCGACGCGCAGCGTTCGGCCGCCACCGAGCGAGCGGCCCTCGACCGCCTGGTCCCCGTGGTCGACGGCGTGATCCTCGCCGCCTCGACGCTCCCCGACTCATCGATACGCATCATCGCCAGGCAGCGCCCCACCGTCGTCGTCAACCGGGCCATGACCGATGTGGCGAGCGTGCTCACGGACAGCGCCGACGGCATCCGACAAGCCGTCGCCCACCTGGCCGCGCTCGGCCACCGAGAGCTCACGTACCTCGCCGGCCCCTCGGGCTCATGGGCCGACGGCACGAGGTGGCGGGCGTTCCGGGCGGCGACCCAGCAGCATGGGCTGCGCGCACGCCGCATCGGTCCGAACGCCCCCACGCAGGCCGGAGGCCTGGCTGCAGCGCACACCTTCACCGATCAGGTGACCAGCGGCGTCATCGCCTTCAACGACTTCATCGCCGTGGGCTTCATGCGGGGCCTCGCAGAGCTCGGAGTGCGCGTGCCCGACGACGTCAGCGTCGTCGGCTTCGACAACACCCTCGCCGGCTGGAGCAAACCGCCGCTCACCACCCTCGCATCACCGCTGCGGCACCTCGGCAGCCAGGCTGTGCGCATGGTGCTGCAGCAGCAGGCCGAGCAACGCGGTCAGGCGCGCACCGCCGACGTGCTGCGCCCGACTCAGCTGCCGGCGCAACTGGTGGTGCGGTCCTCGACTGCGCCGCCCGCTCGAAGCGAGTCGCGCCCCGCCGCGCCCGAACGCGAACACGCGGCCTGATCCGCGAACGACCGAGCGGCCGGGCGCAGACGCCCGACCGCTCGATCACCGCATGATCTCCTCGAGATCACCTCACGGCTTCATGAGCCCGAGCGCGGTCGGCAGCCAGGTCGAGAGTGCCGGCACGAAGGTGACGACGATCAGGCCGATGCACAGCGCCCAGAAGAAGGGCCAGAGGCGCCCGATCACCGGTTCGATCCTGACATTGCCGACGCGTGCGGCCACGAAGAGGTTGTTTCCGATCGGCGGCGAGATGTTGCCGAGGCACATGTTGAAGACCATCATCGCGCCGAAGTGGATCGGGTTGACACCGAGTGCGGTGACCACCGGAAGGAAGATCGGCGTGAAGATCAGGATCGCCGGGGTCGGGTCCATCACGGTGCCGGCGAGCAGCAGGATGACCATGATGATGATCAGGATGATCACCACGTTGTCGGTCAGGCCGAGCAGGCCCGAGGTGACCAGCTGCGGGATCTGCGCGAACGCGAGCACGTAGCCGAGGATTCCCGACACGCCGATCAGGAGCATGATGATGCCGGTCACCTTCGATGCCTCGAGGATGATCTTCGGAAGCGCCTTCACCGACAGCGTGCGCTGCACGAGGCCCAGCACGAACGAGTAGAGCACGGCGATCACGGCGGACTCGGTGGCGGTGAAGATGCCGGCCAGGATGCCGCCGATCACGACGACGATCATGAGCAGCGCGGGGAGCGCCTTCAGGAAGACGATCAGCGCCTGCCGGAACGTCGGCCGCGGCCCGGCCGCACGCAGTTCGGGGTGCTTGCGGGCGTACAGGGCGACGACGATCACGCAGACGAGCGCCCAGAGGATTCCGGGGCCGACGCCCGCCATGAACAGCGCGGCGATCGAGGTGCTCGAAACCAGCGAGTACACGATGAAGGTGTTGCTCGGCGGGATCAGCATGCCGGCAGGAGATGCGGCGGCGTTCACCGCGGCGGAGAACGCGGGATCGTAGCCGTCCTTGCGCATCCTGGGCGAGAGCACGGTGCCGACTGCGGCCGCCGAGGCGACCGACGCCCCCGAGACGGAACCGAACATGGCGTTCGCGACGACGGTGGTCTGGGCCAGCGAGGCCGGCAGCCGGCCGGCGACCACGAGCGCCAGGTCGATGAGCCTCGACGCGATGCCGCCGGTGTTCATCAGCCCGCCCGCGAGGATGAAGAACGGGATCGCGAGCAGTGCGAACGAGTTGCTGGCGGCGAAGATGCGCTGTGCGCCGGTGAGCGAGGCGCCCTCCCAGTCGAGCAGGATGACGATGGCGAGGACCGATGGCAGTCCCATGGCGACCGCCACGGGGAGGCCCATGGCGATGCCGATGGTGATGCCGCCGAGCAGGACGACGATGGCGATGATGGTGTTGGCATCCATGGCGTCAGATCGCCTCTGCGTTCTCGTCGAATTCGGGCACGGGCTTCTCGACGCCGGCGAGGATGCCGACGACGTGGGCCAGGGAGTAGAAGATGATGATGACCCCGGCGATCGGAAGCACCAGGAACACCTGTCCGACGCTCAGGGGAAGCGTCGAGATGTCCTGATTCCACGCGTTCTCCGCGACCCGCGAGCCGCCGATGATGAACGTGAGGATGATGAAGAACATGACGATCAGTTCGATGACGATGCCCATCACCTTCTGGAGGCGGGCGGGGAGCTTCTCGATCAGGATCTCGACGGCGATGTGGCCGCGCTCCGAGAAGACGTACGCGGCGGCCAGCACCGCCAGCACGACGAAGGTGTAGCGAGCCGCCTCTTCGGTCCAGGGCGCCGAGTTGTTGAGGACCTCACGGGTGAAGACCTGCCACGAGACGATGACGACGAGCCCCACGAACGCCACGATGCAGAGCACGGCGAGTACCCGGTCGATGACGCGGCGGATGGCCCCGAGCACGGTGAGCAGACCGCGCCAGCGCACGGGCTGCGGCGGCTCGGGTCGGGAATCGTCGGGCGTGTGGTCGTCGGGCGTGTTGTCGCCCGGGCCCGGTGAATCTGTGTTCACGTTGTCCTCCGCTGGCTCCCGGTCGGGATCGTTGCCGTTGTCAGCCGCACTGCGTCGTGTGCGGGGATGTGAGGGTGCCGATGGTCACGGACCATCGGCACCCTCAGTCGTGCTGCGTGGAGCCTATTCCGCGCTGGCGCGGATGGCGTCGTAGAGCTCCTGCTGCGAGTCGGTGGTGATGAACTCGTCGAGCAGCGGGCGTCAGCGCCTCGACGAAGGCCTCGCTGTCGACCTCTTCGAAGGTCGCGCCGCCTTCTTCGGCTCCGGCGATCGCCTTCTCGGTCTCCGAGTTCCACAGTTCGGTGTGCTGCTCCCAGGCCTTCGTCCAGCCCTCGTCGAACGCGGCGCGGTCCTCTTCGGACATCTCGGCGAGCGTGTCGGTGTTGCTGATGAGGAAGTCGGCACCGATCAGGTGACGGGTGTACGAGAAGAACGGCGCGACCTCGTAGTGCTTCTGGGTGAAGTACGAGATCTCGTTGTTCTCGGCGCCGTCGATGACGCCGCCCTGCAGGCCCGTGTACACCTCGGAGAACGCCATCGGGGTCGGCGACGCACCGAGCGCGTTGATCATCGAGATGAACACCGGGCTCTCCTGGACGCGGATCTTCTTGCCCGCGAGGTCGGCCGGCGTCTCGGCGATCTTGTCCTTGAGGTAGATGCTGCGGGCGCCCTGGGTGAGCCCGCCGACGACGGTGATGCTGTCGCTCTCCTCGAGCGACGCGTAGACGTCGCCGACGACCTCGTCGTCGCTGAGGACCGACATCTGGTGCTCGATCGAGTCGAAGACCGTGGGGAGGCTGAAGACGACGAAGTCGTCGTTCACGTTCTCGAGCTGGGGAGCCGAGACGATCGCCAGGTCGATCACGCCGTCCTTCACGGACTGGATGTACTCGGCCTGGTCGCCGAGCTGGGAGTCGGGGTAGACCTCGATGTTCCAGCGGCCGTCGGTCGCCTCGGCGAGTTCCTCGCCGAACGCCTCGAGCGCGATGAACGAGGGGTGCGTCTGCGCCTGGTTGAGGGCGAGCTTCATCGTCTTGGGCTCGGCGGCCTCGGCGGTCGAGCCCGAATCGCCGGAACCGGAAGCGCAGCCGGCCAGGGTGAGTGCCGCGACTCCGACGACCGCGGATGCCTGCAGCAGACGTGTGATCTTCATTCCTGATGCTCCTTTGCATGCAGACGAACACCTCGCGGCCCAGTTCGGGTTACCGGTCGGAGGTCGAATGCGGCG
The DNA here is from genome assembly GCA_963836825.1 of uncultured Actinomycetota bacterium. GTDB lineage: Bacteria > Actinomycetota > Actinomycetes > Actinomycetales > Microbacteriaceae > Agromyces. The sequence goes on from CAWILI010000002.1 coordinate 29,824, forward strand.
TGGTGCGCCCGATCGGGCGCGTGCTGTGAGTGTCGCCGAGTACCCAGAGGAGCCTCGACTGCATCAATCTACGCAGGAGCTCCTCGGATTGGCAACCAGTTGCCAATTGTTGTCCAGCGGGGCTCGTGCGCCCGCGCGAGAACGGGCTTCAGCGCACGATGTGCATGGCGCGGGCGGCGTCGGTGAGCGAGCCCGTGAGCGAGGGGTAGACGGGGAACGCCTCGGCGAACTGGTCGACCGTGAGGCGGTGCTCGATGGCGAGCGCGAGCGGGAAGATGAGCTCGGAGGCCTTCGGCGCGACGATCACGCCGCCGATGATGCCGCCGGAGCCGCTGGAGGCGAAGAGCTTCACGAACCCGTCGCGGATGCCCATCATCTTCGCGCGCGGGTTCGACGAGAGCGGCAGCTTGTAGACGACGCCGGGAACGACGCCCTCGTCGATCTCCTTCTCGGTCCACCCGACCGTGGCGATCTCGGGCTGCGTGAAGATGTTCGAGGTGATGTTGCGGTTCTCGGGCGGGTTCACGATGTCGCCCATCGCGTGGAACACGGCCGTGCGCCCCTGCATCGACGCGACGGAGGCGAGCGGCACGAACGTGGTGCAGTCGCCGGCGGCGTAGATGTTGGGCATCGAGGTGCGCGCGACGCGATTGACGCGGATGTGGCCGCTCTCGGCGAGCTGCACGCCCGCCTCCTCGAGGCCGATGCTCGGCGGTGTTCGGCACCGAGCCGACCGCCATGAGGCAATGGCTGCCGCGCACCTCGCGCCCGTCGGTGAGCGTGGCGACGACCGAGTCGCCGTCGCGCACGACCGACTCGGCGCGCGACTTGTTCAAGACCTTCATGCCGTTGCGCTTGAAGACCTTCTCGATGACGGATGCCGCATCGGCGTCTTCACCCGGAAGCACCTGGTCGCGGCTCGAGATGAGCGTGACCTTGGCCCCGAGCGCGCGGTACGCCGACGCGAACTCGGCGCCGGTGACTCCGGAACCCACGACGATGAGGTGCTCGGGCACCTGCTCGAGCTGGTAGAGCTGGGTCCACGTGAGGATGCGCTCGCCGTCGGGCACGGCGGTCGGCAGCACTCGCGGGCTCGCGCCGACCGAGATGACGAGCGTGTCGGCCTCGATGCGATCGAAGTCGGTGCCGCCCTTGGCCGTCGAGACGATGACCGCGTTCGGTCCGTCGAGGCGCCCCTCGCCCTGCACGATGCGCACGCCGGCTTCGAGCAGGTTGCTGCGCAGGTCTTCGGACTGCTGGGCGGCGAGCCCGAGGAGCCGCTTGTTCACCGCGGCGAGATTGATGGCGACCTCGGGCTTGACGGCCTTGTCGCCCGACCCCTTCGCGAAGAACTGCACGCCGAGATCGGCGGCCTCCTTGACCGCGTTCGACGCCTCGGCCGTCGCGATGAGCGACTTCGACGGAACCACGTCGGTGAGCACCGCCGCGCCGCCGACCCCGGCACGTTCGATGAGCGTCACCTCGGCTCCGAGCTGCGCGGCCGCGCGCGCGGCCTCGTACCCGCCTGGTCCTCCTCCGAGGACGGCAATGCGTTGCGTGCGCTCGAACTCGTAGGCCATGCTCACATTCTGTCAGTTTCGGCGCAGCCGCCCGCATCCGAGCACGACCGTGCCGCGACATCCGCCGCGCCCTAGAGTGGTGTGATGCACGATGCGAACCCGCTCGACGACCCCAACGCAGACCCCTTCGCCGTCGCCGCCGACGCCGCCGCGAAGATCGCGGAACTCACGGGCGTCGATCATCACGACGTCGCCCTCACCCTCGGCAGCGGCTGGGGCCGCGCCGCCGAGCTCATCGGCGAGACGACGCACACGATCGCGGCCACCGAGGTGCCCGGCTTCTCGAAGCCCGCGCTCGAGGGGCACGTCGGCACGCTGCGCTCGGTGCTGCTGCCGAGCGGCAAGCGCGCGCTCGTCATCGGCGCCCGCACCCACTACTACGAGGGGCACGGCGTGCGACGCGTCGTGCACTCCGTGCGCACCGCCGCCGCCACGGGCGCGATCCGACGATGATCCTCACGAACGGCGCCGGCGGCATCAAGGAGCACTGGACGCCCGGCACCCCCGTGCTCATCAGCGACCACATCAACCTCACGGCCGACTCGCCGCTCGAGGGCGCCACGTTCATCGACCTCACCGACCTGTACTCGAAGCGACTGCGCGACCTCGCGCACTCGATCGACCCCACGCTCGACGAGGGGGTCTACTGCCAGTTCCGCGGGCCGCACTACGAGACGCCCGCCGAGGTGCAGATGGCCAAGGCCATCGGCGGTCACATCGTCGGCATGTCCACCGCGCTCGAAGCCATCGCCGCCCGGCAGTCGGGCATGGAGATCCTCGGCATGTCGCTGATCACGAACCTCGCCGCCGGCATCCAGCAGACACCGCTGAGCCATCAAGAGGTCATCGAGGCCGGCCAGGCCGCCGAGCCCGTCATCACCCGACTGCTCGCGAACATCGTCGCCGCCCTCTAGGCGATCGGAAGGGACCAGCGGATGTCGCAGCACATCGATCCCCGCGACGCGCAGCGCGTCGCGCTCGCCGAGGCGTGGATCGCCCAAGACCCCGACCCCGAGACCCGTGACGAACTCGCCGCGATCATCGCGGCGGTGCGCGGCGGCGACCCCGAGGCATCCGCCGACCTCGCCGACCGTTTCGACACGCGCCTCGCCTTCGGCACCGCCGGCCTCCGCGGTGCGATCGCCGCCGGGCCCAACCGCATGAACCGGGTGCTCGTGGCCCAGGCGGCCGCGGGTCTCGCGGCCTACCTCGTCGAGCGCGCGACGCCCGGCTCGACGCCGTCGATCGTGATCGGCTACGACGGCCGCAAGAACTCCGACGTGTTCGCTCGCGACACGGCCGAGATCATGGCGGGCGCGGGCGTGCGGGCCGTGCTGCTCCCCCGCCTGCTGCCGACTCCGGTGCTCGCGTTCGCCGTGCGTCACCTCGGCATGTCGGCCGGTGTCATGGTCACCGCCTCGCACAACCCGCCGAACGACAACGGCTACAAGGTCTACCTCGGCGGCGACGACCACGGCTCGCAGATCGTCGCCCCCGCCGACGCCGAGATCGCCGCGCACATCACCCGCGTCGCCGAGACCCACGCGGTCCCCGACCTGCCACGCGGCACGTTCTGGACGGCGGCCGAGTCCGTCATCGACGAGTACGTGCGGCAGACCGCGCTCGTGGCCTCGGCCACCGGCGCGGCACCCGCCGCGCAGCCCGCTGTCGTCTACACGGCGATGCACGGCGTGGGCTGGCAGACGATGTCGCGCGTGCTCGAGGCGGCCGGCTTCGACACGCCGACCCTCGTCGACGAGCAGATCGCGCCCGACGCGGCCTTCCCCACGGTGGCGTTCCCGAATCCCGAGGAGCCGGGCGCCATGGATCTCAGCTTCGCACGGGCCCGTGCCGTCGGCGCCGAACTCATCGTCGCGAACGACCCCGACGCCGATCGGCTCGCGATCGCCATTCCCGATCCCACCGCCGCAGAGGGCTATCGGCGCCTCACCGGCAACGAGGTCGGGCTGACGCTCGGCTGGCAGGCCGCACGCCGCGCCGCCGAGGCGCCCGGCGACTCCGGTCCGAACGGTGCGCTCGCGTGCTCGATCGTCTCGTCGCCCGGCCTCGAGGCGGTCGCGAGCGCCTACGGCCTCGACTTCGAGGCCACGCTCACGGGCTTCAAGTGGATCTCGCGCGCGCCGGGGCTCGTGTTCGGCTTCGAGGAGGCGCTCGGCTACCTCGTGAATCCCGACACCGTGCGCGACAAAGACGGCATCTCGGCGGGTCTCGCGTTCCTCACGCTCGCGGCCGAGCTGAAGGCCGAGGGTCGCACCGTCGCCGACCACCTCGACGAGTTCGTCGAGCGATTCGGATGCCACGCCTCGGGCCAGGTCTCGATCAGGGTCACCGACCTCGCGCGCATCGGCCAGGTCATGGAGCGCCTGCGCGACGAACCGCCGGCATCGGTCGGCGGCATCCGGGTCGAACGCATCGAAGACCTCGCCGAGGGCTGGGGCGGCCTTCCGCCGTCAGACGTGCTGCGCATCGTGCTCGAGGGCGGCGCCCGCGTCATGGTGCGCCCGAGCGGCACCGAGCCGAAGCTCAAGGTCTACATCGACGCCGTGTCCGAGCACGGAACCGTGAGCGAGCGGCGAGCGGCCGCAACCGCCGTCGGTCGCCGCACTCGACGCGGGCATGCGCGAACTCGTCGGCTGACCCGTCTCGCCGCCCGATTCGCCGCGGTCAGGGCCGACCCATGCCCCGGTAGTCCCAGCCGGCGGCGCGCCAGGCCGCCGCATCGAGCACGTTGCGCCCGTCGATCACCGCCCGTCCGCGTGCGATACCCGCGACGTGCACGGGGATCGAGGTCACGGTACGTGCGCCACTCGGTGACGAGCACGACGAGATCCGCGTGGCGCAGTGCCTCTTCGGTCTCGGCCGTGTAGAGCAGCTGCGGGTGGCGTGCACGCGCGTTCTCGATGCCCTGGGGGTCGGTCGCGACGACCTCGGCGCCCAGCCCCTTCAGCTGCACGGCGACGTCGAGCGCGGGCGAGTCGCGCACGTCGTCGGATTCGGGCTTGAACGTGACGCCGAGCACCGCGACCTTCTTGCCGAACACCGATCCGCCGAGCGCATCGACGGCGAGGTCGACGACCCGCTGCGCGGCGACGGAGGTTGATGGCGTCGACCTCCTTCAGGAACGCGACCGACTCGCCACGGCCGAGCTCCTCGGCTCGCGCCGTGAATGCCCGGATGTCCTTCGGGCAGGCAACCGCCGCCGAAGCCCACGCCGGCGTTCAGGAAGCGTCGGCCGATGCGGGAGTCGTGGCCGATGGCGTCGGCGAGCGCGGTGACGTCGGCGCCGGTCGCCTCGGCGATCTCGGCCATCGCGTTGATGAAGCTGATCTTCGTGGCGAGGAAGGCGTTCGCCGAGACCTTCACGAGCTCCGCCGTCGCGTAGTCGACGACGAGTCGCGGGGTGCCGGTGCCGAGCGCGGAGGCGTAGACCTCGTCGAGCACGTCGCGCGGCGCGTCGGGTCGGCGACCCCGTAGACGAGGCGGTCGGGCTCGAGGGTGTCCTTCACGGCATAGCCCTCGCGCAGGAACTCGGGGTTCCACGCGAGGGTCGCACCGGCCTCTTCGACGACCGGCGGCGAGCCGGGCAGCGGTGCCGACCGGCACGGTGCTCTTGCCGACGACCAGGTCGCCCTCGCGCAGGTGCGGAAGCAGCCCGTCGACGGCGGCATCGACGTATCGCATGTCGGCGGCGGCACCGTCGGGCGACTGCGGGGTTCCGACCGCGAGGAAGTGCACGGTGGCTCCGGCGGCGTCGGCGATGTCGGTGCTGAACCGCAGTCGACCGGTCGCTCCCGCCGAGGTGAGGATCTCAGCGAGGCCCGGCTCGAAGAAGGGCGGGCGCCCGGCCGTCAACTCGGCGATCTTGCCCGGATCGACATCGATGCCGACGACCTCGTGGCCGAGTTCGGCCATCGCCGACGCGTGGACGGCGCCGAGGTAGCCGCATCCGATGACCGAGATTCTCATGTTGCTCCTAGACGGTGTTCCGGGGGTTCGTCGGTGTCGGCGCCGGATGGCGATCAGTTCCGGATGACCACCGTGTGCGGTGCGCTCTGGCCGACGTTGCCCGCGGCGTCGCGCGCCTTGGCGACCACACCGTAGGCGCCGTTGGGATACCGCAGCGTGTCGAAGGTCAACTGCCAGGTGCCGTCAGCACGACGCAGGGCCTCGCCGAGCTTCAGCGATCCCGACCAGTAGCTCACGCCGACGACGCCGACGTCGTCGGTCGCGGTCGCCGTGGAGGTCGCCGCCATGCCGCTCACGCTCGCCCCCGACACCGGCGACGTGATGACGACCGTCGGTGCGGTCCGGTCGGGCGTCGGGGTTGGGGTCGGTGTCGGGGGTGGGAGTCGGCGTCGGGGTGGGCGGGGGTCGGGGTGGGCGTCGGCGTCGGGGTGGGGGTCGGCTGCCCGGATCCCGGTACGGTCGACGCGAGGTATCCGTAGTACCGACCCGCGGTGGGGCTGAGCGGATCGCCCGCGAAGCGATGCCCGCGAGCAGCGGCGGCGGCGGATTGGCCGATCACGGCGTCACGCACCTCGTCGGTCGTCTCGAGCGCGGCACACGCTCCACCTGGCGCGAGGCAGTCGAGCACCACACCGCTGAGCGCGGCGGCCGACATGCTGGTCCCCGACTGGATGTAGCCGTACCGATTGCCCTTCAGCGTGGTGTACGGGCACACCCCGGGTGCGGCGATCGTGTGCGCCGCATCAGCGGCGCTCACCGCGAAGTTGCTGCTCGGCGCCGGCGTGTCATCGGCCGGTGACACGTTGCACGGCGGTGATCCGAGGCCCCCGGGCCGTCCGTCGTAGTCGGCGATGTTGGTCGCGGCGAGCACCTCGTCGTATGCGGCGGGCACGGCGCCGGCGAGGTCCTTCGTGGAGTTCGCCGCCGAGGCGACGACGGTGATCCCCCGGTCGGCGAGCCCGCAGATCGCCTGGTGCAGCACGTCGCCGTTCGTGCGACCGCAATCGCCGTCATCGACACCGGCGGTGGCGAGGCTCAGGTTGAGCACGCGGATGTCGTAGCTCGCCGCGTTCGCCGCCACCCAGTCGAGCCCGCACAGGATGGTGCTGAGCGTGCCCCGGTTCTTGTCGTCGAGCACGCGCACCGAGTAGACGGGTGCACCGGGGGCGATGCCGACGGTTCCGATCGCGTTGTCGTAGGCGGCCATGAACCCGGCCACTCCGGTGCCGTGCCCGTTCGCATCGGCCGCAGTGCCCGACCCGAAGCAGTTCACCGCGAGCGCGAGGTTGATGTCGGAGTGCTGGCTCACGCCCGAGTCGACGATCGCGACGCCCGGCCCCGCCCAGGCGCCGGAGCCGTCGCCTGCCCGCACGGGCGGATCGTCGGCCTCGACCGTGCCGACGCTCGGCGGAACCGTCTGCGCCTGGCCCTCGAAGACCTGCTCGATCGTGATGCCGGCGACTCGTGGGTCGGATGCGAGGGCGTTGGCCTGACGGGCGGTCAGCTTCACGGTCACCCCGTCGAATGCCGCGGCGAACCGCTGCTTCGGGGCGAGGCCCAACGCCGACACGAGCTGCTCGGCCTGGCGCTCGGAGTCGAACGAGACCGCGTAGGTGCCGGCCGGCAGGTCGGGTTCGGCGTTCGCGGTCAATGGGATCGCCAGCAGGGTCGCGGCGACCACGCCGGCGGCCGCCGTCGCGAGCCCGATCTGCCGCGTGAGTCGGTCGCGGATCATCGCACTTCTCCGATCGGATCGTGTTCGAGTGGCACCGGCGCTCGGCCGGAACGGATGTGGTGGTACGCCGCGACCGTGTCGCGCGCGATGTTCGACCAGTCGAGCGCCGAGAGGTCGGCAGTGGCAGGTCGCGGCGCCCGCGCCCACGCGATCGCGCGGGAGAGGTCGACGGCGTCGAGGGTTCCGTCGTACGTGCGGATCCAGTCGGGCCCGACGAGGTCGGCCAGCTCGACCATGCCGCCGATGGCGGGGACGAGCACGGGTCGGTTCGCCGACAGCGCGAGGATCGCCGATCCCGAGTTCTGGATCGCGGAGTACGGCAGCACGACGAGGTCGGAGGCCACGAGCCAGTGCGCGAGGCGATCGTCGGCCTGGAACTCGAGCTCGGTCACGACTCGTGGATCCGCCGCAGCGGCGTCTCGGATCTCGTCGGCGAGCGCAGGCGCCGACGGCCTGCCGGCGACGGCGAGCACCGCGTCGGCGTCGTCGACCCCGGCGAAGGTGCGGATGAGGTGCGGCACGTTCTTGTATGGGCGCACCTGCCCGACGGTGAGCACCACGGTCGCGGCGTCGGGGAGCGCGAGCCGTTCACGAGCCGCGCCGCGCCCGATGGAGAAGTCGTAGTCGTCGCGATAGTGCCCGTGCGGGGTGACGAACGCCGGCACTGCCGCCAACTCGGGATGCGCGCGGCGGGCCGCGTCCACGCCGTCATTCGTGAGCGCGAGGATCCCGTCGACGTTCGCGAGCAGCAATCGTCGGTACCACGATCGCAGGCGCGGCGTCGAGCGCTGCTCGTGCGCCTCGACGTTGTGCACGGTCCACACCACTCGCGTGCCGCGCAGTCGCGCCACGCGAAGCGCACCGAAGAAGCACACGAGGCGCGCGAACACCCGCCACTGCCGGTGGCCCGACAGGAAGGTGAGGCTCGGCCAGTGCAGGTGCACGATGTCGACGCGGGTCACCGCGAGTCGCAGGTAGCTGAGGTCGCGCACGCGTACCCCGAGGCCCTGCATCGCGCGGTAGAGGCTCGCGTTGTACGGGTTCGCGTGCCGGGTACGGAACGCGGGCTCGGCTTCGACCGTGAGCGGGCGGGTCATGCGCGGGTCCCCTCGACGACGGATGACCCGGCCGCGGCCCGCCCGAAGATGGCGCCCTCGGCGTGCGGGTAGCCGGCGCGCCAGTCGGCGCGGCGCTCCCACACGATGCGCCACGCCGGCTTCCCGCCGCGGAGCCGCTCGAGCGCCGCCCGCAGCGCCGAGCCGCCCTGCAGCAGCGCGACGCCCGCGCGGCTCGCCACGGCGTCCAGGCCCGGCGCAGGAGCGTGGCCTTGCCGGCCATCACCATGCACATCTTCAGTCCGCTCGAGGCCGTCGACGCGCCCACCGCGTGCACGATCTCGGCGTCGGGCACGACGACCGGGCGCAGGCCGCGCCTCCGGGCGCGGAGCGAGAACTCGGCGTCCTCGCCGTAGAGGAAGAAGCGCTCGTCCATGCCGCCGAGCCGGTCCCAGTCCTCGCGACGTGATCAGCAGGAGGCATCCGGTGATGATCGGCACCTCGCGCACGGTGTCGCGCTCCCAGCGTCCGAGCGACTCGGGGTCGAAGACGGCGTGCGCTTGAACGCGGTCGAGAGCCCCAGCGCGAAGCAGGTCAGCGACCAGAGCGTCGGCTCGCCCCAGCACGAGCTGGGGTCGAGTCGTGCCGTCGGGACGGAGGGTGCGCCCGCCGTAGACGCCGTGCTCGGGATGCGCCCGCGCGAACTCGACGAGGGCGTCGAGCGCGCCCGGGAGCACCACGGTGTCGGGATTCAGCAGCAGCACGGCGTCGCCGGTCGAGACGCGCGACTCCGCGGTTCACGCCGCGCGGCGAAGCCGAGGTTCTCGCCCGCATCGACGACCACGGTCGCCGTGACCGTCCGCCCGGATCGCCTCGACGCTTCCGTCGCGCGAGCCGTTGTCGACGACGACGATCTCGACGGGCACGGCGGGGGCGTGCTCGCGGATCGACGCGAGGCAGGCGAGCGTCTTCGCGCGTGTTGTAGCTGACGATGACGATGCTGAGCAGTCGCGTCATGCCGGAACCCGACGATGACCGGCGCAGCGTCGGCGCCAGCCGTCCGCGGGCGGGAGACTCCGCTCGGGCCGATGCCGATGACCTTCGCGGGGACGCCGCCGACGATGCAGTTCGCCGGCAGGTCCTTGGTGACGACGGCGCCCGCGCCGACGACGGCGCCGTCGCCGATCGTGACGCCGGCGAGCACGACGACGTTCGCGCCGAGCCAGACGTCGCGGCCGATCACGATGTCGTGCTCGATCTTCGGCTGGTCCATGACCGGCGTGCCCTGCTCGATGCCGTAGTTCGAGGCGGTGATCGTCACGTTCGGCGCGAGCAGGCACTTCTCGCCGAAGACGATGCGGCCGGTCGAGTTGCCGGCCCAGATCATGCTGTGCTCGCCGATGTGCGTGCCCGCGCCGATCGTGATGCGCTCGGCGTTGCGGAACGACACGTTCGGCGCGAAGGTGACGTTGGCACCGCGATCGAGCAGGCGCACCTGCTGGACGTGCGAGTAGGCGGCGAAGTGCGGCAGGCGGAAGGCCTGCAGGTACACCCGCACGTCGACGATCGACCGGACGAACCCTGCTGCGCGACTCATGCGACCATCTCCTTCACGGGGAGCCGGAGCGCGAAGCGGGGCACGACCTCGTCGAGGTCGACCTCGGGCCGCGCGGTCACCGCCAGCGACAGGGTTCCGCCATACGACGAAGTGAAGACCGCGAGGTCGTCCTTGGGATCGACGACCGGCCACAGGGTCAGGCGTCTCACGCGCGACGGCCCGAAGTACTGCGGGCGAGCGCGCCCCGGCAGGTAGGACGCGTAGCCCGACCACCCGCCGTCGGCGGTGCCCGTCTCGCCGGTGGCGGCGGCACGCTCGATGGCGGCGTGCACGAGCGGGACCGCGTCCTCGAGCACGGTGCCGGCCGGACGGCTCACACGCACCATGCGCACGTGGTTGCGCTCGTCGCCTCCTGAGCCGACGCGCCGCGAGATCGGCACGAGCAGCGCCGGATCGCCCGTCGCGCCCACGAGTTCCGCGACCGCCTCGAGGGCGACCGCGACGGTCAGGCTGTTCACCGAGCCGCCGAGCTCCCGTGCGCGCCGATGCACGGTGTGTGGTCGAACGCGGCGAACGCGCTGCGCCACTGCGGCACGTGCTGCCGCATCAGGCCGCGACGCGCGATCTCCGATTCCGGATCGGGCGAAGCATCCGCCCGCCCCAGCGCGAGAGCCGCTTGCGGAACGGCTTGCGCCAGTACTCCCGCCACGCGCCCCGGGGCCCGTCCTGCGCGGCCCACCACGTGCGGCCCGCCGCGACGAGCATCCCGGCGCCGGTTCGCGGCGCCCGGATCGGCGGGCGGGATTGTCGAGCCCGGATCGTACGGCTCGTCGGCGACGAGCGCGTCGAAGACCCGCATGCCGAAGATCCCGTCGCCGAACGCGTGGTGCACGCGGCCGACGACCACGACCTCACCGGACGCAGATTCGCCGACGAGGAAGTCCCAGAGCGGTCGATCGAGCCGCATCTCGCCGTTCCGCCGGCCGGCGAGCACCTCGGCGAGTCGGCGTCGTCGATCGACGCCATCGAGGAAGCGCACGTGGTCGTCGAGATCGAGGTCGATCGATCGAGACCCACCGGGCGTCGTCAGCCCGAGCGGCGCGGGCATGAGCCGCTGCCGCATCGCGGGCATCCGCCGGGAACCTCCGGCGATGATCCGCCGGATGAGGTCGCGGTCGAGCGAGCCGTCGGCGCGGCGAGGGCGGCGCCGTCGGCGATGAAGCCCGCGCCGGCCGGGCGGCCTCGAAGACGATGGCATTCGCGATGAACTTCTCGTCGAGCGTGCGCATCAGCTCGACGGCGACCGGCCTGGTGTCCCGTCATCGGCTCGGCTCCCCTCATTGCAGCGCGGCGCGCCCGGACGGTACCGGGGTACGCTGGTGGTCGATGGTCGTCGACGAATCGCTCACCATCGAGCCTCATCAGTGCCGCCCTGACGAATCCGGAGCGATGCCGCGCAGCATCGCGCGCTCGGCCGGTCCGCGCCGCGGATGTCGCATGTTCCGCACCGCGCGCACGGCGGTGCGTTCAGCAGCACCGCCGTGAGCGCGATGCCGACCGTCAGCGCAGGCGCAACCACTTGTCGCGAGCGCGCCGAGGCCGAGCCGTAGCCGTGATGAGGGGCGGTTAGGCGACGCCGTTGCGGGTGTTCACGTGCTGCACGACGCTGTCGGCTGCACGAGCGCGGTGCCCCCCGCGAGCGCGCGGCAGAAGATGTCGAGATCCTCGGCGCCGGCGAGGTCGCGTCCCGCGCCGAGCACGTCGTCGAAGCCGCCGAGCGCTGCAGCATCGCGCGGCGGAACGCCATCAGCGCGCCGTGGCCCCCGTCGAGGCCCGAAACGGAGCGGTAGCCGATGCGTCCGTCGGCGGCACTTCGTGTCGACCAGGGTGTGGTCGAGCATCCGCCCGGTCACGGCTCGACCGGCTCCTCCTCGAAGGCGCGCAGGATCGACTCGATCCAGCCGTCGAGGCCGGCAGTCGTCGTCCGTGTACAGCACGATCGGTCGGGTCGATTCGAGCCCGAGGTTGCGCGCGATCGAGAGGCCCTTGACGTCGCTGCGCACGTAGCGCACCCCGGCCGCCTCGGCGACCTCCCTGGTCGCGGGCGTCGTCGACGCGGAGTCGACCACGAGGATCTCGACCTCGCGCGGCGTGGCGGCGGCGATCGAGGCGAGCGCGTCCTGGAGCATGTCGGCCCGTTCGCGCGAGCAGACGATGACCGCGAGGTCACTGGGCGCGGGCATGCGCACCCCCGTTCACGAGTGCACTCGCCTGCCGGTAGGCCGCGACGAGATCCTCCTCGCCGCTCCCAGGTCAGGCGGTCGGGGTGTCGATGCTTCGGCGCGCATCCGTTCGAGCAGGGCCGGATCCGAGCTCACCAGGTCGAGCTGCCGGTCAGCGTCTCGACGTCGCGCGGCTCATGCAGGAGACCCTGCATGCCGTCCTCGAGCACGGCGCCCGCCGCGGTCGAGACGAGCGGCACGCACCCGGCGGCCTGCGCCTCCTAGGTCACGAGGGCGCTGCCCTCCTCGATGGTCGGCAGCATCAGGACGTCGGCGCTGCCGAGCGCGCCCATCGCGTCGTCGGTGAAGCCGGCAGCTCGACGCTCGGATGCTCGAGCATCGTCTCGAGCGATGCGCGGTATCCCGGGGTGAACGCCGTAGACCAGGAAGCGGCCGTGCTGCTCGCGGACTGCAGCCAGGCCTGCAGCGCGTAGTGCAGTCCCTTGCGCGGCTCGACCCGGCCGAGGAAGACCGCGGTGAATGGGCGCGAATCGCGGGCCTGGGGCGACCCGCCGGTCGTTGGACGGTAGCCGTACCGGTGCCGCAGGAGTTGGACCGGGTCGTATCCGCGATCGAGGAAGTTCGAGCGACGGCATCCGACGGCGTGAGATCGCGGTCGCCGACGACCATTCCCGCTCCTCCTCGCGAAGTCGCGCGGCGTTGAACGCGTGCGATGCGCCGGGCGGCAGCTTGAGGCCGAGCAGCGAGAGTTCCTCGGCCACGATGTCGTACGCGTGGGCGGTGTGGGTGTTGGGAACCTCACGAACAGCGGGGATGCCGCGCGCGGCGGCGGCGGCGAACGTGCGGCGGGCCGCGAGCGGCCAGGCGTGTACGACGTCGACCTCTCGCCGCTGCACCGCACGGGCGGTGACCCGATCGTGCCACGCGTATGCCGGTCGACGCCGCCCAAGAGTCGGTGGGGTAGTCGCAGGCCGGCGACGCCGAGGGTCGTCGTGCGCGACGCGAGCCCCTCGATCGGGCGCGCGACGCTCGACGCGACGAGATGACGCGATGCCCGGCCCGGACGAGCTCGTCGACCTGGTTCCACGCGGTCCAGCCGATGCCGGGCGCGCCGATCGGGTGCGGGAACTGTACAGGATCGACAGGCGTTCCTGCCCCGCTGGTTCGCGCGGATCGGCCATGCTCGAACTCCCCCGGGTTTCGGACGTGAAACGGATTCGACTGGATCTCACCTTCGACGGCGCCATGCGCCCGCCGCAAGTCGAGAGGGGGCCCGGCGCTCGAACTTCGCGGAGGATTTACACGCTGGCAACATTGCAACGGGCTGTGGTTAACATGCGGGGCCGAGCATGGCACCATGGCCGGTCTCTCCGGCCCTACCCATCTGCGGCGACGACGCCTCCCACACACTCTTCGCATTCACCGAAGTTCCGGAAGGACGGTCACCCAATGGATGTCCCCAAGTACCTGCAGATCCTCTGGTCGTACAAGTGGCTCCTGCTCGTCGGGCTCGTGTTCGCCGTCGTCGCGGCGTTCCTCGCCGGGTACACGATGCGCGACAGCGCGATCGTCTCGCGAGCCACGAGCACGTATTCGGCATCGACGACCGTGCTCGTCGGAAGCGACAACCAGCCGCTGTTCCAAGCCGAGATCCCGGGGCAGCCGATCGAGCAGGGTACGACGGCGCCGGTGCAGCAGGACCTCACGTCGACCGCGGTGGTCTACGCGTACCTCATCAGCGGCAGCGAAGTGCAGACGGCCGTCGAGGCGATCATCGGCGAGTTCGCGGAGGAGGAGACGTTGACCGCCGTGCGCCGTACGACTCAGCCCGGCGGCAACGAGCAGTTCCCCGGGCGCCTCTCGCTCCCGATTCTCGACGTCGTAGGCGTCTCTGCCGACCCGTCGCGGGCCGAGGAGATCTCCCGCACCGCAATACCGTGTTCCAGAGCCAGGTGGTCGCCGAACAGGATGCCGCGAGTCTGGCGCCCGAGCAGCGGGTGCAGTTGACCACCGTCAACGAGAGTGCCGCGGTCGAGGGCGGGGATCCAACCCCGCCATCCCGATCGTGGTCACCGGCCTCGGCGTATTCCTCGTCTTCGTCGCGCTCGCGTTCGTGTTGTACAACGCCAAGCTCGCCCGGCAGAAGCGGGGGCGCCGTTCCGGTGCTGCCTCGACGTCGCGTCCGTCGGCCGGACGTCCGATCAGCTCGGTCCGGACGCCTCGGCGATCGACGCCGAGACGCTCCCCGAGGCATTGCCAGCGGGCGAGGATGCCGACCGCGTGCCGGCCCTGGCCGGCCGAGGCCGAACGGACTGACCGCCATGACGACGACGGCCGGGCGCACGGCACCGGCCGGCCTCGTTGCAGAGCCGGCTCCGGCTCCTCACCCGGACGAACCGGTTCCGCGGCTCCCGAGCCCGGCGCTCGGGTCGCCGCCTCGCGAGGGCATGGCCCGAGCGCGTCCGCATCATCGTCGCGGCCTCGCTGGTCGCGGCGGTCGCCTGACCGCGGTCGTGCTGCTGCCCCCGCTCATCGCCGGCGGCGTGCTGCTCGGCCTGGCGCTGCTCTACCTGGTGCGCCGAGTGTTCGGATGGACCGGCATGCTCTTCACGCTGGCCGCGGTGATCATGTTCATCCCCATCCGCCGCTATGCGATCCCGATTCCGCTGCCCTTCGCGCTCGAACCGTATCGACTGCTGATCGTGATGCTGCTCGTCGTCATGATCGTCGCGCTGCTCATCGACCCCGCGTTCACGTGGCGGCCGGTGAAGTTCGGCTGGGCGATCGGGATCTTTCGCCTCGATGGTGCTCTCGATCGGCGTCGAATGCGATCGGACTGGCCGAAGAGGGCCTCGTCGGCGGCGCGATGGGCGCGCTGGCGAACCTGCTGCTCGTCATCTCGGTGTTCTCGTCGTGCGGCAGGTACTTCGCACCGAGCGCCTCGTGATGGCCCTCCTCGCCTTCCTCGCCTGGTCCGGGGCCGTAATCGGCCTCCTCGCCATGTTCGAGAAGGTCGCGCGCACGAACTCTTCCTCATGCTCGGCGAGTTCCTGCCGCTGACGATCCTGCGGGACGACGCCGAGTCGCTGCGCGCCGGCGGAGCCGCGCGTACGCGTCGTCGCAGCATCCGATCGCCCTGGCGGTGCTGCTCTGCCTGATCATCCCGATGGCGATCTACCTCACGAAGCACCCGGGTGGCCGCGCAACCCCTTCACCCGCAAGATCGTCTACGGGATCGTCATCATGCTCCTGGTCGGGATGCTCGCGGCCGTGTCGCGGACCGGCATCGTCATCGGCGTGATGTTCCTGTTCGCGCTGGTGTTCCGGCCGAAGCTCGCCGGACTGCTCTTCGTGTTCGCCTTGCCCATACTCATCGTGGGTCGCTCGTGCTGCCGAAGTCTGAACGAGCTCATCGGCTCGCTGTTGGACGTCGATTCGCTGATCGCCTCGCAGTTCACCTCCCCGGGATGGCCGGGCGCGGGCGCCTGGCCGATCTCGCCCGCGATCCGCGAGTCGGCGAGCAATCCGCTCGGCGGAACCGGGCTCGGCTCGCGGATCGTGGTCGGCGACGAGGCGAACGCCTAGATCCTCGACAACCAGGGGCTGGGCACCCTGCTCGAGACGGGCGCCCTCGGGATGATCGGGCTCCGGTGCTCGTGTTCGTCCGGCGATCATGATGCGCTTCGCATTCCGCACGCGCGGGACGTCACCGCAACTCGCCTTCACAATCGCCGTCTCGATCGTCGGGCTACACCGCCGCGCTGTTCTTCTACGACGCGTTCGGCTTCATGCAGACCTCCTGGTGCTCTCCATGCTGTTCGCCGTCGCCGCGTGGGTGCTCGCCGACGCGCCGACGGCGGCTGCCGCGCAGGACACGCCCGACGATCCCCGGACGCAGATCCCGGTGCGCACCGGGCGGCCGCGTCATGACGCGATACCGTCGTCATCCCCGCCCACGACGAGGCGCACATCATCGGCGCCGATGCTCGAGGCATCCTCGCCGGCGACCCCGAGGGGAATGAGATCGTCGTGGTCGCGAACGGGTGCACCGACGACACCGCGCGCGCGCGGCATCCGTAGACCCGCGCGTGACCGTCGTCGAGGTCAGCGAGGCCTCGAAGATCGCCGCGCTCAACGCCGGCGACGGCACGCGCGGAGCGTTCCCGCGCGCGTACGTCGACGCCGATGTCGCGTCGTCGCCGACGGCTCCTCGCGCTCGCGGACGGCTGACCGGCGGCGACGCGCTCGCGGTGCCCCCGCGCTTCCGCGTCGACACGCGCGGTCCGGCATGGCCCGTGCGCCAGCACTCCCGCGTCTGGGCGCTGTCGGCCTACCGCACGAGCGGGCACATCGGGTCGGGGGTGTAGCGGTCTCCGCCGCGGGCCGCGACCGCTGGGCCGAGTTTCCCGACGTGATCGCCGACGACCGCTTCGTGCAGCAGCGCTTCTCGCCCGACGAGCGACGACCCTCGCCGACCACACCTTCGCGGTCCGCGCGCCCGAACGTTCGCCGCTCATTGCGCCGCAACATCCGCATCGACGCGGGCAACCGCCAGCTGCCGGCCACGATGCAGGTCGTCGCCGTCGAGCCCGCATCGACGGACTCGGTCGCTGCTGCGGCGGTCGCCCGCGCCCGTCGCTGTGGCCGGCCTTCGCGGTCTACACCTCGGCTAGCCGCGCGGCGCATCAGCCTCAAGGTGCAGCTGCGGCCGGGCCGCACGATCGCATGGAACCGCGACGAGACGTGCGCGCATGACCGAGCGGACGACGCGGAGCGGCCCGCGGCAAGAGAACCTCGGGCACAAGGCCACCCGGGGCATCGCCGTCACGCTGGGCGGGCTGTGGGGCAGGACGCTCCTGCAGATGATCTCGACGATCGTGCTCGCGCGCCTGCTGGCTCCCGCGGACTTCGGTCTGGTCGCGATGGTCATGGCCGTGATGGGCGTGGCCGAGCTGGTCCGCGACTTCGGCATGACCGGAGCGATCATCCAGGCGAAGAACCTGAGCGAGCGGGTGTGGCGAGCCTGCTGTGGATGTCGGCGCGTTCGGCGGCGTGCCTGCTGATTGGTCGCGCTGTGCGCTCCGCTCATCGCCGCGCTCTACAACGAGCCGCGCCTCGTGGGCTGACCCTCGCGATGGCGCCGGCATCTTCCTGAGCGGGCTCGTCGCTCCGCTGCAGGCCGGGCAGCGGGACCTGCGGTTCGGCATCCTCGCCTCGCTCGACGTCATCGACGATGGCGCTGGGCGTGGCGTCGGCAATCGTCGCCGCCATCATGGGCTGGGGCTTCTGGTCGCTCGTCGTCCTGGCCGGCGCGCAGTTCCTGGTGTACCGCCTCGTCGTGCTGTGGGTCGTCGCAGCCCGAGGTTCGGTCCCCCAAGATCGTCGCGAGGCCTGACGCTCATCGGCACCGGCGGCAGCATCTTCGGCGTGCAGACTGCTCGATACGCCGAGAAGAACCTCGACAACGTCATCATCGGCGCCCAGCTCGGCCCGCAGCGCTCGGTCAGTACTCGCGGGCGTACGCGCTGTTCCTGCTGCCCCTGCAGCAGATGACCGGACCGCTCGGACGCGTCGCGCTGCCCGTGCTCAGCACGCTGCGCGAGGACGGCGAGCGCTACCGGCGGTACATCCGCAGCGCGGCGCTGGTGATCGGCTACTTCACCCTGCCGACGTACGCCGTCGCCGCCGGGGTCTCGCGGACCGCTCGTCCTGCTGCTCCTCGGGCCCGAATGGACGAGGCGGCGACGATCTTCAGCCTGCTCGCGATCGCCGGCTTCGCCCAGGCGATCGGCAACGTGCAGGGGTGGATCTACATCTCGCTCGGTCACTCGCACCGGCAGTTCGTGTACTACCTCGTCACGCGCCCGATCATCATCGGGGGGTTCTTCTTCGGCATCTGGTGGGGCGGCATCAACGGGCTCGTCATCATGTACGGCATCATGACGATCCTGCTGCTGGTCCCCGGGTTCGCGTTCGCGATCCGCGGCACGTTCGTCACCGCCGGCGACATCGCCCGTCCCATCCTGCGGCCGGCACTGCTCGCGCCCCTGGCGTTCGCAGCCGCATGGACGGCCGTGTCGCTGCTCCCGCTCCCGACGCTCCTCGCGCTGCTGGTCGGCGGCGTCGCGGGCGCCGTTCCGATGCTCGCGGCGCTCGCGATCCCCGCCTATCGCCGCGACGCGCGCCAGATCATGGCATTCGTCGCGCAGATGAAGAAGCCCCGGGCGAAGACCGCCCCACCGACCGAGGAGGTTCCATGATGCGTCGGATGTCGCGACACGACCCGAACGCGACGCTCGCCCCGTCGCGCCGAGCCCTCGGCGCGACGGCGAGGCGACGCTCGCGACGGTCGCGGTGCTCGCCGCCTGCTCGGGCACGCCGGCTCCGCCCGCCGTGCCCGTCACCGAGGGACCCGCGCCGGCGGCGATCGAAGGGGTCGAGCGCATGCTCGTACTCGGCGACTCGATCTCGCTCGGCGTCAACGCCTGCGGCGAGCAGGGTCGCTGCGGCCGGGCCGCCTGGGCGACCGGCGACGACGCGGCGGTGGCTTCGCTGGCCACCCGCATCGGGGTCGCCAGCGGGCAGGCGCCGGAGGTCGATGCGATGGCCGGTGAGGGCGCCAAGATCGTCGACCTCGTCGACAACGTCCCCGACATCGTGTCCGAGGCGCCCGACCTCATCACGATGCTGATCGGAAGCAACGACGCCTGCGCCCCGGCGATCGCGGAAATGACGAGCGTCGACGACTTCGCCGCGAGCGCCGAGCAACTGCTCGTGCCGCTCAGCACTCAACTGCCCGACAGCGTCATCCTCGTGATGTCGATCCCCGATCTCGAGCAGCTCTGGAGGATCGGACACGACGACGCGGGGGCGGTGCAGGCGTGGGGCTCCAGCCCGGCGTGCCGGTCGCTGCTCGCCGACCCCCAGTCGACGGCCGCAGCCGATACCGAACGCCGAGCCGAGGTCGGCGAGCGCGTGCACGAGTTCAACCGCGTCCTCGGCGACGCCTGCGCGGCGCTGCCGAACTGCATCCATGACGGAGGGGCGGTCGCCGGCTACGAATTCTCGGTCGACGAGATCTCGTCGATCGACCACTTCCATCCCTCGGCCGCTGGCCAGCAGGCGATCGCCGGCCTCGCGTGGACCGCACTCGAGGCCGGCGCGACTCGACTCGACACCGCCTCCGGCGCCACGGGCTGAGGTCCGGGCCCGATGGGGCCGGACCTCAGCCACGTAAGGCGGCGCTACGCCGCGATGACGTCCTCGTCGAGCAGGAACGGCGGCGGGGTGACCCGCCGGGTCGTGCGCGATGCCGCCTCGGCGAGGTCGGCGGCCGTGAGATCGTCGGCATGACGCAGCTTCGCGAGATCGCGGCGCTCGAGCTCGGAGGCGATCTGCACCTGGTGGTCGTCGACATGCTCGCCGTGGCGCGCGAGCCGCGGCACGAGCACCGGGAACTTTCCGTGTTCGAGGGCGGTCAGTGCGGCGCCCGTGCCGGAATGCGCGATCACGACGTCGGCTTCGGCGACGGCCTGCTTCAGTTCGGCGTGCGGCACGCTCGGCCGGCCGCTGATGCCGAAGCCCGAGACATCCTGCGAGCCGGTCTGCCAGAGCACCTCGTCGTAGTCGGCGAGCAGCGGCACGAGCGACCGGTAGAGCCGGTCGAACCGGTACCCGTCCTGAGTGCCCACCGACACCACGGCACGACGCATGGGACGGGGTGAACGCTCCTCGACCGAGACGTACTCGTCGAAGATCGACCCGCGGTAGCGCCACCGGTCATCGGACCAGGCGGGGTATTGCGTGTACGTCGGGATCCGTCTAACCCGCGAGACGAGCCGGCCGCTCATGGACGGCCCATCGGCGCGGGCGGCGCTCTCGATGTAGTGCGATCTGGCGCCCATCGCCGCCGCGTGCGGCAGGAATGCGACGGCCGGACTCGACCCGGTGCTGATCGCTCGCTCGAATCGACGCGAGCGCAGCAGGCGGAACGCCAGCAGGCCGATGCGACCGATGTTCACCGCGTCGCGCGGCCCGGCGAACGGCGCGTACACGACCTCGCGGTCGGCGAGGATGCTGCGACTCAGGCCGTTGTCGAACGTGACCCGACCTGGTCCTCCGGCGGGATGCCGATACGCGAGGCGAGCGCGAACAACTGCTTGAGGTGGCCGCCGCCCGAGCAGACGAGGAGTGTGGACATGTCGTTCCCTTCCTTCGGTTCGGCGCGGGCGCCGGTGACTAATAGGCGCCGTCCCTCCTGAACACAGCGCGGACGGTTCGGAGGAGGATGAGGAAGTCACTGGTGACCGACCAGTTCTCGACGTAGTAGAGGTCGAGCCGCACGCTCTCCTCCCAGCGAGGTCGCGAGCGGCCGCTGACCTGCCAGAGGCCGGTGATGCCGGGCTTCATGAGAGGCGGCGGTGCACGTGTCCTCGTAGCTGGTCGACCTCCGCGGGCAGCGGCGGCCGCGGGCCGACGAGGCTCATGTCGCCGACGAGCACGTTCCACAGCTGCGGAAGCTCGTCGAGCGAGTACTTGCGCAGGAACGCGCCGACCCGGGTGACGCGGGGGTCGTGCTTCATCTTGAACAGCGGCCCGTTGCCCTCGTTGCTCGGCGCAGGCTGCGCGAGGCTGCTCCTCGGCGTCGACGACCATCGACCGGAACTTCAGCATCGTGAACTTCGCGCCCGTGCGCGCCCGACCCGCTCCTGGCGGAAGAGGACCGGGCCCCGGCTGTCGAGCCGCACCAGGATCGGCGATCATCGCGAGCAGCGGCGCGAGGAGGAGCAGCGCGGCCCCGCGATGACGAGGTCGATGCCGCGCTTCACGGCGTGCTTGCACGCCCGAGTACTGGGGCAGCTCGACGTGCACGATCGGGAGGCCCTCGACCGGCCGCAGGTGGATGCGCGGACCGGCGACATCGGTGAGTCGCGAGACGAGGATGAGCTCGACCCTGGAATTCTCGAGCGCCCATCCGAGATCGCGGATCTGCTGACGGCCTCCGGGCAGCTCGCCCGCGATCATCACCGCCCTCGTCCTCGTGCGCTTCGAGATCGAGACGAGCTCCGCCAATGGGACGCGCGGCAGCAGCTCGACCGCGTCACCGGGCGGCGGCTCGTCGGTCAGGACGACCGCGATCGGCCGATAGCCGGCGCGCAGGTTGCGCCCGAGCTCGGCGACCGCGGATGCGACATCCGCGGCCGGTCCCACGATGATCGCACCGGTGAGGCACCGCCCCGCCCGGCGCAGCGACTGCAGGATGTTGCGCCAGATCACCCGACCGAGCAGGAGCAGGACGAGCCCGGTGGGCAGCGCGACCGCCAGGTACCCGCGCGCGATGTCGAGTCGTGCGATGAACGCGAGGATCGCGAGCACGCCGAACGTGCCGAGCGTCGCGTTCGCGACGCGCTGGTACTCCCGCAGCCCGATGCCGATGATGCGGTGCTCCCGCGTGCGCGCCGCCCACAGCGCGATGATCCAGACGATGCCGATGACCAGGCCAAGGGCCGCGTACGCGATGTCCTGACTGCCCGCGGCGGAGCCGGGGCCGTCGAGGCCGAATCGCACGGTCTGCGCCACGGCGAGGGCGAGGGCGATGACCGCGCCGTCGGTGACGGCGATCGACATCGCGAGGCGCCGAGGCCACGCGAGCTGTCGCGGCTGGTGTGCGACGCGCACCACGCGTGGTCCGATCGATGCGTCCGACGGGTTCGCGGAGCCGGACGGCACTGCGACGGCGGCGGTCGGGCTGGACATACGCGGTTCCCCCAAACTGCGAACTCCGGTGCACGCGGTCCCCACGCCGTGCCGCTGGTGCGGCATGACTCCCTCGGTGCGTGCGCGGGCGAGCTGCCCGGTAAAATGGAGAAACCCCGTTGCCGGTTGTCGCCGGCGACGGGGTTTCTCCCACCGTATTCACGGGTCATCCCGCTGAGAAGGGTCCGACTTGGGTTTAACTGTCTCGACCGCAGCCCGTCATGCGCCCGACACATTCGCGCCACGAAGCGCGATCTCCATGACGGTCGTGTGTCGGGCCGACCATGAATTCTCGGCGATGAATCGCCGGCGATCGAGTTCGTCGGCAGCGCCGAGCTCGAGGGCACGGTCGACGACATCGGCGAAATCGGCGACGGAGTCGACCAGGACGACCCGTTCGCCGAGCCCCCGCACCGGCGGAAGGTCGACCGAGATCACCGGGCTGCCCGCCGCAAGGTACTCGTAGACCTTCAGCGGGCTCATCGCCTCGGTGAGCGGCGTGCGTCGGTGCGCGACGAGGGTGAGCTCGGCGTTGCGCAGCGTCGCCGCCAGCTCGGCCCGACCGACGCCCGCGGTGGATGTGCACGTTCGACCTTCGGGCCAGGTCGTCGACGTACGATGCCGACGGGACCGGTCCGAGCAGCACGATTCGCAGGTCGGGGCGGGCGGCGGCCAGTGCCGCGATCCCCTCGACATCGAGCCGCGAATCGAGCGTGCCCACGTAGACCGCGCGGGGGCCCGGGATCGCAGCGAACCAGGCCGGCGGCGGCGGTCGCTCACCGAGCCATTCGGCCGGCTCGACCCCGTTCGGCACGACGGCGTGTGGACCACGGGGCTCGATACGGTCGATGATCTGCTGCGACACGGCGGCGACCCCGATGCCGCTGTCGGCGATGCGCCGATACGCCTCGCGGTACGCCGGCCAGTACTCCTCGCGAGCCGGCGAGCTCGACCAGTCGTCGCGGCCGAAGTACGTCACCGGGCCGGCCCAGCCGAAATCGCCGAAGCCGGCCACGAGCGGGTTGGTCGTGAGCACGGCCGGTCGGGTGAGCCACCCGGCGGCGGCGCGCCGCAAGCGCCGACGAGTACGCGGCATAGCTCCTCGAGATCGCCTGGAGGCCGACCGGGTCGCCGCGCCGCACCCGGAGGGGTGAGGACAGCCGCCTCGCGCCGTCGGACGGGAACGGCACGTCGCGCGACAGCACGCGCCGCGCGAGCGCAGTCGGTGCCGATCGCCAGGGGTTCGCGACGAGCAGCCGGCGCACCTCGGGACTCGTGAGCAGGGTGGCGAGGATGCGGTCGGGCGGCCGCATCATGCCACGACGCTGCGCATCGGTCCAGGTCTCGTACGAGAACGTGAAGAGCACATCGGATGCCCCGCGCCGAGCCGTCGACGCCCGCCCGCCCTCAGTCGTTGTCGGAGCCAGTTCGGTCATGTCGTCAACTGCTTCACGACACGCGCCGGGCTGCCGACGGCGACCGAGCGCGGCGGGATGCTCTCGCGTACGACGCTGTTCGCGCCGATGACCGAACCGGCGCCGATCGTCACGCCGGGCAGGATCACCACGTTCTGTCCGATCCACGCGCCCCGGCCGATGTGCACCGGCGCCACCCGGTCGATCGGCTGGTCGCGGATGAAGGTGTCGGGATCGGCGAAGCCGTGAGAATGATCCGAGATGTAGACCCCGCGCGCGATGCCCACACCGTCCTCGATGACCACGCTCGACACCGCCGTGATCGACGTCTGGTTCATGCGAACCCGATTGCCGATCGTGATGGCCGGATCGCCCATGTCGCGACGCGGCACGAGGAGCCAGGAACCCGCGCCGATGAGCACGTCGTCGCCGATCGCGATCCGATCGGGGTTTCCGACGCGGAACGGCAGGAGGATTCGGGATCCGCGACCGAAGCGCGAGAACCCACGCGCCGCGATGCGGCTGAACAGCGCGTCACGGCCCCGCTGCAGCGCAAGGAGCACGTCGAGGCCGCTCATCGGGTCTCCCCCAGGATGCGGTCCGCGACATCGCCCGGCGACCGCTCACGATTCCAGAGGTCCCACGGGAAAGCGGCTCGCAACGGCGCGGGATCCCACTCGATCGGTGGCTCGCCGCCGGCCTCGATCGCCGATCGCACGTCGTGCGCGGGGCTGCTCGAGGGACGTCCCGTCGCGGCGTAGTAGTCGTCGTACTTGAACGGGTTCTCGTGTGCGGAACGCACGAGGCGCGCGGGAATGCCGAGCGATTCGGCGATGACGATGCCGTGGAGCGAGGATCCGACGACGAGGCGACTCTGCGCGATACGGCGCAGCACGATGTCGACCGCGGCCTTCGGCGACTGGATCCCGCGCCTGAACCGCATGCGGCCCAGGTCGTGGAGGTTCGGCACGACGGTCACCTCGTGGCGCGGCGCCGCCGCCCACTCGCGCAGGCGTGGATCGAGGTCGGCGAGCAGCAGCGCGGGATCTCCGTAGACCTCCGGAGCATCGATGCCGCGCTCCAGCAGCACGTCGCGGGTCTTCGGTCCGCGCACCGCACGCACGTCGAGCGATGCGAAGTCGTGCGCGTCGGCCGGGACCTTGCCGTTGATGCCGCTGCCCCAGACGGTGTCGCCGGTTCGCGCGTACTGCAGGATCGACCCGACCGCGAGCAGGCGAGCCCGGTTGGGCGCGGCGCGGTTCGTGATCGCGCGCGACGCCAGCATGCGATCGACGACGACCGGGCCGAGCAGGTCGCCGAAGTTGCCGACGGGCCGCTTCACACGGATCACACTGCTGTACGGCGCCGACACGATCGGGCGCACCGGGTTCCAGTGCACGACCTCGACCTCGGTCATATCCACCCCTCCCGGATCGTCGCAACGCTATCCTCGCCACGTTTCGCGCAGGTGACGCGCACGTGGACGGCCCGCCATCGAGCCGGCTCACCGCTCAGCGCCAGATCGAGCGCAGGAACTCGTCGGTGGGGATCGGCGTGAGCCTGTCGAACTCCGCCGCGCCCCAGCCGTTCATCGTCGAGTCGAACTGCCAGCCACCCGAGACGGCGGTGTTCCGCTCGACGGCGCGATCGTACGATGTGAAGCTGCGCTCCACCGAACCCCACCTCGTGTCGTACATCGAGCCGAAGACGTAGGAGTCCTTCGCGAAGAGCTGGCCGGGTTCGCCGCTCCCGTTGATCGCCTGTCCGATCGTCGGCTGGTAGGCACCGGCCGGAAGGGTGTACCGCACGCGGAGCGCGGTCGTCTGCGACGTGAGGATCACGCGGTCGAGCGTGAGGTACGGGGTGCCCTTGTCGGGTCGCTCGCCTTCGGCCCGCCGAGCTGGAGGGCGCAGTTGAGTGCGCCGAAGAACGTCGAGTCGCGAACGGTGAGCCCGCGGTACACCCCGCCGCCCGACATCTGGGCCGCGTCGATGTGGTTCGACGAACCGAGCTCGCGGAACACGGGGCGATGTAGCATCCCTCCCAGACGCAATCCCGCAGGGATGCCCCGGTGCCTGCCGCGAAGCTGAACGGGTCGTTCGGATCGATCTTCGCGTCGGCCATCACGACCTCGTACAGGTCGCACGCCGTGACCGCGCGAGCCGAGGCGGTGATCTTCAGTCCCTGGCTGACCTTCGCCTGCGCCCAGGCCGTGCGAACGCAATCGGTGAGCAGCACGTAGCGCGAGTTGATGCGGGCGAAGGTGACGCCGTCGACGCCCACGATGCGCACCGGGTCGGGGATCGTCACCGTGCCCCAGCCGTCTCGCGGGCTCACGAGGATGTTCTTCTTCCACGTGGCCTTGCCGATGCCCTTGAGCACGGGCCGCGCGTTGGCGCCCGCCCCGTAGCCCGGCAGGACGCCCGGCTTGACGCGGATGTGCAGGCCGGCGGCGACATCGGCGTCGGATGCCCCGCTGATCGCGCCCGCGATCGCGCGCCCAGCTGCAGTCGACATCGACGACACGCACGCCCGCGTCACCGGGGCGCGGCGTCGTCGCCGGCCAGTGGGTCCCGTTCGGCCCGTACGAGGGCACCCGCCCGGTCGCCGAGGGCGCCGGCGTCGATGGCCTGCCTGCGTCGCGTCCGGGTGCCGTCGGGCTCGGCGGGCTCGTCGCGGAAGAACGGGAACCAGTCGAACCAGTCCTCGAGCCCGCGTCCTGCGGCAGCGACGATCGGTGCGGCCGCCACGGCCGCCGCGGTGATGGCGGTTCGACGTGAGATCTCACCCATGCGCGGACTTCCCTTGCGATCGGCGGCGTGCCGGCGGCCGGAAACCGGTCGCCGCGGGATCGATGCACTCGATGGGAGTGCGCTCCCCGGCCTTCGTCGCCCGCCGCTGCGGAGTGGTTACCCGATCAGCCTGTCACGGGCGGCGCGAGGATCGACGGCCGCGTTCGGCAATGGGAACCAGTTGTTCACGCGCGCGAAATACGCCGATCACCTGACGGCGCCGAGCAGACGGCGCACCTCGTCGGCGGTCGTGGCGCGGGCGAGCCGCGCGACCGTGGTGCCGTCGTTGAAGACGTTGGCGAGCGATGCCACCGATGCCACGTGCTCTTCGGCGTTCGAGACCGCGAGCCCCACCACGACCCGCACGGGGTCGTTGTGGGGATGCCCGAACGCCACCGGCTCGGCGAGCGTGATCACCGCGAGCCCTTCGCGGCGCACGTCTGGCCCGGGCCTGGCGTGCGCGAGCGCGAGCCCGGGCGCGACGACGACGTACGCACCGAACTCCTCGATGACCGAGATCATGCGGTCGGAGTACTCGGCTCTCGTCGAGCCCGAAAGCCTGAGCGCCCGCCCGGCGATGCGCACGGCGTCACGCCAGTCGGTCGCGTGCACGCCCAGCATGATGCCGGCATCGGCCAGCGGAGGGAAGGTCATTTCGGGGATCCGTTCGGGCGGCGGTCGGATGCGGGCCCGAGTCGGGGCATCCGTCGTCTGGCGGGGTTCAGGCCTCGTCGAAGCCGTCTTGGATGTACTCGGCCAGCTCTTCGCGGTCGTCGAGCGGGAGGAAGGCCGACGCGGCGGCGTTCAGCTGGAACGTCTCGAGGTCGTCGAGGTCGTACCCGAACGCATCGCTCAGCAGCGCGAGTTCGCGCGTGAGCGACGTGCCGCTCTGCAGGCGGTTGTCGGCGTTCACCGTGACCCGGAACCCGAGCTGGTAGAGCAGGTCGAACGGGTGGTCGACGAGCTCGTCGCCCCATGCCGCGATCGCCCCGGTCTGCACGTTCGACGAGGGGCTCGTCTCGAGGGCGATCTCGCGGTCGCGCACCCACTGCGCGATCGGTCCGAGCGAGACGTACGTGTTCTCGTCGTCTTGGCGCTCGATGACGAGGTCTTCGGCGATGCGCACGCCATGGCCGAGCCGAAGGGCGCGGCCGTCGAGCAGGGCTCCGCGGATCGACTCGAGGCCGTCGGCCTCGCCGGCGTGGATGGTGACCGGCATGAACTGGCTCGCGAGGTAGTCGAACGCGGTGCGATGCCGGGCCGGCAGGAAGCCGGCCTCGGGGCCGGCGATGTCGAAGCCGACGACGCCCCGCTCGCGGTGGCGCACGGCGAGCTCGGCGATCTCGAGCCCGCGGTCGTTGTGCCGCATCGCGGTGACGAGCTGGCCGACGCGGATGCGGCGCCCCGATGACTGCACGTCGTCGAGGCCCTGCTCGATGCCCGCCTGCACGGCCTCGACCGCCTCGTCGAGGGTCAGGCCGCGAGTGAGGTGCTGCTCGGGCGCCCAGCGGATCTCGCCGTAGACGACGCCGTCGGCGCCGAGGTCTTGCACGAACTCGCGCGCGACTCGGCTGAGACCGGCACGGGTCTGCATGACCGCAGTCGTCAGGTCGAAGGTCTTCAGGTACTCGACGAGCGAGCCCGAGTTCGACTGTTCGGTGAACCACTCCCCGAGCGCCTCGGCATCGGCCGCGGGAACCTCGAGCCCGAGCTCATCGGCGAGCTCGATGAGCGACTGCGGGCGCAGGCCGCCGTCGAGGTGGTCGTGCAGCGAGATCTTCGGCAGCGACTGGATGTCGGCGCCGTCGCCCTCGAGCCGGTACTCCGTCGGAATCGTGTTCACGACTCAACGATAGCGACACGGACGCCGGGAAGTCTCGGCATTCTCGAAGCAATGACGCACGGCGCGGCGGGCAATGCCCGCCCGGGCGCGCTCAGGCGCGGGTGATGCGGTCGGCGATGAGGGGCCCGCCGTCGTCGACGGGGTCGCCCGCGGCGCCGATGCGCCAGGCGCCCTCGACCGCCTCGAGCGCACGGCCGAAGCGGGCGGCGTCGTCGGCGAAGAGCGTGAAGAGCGGCTGCCCGGCCCGCACCTCGTCGCCCGGCTTCGCGTGCAGGTCGATGCCTGCGGCGTGGTGCACCGGGTCCTCCTTGCGCGCGCGGCCCGCGCCGAGCCGCCACGCCGCGATGCCGAACGGCAGCGCCTGCTGCTCGACGAGCACGCCGTCGCGGTCGGCGGTGACGACGTGCTGCTCGCGGGCGACCGGCAGGGCCGCGTCGGGGTCGCCGCCCTGGGCCGCGATCGCGCGGCGCCAGGTGTCCATCGCCCGGCCGTCGTCGAGGGCCGCCTCGACGTCGGCGTCTGGTTGCCCGGCGAGGTCGAGCATCTCGCGGGCGAGCGCGATCGTGAGCTCGCGCACGTCGGCGGGCCCGCCGCCGGCGAGCACCTCGACCGACTCGCGCACCTCGTTGGCGTTGCCGATCGTGAGCCCGAGCGGCACGTTCATGTTGGTGAGCAGGGCGGATGTCGCGACCCCGGCGTCTTCGCCGAGCTCGACCATCGTGCGCGCGAGCTCGCGCGAGCGCTCGATGTCGGTGAGGAAGGCGCCCGACCCGAACTTCACGTCGAGCACGAGCGCGCCCGTGCCCTCGGCGATCTTCTTCGACATGATCGACGACGCGATCAGCGGGATCGCCTCGACGGTGCCGGTGATGTCGCGCAGCGCGTAGAGCTTCTTGTCGGCCGGTGCCAGGCCCGCGCCCGCGGCGCAGATGACCCCGCCGACGTCGCGGAGCTGGGCGAACATCTCGTCGTTGGTGAGGTCGGCGCGCCAGCCGGGAATGGACTCGAGCTTGTCGAGCGTGCCGCCGGTGTGCCCGAGCCCGCGGCCCGAGAGCTGCGGCACGGCCACGCCGAACGACGCCACGAGGGGCATCAGCGGCAGGGTGATCTTGTCGCCGACCCCGCCCGTGGAGTGCTTGTCGCTGGTGGGCTTGCCGAGGCCCGAGAAGTCCATGCGCTCGCCCGACGCGATCATCGCCATCGTCATGTCGCGGATCTCGCGGCGGCTCATGCCGTTGAGGAAGATCGCCATCGTCATCGCCGACATCTGCTCGTCGGCCACGTAGCCGCGGGTGTACGCGTCGATGAGCCAGTCGATCTCGGCGGTCTCGAGCTCGCGGCCGTCGCGCTTCGCGCGGATCAGGTCGACGGCGTCGAAGGCTTCGATGGCGCTCATGCGTGGTCTCCTCGGTAGTCGGCGAGCTGGCGCGGGCCGAAGGCGTCGGGCAGCACCTCGTCGATCGTCTTGAAGCCCGAGACGGTGTCGAGCACCATGCCCTCGGCCGAGTGCTCGTAGAGCAGCTGCCGGCACCGGCCGCACGGCATCAGCGTGGCGCCGTGCCCGTCGACGCACGTGAACGCCACGAGCCGGCCGCCGCCCGACATGATGAGCGCCGACACGAGCGAGCACTCGGCGCACAGCGTGACGCCGTACGACGCGTTCTCGACGTTGCAGCCGCTCACGACCCGGCCGTCGTCGACGACGGCGGCCGCGCCGACCGGGAACTCGGAGTACGGCACGTACGCCTTCGCCATGGCTTCGCGGGCGCGCTCGCGCAGGTCTGCCCAGTCGATCTGATCCGTTGCGGTCATGGTGCGCTCCCGTTCAGGCGATCGGTGCGACGGATGCCCCGTGGCCGGGGCCGCCCGTCAGGATTTGATGTACGGTTTGCCGTCTGCGGCCGGTGCACGGGACTTTCCGACGAGGCCGGCGACGGCGAAGATCGTCACGAGGTACGGCAGCATGAGCATGAACTCGCTGGGCACCGGCGAACCGATGACCGAGAGGGTGTTCTGCAGGTTCGACGCGAAGCCGAACAGCAGCGCCGCGAGGGTCGCCTTGATCGGGTCCCACTGGCCGAAGATCACGGCGGCGAGGGCGATGAAGCCGGCTCCGGCGGTCATCTCCTTGTTGAAGGCGATGCCCGAGCCGATCGTGTAGAACGTGCCGCCGAGTCCGGCGATCGCGCCGGCCAGCGCGACGTTCCAGAATCGGGTGGGGTTGACCTTGATGCCGACGGTGTCGGCGGCCTGCGGGTGCTCGCCGACGGCACGTACTCGCAAGCCCCACCTGGTGTGGAACAGGCCGATGTAGACGAGGGCGACCGCGATGTACATCAGGTAGACGACGATCGTCTGCTGGAAGAGCACCGGGCCGATGATCGGGATGTCACTGAGCAGGGGAATGGGCAGCCGGTCGAACCTGGGCGGGGTGTTCAGTACGGCGGCGTTCGGTGCGAGCACCTGCGAGAAGAAGAAGCTCGTGAGGCCGACGACGAGCACGTTGAGCACGACACCGACGATGACCTGATCGACGAAGTACTTGATCGCGAACGCGGCGAGCACCATTCCGACGAGCATGCCGGCGACCATGGCGGCGATGAGGCCGAGCCACGGCTGACCCGTCACCGATGCCACGACCGCGGCGGTGAACGCGCCGGCGAGCAGCTGGGCTTCGATGGCGATGTTGATCACGCCCGCACGCTCGCCGATGACGCCGGCGAGCGAGCCGAAGATGAGCGGCACGGCGAGGCTCAGCGAGCCGAACAGCAGGCCGATCATCGGCAGCGACGAGCCCGAGCCCGCCCAGGTGAGGAACGCGAACATGAACAGGATCGCGAAGACGACGATGAGCCAGAGCGGCACGCGGCGCTTCGAGCGCACGAGCAGCACCGAGTACACGGTCGCCACGATGAGGAGGCCGACGACCGCCCACAGCGCGGGCATCACGGGCACGACGAGATCGGGCACCTGCACGGCGTCGTTCTCTCGCGACCAGCGGTACGTCGTCTCGCCGGGCCGTGGTGCGAACACGGCGAGCGCGAGCGCGATGAGCGCGAAGATCGCGAAGGCGATCGGGGCCTTCCAGCTCGTCACGACGGTCGTGTCGAGGGCGTCGGGCTGCGGCGCGACGCGGTGGTGCTCTACGGTCTTGCTCACTTCGCCTTCACCTCCTCGGCGACGGTCTTGCGTGATCGTTTGGGCTTGGCGTTCGGATCGGGGAGACGGAAGATCGTGCGCACGAGCGGCGGCGCGGCGATGAACAGCACGATGAGCGACTGCACGACGAGCACGATCTCGATGGGCACGCCCTCGGCCGCCTGCATCGAGAAGCCGCCCGCCTTGAACGCGCCGAACAGGATGCCCGCCACGAAGGTGCCCCACGGCGTGGACCGACCGAGCAGGGCGACCGTGATCGCATCGAAGCCGATGCTCGCGTCGATGCCGGCCGTGAACCCGGTGGTGACCGTGCCGAGCACCTGGCTGACCCCGGCGAGACCGAGCAGCGCCCCCGAGATGAGCATCGCGTAGACGTACATGCCCTTGACGTTGATGCCCGCGACGCGGGCCGCGTTCGGGTTGATGCCGACGGCACGGAACTTGAACCCGAGGCTCGATCGGCTGAGGATCCACCAGACGACGACCGTCGCGAGGATCGCGAGGATGAACCCGAAGTGCAGGTTGAACTGCGGGCCCAGCAGGTCGGGGAAGACCGCGTTCGGCTTCATGGCGGGCGTCTTCGGGTTGCTCGAACCGGGCGCCTGCAGCAGGCCCGGGGTTCGCAGCAGCCACGACACGAGGTAGAACGCGATGTAGTTCAGCATGATCGTCACGATCACCTCGTGAGCCCCGGTGCGGGCCTTGAGGAGGCCGGCGATGCCGGCCCAGAGCGCGCCGCCGACGAGGCCGCCGACGAGGGCGACGATCATGTGCACGCCCCACGGCAGGTCGAACCCGAAGCCGATCCATCCGGCGACGGAAGCCGCGATCAGCATCTGGCCACGGCCACCGATGTTGAACATGCCGACGCGGAACGCGAGGGCGACGCCCAGGCCACCGGCGATGAGCGGTGTCGCGAACGTGAGCGTCTCGGTGAGCGGGCGGATGCCGGCGGCGAACGTGTCGCGCCTGAAGTTGTAGACCGACCCCTGGAAGAGGGCGGAGTAGGCACCCGACACCGACTGCCAGATCGCCGCGAGCATGTCGGCCGGCCGCGCGAAGAAGTACACGCTGGTCTCTTGCACGCGTTCGTCGGTGAACGCGATCATGATCGCGCCCACGATGAGGGCGAGCACCACTGCCAGCACCGAGATGATCGCGTTGCCGGTGGTGATCTGCCGGAACATCGTGTGCCACCTCGACGGCGGCGGCGCGTCGGAGGGTTCGGCCACCGCGCCCGGCCCGGTTGCGGTCGCACGGGCGTCGTCGGCGGCGGTGCCGCTCTCGGGCGAGGCTGCGGCCGGCTCTTCGATGGCGACGTCGGCGTCGGGTTCGTTCGCGCCGGGGGCGTCGCCCCTGGGCTGCTGGGGGTCGCTCATGCGGCGGCTCCTTCTGCGGGGACTTCTCCGGCCATCATGAGGCCGAGAACGTCACGGGGGGTGTTTCCGGGCACGATGCCGACGATGCGACCTCGATACATGACCATGATGCGATCGGCGAGTGCGGCGACCTCGTCGAGCTCGGTCGAGACCACGACCACGGGCACGCCGCTGTCGCGTGCCGCGACGATGCGCTTGTGGATGAACTCGATCGAGCCGACGTCGACGCCGCGGGTCGGCTGGGCGGCGACGAGCAGCCGCAGGTCGCGGCTGAGCTCGCGAGCGAGCACCACCTTCTGCTGGTTGCCGCCCGACAGCCGCTGCACGTACTCGTCGATGCCCTGGGTGCGGATGTCGAATTCCTTGACCTTCTCGCGTGCGAAGTCGGCGAGGGTGCCGCGCTGCAGGTTGCCGGCGCGCACGAACGGCGGCGATTCGCTGCGGTCGAGCATGAGGTTCTCGGCGATCGTGAACTCGCCGACCAGCCCGTCTTCGGTGCGGTCTTCGGGAACGAAGCCGACGCCCGACTCGAGGATGTTGCGCACGCTCTGGCCGACGAGCTCGGTGCCGTCGAGCACGGCGGAACCCTGCACGTTGTGCGCCAGGCCGAGCAGCGCCTCGGTGAGCTCGGTCTGGCCGTTGCCCTGCACGCCGGCGACGGCCAGGATCTCGCCGCGTCGCACGGTGAAGCTCACGTCGTTCACGACGAGCTGCCCGATGGGGTCGACGACCGTCAGGTGATCGACGACGAGCGCGTCGTCGCCGAGGTTCGGCTCGTCCTTGTGCACGGTGAGCTCGACGGCCCGGCCGACCATGAGCGAGGCGAGCTCGGCGTTCGACGCCGTCGGCTGAGCCTCGCCGACGACCTTGCCGAGGCGGATGACGGTGATGCGGTCGGCGACCTCGCGCACCTCGCGCAGCTTGTGGGTGATGAACACGATCGAGGTGCCCGCCTCTTTCAGCTGGCGCATGATGACCATGAGCTCATCGGTCTCCTGCGGGGTGAGCACGGCGGTCGGCTCGTCGAACACGAGCACCTTCGCGTCGCGGGACAGCGCCTTGATGATCTCGACCCGCTGCTGCACGCCCACGGGCAGGTCTTCGACGAGCGCGTCGGGGTCGACGTGGAAGCCGAACCGGGCCGCGATCTCTTCGACCTTCTTGCGCGCGGTGGGCAGGTCGAGCAGGCCGCCCGCCTTGGTCGACTCGTTGCCGAGCATGACGTTCTCGGCGACCGTGAACACGGGGATGAGCATGAAGTGCTGGTGCACCATGCCGATGCCGGCGGCCATGGCATCGCCGGGCCCGTCGAAGTGCTGCACCTGGTCGTTGAGGAGCACCTCGCCCTCGTCGGCCTGGTACAGGCCGTAGAGCACGTTCATGAGCGTCGACTTGCCTGCACCGTTCTCGCCCAGCAGGCAGTGGATCTCTCCAGGCTCTACGGTGAGGTCGATGTGGTCGTTCGCGACCAAGCTGCCGAAACGCTTCGTGATGCCGCGAAGTTCGAGCTTCATGTTCCCGATCCTAGTGATTCGACTGCATCCGTTGCAGTCGCTGCGCGAATGTTGAACGTGTCGGATGCCGCGTGCTCAGATGTGGCGCGCACATCGCCGAGGCGTCTCCGACAGCAGAGCGGGGAGGCCGGCGTACGCCGACCTCCCCGCTCGAAACGTCGTCTTACTCGGCTGCAGCCAGGTAGGACTCGACCTGGATGTCGCCCGCGATGATCGCGGCCATCAGGTCATCGAGCTCGCCCTGGAGCTCGGCCGGGACCTTGTCTTCGAAGTCGTGGAACGGGGCGATGCCCACGCCTTCGTTCTCGAGCGTGCCGATGAAGGGGCTGTTGTCGAATGCGTCGTTGCCCGCAGCGAGGACCGCCTCTTCGGTGCCGACCGCGATGCCCTTGAGGATCGAGGTGAGCATGAGGTCGGCGACCGACGGGTCGGTCACGGTGAAGTCGGCGTCGACGCCGACCATCGCGATCTCGCGGCCCGCGTCGCGGATCGCCGCGGCGGCCGACTGGTAGATCGGGCCGCCGACCGGCAGGAGCACGTCGACGTTCTGGTCGATGAGCGCCTGAGCCTTCTGGCGTGCGGTGTCGTTCGCCTCGAAGCCACCGGTGAACTCGCCGTCTTGTGCGGCGCGGTCCCAACCGAGGACCTTGACGTCGGTGCCCTTCTCGGTGTTGTGGTACTCGACGCCCTGGGCGAAGCCGTCCATGAAGATCGAGACCGTCGGGAAGTTCATGCCGCCGAACGTGCCGACGACGCCCGTCTGCGAGTAGGCCGCGGCCGCATAGCCGGCCAGGAACGCCGCCTGCGCCGTGTCGAAGAGCAGCGGCTTGATGTTCTCGGCGTCGGTGGTGCCGTCGAAGTCGTTGTCTGCCGCGTCGTCGATGATGACGTAGTTGATGTCGGGGTTGGCGAGTGCCGACTCGACGGTGGCCGCCGAGAGCGCGAAGCCGACCGTGACGATGAGGTCGCAGCCCTGGTCGACGAGGTTCGTGATGTTCGGCGCGTAGTCGGTCTCGGCGTCGGACTGGACGGCGGTCAACTCGACGCCGAGCTCGTCGGCGGCCGCCGTGGCGCCCTCGAACCCGCTCTGGTTGAACGACTTGTCGTCGAAGCCGCCGGCGTCGGACACCATGCACGGCTGGAAGTCGGGAACTGCAGCCCCGGTCTCATCCGATTCCTCGGGAGCCGCCGAACACGCGGCGAGCAGCACGGCTGCGCCCATCAGCGAAAGGCCGCTGAGGGCTGCCTTCTTGGTCATGACCTTCACAGTGTCCTCCAAAGTCAAGCTGCCTCGACGGACCGAGGCGTTTTCAGTCACGTTACCGAAAGTTGCAACTCTCGCCACGGTGGTTTGCGTCGGCGCAACCCAATGGTTATGAAGCCGCGACTTTCTGCTCACATGAGCAGGCGAACGGGCCCCCGAACAGGGGGCTAGGGCGTGCTGGGCGATTCGACCACGATGTCGCCGGCGATGATCGCCGCCCGGAGGCCCTCGATCTCGGCGTCGAGCTCGGCCGAGACGAGCGGCGCCAGGTCGTGGTACGGCGCGATCTCGACTCCGCCGTTCTCGAGGGTGCCGACGTACGGCTCGTTCACGAACGAGTCGTCGATGACGTCGCCGACGATGTCGACCATCGCGTCCTGCGTGTTCTTCAGCACGCTCGTGAGCACCACCGGCCGGAACTCGGGGGTGAGCGTCTCGTAGCCGTCGCTGTCGACCCAGATCACCGAGACCCCGCCGCGTTCGAGGGCGGCCGATGCGGCGCCCTCGCCGACCTGCCCGGCCACGGGGAGGATCACGTCGGCGCCCTGGTCGATGAAGCCCTCGCTGAGCGCCTTGCCCTTGTTGATGTCCTCGAAGTCGCCCGTGAACGCGCCGTCCTGCTTCGCCTTGTCCCACCCGAGGGCGCGCACGCTCGTGCCGTGCACCTCGTTGTACTTGGCGACGCCGTCGACGAACCCGTCCATGAACAGCGTGACCGGCGGCTGGTTGCCGCCGCCGAACGTGGCGACCACGCCGGTCTTCGACACGCCCGCCGCGAGGTACCCGGCGAGGTACGACGCCTGCGCGGTGTCGAAGATGACCGGCTTCACGTTCGACGCCTCGACGACCTCGTCGACGATCGCGAACGCGAGGTCGGGGTTCTTGCCGGCCTGGTCGAGCGTGGACTCGGCCAGTTCGAAGCCGACCGTGACCACGAGCTCGCAGCCCGATCCGGCCGCCTGCTCGACGTTGGGAGCGAGGTCGGTCTCGCCGGTCGAGACGATCGCCTCGGCCTCGATGCCGTACTCCGCTTCAGCGGCCTGCAGGCCCTCCCACGTCGACTGGTTGAACGAGCGGTCCTCGAGACCGCCCGAGTTCGTCACCATGCGTACGCACGTGTCGGATGCCGCGACCTCGTCGCCCGCGTCGGGCGCGGGTGCGCACGAGACGAGCAGTGCGGATGCCGCGACCAGCACGGCCCCGACGGTGAAACGCCGACCCTGAGACATCCGCTACCTCGCTTCTCCCGTGCCTAGAGCACGTCGCTCGAACCGCCGAGCCGCAGGGCGTCGACGACCGCCTTCACCCGCTGCGCGTGCTCGCTCGTGGTGACGAGGAGCGCATCGGGTGTGTCAACCACGACGATATCGTGCACGCCGATGAGACTGATGACCCGGTTCGACCGGCTCACGACGATGCCGCTCGACGCGTCGGCGAGCACCCTCGCGTTCTCGCCCAGGATCGCGAGCTCGCCCGACCGGCCGGCCGTGTTGAGCTTCGCGAGCGAGGCGAAGTCGCCCACGTCGTCCCACGCGAAGTGCCCGCGGATGACCGCCAGGCGTCCGGCCGCGGCGGCCGGTTCGGCGACCGAGTAGTCGATCGCGATCTTCTCGAGCTCGGGCCAGATGCGGTCGACGGCCGGGCCGCGCGTCGCCGGGTCGTCCCAGACGGCCGCGAGCTCGATCAGTCCGGCGTGGAGCTCGGGCTTGTTGCGCGCGATCTCGGCGAGCAGCTGGTCGGCGCGGGCGATGAACATGCCGGCGTTCCACAGGTGCGCGCCATCGGCGAGGTAGCGCTTGGCGGTTTCGAGGTCGGGCTTCTCGACGAAGCTCGACACGGCTTCGGCGTGCTCGGCGCCGGCGATGCCGAGCTCGTCGCCGCACTCGATGTAGCCGAAGCCGACGGCGGGCTCGGTGGGCGTGATGCCGATCGTCGCGATGTAGCCGGCGTCGGCGGCGGCGACCGCCTCGACGACGGCCGACCGGAACAGGGCCTCACCCGAGATCACGTGGTCGGCGGCGAACGAGCCGATGATCACCCCGGGCTCGCGGCGTTCGAGGATCGCCGCGGCGAGGCCGATGGCGGCCGTCGAGTCGCGCGGCTCGCTCTCGAGCACGATGTTGGCGTCGGCGAGCTCGGGCAGCTGGGCTTCGACCGCCGCACGGTGGGCGCGCCCGGTGACGACCATGATGCGCTGTTCGCCCGAGAGCGGGGCGAGCCGGTCCCAGGTGTCTTTGAGCAGGGTCTGCCCGGATCCGGTCAGGTCGTGCAGGAACTTCGGCGCGTCGGCCCGCGAGAGCGGCCAGAGGCGGGAGCCGACGCCGCCCGCGGGGATCACGGTGTAGAACCGGTCGAGGGGCTGGTCCAGGTGCATCCGCTCAGGATAGCGGGCGACGGCGAACGCCGGCCCGCCGCGCAGAAGTCTCGACGTCAAGATATTAGGCAGGCCTAAGGGGCGCGCTCCCGACCGTCGGACTACACTCGGGATCGGGCCGCTGCGCCCCGAGATGCCCGCTCCAGCCGGGCAGGATTCATCCCAGGGAGGGTTGTTCATGCCAGAGAACTCGGCACGAACCCTGACCACACCCGCGAAGCCGGCGACAGAGAAGCCGGGCGGCACGCTCTACCGCGGTCGCGAGGGTATGTGGTCATGGGTGCTGCACCGCATCACCGGTGTCGCCATCTTCTTCTTCCTGCTCGTGCACATCCTCGACACCGCGCTCGTGCGCGTGAGCCCCGAGGCGTACAACGCGGTGATCGGCACCTACCAGACGCCCATCATGGGCCTCGGCGAGGTCGCGCTGGTCGGAGCCATCGTGTTCCACGCCTTCAACGGGCTGCGCATCATCCTCGTCGACTTCTGGTCGTGGGCCACGCGCAACCAGAAGGTGCTCTTCTACATCGTCGTCGCGCTCTGGGTGATCACCATGCTCGCCTTCACGCCGCGCCACCTCATCAACGTCTTCAGCCACTAGTACGGGGAGCGACAGTGACGAACACCATCGAAGCACCCCGCAGCCCGGCCCGGCCCGCGCGCAAGCGCGGCACCAACTGGGAGAAGTGGGGCTGGATCTACATGCGCGCGTCGGGCGTCGTGCTCATCGTGCTGATCTTCGGCCACCTCTTCATGAACCTCATCGTCGGCGACGGCGTGAGCGCCATCGACTTCGGCTTCGTCGCCGGCAAGTGGGCCGACCCGTTCTGGCAGTGGTGGGACGTGCTGATGCTCTGGCTCGCACTCATCCACGGCGCCAACGGCATGCGCACGATCGTGAACGACTACACGAACCCGGGCACGGTGCAGAAGGTGCTGAAGGGCGCCCTCTTCGCGGCCGCGGCCGTGCTCATCGTCCTCGGCACGCTCGTCGTCTTCACGTTCGACCCGTGCCCGCCCGTCGCAGCCGACGCCGCCGACCTGCTCCCCTCGTTCTGTTCCGCATAGGAGATCCGTGAACACCCAGTCCTCCGACGCCGAGACCCAGATCATCGACGGCGTCCACCACCACCAGTTCGACATCGTCATCGTGGGCGCCGGCGGCGCCGGCATGCGCGCGGCGATCGAGGCGGGCCCCGGCGCGAAGACCGCGGTCATCTCGAAGCTGTATCCCACCCGCTCGCACACGGGCGCCGCGCAGGGCGGCATGGCCGCCGCCCTCGCCAATGTCGAGGAAGACAGCTGGGAGTGGCACACGTTCGACACCGTCAAGGGCGGCGACTACCTCGTCGACCAGGACGCCGCCGAGATCCTCGCGAAAGAGGCGATCGACGCGGTCATCGACCTCGAGAACATGGGCCTGCCGTTCAACCGCACGCCCGAGGGCAAGATCGACCAGCGCCGATTCGGCGGCCACACGCGCGACCACGGCAAGGCGCCCGTGCGACGCGCCTGCTACGCGGCCGACCGCACCGGCCACATGATCCTGCAGACGCTGTTCCAGAACTGCGTGAAGCTCGGCATCAACTTCTTCAACGAGTACTACGTGCTCGACCTCGTGATGACCGAGGTCGACGGCGTGAAGAAGCCCTCGGGCGTCGTCGCCTACGACCTCGCCTCCGGAGAGCTGCACGTCTTCCAGGCGAAGGCCGTCATCTTCGCCACGGGCGGCTTCGGCAAGATCTACAAGACCACGTCGAACGCGCACACGCTCACCGGCGACGGCGTCGGCATCATCTGGCGCAAGGGCCTGCCCCTCGAGGACATGGAGTTCTTCCAGTTCCACCCGACCGGGCTCGCCGGCCTCGGCATCCTGCTCACCGAGGGCGCGCGAGGTGAGGGAGCGATCCTGCGCAACGCCTCGGGCGAGCGGTTCATGGAGCGCTACGCCCCCACGATCAAAGACCTCGCACCGCGCGACATCGTCGCCCGCTGCATGGTGAAAGAGGTGGCCGAGGGCCGCGGCGCCGGCCCGCACAAGGACTACGTCTACCTCGACTGCACCCACCTCGGCGCCGAGGTGCTCGAGACCAAGCTGCCCGACATCACCGAGTTCGCGCGCACGTACCTCGGCGTCGACCCGGTCTTCGAGCCGGTGCCGGTGATGCCGACCGCGCACTACGCCATGGGCGGCATCCCCACCAACAACAACGCCGAGGTGCTCAGCGACAACACCACCGTCGTGCCCGGCCTCTACGCCGCGGGCGAGTGCGCATGCGTCTCGGTGCACGGCTCCAACCGCCTCGGCACCAACTCGCTGCTCGACATCAACGTGTTCGGCAAGCGCGCGGGCAACAACGCGGTCGCGTACGTCAAGACCGTCGACTTCACCCCCCTGCCCGACGACCCCGCCGGCGCCGTGCGCGACCTGCTCGCGCAGCTGCGCGACTCGAACGGCACCGAGCGCATCGCCGCGATCCGCAAGGAGCTGCAGGACGAGATGGACAAGAGCGCCCAGGTGTTCCGCACCGACGAGTCGCTCGCCCACGTCACCGAGGTCATCGCCGGCCTGCGCGACCGCTACCGCAACATCGCGGTGCACGACAAGGGCAAGCGGTTCAACACCGACCTGCTCGAGGCGGTCGAACTCGGGTTCCTGCTCGACCTCGCCGAGGTCGTCGTCTACTCGGCCCGCAACCGCAAAGAGAGCCGTGGCGGCCACATGCGCGACGACTTCCCAGACCGCGACGACGCGAACTACATGCAGCACACGATGGCCTACCTCTCGGGTGACGCGCACTCGTCCGACGCGGCCGACCACATCCGGCTCGATTGGAAGCCGGTCGTCGTGACGCGCTACCAGCCCATGGAGAGGAAGTACTGACGTGAGCACCGCAACGCTCGAGGCCGCCGCCCCCACTGCCGAAGCCGCGATCCCGTCGTTCACCGTCACGTTCCTGATCCGCCGGTTCGACCCCGACGTCGACACCGAGCCGCGCTGGCAGGACTTCGACGTCGAGATGTACGCGACCGACCGCGTGCTCGACGCGCTGCACAAGATCAAGTGGGAGCAGGACGGCTCGCTCACGTTCCGCCGTTCGTGCGCGCACGGCATCTGCGGCTCCGACGCCATGCGCATCAACGGCCGCAACCGCCTGGCCTGCAAGACGCTGATCAAGGACCTCGACATCTCGAAGCCCATCTACGTGGAGGCCATCAAGGGCCTGCCGCTCGAGAAGGACCTCATCGTCGACATGGAGCCGTTCTTCGCGAGCTTCCGCGAGGTGCAGCCGTTCCTCGTGGCGAACAGCACCCCCGAGCCGGGCAAGGAGCGCGTGCAGTCGGTCGCCGAGCGTGCCCGCTTCGACGACACCACGAAGTGCATCCTCTGCGCCGCGTGCACCTCGTCGTGCCCGGTGTTCTGGACCGACGGCCAGTACTTCGGCCCCGCCGCGATCGTCAACGCGCACCGCTTCATCTTCGACTCGCGCGACGACAACGCCCAGACCCGCCTCGACATCCTCAACGACACCGAGGGCGTGTGGCGCTGCCGCACGACCTTCAACTGCACCGACGCGTGCCCGCGCGGCATCGAGGTCACGAAGGCGATCGCCGAGGTCAAGCAGGCCGTCATGCGCGGCAAGCCCTGACCACGCCACATCGTCGACGCGGGGGCCGTGCGGATCGCACGGCCCCCGCGCTCGCTAGTCTGATCCCGTGAGCGAGCGCACGACCCCCGACGACCGGCGGGCTTCCCGCGGCGGGGCCGAGCACGGGGCATCCGGCACCGCGCCCGCCCCCGCATCGCCCACCGATCCGCTCGGCCTCGAGCCGAGCGCCCGCGAGCGGTTCGACGCGCTCAGCCAGCCGATCCGCGAGCGGTTCGAGGAGCCGATCACCAAGGTCTCGACGCTCACGCAGAAGACCATGGCCCTGTTCCCCGTGCGGGTCTGGCGGCACTTCCTCGCGCGCAACGGCTTCATCCTCTCGGCGGGCATGAGCTACCAGGCGCTGTTCGCGATCTTCGCGGCCGTGTACGTCGTGTTCGCGGTCGCGGGCATCTGGCTCACCGGCAACGAGCGAGGCGCTCAACGCCTTCATCGTCCTGCTGAACAGCTTCGCGCCGGGGCTCGTGGGCGACGACGGCATCATCTCGACCGACGACCTCATCGCGATCGCGACGACGAGCACGAGCCTGTTCGGGTGGACGGGCGCCGTGGCCCTCGCCGGCCTCATCTGGACCGCCATCGGCTGGATCACGTACTCGCGGATCGCCGTGCGCAGCATCTTCGGGCTGCCGAAGGACACGCGCGCCTACGCGCTGCTGAAGACGCGCGACTTCCTGGTGGGACTCGCCTTCGGCACGATCCTCATCCTCGCGACCATCCTGACGGTGGCGACGACGTCGTTCTTCGGCTGGCTCACGACGCTGCTCGGCCTGGCGGAGGAATCCGTCTGGTCGAACCTGGTGCTGCAGGCCGGTTCGGTGCTCGTGATCTTCGTGATCGACACGCTCGCGCTCGCGACGCTGTTCCGGTTCCTCTCGGGCGCCGCGATGCCGTGGCGGCGCATGTGGATCGGATCGCTGCTCGGATCGGCGGCGCTCTCGGTGCTGCAGCTCGTCGGCGGGCTCGTGATCACGGGCGCCGGCAAGAACCCGCTGCTGGCGACCTTCGCCGTCTTCATCGCGCTGCTGCTGTGGTTCCGGCTCACCGGCATCGTCATCCTCGTCGCGGCGAGCTGGATCGCGGTCGAGGCGTTCGACGCGCACGAGAGCCTCCGCCTGGTCACGCCCGAGCAGCTCGTCGAGGAGGAGCGCGCTCGCGAGCAACGCGCGCTCGTGACGGCGGCGCGCGTGCGCGTTCGCGAGGCCGAGCAGGAGCTCGCCGACGCGAACTGGTTCGAGCGGATGCCGGCCCGTCGCCGGTTCGCCAAGGCCCAGGACGAACTGTCGCGTGCGGAGGCAGGCGCTGGGCCCGCAGGCGGCGAAGGGCGACGTCGGAGGCCTCCCCTA
Source organism: uncultured Actinomycetota bacterium (assembly GCA_963836825.1). Lineage (GTDB taxonomy): Bacteria > Actinomycetota > Actinomycetes > Actinomycetales > Microbacteriaceae > Agromyces. The sequence continues at coordinate 72,492 of CAWILI010000002.1, forward strand.
GGATCGAATGCATGCCCTCCGCGAAGCCCCTCCGACTCGCCAGCGTCAACGTCAACGGGGTGCGCGCCGCATTCCGCAAGGGCATGGGCGAGTGGCTGGCCGCCCGCGACGTCGACATCCTCGCCATGCAAGAGGTGCGCGCGTCGACCGAAGACCTGCAGGGGCTGCTCGGCGACGACTGGGACATCCTGCACGACCCCGCGACCGCCAAGGGCCGCGCCGGCGTCGCGATCGCGAGCCGCAACCGCGCCCACATCCACCGCGTCGAGCTCGGCGCCCCCGACTTCGACAGCGCCGGCCGCTGGCTCGAGGCCGACTACGAGGTGGGCGGCCGGGTGCTCACCGTCGTCTCGGCCTACGTGCACTCCGGCGAAGACGGCACGCCGAAGCAGGTCGAGAAGTACCGATTCCTCGATGCGATGGAAGAACGGATGCCGCTGCTCGTCGAGCATTCCGAGCTCGCCGTCATCGTCGGCGACCTGAACGTCGGCCACCGCACGCTCGACATCCGCAACTGGAAGGGCAACGTGAAGAAGGCCGGCTTCCTGCCCCGCGAACGCGAGTACTTCGACCGGTTCGTCGGCGCCGAGGACGCACCCGACTACAACGCCGGCGCCGGGCTCGGCTGGGTCGACGTCGGCCGCCGGGCCGCCGGTGAGGTCGACGGCCCCTACACGTGGTGGTCGATGCGCGGCAAGGCGTTCGACACCGACACCGGGTGGCGCATCGACTACCACCTCGCCTCGCCCGCACTCGCCGAGACGGTGGAGTCCTACGTGGTCGACCGGGCCGCGGCCTATGACGAGCGATGGTCCGACCACTCCCCGGTCGTCGTCGACTACGCCATCTGACCATTCCTCCCACGCAATAGGACGCTGAACACATGACCTCCATCCCTCCCATCGTCTTCTCGGGCATGCAGCCCTCGAGCGACTCGCTCCACCTCGGCAACTACCTCGGCGCCCTCGTCAACTGGGTCGCGCTGCAAGACGAGTACGACCCCATCTACTGCGTCGTCGACCTGCACGCGATCACGGTCGCGCAAGACCCCAAGGCGCTGCACGACAACGTGCGCCGCACGGCCGCGCAGTACCTCGCCGCCGGCGTCGATGTCGAGCGGTCGACGCTGTTCGTGCAGTCGCACGTACCTGCGCACACCGAGCTGGCCTGGGTGCTCGGCACCATGACCGGCTTCGGCGAGGCGAGCCGCATGACGCAGTTCAAGGACAAGTCGGCGAGGCAGGGTGCCGACGCCACCACGGTCGGCCTGTTCACCTATCCGGTGCTCATGGCCGCCGACATCCTGCTCTACGGCACCGAACTCGTGCCGGTCGGCGACGACCAGCGGCAGCACCTCGAGCTCACGCGCGACCTCGCGGGGCGCTTCAACTCGCGGTACGGCGAGACGTTCGTCGTGCCCGAGGCGCTGATCCCCAAGGAGTCGGCGCGCATCTACGACCTGCAGGAGCCGACCGCGAAGATGTCGAAGTCCTCGGTCTCAGAGGCGGGGCTCGTGAAGCTCATGGACGACCCCGCGGTCACGGCGAAGAAGTTCAAGAGCGCCGTCACCGACACCGAGCGCGAGATCCGCTACGACCCGGCGACGAAGCCCGGCATCTCGAACCTGCTCGACATCTACGCGGCCACGACCGGCGAGTCGATCGGCGAGCTCGAGCAGCGCTATGCCGGCCGCGGGTACGGCGACCTCAAGAAAGACCTCGCCGAGATCGTCGTCGACCGGCTCACGCCGATCCGCGCACGCACGCTCGAGCTGCTCGAAGACCCGGCCGAGCTCGATCGACTGCTCGCCGTCGGCGCCGAGCGCGCGTCCGAGCGCGCCGAGCCCATCCTGCGCGAGGTCTACGACCGCGTCGGATTCGTGCGCCGGGGCTGACGGGTGTCGATGCCTCGACGGGGTCCGGTGAGCTCATGAGCGCCGTCGACGACGCGACCGCGGGATCGCCGGTCGTGCTGTTCGACCTCGATGACACCCTCATGGCGCACCGCGCCGCGGTCGACGCGGGCATCGCGCTGCACATGGCCGAACGGGCATACGAGGCCGAGCATGCTCCCGCGCAGCAGCTCTGGCACGATCTCGAAGAGGAGCACTACCACGCCTACCTCGCGGGGCGGCTGACGTTCGAGGGGCAGCGACGGGCGCGGGCGCGCGACTTCGCGCTCGCCCACGGCGAAGAGCTCGACGACCTCGCCGCCGGCGCGTGGTTCGCCCGCTACTTCGAGCGCTACCGCGAGTCGTGGTCGCTGCACGACGACGCGCTGCCGGCGCTCGACGCGCTCGACGAGGCGTTGCCGGGCGTGCGATTCGGCATCATCACGAACGGCGAGCTCGACTTCCAGCGGGCGAAGCTCGAGCGGCTCGGCATCCTCGACCGGTTCGACCACGTCATCGCGTCGGGCGATGTCGGCGTCACCAAACCCGACCCCGGCATCTTCGAGCTGGCGATGGCGCGGTTCGCGTCCGACGCGCCCGTCACCGCCGCGGCCTACGTCGGCGACCGCCTCGTCACCGACGCCATCGGGGCTGCCACGGCCGGGCTCGTCGGCGTGTGGCTGAATCGCGCGGGCGCGAGCCATGGCCGACGACGAAGCAGCAGCGGCAGCGCTCGTCGGCGTCGTCGAGGTCGCGTCGCTCACCGAGCTCGCGCCGATCCTCGCCGAGCACCTCAACGTCTGAGGATTTCGGGTCCCGGAGCACGCGCCCATGGCGATGGAACAGGTCGGGCGCACCCCCATGCGCCCGACCTGTCGTCCTACCGTACCTGTCTCGCCGCGCGGTGTCGCGCACGTTTCGAGCCGACGACGCAGGCCGGCACTGCGTCGACGTGTCAGCGGCTCGTGGACGGCCGCCTCGAGCACGACGCCGTGGCGCTCGGCGAGCAGGTCGCGGGTCGCCTCCACCTCTGCGCGACGGCGCTCGGGTTCCCACCCGAGCTCGGCTCCGACGACCTCGGCGAGCTCGTCGAGCAGCTGCGCGGTCAACGTGCCGGTGAAGGCGATGCTCGTGCGCCGCAGCACGATGTCGACGAGGTGCACGACGCGCTCGGTGCGCGTGAGCCACGCGATCTCGAGTCGCCCGTAGCCGCCGTGATGGGCGAGCGGGGTCTCCTCGTCGCCCTCGATCTCGGCGAGATACGCCTCGGCCCGCGTGCCGTAGCGCTCGAGCAGTTCGAAGGCGCGGGCCCGCCCGACCTCGTCGCCGTGCGAGACGAGCCAGACCCTGCGGGCGTCGTCGGTCGTCGGGTAGCCCGCTCCCCCGCCGATCGCGAGGCCCTTCGTCGAGACGACCCGGCTGCGGCCGAGCAACTCGAGCACGTCGTTCGAGAGGTGCTCGGCGAGCGCGCGGAACGTGGTCCACTTGCCTCCGACGAGGCTCAGCACGACGGAGTTCGGGCGGCCCGGGGCATCCGCCCGCTCGATGCGGTAGTCGCGCGAGACGAACCCGGGCTGCGTGTCGTCGTGTCGCGGCAGCGGCCGCACGCCGGCGAACCGGAAGACGATCTGCGATCGGTCGACGGTGATGCCGGGGAAGACGTGCGCGATGAGGTCGAAGAAGTAGTCGACCTCGGCCTCGGTGCACACGGCGGGCTCGCGGATGTCGTGCTCGAGATCGGTGGTGCCGACGAGGACGCGGCCCTTGAGCGGGTAGATGAGCACGATGCGGCCGTCCTCGTGCTCGAAGAAGATCTCGCGACCGCCGGTCGCGGCGAGCAGCTCGGGGTGGTCGAGCACGATGTGCGAGCCCTTGGTGCCGCCCATGAACCGGGTCTCGTTGCCGAGGCCGGCGTTCGTCAGGTCGGTCCACGGGCCCGACGTGTTCACGACCACGTCGGCGGCGATCGCGAACTCGTCGCCGGTCAGGGTGTCGCGCACGCGCACGCCGTCGGCGTCGTGTCCGACCGCCTCGAGGTAGTTCGCGGCGCGCGCGTGCGGCCCGGCCGCGAGGCCGTCGAAGAGCACGTCGAGCGCGAGCCGCTCGGGGTCGTGCATGCTCGCGTCGAAGTAGGTGGCGGTGTACTTGACCGCGGGGTTCAGTGCCGGCAGGTCGGCGAGCGACTGCTTCGCGCCGTGGAAGCGGTGTCGCGGCACCTGTCCGCCGTCGCGCGAGAACGAGTCGTAGAGGGTGAGCCCGGCCTTGATGAGCGCCGCTCCGCGCTCGGTCGGCCTGCCGGCCCGGTGGGTGAGGAACCGCATCGGCGCCGAGAGGATGCCCGAGAACGTCGAGAAGATCGGCACGGTCGTCTCGAGCGGCTTCACGTAGTGCGGGGCGACGCGCAGCAGGCCGTTGCGCTCCTCGACCGACTCCTTGACGAGGCGGAACTCGCCGTTCTCGAGGTAGCGGATGCCGCCGTGGATCATGTGCGACGAGGCGGCGGATGCCCCGGAGACGAAGTCGCCTCGCTCGACGAGCACCACGTCGACGCCCTGCAGGGCGAGGTCGCGGAACGTGGCGATGCCGTTGATGCCGCCGCCGATCACCAGGACCTCGGCGCGGGGGCGGTCGCGCAGCACGGCGATCTCGGCTCGCGTCGACGGGTCGCCGGTGCCGGTGCGGGTGCGCCGCGTGGAGTTCGTCAGCTCTGACATCTCTGTCCTCTCGCCTGGGTGCGGCGCGCCCGTGCGAGGCCGCCGCGTGTGGAATGCAACCATCGTGAGCGCGCGAGCACGAACTTTCAAGCGACCTGCACATATGTGCAAGACTGAGCGGATGAGCGACGGCAACCAGCCTGCGATCGTCGACGACGACCTCGCGAGCGCCAGCCTCGAAGCGGTCTCGGGGAAGACCCGCGCCGCCCTGCGGGCGGCCCACCTGTACTACATGCAGGACCTCACGATGGACGCCATCGCGCGCGAGCTGCACATCTCGCGCTCGTCGGTCTCGCGCCTGCTCAGCCACGCCCGCGCGAGCGGCCTCGTCGAGATCTCGATCCATTCGCCCCTCGACCTGCCGAGCCGCATCGAGCACGAGATCCTCGAACGCTTCGCGGTGGCCGCCCACGTCGATCCCGGTGCCCGACCACGCGAGCGACGTCGATCGGCTCGACCGGGTGGCCCTGTCGGCTGCACGGATTCTCGGCCGATTCGTCGACTCGAACCAGATCGTCGGCGTCGCCTGGGGTTCGACGATGACCGCGGTGAGCCGGCACCTCGTGCCGAAGCCCACCCATAACTCCGAGATCGTGCAGCTGAACGGCGCGGGCAACGTGCGCACCACCGGCATCCTCTACGCGAGCGAGCTGCTGCGCCGCTTCGGCGAAGCGTTCGGCGCACACGTGCAGCAGTTCCCCGTGCCCGCCTTCTTCGACGACCCCGACACCAGGCGCGCGTTCTGGCGCGAGCGCTCGACCCGACGGCTGCTCGCACTGCAGGCCCGCATGGACGTCGCCGTGTTCGGCCTCGGTTCCCCGTTCGCCGAGGTGCCGAGCCACGTGTACCAGGGCGGGTACCTCGAGCGCGCCGACTTCGAGGCGCTCAGCCGCGACGGCGTCGTCGGCGACGTCGCCACCGTGTTCTACCGGGCCGACGGCTCGACCGATGGCATCGCGTTGAACGATCGCGCGACCGGACCCGACTTCACGGTGCTGCGCCGCGCGCCCCGCCGGGTGTGCGTCGTCTCGGGCCGGGCGAAGATCGCGAGCCTGCGCGGGGCGCTCGCCGCGGGGCTCATCACCGACCTCATCGTCGACGAGGGCACCGCCCGTGCGCTGATCGACACACGTGCCGCCTGACTCGCGATGACGCGGGAATACCGCGGCCGCCCCCGCGTTGACTTACAATCGATACGACAAACGTGCTCCGGGGTCGGTGTAATTCCGAACCGGCGGTTACAGTCCGCGAGCTGGGCGCATTCGATCGAGAGATCGGGCGGGCCTGGTTGAACCGGTGGAATTCCGGTACCGACGGTGAAAGTCCGGATGGGAGGCGGCACGTGTCGGCGACGCGAAGCGTCGTCGACGTGTTCGGCTGCGCCGAGCATCCCCCGGAGCCCTGAAGACAGGACGAGGGATGACCACCGGAGCGCACACGATGGCGGATGCCGCGGCGATGCGCCGCGCGCTCGAGCTCGCCACTCGCGGCCCCTCACGCGGGGTGAACCCGCGCGTCGGCTGCGTGATCGTCTCGCGCGCCGGCGAGGTCATCGCCGAGGGCTGGCACCGCGGAGCCGGCACCGCCCACGCCGAGGTCGATGCGCTCTCGAAGCTCGTCCCCGGGTGCGGCCGAGGGCGCCACCGCCGTGGTCACGCTCGAGCCGTGCAATCACACCGGCCGCACCGGCCCCTGCGCGGTCGCGCTGATCGAAGCCGGAATCGCCCGCGTCGTCTACGCCGCCTCCGACCCCGGCGACCATTCCGCGGGCGGCGCGCGACGCCTGCGCGACGCGGGCGTCGAGGTCGACGGCGGCGTGCTCGCCGACGAGGCCGAGGCGCTGCTCGAGGACTGGCTGTTCGCCGCCCGCAACCGCCGCCCCCGCGTGATCGTGAAATGGGCGTCGAGCCTCGACGGCCGCGCCGCCGCGGCCGACGGCACGAGCCAGTGGATCACCGGCCCCGCCGCGCGGGCCGACGTGCACCGGCGCCGCTCCGCCGCCGACGCCATCGCGGTCGGCACCGGAACCGTGCTCGCCGACGACCCGGCGCTCACCGCGCGCGACCCCGGCGGCCAGTTCTACGACGCGCAGCCCGTGCCGGTGGTGTTCGGGCGCCGCGAAGTGCCCGCCGACGCGTCGATCACCCGTCACCCGCACGCGCCCATGTTCTTCACCGGCACCGACCTGGCCGCCGATCTCGAGGAGCTCCAGCGGCGGGGCATCCGCTCGCTCTTCATCGAGGGCGGGCCCACGCTCGCGAGCGCCTTCATCGCCGCCGGCCTCGTCGACGAACTGCTCGTCTACCTCGCGCCCGCGCTGCTCGGCGGCCCGCGGCTCGCGCTCGGCGACCTCGGCATCGCGTCGATCGACGCCGCGCAGCGCTTCCACTTCACCGACATCGAACGACTCGGCGACGACGTACTGCTCGTCGCACACCCGGTTTCGAGCGCCGCACCGCGAGCCTCGACCAGCACAGATGAGAGGAACTGACATGTTCACCGGAATCATCGAGGAGCGTGGCACGATCACGCGCATCGAGCGAACCGACGACGCCGCGCGCCTGAGCGTGCGCGGCCCGCTCGTGGTCGAGGGCGTGAAGCACGGCGACTCGATCTCGGTCTCGGGCGTGTGCCTCACCGTCATCGAGTCCGACGCCGAGGGCTTCACCGCCGACGTGATGGCGCAGACGCTCGCGATGTCGACGCTCGACGGCGCCGCCGAGGGGCTCGCGGTGAACCTCGAGCGCGCCGCCCAGGTGGGCGACCGGCTCGGCGGGCACATCGTGCAGGGCCACATCGACGGCACCGCGCAGGTGCTCGAGATCCGTCCGGGCGACGCGTGGCGGGTCATCCGCTTCTCGCTCGACGCGGCCCACGCGCCGCTCGTCGTCGACAAGGGCTCGATCGCGGTCGACGGCGTCTCGCTCACCGTGAGCGCCGTCGGCGACGAGCCCGACGGGTCGTGGTTCGAGGTGTCGCTCATCCCCGAGACCCTCACCGCGACCACCCTCGGCGACCGCGTCGTCGGCGACCGCGTGAACATCGAGACCGACATCCTCGCGCGCCAGGTCGAGCGCATGCTGCGCTTCGCCGGCCGCCTCGGCACCGAATCGGTCGAGATCCCGTCTTCCATCCACAGCACCGGAGGTGCGGCATGAGCCTCGCAACCATTCCCGAAGTCCTCGACGCGCTGCGTGCGGGCAAGCCCGTCATCGTCGCCGACGACGAGGGTCGCGAGAACGAGGGCGACGCCATCATGGCGGCGCGAGTTCGCGACCCAGGAGTGGATCGCGTGGATGGTGCGCCACACGAGCGGCTACCTCTGCGCGCCGATGCCCAACGCGGTCGCCGACCGGCTCGAGCTGCCGCTCATGACCGAGCGCAGCGAAGATCCGCGCACGACCGCCTACACGATCACGGTCGATGCGGCCGATCGCACCTCGACGGGCATCAGCGCCGCCGATCGCGCGCACACGCTGCGCGTGCTCGCCGACCCGACGTCGAGCCCCGTTCGCTGCATCGACCCGGGCACGTCGTTCCGCTGCGCGCGGTCGACGGCGGCGTGCGCGAGCGTGCCGGCCACACCGAGGCCGCGGTCGACCTCATGCGCCTCGCCGGACTCGCACCCGTCGGCGTCATCGGCGAGCTCGTCGAGGACAGCGGCGAGATGATGCGCCTGCCGGCGCTCATCGCCATGGGCGAGCGCGAGGGCCTGCCGGTCACGACCGTGGCCGCGCTCATCGAGTGGATGCGCGACATCGGCCACGACCCGTCGACGGATGTCGCGGCCACGAGGGTGCCCGAATCCTCGCCCGTCGCGTTCGAGGTCGAGACGACGCTGCCGACCGACCGCGGCGAGTTCACGGTGCGCGCCTACCGCGACCGCAGCCACCGGCGCCGACCACGTCGCCATCATCTCGGGCGACCCCGCAGCAGACCCCGCCGGCGCGATCGTGCGCGTGCACTCCGAGTGCCTCACCGGCGAGGCCTTCGGGTCGCTCAAGTGCGAGTGCGGGCCGCAGCTCGACGCCGCGCTCGAGACGATCCAGCGCTCGAGCGGCGTCGTCGTCTACCTGCGCGGTCACGAGGGCCGGGGCATCGGGCTCATCAACAAGCTGCGCGCGTACCGCCTGCAGGAGGACGGCCTCGACACCCTCGACGCGAACCTCGCACTCGGCCTGCCGATCGATGCTCGCGACTACAGTGCGGCGACCGGCATTCTCTCGGACCTCGGCATCGACCGCGTGCGGCTGCTGACGAACAACCCCGAGAAGGTGCGCCAGCTCGAGGTGCACGGCATCGACGTCGTCGAGCGGCTGCCGCTGGTGGTCGGCGTCGGCGGCGTCAACACCGGCTACCTCGAGACCAAGCGCGACCGCATGGGCCACACGATCGACGACCAGCAGCTCGCGGACGCCGCGGCTGAGACCCTCTTGGAAGGACACGCATCATGAGCGGAGCAGGATCCCCCGAACTCGACGTCGACGGCACCGGCCTCTCGGTGGTGATCGTCGCCGGCAGCTGGCACGACCAGATCACCGACGCGCTGATCGCCGGGGCGACCCGCACGCTCGAGGCGTCGGGCGCATCGTTCACCCTGGTGCGCGTGCCCGGCAGCTTCGAGCTGCCCGTCGTGTCGAAGGCCGCGCTCGAGGCGGGGGCCGACGCGGTCGTCGCGCTGGGCGTGATCATCCGCGGCGGCACGCCGCACTTCGAGTACGTGTCGGCCGCCGCGACCGACGGGCTCACCCGGGTCGCGCTCGACACCGGCAAGCCGGTCGGCTTCGGCGTGCTCACCCTCGACGACGAGCAGCAGGGCCTCGACCGCGCCGGACTGCCCGGCTCGAAGGAGGACAAGGGCCGCGAGGCCGCCGAGGCCGCGATCGCGACCGCGCGCGCGCTGCGCTCGGTGTCGTCGGCTCGAGTAGCGACGCGCCAGCGAGCGTATCGAGACCCCGCACGTGGGAGATCTCGATACGCTTCGCTGCTCGACCACCGAACGGCTAGCGGCTTACGGCTTCCAGACCATGAGCACGACGACGGCGACGAGCAGCAGCGACACGATGCCGCTGCCGGCCGCGATGGCCGGGTACCCGGCCTGGGCCGCGCCGCCGCCCGATCCGGCATCGCCCGACAGCGCTTCGGCGGCCTTGCGCATCGACGGGACGACCACGAACACGCTGAGCCCGAACGCGATCACGTAGAGGATGATCGACCAGAGGATCCACGGGGTCGTGAACGTGAGCTCGAACTCCTCGGGCGCCATCGCCATCGCGCCGAATCCGAACAGGAACGTGAGCAGCGAGAGCCAGCTGAACACCATCGTCGACTTGGCGAGCACGGCGACCTGACCTCCGTTGCCGGCGCGAACCGCGCGCATCGCGGTCATGGGCAGGATCGCCATCGGCCCGACGATGAAGACGGCCGTGGTGACATGCAGAATCGAGATCAGGGTATCCATGCCGCCAAGCCTAGCCACGCGGCATCCGGCGTCGCATCGAACCTTCGATCGATCCGACACGTCCCGATTCGCGCCCGCCGGGAGCTCCCCCGCGCCGTTCGCCGCACCGAGCGCGCCGCTCACCGCACCGTGCACCCCGCATGCGCCTCGGCGCATGCCGGTGCCTCGTAGGGTGGGTAGGTTGCCACAAGCGACGATTCCTGCACTGCCTCCGGTTCGAACGCCCGACCGACGTGCCTCGGGGCGCAGCGTTCTTTCGCACCCCCATTTGGAGTCTTCGCCAGTAATGTCTGCACCAACCGCGGCCCCGGTCGCACCCTCCACCAGCCCGGCAAATCCGCGCAGCCGCGTCGTGCTCGCGAGCCTCATCGGCACGACGATCGAGTTCTACGACTTCTACGTCTACGCGACCGCTGCGGTGCTGGTCTTCCCGCACCTGTTCTTCCCGACCGGCGACGCGACGACCGCGCTGCTCTCGTCGTTCGCCGTGTTCGGCGCCGCCATGGTCGCCCGCCCGCTCGGCGCGATCGTCTTCGGCCACCTCGGCGACAAGCACGGCCGCAAGGCGACGCTCGTCGGCGCCCTGCTCACCATGGGCATCGCGACGTTCCTGATCGGCCTGCTGCCGACCTACGCGATGGTCGGATGGCTCGCGCCCCTGCTGCTCGTCATCCTGCGCCTCGCGCAGGGCTTCGCGCTCGGCGGCGAGTGGTCGGGCGCCGCGCTCGTGGCGACCGAGAACGCTCCCGAGGGCAAGCGCGCCTGGTACGGCACCTTCCCGCAGCTCGGAGCGCCCATCGGCTTCATCATCGCGAACGGCCTGTTCCTCGTCATCGCGGCGATCCTCCCCTCCGACGACCCGTCGATGCCGTCGCAGGCGTTCCTCGACTGGGGCTGGCGCATCCCGTTCCTGTTCTCGGTCGTCATGGTCATCGTCGGCCTCTGGGTGCGCCTGCGCCTGGTCGAGTCGACCGCCTTCTCGAAGGCCTCCGAGCAGGGCAAGCTCAAGAAGCTGCCCCTCGCCAGCGTCTTCAAGAACCACTGGAAGCAGCTCATCCTCGGCACGTTCTTCATGCTCGCCACGTACGTGCTCTTCTACCTGATGACCACGTTCTCGCTGTCGTACGGCCGCGCCCCGCAGGAGGCCGCCGAGGGCGCGCTCCCCGGCCTCGGCTACTCGTACACGACCTTCGTGCTCATGCTCATCGGCGGTGTGGTGTTCTTCGGCATCTTCACCCTGCTGTCGGGCCCGTGGGCCGACCGCTGGGGCCGCCGCAAGACGCTCATCTGGGTCACGCTCGGCATCATCGCGTTCGGCCTGCTGTGGGTGCCGCTGCTCGGCGCCGGATTCTGGGGCGTCATGCTCTGGCTCGTCGTGGGCTTCTCGCTCATGGGCATGACCTTCGGCCCGATGGGCGCGCTGCTGCCCGAGCTGTTCCCGACGAACGTGCGCTACACCGGCTCGGGCATCTGCGTACAACGTGTCGTCGATCCTCGGCGCCGCGGTCGCCCCGTTCATCGCGGTGGCGCTGTGGCAGGCCGGCGACGGCAGCCCGTTCTGGGTCGGCATCTACCTCTCGGCGATGGCGACGCTCACGCTCATCGCGCTGCTCATCTCGAAAGAGACGAAGGACATCGACATCAACGCCTGAGCGCGGTTCGAGACGAGGGGGCGGATGTCGCGACATCCGCCCCCTCGTTGCATTTCCGCGCTCGCCTGCAGCTCGGCGGATCGCGAGTTCACGAGAACGTCACACGCGCCCCTTCTGGGCCCGCACGGCGCGGCGTAGCATGGCCGCATCAGGGCTGCCGAGTCCTCCCGCCGGCACCGTCGACGCTCGGCTCCCGGGGCTGTGGAGCATGCAGATGAACATGACGATGGACATGATGAAGGGCGCCATGTCGTCGTCGGAGATGCCGATGAAGGGCATGGATCCGGCGATGATGCAGGAGTGTATCGAGGCCCTCTCGGCGTGCACGCAGGCGTGCATCATGTGCGCCGACGCGGACGCGGGCGAGGGCATGGGCCGGTGCGCCGGCATGTGCGCGAACTGCGCCGACGTGTGCGACACGATGATGCGCATGATGCTGCGCATGAGCGGCATGGACGCGGCGGTGATGTCGTCGATGATGCAGACGACGGTCATGATGTGCCGCGCCTGCTCGGCCGAGTGCATGATGCACGCCGAGATGAGCGAGCACTGCCGCATGTGCGCGATGGCGTGCGATCAGGCGGCCATGGCGCTCGAGAAGATGATGGGCTCGATGAGCGAGGCGATGCCGATGGCCTGAGCCGGCGGCTCAGGCGTAGGCGAGCTCAGGCGTAGGCGACGCTGAAGCGCTCGGCGCCGCGGGCGAGCACGCCGTAGATCGCGTGCACGGCGACCGGGTCGCCGACGTGGAGCGCGCCGGCGAACGCGTCGTGGTGCCAGACGCGCTGGATCGCATCGCCCTCGAGATCGGCGATCGTGGCGAACCCGGCCTCGTCGGTCGCCACCACGAATCCGTCGACGCCACTTGCTCGCGGTCGTCGCGGCGAGCCGCTGCTGCATGGCGTGGAGTCCGTGCCCGGGCCGGTCACTCGAGCACTCGGTCGCCGACTCGCAGCCGCGCATGCCCATGACCGTGCCCGTGCGGGGCTCGGTGGCGGCGTGCGGCTCGCGGTGCGACATGGTGGCTCCTCGTGGTTCGATTCCGCCACGATACGCGCGCGACGAGCGGATGTCGCGGGCCGCCGTCACACGTCGAAACACGCCGCGAGCGCTGCGGCTCGAGCCGATGGACGCAGCGATGCCGCACGGCTACCGTGGGCGCATGTTCATCCACATGTCGATCCATGTGCCCAATCCCGGATTCGAGCAGGCGGTGCTCGACTCGATGAACCGGGTGCGGCTCGCCGCCCTCGGGACGCCCGGGCTCATCGAGATCGGCCCCTGGCGCGAGGAGGAGACCGGCGGTCGCATCGTCGGCATCGCGATGTGGGAATCGCGCGCGCACTGGGAGGCGGCGCTGCCGACGCTGTTCGCGATCGCCCAGGTCGATGACCCCGATGACCGCTGGCACGCCTCACCGCCGGAACGGATCCTGCTCGAGAACGCGTCTGCGTTGCCACCGGGCGAAGCCGACGAGTGACGGAGCGTATCGGGCCTCAGTCGAGGAACAGCGCACGCAACCGCTTGGTCGTGAACACGAGCCCGATGGCGACCATCACGACGTAGTAGAGCACGTGCCAGAGCATGCCCCAGTCGACGGCGCCGGTCGTGAGGCCTCGCACGAGTTCGACGCCGTGCCAGAGCGGCAGCGCCTGGATCACGTACTGCAGCCACTGGGGGTAGACCGTGATCGGGTAGAACGTCGCCGAGAACAGGAACATCGGCAGCATGACGAAGGTGATCCAGTCCATCTGCTGGAAGGTCTTCATGTAGCTCGTGATCGCCATGCCGACGCTCGCGAAGCCGAAGGCGATGAGCAGCACCGCCGGCAGTGCCAGCAACGCCCACCACGAGAGGTTGAGCCCGAGGGCCTGCATCACGATCTGGAAGCCGACGGCGTAGAGCGCCCCGCGCAGCAGGGCCAGCATGATCTCGCCGAGCGCGACGTCGAGCGGCCCGAGCGAGGTCGAGAGCATGCCCTCGTAGAGTCGCGCGAACTGCATCTTGAAGAAGACGTTCCAGGTCGAGTCGTAGATGGCGCCGTTCATGGCCGCGACCGCGAGCAGGGCCGGGCGCGATGAACGCCGCGTAGGGCACCACCTGCCCGCTCTCGGTCGTGATGTCGCCGACGAGGGTGCCGAGGCCGATGCCCATGGCGAGCAGGTAGAAGATCGGCTCGAAGAAGCCGCTCACCATGACGAGCCAGTTCGTGCTTCGCGTCGCCCGCCACCCGCGGAACATCACGGCTCGGGCGTTGCCGGCGTACAGCGACTTCGCGGGCCGGAGGCGCAGGCTCGTGGGCGCAAGGTCGCGCTGCGTCAGATCGCTCACTTGCGGAGCCTCCTGACGGCGATGCGGCGCGCCCAGACCCAGCCGACCGCGAACATCGCGCCGAGGTAGGCGACGTGCACGACGGTGAGCCAGATGGGCTCGGGATACCCGTAGGTGAACACCCGCGCGAGCTCGGTGCCGTGCCAGAGCGGCGAGATCCACCCGATCCACTGCAGCCAGATGGGGAACACCGTGAGCGGGAAGAAGGTGCCCGAGAACAGCGTCATCGGCAGCACGACGAAGCGCATGACCATGGCGAGCTGGCCGGTGTCTTCTTCGAGCGTCGACGTGTACGCCATGAGCACGGCGCCGAACGCGAGCCCGGTGAGCACGGCGGCCGCGATGGCGAGGAAGCCCGTGGCCGACGGCACGGCGCCGAACACGAGCATGAGCGCGAAGAACAGCACCGCGTTGACGAGCATGCGCACCGCCACCGAGAGGATGACCCCGTCGGCGATCTGCTGCGGTCGGAGCGGCGCGGCATGCATGCCCGAGAAGGTCGGATTCCACTTGTAGCCGAGCATGATGGGGTAGGTGAACTCTTCACTCGCGACGGTGATCGCCGCACTCGCGAGCAGTGCCGGCGCCACGAACACGAGATAGCTCACGCCGCCGACGGGCTCGGCGCCGACACTGCCGTCGACGATCGTCGCCAGACCCACTCCGAGCGCGTAGAGGTAGAGCAGCGGGCTGCCGATGCCGGCGACGATGACGGTGCCGGTGTAGCTGCGCATGACGCGGAACCGGTGCTCGGCCACGTACCACGCGCCCCACCGGCGCGGGTTGCGCCCGGCGGCGAGCGCCCGGCGAGTGGCGGTGGCGGATGGCTCGGAGTGGTCTCGATGCGCGTCTTCGGCGCTCGCTCGACCGAGGAAGACCACTCATTCGATGAGGGTCCGCCCGGTGAGACGGAGGAACACGTCTTCGAGGCTCGACCGCCGCACGAGGCTCGTGAGCGGGTGCAGACCGGCATCGGTGATGCGCTCGAGCTCGGCCTCGCCGTTCGCGCTGTAGACGAGGATGCGGTCGGGCAGCACCTCGAGCCGGTCGCCGATGCCGGCGAGCTGCTCGGCGATGTCGGCGTTGCGGTCGCTGCCGAATCGCACTTCGAGCACTTCGCGCGAGGAGTAGCGGCGGATGAGTTCGGCGGGTGTGCCCTCGGCCATGATCTTGCCCTTGTCGACGACCACGAGTCGATCGCAGAGCTGCTCGGCCTCGTCCATGTAGTGGGTCGTCAGCAGCAGCGTGGTGCCCTGCTCCTTGAGGCGGAACAGCCGGTCCCAGAGGATGTGTCGCGCCTGGGGGTCGAGGCCGGTCGTCGGCTCGTCGAGCAGCAGCACGCGAGGGTCGTTGATGAGCGCCCGCGCGATCGTGAGCCGCCGCTTCATGCCGCCCGAGAGCGAGTCGACCTTGGCCTTGCCCTTGTCTTCGAGCTGGGCGAACGCGAGCAGTTCGTCGGCGCGCTCGGCGACGAGCTTGCGCGGCAGACCGAAGTACCGCCCGTACACCAGCAGGTTCTCGCGGACCCGCAGCTCGGTGTCGAGGTTGTCGGACTGCGGCACGACGCCGAGCTGCGACCGGATCTCTGGGCCGAACCGGTCGGGGTCGAGCCCGAGGATCGCCAGGTCGCCGGCGGTGCGCGTCGAGACCGCGCCGACCATGCGCATGGTCGTCGACTTGCCCGCGCCGTTCGGGCCGAGCAGCCCGAACGACTCGCCCGGTGCGACCTCGAACGAGATGCCGTCGACGGCGGCGAACTCGCCGTATCGCTTCACGAGGTCTCTGGCGACGATGACTGGCTGCGACACAAGCACCCACGATAGTGCGGAGTACCGACATCCGTTGCCCGACCGAGGCGGTCGTCGGCGCCCGACCCTACGATGGCGACATGCAGCCTGAAGGTTCCTCAGCGATCCGCGTGAGCGACGAGGTGCGCGCCGCCGTCGACGCCGGCGCGCCGGTGCTCGCGCTCGAGTCGACGATCCTGAGCCACGGGCTCCCCCGCCCGCGCAATCTCGAGGTCGCCATCGCGTCCGAGGCATCGGTGCGCGCCGCAGGCGTCGTGCCGGCGACCATCGGCGTGATCGACGGCGTCGCGGTCGTCGGCCTGTCGGCCGCCGAGATCGAGCGGCTCTGCACGGCCGACGGCGTCGTCAAGGTGAGCGTGCGCGACCTGCCGATCGCGCGGGCCAAGCGACTCGACGGCGGAACGACGGTCGCGGCCACGGCATGGCTCGCGCACCGGTCGGGCATCGCGGTGATGTCGACCGGGGGTCTCGGCGGCGTGCACCGCGGGGCGAGCGAGACCTTCGACGAATCGGCCGACCTCACGACGCTCGCGCAGACCCCGATCACGCTCGTGAGCGCGGGCGTGAAGTCGATCCTCGACATCGGCGCGACGCTCGAACGCCTCGAGACCCTCAACATTCCGGTGGTGGGCTATCGCACCAACCGGTTCCCGGGCTTCTACGTCGCCGACTCGGGCTTCGCGCTCGACTACCGCATCGAGTCCGCGGGCGAGGCCGCCGCCCTCGCGCGCGCTCGTGACGAACTCGGCCTGTCGGCGGCGGTGCTCGTCGCGAACCCGATCGACGAGGCGCTGCAACTCGATCCCGAGCTCCACGACCGGGTGCTCGCCGAGGGGCTCGCCGCGGCATCCGCTGCCGGCATCACCGGGCACGACACGACGCCGTTCCTGCTCGACCACATGCAGCGCGCCACGGCCGGGCGCAGCCTCGACGTGAACCTCGAGGTCTACCGCGGCAATGTCGCGCTCGGGGCGGAGATCGCGCGTGCGCTCGCGGGCTGAGCCACCGGCGGCAGGCATCCTGGCCGTCGCGGGCGACCTCGTCGAAGACATCGTGGTGTGGGCCGACGAGCCCCTGCGCGCGGCCACCGACACGGCGGCCCGGGTGTTCCGCGCCCGCGGCGGCAGCGCCGCGAACGTCGCGGCGCTGGCCGCACCGCTCGTGCCGACGCGCTTCATCGGCCGGGTCGGCGCCGATGCCGCGGGCGCGGCGCTCGCCGACGACCTCGCGGCGGCCGGCGTCGACGTGCGGGTGCAGCGCGGTGGCCGCACGGGCACGGTCGTGCTGCTCGTCGACGCCGAGGGCGAGCGCACGATGTTCCCCGATCGCGGGGCGTCGGCCGAGCTCGCCGAGGTGGAGTCCGGCTGGCTCGACGGCGTCGCGTGGCTGCATCTTCCGGCGTACGGCCTCGAGCGCGAGCCGATGCGCGCCGAGCTGCTGCGGCTCGCGGCGCTCGCCCGGGCCGTCGGCGCGCGCGTGTCGGTCGACGCCTCGTCGACGGGCCTGCTCGCGGGCATCGGCGTCGATCGGGCACTCGACCTCGTTCGGGCGATCCGTCCTGATGTGCTGCTCGCCAACGAAGACGAGGCGGCGCTGCTGGGGCTCGCGGGCGGCGGCGCGGTCGCGGCATCCGTGGCGCCCGATCGTCGTGATCAAGCACGGGCCGCTGCCGACCGATGTCGTCGAGGCGGGCGAGCTGGTCGCGCGCATCGACGTCGCCCCTGTCGACGGGCATCCGCGACCTCACCGGCGCGGGCGATGCGTTCGCGGCGGGCTTCATCGCGGCGACGCTGCGCGGGTCGGATGTCGCGACCGCGTGCCGCGCCGGGCACGAGCGTGCGGCATCCGTGCTCGTGAACCCGGGCGCGCACACCTCGACGGGCGGCGCCGCGATGGGACATCCGTCAACCTGAATTGACACCGAACCCGTCCGTCAACTACGGTTGACGCCATGGACGACCGCACCCTCCGCACCGCGATCGCCGCCGCCGACGGCGACGACCCCTACCGCGCACTGCGCGAACTGCGCCGCGCCCGGGTCGAGCTGAACCTCGCGCTCGACCGCGCCGAGGCGGTGGCGGTGCGCCGCGCGCGAGCCGGCGGCTCCAGCTGGCAGCTCATCGCGCTCGCCCTCGAGGTGTCGAAGCAGGCGGTGCACAAGAAGTACGGACGCAGGTAGGCCACGTAGGCTGCTCTGCGGTGATGAGACGGCCGACGGATGGAGCATCCGCCCGCCGCGCACCGAGGAAGAGACGATGAGCACCACTGAAACCGCGACCCGGCGATCGAACCGGGCCGACCGAAGCGCCCGCAGCGCCCGAACCACCCGACCCGCGCGCAGATCGCCGTTCGCCCGCGGCGGCGGCGGCGAGCCCACCGGGCCGCGTGCGACGTTCCGGCAGCTGCTGCCGTTCCTCTTCGAGCACCGCCCGGTGCTCATCTGGGTCGCGGTGCTCAGCGTCATCGGCGCACTCACGAGCCTCGCCCAGCCGCTGCTCGTGGCGCAGGTGATCAACATCGTCGAGGCGGGCGAGACCCTCGGCTGGATCGTCTGGGGCCTCGTCGCCCTCGTCATCGTCAGCGGCATCATCAGCGGCTACCAGCACTACCTGCTGCAGCGCACCGGCGAGGGCGTGGTGCTCTCGAGCCGCAAGCAGCTCATCGGCAAGATCCTGCGCCTGCCGATCGCCGAGTTCGACACCCGCCGCACCGGCGACCTCGTCTCGCGCGTCGGCAGCGACACGACGATGCTGCGCGCCGTGCTCACCCAGGGCCTCGTCGAGGCCATCGGCGGCACCGTCACGTTCGTCGGCGCGCTCATCGCGATGCTCATCATCGACCCCGTGCTGCTCGGCCTCACGGTGCTCGTCGTCGTCATCGCCGTCACGACCGTGACCCTGCTCTCGCGCCGCGTGCGCGAGGCCTCGCACGCGGCGCAGGAGAAGGTGGGCGACGTCGCCGCGTCGGTCGAGCGCGCGATCAGCGCGGTGCGCACCATCCGGGCATCGGGCGCGACCGACCGCGAGGTCCGCGACGTCGAGGTCGAGGCCGAGGGCGCCTGGACCATGGGCGTCCAGGTCGCGAAGATCTCGGCCCTCATCGTTCCGGTGGCCGGCATCGCCATGCAGGTGTCGTTCCTCGTGGTGCTCGGCGTCGGCGGGTTCCGGGTGGCGTCGGGGGCGATCACGGTGTCGAACCTCGTCGCGTTCATCCTGTTCCTCTTCATGATGATCCTGCCCCTCGGCCAGGCGTTCGGCGCGATCACCTCGGTGAACCTGGCGCTCGGCGCGCTCGGCCGCATCCAGGAGATCCTCGACCTGCCCGACGAAGACGCGCACGACCGCGAGCTCGCCCCGCTCGCGCTCATGGTCGGCCACGCGAACGAGGGCGTGCTGCCCGACGCTCCCGCCATCGAGTTCGACGGCGTGCACTTCGCCTACGCCACGACCCGGTCCGACCCCGCCGACCCGGCCAACGAATCGCCCGACGAGCACCTCCCCGAACCGTCGGTCACCGACCGGCAGCCCGTGCTGCGCGGCGTGTCGTTCCGTGTTCCGCGCGGGCAGCGCATCGCCCTCGTCGGCCCCTCGGGCGCCGGCAAGTCGACGATGCTCGCCCTCATCGAGCGGTTCTACGACCCGTCGGTCGGCGTCGTGCGCATGGGCGGACTCGACCTGCGCTCGATCGACCGCGTGCAGCTGCGTGCGCAGATCGGCTACGTCGAGCAGGATGCCCCGGTGCTGGCCGGTTCGCTGCGCGACAACCTCAAGCTCGGCTCACCCGACGCGACCGACGCCGAGTGCGAGCACGTGCTGCGCGCGGTGAACCTCGGTTCGGTGCTCGATCGCGATCCCGCCGGGCTCGACGCGGCGGTCGGCGAGGACGGCATCATGCTCTCGGGCGGCGAGCGCCAGCGCCTCGCGATCGCGCGGGCGCTGCTCGCCGCTCCCCCGATCCTGCTGCTCGACGAGTCGACGTCGTCGCTCGACGGCGTCAACGAGCGCATGATGCGCGAGGCGATCGACGCCGTGGCGGCCGGTCGCACCCTCATCGTCATCGCCCACCGGCTGTCGACGGTGATCGACTCCGACCGCATCGTCGTGGTCGATGAGGGGCGCGTCATCGGCGAGGGCACCCACGCCGAACTCGTCGCCGCCGTGCCGCTCTACCGCGAGCTCGCGGCCCACCAGCTGCTGGTCTGACCGCGGCCGGCGCGCGGGTCGCCTCAGGGACATCCCGAACAAACCTCAGTGCCTGCTCGGATGGTTCGACGGCGACTGCGTTCGTAGCGTGGGGGAATCGCATCCGGTTCTCGGATGTCACGAGCTATTCCCCCACGGAGGACCATCATGACGATCGCCACTGTCACGAGCGCCCGCGAGATCTCGCGCCTCGACGAACTCCCCGTCGACCTCATCGACGACCTGCCCAACGCCGAGGACGGCGCCGAGAGCGCTGCGGGCTCGCCGCGGAACGGTCTCGGCAACTCGTTCGACCGCATCCAGGCCGGCATCCAGGGCTGGCTGCGCCACTGGGAGCCGCAGCGCCTGCCCGCGTTCACCGCCGTGCGCGACGAGATGCCCGAGAGCGACCGCGGACGCAGCGCGCTTCGTGCCGCGCCGACGCAGCCCGACGGCGCCGTGCGCGTCACCGCCGCGCCTCTACGACCCGCCGAACCGCGAGGGCGCGCCCCTCAGCTGGTCGCGCAACTGGGCGAGCGTCGCCGTGCTGCCGGCCGCCCGCGACGCCGGCCGCCTCTACTACCGCTTCCGCGTGTCGAGCCGCCTCGTGCTCGACGGGCAGGCCTCGCTCAGCCTCGCGTCGACGAGCGTGAACTTCGGCATCGTGCCCGATGCCGCGAAGGCGAGCCCGTTCGAGACGCCCGGCTTCGCGACGCCGATCGTGCGCCCGCTGGTGGGTGTGCAGTGCCGCGAAGACCAGGATGCCTCGGCCTCGCAGGTCTTCGAGGGATCGATCGCCGTGCGCCAGGGCGACACCCCGGCGATGGCGTTCGTCATCGGCACCGACCTGCTGTTCCAGCAGGGCTGGGTGCGCGTGCACGAGGGTTCGAGCACCTTGATCGGCACCACTGAGCCCGGCGCGAGCGGCACGATCGAGTTCCGCTACGCCCCGGCCGCGATGCTGCGCGTGCTCGGCCGGCTCGACGAGCCGCACGGCGACGACGCCCGCTGACGCGGCGCTTCGACCCGCGTTCCGACCTCTTCGACGCTGCGCGCCACCCGGTTAGACTCACCGGATGGCGCGCTTCGTCGTCGTGCTCCCGCTCGTTCCGCTCGCCGCCGGCGATGAGTTCACCGTGGCCGACTGGCCGCTGCACATCACGCTCGTCGAGCCCTTCGCCACGGAGCATCCGGCCGGCATCGTCGCCGACGCGGTGCGCGGTGGCGACCGCCGATTCCGCCATCGTGCGTGCCACCGCCGGCGACGAGGCGATGTTCGGCCGTCGCCGCGACGTGCCGGTCACGCTCGTGCGCGACGGCGGTGAGCTGGCCGCGCTTCGGAAGCGCACGCTCGACGCGCTGCACCGGGCGGGCGTCGACACGGGCCATCTGCGGGCCGACTTCCGCCCGCACGTCACGCGCAAGCACCACGGGCGGCTGCGCGCGGGTGATCGGGTGGCGCTCGACACCGTCGCACTGATCGACATGCGGCCTCCCGAGGGGTCGCACCACCGGCGGGTCGTCGCCGCGATGCGCCTCGGCGCGGCATCCGACCCCGCGGTCGGCGCGCTCGCGCTGACGCCGCCGCGTCAGCCTGCGGTCGACGGGGCGGCATCGGCGCCGGCATCGTCGTCGGCCACGGCTGCCGCACTGCGCTTCTGCCACGGCCAGCGACCCGAGATCTCGAGTTCGAGCGACCAGCTGAGGAACGTTCGGATGAGCACGATCACCGCGAGCACGACCACCGAGTCGAGGGTGGGCGTCACCGCGACCGTCTTGATGATGTCGGCCGCGACGAGCAGTTCGAGCCCGAGCAGGATGGCCCGGCCGAGCACGCGCTTGAACCTCGAGTAGACGGGGCTGACCCGGCGCAGGCCCGCGCACCCGGCATCGACGGCCGCGTAGAGCACCCCGACGACGATCGCGACCACGCCGAGGACGTCGATGACCTCGCCGGCGACCGCGATCCCGCGGCTGATCGCGATCACGCCGTCGAGCTCCATGCCGCACCCCCTCTGCGGCACACGCTAGACCCGGCGGATTTGCCGCGTGTGCGTGAGCGCGAGCGGTGATTCGGCGGAATCGCGAGCGGCACGGCAGGAAGGACCGGGGCGCGCCGCTCCGCGTCGCGCGGCCCCGGTCTCTGTCCGTGAGCGTGCGGTGTCCTACGAGTGCTGCAGGTGGTAGCGCAGGCTCGCGAGCTCGGCCTTCAGCGCGGCGGGCACACGGTCGCCGAACTGCGCGAAGTACTCCTCGGTGAGGTCGCACTCGGCGAGCCACGAGTCGCGATCGACGTCGAACAGGTGCGCCAACGCCTCGTCGGTGATCTCGAGGCCGTCGAGGTCGAGCGAGTCGGCGGCCGGCAGCAGGCCGATCGGGGTGTCGATGGTGTCGGCGCGTGCCCTCGACGCGGCCGACGATCCACTCGAGCACACGCGAGTTCTCGCCGAAGCCGGGCCAGAGGAACGAGCCGTCGGCGCCCTTGCGGAACCAGTTGACCTGGAAGATCTTGGGCGCGTTCTCGCCGAGCACGCGGCCCATCTTCACCCAGTGGCCCCAGTAGTCGGCCATGTTGTAGCCGCAGAACGGCAGCATCGCGAACGGGTCGCGGCGCAGCTCGCCGACGGTGCCCTCGGCCGCGGCGGTCTTCTCGCTCGAGATCGTGGCGCCCATGAACACGCCGTGCTTCCACGAGCGGGCCTCGGCCACGAGCGGCACGTTCGTCGCGCGGCGGCCGCCGAAGAGGATCGCGTCGATCGGCACGCCGTCGTGCGCGTCCCAGTCGTCGGAGATCTGCGGGCACTGCGCGGCCGCGACCGTGAACCGCGAGTTCGGGTGCGCCGCCGGCCGACCGGAGTCGGGCGTCCACGGGTTGCCCTCCCAGTCGGTGAGGTTCGCGGGCACCTTGTCGGTGAGCCCCTCCCACCAGACGTCGCCGTCGGGGCGCAGCGCGACGTTCGTGAAGATCGTGTTGCCCCAGAGCGTCTGCACGGCCGTGGGGTTGGTCGTCTCGCCGGTGCCGGGAGCGACGCCGAAGAAGCCGGCCTCGGGGTTGATCGCGTAGAGGCGGCCGTCGGCGCCGGGCCGCATCCAGGCGATGTCGTCGCCGATGGTCTCGACCTTCCAGCCGGGGATCGTCGGGCGCAGCATCGCGAGGTTCGTCTTGCCGCAGGCCGACGGGAACGCCGCGGCCACGTGGTACGACTTGCCCTCGGGCGAGGTGATCTTGATGAGCAGCATGTGCTCGGCGAGCCAGCCCTCGTCGCGGGCCATGACGCTCGCGATGCGCAGCGCGAAGCACTTCTTCGCGAGCAGCGCGTTGCCGCCGTAGCCCGAGCCGTACGACCAGATCTCGCGCGAGTCGGGGAACTGCACGATGTACTTCGTGTCGTTGCTGGGCCATTCGACCTCGGCGCGGCGGTGGCCGACGCCGTCGACGAGCGGGTACCCGACCGAGTGCAGGGTGCGCACCCACGGCTCGCCGGCCTCGATGAGGCGGTAGACCGCGTCGCCCATGCGGGTCATGATGCCCATCGAGAGCACGACGTAGGGCGAGTCGGTGATCTCGACGCCGAGCTGCGAGATCGGGCCGCCGAGCGGGCCCATCGAGAACGGCACGACGTACATCGTGCGGCCCTTCATCGAGCCGTCGAAGACGTGCGTGAGCTCCTCGCGCATCTCGCGCGGGTCGCGCCAGTTGTTCGTGGGGCCGGCGTCCTCTTCGTAGGTCGAGCAGATGAACGTGCGGTCCTCGACCCGGGCGACGTCGGCGGGGTCGGTGCGCGCGAGGTAGCTGTTGGGGCGCCACTCGGGGTTGAGCTTGATGAGCTTGCCCTCGGCGACGAGCTGCCTCGTGAGCAGGTCGGCCTCGTGCTTCGAGCCGTCGCACCACACGATCTCGTCGGGCTTGGTGAGGCCCGCGATCTCGTCGACCCATGCGCGAAGCGCCTGGTCGGTGGTGCCACGCTCGCTGTGAGCGCGGTCGGATGCCTCGGTGCCGGGTGCGACGTCGGAGATGGTCATCTTCGTGCCCTTCCTGCGTGGGTTCCGGCCGGTGCCGGAGAAGTTCGTGTTTCCAGAATGCGCCAATTCGGGACATCCGACGCGCGCGTTTCCGATGTTAAGAATTGTCAATCTTTCGATATCCTTAAGTCATGAAGGCAGGCTCACCCGACCTCGCGACGCTGGGGCATCGCATCCGTCACTTCCGCGGCGAGCGCGGACTCACGCTCGACCAGCTGGGCGACGCGATCGGCCTGGCCGGCAGCCAGCTCTCGCTCATCGAGAACGGCAAGCGCGAGCCGAAGCTGTCGACGCTCGACGCCCTCGCTGCCGCGCTCGACGTCGAGCTCGCCGAGCTGCTCGCCCGCGAGGCGCCGAGCCGGCGCGCCGCGCTCGAGCTCGAACTGGGCCGGGCGCAGTCGAGCCCGCTCTACGCGACCCTCGGGCTTCCCGCGATCCGCCCGGGCCGCGGCATCACCGACGACACGCTCGCCGCGATCGTCGGCCTGCACCGCGAACTGCAGCGGCGGGCGAGCGAGGCGATCGCGACGCCCGAAGAGGCGCGCCGCGCCAACACCGAGCTGCGCGAGCGCATGCGCGACCGCGCCAACTACCTGCCCGAGATCGAGCAGCTCGCCGAAGAGCAGGTCGCCGCGGCGGGCCACCGCACGGGCGCCCTCACCCACCGCGAGGTGAGCGTCATGGCCGAGCGGCTCGGCTTCCAGCTCATCTACGTGAACGACCTGCCCGACTCGACCCGGTCGATCACCGACCTCGCGAACGGTCGCATCTACCTGCCGCCCGCGTCGATCCCCGGCGGCCACGGCCTGCGGTCGATGGCGCTGCAGGCGATGGCCCACCGGCTGCTCGGGCACACGCCGCCCGCGAGCTACGTCGAGTTCCTCTGGCAGCGTCTCGAGATCAACTACTTCGCCGCGGCGTGCCTCATGCCGCAGGACGCATCGGTGGCGTTCCTCGCGCAGGCCAAGAAGGAGAAGCGGCTCGCGATCGAGGACTTCCGCGACGCGTTCGGCGTCACGCACGAGGCCGCGGCGCTGCGCTTCACGAACCTCGCCACCAAGCACCTCGACATGACCCTGCACTTCCTGCGCGTGGCCGGAGACGGCGCGCTGCAGAAGGGCTACGAGAACGACGGCCTGCCGCTGCCGACCGACGTCACCGGATCGATCGAGGGCCAGTGGGTCTGCAAGAAGTGGAGCGCGCGCACCGCCTTCGAGCACACGAACCGCACGACCGAGAACTACCAGTACACCGATACCCCGGCGGGCACGTTCTGGTGCGCCACGCAGACCGGGCGAACCGATGCCGCGGAGTTCTCGATCACGGTCGGCGTTCCCTTCGCGCAGGCGAAGTGGTTCCGCGGTCGCGAGACGACCATGCGCGCCGTGTCGACGTGCCCCGACGAGAACTGCTGCCGCAGCGCGCCCGACGGCCTCGCCGAGCGCTGGGCGGGCCAGGCGTGGCCGAGCGCGCGCCTGCACGCGCACGTGCTGTCGCCGTTGCCCTCCGGCACGTTCCCGGGCGTCGACGACGCCGAGGTCTACGAGTTCCTCGAGTCGCACGCCGACCTGTAGCGCCCGTCGCGCCCCGGCTCCGAGCCGCGCACGCGTCGCCCGACGATGCGAGAAGTCCCCGCCGGGACATCCGTCGCGCATTGAAGTCTCTGTTGCATTAGTGTGTGTCACACAGTATCGTGTGACACATGGACGAAACGACGACCGGGCACATCCAGGAGCTGCGACGCGGCACCGTGGTGCTCGCCTGCCTCATCCGGCTGCGCACTCCCGACTACGGGTACGCGCTGCTCGAATCGCTGAACGGGCTCGGCATCCTCGTCGACGCGAACACGCTCTACCCGCTGCTGCGCCGGCTCGAGAAGCAGGGCCTGCTCACGAGCGAGTGGAACACCGAAGAGGCGAGGCCGCGCAAGTTCTACCGCACGAGCCCCAGCGGCGAGCAGCTCGCCGCCGCACTCACCACCGACTGGCGCCGCATCGACGACGCCCTCGCACGACTCGAGACCGACACCGACACGGGAGAAGCACGATGACCACCCTGACCGACCGCTACGTGTGGGCCGCGGCCCGCACCCTGCCCGAGACGCAGCGCGCCGAGTTCGGCCGCGAACTGCGCGAGCGCATCGGCGACGTGATCGACGCGCGCGTCGAGCGCGGCGCGGCTCCGGCCGACGCCGAGCACGCCGCGCTCGTCGAGCTCGGCGATCCGGTGCAGCTCGCCGTCGAGCTACATCGACCGGCCGCTGCAGCTCATCGGGCCGAAGTACTTCCTCACCTGGTGGCGACTGCTGAAGCTGCTGCTCGTCATCGTGGTGCCGATCTCCGCGGCGGGCCTCCTGCTCGCCCAGCTCATCTCGGGCGCCGAGGTCGGCGAGATGATCGGCACGACGATCGGCACGGCGATCTCGGTCGGCGTGCACCTCTGCTTCTGGGTCACCCTCGTCTTCGCGGTGCTCGAACGCTCGCCGGGCACCTCGGTGCCGGTCACGACGTGGACGCCCGAGCAGCTGCCGCAGCCCCGCGACGACGCCCGGGCCGGGCGACTCGGCGACCTCATCGCCTCGGTCGTGTTCCTCGTGCTGTTCGCGGTCGCGATCGTCTGGCAGCAGTCGGGCGCCATCTGGATCGACGGCGAGCGCCAGCCGATCCCGGTGCTCGACCCCGCCCTGTGGTCGTTCTGGATCCCCTGGTTCCTCGGCCTGATCGTGCTCGAGATCGCCTTCGCGGTCGTCATCTACCTGCGCGGCTGGACGTGGGCGATGGCCGGCCTCAACGTGCTGCTGAACGTCGCGTTCGCCGTGCCGGCGCTGTGGCTCTTCCTCAGCGGGCAGCTGTTCGCGCCCGAGTTCGTCGAGGCGATCGGATGGCCGTGGGGCGAGGCATCCGGCGTGACCGTGGCGGTCATCGTGTTCGGCGTGATCGGCGTCACCGTGTGGGACATCATCGACGGGTTCCTGAAGGCGGCGCGCAACCGCGGCGGGTCGGCGCTCGGCGGCGTGCTGACGACGAACGCGCGGGTACTGAGCGACGAACGGCGGATGTCCCGGGGCCGGGCCCCGGGACATCCGCCGTGTCTCGCTCGCCGACGCCGGCGCCGCCTACTTCGGCTGCATGCGGATCGCGCCGTCGAGGCGGATCGTCTCGCCGTTCAGCATCGGGTTCGCGATGATCGAGCGCACGAGCGCCGCGTACTCGGTCGGGTGCCCCATGCGCGAGGGGTGCGGCACCTGCGCCTCGAGCGACGCACGCACCTCGTCGGTCATGCCCGCCATCATGGGCGTCTCGAAGATGCCGGGCGCGATCGTCACGACGCGGATGAGCAGCTTCGACAGGTCGCGCGCGATCGGCAGGGTCATCCCGGCGACCGCCGCCTTCGACGCCGAGTAGGCCGCCTGACCGATCTGCCCGTCGAACGCGGCGACCGACGCGGTGTTCACGATCACCCCGCGTTCGGTGGTCGCCGGCCCGCCCGGCAGGCTCGCGGTCACGGGCTCGGTCGCCGCCATCGCCGCAGCCGCGAGGCGCGTCACGTTGAACGTGCCGATGAGGTTCACGCGGATCGTGCGCTCGAACGCGTCGAGCGGCGCCGGGCCGTCGCGGCCGACCGTGCGGTTCGCGGTGACGATGCCGGCGCAGTTGACGGCGACGCGCAGCGGGCCGAGCGCCGAGGCCGCATCGACCGCCGCCTGCACCTCGGCCTCGTTCGCGACGTCGGCGGCGACGAATCGCGCCCGGTCGCCGAGCTCGGCGGCGGCCTCGTCGCCGCGCGGGCCGGGCAGGTCGACGAGCACGACCGATGCCCCGCCGTCGACGAGTGCGCGGGCGGTGGCGCGGCCGAGGCCCGAGGCCCCGCCGGTGACGATCGCTGAGGCGCCGTCGAGTTCCATGTGCGTCCTTTCGTGGAGCTTCGGTGGGTCAGATGCGTTCGATGACGGTGGCGTTGGCCATGCCGCCGCCCTCGCACATCGTCTGCAGCCCGTAGCGGCCGCCGGTGGCCTCGAGCTGGTTGACGAGGGTCGTGAGCAGGCGGGTGCCGCTCGATCCGAGCGCGTGCCCGAGGGCGATCGCGCCGCCGCGCGGGTTGAGCTTCGCGAGATCGGCCCCGGTCTCGCGCGCCCACGCGAGCGGAACCGACGCGAACGCCTCGTTGACCTCGTACGCGTCGATGTCGTCGTGCGTGAGGCCGGCGCGATCGAGCACCTTCGCCGTCGCCGGGATGACGCCCGTGAGCATGTACAGCGGGTCGCTGCCGACGACCGAGAACGACCGGAATCGCGCCCGCGGCGTGAGCCCGAGCTGCGACGCGCGTTCGGCGCTCATGATGAGCGCGGCGGATGCCCCGTCGGTGAGCGGCGACGAATTGCCCGGCGTGACGCGCCACTCGAGCTCGGGGAAGCGCTCGGCGAGCGCGTCGGTGCGGAACGCCGGCTTGAGCCCGGCGAGCGAGTCGACGGATGTCGCGGGCCGCACCGTCTCGTCGGTGAGCGAGTCGACGCCCGCGACGGGCACGAGCTCGGTCGCGAACGCGCCCGACTCCCCCGCGGCCGCCGCGAGCCGGTGCGAGCGGGCGGCGAACTCGTCGAGCTCGTCGCGCGTGAAGCCCCACTTCTCGGCGATGAGCTCGGCCGAGACGCCCTGGTTCACGAGGCCGTCGGGGTACCGCGCCCGGATGCGCGAGCCGTAGGGGTCGGCGCCCGCGGCGCTCGAGCCGAGCGGCACGCGGCTCATCGACTCGACGCCGCACGCGATCACGATGTCGGCCTGGCCGGCGAGCACCGCCTGCGCGGCGAACGTCGCGGCCTGCTGGCTCGACCCGCACTGCCGGTCGATGGTGGTGCCCGGCACGTGCTCGGGGAAGCCCGCGGCGAGCACCGCGTTGCGGGTGATGTTGTAGCTCTGCTCGGCGATCTGGCTGACGCAGCCGCCGATGACGTCGTCGATGAGGGCGGGGTCGAGGTCGTTGCGGTCGACGAGCGCCGTCAGCACGCCCGCGAGCAGGTCGACGGGGTGCACGCCCGAGAGGATGCCTCCGGGCTTGCCGCGCCCGACGGGCGTGCGGATGACGTCGACGATGACGGCTTCAGTGCTCATGGGTTCCAGCCTACGACGACCCAGCGTCGTCGATCGAGTAGCGCCGTGCGTAGCGCGACGCGTATCGAGATCACGCGAAGAGGTCTCGATACGCTCCTGCGTCGCTACTCGACCGACGCGAGTTCGCGGGCGAGCAGCACCGGCTGGCGCTCGGGAAGCACGACCGGGTGCGTGCCCGCCATCGCCTCGATGACGCGCACGACCTGGCACGAGTAGCCGTACTCGTTGTCGTACCAGACGTAGAGCACGACGTCGGTGCCGTCGGCGATGGTCGCGAGCCCGTCGACGATGCCGGCACGGTTCGAGCCGACGAAGTCGGTCGAGACCACCTCGGGCGACTCGATGTAGTCGATCTGCTGGCGCAGCGGCGAGGTGAGCGACACCTGGCGCAGGTAGCGGTTGATCTCGGCCTTGTCGGCCGGCCGCTCGAGCTGCAGGTTCAGGATCGCGAGCGACACGTCGGGCGTGGGCACGCGGATGGCGCTGCCGGTGAGCTTGCCGGCGAGCTCGGGCAGCGCCTTCGCGACGGCCTTCGCGGCGCCGGTCTCGGTGATGACCATGTTGAGCGCGGCGGCGCGCCCGCGGCGGTCGCCCTTGTGGAAGTTGTCGATGAGGTTCTGGTCGTTCGTGAACGAGTGCACGGTCTCGACGTGCCCGCGCACGACCCCGTAGGCGTCGTTGACGGCCTTCAGCACCGGCGTGATGGCGTTCGTCGTGCACGAGGCGGCCGACAGGATCGTGTCGGTCGGCTCGATGTCGTCGGCGTTGATGCCGTGCACGATGTTCTTGATGGCGCCCTTGCCCGGCGCCGTGAGCAGCACGCGCGAGACGCCGGTCGAGCGCAGGTGCTGCGAGAGCCCCTCGTCGTCGCGCCAGCGGCCGGTGTTGTCGACGACGATCGCGTCGTCGATGCCGTAGGCGGTGTAGTCGATCGTGGCCGGGTCGTTCGAGTAGATGACCTGGATGAGCGTGCCGTTCGCGAGGATCGTGTTCGCCTGCTCGTCGACCTCGATCGTGCCCTGGAAGGGGCCGTGCACCGAGTCGCGGCGCAGCAGGCTCGCGCGCTTGATGAGGTCGTTGTCGCTTCCCTTGCGCACGACGATCGCGCGCAGGCGCAGCCCGTGGCCGCCGCCGGTGTGGGCGATCAGGATGCGGGCGAGCAGCCGCCCGATGCGGCCGAAGCCGTAGAGCACGACATCGGTTCCGGATGCCTCGGGCGCGACACGCTCGCCGGCCGGGTCGCTCGCCGCGATGACGGACTCGAGTTCGGCGCGCACGAAGTCGACCAGGTCGCGGGCGTCGCCCTCGCCGACGGCGTCGGCGTAGCGGGAGACGAGGCGCGCGACGTCGATCGACGCGGGGCCGGGAACGATCTCGCGCAGCGCCTCGAGCACCCGCATGGTGTCGACGAGGTCGAGCTCGACGTCGCCGGCCTGCCGGGCGAAGCGGTGGGCCTTGAGCAGGTCGATCGCCGAGCGGTTGATGAGCCGGCGGCCGTGGATGGAGGTCACCACCCCGTGGTCTCGGTAGAGGCCGCCGATGAGCGGGATCATCCGCTCGGCGAGCTCCTCTCGGGCGATCCACTCGGCACGTCGGGCGTCGAACTCGTGAGTCACGTTCATCCTCTCGGCCGAGCGCGCGGGTGGGCAGCATCGACCACGTCAGTCAGTTGGGGTATGCCCCTATTCTATCGACGCCCACGGTGAGGGTCCTGTACACGCTGGCGCCGGCGCATGCCCCGACCCGCCACCGTGGCGCGGGGCATCCGCTCGCTTCGCTCGTCTCCGCTGCGCTGGGCGACGGGATGCCGAGCCCGCCGATGCCGTTTCAGCCGACGAGCGGCTCGTCGTCGACGAAGCGGATGTCGTGCGCGGCGATGCGCTGCGGGCACGCCCTCGAACGCGGCGGCGCGCGCGTCGGAGGCCAGGTACGCCGGCCTCGATGCGCGAGGAACGCCTCGACGTCGCCGGGAGTGCTCACCGCCCACACGAACTCGTTGGTCTCACGGATGCCGTACGCCGAACTCGATCGTGAATCCGGCCCCGGCCCGAACCGCGGTGATCGTCTCGCGCCACCATGCGATGAACTCGTCGTAGATTCCGTCGACGAGGGTGTACCGGCGCAGCTGAATCGTCTTCACCCGGCCATCATGCCGTGTTCGCTGCTCGACGGGCCGACTCGCCCACGTCGTCGACGGCCGCCATACACGCATCCGGAACGCCGCGCAACCGCTCGACAAGTCGCTCGCTCGATCTGGTCGACTTGTCACTGAGATCCCAGCGGGCGACCCGACACCGCGTGCGGATCGCAACGGAAGGGAAGATCCATGAACATCCTCCTGATCATCGTCGCCATCGTCGCGATCATCCTGCTCTTCACCGGCGGGTTCGTGCAGTCGCTGAACTTCCTGCTGTGGGTGGGCATCGTCCTGCTCGTCATCGCGGCGATCGTGTGGCTGGTGCGCATGATGTCGGGCAACCGCAGCGTCTGAACCCGATCCCCGCACGCAGCTCCCCGGCTCGTCGAACCTCGACGTGCCGGGACGTGCGCTGCCCGGGACATCCGCTCGGCTAGAATCGCGGTGTCGAGGCGCCACGCAGCGCCGGTGCTCGAAAAATGGGCACGAAGCCGATCGGCGCAGGCCGCGCGCGAGACACATACGGAACCCGCATCCGTCACCTGTCTCGAATGGAATCCGCCATGCCCACCGTCTCGGCACTCGTCGCGCACACGCTCTCCGCCCACATCGACCACGTCTTCGGCGTGATGGGCAACGGCAACGCCCTGTTCCTCGACGCCCTCGACCGCACGCCGACGCACTACACGGCGATGCGTCACGAGGCCGGCGGGGTCGTCGCCGCCGATGCGCACTTCCGCGCCTCGGGCCGGCTCGCCGCCGCGACCGCGACCTACGGCGCGGGCTTCACGAACACGCTCACCGCGCTGGCCGAGGCCGCGCAGGCGCGCATCCCCATGGTGCTCGTCGTCGGCGATGAACCGACGACCGGCTCACGCCCCTGGGACGTCGACCAGATCGCGATGGCCTCGGGCGTCGGCGCGCGCACCTTCACGGTGGGCCGAACGGATGTCGCCGCCACGACCGTGCTCGCGATCGAGCACGCGCTGGCCAACCGCACGGCGGCCGTGCTCGCGATCCCCTACGACGTCGCCGGCCTCGAGGTCGGCGAGACCGACGAGCGAGCGGATGACCCGGCACGGGCTCGCGACGAGGAGGCGGGGGTCGCGACATCCGCCGCCGCCGCGCTGGGCGCCGCACCTGCCGCGCCTGCCGTACCCGCCCTGCGCCTGCCGGAGCCCGTCACCCCGAAGGGCGAGTTCGCCACCCGGGTGCTCGCCGAGACCGTCGCGGCGCTCGCGAACGCACGACGCCCGCTGCTGCTCGCCGGGCGCGGCGCCTGGCTCGCCGACGCGGGCGAGGCGCTCGGCGCGCTCGCCGACGCCACGGGCGCCCTCACCGCTCACGACCGCGCTCGGGCGCGGCGTGTTCCCCGACGATCGCTTCGACCTCGGCGTGGCGGGCGGTTTCGGCGCCGAGGGCTCCATGCAGCTCGTGCGCGAGGCCGACGTCGCCATCGTGTTCGGCGCCTCGCTCAACCAGTTCACGATGCGCTTCGGCGAGCTCTTCGCCCCGGGCACCCGGGTGGTGCAGGTCGACGTCGCCGCGACGGCGACGCACCCCAACGTGGGGTCGTTCATCCGTGCCGACGCCGGTTTCGTCGCGCGCGCGCTCGTCGCCGCTCTCGGCGCGGTCGGTGCTCAGTCGTCGGGCTGGCGCGAGTCGGTCGACGTCGCGGCCGCCCGCGCCTACGAGCCCGGCGACGCTGTCGCGCCCGACGGCCGGCTCGACCCGCGCAGCGTCGCGGCGCGCATCGGCGAGCTGCTGCCCGAGGATCGCGTGGTCGTCTCAGACGGCGGCCACTTCATCGGCTGGGCGAACATGTACTGGCCCGTGGCATCGCCCGACCGCATGATCATGGTCGGCACCGCGTTCCAGTCGATCGGCCTCGGGTTTCCGAGCGTTCCCGGGTGCCGCGCTCGCCCGGCCCGAGTCGACGATCGTGCTCACGACCGGCGACGGCGGCGGGCTCATGGCGCTCGCCGACCTCGAGAGCGCCGTGCGCGTCGCGGGCGGCCGGGGCCTCGCGGTCGTCTGGAACGACGCCGCCTACGGAGCCGAGGTGAACCTCTACGGGCTCAAGGGCCTCGCCGAGGCGCCCATGCGCATCCCCGAGACCGACTTCGCGGGCCTCGCAGCCGCGTTCGGCGCCGAGGGCGTCGTCGTGCGCGAACTCGCCGACCTCGACCGCCTCGCCGAGTGGACGGCGCGGCCGGCCCACGAGCGCCCGTTCCTGCTGCTCGACTGCCGCATCTCGGGTTCGGTGATCGCGCCGTACCAGCACGAGATCATCCGCGTGAACAGCTGACCGCACGCGTTCCGGGGGTGCATTCGCGTCATTCTCGGCGAGCTTTCGCGAATCCTGACGGGTTTGCCCCCGGAGCTCATCGCCGATCCGGCCATCGTCGAGACCGGCCGGGCGGCGCGAAACGAGGAGGGGTCCCGCGCCGCGGCGCGGGACCCCTCCTCGGCAAGCTCAGCGCTTCGCAGCCTCGTCCACGGGCGAGAGCACTTCGTACTTGTCGCCGCGCTTCCAGGTGTCGAAGTGGCTCGACTGCTCGAACTCGATCGAGAGCGGAACGCCGGTGCGGTCGCGCAGCAGGAGGGTGCCGATGACCGAGATCACGACGGTCACGAGCAGGTAGCCGACGATCGCCCACGTCGTGCCGGTCGCCTGCAGCAGCGCCTGGGCGATGGTCGGGGCGAACGCGCCGCCGATCACGGCACCGATCGCGTACGCGATCGAGACACCCGAGAACCGCACCGAGGCGGGGAAGGATTCCGCGTACCAGGCCGCCTGCGCGCCGTACGTCAGGCCGAGGCCGGCGCCCAGGATGACGGTCGCCCAGGCGACCCCGGCAACGCCCGACTGCACCAGCAGGAACAGCGGCACGACGCTGATCGCGAGCACGACCCAGCCGATCAGGTAGAGCGGCTTGCGGCCGATGCGGTCGGAGAGCCAGCCGGCCAGGAACGTGAAGGCGAGCCACGAGATCGCACCCGCGAGAGCCGCCAGCTGCACGCCGACCGGGTCGAAGCCGTATCCGCCCTCATCCACGGGGCGCGAGGCCAGACCCTGCACGTAACCACCGGTGGTCATGTACCCGACGGCGTTGTTGGCCATGAACACCATCGCGCAGAAGAGCACGACGAGGCCGTACTTCTTGAACACCTGGATGATGGGCGCAGACGACTGCTGCGCGGTCTGCTTGATCTCCTCGAACACCGGCGACTCATCGACGGAGCGGCGCACGATGTAGCCGACGACGACCAGCACGATCGAGAGGAAGAACGGAATGCGCCAGCCGAACTCGATGAACGCGTCACCCGGGAAGGCTGCGCGGATCCAGGCGAGCACCCCTGTCGCGAGCAGCAGGCCCAGGGGCACGCCCGACTGCACGAAGGAGCCGAACAGGCCGCGGCGGTTCACCGGCGCGTGCTCGATCGCCATGAGCACCGCGCCGCCCCACTCGCCGCCGGCCGAGATCCCCTGCAGGATGCGCAGCAGCATCAGCATGATCGGCGCCCAGATTCCGATCTGCGCGTAGGTGGGCAGTGCGCCGACGAGCGTCGTCGCGGCGCCCATGAGCAGGAGCGTCAGCACGAGCATCGGGCGCCGCCCGATCCTGTCGCCGAAGTGGCCCGCGAGGAAGGCGCCCAGCGGGCGGAACAGGAACGAGATGCCGATGGTCACCAGCGAGAGGATCTGGGCGAGGGCCGGTCCGGCCGGCGCGAAGAAGAGCTCCGCGAAAACCAGGTTGGCCATGAAGGCGTAGATGAAGAAGTCGTACCACTCGATGGTGGTGCCGACGACGACCGCGCCGAGGACCCTCGCGCGCTCCTGCTTCGTGGTGGGATGAGCGGTGTCTGGGACACGCTGACTCCTTTGTCATGGGTGGGTTCCGATGGATCGGACGGGGCTCCGATGGATCAGCAGTGGATGCTCGAGGGAACGTTACGGGAACATATACGATTTCATGCCTAATCGTCAAGGCCCGTTGTCGTGCACCAGTCGGCTTCCGACGATCTTGCAGACTCTGATTCAAGATCGTATACGATATCGCCATTGGATGCCAGCGTCCACGAACGCGACCTCCTCGAAGCTGACATCGATACGGCGCGGCGGCTCGGCACGCCTGACTCGCATCGCCGGCGCATCCACCAGCCGAGGCGCTGAATGCGCATGGTCGAGCGATCAGGGCTCGACAGGGATCTTTCGAAGGAGAAAGCAATGCAGTTCCATCACCACGGCTACGTCTCGCACGACCCGCGCGTGCTCCCCGCCGCCGGCATCGGGCTCGAGCGGCCCGACGATCTCCCCGATGAGATGGACGTGCTCATCGTCGGCACCGGCCCCGCCGGCATGCTGCTCGCCGCGCAACTTTCGATGTATCCCGAGGTGCACACGCGCATCATCGAGCGCCGCGGCAGCCGGCTCGAGATCGGCCATGCCGACGGCATCCAGGCGCGCTCGGTCGAGACGTTCCAGGCATTCGGCTTCGCCGAGCGGCTGCTCGCCGAGGCGTACCGCATCACCGAGATGCAGTTCTGGCGCCCCGATCCGGCCGACCGCAGCCGCATCCACCGCGCCGACCGGTCGATCGACTCCGCGGCGCTCGAGAACTCGACGCTCAGCGAGTTCCCGCACGTGGTCTGCAACCAGGCTCGCGTGCAGGACTACTTCGCCGAGTTCGCCGCGAACTCGCCCAGCCGACTGAAGCCCGACTACGGATGGGACCTCGTCTCGCTCGAGATCGAGGAGGGCGCCGAGCGTCCCGTCAAGGCCGTCGTGCGGCGCACGGTCGGGCGACGACCTGGGCGAAGAGCGCACGGTGCGCGCGAAGTACGCCGTCGGCTGCGACGGCGCGCGCTCCATGGTGCGCAAGTCGATCGGAGGCCGGCTGCACGGCGACTCCCGCAACCACGCCTGGGGCGTCATGGACGTGCTCATCGACACCGACTTCCCCGACATCCGCACGAAGTGCGCGATCCAGTCGGGCTCGGGCGGCAACATCCTGCTCATCCCCCGTGAGGGCAACGTCCTCTCCCGCATCTACGTCGACCTCGGCGACATCGCCCCAGACGACGCCGGCAAGGTGCGCGAGACCCCGCTCGAGCGCATCGTCGAGATCGCACAGGGCATCTTCCAGCCGTACCGGCTCGACGTGCGCCACGTCGCCTGGTGGAGCGTCTACGAGGTCGGCCAGCGGGTGACCGACACGTTCGACGACGTCAAGCCGGAAGAGCGCGGCCAGAGGGAGCCGCGTGTGTTCATCGCCGGCGACGCCTGCCACACCCACTCGGCGAAGGCCGGCCAGGGCATGAACGTGTCGATGCAGGACACCTTCAACCTGGGATGGAAGCTCGGCTCCGTGCTCGCCGGCCGCAGCCCCGAGTCGCTGCTCGACACCTACTCGTTGGAGCGACAGGCGGTGGCGCAGCAGCTCATCGACTTCGACCGCGAGTGGTCGACCCTCATGGGTGCGAAGGTGCTCGACCCGGAACACCCCGAGCTCGGCGGCGTCGACCCGGCCGAGGTCACGGCGCACTACGTGAAGAGCGAGATCCAGGCCTCGGGATTCGGCACGCACTACGAGCCGTCGACCGTCATCGACGAGGGCAGGTTCCAGCACCTCGCGACGGGCTACCCCATCGGCGAGCGCTTCAGGTCGGCGCCGGTCGTGCGCGTGTGCGACGCCGTGCCGATGGAGTTCGGACACCACATGCGGGCCGACGGCCGTTGGCGCCTCTACGCCTTCGCCGATGCGCCCGCTCCGACCGACGGCGGCGAGATCCATCGCTGGGCGGATTGGCTGCGCAACTCCCCCGACTCCCCGTATGTCAGCACGCACCGCGAGGGCGAGGACGCCGGCAGTGTCTTCGACGTCAAGGTCATCTGGCAGCAGGACCACGACACCATCGAGCCCGGCGACGTGCCTGCGGTGTTCCGGCCCCGCTTCGGCCCGTTCCAGGTGATCGACGACGAGCTCGTCTACGCGGCCGACCCCGCGAACGACATCTTCGAACGGCGCGGCATCGACCGGGGCGGATGCGTCGTGGTCGTGCGCCCCGACATGTTCGTCGCGACCGTGCTGCCGCTGGACCGGCCCGAGCTGGTCGCCGAATTCTTCGGACCGGTGCTGCTGCCCGCCTGACGCGGCCCCGTTTCGGGCCGCAGCCCCCACGTATACGATCGCAAACAGCCATCTCGACGAAGAAGTGGAGCTCCAGTGCTCGATCCCTCCCGCATCTCGGCGATCGCCGACGAGCTCGCAGCCGCCGAGCGCGACCGCACGACCGTTCCGCTGCTCACCGCCCGCAACCCCGACATGACGGTCGACGACGCCTATGCCGTGCAGAAGCACTGGGCCGACTCGCGCCAGGCCGAAGGGGCACGGCTCGTCGGCCGCAAGATCGGCCTCACGTCGAAGGTCATGCAGGTCGCCACCGGCATCACCGAGCCCGACTACGGCGTCATCTTCGACGACATGGTGTTCGAGTCCGGGGCATCCGTCGAGTTCGACCGCTTCTCGAACGTGCGCATCGAGGTCGAGCTCGCGTTCGTGCTCGCGAAGCCGCTCGCGGGCCCGAACGTCACGGTCTTCGACGTGCTCGACGCGACGGCCTACGTCGTGCCGGCGCTCGAGATCCTGAACTCGCACATCGAACTGCAGGGCCGCACGATCGTCGACACGATCAGCGACAACGCCGCCATGGGGGCCATGGTCGTCGGCGGCCGACCCGTGAAGGTCGACGAGGTCGACCTCCGCTGGGTGTCGGCGCTGCTCTACCGCAACCAGACCATCGAGGAGTCGGGCGTGGCCGCGGCGGTGCTCGGCCACCCCGCCATGGGCGTCGCCTGGCTCGCGAACAAGCTCGCGCAGCACGGGCAGTCGCTCGGCGCGGGCGAGATCATCCTCGCCGGTTCGTTCACGCGGCCGATGTGGGTCGAACGCGGCGACACCGTGCACGCCGACTACGGGCAGCTGGGGGCGGTCACATGCCGGTTCGAGTGAACCTTCCCGAGACGTTCGCCGCGCGCCTCGCCGGCGCGGCTCGGCCGCAGGTCGGCATGTGGGTGTGCTCGGGCAGCCCGATCGTCGCCGAGATCGCCGCGGGCAGCGGCCTCGACTGGGTGCTCATCGACGCCGAGCACTCCCCCAACGGCCTCGAGTCGATCCTCGGCCAGCTCTACGC
The DNA here is from genome assembly GCA_963836825.1 of uncultured Actinomycetota bacterium. GTDB lineage: Bacteria > Actinomycetota > Actinomycetes > Actinomycetales > Microbacteriaceae > Agromyces. The sequence continues at coordinate 110,995 of CAWILI010000002.1, forward strand.
CGTGTCGGCCTATCCCGTCGCGCCGGTCGTGCGCCCGCCGATCGGCGATGTGGTGGTGATCAAGCAGTACCTCGACCTCGGCGTGCAGAACCTGCTCGTGCCCATGGTCGACTCCGCCGAGCAGGCCGCCGAGCTCGTGCGCGCGGTGCGATACCCCGGTGGCGGCGTTCGCGGCGTCGGGGCATCGCTCGCCCGGTCGTCGCGGTGGAACCGCGTCGACGACTACCTGCACACCGCGTCGGCGACGGTCAGCCTCACCGTGCAGATCGAGTCGGCGACCGCGGTCGCCGCCGTCGCCGAGATCGCCGCGGTCGACGGCGTCGACGCGCTCTTCGTGGGGCCGGCCGACCTCGCGGCCTCGATGGGCGTGCTCGGGGAGCAGAGCCACCCCGATGTCGTGGCCGCCGTGCTGACGTCGATCGAGGCGGGCCGGGCCGCGGGCAAGCCCGTCGGCGTCAACGCGTTCGTGCCCGACGACGCCGAGCGATACCTCGCCGCCGGGGCATCCTTCGTCGCCGTCGGCGCCGACGTGGCGATCCTGGCGCGCGCGAGCGAGGGCCTCGCCGACCGCTTCATCCGAGCGGATGCCCCGGGCACGGACACTCCCGGCGGCTCCGACACTCCCCGCGGCAGCTACTAGGCAGGTCCCGACAGGGTCTGGCGCCAAGTCGACAGATCGTATATCATTTCAGATATTGAGAGACGAGGACGTCTATGACGAACGAGTTCACCGCGACGAGCGGCGGCGCCATCCCGACACCGGGAAAGATCATCGCCGTGCACCTCAACTACCCCTCGCGGGCCGCGCAACGTGGTCGCACCCCCGCCCAGCCCAGCTACTTCATCAAGCCCTCCTCATCGATCGCCGCGTCGGGCGGCACGCTCGAGCGCCCGGCCGGCACCGAACTGCTCGCCTTCGAGGGCGAGATCGCGCTCATCATCGGCGAGCCCGCGCGGCACGTCACGCCCGAGCGCGGCTGGAGCCACGTGGCATCCGTCACCGCGGCCAACGATCTCGGCATCTACGACATGCGCGCCGCCGACAAGGGCTCGAACGTGCGCTCGAAGGGCGGCGACGGGTTCACCCCGCTCGGCCCGGCCGCGATCCCCACCGACGGCATCGGCGAAGACGCCTGGCGCGTGCGCACCTGGGTCAACGGCGAACTGGTGCAGGATGACTCGTCGTCGACGCTGCTCTTCCCCTTCGGCCGGCTCGTGGCCGACCTGTCGCAGCTCATGACGCTCGAGACCGGCGACGTCATCCTCACCGGCACCCCGGCGGGTTCGTCGGTCATCGTGCCGGGCGATGTCGTCGAGGTCGAGGTCGACGCGCCCGAGGCGCCCGGCGCACCCTCGACCGGCCGGCTCGTGACGACCGTCACCCAGGGCACCGCACGAGTTCGGCGACTTCGGCACGAAGCCCGCGGTCGACGACCTGCAGCGGGTCGAGGCATGGGGCAGCGAAGCCGAACTCGCGGCGGCTGTCGCCGCCGGGCGTGCGACGGCGCCGAGTGCCGCGACGCCTCCGGCCTCGCCGCGCTCCTCGACCCGCGGACGTGCTCACCGACGAGGTGCGCGCGCTCATCGAGTCGACCGCGGTCGCGACCCTCAGCGTCGCGCTGCGCAAGCGCGGCTACCACGACATCTTCATCGAGGGCGTGCACGCCAACCACGCCGGCGACCGCATCCTGGGCACGGCCAAGACGCTGCGGTTCATCCCGTTCCGCCCCGACCTGTTCACGGCGCACGGCGGCGGGTTCAACGCGCAGAAGGTCGCATTCGACACCGTCGAGCCGGGCGAGGTGCTGGTCGTCGAGGCCCGCGGCGAGCGCGGCACGGGCACGGTGGGCGACGTGCTCGCCCTGCGCGCGCAGGTGCGCGGCGCGGTCGGCATCGTGACCGACGGCGGCGTGCGCGACTTCGACGCGGTCGCCGGGTTCGAGATCCCCGTGTTCTCGCAGGGCCCGCACCCGAGCGTGCTCGGGCGCAGGCACGTGCCGTGGGAGGTCGACGGCACCATCGCCTGCGGCGGCGCGGCCGTGCAGCCGGGCGACGTCATCGTGGGCGACGGCGACGGCGTCATCGTGATCCCGCCGCACCTCGTCGCCGAAGTGGCCGCCGAGGCGGCCGAGCAGGAGCGCCAGGACGCGTACGTCGCCGAGCAGGTCGCCGGCGGGGCATCCGTCGACGGGTTGTTCCCCATGAACGCCGAATGGCTCGCGCGCTACCGCGCCGCCCGACCCGGCGAGCACGCCGGCGACGAGGAGTCGCGATGAGCGCCGAGAGCAAGTCGCAGCAGTCCTACCGCTTCATCCGCGCGCGCATCGACGACGGCCGCTACGTGCCGGGCTACCGGCTCGTGCTCGGCTCGATCGCCCGCGAGCTCGACGTGAGCGTCGTGCCGGTGCGCGAGGCGATCCGCCGGCTCGAGGCCGAGGGGCTCGTCACGTTCGAGCGCAATGTCGGCGCCCAGGTCGCCCTCATCCAGGAGACCGAGTACCTGCACACGATGCAGACGCTCGCACTCGTCGAGGGTTCCGCCACCGCACTTTCCGCGCCGCTGCTCACCCCCGACCACCTGCGCCGGGCGCGCGCGATCAACGAGCGCATGCGTCGCACGCTCGACGACTTCGAGCCGCACCGGTTCACCGAGCTCAACCTCGAGTTCCACTCGGTGCTGTTCGAGGAGTGCCCGAACCCGCACATCCTCGACCTGGTGCACCGCGGCTGGAACCGCATGAAGCTGCTGCGCGACTCGTCGTTCAGCTTCGTGCCGGGCCGCGCGCTCGAGTCCGTCGACGAGCACGACCGCATCCTCGACCTCATCGAGACGGGCGCCGACCCGCTCGACATCGAACTCGCCGCACGCCGGCACCGCAACGCCACGCTCGACGCGGTGCTCGCCTACCAGAGCGAGCACAAGCCACGCGACGGATGCCCCGGACCCCGAGTCATCCGCAATCTCCGCCTGAATCCACCCATCGATCGGAAAGCATCCGCCATGACGCACCACATCCCCGAGGGACTGCCCGACCGCATCCGCCACTACATCGACGGCGAGTTCGTCGACTCGGTCGGCGGCGAGACGTTCGACGTGCTCGACCCGGTGTCGAACGAGACCTACGTGCAGGCCGCGGCCGGCCAGAAGGCCGACATCGACCTCGCCGTCGCCGCCGCGACGCGCGCCTTCACCGAGGGTCCGTGGCCGCGCATGCTGCCTCGCGAGCGCTCGCGGGTGCTGCACCGCATCGCCGACATCGTCGAGTCGCGCGACGCGCAGCTGGCCGAGCTGGAGTCGTTCGACTCGGGCCTGCCGATCACCCAGGCCCTCGGCCAGGCCCGTCGCGCGGCCGAGAACTTCCGGTTCTTCGCCGACCTGATCGTCGCGCAGGCCGACGACACCTACAAGGTGCCCGGCCGCCAGATCAACTACGTCAACCGCAAGCCGATCGGCGTCGCCGGGCTCATCACGCCCTGGAACACGCCGTTCATGCTCGAGTCGTGGAAGCTCGGCCCCGCGCTCGCCACCGGCAACACGGTCGTGCTCAAGCCGGCCGAGTTCACGCCGCTGTCGGCGTCGCTGTGGGCCGGGATCTTCGAGGAGGCCGGGCTGCCCAAGGGCGTCTTCAACCTCGTCAACGGGCTCGGCGAGGAGGCGGGCGACGCGCTCGTGAAGCATCCCGGCGTGCCGCTCATCTCGTTCACCGGCGAGAGCCGCACCGGACAGATCATCTTCGGCAACGCCGCGCCGTTCCTCAAGGGCCTGTCGATGGAGCTCGGCGGCAAGTCGCCCGCCGTGGTGTTCGCCGACGCCGACCTCGAGGCCGCGGTCGACGCGACGATCTTCGGGGTGTTCTCGCTCAACGGCGAGCGCTGCACGGCCGGTTCGCGCATCCTCGTCGAGCGCCCGGTGTACGACGAGTTCGTCGAGCGCTACGCGGCGCAGGCGAAGCGCGTCGTCGTGGGCGACCCGCACGACCCGAAGACCGAGGTCGGCGCCCTCGTGCACCCCGAGCACTACGACAAGGTCATGAGCTACGTCGAGATCGGCAAGACCGAGGGCCGCCTGGTCGCCGGCGGCGGACGCCCCGAGGGCTTCCCCACGGGCAACTACGTCGCCCCGACGGTGTTCGCCGACGTCGCGCCCGACGCCCGCATCTTCCAGGAGGAGATCTTCGGCCCGGTCGTGGCGATCACCCCGTTCGACACCGACGAAGAGGCGCTCGAGCTCGCGAACGGCGTGAAGTACGGCCTCGCCGCCTACATCTGGACGAACGACCTCAAGCGCGCGCACAACTTCTCGCAGGCGGTCGAGGCCGGCATGGTCTGGCTCAACTCGAACAACGTGCGCGACCTGCGCACCCCGTTCGGCGGCGTCAAGGCCTCGGGCCTCGGGCACGAGGGCGGGTACCGCTCGATCGACTTCTACACCGACCAGCAGGCCGTGCACATCACCCTCGGCGCGGTGCACAACCCGACGTTCGGCAAGGCCGAGCACCACACCGAGACCGATCTCGACGATCCCGACCCGCGCTGAACGCACTCGAACCACCCCTCAAGCAAGGACGCTGACATGACCAACCGTGACGAAATGACCCTCACCTCCTCAGGCTTCTACGTCTCCCAGGAAGCTCCGATCCACACCGACAACCCGGTCCCGACTCCGAAGGCGCCGGCGCCCGACATCCTGCGCTGTGCGTACATGGAGCTCGTCGTCACCGACCTCGAGCGCTCGCGCAACTTCTACGTCGACGTGCTCGGCCTGACGGTGACCGAGGAAGACGAGAACACCGTCTACCTGCGCAGCATCGAGGAGTTCATCCACCACAACCTCGTGCTGCGCAAGGGCCCGGTCGCCGCGGTCGCCGCGTTCTCGTACCGGGTGCGCAGCCCCGAGGAGCTCGACAAGGCGGTCGCGTTCTACACCGAGCTCGGATGCCGCGTCGAACGCCGCAGCGAGGGCTTCACGAAGGGCATCGGCGACTCGGTGCGCGTCGAGGACCCGCTCGGCTTCCCCTACGAGTTCTTCTACGACGTCGAGCACGTCGAGCGCCTCGCGTGGCGCTACGACCTCTACACGCCGGGCGCCCTCGTGCGCCTCGACCACTTCAACCAGGTCACCCCCGACGTGCCGCGCGCCGTGGCGTTCATGCAGGACCTCGGCTTCCGCGTCACCGAGGACATCCAGGACGAAGAGGGCACCGTCTACGCCGCGTGGATGCGCCGCAAGCCCACCGTGCACGACACCGCGATGACCGGCGGCGACGGCCCGCGCATGCACCACGTCGCCTTCTCGACGCACGAGAAGCACAACATCCTCGCGATCTGCGACAAGCTCGGCGCGCTGCGCATGTCGGACCACATCGAACGCGGCCCGGGCCGCCACGGCGTCTCGAACGCGTTCTACCTCTACCTGCGCGACCCCGACGGCCACCGCGTCGAGATCTACACGCAGGACTACTACACCGGCGACCCCGACAACCCCGTGGTCACGTGGGACGTGCACGACAACCAGCGCCGCGACTGGTGGGGAAACCCCGTCGTGCCCAGCTGGTACACCGAGGCGTCGACGGTGCTCGACCTCGACGGCAACCCCCAGCCGATCGTCGCGCGCACCGACGCCAGCGAGATGGCGGTCACGATCGGCGCCGACGGCTTCTCGTACACGCGCCCCGGCGAGGGCGAGGAATCGATGCCGGAGTGGAAGAAGGGCGAGTACAAGCTCGGCCACCAGCTGTAGGCCGCCGCCCGTCGCCGACCTCGAGTCGCCCGAATCCGCACGGATTCGGGCGACTCGGTCTCGCCATCTGTGGCTTCACCCGGGGTCGAGGTGATTGACTTCGTTCAACGGCGGGCCGATCGGCCCGCCCGCCGTGTCCGAGCGATCGGCGCGGGGCGAGATCCGTGGAGGAACGCATGGCCCCTGTTCCCGACCCGCCCGGCCTCACGTCCGGCGCCCTGTCGACCGCCGAGTCGAACGAGCTCCTCGGCGGGCTGGTCCGCGTGCTCACCGTCGATCGCTTCCGTGATCACCGGGGCGTGCTCACGCCCCTGAGCTTCGGCGACATCGGATTCAGCGTCGAACGTGCCTTCGTCGTGAATGCGCCGCGGGGTGCGGTGCGCGGTGGCCACGCCCACCGACGCGTGCGCCAGCTGCTCTTCCGCGCGAGCGGTTCGATCGACGTCGAGGTCAGCCATGCCGGGCTGCAGGCGCGCATCACGCTCGACGAGGATCGCCCCGCGCTCCTGCTCGAGCCCGGGGTCTGGGCGCGACAGACCTACCTCGACGACGAGCTCGACGCTCATCGTGTTCGCCGACGGTCCCTATGAGTCCGGCGAATACATCCACGGTGAGCCGAGCGCCCCGGCTGTGCGGTCATGAGCCGGCGTCGGGTCGCGGTGCTCGGGTGCCGGCATCATGGGCAGCGCCGTGGCGATCAACCTGGCCCGCCGGGGGTTCGACGTGACGGTGTTCGACCGCGAGCACGCGCCGATGTCGGCTGCGAGCCGGTGGAACGAGGGCAAGATCCACCTCGGCTACATCTACGGCGCCGATCCGACCCTCGCGACGGCGCAGCACCTGCTCACGGGCGGCCTGCAGTTCGAGGATCGACTGCGCGAACTCGTCGACGGCGACCTCGCCGGGCACTCGACGACCGAGGACGACCTGTACCTCGTGCACGCCGACTCGGTGGTCGGCCCCGACCACCTGCGCGCGAGATTCGACGCGATCAGCGAGCTCATCCGAGAGCATCCCGACGCACGGCGCTACCTCGTGGACGTCTCCGACGCTCGCACCATCGAGCTCTCACCCGCCGAACTGACCGGCGTCGCGGGCCCCGACATCGTTGCGGGCTTTCGCGTGCCCGAGCGATCTGTCGAGACCCGGTGGGTCGCCGATCGCCTCGCCGGCGCCGTCGCCGCGCAGCCGGGCGTGACGCTGCGGCTCGGCACCGATGTGGTGGGGGTGCGGCCGCTCGATACGGCGGATGGGCCATGGCGCGTGCTGGCCGACCACGGCGGCGACGACGCCGACGATGACTTCGACCTGGTCGTGAACTGCCTCTGGAACGGCCGGCTGGCGATCGACGCGACTGCCGGCCTCAGCCCGCAGCCGCCCTGGACCCACCGCTTCCGGCTGTGCGTGTTCCTGCGCACACGCACCGAGCACCGACTGCCGAGCGCGCTCGTCGCGATCGGCCCGTTCGGCGACGTGAAGAACTACAACGGACGGGACTTCTACGTCTCGTGGTATCCGGTCGGGCTCGTGGCCCAAGGCTCGGAGCTCGAACTCGAGGCGCCGCCCGTGCCGACCGGTGAGGCGGCCGAGGAGTTCATCGCTCGCGTCCGCGGCGCACTCGAACCGCTCATGCCGGGACTCGGCGAGGTGTTCGACGATGCCGAGTCCTCGTCGTGCACGGGGGCTTCGTCTTCGCGGTCGGCCGCGGCGCCCTCGATGACCCGCGTTCCGAGCTGCATCGTCGAGACCGGTACGGCGCGCAGCGACTCGGCACACTACTTCTCGGTCGACACCGGCAAGTACTCCACCGCACCGTGGCTCGCGCGCGAGCTCGCGAACGAGATCGCAGGCTGAGCGTGGAGCACACGACGTCGACGGAGGCGGCGAACCCGACCCCGCTCGTCACCGCGCTGGTGCCGACCTACAACGGTTCCCGTTTCATCTCGCGAACCCTCGACAGCCTCGCCGCCCAGACCTGGCCCCGCATCGAGATCCTCATCGGCGACGACCGGTCGACCGACGACACACTCGAGGTGGTGCGGCGATTCGCCGAGACCCATCCGAACACCCGCATCATCGAACGCGACACCAATCTGGGTTGGCTGCGCAACTCGAACGATCTCATGGCCCGCGCCGAGGGCGAGCTGATGTTCTTCGCGTTCCACGACGATGTCGTCGCACCGACCTATGTCGAGGAACTCGTCACTGCCCTGCGCACGAATGAGCGGGCCGTGCTCGCCTTCAGCGACATGGAGGTGCACGAGGTCGACGGCACGACGACGCGGCACGCGTTCGACGAACTCGACGGTCTCGAGTCCGAGATCGAGCGGGGCCGCGTCATGGTGAGCCGCCCCGGCGACTGGTGGGTGCCGAATCGCGGACTCTTCCGCTCGTCGGCGTTCGAAGCCGTCGGCGGGATCCACCCCAACGAGCAGGGAGAATACAGCGCCGACTGGACGTGGCTCCTCGGACTCGCGCTCATCGGCGAGTTCGTGCGCGTGCCGAAGATGCTGTGCGTGAAGTACTACAAGGCGGGCAGCGTCTCGAAGAAGTGGCCGCACGATGACACCCAGCTCCAGGCGCTGCGTCGGTCGGGCATCGCCGAGATCCGGCGAAGCAGCCTCACGCCGATGCGCAAGGCGATGCTGACGAGCTACCTGTGGCGCCGCATCGCCGGACACCGACTGCCGCATCGCGTGAAGATCACCCTTCGCCGCCTGGGCTTCTGACCGGCGTCGAAGCGATACGGCTCAGGCCAGGAACTCGATCGCCGCGGTCTTGAACGCGCGGGCGGTGAGCGTCGAGACGTGGTCGCGCCCGGGGATCGTGACGAGGTCGGCACCCCAGTCGAGCGCGAGCTGCTGCACGCCCGCCGGCACGGGGTCGTTCTCGCCGGCGACGAACAGCGTCGGGATGTCGCCGGGGATCGCGAGCGGCGCCCCCGCGACACCCTCGATGACGGCGAGCAGCACGTCACGGTCGGCGCCGGCGTCGATCGCGGGGCGCAGCACCTGTTCGATGAGCGGATGTCCCGCCCACTCGTCGCGCTGCAGCACGGCCCGCACCTCGTCGAGGTCCCAGGAGGCGAACAGCTCGTCGGGCCCGGCTCCACCGATGACGACCCGGCGGATGCGTTCGGGGGCGAGCTCGGCGAGGGCCGACGTGACGCGGTTGCCCATGGAGTAGCCGATGACGTCGACCTGCTCGACGCCGGCCGACTCGAGCACGGCGAGCAGGTCGGCGCCGAGCAGCTCGGGCGCATAGGACTCCCCGTCGACGGGCTTGTCGCTGTCGCCGTGCCCGCGCAGGTCGACGGTGATCACCGCGCGACCGGCCTCGGCGAGCGCCTGCACCCAGCCGGTGCCCTCCCAGGTGACGGTCGCGTTCGACGCGAATCCGTGTACGAGCAGCACCGGCGGCAGCGGGGCATCCGCTGGTCGCTCGCCGCGCAGCCGGTAGCCGATGAGCACCCCGTCGGCGCTCTCGGCGTAGAGCGTGGGAACCGGTGTCGCGCCCGCCGGCTTCACGCGCCGGCCTCGGCGTCGCCGGCGTCGCCGGCATCGCCGGCGCGGCGGACGCCCCATCGGCGCCGTCCGCATCGAGCACGCTCGACTCCGTGATCACCGCGCCCGCGTGCCCGAGCTCGGCCAGCGCCGCCTCGGACGACGTCGTCGGCGACCCCGGCGACGAGGTCGGTGAACACGCGCACGTGCTGCCCGTGCTCGAGCGCGTCGAGCACGCTCGCCCGCACGCAGTAGTCGGTCGCGAGGCCGACGACGTCGATGTCGGTGATGCCGTGGCGCGTGAGCACCGCGCTCACCGTTTCGCCCGCGTCGTCGGTGCCCTCGAAGATCGAGTACGCGGGAATCCCCTGGCCCTTGCGGATGTGCACGTCGACCTCCTCGGTCGACGAGCGCGGGGTGGTACTCGGCGCCGGGCGTTCCGGCGACGCAGTGCGGCGGCCAGGTGTCGACGAAGTCGGGTTCGGAGTCGAGTGCGAAGTGCCCGCCGTTGTCGTGATCTCCGGCGTGCCAGTCGCGAGAGGCGAACACGAGCTCGTACTCGCCGCGGCGCGTCGCCAGCAGTTCGGTGATGCCGGCGGCGACCGCCGCTCCGCCTTCGACGCCGAGCGCACCGCCCTCGGTGAAATCGTTCTGCACGTCGATGATGAACAGTGCTCGGGTCACGAGTGCTCCTTCCGTCCTACGATCCATTCTCGTCGCAGATGGCGCGGATGGTGCGCCTCCAGCGCGTCGACGAGTGTTGCGAGCGACGCGATCGAGACCCATTCCTCGTCGGCGTGGGCGCCGCCGCCGACCGGTCCCACGAGCACCACCGGGATGCCCGCGTCGGCGATCAGCCCCGCGTCGGTCCACCATGGGTCGCCGCGACGCACCGCGGGCGCGCCCGTCGCGCGTTCGACGGCCGCGAGCACCGCTCGGGCGATCGGCGCGTCGGCGTCGGCCTCCATCGCCGGCCGCGCCACCAGCCGACGATGCGTGCCGGCCGCGACGGCGCGAGCACGCGCTCGAGTTCTGCGCCCGGATCGGGTTCACCGGGCAGGGTGCGTCGTTCGACGACGAGAACGCACCGGTCGGCGACGGTCGCGGCGTCGGTGCCGCCGTCGATCGTCGACACGCGCACGCTTCCGGCGCCGAGCAGCGGATGTCGCGGGCGTGCGCCGATCTCGGTCGCGAGCGCGCGCAGCGCCACGAGACCGTCGACCGCCCGGTCGATCGCGTCGAGCCCGAGTTCGGGTTGCGATCCGTGTGCGGCGAGACCCTCGTATTCGACGCGGTACCAGGCGAATCCGCGGTGGGCGAGGGTCACCCCGAGGTCGGTCGGTTCGAGCACGACGGCGGCGTCGGGGCGCGGCCACGGGTCGACGGATGCCCCGGCCTCGGCATCGATCGCGGCGAGCAGCTCCTCCATGCCGACGGAGCCGAACTCCTCGTCGGCGGCGAACGCGAGCACCAGGTCGCCGGCGAGACCGGCGGGTGCCGCGGCCGCGGCGACCATCGCGGCCGCGAGCCCGCCCGCCATGTCATAGGCGCCGCGGCCGACGATGCGATCGTCATCGGGCGACGCCGCAGCGACCGCCCCCGATCCCCCGACCGTGTCGAGGTGCCCGGCCAGCATGAGCGTGCGACCGCCGCCGGTGCCCCGTCGACGCGCGAGGACGCTCGGTCGCGCGGGGTCGGCGCCGACGAGGCGCACGTCGAACCCGCGTTCGTCGAGCCATGCGCCGATGGCCTCGGCGAGCTCGCGTTCGCCGGCTCCGCCCGGCACGAGCGACGGGTTCGTGGCGTCGATCGCGACGAGGCTGCGCGTGAGCGCCACGACCTCGGCGTGGGGCATCCGCTCGCCCGACCGCACCGCCGCGCCGCCGATCACTGGTTCGAGAGGTTGTCGCCGCAGCGGTAGAACGCGGTGGCGAGGGTGTCGATCGCCGTCTTCGCCTCGTCGGTGACCTCGCCGAGCGCGTAGATGGCGAACGTGAGGTCGGTGTCGTCGGCGGCACGGATGACCCCGCTCAGCGTGTATCCGGTGTCGATCCATCCCGTCTTCGCGATGACCCGGCCGTCGGCGACCGAGTTGTCGCCCCAGAACCGGTCGTCGTAGGCGAGCGAGCCTCGCTCGCCCGACACCGGCAGCGAGTCGAGGATGTAGCCGAGGCTCGCCTCGCGGGCGTTGACCTTCGCGAACAGGCGGGTGAGGTACGACGGCGGCACCGCGTTGTCGGGTGAGAGCCCCGAACCGTCGACGATCGTGAGGCCGGTGGTGTCGACGCCGTACCCTGCGAGCCCCTCGAGGATGCCCGCGTTCAGCGAGGCGAACGTGTTGCCGGCGCCGGTCTTGATCGCGACGAGCCGGGCGAGCATCTCGGCGACCGTGTTGTCGGAGACGACGAGGGCCTTGTCGATGAGCTCGGCGACGGTCGGCGACGACACCGCGCCGAGCTGCGCGGCACCCGCGGGCGCGGTGCCCCGCTCGATCGTGCCGACGCCGCCGAGTTCGTCGGCGAACGCCTGGCCGGCACGGCCGATGGGGTCTTCGCTGCGCCACGACGTGTTCGTGTAGGGGTCGTCGCGGTCGCCGTCGACCATGAGCGCGGTGATGTTCGACATGTAGCCGAGCTCGCGTTCGGAGGTGCGCCCAGCTCGCGTGCCACTCCTCGCCGCCGAAGTAGCTCGCGTCGAGGATCAGCTTCGTGATCGGCGGGTTCGCCGGGTCGGCGGCCCACGCCTCGCGCACCTGGCGGGCGAGCTCGTCGAGGTGCGCCGCGCCCGGGTAGGCGGTCTCGTCGCCGCTCGGCGTGCGCGACAGGGTGACGTCGCCGCCGCCGACGAGCACGATCGAGCCGGGCTCGGCGCCCTTCACGACGGTGGTCGTGGCGCGGTGGCTCGGGCCGAGCACCGAGAGCGCCGCGGCCGAGGTGAGCACCTTCATGACGCTCGCGGTGCGCGAGGGGGTGGTGCCGCCCCGGTCGTAGAGCACTTCGCCGGTCGACGCCTTCACGACCTGCGCCTGCAGGTTCGCGAGGCGCGGGTCGGCCGCGGCCTCGGCGACCGAGCAGGTGCGGATGCGGCTGGCGGCGACCGCCTCGGCCGGCACCGCGCGCGGCGGCTCGGGAGTGGGCGTCGGAGTCGCGCTCGGCGCGACGGCGGCGTTCGCGCCGGCGTTCGTCGCGGCGCCGGCGACCACGGCACCGGTGCCGGCGAGCGCGAGCACGAGCGCCGCAGCGGTGATCGTGACGGCGAGTCGGTGGCGACGCACGAAGGCGACGACGGATGACCCGCCGCCGGGCTTGCCGCTCACCGCCGCGCCGGCGCCGGGGTCTGCGAGCGCAGGGCCGTCGCCCGGGGCATCCGTCTCGTCGTGCACCCGGGCATTGTACGCGGTCGTGCTGACCCGAATCTGCAGCCGGGCGGCGTCACTCGCCGGGGTAGCGCAGCCCGATCTGCGCGCGGATCTCGTCGAGCGTGCCCATGATGGCGACGCTCTCGGCGGTCGACAGCCGGTCGCCGCCGTCGAGCCGGCCCTCGGCGACGAGGCGCTCGAGGGCTGCCGCCTGGTAGTGCATGCCGCGCCCGTTCACGTCGGACGTGTACTCCTCGAGCACGGTGCCGTCGTTCGAGACGAGGCGGAACGACGTCGCCGTGTACCAGACCGAGTCGATCTCGATGCGTGCCTCGCTGCCGAGCACGACGGCGGTGTTGGGCCCCTTCGTGTCGCTCGCCGAGAGCGACGACGCCATGCGGTTGCCCTCGTAGCCGAAGATCGTGGCGACCTGCGCGTCGGCACCGGTCGCCTTGAACGTGGCCGAGGCCTGCACGGTCGCCGGGGCGCCGAAGATGTCCCACGCGAACGACACCGGGTAGATGCCGAGGTCGAGCAGCGCACCGCCGCCGAGCTCGAGCGCGTTGATGCGGTGCGCCGGGTCGTCGGGCAGCTTCTGGGTGTGGTCGGCGATGACGGAGCGCACCTCGCCGAGCGCGCCCGAGTCGATGAGTTCGTGGATGCGGACCATGTGCGGCAGGTACCGCGTCCACATCGCCTCGAGGGCCAGCAGCCCGCGTGCGGCGGCGAGGTCGGCGACCTGGCGGGCCTGGGCCTGGTTCAGGGCGAACGGCTTCTCGATGAGCACGTGCTTGCCGGCCTCGAGGGCCAGCGTCGCGTGCGCCGCGTGGTGCGGATGCGGCGACGCGATGTAGATGACGTCGACCTCGGGGTCGGCGACGAGGGCCTCGTAACTGCCGTACGACGTCGGCACGTCGAACTCGGCCGCGAACGCGTCGGCGCTCGCCTGCGATCGCGAGCCGGCGGCCCGCACGTCGAAGCCGTTGGCCTTCAGGTCGCCGGTGAAGAGGCGGGCGATGCCGCCGGTCGCCAGGATGCCCCAGCGCAGAGATTCGCTCATGTCGCCAGCCTACGGGCTGCCCGCGATGCCCGATCGTGCCCCCCTTACGGGGATACTGTGGATCACTCACGTTCAGGTCTAGCGTGGGTGCATGTCGACTGCACTCGGGAAGGGTCGCGCCATTGCTGTCGCGGCGATCATCGCGTTGTTCGCAATTCCCGTCGGGGTTGCGGGTCCGGCGGCCGCCGCGCCGCCTCCACCCGTCGCGAAGTACGTCGCCCTCGGCGATTCGTACGCCGCCGGCCAGGGCACGGGCGTCTACCTCAACGCGTGCCTGCAGAGCCCGCTCGGGTACCCGGGCCTGCTCGACGCAGCAGCCCCGCGTCAACCTGCTGCGCAACGCCGCGTGCACCGGCGCGGACTTCGACGACGTCGACGCGCAGCTCTCGCAGATCAACCGCGGCACGACGCTCGTCACGCTGACCGTCGGCGCGAATGGACTCGACCTGCCGGGCCTGCTCGCGGCGTGCGTCCCCGATCCGAACACGCTGCCGTGCTTCACCGCACTCGGAGCGCGAACACGTATCTCTCGACCGAGCTCGGGCCCGAACTCGCCGAGACGATCGCCGCGATCAGCAGCATCTCACCGAATGCGCGCATCGTGGTCACCGGATACCCGCTGCCCCTCGCCCCGGGCGTCGCCGATGGGGTCAACGTCGGCGTCGCGACCATGAACACGATCATCTCCGCGACGGTCGACCGCAGCGGCGGCGCAGGGCGTGAACGTCGTCTTCGCCGACGTGACCGTGGCCTTCCTCGGCCACGGCGCCTTCAGCGCCGACCCGTGGCTCGGCCAGGACCCGGCGAACCCCGAGACGTTCCTGCATCCCACCGCCGAGGGATACGAGGCCTACGCCGCAGTGATCAGCGCAGTCCGATGATCGACGCGATGCTGCCGCGGCGGCGCACGACGCTGCTGGCTGCCGCGGTGCTCGCGGTCGCCGGGCTCGCACTGGCCTCGGTTGTCGCCGCGCCGGCGCCCGGCGCGAACGCGTCGATCTCCATCGGCAAGCCCGACAAGCCGGGCAAGCCGCCGGGCGGTGGCGGAGGCGGGACCACCCCGCTCGCGTACGCGGCACTCGGTGACTCGTATGCCGCGGGCACCGGTGCCCGAAGCTATCTCGACACCTCGTGCTATCGCAGCTCGCTCGGCTACCCGAAGCTGCTCGATGCCGATGCGAACCTGCTGCTCGCCGCATTCCCCGCGTGCTCCGGCGCTTCCACGGCCGAGGTCATCGCCGGTCAGGTGCCCGCGATACCCGTGACCGCGACGCGGATCACGCTCACGGTCGGTGGCAACGACGTCGGCTTCGCCGCGGTCATGCAGAACTGCTTCGTGCTCGTGTCGAGCTCGTGCCTCGGTCACATCCAGAACGCCGAGAAGATGGTGGCCGACGGCATCGTCGCGCAGAGGATCACGTCGACGGTCGCAGCGATCCGCGCGAAGGCGGCTCCGGGCGCGAAGATCATCGTGACGGGCTACCCGCTGCTCTTCAACCTGCCGAACGCGAAGTACAGCACGTGGGCCGGCCGGGTGAACGGCGACACCGTCGCGCTCAACGACGCGATCCAGGCCGCGGCCGTGGCGAGCGGGGCGATCTTCGTCGATGTCGAGACCGCGTTCGCCGGCCACGGCATCGGAAGCTCGAGCCCGTGGATCAACGATTTCAATCGATCTTCCGTATCAACCGACGGGTTCCACCCGAACGCGACCGGCTACACGGCCTACGCGACCGAGATCAGAAAGGTGATCGGATGACCCTGCCCGACTCGTACGGTCACCCGGGTCGCACGCCGAATGCCCGACGCCCTCGGGCACGGGCCCACATGACGCACGCGCTCTTCCTCGCGTGAGATACGAACGGTCCGGCGATCCCGGGCCGTTCGTTTGCGCCGCCCCGGCGATCGGGGTCTGGCCGCAGTTGCCGATCACCCGGCATGCACGAAGGGCCCCGGGGTGATCCCGAGGCCCTTGTGCTCATTGGAGCCGCCTGTGGGAATCGAACCCACGACCTTCTCATTACGAGTGAGACGCTCTGCCGACTGAGCTAAGGCGGCGTGACTGCGGCGCGCGGAGCGCACCGGCTGGCACGAGAGTCCATATTAGCGAAGAAATCGTGCGGCGATGACCACGTCAGCACTTCGGGTCGGCCGAGGGCACGGTTCCGTCGATGAGGTAGCTCTCGACGGCCTCGTTCACGCACGCGTTCGACTTGTTGTAGGCCGTGTGGCCCTCGCCCTCGTAGGTCACGAGCACACCGCTCTCGAGCTGGTCGGCGAGCGCGACCGACCACTCGTAGGGCGTCGCCGGGTCGCCCGTGGTGCCCACGACCATGATCGGCGCGGCGCCCTCGGCGTGGATCTCGGCTTGCTCGCGAGTCGACTCGTAGGGCCATTGGGTGCAGCTGAGGTCGTCGTAGCTCATGTAGGGGCCGAACGTCGGTGCTGCGGCGGTGATCTCGGCCGCCTGTTCGCGCATCACCTCGACGTCGGACTGGGCGGGATAGTCGAGGCAGTTGATCGAACGGAAGGCCTCGGTGGAGTTGTCGATGATAGGTGCCGTCGGGCTCGCGCCCGTAGTAGCCGTCGGCGAAGACGAGCGCGGCGTCGCCGTCGCCGAACATCGTGGCCGAGAACATCTCGCTGAGGTACGGCCACGAGTCGGGGCTGTACAGCGGGTAGATGATCGCCGTGAACAGCGTGTCGCCGTCGACCCTGCGGCCGTCGCTTCCGCGCAGCGGGCTCGCGTCGACCGATGCGAGCAGGCGGCCGACCTCGTCGACCGATTCGTCGACCGTGCCGCTGAACGGGCAGTCGTCGCCCGCGAGGCAGTCCTCGAGGTACGCGACGAGCGCCCCCTCGAACCCGACGGCCTGCGCCTTGTTGACCTCGAACGAGCTCGCCGTCGGGTCGAGCGCCCCGTCGAGCACGAGACGGCCCACCTTCTCGGGGTACAGGTCGGCGTAGGTGGCCCCGAGGAACGTGCCGTACGAGTAGCCGAGGTAGTTGAGCTCGTCGTCGCCGAGCACGGCGCGCAGCAGGTCGAGGTCGCGCGCGGCGCTCTCGGTGTCGACCTGCGCGAGCAGGTCGCCGGTCTCTTCGAGGCATGCCTCGCCGAAGGCCGCGTTGGCCGCGCCGCGGTTCTCGATCCACTTGTCGCTTCCGCGGTCGTTGGGGTCGACGCCGTAGAGGAACTCGTCCATTGCGGCGGCGTCGTAGCAGGCGACGGCCGTCGACTGGTTGACGCCGCGCGGGTCGAACCCGACGACGTCGAAGCGCTGCTTGAGCGGCTCGCCGACCGCGAAGTCGACGGAGTCGAGCACGAAGTCGTAGCCCGAACCGCCGGGCCCGCCGGGGTTGATGAGCAGCGAGCCGATCTTGTCGCCGGTGGCCGCGTGGCGCGAGAGCGCCAGTTCGATCTCGCCGGCGCCGGGGTCGCTCCAGTCGAGCGGCGCCTTCGCGGTGGCGCAGGTCATCTCTTCGCCGCACGAGCTCCACTCGAGCACCTGCGAGTAGAACGGCTCGAGCTCGGCCGCGACCTTCTTCGCCGGTGGGCGTCGAGACCGACTGCTCGGGCGCGAGC
Organism: uncultured Actinomycetota bacterium; assembly: GCA_963836825.1. Lineage (GTDB taxonomy): Bacteria > Actinomycetota > Actinomycetes > Actinomycetales > Microbacteriaceae > Agromyces. Next base: position 128,239 of record CAWILI010000002.1, read on the forward strand.
AGGGTGGGCACGCACCCGCTGAGCGCCACGAGCGTCGCGACCGCGCCCGCGAGCGCCGCAGACGACGCCGCTCCTGGATCGCGTATGTGGTGTGCGGTGCGCTCATGCGGCCCCTCGTTGTTCGGTCGTGCGGATCGCGGAGACGAGCATCGCCTCGAGCGCGAGCGCGGGTTGCACGTTGCCCTCGATGCGGGTTCGTGCGGTCTGGATGGCGTCGAGCGTCGCGAGGGTGCGCGCGGGGGTGGCGGCTGCCGCGGCCCGCCGCAGTTCGTCGAGCATCTCGCGGTTGACGAGCGGCACGTCGGCGTCGAGCTGGATGAGCAGGATGTCGCGGTAGAGCGACGAGAGGTCGACGAGGATGCGGTCGATGCCGTCGCGCAGGCTGCGCGTGGCCCGGCGCTTCTGGTCGTCTTCGAGGGCCTTCAGCTGCGGGCGCAGGGCGGGCGGCACCGCCTGCCCGGGCGCGATGCCGAGCGAGTGCAGCGCGTGCTCGCGCTCTTCGGCGTCGCGCAGCTCGGTGATCGCCTTGGCGTCGTCGCCGGCGATCGCGAGGAACCGCGCCGCCGTCGACACCGCGGTCGCGGCCGAGCGAACACGCAGCGCGAGCTCGAGGGTCTCGGCGCGGCGTGCGCGCGCCTCGTCGTTGGTGGCGAGCCGGTGCGCCATGCCGATGTGGCTCTGCGCCTCGCGTGCGGCCCGCTCGGCGAGTTCGGCATCGACGCCGTCGCGACGCTCGAGCAGGGCGGCGACGTCGGCGATGCTCGGCACCTGCAGTCGCACCGAGCGCACGCGCGAACGGATGGTGGGGATGAGGTCGGCCTCGCTCGGCGCGCACAGCAGCCACACGGTGCGCGCGGGCGGCTCTTCGAGCTCTTTGAGCAGCACGTTCGAGGTCTGCTCGGTCATGCGGTCGGCGTCTTCGACGACGATGACCCGGTGCCGGCCGGCCGACGGCGAGTAGTGCGAGCGCTTGACGATGTCGCGCACGTCGGCGACCTTGATGATGACGCCCTCGGTGGCGAGCACGTGCAGGTCGGGATGGCTGCGCGCCTCGACCCTGATGCGGGTCGCCTCGTCGCCGTCGGGGTCGCCCGAGATGAGCGCGGTCGCGAACGCGTAGGCGAGATTCGAGCGACCCGAGCCGGGCGGGCCGGTGATGAGCCACGAGTGCGTCATCTGCTGCGAGCCGGATGACCCGCCACGCGCCGCGCCCGCAGCCTCGGCCGCCGCGCGGAACACCGCGATGGCGGCGTCTTGCCCGGTCAGCTCATCCCATACGCTCACGGGAGCACGCTACCCTCCACCGCCGACAGGAAACCGAGAATCCGGTCACCGGCACGTAACGACCGCGCGCGAGCGTCGTGCCCACTCAGAGCAACCCGGCGACGCGCTCACGGATGAGCGCCGCGATCTCGTCGACCGGCAGCGACGCGTCGACGACGAGGAACCGCTCGGGCTCGGCTTCGGCGAGCGCGAGATAGGCGCTGCGCACGCGATCGTGGAACTCGGATGCCTCGGCCTCGAGCCGGTCGTAGCGGGTGCGCGCCCCGTCGAGGCGTGCACGGGCGGCCACGGCGTCGAGGTCGAGCAGGATCGTGAGGTCGGGAGCGAGCCCACCGGTCGCCCACTCCGAGATGCCCCGCACCTCGGCGGGGTCGAGCACCCGGCCCGCGCCCTGGTAGGCGACCGACGAGTCGATGTAGCGGTCCTGGATGACGACGTCGCCGCGCTCGAGGGCCGGCCGCACGACGGTCGCCACGTGGTGGGCGCGATCGGCGGCGTAGAGCAGCGCCTCGGCGCGCGGGGCGATGTCGCCGCGGTGGTGCAGCACGATCTCGCGCACCTCGACGCCGACGTCGGTGCCGCCCGGCTCGCGGGTGCGCACGACCTCGCGGCCCAGCTCGGCGAGCCACTCGCCGAGCAGCGACGCCTGCGTCGTCTTGCCCGAGCCGTCACCGCCCTCGAGGGTGATGAAGAGGCCCGCCCCGCTCACTTCTTCGTCGCCGTCTTGCGGGTCGTGGGCTTCTTGGCCGGTGCCTTCTTGGCGCGCGGCGCCGCCGGCCCCTTGTCGCGCTTGATCTGCAGCAGCTCGACGGCGCGCTCGAAGGTGATCTCCTCGACCGACTCGGCGCGGGGAATGGTCGCGTTGGTCGTGCCGTCGGTGACGTAGGGCCCGAAGCGGCCGTCCTTCACCTTGATCGGCTTGCCGCTCACGGGGTCGTTGTCGAACTCCTTGAGGGCGCTCGACGCCCGGCGTGCGCCGTACTTCGGCTGCGCGAACAGCTCGAGCGCGCCGGCGAGGTCGATGTCGAAGATCGCATCCTCGCTCGGCAGCGTGCGGGTGTCGGCGTCCTTCTTGAGGTACGGCCCGTAGCGCCCGTTCTGCGCGGTGATCTCGACGCCCGACTCGGGGTCGACGCCGACCGTGCGGGGCAGGTCGAGCAGCTTGAGCGCGGTGTCGAGGTCGATCTCTTCGATGACCATGCTCTTGAAGAGCGATGCGGTGCGCGGCTTGACGGCCGCGGGCTTCTTCGCGCCGCGCTTCGGCTTCGCCGCGTCGACGACCTCACCGGTCGACGGGTTCACGGATGCCGCGGCATCGGCTTCGGGCTCGGGCTCGAGCTCGGTGACGTACGGGCCGAACCGGCCGTCCTTCACGACGATCTGCTTGCCGTTGGCGGGGTTCTCGCCGAGCACGCGGTCGCTCTGCACGGGCGCCTCGATGAGCTCGCGGGCCTTCGCCTCGGTGAGCTCGTCGGGCGCGAGGTCTTCGGGCAGGTTCACCCGGCGCGGCGGCACCTCGGTTCCGTCGGCGGCACCGGCAGCGGCATCGGCATCGACGGTCTCGAGGTAGGGCCCGTACTTGCCGATGCGCAGCGTGATGTCGGGGGCGATCACGACCGAGTTGATCTCGCGGGCGTCGATGTCGCCGAGGTTGTCGACCACCTGGCGAAGGCCGCGGTGCTGGTCGGAGCCGAAGTAGAAGCCGTTCAGCCAGTCGACCCGGTCGGCCTCGCCGGCGGCGATGCGGTCGAGGTCGTCCTCCATCTCGGCGGTGAAGTCGTACTCGACGAGGTCGCCGAAGTGCTCTTCGAGCAGTCGCACGACCGAGAACGCGATCCAGCTGGGCACGAGCGCCTGGCCGCGGCGCGTGACGTAGCCGCGGTCGATGATCGTCGAGATGATCGACGCGAACGTCGAGGGCCGGCCGATGCCGAGCTCCTCGAGCCGCTTCACGAGGCTCGCCTCGGTGTAGCGCGGCAGCGGGCTGGTCTGGTGGCCCTTCACCTCGAGCTCGTCGAGCCCGATCTGCTGGCCCTCCTTGAGCGGCGGCAGCTTCGCCTCGCCCGACGCGTCGTCGGCGTTGCGCTCCTCGTCGCGTCCCTCTTCATACGCGGAGCGGTAGCCGGGGAACGTGATCACGGTGCCGCTCGCCGTGAACTCGGCGATCGTGTTCGCGACGGGCGCGGTGGCGCCCTCGGGCGCCGGGGCATCCGATCGCGTCGGACCGACCTCGATCGTGACCGTCGCGGTCTGGCCCTTCGCGTCGGCCATCTGCGACGCGACCGTGCGCTTCCAGATGAGGTCGTAGAGGGCGTGCTCGCTGCCGCGCAGCGAGCTCTGCAGCTCGGACGGCGTGCGGAACACCTCGCCCGACGGGCGGATCGCCTCGTGCGCCTCCTGCGCGTTCTTCGACTTGCCGACGTACACGCGCGGCTTGTCGGGCACCGAGTCGGCGCCGTAGAGCTTCGTCGCCTGGGTGCGGGCGGCGTTGACCGCCTGCTGCGACAGCGACACCGAGTCGGTGCGCATATAGGTGATGTAGCCGTTCTCGTACAGCGACTGCGCGACGCGCATGGTGTCGCGCGCCGAGAGGCGCAGCTTGCGGCCGGCCTCCTGCTGCAGCGTCGACGTCGTGAACGGCGCCGACGGCTTGCGCGACCACGGCTTGGTCTCGAGCTTGGTGACGGTGCGGCGCACGTCGTCGGCCTGCAGCGCGTCGGCGAGCGCGCGCACGGTCGGCTCGTCGAGCACGACCGCCTTGCCCTTCAGCTTGCCGAGGTCGTCGAAGTTGCTGCCGTTGGCGACCTTCTCGCCGCCGACGCGCACGAGCTTCGCCTGGAACGACGAACCGGATGCCTCGGGCGCGAACCTGCCCAGCAGGTCCCAGTACTCGGCCGAGACGAAGGCGAGCCGCTCGCGCTCGCGGTCGACCACGAGGCGGGTCGCCGCCGACTGCACGCGACCGGCCGAGAGTCCGGGGCCGACCTTGCGCCAGAGCACCGGTGAGACCTCGTAGCCGTAGAGGCGGTCGAGGATGCGGCGGGTCTCCTGCGCGTCGACGAGCGCGGTGTCGAGCTCGCGGGTGTTGTCTTTGGCGGCCTGGATCGCGTCTTTCGTGATCTCGTGGAACACCATGCGCCGCACGGGCACCTTGGGCTTCAGCTCCTGCAGCAGGTGCCACGCGATGGCCTCGCCCTCGCGGTCCTCATCGGTGGCGAGCAGGAGTTCGTCGGCGTTCTTCAGCGCGCGCTTGAGTTCGGCGACCGTCTTCTTCTTGGAGTCGGAGACCACGTAGTACGGCTCGAAGCCGTTGTCGACGTCGACCGAGAACTTGCCGAGCGGGCCCTTCTTGAGCTCGGCGGGCAGGTTCTTCGGCTCGATGAGGTCACGGATGTGCCCCACCGAGGACAGCACCTCGTAGCCGTCGCCGAGGTACTGGGCGATGGACTTCATCTTGGTCGGCGACTCGACGATGACCAGTTTCTTCACGCCTGTCACCAGACTTTCTCTTAACGCTAATGAGCCGGGAACGCACATTCTCGACCGCGCCCCCAGCGGTGTGTGCCTCGGTCGGCGCAGCACTCGGCCGACAGCCACACGATACACACCATTACGGGGAGTGCGCCCGTATCGGACCCGCAGGTGACGTTCGCGACACGCGGGCTCGCAGGCCCCTTGCACTTCGTGCACGGCGGAGGAAGATGGGCCATATGGAAACGTCATCGACAGCCTCGTACACGGCCAAGCTGATCGACGGACCGCTCGAGGGAAAGACCGTCGCGACGGCGTTCCTCGACTCGGGCGACCCCCGTCCGCGGCTCGAGCTGAACGCCGAGGCCGGCAAGCGCTACATCTACTCACGTGCGGCGGGGCTCGAGTTCGACTCCCCCGACGACGACCGCCCGTCGGCGGTCTCCTACCGGTTCATCGAGACGGTGTTCGACTGATCGGAACTTCGCGGTCGACGAGCGGAAGCGCGTATCGAGGACGGTCAGCCGCCCGCACGACGACAGCGGCAGGCGGGGCGCCGCCCTTGTGGACGACGCCCCGCCTGGTCTCGCGTCAGTGACTACTGGCGACCGGAGTCAGTCGCCGTACGAGAGACCGAACCCGAAGGTGTAGTCGTCGCCCGCGGCATTCGTGTAGGTGTAGTCGAATGTCTCGGCGTAGCCGGGAACGTCGGACGCGTTGAGCCTCGACGGCCTCCTGGCTGGCCGGGATGGTGATCGGCAGCTGCCCGGTCGGGTTGAAGCGACCACGGATCACGTCGACCAGCGCCTCGGCCTTGACGTTGAACGTGCCGATGACCGCGGCTGCGGCCGGCTCGATCGCGTTCATCACCCACGGGTTGCCGAGGTTGACGGCGAGGATCGTCGGCACTGCCGCCTCGATCTGCTGCACGCGCGCGACGTCGACGCCGGTGAGGTCACCGAGCTCGATCTCGACGGTGGAGTTGTCGGGGTACTCGAAGACGTTCGGGCCGCACCCATACGAGCGCCGCGGTCGCCTCCTCGAGCGTGTCGACGAGTTGCACCGACGGGATCCTGCTCGGTGATGAGCTCCTTCAGCGCAGTCGTCTGCTCGAGCGCATCGCGCCCGGTGACGACCTCGACGAAGAGCTTCGTCGACGCGACATCCGAATCGGCGATCGGCAGCGCCTGCTGGTCGTTGCGCATCAGCACGATCGACTTGTGGTGCGCCTCGTCGGCACGGGCCTGCGAGGCAGGGTCATCCGCGATCTGCTGGGCGAGGTCGGCGTCGACATACGGGTCCTCGAACAGGCCGAGCGCGAAGATCTCCTCGAGCAGCAGTTGCACCGAGGGGTGCAGGTCGGCCTCGGCGAGCAGGCCGGTCTGGACCGCCTCGATGAGTCCCGACGGGTCGTTGTTGTCGGAGAACAGGCTCGTCCCGGCCTCGATCGCCTTCGCGAAGCGCTCGGCCGTCGTCAGGTTCTCGACGCCGAAGGCACGGTTGGTGAGGATGCCGCTGTCGCTGTTCACGTAGCCCGTGAAGCCCATGCGGTCGCGCAGCAGGTCGGTGACGATCGCCTTGTTGTACGCACCGGCGACCTCTTCGAACTGCTGGCCGGGGGCGTACCAGTCGGCGATGTCGAGCTGGTCGGCGCTCATCGCGTTGCTCGGCACGTTGTAGTACGACATCACCGAGCTGGTGCCCGCGTCGATGGCGGCCTGGAACGGCGGCAGCTGGTACTCCTCGAGGCTGCCGGGCGTCGGGTAGACGGCCCACTTACCGGGCTCGTTGTGCGGGTCGAGCCCGCGCAGCACCGCGCCGTCGCCGGGGAAGTGCTTCACCGTCTGCGCGACGCTCTCGTTGCTGAGCTCCTCGCCCTGGAAGCCGAGGGTGAGCTCCGTGGCGATGGCGGCGTTCAGGTCTGGGCTCTCGCCGAAGGTGCCGTTGATGCGGCGCCAGCGCGGCTCGGTCGCGGTCTCGAGCTGGTAGGCGTACGCCTTCTGGATGCCCGACGAGCGCCACTCGTCCTGCGCGATCTCCGCGAAGTCGCGGATCAGGTCGAGGTCGTTCGTCGCGGCGAGGCCGAGCGACCCGGGCCAGCTCGAGAACTGGCCGGCCGCCTCGGAGATGCCGAACTCGAGGTCGGGATTGACGTGGTTGCGGGGGTTCGAGGTGAACACGAGCGGAATGCCGAGCCGCGTCGCCTCGGCGGTCTGCTGGTGCGTGTTCGCGCGCTCGGCGAGCTCGAACGCGGTCGGGTTGTCGCGGATGATCAGGTAGCGGATGTTGCGGTTCTCGACGAGATCGGGGATGTCGCCGCGCAGCGACGTGATCTGCATGAGCCCGGCCTTCTCCTCGAGCGTCATCCTCGAGACCAGGTCGGCGGCGCGCTGCTCGTCGGTGAGCCGCCAGTCCTCGTAGGGATCGAGCGTGCCGTTGTCATTGAGGTCGCGGAACTGCCGCCCGTTGACCTTGATGATGTCCTTGACGCGCGACTCGACCGCGGGGGCCTTGTTCGGCGCACTGGAGTTCGACGGCGGCTGGTTGCCGCCGGCGTTGTTGTCGTCGTGCGGCGGTGCGGCCGCCGCGGCGCCGACGCTCATCAGCGAGAGCGGCAGCACGAGTGCGGCGACAGTGATGGATCCGGTAAGGCGGGCTTTGCGTGATGATCTGCGCATCGCAGTCTCCTCCACATTCGGCGTTCGAGTGAGCGCACCGTTGCGCTCCGCCGTGGCTCCATTGAGCCGTGGGCCCCGTCTGGGAGGTCAATCGGTTGCCACTTGTTGGCGCCGAGATCGGCCGCGCCTGCGGCAGAGCCCGTCGATTCAGCTCGCGAGGCGTTGCGGAGTGCGCTCGGCCGGCGTCGCGGTCGACCTGCGCACGACGAGTTCCGCCGGCAGCATCGCCGGCCGGCCGGCCGGCGCGCTGCGCGTGCCGAGCAGGATCTGCACGGCGAATCGGCCGAGCACCAGGTGCGGCACGGCGACCGTCGTGAGCACGGGGTCGCCGAAGCGCCGGTCGGAGCTGTCGTCGAAACCGATGACGCTGACGTCGTCGGGCGTGCGGATGCCCCGTGCCGCGAGCTCTTCGATGAACCCCATCGCCATCAGGTCGTTGTACGCGACGACGCCGGTCGACGGCCGCGCGAGGTAGTCCGCCGGCGGCGGCTGCGCCGCCCTCAGCCGTGGGCGCGAACGGCCCGAGTCGTCGCACGCGCAGCCCGTGCTCGCCCGCGGCCTCGGTGATCGACCGCCAGCGCATGCTGTCGGCCCACGACGCTTCGGGCCCGGCGAGGTAGGTGAGCGTGCGGTGGCCGAGCCGTGCGAGGTGCTCGACGGCGAGGTGCATGCCTCGCGCGTTGTCGGTGACCACGCTCGGAACGTCGGGCATCGGACGGTTGAGCACCACGAGCGCACGCTGCCGAGCCACCGAACGGATGGCGCTCTCGCTCATGCGCGAGGTCGCGAGCACGATGCCGTCGACGAACGGCGCCACGCGCTGCACCGCCTCACGTTCGTCGTCGAGCGACTCCTGCGCGTCGATGACGAGCACGGTGTTGCGGCGCAGGCTCGCCTCGTGACGCGCACCCCGGATGATGTCGAGGAAGAACGGGTTCGTGAGGTCGGCCACGACCACCGCGAGCATTCCGGTCGTCGTGCTGGTCTGGAGTCGCGGGTGCGGCGTGTGATGGTACCCGAGCGCTTCGGCGACGCGTCGGATGCGGTCGGCGGTGGCCGCGCTCACCCGCCCCGGCTTCGAGAACGCGCGCGACACCGTCGATGGAGACACGTCGGCGGCCGCCGCAACGTCGTAGATCGTCGGGCGACGCATATCGGAATCGCTGAGTACATCGTCGTGACTCATACCTGAACCATAGTCAGCTCCCGGTCGTTCGGCAATCGGTTGCGGTGGGATCCGCACGTGGTCAACCCTCCCATCCGGGCGGCCCGGCGCGGGCACGAGCCTCGACGGCGAAGCCGAACGGCGTCGACTGCACCGAGACGGATGCCACGGGCCCGTCGATCTCGCAGCCCGTGAGCGTCGCTCCGTTGCGGGCGGCGACGCCCGCCGCGAGGTCGCACGGAATCCCGGGCACCGCGCCCGACGTGGCATCGGCCGCGGCCAGCGCGGCCGCGTCGGCGGCATTCGCGACGCGCTGCGTCGCCACGAACACTCCCAGCACCGGGGCGAGCAGCGCGGCCAGCGCCACGATCGCGCCGACGAGCCCGAGAGCCACGACCGATGCCGCGCCCGACTCGTCGGCGACGCGGGCCATCAGAGCCCCCCGGCGACGGCGCACGACTCGGCCTGCAACCGCACCGCCGCGAGCACGCCCGCCCCCGACGCCGAGAGCGTCACGCACACGAACGGTTCGTCGCGCGAGACCTGCAGCGCCGCGCCGCCCGACACGCGGTCGGCGATCGCCGCCGCCTCGGCTGCCGACTCGCCCCGGCCGAGGGCACGCGCGGCGTCGGCAGCGGCATCGGTCAGCCGAACCTGCTGGGCGGCGAGCTGCACCGATCCCAGGCACGCCGCGAGCACCAGGGCGATCGCGGGCAGCGCGACCGCGAACTCCGCGGTCACGCTGCCCCGTTCGCCGTCAGCCGACCGTGAGCGCATTCCGCACGAGCTCGGTGAGGATCTCGCGCACCTCGTCGCCGCGCAGGATGATGACGAGGAGCCCGGCGAATCCGACCGCGGCCATGGTCGCGACGGCGTACTCGGCCGTGGCGGCGCCGCGCTCGCCGGCGAGCCGGCGCGAGATCGCCCTGACGGCCGAGGCCAGCCGCCCGCGGTTCGCCCGAGCGGCGTCGGTGGTGGAGGTGTCGTGCATGGTGACCTGCTTTCGTGTGGTGCCGGCGAGCCGGCGGGGTGATGGCACGAGCCTGGGTTCGTCACACGGCACCGCCGAGGGTGCCCGAGATGACGGAGATCATGAGCGGCGCGACGCCGAGCAGCACGAAGGCGGGCAGCACGCAGACGCCGAGCGGGAGCATGAGCCGCACGCCGAGTGCCGCGGCGCGGGCGGCTCCGTCGGCGCGGGCGGCGCGCCGCACGCGGAACGCCTCGGCCTTCAGCAGCTCGGCCACCGGCGCACCCGCCCGCGCCGAGAGCTCGAGCACGGCGTCGACCTGAGCGCCGTCGCCGACGTGCGGCAGGGAGTCGCGCATGACCCGACGGGCGAGGTCGCGCGCACGATCGACCGAGGCGCCGCTCGACATCGCGATCGCGAGCAGTTCGAGTTCGAGACCGGCGTCGGCCCTCGACTGCGACGCCGTGCGGGCGAGCCGGGCGTTCCACCGCCGGCCGCCCCAGAGGAACAGGGCGCCCACCCCGAGGCACGCGAGCCCGAGCGGGTTGCCGAACAGCACCCCGAAGGTGTCGAAGCCGAGCGTCGCCCCGAAGAGCACGGCGATGGCGGGCAGCGCCATGACGAGCCGTGCGCTCGCGGCCGGCCCGGCGAGCGCGGCGCCGACCTCGCGGCGCAGCTGCGCCTCGTCGCGCAGCACCGTGGCGAGGTCTCGCAGGCTGACGGCGAGCGGGGCGCCCGACTCGGCCGCGACCGTCCACGCCGCGGCGAGCACCGGCCACGCCGACGAGGCGTCGGGATGCTCACGACTGGTGGCGACGATCACCGGACCGACCGGTTCGCCGACGGCCGCCGCCTGGGCCGCGGCAGCCAGCACGACCGCGTCGGCCGAATCCGCTTCGCCGGCGGGCTGCAGGTGCCGCCACACGTTCGATGCGGGCACTCCGGCGGCGAGCAGCACGGCCACGCGCTCGGTGATGCTCGCGATGGCGTCGACCTCTGCGGCCGGGTCTGGTCGGCGCCGCAGCGCGCGAAGCCGTTCCACGATGGACGCCACTCCCCTGCCGGGCCGCCGCGTGCTCACAGCGCCTCGATTCCGAGGCGGTCGCCCTGTTGCGCGAACCGGCCGAGTTGCGCGAGCCGCCGCCGGCCCGCGACGCGTTCGAGGTGCAGCACCAGGTCGAACGCGCTCACCGTCTGCCGGGCGACCGCGTCGGGCGAGAGCCCGGCGGTGGCTCCGAGCGCCTCGAGCCTGGCCGGGACATCCGCCAGCGAGTTCGCATGCAGGGTGCCGGCGCCGCCGTCGTGACCGGTGTTCAGCGCGGCGAGCAGTTCGCGCAGCTCGGCTCCTCGGCACTCGCCGACCACGAGCCGGTCGGGCCGCATGCGCAGCGCTTCGCGCAACAGCGCGTCGAGCCCCACGCGCCCCGTGCCCTCGAGGTTCGCCTGCCGGGCCTCGAGCGCCACGACATGCGGATGCGAGATCTGCAGCTCGGCGACGTCTTCGATGACGACGATGCGCTCGCGCTCGGGCGCCTCGCCGAGCATCGCCGCGAGCAGCGTGGTCTTGCCCGTGCCTCCCGCGCCGGTGACGAGCACGTTCTCGCGGGCGGCCACGGCCTCGCCGAGACGCTGCTGCTGCGCCTCGTCGAGCATGCCGGCGCGCGCGAGCGCGGCGAGCGAGAACCCGGCCGTGCGCGGCACGCGCACCGAGATGAGGGTTCCGGTCGCCGACACCGGCGGCAGCACCACGTGAACCCGGATGCCGCGACCCAGGCGCACATCGACCGCCGGGGTCGCCTCGTCGACGTGACGGCCGCCGCGCGCGATGAGCCGCACCGCGAGCGCGCGCACCTCGGCCTCGTCGGCGAACCAGCCGGGCTCGTGGCGGGCACCGGCGCCGCGGTCGACCCAGAGGCCCTGCTCGCCGTTGACGAACAGGTCGGTGACCGGGCCGTCGGCGGCGAACGGCTCGAGCGGGCCGAGCATCGAGAGGTCGATCGAAGCCCCGGCCGACGTCGCGACGGCGGACTCGCCGCCCGGCCACGGACTCGCGGCGCCGAGCCTCATGCGCCGCGCGACGCGGCATCGCGCGACCGCGGCCCCGGCGCGCGGGACGACAGCCGGTATCGCCGACGCGCAGTGTCGGCCGCGGACCGGGGCTGCCGCGTGCCCCACGACGGGCTGGCCACGAAGGGGATGCTCATGCCGTGAGCGTAGGAAATCAGCCCGGCCCCGGGGCATCCGATCGCTCGTACATATGGAAAGAGCCTCCGCCACGTCGTTGTGGAGGAGGACTCGACCCGCTGCGCTCTCGCGCTGTTAACGAAAAGGGGGCGGCACCCATTGGGGGGAACAGGTGCCGCCTCGGCAGCACAAGGATTGGGGGGAATCACGAGTGCTGCAGGCCTCGAAACGAGTGTCCGGGCGCAACCCAGCATACGGCTTGCCGAAGGATGCGCAAGCATTATTTGTCCTCGTTTGTGCGGACATACAGATTTCTCTGCGCAAAAGCACAGTAACCCCATAACGGCGCGCTCGGAAGAGCAGAACCCCTTCATGTTTCGGCGCGAATGCGGCGGGGTCGCGGGCTGGCGGTAGTGTGCTGGTGGGGCAGGCGACCCAACCGTGGAATCCATCGCGAAGGAGCGACCGCAGAACCATGACCGTTCAGATCGATCACGCGCTCGAAGAGATCCGGCGTTTCCGCCCGAGTCCCGAGTTCGCCGCCCAGTCCGTCGCCGACCCGAGCCTCTACGAGGCCGCGAAGGCCGATCGTCTCGGCTTCTGGGCCGACCAGGCCCGTGAGCTGCTCACCTGGCACAAACCCTTCACCCGCACGCTCGACTGGTCGAACCCGCCGTTCGCGAAGTGGTTCGACGACGGCGAGCTCAACGTCGCCGTGAACTGCCTCGACCGGCATGTCGAGGCCGGCCTCGGCGACCGGGTCGCGATCCACTTCGAGGGTGAGCCCGGCGACAGCCGCGACATCACCTATGCCGAGCTCACCGACGAGGTCAAGCGCGCCGCGAACGTGCTCGAGGGCCTCGGCGTCGGCTCGGGCGACCGCGTCGCCATCTACCTGCCGATGATCCCCGAGGCGGTGGTCTCGATGCTCGCGGTCGCGCGCATCGGCGCGATCCACTCGGTCGTGTTCGGCGGGTTCAGTTCCGACAGCCTCGCGTCGCGCATCGACGACGCCGAGGCGAAGCTCGTCATCACCGCCGACGGCGGCTACCGCAAGGGACGGGTGTTCCCGCTGAAGCCCACCGTCGACGAGGCGATCGCCAAGAGCGCCGGCAGCGTCGAGAACGTGCTCGTCGTGCAGGCGCGCCGAGAACGACGTCACGCTCGAGTCGGGCCGCGACCAGTGGTGGCACGAGACCGTGGGCACCGCGTCGGGTGAGCACGAGGCGGCCGCGTTCGAGGCCGAGCATCCGCTGTTCATCCTGTACACGTCGGGCACGACCGGCAAGCCGAAGGGGGTCGTGCATTCCAGCGGCGGCTACCTGACCCAGGTCGCCTTCACCCACAAGTACGTGTTCGACCTGCACCCCGAGACCGACGTGTACTGGTGCACCGCCGATGTCGGCTGGGTCACCGGGCACTCCTACGTGGTCTACGGTCCGCTCGCGAACGGCGCCACCCAGGTGCTCTACGAGGGCACCCCCGACACCCCGCACCCGGGCCGCTGGTGGGAGATCGTCGAGAAGTACAAGGTCTCGATCCTCTACACCGCGCCCACGGCGATCCGCTCGTTCATGAAGCTGGGCCGGCAGATCCCGCACGAGTTCAACCTGCGCTCGCTGCGCCTGCTCGGCTCGGTCGGCGAGCCGATCAACCCCGAGGCATGGATCTGGTACCGCCACGTCATCGGCGGCGGCTCGATCCCCGTGGTCGACACGTGGTGGCAGACCGAGACCGGCGCGATCATGATCTCGGCGCTGCCGGGCATCACCGACCTCAAGCCCGGGTCGGCGCAGGTGCCGATCCCCGGCATCTCGATCGACATCCTCGCCGACGACGGCACCCCCGTCGAGAGCGAGAACGGCGGCCTGCTCGTCGTCAGCGAGCCCTGGCCGGCGATGCTGCGCGGCATCTGGGGCGACCCCGAGCGCTTCAAAGAGACCTACTGGGAGAAGTTCGGCGACAAGTACTTCGCCGGCGACGGCGCCCGCCACGACGAAGACGGCGACATCTGGCTGCTCGGCCGGGTCGACGACGTCATGAACGTGTCGGGCCACCGGCTCTCGACCGCCGAGATCGAGTCGTCGCTCGTCGCGCACCCGTGGACCGCCGAGGCCGCCGTCGTCGGCGCGCACGACGAGACCACCGGGCAGGCGGTCGTCGCGTTCGTGATCCTGAAGGCGAGCCAGGTCGCGCACGTCACCGACCCGGCAGAGGCATCCGACGAGCTGCGCAAGCACGTCGCCACGCAGATCGGCGCGATCGCCCGGCCCCGCCAGGTGTTCATCGTCAACGAGCTGCCCAAGACCCGCTCGGGCAAGATCATGCGGCGCCTGCTGCGCGACCTCGCCGAGGGCCGCCAGATCGGCGACACCACCACCCTCGCCGACACGTCGATCATGCAGATCATCAGCGAGCAGGTGAAGTAGCGGCGTCCTGCGACCACGAATGACGGATGCCCCGGCGGGAACGTTCCCGCCGGGGCATCCGATTCGTCGGAGATTCAGCTAGGCGAACTCGACGACGAGTTCGACCTCGACGGGCGAGTCGAGCGGCAGCACGGCCACGCCCACGGCCGAGCGGGCGTGGCGACCTGCGTCGCCGAAGATCTCGCCGAGCAGCTCGGAGGCGCCGTTGATCACGCCCGGCTGGCCGGTGAAGGCCGGGTCGGAGGCCACGAAGCCCACGAGCTTCACGACGCGGGTGACCCGGTCGAGCGAGCCGATCTCGGCGCGCACGGCCGCGAGCGCGTTGAGCACGCAGGTGCGGGCGTAGACCTTGGCGTCGTCGGCGGGGACGAGCCCGTGGCCGTCGCCGACCTTGCCCGTCGCGGGCAGGGCGCCCGCCGTGAACGGCAGCTGCCCCGAGGTGTACACGTGGGCGCCGGTGACGACCGCGGGCACGTACGCGGCGACGGGCGGCGCGACGTCGGGCAGTTCGATGCCCAGTTCGGCAAGGCGCGCCTCGAACGAGGCCATCAGGCGTGCCCCTCGCCCTCGAACTGCTTGGCCGCCTGCGCGGCGGCGGCTGCGCCGGCGGATGCCGCTGCCGAGCTCTCGCCGCCCACGGGGCGCTTGAGGTACGCGACGAGTCCGCCCTCGGGACCCTGCACGATCTGCACGAGCTCCCAGCCCTCGGAGCCCCAGTTGTTGAGGATCGCGGCGGTGTTGTGGATGAGCAGCGGAGTGGTGATGTACTCCCAGGTCGGCATGTGCGACTCCTTGACGGTGCGGTTCGGTGCGATTCGTGCGGTTCGGTGAGATTCGTGCGGCTCGGTGAGATTCCGTGCGTACGATGAGGTGCAGCGGTTCGGTGCTTCACGGCGTGTCGGGCGGGCATCGCGGCGCACTGGGCGCATAGCGGGTTTTGCCAGATTTCTCCGTTACGCTCCACTATATGTCTGCCCAAAAACGTACGATGAGCGACGTCGGCGCCGGTATCCTCGGCTTCGTCGGCATGAGCGCTCTCGCCGGCGTTCTCGTGACCGCCGCTGTGACCCCGGCACTCGCCGTCACCGGTATGGCCGCGAACAACAGCATCCAGATGTTCGAGAACCTCCCCGGCTACCTCGAGATCGACGACCTCGCCCAGAAGTCGACCATCTACGCCATCAAGCCCGACGGCAAGCCCGTCGGCGATGGCCTCGTTCTACGACGAGAACCGCGAAGAGGTCGCGCTCGAGTACGTCTCGCAGTACCTGAAAGACGCCGCGGTCGCCGGTGAAGACCCCCGGTTCTTCGATCACGGCGGTGTCGACATCGCCGGCACCGTGCGCGGTGCCCTGAACACCGTGCTCACCGACAACACCCAGGGTGGTTCGTCGATCACGCAGCAGTACGTGAAGAACGTGCTCGTGAACAACGACATGAACAAGGCGACGACCGAAGAAGAGCGCATCGCCGCCTGGGAGCAGCACACCGAGACCTCGATCGACCGCAAGCTCAAAGAGATGCGCTACGCGATCACCCTCGAGAAGAAGTACTCGAAAGACGAGATCCTCCGCGGCTACCTGAACATCGCCGCGTTCGGCGGCACCGTCTACGGCGTGCAGACCGCCGCGCAGTACTACTTCAACACGAACGCCAACGCCATCACGCTGCCGCAGGCCGCGAGCCTCATCGCGATCGTGAACAACCCCGAGAAGTTCCGCCTCGACTACCCCGAGAGCGAGACGAACGGCGCCGCCACGGTCGTCGACGGCGAGACCGTGCCCTACGCGGCCAACAAGGACCGCCGCGACTACATCCTCGGCGAGATGCTCAAAGAGAAGAAGATCACGCAGGAAGAGCATGACGCCGCCGTCGCGACGCCCGTGCAGCCCGTGATCACCGAGCCCGTCACCGGCTGCCAGGCGGCGCCCGAGTACGCGTTCTTCTGCGACTACGTCACCTGGGAGATCAAGAACAAGTTCGACGACCCCGCGACCGAGAACGTCGACGAGGGTGCCCAGATGCTCAAGCGCGGCGGGCTCGACATCTACACGACCATCGACATGGACATGCAGAACGAGGCCACGAACGCGCTCAACGAGAACGTGCCGAAGACCGCCGACGGCGTCGACATCGGCGGCTCGGTCGTGTCGGTCGAGGTCGGCACCGGCCGCATCCTGGCGATGACGCAGAACAAGGACTACAGCAGCGACCCGACCGTGCTCGAGACGGGCGCCAACTACAGCGCCGTCAACTACAACGCGCGCCACAACTACGGCGGCTCGAGCGGCTTCCAGCCCGGTTCGACGTTCAAGGTGTTCACCCTCGGCGAATGGCTCAACGAGGGCCACTCCGTCAACGAGGCCGTCGACGCGCGCAAGCGCTCGAACTGGGGCACGTTCAACGACAGCTGCAACGGCCCCGTGAACGTCGACGGCTGGGACCCCCGCAACGACAGCGGTGAGCAGGGCGGCTACTGGAGCGCGCTGCAGAACACGGTGAACTCGTACAACACGGGCTTCGTCGCCATGGCGAAGCAGCTCGACCTCTGCGGCATCAAGAAGACCGCGACCGCGCTCATGAGCGACGGCCGCGCCGACGGCGGCGAGCTCGGCACTCCGGCGAGCGAGCCCTCGTGGACGTTCCAGCCCTCGGCCGTGCTCGGCACCGAAGAGGTCGCACCCCTCGCCATGGCCACCGCCTTCGCGGCGATCGCCGGCAAGGGCGTCTCGTGCTCCCCGATCGCGATCGACAAGATCACCGACGCCAAGGGCGAGGCCGATCGAGGCCCCGAAGTCCGACGTGCAAGCAGGCCGTCACCGCCGATGTCGCGGCCGGCATGGACTACGCGATGCAGCGCGTCATGACGCAGGGCACCGGCTCGTCCTCGCTCTACTCGATGGACACGTCAGGGCACCCCGATGATCGGCAAGACCGGTACGACCGACAACGCCGAGGCCACCTGGATGAGCGGCGCGTCGACGCGCGTCGCCACCGTCGTCGGCGTCTACAACGTCACCGGCCACGTGAACCTGCGCGACACGTACTTCGACGCGGCCAGGCCGCCACGCTGCGCCACAACATCTGGCCGCGCGTCATGGACGTCGCCAACAACAAGTACCCCGGCGAGTCGTTCCCCGAGCCGCCGAAGCGGGCTACCTCAACGCTCCGCAGGTGTCGGTGCCCGACGTGCTCGGCCTCGCCCCTGAGGCTGCGCAGAAGGCGCTCGAGGCCGCCGGCTTCGGCTGGACCATGGACGGCGACGTCGACTCGTCCCAGCCCAAGGGCACCATCGGTGCGCAGAACCCCTCGGGCACCGCCAGCAAGGGCGCGGTCATCTCGCTGAAGATCAGCCGCGGCAACGTGAGCGGCATCCCCGATGTCACGGGCCAGCCGGCCGATCAGGCCGAGGCCGCGCTCACCGCGGCGGGCTTCCGCGTCGATCGCAAGGAAGAGGACACCGACGACCCGACGAAGATCGGCGTGGTGCTCTCGCAGTCGCCCGGTGCCGGCGAGAACGCCAAGCCCGGCGACAAGGTGACCATCGTCATCGGCCGGGCGGGCAACGGCGGCGGCCCCGGCGACGGCGACGGCAACGCCCCCGAGGCCGGTTGAGCACTCGATTGGCAACCCGTCTGACGCCCGTCGCGCGGATCGCAATTGCGATCGGCGCGGCGGGCGCCGCCGCGTTCGCGTACGGATCGCTCGTCGAGCGCACCCGATTCACGCTTCGGCGAGCGGATGTCGCGGTGCTGCCCCGTGGCGCAGAGCCGATCACGGTGCTGCACCTGTCAGACCTGCACATGGCGCCGTGGCAGCGCGACAAGCAGGACTGGGTGCGCGGTCTCGCCGACCTGAAGCCCGACCTCATCGTCGACACCGGCGACAACCTCGGCCACGAGCGCGGCATCGAGGGCATCCGGCGGGCGTTCGAGCCGTTCCGCGGCGTGCCCGGCGTGTTCGTGAACGGATCGAACGACTACTTCGGACCGGTGCTGAAGAACCCGTTCACGTACTTCACGGGTCCGTCGAAGCACATCGCCCAGGTCGAAGCCCCTCGACATCGCCGCGCTGCACGCGTTCTTCGCCGACCTCGGCTGGCAGGACCTCGACAACACCGCCGCGAGCCTCGACATCCACGGCACGCACTTCGAGTTCTTCGGCGTCGACGACCCGCACAAGGGCTACGACCGCCTCGACCTGATCACCGCGGCCATCGACGACCTGCGCGCCGAAGACCCGCTCGGCGACGAGACCTGGCCCGACGAGGCATCCGCTCGACGAGCTCAGGGCGGCGCCGTCCGACTCCGCCCGACCGTCACGGTCGGCGTCGCGCACGCGCCCTACCAGCGCGTGCTGAACTCGTTCGTGAACCACGGCGCGCAGCTCATGTTCGCGGGGCACACGCACGGCGGCCAGGTGTGCGTGCCGGGCTTCGGCGCGCTCGTCACCAACTGCGACATCCCGCGCTCGCAGGTCAAGGGGCTCAGCGTGTGGCGGCACGGCCTGCGTTCGGCGTTCCTCAACGTGTCGGCGGGCCTCGGCACGTCGATCTTCGCGCCGGTGCGCTTCGCGTGCCCGCCCGAGGCCACGCTGCTCACCCTGGTTCCGACCGAGTAGCGGGCTGGTTCCGACCGAGAAGCGCGCTGGTCGGGCGGCCCCGATTTATCGGCTATCCTTGTTGAGGCCCGCAAGGGCACCGGGGTGTGGCGCAGCTTGGTAGCGCGCGTCGTTCGGGACGACGAGGTCGCAGGTTCAAATCCTGTCACCCCGACATTTGTGAAGGCCCTCTTCTGTCGAAGGGGGCCTTCGTCGTCGCCGCTGTGCGGTTGCCGCGACGCTGACGCGCTCCACGCCCTGCGCGCACTCACGCCCTTCGCTCAGGCCCGACCGGTAGCCTGTGCCGATGACCCTCTCGCGTCGCACGCACGGGTGGCTGGCCGCGGCCGCGACGGTCTATCTCGGCGGGGCTGTCGGTCGTGCTGTTCTGGCCGGTGCACGTCGACGGCGATGGCGGCCTGGTCCGCTTCGACGCGCTGCTCGGCTGGCTCGGCAGCATCGGAATCAGCGCCGCCGTGCGCTATCCGCTCGTCGAGTCGGTCGCCAACGCGGTGCTCTTCCTGCCGTTCGGCGCTGCTCGTCGCGCTCGCCGCCGAGCGGTGGCATCCGGTGCTCAGGGTGGTCACGGCCGGGCTGCTCGCCCTGGGGTTCAGCATCGCGGCCGAGACGGCGCAGGGGCATGTTCCTGCCCGATCGAACGGTCGACCCTCGTGACGTGGTCGCGAACACCGCGGGCGCGGTGATCGGTGCCCTCGTGCCGATCGTCGTCGCGCTGCGTGCGGCGTCGAGCCGCGTCGAGCGCGCGCGAGTCGACAGCTGGCGGCGACGCTCGACGGCTGACCGTCGCCGAGCGCGACGCGCCTACGGCCGCCCGAGCCCCCGGTACGTCCAGCCGGCGGCACGCCACGCGGCGGGGTCGAGCACGTTGCGACCGTCGATGATGCGCTGGTCGGCCACGAGCTGCGCCGGTCTCGACGGGGTCGAGGTTGCGGTACTCGCGCCACTCGGTGACGAGCACCACGAGGTCGGCGTCCGCGCAGCGCCTCGCGCGTCGAGCTGGTGTAGTCGAGCTGCGGATGCCGCCGCCGGGCGTTCTCGATGCCCTCGGGGTCGGTGGCGATGACCTCGGCGCCGAGGCCCTTGAGCTGCACGGCCACGTCGAGCGCGGGCGAGTCGCGCACGTCGTCGGACTCGGGCTTGAACGTGACGCCGAGCACGGCGATGCGCTTCTGGTGCACGATGCCCCCGAGCGCTTCGACGGCGAGGTCGACGACCCGCTGCCGCTGCCGCATGTTGATCTCGTCGACCTCGCGCAGGAATGCGAGCGAGTCGCCGCGGCCGAGCTCTTCGGCTCGCGCCGTGAACGCGCGGATGTCTTTCGGCAGGCAGCCGCCGCCGAAGCCGACGCCCGCATTGAGGAATCGTCGGCCGATGCGCGCGTCGTGCCCGATCGCGTCGGCGAGCGCGGTGACGTCGGCGCCGGTCGCGTCGGCGATCTCGCTCATCGCGTTGATGAAGCTGATCTTGGTGGCGAGGAACGCGTTGGCCGCGACCTTCACGAGCTCGGCGGTGGCGTAGTCGGTGACGACGCGCGGGCGTGCCCGCCTCGATCGCGGCGCGGTAGATCTGGTCGAGCACGGATGTCGCGTGGTCGTCGGCGACGCCGTACACGAGCCGGTCGGGCTCGAGCGTGTCTTTCACGGCGATAGCCCTCGCGCAGGAACTCGGGGTTCCACGCGAGCGACGCGTGCGGTGCGGCCTCGGCGATGCGGGCGGCGAGGCGCGCGGCCGTGCCGACGGGCACCGTGCTCTTGCCGACCACGAGCGCGCCGTCGGCGAGGTGCGGCAGCAGCGACTCGACCGCGGCGTCGACGTAGGTGAGGTCGGCGGCGTTCGTGCCGGCGGACTGCGGGGTTCCGACCGCGATGAAGTGCACCTCGGCGCCGGCGGCATCGGCGATGTCGGTGCTGAAGCGCAGCCGGCCGGTCGCGGTCGCCGAGGCGAGGATCTCGGGCAGCCCGGGCTCGAAGAACGGCGGACGCCCCGCCGCGAGCTCGGCGATCTTCGCCGCGTCGACGTCGATGCCGACGACGTCATGTCCGAGTTCGGCCATGGCCGAAGCGTGCACGGCGCCGAGATACCCGCAACCGATCACCGAAATACGCACAGCTTCCCTTTCGTCGACAAACCCTGTCCATTGTGCCCTACGCACGTGACGGGACATCCGCTCGGCTGCGCCCGCTCGCCCACCGCAGCAACTGCTCGAGCGGGCCGCGGCCGATGTAGCGTCGCCAGAGCCAGGCGAACAGCATCGATCCGACGATGAGGGCGATGAGCAGCTCCCACGAGTCGTCGGTGCGGACGCCTCGTTCGATGCGCACCGCGAGGGCGATGACGATGAGGTGCAGCGTGTAGACGCTGAGCGGCATCGATCCCATCGCGGTGATGGGCGACAGCAGCAGGCCCGCCACGCGGCGCACGGCGGGCACGGCGAACTGCAGCAGCAACAGCATGGCCGCGACGACGACCACCCCGACGCCGACGTTGCCGACGGCCTCGATCGACAGCCGCACGGCCTCGGTCATGGCGGCTGACGCGCGCGCGTCGGCGCCGAGCACGGCGAGCGCGTTGACGGGCGGCGCCGCGTTGCCGCCCGGCATGAGCGCGGCGACCGGCAGCAGGGCCGCGGCGGCGTACGCGCCGATGAGCGCGGCGATGGCGACGACGCGCGGCTTGCCCAGGTCGTAGCGCACGAGGGCGAGGCCGATGAGCATCACCGCGACCCAGACGAACACCGGGTAGGCGCCGCTCACGAACCAGTCGGCGACGAGTCCGAGCGACGACTCCTGCATCTCGGTGATGAACTCGGTGCGTTTCGCGAGCTCGGCGAACGCCGGTGCGACCGCGAGCAGCACGATGCCGACGCCGAGCGCGACGCCGCGAGGAAGGAACAGCAACGGCAGCATCAGCAGGAACGCGACGCCGTAGACGTCGAGGATGATGAACACGAGCGGGTGCAGCACGATCGAGATGCCGAGCCCGAGGATGATGAGGATGACCGCGCGGATCGCGATCTGCCGTGCGCAGCTCGCCGCGGCCCTCGGCGATCGGGCGCGTGGCGCCGGTGATGAACCCGAGACCCATGCCGGCGGTGAGCGCGAACAGCAGGCGCGGGCGTTCGTCTGCGAGCGCGATGAGCGACGTGAATTCGACGGATGACACGACCGGCGACACATGCGCGACGAACATGCCGATCAGCGCGAGGCCGCGTGCCGCATCGACGCCGTCGACGCGCGCGGCAGGCGTCGCTGTGGGTGCGCGGCCGGCCATGTGTCACAGCCTCGCACACCCGCCGGCGAACTACCGCACGACGACGGTGGGCCCCTCGAGGTGCGCGAGCATGCCGTGACTGACCGACCCGAGCAGGAACCGCGCGAGCGCCCCACGCCCATGGCTGCCGACGACGAGCAGCGAGGCCTCGTCGGCCGCCTCGGAGAGCGCGATCGACCGGGTCGCCGATGACCACGCGCCGGTCGATCTCGAGCTTCGGATGCGCGGCCACGACGGGCTTCAGCGCCGTGTCGAGCAGTTCGCGGGCGGCGCGTGCTGAGGTCGCCGTCGTCGACCATCGAGACGCCGTAGCCGTACTCGGCGCCGACGATGACGCCGATGTCCCACGCGTGCACGGCGATGAGCGGCTCGCCGAGCCGTTCGGCTTCGGCTGCCGCGAACTCGAGCGTGGCGGACGATGACTCGGACCCGTCGACCCCGACGACGACCCCGCGTCGCCCGGCGACGTCGATGTCGGGGATCACCGCGACGGGCACGTGGCTTCCTGCGGCGATGCGCAGGCTGTGCACCCCTCGCCGGCTGGGGCGTTGCCGCCGTGCCAGTCGCTGCCGACCACGAGCAGTTCGGCGTTGCGCGACAGCTCGTCGAAGACCTCGGTCGCGGGACCGTGCTCGAACGTGGTCACGACCTCGAGGTTCGGGTCGATCTCCTTGGCGGCGGCCACGCCCGCGTCGATGGCCCCCTGCGCTTCGGCCTTGGCGGCCGCCATGAGCTCGGCGTCGCGTTTCGCCTCGACGGCCGCGTCGATCACGTGCACGATGTGCAGCCTCGTAGCCCGCATCGAAGCCCGTTGGGCCGCCCACCGCACCGCGTGCAGACCGGCCTGCTCGGCCGTGCTCACACCGACGACGATCTCACTCATGATGACCCCCTTCACACTCATGATCCCCCCGATGTCGCGGCGATGCCAGAGGCGTGCGACGGGACATCCGATCGGGCGCTCGTGCCGGCTCGCATGATTCCGGATGCCCCTCCCCGCCTCGGGGGTATCCGAGGTTTGCTCAGCTGCCGTAGACTCGGCCCCATCATCGCTGGTGGGGCCTGCTGGGGGGACTCGAGATGAGTGATGAACGGGTGCTCGAACTTCGCGTGCACGGCATCGCGAACGCGCCGCCGGCCGACATGCTCGGCACCACGCCCGACAACGTCGCCAAGGCGTCGGGTGACGAGTTCGGATCGTTCTGGCAGCGGCGCATCCCCGAGCCCGATGCCGACCCGAACCTGCTCGTCGAGGCGTACTCGTGGGGCAACCAGACGCGCAGCGGCGGCAATGCGCTCGCGGTGATCGGCCGGGTGTTCGTGCACCTGAGCTGGCTGTTCGTGCTGCCGTTCGGCCTCTGCAATCTGGCGTACTGGGCTCGCCAGGACATCCCGGGCGACAAGGTGCCGGGGATACTGGCGCCGGGGGCTCAGGCACCGACGGGGCGTCGCCGGCCGTAGGCGAAGCGCCGATGGGTGCCAGAGCGGCCCCGAGCGAACGTCGAGCCGGTCGATCGACCCCGCTGGCACAGCGGCACCGGAGCCTTGGCGATCAGGTGGTTCGCGCTCCTGCAGACCCTGTTCTACACGGCGGGATTCATGTCGGTCATGGTCGACCTCATCGCCGTGCAGTGCTATCGCCTCGTGGAGGAGCCCGACGGCAAGGTGGTCAGGCTGGTCTGTGCGGCGCTGCCGCAGTGGTTCGACATCTTCGAGGACTGGAACCGCGTCTCGCGGTCGGCACTGTTCGCCGTCGTGCCGGTGCTCGCCATGCTCGTGATCTACCTCGTCGGCCTTCGGGTGCGCGGGGCGTTCGAGCCGAACCGCGATTTCGAGAGCGAGAGCCTCGAGGTCGACGAGGCCGCTGCGCGGCAGCGCAGCGCAGAGAAGCGCGCCGCGAAGAGCGCCGCGAAGGGCGCTGCGGCGGGCGATTCCGCGAGCAGCGGTGGCAGCAGGCGCCGAGCTACGGCACCTGCCGGCGCCACCGACACCGCACGGAGGCCGCCGCCGGCGTCGACGATGGCGCGCAGGCGCCGAGCCCGCTGCGCCCGATGAGCCCGCCGAGCCTCCGGCCGCCCGGGTGCGCCGGCCACGTGGCCACTGCTCGGATCCCGCGGTTTCTGGCGCCGAGCCCGAGTCGCCCAGACCTCGGAGCGAGCGCATTTCGCCGGCGTGCTGAGCTTCGTGCTGTTGTTGCTGACCATCGATGCCCTGTTCGAGTTGCCGGACCTCGCCGGCACCGACCCGAACAGCGTGGGCGAGCGTCGCCGCGGGCAAGGCACCGGTCGCGCTCATCGGGTTCATCGTGAGTCTGGTATTGATGGTCGTGACGATCATCGTCGTCAGCCTCAGCGTCAACGACACCGGCGGGCTCTCAGTGCGTGCGACGCGGCGGCTGGCGACCACGGTGCTCGTGTCCTCGGCGGTCTGCTACGTGGCGTGGACGCTCTGGTCGATCTTCGGGATCGCGCGTGGGAGCGACGGTTCGGGTGACGAGCGGTTCGAGGGACTCAGTGTCGCGCCGGTGGCGATCTCGACGATCTGCGCCCTGATCGCCCTGTCGAGCCTGACCTGGCCCTATCGCGTGCGCCGGGTGCTGAGTGCGGGCGCGCTCGTGGCGGCTTTCATCTGCGTGTTGTTCACGTACCCCGAGGTTCCCGATGCAACGCGCTGGACGCTCTCGCTCGTCGCGCTCGTGCTCGCGCTGTTCGCGCTGGCGCTCGGCTACCTGTGGCATTCGACCGACGAGCTCGCCCGGCGAAAGATGCTCGGCTGGCACGGAAGCGGCCCGGCGGTGATCATGCTGCTCGCCCTCTTCTCGTCGATGGTGATCACGAGCCTGCTGGTGATCGGTGCCCATGCGTGGCTCTCGACGTCGACCGAGTCGCCGACGACCGCCGATCGCATCTGGCGGGTGCTGCCCGAGAACCCGGCCTTCGCGCTCATTCCGCCGATCTTCTACGAACAGTTCGCCGTGTCGCTGCTCGCGATCCTCGCGCTGTTCGTCCTCCTCGCGGCCGCGGTCGGCGTCACGGCCTTCGCTCGCATGCCCCAGCTGACTGTGCCCGAGCTCTTGTATCCGCGAGGCGACGGATCCTCGGCGGAAGGCCGCCGACCGGAACCGTGGCGGTATCGCGCGGCCCGATGGCCCCGGGTACCCCGTCTCCGAGGCGAACCTGCACGACAAGGAGCGCGTCGTGGCAACGGCGCGCCGACTGGCCGCTGTCGCCCACCGCGGCGAGCAGATGCTGGCGTGGCTCGCGATTCTGACCGCGGTCACGCTGCTGCTGCTCGCGATGCCGATCGTGACCCTCACGCTTGCCGAATGGCAGTACTGGGCACTGTTCAAGAGCATCGCGGGCTGGGCGCTCGGCCTGTTCGCGCTCGCGATCATGGCGGCGGTGGTCGCGAACGCGGTGACCTCGGCCGAACGCCCGCTCGGATTGGTCTGGGACATCATCTGCTTCTTCCCCCGCGCCGCACACCCGTTCACGCCGCCCTGCTATGCCGAGCGCACGGTACCCGAGATCGAGGAGCGCCTCGAGGACTGGTTCCGTGGCGACGCCGCGAATGAGCGAAGCGTCATCCTGTCGGCGCATTCGATGGGCGCTCCGATCGTGGTGGCCGTGGTGTTCTCGGTGGCCGCCGACGGCGCCCCCGCAGAGCTCGACACCGCGCACGCGCAGCGACTCCGACACCGTGCCGCTCGAGCGCATCGCCCTGCTCACGTACGGCGTGCAGCTGCGCGCATACTTCGGCACGGTTCTTTCCCGCCGTGTTCGGTCCGCAGGTGCTCGGCACGCAGGGCACGTACGCGCCCTCGCTCTTCCGCCGCGACCCGTGGGGCGCCGAGGTCAAGCGCGAGTGGCAGATCCCGCCGAAGCGGGCGAAGGCCGCGAAGAACTCGGGCACGCGCAGCGAGCGAACCGCGCCAGCCGCCCGCTCGCCGTCGAAGCTCTCGAGCCCGTCCGCACCCGGCACCACCCTGGTCGAGCTCCTCGGCGGCGACCTCGCCGAGGGCCGGCCCCCGCGGTGGCGAAGCCTCTGGCGTCGCACCGACTATCTCGGCTTCCCGGTCGAGTCGTACCGCAGCGAGGACAACCCCGTGGATCGCGGGGCGAGCGAGCGAGCACCGCGCCCGTACCTCTGGACCGTGGCCGCCACAACGACTACATGCCGACGTTGCAGTACGTCGAGGCCCGCAACGAGCTGCTCGAGCGAGCTCCGAAGCTCGAGAGGCGGCGCACACGCGAACACGACCGACGAGCCGCACGGCGCGCGGCACGTTCAGCCGCCGGCCGGCACCGGAGGCTCGCACAGCCGGTAGTCACCGCTCTGCAGCATCAGTTCGCACGCCTCGGCCGGCTCGCCCGGCCAGACGCGCGGATCCCCGGCGACAGCCGCTCCGGCGTCGATGAGCCCGGCGTGCGCGCCCGACATGACGATGACGCTCACGCCGCCGCCCCACGGCGAGGCGAGGCTGTCGTAGCCGAACTCGGCGATGTCGGCGGCTGCGGCCCGCTGGTCGTCGAGCGTCTCCCAGATGCCGTACGAGTGGCCGACGATGCGCCCGACGAGCGACATCGAGAGCACGGCGACGCCCGCAACGGCGAGCACCCCGGCGACGGCCCGCAGGGCGACCACGCGCGGCGTCGTGCGAGCCCAGTCATTCGTCTTCGTGCGCAGCGCCACGCGCGCGAGCACCACGACGACGGCGATCACCACGGGCAGGAACACCAGCACTCCGGGCGCCGGATGCCGCAGCCACGGCGGGGTGTGCGACGACTGCAGCCACCACAGGAGGTACGTGGCGAGTCCCAACCCCGCGACGCCCGCGATGACGGCGAACTCCCGCAGCCCGGCGCGCGAGCCTGCGGCCTCGGCGAGCAGGTTCGGCGTGCGCACCACGGCGATCGCCCCGATCACGGCGAGCACCGCGCCGACCCCGATGAGCACGAACAGCACCCACGCCGGCAGGTGCCACGCCCCGAGGAACACGTTGAGCTTGTCGATCGGCGGCACCTTGTAGCCGAACTGCCCGCCGCCGAGCAGGAACCAGCCGAAGTTGCGCAGGTTCTCGATGCCGGCCTCGGGCCCGAGCGAGAGGAACTTGACGACCTCGTAGACGAAGGTGGGCGCGGCCGCGAGGCCGGCCGCGACGAGCACGCGCGGCAGCGCGGCGCGCATGCGCTGCCAGATGCTCGAGCCGGGCGCGTCGAGCAGCGCGGCGATGGCGAACGCGGGCACGGCGAGCAGCGCGATGAACTTGGTCTGGATGGCGAGGCCCACGAGCAGCCCCGCGAGCCACGGCCGCCGGTGCAGCACCACGAGCGCCGCGGCGAGCAGCCCGGCCGCGGTCACCTCGCCGAGCACGTCGACGGGCGTCTGGATGGGCGACGGCAGCGGATCGGCCGCGTACGCGAGCGGCACCGCGGCGGCCACGAGGCCGACCCAGCGCCCGCCGAGGCGCCGGCCGATGAACCACAGGCTGCCGAGCAGCAGCATCCAGCCGAGCAGCCCGACGAGCCTGCCGGCGAGCACGGGCTCGATGCCGAGCGCGATGAGCGCCGTGATCGGCAGCATCACCACCGGCCCGGTCGAGATGCGCACGTCGAACGGCGTGATCGTGCTGCCCGACAGCGTGCCGTCACTCGAGTAGCCGAGCCCCCGCAGCAGGTTGAGCGGCACGGTCAGGTTGAACGCCTCGTCCTCCCACAGTCGCACGCTCGTGAACGCGGGCCAGAGCACCGCGAGGTTCGCGATGACGACCCCGGCGACCGCGATCCAGAAGACCAGGTCGACCGGACGGAACGAAAGATCGAGCGATCGGATGCCCCTGCGCGGCGCCTCGACCGTCACGATCGCTTTCCCGGCTTCAGCGAGACATGCCACAGCTCGACCGCGGCCCTGCGCACGAACTCGCGCAGCCGCTTCGGCGGCAGCACCGGTTGCGGTCGTGCGATCTTGTCGCCCTCGCTCCACATGGTGCCCTGGGCGTCGCCGCCACGGCGCGGCAGGCTCGCCACCCGCAGGTAGCGCACGGTCGGCGCCGCGGCGGGCCTCGGCGATCGAGAAGTGCACGTGCGGCACGTGCGCCTCTTCAGGGACCGCCGCCATGAGCGTGCGCAGCGTCGCCGGACGGTAGGCGCGCAACGGCGTGTTCACGTCGGGGATGCGCCGCCCGGCCGCGACCGTGACCAGCGTGCCGACCGAGGCGGTGAGCACCCGCCGGAACCACGGGTCGGTGCGCCCGGTGCGCACGCCGTGGACGACATCGGCGTCGGTATCGAGTGCGGCGTTCACGAGTCGCGCGAGGTCGGCGCCGTGGAACTGGCCGTCGCCGTCGACATGCACGAGCAGGTCGGGCTCGAGTTCGAGCCCGGCTCGGTAGGCGGCGAGCGCGGTGGGCCCGTGCCCGCGGTTCTGCTCGGCGGTGATGACGTGCAGGCCGGGGAGTGCGGCCGCGAGTTCGGTGAGCACCTCGGCAGTGGCATCCGTCGATCGATCGTCGACGACGACGATGTCGACCCGTTCGGCGAGCGGGACGAGGCTGGCGTGCAGTTCGCGCACGAATCCGGGTATGCCGTCGGCTTCGTTGTACGCCGGCATGACGACGGCGAGGTGATTCAGGCGCACGCCGTCTCCCAAGCAGCTGACGTGCAGAGATTGCACGAGTCTGGGTAGTAGCGTAGTCGAGATGTCGCAACGAGCCCGATGGCGCCGAATTGCCGGGCTCGGGGCCCGGTTCCTCACCGTGGGCGCTATCAGCACGCTGATCGAGATCGCGGTGTTCAACCTGCTGTACCTCGTGTTCGGTTGGGACCCGGTGGCGGCCAAGATCGTCGCGTCGCTCGTGGCCCTCGTGAACGCGTACTTCGGCAACCGCGAGTGGACGTTCCGGCACCGCGACCGCCGCGGCCGCACGCAGGAGATCGTGCTCTTCGTGCTCGTGAATGCCGCGTGCACCGCGCTCGGCGCGCTGCTCGTGTGGGCGGGCATCGAGCTTGCGGGCGTGCTGCTCGATCGCGAGATCGGCCCGTTCATCGTGAACGCCGTCAACCTGGTGAGCATCGTCATCGTGGTGCTCGTGCGTTTCTGGCTGTACCACAGCATCGTCTTCCGCACGGCTCCCCCGAAGACCCCCTGACCGCGGCCCTGCGGTACCCGCGGCAATCACGCCGCAGCATCGCCTGGCTGCCCACGGCGATCACGCCGCCGCCATCGCGATCAGCTCGCGCCGTCTCGCCTGCCGCCCCGGTCGGGGGCGCTGCTCAGGGTCGAGCGCAGCGGGCGGCACGAACCACACCTGATGGTCGCGTACGAAGATGCCCCAACCCGTGTCGTGCACGAGGTGATGGTGGAACGAGCACAGCAGCACGCCGTTGTCGAGATCGGTCGGGCCGCGCTGACGCGTCCACCACTTGATGTGATGCGCCTGCGTGTAGGCCGGAGGCCGATCGCAATCGGGATGCGCGCAGCCTCCGTCGCGTTCGGCGAGGGCGATGCGCTGCGCGCGGGTGAACCGGCGCCGGCGCCGCCCGAGGTCGAGCACCTCACCGCAACCACCGAGCACTTCGGGGATCACGTCGGCCGTGGCTGCGAGCTCTCGCAGGCTGGCCGCTGAGACCGGCATCTCGATGCCGTCGAGTTCGCCGAACCCGATGCCCGACTCGAGCTCGTCGACCGTGATGCGGGCGACGACCGTGGCCGCGGCCAGGCTCGGCGGAGCGTCGTCGCTCGAAAGCGCGAGGCGCGCGATGTCGGCGAGCGCGTCGGCACTCATCTGCGCGAGCGTGCGCGTGTCGGCAAGGGCGACGTCTGCGGCGTCGCCGCCAGCACCGCCACCGAGCCGCGTCACCCACTCCCCCGTCGCCCGGGCCCTGCGCGGCCGCCAGCCGCGCCTTCGAGTTCTTGTCGCGCGAGTCGTGCAGCGCGGCGCCGACGAGCGTGTCGATCGCGGTCTTGACCATGGCCCCGTTGACCGGATCGAACCGGCCGCGCAGATTGACCATGCCCGCAGCGTCTTGCCACACGCGCAGTTCGCGATCGGCCCGCATCTGGGCTTCATTGCGAAGGACGCGCTCGGGATCGAGTTGCGCCTCGACGAGCTTCTGGTAGTGCCCGAGCCCGTCGACGCCGACGGCAGCGACCGCTCGACGAGCGCCTCTTCGGCCCAGCGCACGCGCTCGTGATCGACGCCGGGCGCCACCCGCCCGAGGAACCGCGTGATCGAGTGCGCGGCATCGACCGACAGCGTGCCGGCCGCGACGGCTGAAGCCACCGCGGGAAACCTGGGCGGCAGCGCCTCGCCGAACCGCTCGCGCGACTCAGTGGCGCGCGCCACCTCGATGAGCTTGGTCGCGTGATGCGAGGCCGCGCCCGTGGTCGATGCGATGAGCCGCTGGGGGCTCGAGAACCCCAGCCGCCCCGCGAGCCCTTCGCTGCGAACCTCGGTGGTCGACCGCTCGTGAATGGCCGACGCGCACTTGACCTCGAGCAACTCGACCTCGCGCCTGATCTTCGCCAGCGCTTTGGTGACGCGGATGAGCCCGTCGTCGCTCATGACCCCGATCTCGCCGTGACCAGCCGATCTCGCGCCGCCGACTCGACAAGCGCGCCCGACCACACCGCGGCGAGCTGTTCGCAGTTCGCGAGCAGTTCGCCGAGCGAATCGGGTCGAAGTTCCATACGATTATTCTGGCATCTACCGCTGACACTCTCGCAGATATCTTCGACCTGTGGATAACTCCGAATTCATCGGATGCCCCGCCACCGCCACCGTCGAAACGAAAGCAACCCGGGCCCAACCTACCCCGCCAGGTACTCCCGCAGCGCGACCCCGGCATCGCGCGGCACGAACCCGACCGCAGCGAGACGCCCGAGCTCGAACGCGCTGTGCCGCGGCCGCGGCGCGATCGTCACCGCTCCCCGCCCGGCCGCATACGCCTCGGCCGTGGTCGCCACGACCCGCTCGGGATCGTGCCCGGTGAGCTCGAACACCGCCCGCGCCACGTCGAACCACGACATCACGGGTCCGGAGTTCGAGAGGTTGTAGACGCCGTACGGCGCGCCCGACGAGAGCAGGTGCAGGATGCCTCGTGCGAGGTCGTCGGCGAACGTCAGCCGCCCGTGCTGGTCGCAGATGACCTGCGGGTCGACGCCCTTCTCGGCGAGCGAGGCCATGGTGCGCACGAAGTTCGATCCGTCGCCGACGACCCAGCTCGTGCGCACGATGTAGTGCGCCGGCGCGGCCTGCGCGGCCAGCTCGCCCGCCGCCTTGCTCTGCCCGTAGACGCCGAGCGGGCTGTACGCCTCGTCTTCGGCGTGCGACTCGACCGTGCCGTCGAACACGTAGTCGCTCGACACCGTCACGAACGGCACGCCGAGCCGCGCCGCGAGCCGCGCGAGCTCGCCCACGGCGGTCGCGTTGACCTGCCAGGCCGTCGCCCGCCCGGCGGTCGTCTCGGCGCCGTCGACGTTCGTGTACGCCGCCGCGTTGATGATCGCCGACGCGCCCGAGAGATCGAGCCAGTCGCCGCCGCGCGCAGCCGACACCGCCGCCACCGTCACCGAGCGACCGCAGCGCCGAGACATCCGACACATCGATATCGGCCCGCGTCAGGAACGTGGCATCGCGGAATCAGCCGACGCAGCGCGCGCCCCAGCTGCCCGTCGCCGCCGATGACCAGCGGTCGGCGCGCCGGCGCGGGCGAAACCTCGGCCAGCCGCGGGTGCGCGCGATCCTTGTCGGAGAGCTCGGCGTCGACCGAGCGGGATCGGCCACTCGATCGCCAGGGTCTCGTCGGCGAGGTTCACGAACTGGTACTCGGCGTCGGGCCGCCAGTGCGCGTTCACGAGGTACGCGTATGCGGTGTCGGGCTCGAGCGTCTGGTAGCCGTTGCCGACTCCGCGGGGAACGAAGACCGCCCGGTCGGGTCCCATTTCGAGCGTCACGGATGCCCCGAACGACGGTCCCTCGCGCAGGTCGACCCATGCGCCGAAGATGCGCCCGGTGGCGACCGACACGAACTTGTCCCACGGCTCGGCGTGGATGCCGCGCGTCGTGCCGACGTCGCCGTTGAACGAGATGTTCTGCTGCACGGGCCCGAAGTCGGGCAGGCCGAGCGCGGTCATCTTGGCGCGCTGCCAGTTCTCCTTGAACCATCCGCGGTTGTCGCGGTGCACGGGCAGGTCGACGATCAGCAGGCCGGGAATGCGGTCGGATGCACCGCCAGCGCGTCGCTCGCCGACACCGGCCTCATCCACCACCGCTCATCGCCCCAGCTCCGAGTACTTCGCCTCGGTCGCCTGCTTCTGCGGCCCCCACCAGGCCTCGTTGTCGCGGTACCAGTCGATCGTCGAGCGCAGGCCCGACGCGAAGTCGCCGATAGCGCGGCTGCCAGCCGAGCTCGTCGCGCAGCTTGCTCGAGTCGATGGCGTAGCGCAGGTCGTGCCCGGGCCGGTCGTTGACGAGGTCGTAAGTCGTCGCGCGGCCGGCCGAGCGCCTCGAGGATGTCGCCGACGACGTCGAGGTTCGATCGCTCGCCGTCGGCGCCGATGAGGTAGGTCTCGCCGATGCGCCCGCCCGCGAGGATCGCGAGCACCGCGGCGGAGTGGTCGTCGGCGTGGATCCAGTCGCGCACGTTCGCGCCGGTGCCGTACACCTTGGGCCGTTCGCCGCGCAGCACGTTGGTGATCTGGCGCGGAATGAACTTCTCGACGTGCTGGTAGGGCCCGTAGTTGTTCGAGCAGTTGCTGAGGGTGGCGCGCAGCCCGAAGCTGCGGGTCCACGCGCGCACGAGCATGTCTGACGCGGCCTTGGTCGACGAGTACGGACTCGACGGGTTGTAGGCGGTCGCCTCGGTGAAGCGCGCGGGGTCGTCGAGTTCGAGGTCGCCGTAGACCTCGTCGGTCGAGATGTGGTGAAAACGGATGCCGCGACGGCGTGCCGCCTCGATGAGCGTGTAGGTGCCGATGACGTTCGTGTCGAGGAACGGCCGGGGGTCGCTCAGCGAGTTGTCGTTGTGCGACTCGGCGGCGTAGTGCACGATCGCGTCGGTGTCGGGGTCGAGCGAGCGGTGAGCTCGTCGACGAGCGCCGCGTCGGCGATGTCGCCGCGCACGAACCGCACGCGGTCGTCGGGCAGCCCCTCGAGCGAGGCGAGGTTGCCGGCGTACGTGAGCTTGTCGAGCACGACGACGTCGAAGTCGGTGTGCGCGACGACGTAGCGCACGAAGTTCGATCCGATGAATCCGGCGCCGCCGGTGACCAGCAGCCGGGTCATGCGTCCTTCCCCCTCGCGAGCACGTCGAGCAGGTAGGTGCCGTACCCCGATTTCGTGAGCGCTTCGGCGCGGGCGCGGAACGCGTCATCCGTCAGCCAGCCCTGACGCCAGGCGACCTCTTCGGGCGCGCCGATCTTCAGGCCCTGCCGCTGCTCGATGGTGCGCACGTAGTCGCCGGCCGCGGCCATGGCGTCGAACGTTCCGGTGTCGAGCCACGCGGTGCCGCGCGGCAGCACGCTCACCCGCAGCCGCCCCTGGCGCAGGTAGGCGGCGTTGACGTCGGTGATCTCGAGCTCGCCGCGCGCGCTGACGGCTTCAGGCCGGCCGCGATCTCGACGACCGAGTTGTCGTAGAAGTAGAGTCCGGGCACGGCGTAGTTGCTCTTGGGCTGGGCCGGCTTCTCTTCGAGCGAGCGAGCCATGCCGTCGTCGTCGAACTCGACGACGCCGTAGGCCGTGGGGTCGGCGACCCAGTAGGCGAAGATCGCGCCGCCGTCGACCTCGGCGTACTGGCGCAGCTGCGTGCCCATGCCCGGGCCGTAGAAGATGTTGTCGCCGAGCACGAGCGCCACGCGGTCGTCGCCGATGAAGTCGGCGCCGATGGTGAACGCCTGCGCGAGCCCCTTGGGCTCGGGCTGCACCGCGTACTGCAGCGAGACGCCGAACTGCGATCCGTCGCCGAGCAGGCGCTCGAACTGTGCGGCATCGTGCGGGCGTCGTGATGATCAGGATGTCGCGGATGCCGGCGAGCATCAGCGTCGACAGCGGGTAGTAGACCATCGGCTTGTCGTAGACCGGAACGAGCTGCTTCGAGATTCCGAGCGTGATGGGGTGCAGTCGCGTGCCCGAGCCGCCGGCGAGGATGATGCCTTTCACCCCTCCATCCTGCCCTACCCCGGTCGAGTAGCGACGAAGGAGCGTATCGAGACCCGAGGGCTAGTACGCCCCGCCGGGATGGGCCACCGCGCGCGCGGTGCGGTAGAGCAGGATGACGTCGCCGGTCAGCGACCAGTTCTCGACGTAGTAGAGGTCGAGGCGCACGCTGTCGTCCCACGAAGGTCGCTGCGGCCGCTCGACCTGCCAGAGGCCGGTGATGCCCGGCTTCACGAGCAGCCGGCGGTGCGCGTACTCGTCGTAGCGCTCGACCTCGCGCCGCGAGCGGCGGGCGCGGGCCGACGAGCGACATGTCGCCGCGCAGCACGTTCACAGCTGCGGCAGCTCGTCGAGGCTGTACTGGCGCATGACCGCGCCGACCTTGGTGACCCGCGGGTCGTCCTTCATCTTGAACATCACCCCGTTGCCCTCGCTCTGGTCGAGCAGGCTCGGCGAGCTGCTCCTCGGCGTCGACCACCATCGAGCGGAACTTGAGCATCTTGAACCGTCGCCCGTTGAGCCCGACGCGCTCCTGGCGGAAGAGCCGGGCCCCGGGCTGTCGCTGCGCACCAGCGATCGTCGAGCACCAGGAACAGCGGGCTGAGCAGCACGAGCAGCGCGAACGACGCGATCAGGTCGAACGCCCGCTTGGCCGCGTACTTGCGGCCCTCGAACACGGGATAGTCG
The DNA here is from genome assembly GCA_963836825.1 of uncultured Actinomycetota bacterium. Taxonomy (GTDB): domain Bacteria; phylum Actinomycetota; class Actinomycetes; order Actinomycetales; family Microbacteriaceae; genus Agromyces. The sequence continues at coordinate 163,153 of CAWILI010000002.1, forward strand.
ACGTGGATGAGCGGCAGTCCGGCGACCGGCCGTGCGTGAATGCGCGGGCCGGCGACATCGGTCAACGCCGGCGCGACGATGAGGTTGACCGAACGCGACTCGAGATCCCAGCCGAACTGGCGCAGCTGTCGCGGCGAGATCGTGTCGGCGCCGGTGAACACCACGGTGTCGGCCTCGGACGCGTCGATCGCCTCGATGGCGCGGTCGTACGTCCCGAGCACGGGAACTCCGGGCGCGAGCGTCTTCGGCGCTGCCGCCCTGCGTGACCGCGCCGACGATGACGAAGCCGTTGCTGGCGTCACGGGCGATCTGCCGGGCGACGTGCGCCGAGACGCCCGCTCGCCCATGAGGATCGCCCGGTAGCTGAACTCGCCGGCGGCGCGCCGACGGTTGAGCCACTGCCGCCACAGCCAGCGGCTGGCGAGCAGCAGCGCGAGCCCGGTCGGCAGGGCGATGAGCAGGTAGCCGCGACCGAGCTCGTCTGCAGCAGGAACGCGAGGATCGCGAGCACGCCGAACACCCTGATGGTGGCGTCGGTGATGCGCTTGTACTCGGTCGATCCGCTGCCGATGACCTTGTGGTCGCGCGTCGCAAAGAGCGACAGCCCCGCCATCCACGCGACGATGAGCATGGCGGAAAGAGCGAGTAGGTGATGTCGAGGCGCTGCGCCTCGTCCGGGCGATGGTCTGGTCGGCGGCTCGCGCCGAAGCGCAGGAACTGCGACCCGTAGACGACCACCACGAGCACGAGAAGATCGGTGACGAACAGGCGCGTCGCATAGCCGCGCCGCCATCGTTCGACGAGCACACTCGACGAGGTCTCGGTTGACTGACTCAGGGCCACGATGCCGCCACATTCACCAAACTGTCACCCATGGCTGGGTGACAGTGGTTGGATCGCTACGCGATCAGTCGGGTAGATCGGGTGTGTGACCCCTCGGGGAAGGGGTTGATGTCGCGGGCCCAAGGCCCAGAGTCCCACCCTAGGCGGGGTCGGCGGCATGGCATATCCCCCCCAAGAGGGGTCATCGGTGCTGATGCGACCCGACACTAGCGCTACGCCAGGTCTCCCGCCAGTTCCTTGATCCACGGCCGCAGCTCGGGCCCGAGGTCGTCGCGGTCGAGCGCGAGCAGCATGATCGACTTGAGGTAGTCGAGGCGGTCACCGGTGTCGTAGCGGCGGCCGCGGAACACGACGCCGTAGACCCCGCCGGCGATCGACTCGTCGGCCGCGAGCACCTGCAGCGCGTCGGTGAGCTGGATCTCGCCGCCCTTGCCCGGCGGGTCTCCTCGAGCACGTCGAAGATCTCGGGCCGCAGCACGTAGCGCCCGATGATCGCGAGGTTCGACGGCGCGTCCGCGGCGGCGGGCTTCTCGACGAGGCCGGTCACCCTGACGACGTCGGCGTCGTCCGTCGGCTCGACGGCCGCGCACGCCGTAGATGTGGATCTGCGTCGGGCTCGACCTCCATGAGGGCGATCACCGTCGCGCCCCGCGCGGCTGCACTGCGTCGATCATGGTGCGTGAGCAGCACATCGCGCTCGTCGATGAGGTCGTCGCCGAGCAGCACCGCGAACGGCTCGTCGCCGACGTGCTTGCGGGCGCGGAGCACCGCGTGCCCGAGGCCCTGCGGGTCGCCCTGCCGCACGAAGTGGATGTCGGCGAGCGTCGCTCGAGTGCATGACCCGCTCGAGCTTGCGTGGTCGCCCTTCCGCTCGAGCGTGTGCTCGAGCTCGGTGACCCGGTCGAAGTGGTTCGCGAGCGCGTTCTTGTTCCGCCCGATGATCACGAGGATGTCGTCGATGCCCGGCGCTCACGGCCTCCTCGACCACGTACTGGATCGCCGGCTTGTCGACGACCGGCAGCATCTCCTTCGGCATGGCCTTCGTGGCCGGCAGGAACCGCGTGCCGAGCCCCGCGGCAGGAATGACGGCTTTCGTAATGATGATGGATCTCCCCCTTGGTCAAGGGCTCCATGCTGCCGCACGCACGTTACGCGCGAATGAACAGTGCGTTCCCGTGTGGGCGGCGAACGAGCGAGCGGATGCCGCTGCTCAGCAGCCGGGCGTCGTCACGGTGACGTCGGTCGGCTGCACCATGGGCGTGTGCCACACCTCGAGCGGCCCGTACTCCCCTGCCGCCCCGGTGAAGTTGGCGACGACGGTGTGCGACGCTCCCGGCGCGTTCTGGATGCTGACCTTCACGGCCGGCCGGTCGAGGTGCGGCAGCGCGGTGGCCACCGGGGTGCGCCGTCGACGGTCGCGCCGGTGAACGTCGAGCCGACCGGGCCGTAGAGCACCAGTTCGGTGGCGATGACGCCCTTCGCGAAGAAGCGCGCCGGCGAGATGTATTCGGCCAGGCCGTCGACGTCGTCGGGTTCGAGCGTCGATGCGAACGTCGCGGTGGTCGAGAAGGTGGGTTCGGTCGCGGTGCACTGATCGGATGTCGCAGCCACCGCCAGCTTGGCGTAGTAGTCGAGCTTGCCCTCGGTGATGTCATTGACGTACACGCCGACCATGGTCTTCTCGGAGTTGTCGGCGGGCAGTTTTCCGTCGATGCGGCTGCCGGCGATGAATTCGGCCTCGGCCTCGGCCGTCGGCACGTACAGCAGACGTCCCTCGTCGATGGCCCTGCCGAGGGCGTCGACGAGTGCACTCGTGTCGCCGGCACCCGACATCACGGCTCCGAAGACCGAGGATGCTGCGGCGGCGAAGTAGGCGTCTTGCTGGTCGCCCTCTTCGAAGCGGAAGTAGACGCGATTCAGCAGCTCTGACACGGCGTTGTCGGCGGTGAGCGTGTCGCCGGTGGCGAGCTACCGGGCCGGTGGCGCCGAGCAGGTAGCTGAGGGCGACCGGGTCGAACGAGAGCACGCCGTCGATGGGCGTGCCGAACGATTCGGCCCAGGGCCCGCATGAGCTCTGCGCTCTCGGTGAAGTCGGGGGTGAGCGTGATGTCGGGCATGAAGCGCCCGATCTTGTCGCCGTAGAGCGCAGCGGTCTCGGGGTCGAGCTCGATGATCGGCGACGGCCGGTTGTTGTCGAAGTCGCCGCTCGTTCGCCTGCTGCGTGATCGTGATCTTGCCGTCGGTCACGTTGATCGTGACGATCGCGGCCGGGTTTCCGCCGGTGCCACGCGACTCGGCGTTGTTCTGGAAGAGCATCAGGTAGTTGCGCGGCCCGTCGGCGCCGAGCGCCGCCGGCAGCACCTTCAGGGTGGTGTCGGCGGCGTCGAGCGTGGGCTTGAGCTTGCTGACCGCTTCGTCGAGCTGGTTGATGCCCGACTCGACCGGGCCGATGAGCGCGTCGCGGTCGAGCCCGTCGAGCTCGGCGGCGACCTGGTCGATCGTGCTCGACGCGTGCTCGACCTTGTCGGCGAGTTCTTGCACGGCGGCCACATCGATGGCGCCGCCCTGCGGCTTCAGCGCGTCGATGCTGATGTCGGTGGCGGGAATGACCGCGCCGTTCACGAGCTCGTCGGCGGCCGTCGAGGCGACGCGCACGGCCGCCATGTTCGGGCCGATGATGGGAACCCATTCGGCCGAGCGCCAGAGCGCGTCATCGGTGTTCGCGCGGGCCTCAGCCGTGAACACGGTGAGTTCGCCGCCGCAGCCTTCGCGCCCTCGAGCTCGCCTGCCGCGATGAGGTCTTGCGTCTTGCTGGCGAGCGGGATCGCCGCTTCGAGCGCGGCTTTCGTGGCGAACGCCCTGTTGGCGAGCATGCCGCCCCACACGACCAGCCCGATGAGCACGAGGAGGATGCCGATCGGCACCCACAGCCGGGCGCTGCGGATCAGCGGTCGCTTGGTCTTCTCGGCGCGGGTGGTCACCCGAGCAATAGTAGGGGGTCAAGGCTGCGGAATCGGTCGGAACGACCGACTCCGCAACGCGAACTCAACCACGGAGCTGATCGTGGTGGGAGCTGTACTAATCAACGGTCGACTCGAGCCTAGGCTGATCCCATGACGGCACCCAACCGCGCTCGCCGCTGGGTAGCCGTCATCCTCGTGATCTACAGCGGGATCGCCGTGTTCGTCGGGGTGGTTCCGCGGCCCATCGATCGGGGCGTCACGCCGTGGATCCGCGGGCAACTCGCCTACCTGCACCGCCATGGCCTGCGCGAGTGGATCGACTACGACTTCGTCGAGTACGCCGCGCACGTCGCGCTGTTCGTGCCGTTCGGAATCCTCGCGGTCGTGGCGGTCGGGCGGCGACTGGCTTGGCTGGCGGTGCTGGCCGGAATCGCGGTGAGCGTGCTCGTCGAGGTCGGGCCGTCGATGTCGGGGCCGGGTCTGCGCCGGACATGTTCGAGTTGCTGCTCAACGTCGTGGGCGTGGTCGTTGGCGCGGTGATCGGGTGGGCGGTGCTTGCGGGGTATGGGCGGCGAGGTGCAGGAGTAGGCGGGTCACCTGGTCTCGATACGGCGCTGGCGCGCCTACTCGACCGACGGAGGGGCGCGTCGCCTGGTCTCGATACGGCGCTGGCGCGCCTACTCGACGACCGGGGCGCGGGGTGGCCGTTGAGCACGCCGCCGCTCTCTTGCAGGTAGCAGACGCCGCAGAGCGACTCGTAGGTGACGAGCTCGCCGTCGATCGCGACCTGGGCGCCGTCGAACACGAAGACGCCGTCGACGAGTCGGGCGTTGAAGATCGCCTTGCGACCGCAACGGCAGATGGTCTTGAGCTCTTCGAGGCTGTGCGACACCTCGAGCAGGCGCCGGCTGCCCGGAAACGCCACGGTCTGAAAGTCGGTGCGAATGCCATATGCCAGAACCGGCACATTGTCGATCAGGGCGATGCGCAACAGGTCGTCGACCTGCTCAGAGGTGAGGAACTGCGCCTCGTCGACGAGCAGGCAGCTCACGTCGCGGCCGTGGGCTTCGATGATGCGGTTGCGGTGCTGCTGAAAGATGTCGAGCACGCTCGAGTCGGGCGCGATCGTGAAGTCGACCTCGCGCACCACGCCGAGCCGGCTCACGATGTCGCGGTCGCCCTTGGTGTCGATCGCGGGCTTCGCGAGCAGCACCTCGTGCCCGCGCTCTTCATAGTTGAACGCCGCCTGCAGCAGCGCCGTCGACTTGCCCGAGTTCATCGCCCCATAGCGAAAGTACAGTTTCGCCATCTCACTCGCCCTGCTCGTAGGTCAGTTGCACTCGCACATTCTGTCAGTCGTGGGCGCTCGCGATGCGCTCGCCATGCGCGCGTGGACATATCGCGCATATCCGCACGATATGCTTGAGCATATGAGAACGACGGTGATTCTTCCCGACGAGTTGTACCGGCAGGTCAAAGAGCGCGCACGCGCTGAAGATCGCACGGTGACGTCGTTCCTCGAAGAGGCGTTGCGCAGCGCGCTCGCCCACACCGAGACGAGCCGTCGGGCCCCGTCGACGCCTACCTCGCCGATCCGTTCCACGGCGCCGGGCGGAACGCTTGCCCGGCGTCGACATCACCGACAACGCTTCGGTGCTCGACGTCCTCGACGAGGGCCTGCCGATCGAGAAGCTGCGGTGAGAATCCCCGACGTCAACATCCTCATCGGGGCGTATCGTGCCGATGATCCTCGACACGAAGACCTGCAGGCATTGGCTGCGCGAGGCGCTCGCCTCGCCGAGAGGGCTTCGGCCTCACACCTGGCTGTCGCAACGGGTTTCGTTCGCATCGTGACCAACCCGCGCGTCTACGCGACCCCGACGCCACTCGACACGGCGCTCGATCAAGATCGAGCAGCTGCGTCGCCTTTCCCCGAACGACGTGGTTGCAGCCCGGCCCGCGGCACTGGCAGATCTTCTCGCGCCTCTGCCGCGAGGCCGACGCGCGCGGAAACCTCGCGTCAGACGCCGCGCACGCGGCCATCGCGATCGAGCACGGTGCCACCTGGGTGACCCTCGACCGCGACTTCGCACGGTTCCCCGGGCTGCGCTGGGAGGTGCCACGAGCTCACGCCGTGACGCTGGGCTCACTCGCCCTGCTCGTAGGTCAGTCGCACTCGCACATTCTCTCGCGTCACGCTGGCCCTCGGCGCCGAACGCCGCGGCGCGTGCCAGCGCCACGAAGCGATCGATCTCGCGTTTCGTGGGCGGGTGGTCGCCGAGATCGGCTTCGAGCACGAGGCATCCGCTCGCGGTATCGGTGACGAACGAGACACGGATGCTGCGCGCTCGCCCCGCATCGCCGAGCCAGAGCATGAACGCGGTCAGCACCGACCGCTGATCGTCACGAAGCTCGACCGCAGCCCCCATCGGGTCGACGACCGTGGTCTTCACCCCGCTCGACCCGCCGATGCTCGCGGCGAGATCGTCGAGCCAGGTCGACTCGATGCCCGCGCGCAGCGCACGCCGCAGGGCCTCTGCGAGCTCGCGCGCCCGGTCGGCGTCGGCGCGCGAGATGCGCTCGGCCGTCATGACGCCCGCGAGGAACGGCAGCACCTCGCGCCCGAGCACCGACACCCGGCTCGGCGCGCCTGACTGCGCGAGGCCCGAACGCAGCTCGGCGTCGTGCTCGAGCGCCGCCCGGTTCGCCTCGCGTTGCCACGCGAGCGTCGCGTCGACCACCGAGTACGAGTACGCCGCGGCCGCGGCCGCCATCGTGAGCACCGGCGCGACACCGACCGCGATCACGGCGACCGCCGGGGCGCCCGTGGCCACGAATGTCGAGCCGCCGACCAGCAGGATCGACAGCACCGCCGACGACGTCAGCCCGGCGAACACGAGCGACCTCCACGTGCAGTACGGACACACCGCGAGAATCAGCATGCCGATCACGAGCGGCCCGAAGTCGTCGTAGATGTAGCGGTTCTCGCCGATCGTGCTCACGTACTCGGCGATCGCGGCGCCCATCGCGAGGGTCACCGTGAGCCACAGCCGGTCGGCGGTGAACGGCGCCCGCGCCGGCGAGGCCGACCATGCCGCGATGAACCCCGCCATCCCCACGAACACGATCGCGAGCACCGCCGCGAACGGCGACCCCACCTCGCCCCAGTGCGCGATCGTCAGCGCGACCGACAGGATGAACGCGAGAATCGCGGCGATCGCCACGATCGGCGCCGCCGTGATCGCGCCGAGCGGGTCGGCCTCCTGCTGCGTCAGGCGGATGCTGCCGCTCATGCGTCACCCTCGGGAACCGTGATCACGATCGTCGTGCCGATGCCCTTCGTCGACCACAGGCGAACGCTGCCGCGCACCTGCTCGATGCGCGCTCGGATCGACGTGCGCAGGCCGATGCGGTCGAGCGGAACCTCGTGCACGTCGAAGCCGACGCCCGTGTCCATGACCGCCACGGTCACCTCGCCGCCGCCGATGCCCACCGCGATCTCGACCTCGGCGACCCCCGCGTGGCGGGCGACGTTGACGAGGCACTGCGCGACCGCCTCATCGACCGCGCGGGCGCGGGTCGCGTCGAGCGCGCGCAGCACGTCGAGGTCGCCCGTGATGCGCACCTCGAGTGCGGCGTTGCGTGCGGCGACGAGCGCGTGCCGCAGGGGCGGGTAGGCGTCGGCGCGGGGTCGGTCGGCCGTGCTCCTGCGGTCGCGGTTGCGTTTGCGTGCGCGTTCTGCGGGTTCGTGAGCTCGGTGGCCCAGTCGCGGCCGATGATGAGCCCCAGGTCTTGGCGGATGCCGGCGCGCAGCCGCTCGTCGACGGGCCCCGACCCCGACGCCGAGATCGCGACCAGGTGGCTCAGGGCGGTGTCGTGCAGGCGCGCGGTCGCCCGCAGCTCGTACTCGTGGCGGATGGCCAGCTCGCGCGACTGCTGGCTCGCGGCGTGCAGGCCGGTGTTGCGACGGGTGTGCTGACGGCGGGACATCCCATCGAAGGTGCGCACGACGAGCACGATGATGAAGGCCGCGGTCGCCGCGTAGCTCGGCGCGAACTCGGCACCGACGAGCTGCGAGCCGATCAGCAGCGCCGCCTCGCCGAGCAGGTACCCGAGGCTCGTCCAGACGATCGCGATCACCGATCCGTTGCCGGCCCCGCCGACGAGCATCAGCGCGAGGCACGGCAGCGCCAGCACCGCGTTGTTCGTGCTCTGGAACACCTGCGAGTTCATGACGAGCGTGGTGAGCGCGAGCACGATGCCCGTGCCCGCGACCAGGTAGACGATCGTCAGCGACACCGTCGGGAAGCGCGCCACGAGGAACAGCAGCGCCGCCATGCCCGACCACGAGCCCCGCGGCCGACCAGCCCGCCGGCGAGTAGCCCGTCGCGGCGGTGAGCAGGGCGATCAGCACCCCGATGCCGAGGGCCACGAACGCCGCCGCATGCCCCGCCCGAGCCAGCGCGTGGCTCAGGGTGGCGCGCGCGAGATCGCCGGGCAACCCCAGGGTCATCGTGCGTCCTCCGCTCGCGGCGCGCCCGAGCGCGCTGCAGCGAATCGGGTCAGCAGATTATGGCAGTTGTGTCGGGCTTCGCCATAACTGACGAACGCGTCAGGTCTGCGGAGAACCCCCCGATCGGGGGCCATTCCGGGTCGCGCGAGGTGTCGTGCGAGCACCTAGAAGAGGGCCGACGGATCGGGCGGAGCGCCGAACAGGTCGGGCAGCTCGGCGGCAGCGGGCGCGCCTGCGCGCACGGCGGGCGCCTGTCGCGCCGCGGGTCGGCGCCGCCTCGGCCGCCTGTGCGAGGGCCGACGAGCGCACTCCCCCGGTGACCGGGTCTTCGCGCCCCCGCTCGAGCCCGTGCGCGCGGATCATCGGGCGGATGCGCTCGCCGAGCCACCGACGGTACGCCTTGGGCGCGTAGGCATTGTTGCCGTAGTACATCGACCGGTACTTGGGCACGAGTTCAGGATGCTGCTGCTCGAGCCACTGCATGAACCACGGCTTCACGCTGCCGCGCAGGTGCAGCGCCGCGTAGAGCACGCTCGTCGCCCCGGCCGCCTTCGCCTGGCGCAGCGCCTCGTCGAGGTGCGCGCGCGTGTCGGTGAGGTACGGCAGGATCGGCATGAGGAACACCCCGCAGTCGAAGCCCGCCTCGCGCACCGCCGTCACCGTGGCGAGCCGCGCCTTCGCGCTCGGGGTGCCCGGCTCGACCGACTGCTGCAGCTCGTGGTCGTAGATCGCGATCGACATCGCCAGGTCGACCGGCACATGCTCGGCCGCCGCGGCGAGCAACGGCAGGTCGCGCCGCAGCAGCGTGCCCTTCGTCAGGATGCTGAACGGCGTGCCGCTCTCGGCCAGCGCCCCGATGATGCCCGGCATGAGCGCGTACCTGCCCTCGGCGCGCTGGTACGGATCGGTGTTGGTGCCGAGCGCCACCGGCTCGCGCCGCCACGACGGCTTCGCCAGCTCGGTGCGCAGCACGTCGCCGACGTTCACCTTGACGATGATCTGCCGGTTGAAGTCGTCGCCCGCATCGAGGTCGAGGTACTCGTGCGTCGGCCGGGCGAAACAGTATGCACATGCATGCAAACAGCCCCGGTAGGGGTTGATCGTCCAGCCGAAGGGCATCATCGATTGGCCCGGCACCTTGTTGAGTGCGGACTTCGCGAGCACCTCGTGGAAGGTGACGCCGGCGAAGTCGGGGGTCTGCACCGAGCGCACGAGGTTGTTGAGCTTCGCGAGACCCGGGCAGCGTGTCGGATTGCTCGACACCCAGTTCCTGACCACTCCACCGCATCGCTCCATTCGAACACACATTCGAATCATGCGGCAATCAGTGACACGCCGATCCGAAACGGATGCCCCGACGAGCTGCTGCTCGCCGGGGCATCCGAAACCGTGCTGCTACCCGTGGAACGGGGTGGCCGAGACGATCTCGCCCTCGATGCGTCGACCCGCGGGGGTCTCGTAGGCGAAGCCTTCTCCGGCGTACTTGCCGATGATCGCCTCGCCGAGCGGCGTGGTCGGCGAATACACGTCGAGCGTCGACATCGGACTCGTCCCCGGTCAGCCCGCGCTCCGCGAGCAGGAACTCGGTCGGCTCGGCATCGCCGCCGAACTGCACGACGATGATCATGCCGGGCTCCACGAGTCCGTCGTCGGGCTTGTCGCCCACCTCGGCGCGTCGGATGAGGGACTTCAGCTCGAGGATGCGTGCCTCGGCCTGGGGAGTCGCCTCGCCCGGGCGCGCGGTGAGCTCATCGAGCTCGGCCTGCAGGCGGTCGAAGGCGGCTCGCGTGAGCCAGAGCGTGTCGTTCGACGTCGTCGACATCAGGTCTCCTGTCGTGCGGGTGCCTTTCCAGGCAGTCCCCCTGAATGCGTAATCTCCCAGCTTAGTCGACGGATGTCCGGTTACACATCGCGCGTCGCTGCGCACGGCCGACGGGCGCGGGCTACACGGCCGGGGCGAGCGCGGCGGCGCGCCCGGCGGTGAGCTCGAGCCGCTCCCCCGTCCAGCGGCGGCGCAGCCAGCGGTCGTGGCTCGCGATGACGACCGCCCCGGGGTAGGTGCCGAGCGCCTCCTCGAGATCGGTCGCGAGACCGAGCGAGAGGTGGTTCGTCGGCTCGTCGAGCAGGAACACGTGCGGCGGCCGCGCGATCACCAGCGAGAGCGCGAGCCGGCGCTGCTGCCCCACCGAGAGCGCCCCGAGCGCACGCGACTCGTCGCGCGTGGTGATCAGCCCCAGCGATCCCAGCGGAACCTGCTCGGCACGGCGTGCGCCGAGCACCCGCTCGTAGAGCTCGCGCGGCGAGCGCGACGGGTCGGCGAAGCGCACATCCTGCTCGAGCAGCTGCACCCGCAGGCCCTTGCGCCGATGCACGATGCCGCGATCGACGCCGAGCGTGCCCGCGAGCACGTTCAGCAGCGTCGACTTGCCCGCTCCGTTCGCGCCCGTGACGAGCAGCCGCGTGAGCGGCGCCACGCTCAGCGCGGGAAGGTCGAGACGGCCGTCGACCGAGACATCCGACAGCCGCAGCAGCAGGCCCGCCTGCTCGTCGAGCGCGTGCGAACCCGACGGGATGCCCGCGAACGCCAGCGGAGCCGGCGGCTTGCGCACCTGCTCGCGCTCGAGCGTCGCCAGGCGCTGCTCGGCATTGCGCACGCGGCGCGACACCGCGTGCTCGACGTTCTCGCGCTTGAAGTGCTTCAGGAACTTGTCGTTGTCGGTGGCGGCGCGCCCGTGCGCGACGTGGCGCGCACCGTCGTTCACCTCGAGCCGCAGGCGCCGCAGCTCCTGCTGCTCGGCGTCGAACTGGCGCTGCCAGCGCGCCCGCTCGTCGGCCTTCACCGCGAGGAACTCGCTGAACCCGCCCCCGAACACCGTGCCGTCGCTGCCGGCGCCGCCATGCGACGCGGCGCGCCGGATCGAGGTCGAGCACGCTCGTCGCCACGCGATCGAGGAACGCGCGATCATGGCTCGCGAAGAGCACCGGACCGCGCCACGCGCGCAACCGCGATTCGAGAAACTCGGATGCCCCGTCGTCGAGGTGATTCGTCGCCTCGTCGAGCAGCAACGCGTCAGGAGCGCGCAGCAGCAGCGCCGCGAGCGCGAACCTGCTGCGCTGCCCGCCCGAGAGCTCGTCGATGCGGCGGTCGAGGCCGAGGTGCCCCACGCCGAGTCCGTCGAGCAGCTCGTCGCGGCGGGAGTCGGCCGTCCAGATGTCGGCGCGCTCGGCCGCGTCGAGCGCGGCGGCGTACCGGTCGGCGGGGTCGGGTTCTCTCGGTGGTCGAGTAGCGACGAAGGAGCCCTCCGTGGTCGAGTAGCGACGAAGGAGCGTATCGAGACCTCGTGCGCGGTCTCGACACGGGCCCCGGCGGCCAGCGCCTCGGCCGCGGCGTCGAGCTCGCGCTCGATCGCCCGCACCTCGGCGAGCGCGGCCTCGAGCACGTCGCCGACGCGGTCGGCCGGGTCGAACGGGAGCTCCTGGGCGAGCAGGCCCGTGCGCAGCGGGCGCGTGATGCGACCGTCGGCCTGGGCGGGAATGGCGGCGGATGGGACATCCGATCGCTCTTCGATGTGTTCGCCGGCGACGCTCGGCGCTCGGCGTCGCTCGTGCTCGCCATCAGGCGCAGCAGCGTGGACTTGCCCGCGCCGTTCTCGCCGATCAGGCCGAGGCGCTCGCCCGCCGTCACCGAGAAGGTGAGGTCGGCGAAGACGCGGCGGTCGGAGTAGGAGGCCGAGAGTCCGTCGGCGCGGAGGTAGTTGGAGTGTGAGACGTGTACAGCCATGGGGACGCCCTTTCGCGGGTGCTCCCGGGCGGCCGATCGCAGGTCGAGGCGACGCGCCGTGCACGCATCAGTGCACCCGTGCGAGGTCTCGCATGCGGCGCTCGCGCTACTCGACCGACGACGGGCGACCGCCCGGGAGCGGAGGTTGGATCCCGCCGGGCATGTGCCGAGAATGGGTGCGCGCGCGCTCGAGTGCTGTCGCGATCAGCGAGAGGGCTGTGGGCACACCCAGGGTCTACGGCGCCTCAGGCGCGGGACGATGGGGTGTGCTCACTTCATAGCGGGTACGACGGTAGCAGAGGTCGCCGCAGAAGGGAAGAGCGCGAGCGGATGCCGCAGCTACGCGTTGAGCCGCAGCACCTCGGCCGTGGCGGCGAGCGACGCCTCGGCGGCTGCCGGGTCATCCGAAAGGGTCGTGCCGTAGCTCGGGATCATCTCGCGCAGCTTCGGCTCCCAGCCGGCCATGCGGTCGGGGAAGCAGCGCGACAGCACGTCGAGCATGATCGGCGCGGCCGTCGACGCGCCCGGCGAGGCGCCGAGCAGGCCCGCGATGGTGCCGTCGGCTCCGGTGATGACCTCGGTGCCGAACTGCAGCACGCCGCCCTTCTCAGGGTCTTTCTTCATGACCTGCACGCGCTGGCCGGCCGTGATGAGCTCCCAGTCGCGGTCTTTCGCGGTGGGCATGAACTCGCGCAGCGCCTTCAGCTTCTTGGCGCGCGACGCGAACACCTCGGAGGCGAGGTACTTGACGAGGTCGAAGTTCTTCAGCCCCACCTGCAGCATCGGGATGAGGTTGTGGAACCTGATCGAGAACGGCAGGTCGAACCACGTGCTCGACTTCAGGAACTTCGGCGTGAATCCGGCATAGGGGCCGAAGAGCAGGGCGGTCTCGCCGTCGACGACACGGGTGTCGAGGTGCGGCACCGACATCGGCGGGGCGCCCACGGCGGCCTTGCCGTAGACCTTCGCCTGGTGCAGCGCCACGATCTTGGGGTTCGTGGTCTTGAAGAACTGGCCCGAGATCGGGAACCCGCCGAAGCCCTTGATCTCGGGGATGCCCGAGTGCTGCAGCAGCGCGAGCGCGCCGCCGCCGGCGCCGACGAACACGAACCGGGCGCGCACGACCCTGGGGGTCTGGCCGACCGTCTGGCGCAGCTTGAGCCGCCACGTGCCGTCTTTCTTGCGCTTGAGCGACGTGACGTGGTGGTTCGTGTGGATCTCGCCGCCGCGACGCTCGAGGTCGCGCAGCAGGAACTTCGTGAGGGCGCCGAAGTCGACGTCGGTGCCGGCCTCGATGCGGGTCGCGGCGACCTTCACCCCGTCGGGGCGCTTCTTCGCGAGCAGCGGGGTCCACTGGGCGATGCGCTCGAGGTCTTCGGTGTACTCCATGTCGGGGAACAGCGGCTGGTCCTTCAGCGCCTCGACACGCTTCTTGAGGTACTCGATGTTCGCCGCGCCCTTGACGAAGGTCATGTGCGGCGTGGTGTTGATGAAGTTGTGCGGCTCGGGCAGCGCGCCCTGCGCGACGAGGTACGCCCAGTACTGGCGGCTCACCTGGAACTGCTCGTTGATCGAGATCGCCTTCGCGGCGCTCACCGAGCCGTCGGGGTTCTCGGGCATGTAGTTGAGCTCGCAGAGGGCCGCGTGGCCGGTGCCCGCGTTGTTCCACGCGTTCGAGGACTCCTGTGCGACGTCGCCCAGACGCTCGTAGAGCCGGATGCTCCAGTCGGGCTGAAGTTGCGAGAGGAGGGAGCCGAGCGTGGCGCTCATGATGCCCCCGCCGATGAGCACGACGTCGACGGTTTCCTCGGAATTCACGGATTCCACTCTAACCGGGCGCCGAGGGTGTGCTTTACCGCATGGTCCGGCGTCGAGACAACTCCCCCGCCGTCGGTCGCGCGACGCGGCGGCGTGCACTGCGGCGCAGCTCAGGCGAGCTGCGGCAGCCCGCGCTCGTCGAGGGGCCAGCCGGGATTGTGCGCGAGCTCCCACAGGTTGCCGTCGGGGTCGGCGACATAGCCGCTGTAGCCGCCCCACTCGGTCTCGGCCGCGGCCTTCGAGATCTGGCCGCCCGCGACCACCCAGTCGCCGATCGCGTCGTCGACCTCCTCGCGCGACGCGAGGTTGATGGCCAGCGCCACCGCGCGGAACGCCGGCGCATTGGCGTGCATCGTCTGCACCCCTGCGTCTTTGGCGAGCTCGGCCGTCTCCCACAGGGCGATGACGCCGCCCGGGGTCGCGAAGAACGTGATCTCGCCGACCTCCGACGAGCGCGCCTGGGTCCAGCCGAGCCGGTGGTAGAAGGCGGTCGCCGCTTCGACATCGGTGACGCCGAGCGTGACGAGTGAGAAACGCTGCGGGATGCTCATGTGGCGAGGCTAGCCCAGCCCGGCGGTCTCGTCACGGGACGCGGCCGGGACATCCGTTCGATCAGAGCGCGGCGATGCCGCCCGCGATCAGGCCGACGCCCGCCGTGATGAGCGCGGCGGTGAGCACGGCGACCCCGATCCAGAGCAGCCAGATGAAGCGGTTGGGGCGCTGCGGGTCGCGGCCGATCACCGAGAGGAAGAACCCCGCGGGCATGAGGATCGCCGCCACGGGGACGCCGGCGCTCGCGAGCCAGAGCCAGAATCCGTCGAGGGCGGCGTGCGAGATCACCGCGAGGATCGCGATCGACAGCACGAGCAGCACCGCGGCGTGGGCGTGGCCGGCGCGGAAGAAGCTCATCTGCAGCCGGTTCGCCGGCACGCTGCCGCGCACGACCTTCGTGAGGAAGTAGCCGCCCGACTCGACGGTCACGAGGGCGAGCAGCAGGATGCCGATGAGGATGATGTCGTTCGGGGTTGGCATGAGCGAGCCTTCCGGTCGGTGCCGGAGTCGATGTGATTGGATAGTGCTACTCTCCAATATTAGAGAGTGACGCTATCTAATGCAAGGGGTCGCCGATGCGCATCTCCGCACTCGCCGCCGAAGCCGGCCTGCCCGTCGCCACCGTGAAGTTCTACCTGCGCGAAGGACTGCTGCACGCGGGCACGGCGACCTCGGCGACCCAGGCCACCTACGACGCCGGTCACCTGCGGCGGCTCCGACTCGTGCGCGCCCTGCTCGGGCCGGTCGGCCTCAGCGTGCAGCAGGCCCGCGCCGTGCTGCAGCTCGTCGACGAGCCCGGCGACGACCTCTACGCCACCCTCGGACGCGCGGTCAGCGCACTCCCCCCGGCCGCCGCGCCGCCGGGCGACGAGTCCGACCCGTACCCGCGCGCCCGCGCCGCCCTGGCCACGCTCGGGCAGGTCTACGACCCCGACTTCGCGGCCGTCGCGCAGCTCGAGGGCGCGCTCGCCGCCGCCGAGTCCGCGGGCATGCCGATCAGCGCAGAGCGCCTTGCGCACTACGGTCGAGTGCTGTCGGATGTCGCGGAGTTCGACCTCGCCCGCATGCCCGACGAGCCCCACGCCGCGGTCGTGTACACCGTGCTCGGCACGGCGCTCTACGAGCCGGTCATGCTCGCCCTGCGCCGGCTCGCGCACCAGGACGCCGCGGTGCGGCGCCTCCGCGCCGACGCTCGCGCCGGTCGAGTAGCGCCGCAGGCGCGTATCGAGAACACACGCCGCCAGGTCTCGATACGGCGCTGGCGCGCCTCCTCGACCGACGAGTGACGTTACGCGATGCCGCCGCCGTCGACCACGAGCGCCGAACCCGTGACGTAGCTCGACTCGTCGCTCGCGAGCCACACGACCGCGGCCGCGATCTCGCGCGGCTCGCCCATGCGCTGCAGCGGCCGGTCGGCGGCCTCGGCCAGGAACGCATCCGCGTCCTGCGAGAGCTGGCGTGCCTCGTCGCGCAGCATGCCGGTGTTCACGTCGCCGGGATTCACCGAGTTCACGCGGATGCCCTGCGGGCCGTGGTCGATCGCGAGCGCGCGCGTCATGTTCACGACCGCGCCCTTCGAGGCGCAGTACGAGATCGCCTGTCCGCCGCCCTTGAGGCCCCAGCCCGAGCCGGTGTTGACGATCGAGCCGCCGCCGCCCGCCGCCATGACCGGCACGATGTGCTTGCACATCAGGAAGATCGAGCGCACGTTGACGCCGAACACCCGGTCCCACTCCTCGACCGTGGTCTCGACCGCGGTCGTGCGGCGGATGATGCCGGCGTTGTTGAAGACGACGTTCACCCCGCCGAACTCGGCGATGGTCGTCGCGACCACCCGTTCGATATCGGTCTCGCTCGAGACATCCGCCCCGATCGCGATCGCGGTGCCGCCCGCCTCGCGGATCTCGGCGGCGACCGCCTCGGCGGCCTCGGCGTTCAGGTCGACGACCGCGACGGCCGCACCCTCGGCGGCGAATGCGAGCGACGTGGCGCGGCCGATGCCGCCGGCGCCGCCCGTGACGATGGCGTGCTTGTTCTCAAGGCGCATGGCCTTCTCCTTCATGTTCCGGTGCGTGGACAGGGTAGATGCTGGTGGTGCTGGGGCCGGTGACGACGCGGACGAAGCCGGCGAGGGCGGCGTCGACCTCGGCGTCGCCGGTGTCGACGAGCAGCGGGCGGCCACCGAGGTCGATGAGCTTCTGCTCAGGGGCGACGACGAGCAGCGGATCATCGCCGAGCGCCTGGAGCACGCGCGACGACAACTGCTGGTTGCCGCGACCGAGCAGGAATCCCTGGCCGCCGATCACGGTGACCACCGCCTGCGCCGGCCCGCGCGCGACCTCGTCGAGCAACTCGCGCTCCGACGCGTCGGCGAGCACGCGGCGCCCGTCGAGCACGACGTCGACGCCGAGCGGCGTCTTCGCGACGCCCAGTTCGCGGGCGAGCTCGCTCATCGTGCCTCCGGGTCCGAGCAGGTAGCGCACGCCGGTTCGAAACGCGGATGCCGCTCCCCGCGCCGCGGCGCGCACGGCTGCCTGCTCGTCCGCGGGGGTCGCGGCCTTGCGCGCCTGGGTGCGACCCGATCGGTACGGCACTGCGAGCGTGCCGTACAGCTGCGGCTCGACGCGGGCGCGCCGCAGGGCGTCCTCGTCGACATCGAGCACCTCGCGCTCGAGCACGGGAAGTGAGCCGTCGGCGAGCCATGCGGTCGGCGATGCCGCCGGCCGCCCGCGGGCTGACCGCGAACACCGGCGAGTACATCTTCACGCCCGCGGGGATGCCGAGCGCGGCGACCTCGCGGTCGACTCGACCGGCGAGACCCTCGGCGACATCGCGCGCGGTGCCGTCGCCGCCGGCGAAGAGCACGAGCGACGCGCCTGCGGCGGCGAGTGCAGCTGCGGCCGCCGACGTGTCGCTTCCGGTCGTCGTCGCGGCCGGATGGGTCACGACGACCGGCTCGAGACCGGCCGCCCGAACGACGTCCTCACCCATCGACCCCGCCGCCGTCAGCACGCGCTCCGCGGGATGCGCCGAGGCGATCACGGTGAGCGCCGCGAGCGCGCGCTCGGCCGCGCGAGAGGCGCCGCCGCGCTCGCTCGCTCGCGCCTGCACGGCCGCGCCGTCGCTGCCGGCGAGCCCTGCGGCGCCTCCGATGCCGGCGACGGGGTTGACGATGAGTCCGAGCATGTTCAGGCGGCGGTCTCGACCCGCTCGCCGGCGCTCGCGACTCGACCGACGGACGGGTACTTGCGCAGGTAGGCGCGCCACGTGATCGCCCAGCGCTCGGGGTCGTCGAGGTCGTCGTGATGGGTGTGGTGCACGGTCTGGCGGTGCGGCGCCGTGCGCACGGTCTCGGCGTCCTCACGCGCCTCGCGGGCGATCTCGGCGAGCACCGCCGCATACTCGTCGAGCTCGGCCATCGAGTACGACTCCGTCGGCTCGAGCGTGAACGGCTGCGGCACGACGTAGGGGTGGTGGCTCGTCCAGTAGTGCATGCCGAAGTCGGTCGCGCGCACGCCGATCTCCTCGGACGTGATGCCGGTGTCCTCGAAGAGCTCCTGCCACGAGTAGCGCACCTGCTCGATGCGCCGGCGCCCCGTTGCGTACGGCGCCGAGGCGCCCGGGATCTCGAGCACCTTCTTCATGAGGTAGTTGTTGTTGAGCACCGCGATCTCGGCGACGGCCCGCAGCCCGTCGGCGCCGAGCGCCATCATCCACGCATAGGCGCGCACGATGTTCGGGATGACGCCGAAGAACGGCGCGACCGCGCCGATCGACTGCTCGCCGGCCGCGCGCACCACGAAGCGCTCGCCCTCACGCGCCGACTCGCGGCCCGGGCAGGAACGGCGCGAGCGCCGCACTCACGCGCGTTGGCGCCGGCACCGGGGCCGCCGCAGCCGTGCGGCGTGCCGAAGGTCTTGTGCAGGTTGAAGTGGCAGACGTCGAAGCCCGCATCGCGGGCACGCGTGATGCCGAGGATGCCGTTGGCGTTCGCCTGGTCGTACGAGGCGAGCGCGCCGACGCCGTGCGCGGCGTCGACCCACTCCTTGATCGCCGGGTTGTAGATTCCGGTGTCCTCGGGGTTGGTGACCATGATCGCCGCCGTGCGCGGCGAGAGCGCCCGCTTCAGCGCCTCGAGGTCGGGGTAGCCGTCGGCGTCGGGGTAGAGGGTGATGACGTCGTACCCCGCCGCCTTCGCGGCCGCGGCGTTCGAGGGGTGGCTGAAGATCGTCGTGATGACCTCGCGACGCTGCTCGCCCTCGCCGTTCGCCTCATGGAAGGCGCGGATCATGGCGATGTTCGACCAGATCGCCGCCGAACCGCCCTGCGTGTGCAGCGACACCTCGTCCATGCCCGAGATCTCGGCGATCATGCGCTCGGTGCTGCCATACGATCTCGAGCACGCCCTGCGCGTCGGCCGGGTTCTGCAGCGGGTGCATGGCCGTGAGCGCGGGCGTGCCGACGAGCTGGTCGTTGACCTTCGGCGCGTACTTCATGGTGCAGGTGCCCTGGCCGATGTCGACGTTGAAGTCGGCGCCGAGGTTCTCCTGCGAGAGCCGCAGGTAGTGCTTGAGCACGCGCATCTGGCCCATCTCGGGCAGGGCGGGCGGCGCATCGCGACGAAGTCCCGACGGGCAGGTCCGCCACGACGTCGCCGACGGCATCGCGCACGCCCGGCTCGACGCCGGTGACGAGCACGCCGCGTTCTCCGGGTGTCGAGAGTTCGAAGATGATCGGCTCGTCCCAGCTCGCCTGCTGGAAGCGGCGAAGGGCGGGCTTGGGTGCGACGGGGAGGCTCATGCGCTCTGCTCCTCGAGAATGGCGGTGTCGGATGCTTCGGGGTCGGACGTCTCGTCGGTCGAGCAGGGCGGAGCCCGTATCGAGACCCGCGATCGCGGCGGCGAGCCGGTCGATGTCGAGCTGGCTCGTCATCTCGGTGACGCAGACGAGCAGTCGCTGCTCGCCGACGGGCACTCCGGGCTCGATGCCCTCGGCGCGGAGCGCGTCGACGACGCCGGTCGCGGTGAGGCCGGCGCCGGAGAGGTCGATCGTGAACTCGCGCAGGTGCACCGCGCCGTCGCCGAGGGCGATCCCCGGGATCGCCGCCAGCCGCTGCTGGGCGTAGCGCGTGCGCGCGAGCAGGACCTCGCCGAGGTCGCGCATGCCCTGCGGGCCCATGAGGGCGAGGTACACCCCCGCGGCGATGCCCCAGAGTGCTGCGGCCGTGCCGACCCACTCCTTGCCCTCCTCGCGGTGCGCGAACGAGGTGCGGTCGTAGGCCACGTCGCCGAATCCGTACTCCCCCGGCACATCGGTCGTCGCGAGGCCGAAGAGCCGCGACGGCATCTCCATGATGAACCTCGGGTCGTCGTGAACGGCGATGAAGCCGCCGTGGGCGCCGCCGAACCACTGGTGCAGCCCGAGCGACTGGATGTCGCCGCACACGATGTCGGCGCCCTGCTCGGCGGGCGGCGTCAGCACGCCGTAGCCGATGGGGTCGGTGCCGACCACGAGCACCGCGCCGACGGCGTGTGCCGCATCGGCGATCTGCCGCAGCTGCGTCTCGACGGCGCCGGTGCAGCTCGGGGTCTCGACCCAGACGGCGGCGACGTCGTCACCCAGTCGCGAGGCCAGCCCCGCGACATCCGCGACGCCGTCGATCGTGTCGATGAACTCGAGGTCGAGGTGCACGCGCACGAAGTCGCGCACCTTCGAGAGCTTCGCCGGCAGCACGTCGCTCGCGACGAGGATGCGGCGGCGTCCGCTCATGCGACCCGCCATCGACAGGGCCGTCGCCGTGGCCTGGTAGCCGTCGTAGGTCGGCACGTTGACGACGTCCATGGCGAGCAGCTCGGCCATGAGCGACTGGTACTGGAACAGGGCCTGGAAGCGACCGTGGTCTTCGTAGGGTTCGCCGGCGTACGCGGTGAGGAACTCGCTGCGCCCGATGACCTCGTCGACGACGGCGGGCACGTAGTGGTGGTAGGTGCCGGCGCCGAGGAAGCTCAGGCGCTGCCGCGTCGAGACGTTCTTCGCGAGGAGGCCCTCGACGTGGCGCACGAGATCCTGCTCGGCCGTGAACGGCGCCGGCAGGTCGAGCGGCCGGTCGAGCCGCAGTTCGGCGGGCACATCGGCGTAGAACTCGTCGACGGATGCCGCGCCGACGGCGGCGAGCATCGCCGCCTTCGAATCCGGCGCGGTGTTCGGGATGTACGGGTGGACGAATGGATCGGTCATTGGTGCCTCAGTCGGTGGTGTCGGACAGGGTGATGAAGGGGGCGGTCGCCGCGCGCGGTGTCGCGAGCACGGCGGCGCCGAAGGGCGGAAGGGTGAGCTTGCCGCCGGTCGAGTGCGGGCGTATCGAGACCCGGTGAGCAGGTCGTCGGCGCCCTCGGGCACGTCGACGGTGAGCTCACTGCGGCCGTGGTTGAGCACGAAGGTGTAGTCGGTGGTCGGCGTCGCTGCGGGTCACCGCCTCGAGGTCGGTGTCGGTGCGCCCACGTGCCGGCAGGTTCGCTGCCGCGAGCACGTCGCGGAACACGGCGAGCATGCCGGCCGGTTCGAGCACGGCGCTCACGTACCACGGCGGCGCCGTCGCCGTGCGGGCGACGTGTCACGGCCGCGCGGCCGGCCAGCTCGCCGCTCACGTACCGCCCGACGACCTCGGTGCCGTCGCGCACGTCGAGCCACTCGCCCCAGACGGGGTTGCCGAACTCCGGCACCGGCGAGCCTCGACCCGCTCGAGCGTCGCCCGTCGGGCACCGGCCAGTGCTCGTCGACCTCGACGCCGAGCAGCTCGCGAAGCGGGCCGGGCGCTCCCCCGTCGTGCACCTTCTCGGTGGCGTCGACGACGCCCGAGAACGGCCCGACGACGAGCTGCCCGCCGCGCGGCGACGTAGTCGGCGAGCGCCGCGGCCTGCGCGACATCCGCAACGTAGAGATTCGGCGCGACGACGACGTCGTAGCCGTCGAACGGGCCGGTCGCGCGCACCGTGTCGACCGGGTGGCCGAGTTCGTAGAGCGCGGCGTTCCACGCGCGCGCCTGCGCGAGCCAGTTCAGGCGCTGCGACGGCAGCGACTCGGTGGCCGACGAACCCCACCACGAGTCCCAGTCGACGACGAGCGCGACGCGGGAGCGCACGCGGGTGCCGCGCACCGGCGCGAGCCGCTGCAGTTCGGCGCCGAACGCCTTCGTCTCCTGGAAGCTGCGCGATGCCTCGCCGCGGTGGCCGAGCATCGCCGAGTGGAACTTCTCCTGCCCGTACTTCGCCTGCCGCCACTGGAAGAACATCGCCCCGTCGGAGCCGTGCGCGATGGCCTGCAGGCTGTCGATGCGCATCTGGCCGGGCGCCTTCGGCACGTTGACCTCGCGCCAGCTCACGGCGCTCGCGGCCTGCTCGAGCAGCAGCCACGGCCGACCGCCCTTCAGCGAGCGCATGAGCCCGTAGTTGAGTGCGGCGGGCACGTGGGCGTGCGGGTCGGCGGGGTCGGGGTAGGCGTCGTCGGTGACGAGGTCTTCGACCGCGGCGAAGTCCCAGTAGTCGAGGTCGCGCAGCAGGCTCATGAAGTTCGTCGTCACGGCGATGTCGGGGGTCACCTCGCGCAGCACGTCGATCTCGAGCTGGAAGAGCTCGAGCAGCGCGTCCGAGGAGAACCGCTCGAAGTCGAGCAGCTGCGTCGGATTGACCGGCCCGGTCGCCTGCCGCGGCACCTCGATGTGCTCCCACGCGGTGTAGCGC
The DNA here is from genome assembly GCA_963836825.1 of uncultured Actinomycetota bacterium. Taxonomy (GTDB): domain Bacteria; phylum Actinomycetota; class Actinomycetes; order Actinomycetales; family Microbacteriaceae; genus Agromyces. The sequence goes on from CAWILI010000002.1 coordinate 185,362, forward strand.
TGGCCCCAGACGTTCACGCCCCACGCCTCGTTGAGGCCGTCGAGGTCGCCATAGCGCGCCTCGAGCCAGCGGCGGAAGTGCGCGGATGACTCGGGGCACCAGCATCGCGCCACGTGATCGCCGTACTCGTTCGAGACGTGCCAGAGCGCGAGCGCGGGGTGCTCGCCGTAGCGTTCGGCCATGGCGCGGGACATCCGCGCCACGTGCTCGCGCCAGACCGGCGAACTCGGGCAGTACGCCTGGCGCGAGCCGAACTCGAGACGCCGGCCCTGCTCGTTCCACGGGAGCATCTCGGGGTGATTGCGCACGAGCCATGACGGCGGCGTGGCCGTCGCGGTGGCGAGGTCGATCTTGACGCCGGCGTCCCAGAGGATCTCGATGACCCGATCGAGCCAGCCCCAGTCGTAGACGCCGGGCTCGGGCTCGAGTTGCGGCCACGAGAACACGGGCAGGCTCACGAGGTTGACGCCCGCCTCGCGCATGAGCCGCGCGTCTTCGAGCCAGACCTCCTCGGACCACTGATCGGGGTTGTAGTCGCCGCCGTACGCGAGGGCGTCGAGACGGATGCTCCGTGGAGTGTCGTCGGCCACATCGGCTCCTCTCTGAGTTCGCGGGGTGTACAGGCTGCCGCTGCAGAATGTATTCTGTATACAGAACAGTATGACGGATGTCGCGACCGGTCAAGCTCTAGGCTTGCCGCGACGGCCACCGGCCCGAAGGACGAGGACACATGGCGATCGAACGAAGGAACCTTCGCTCGCAGGTGCGCGACGAACTGCTCGCACGCATGCGCAGCGGACTCGTGCAGCCCGGCGAGGGCATCAACGAGGTGCAGCTCGCCACCGAACTCGGCGTCAGCCGCACCCCGCTGCGCGAAGCGCTGATCGCCCTCGAGAGCGAAGGGCAGATCGAGAGCGAGAACGGCAAGGGATTCCGTTTCGTGCCGCTGAGCGCGCAGGAGTTCGAAGACCTCGCGCCCGTCATGGCCGCGCTCGAGAGCCTCGCGCTCGAGCTCAGCCCCCTCGACGAGCTGCGTCCCATCGGCGTGCGACTCGCGGCGCTCGCCGCCGAGTTCGACCAGGAGGTCGCCCAGCACTCCCTCGTCGTCACGAAGGACGACGAGTGGCACGGCATCATGCTCTCGGCATGTCCGAACCAGCGACTGCTCGACGTGATCGAGAGCGTGCGCGGGGCGTTCCACCGCTACGAATCGCTGCTCGTTCCGAACGACGTCATGATCGAGCGGGTCGCGGCCGAGCACGCCGACATCGCCGAGCACCTCGCCGCCGGCGACGTGCCCGGCGCCATCGTCGCCCTCAAGGCGAACTGGATGAACGGCATGCGCCGCATCGTCGACAACGCCTCGAGCGCCTACTTCACCGCGTAGCATCCGCTGACGCCCTGCTGCCGGCTATTCCACCGACAGCTGCACGGCGAGGTCGATGAACAGCGCCGCCGACCAGCCGAACGCGGTCGTCGCGGTCGCGGCCTTCTCCCCCGTCATCGGATTGAAGTACTCGTGCGGTCCGCCGCCGTGCACGACGAGCGCGACGGTGCGCTCGGCGAGCTCACGGGCGAGTTCCGGATGCCCTGAGGCGCGCAGTCCCTCGACCACGAGCGCGTTCGTGTTCACCCACACCGGGCCCCGCCACATGCGATCGGGCGAGAAGTCGGGGTCGCCGAGCGCCACCGTCGGCACCGACCACGCGGCACCGAACCGCCGCGGGTCCGCGAGCGCGGCCACGATCCGGTCGACGATCCGCTCGGGCAGCCGCCCGGTGAGCAGCGGCATCAGCCCCACGATCGTGTCGCTCGCGACCTCGGCACCGGCGGCCCGCGCCCGAACAGCCCGCGCTCGTCGTCCCACAGGTCGAGCAGCAGCCCGAGCGTGCGCTCGGCGCGCGAACGATGCGCTGCGGCATCCGCATCGCCGAACCGCTCGGCGAATCGCGCGAGCTCGAGATCCTGCAGCACGAGATACGCGCCGAGATCCGGCGCCGTCGTCGGCAGCGGGCCGTCGAAGATCGGGCTGTCGTCGAGCCCCGACGAATACGGATGCCCGTACTCGGGCATGCCGTCGCCGTCGAGGTCGGACGCCGCGAACCACCAGTCCTGCGAGCGGCGGATCGTCGCGAGCTGCTCGCGCGCCCACTCGTCGGCGGGCTCGACCTCGAGCACCTTCGCGAGCGCCCAGGCCGCGAGCGGCGGCTTGGTCAGCGGCACGGGCGCCGACGGGTCGGCGATCGCCGAACCGGCGCGACGCAGGTTCTCGCGATCGCCCGGCGGGAGGTCGTCGCTCGTCGCGAGCACCCCGTGCTCGTGCACGACGTCGGGCAGCTGTCCGTCGGCGCTCGGGAACCGGAAGGCGAGCTCGAGCTGCTCGCGCGCGAGCTCGGGGTCGCCGTGGCGCAGCCCGACGCGATGAAGTAGGCGTCCCACTGCCAGAGCCCGACGTACCCGATCTTCGACGGCACGACCGCGCGCGCGCGACCGAGCGCCGGCAGCTCGACGATGTTGGCGCCGAGCACCCACCAGCAGAACGCGGTCATCGACTGCAGATCGCCGCGCACGCGTGGGCAGCGCGCGAACCAGTCGAGCCAGATCGACTCGCTCGCCGCGAGATCGGCGAGATGGTCGTCGGATGCCGCGTGCCGGACCGCTGCGGTCGGCGCCGACGTCGAAGCGCACCGCCGGTGGTCCGGTCGTCGAGCTCGACCCGCGATGCCGTGCCGTCGGGCGTCGTCCACTCGACCGAGATCGCGGCTCGCTCGTGCGCCGACCGACCGAGAGCGCTCGTGGCCGGCGAAGCTGATCGTCGCGGCCCCGCCGCCGAACTCGATCACGTGCGGCAGCACCCGGGTGATCGGCAGCGCGTCGCCCGTCGCATCGCGCACGACGAGCGTGTCGAGCACCCGGCACTCGGCGAGCGAGCGCTCGTACTCCGAGGTGTGCACGCGCACGCCGTCTCCCTCGCGGAACACGAGCAGGCGCGAGCGCGGCAGGGTGAACGGCGCCTGCACCAGGTCGAGGTGCTCGCCCGCGAGCGCGGCGAGGGCAGCGGCATCCGGGGTCTCGATACGGCGCTGCGCGCCTCCTCGACCGGCGGCCGCCGGACTCGCGACGCTCATCGCCCGCCGAGGCCCGACGCGGCCATGCTGTTCAGGATTCGACGCTGGCCGATCACGAAGGCGATCAGCATCGGGATCGTCGCCACGGCGGATGCCGCCATCACGAGCCCGTAGTTGATCGAACCGAACTGCCCGCGGAAGCTCGAGAGCAGCAGCGGCACCGTGAACAGGTCGGGCGAGTTCAGCAGCACGAGCGGGAACAGGAAGCTGTTCCACACGTCGAGCGCGACGATGATGCTGAGCGCGCCGAGCCCGGGCTTCAGGTTCGGCAGGATGATGCTCCAGAACGTGCGCCAGCGCCCTGCGCCGTCGACGAGGGCCGCCTCCTCGAGCTCCTTCGGCAGCGACAGCACGAACTGGCGCATCAGGAACACCGCGAAGGGGTTCACGAGCATCGCCGGCACGATGAGCGACAGGTGGGAGTCGACCCATCCGAACTGGGCCATCAGCAGGTAGAACGGGATCAGCGTCACCTGCTTCGGGATCATCTGCGTCGCGAGGAACACGATGAAGATCACCCGGCTGCCGCGGAACTTGATGCGCGCGAACGCGTACCCCGCCATCGACGCGGTCAGGAGCGTGCCGACGACCGCGAGCACGCAGATGTAGATGCTGTTGAAGTACGCCTGCGCGAACGGCACGGCGTTCCACGCCTCGACGTAGTTGTCGAGGGTCCACGGCGCCGGCCAGAAGCTCGTGGGGTCCTGCAGCAGCTGCGGCAGGGTCTTGAACGACGTGATGAGCATCCAGACGAACGGGAACACCATCGCGACGCCCGCCACGATCAGGGCGACGTGCAGGACGGTGGCACCCAGCCGTCGGCGACCGCGGCCGGGACGCGTACCGCCCGGTGCGCGCTCGAGATCGGGTGCCACGATGGCGATGGTCGAGTCCGTCGGCGCCGAGGTCGCGTCGCGGGTCAGGGTGGGAATCGGTCTGCCGGTCATGCTGCGTCGTCCTCGTAGTGCACGAACTTCTTCTGGGCGCCGAACTGGATTGCGGTGATCACGAGCGTGAGCAGCAGCAGGATCACGGATGCCGCGCTCGCAGGCCCGAACTCGAACCTCCCGAAGCCGAGATCGTAGATGTGGTACACGATCGTGCGGGTCGCGTTGTCGGGCCCGGCGTCGGCGGTGAGGATGAACACCACGTCGAACGTCTGCAGCGACGAGATGAACGCCACGATCGACGAGAAGAAGATGATCGGAGAGAGCAGGGGCATGCGGATGCTCCAGAACAGGCGCACGGCGCCGGCCCCGTCGATGCGGGCCGCCTCGATGACCGACGGCGAGATGTTCTGCAGGCCCGCCAGGAAGATGATGACGTTGAGGCCGAGCGCCGACCAGATCGAGACGATGCAGACGGCGAGCAGGGCGAGCTTCGGGTCGCCGAGCCAGTCGGGCGGCGCGATGCCGAAGACGTTCGCGATCGTCTGGCTGAGCACCCCGTCGACGCGGAACATCTGCTGCCAGATCATCGCGACGGCGACGGTCGACGTGACGACCGGGGCGAAGAAGAGGATCAGGTAGAGCGTGCGCGTCTTCAGCTTCTCGAGCGCGACGGCGATGACGACCGCGAGGCCGAGGCCGATCGGCACGGTGATGAGCGCGATGAGCAGGGTGTTGACGATCGAACGCAGCAGCAGTTCGTCCTGCAGCTGGGCGGTGAAGTTCTCGAACCCGACCCACGTGAGCTCGGTGAGGCCGTTCCACGAGGTGAACGCCAGCACCATGCTGGCGATGAACGGCACGCAGCACGAAGACGGCCATGCCGACGACCTGCGGGCCGATGAAGACATAGCCCCATCGGCGGTCGCGCCGCCGCCAGGCGGACTCCTTGCGGAGCCCGCCCGGCGCGGAAGGTGCGGGGATCGCGGGTGACGCGGCGGTCGGGCCGCGCCACCCGAGGTGAGCGTCATCTCGCTGCTCACTTGCCCGTCTTGTCGGCCACGAGGTCGGCGACTGCGTCGAGCGTCGCCTGCGCGTCGGCCTTGCCCTCGTAGAGCGCGAGGAACAGGTCGCTCACATCGGTCGAGAGCCCGGGAACGACGGCCTCGGCCGCGTAGTCCTCGAAGCCGATGTCGCGCATGTCGAGGAAGGTCTGCGCGTGCGCCGGGTAGTCGCCTTCGAGCACGACCTCGTCAGCGCCCTTGATCGACGGCACGGCGTTGCCGCCGCCCTGCAGGCGGAAGGTCTGGCCCTCGGCGCTCAGGAACTCGGTCCAGAACGTGAACGCGGCGTCGGTGGCGTCGGTCTTGCCGTTGATCGCGAGGTACGAGGTGGCGACGCCGGTCGGAGCCTCCTGCGCCGTCAGGCGTCGGCCAGCGCACGATGTCGTAGCTGTCCTGCTCACCCGCGCTCTCGACCGTGCCGATCGTGTAGCGGCCCTGCGAGAAGAAGCCGGCCTTGTGCGTGACGAAGACGCTGTCGGCTCCGGCGCCTTCGGGCATCGTGTCGGCGACGACGAATGTGCCGTCCTGGAAGTACTTGCCGAGCGTGTCGACGGCCTCGACCGTGGTCTCGTCGGAGTTGCCGACGAACGCGCCCGATTCGTCGTAGGCGGTGCCGCCCTGCGCCGAGATCCAGCTGTAGTGCGTGGCCCAGTAGTTCCAGAACATCGAACCCGTGAGCCCCGCGGCCGCGAGCTTGTCGTTCATCTCGAGGTACTTGTCGGTCGTCCACTCGCCGCTCTCGGCGAGCGCGGCGGGATCCTCGGTGATGCCGGCGGCGGCGAGTGCGACCTTGTCGTACCAGAGCACGTCGGGGTTCGAGTCGTTCGGGGCGGCGTAGATCTCGCCGTCGGTCTCGGCAGCGCCGAACAGGCCCGGGAAGAAGTCGTCGGGCTTGGTCTGGCTCGCGTCGGACTCCATGAGCTCGGTGAGCGGCATGAGCACGCTTCGCGTCGACGAACTGGCCGATCTTGTCGTCGCCGATGTAGAACACGTCGGGCGCGGTGTTGCTGGTGAGCTGCGCGAGCAGCTTGGAGTGGTAGTCGGAGTAGCTCGCGACGGGCTGGAGCTCGACCTTGATGTCGGGGTGGCGCTTCATGAACTCGTCGTTGAACTCCTCGAATCGCGTGAGCTCCTCGGGAGTTCCCCAGGTCGACCAGACGACCGTGTCGCTGTCGGATGCACCTCCTCCCGCGCTGCATGCTGCCAGGCCGATCATCAGGGCGCTCGCGGCTCCAACCGCGAGTAGGCGCCTCATCTTCGAGTTCGCGCGGGGCATTCCGCCACCTCTTTCGTCTTTGCAGGGGTACCGACCCGAGGACGGGTTCGGGGAATCACTCGCTCGTATTCTGTATACAAAACTCAGAAACGTCAAGTCTTCATGCGATCGAATCGCCCGGATTCCTGCCCGGCGAAGCTGATCGGACGCGTCGCGGATCGCCGACGATCGACGTCCTCGAGGGCGATCTGCGACGTTCACGCTCGACGCCGTGCGCTGGAGACGGACCGGCGCTCAGAGCCCCAGCCGCTCGAGCTCCTCGTCCATGCGCCGGGCGATCTCGGCGTAGCCGTCGTCGTTCGGGTGGATGGTGTCGGAGGACATCCACTCGGGATGCCCCTCGATCCACCGCGATGCGCCGGCGATGTAGTCGGCCCCGACGCGCTCGGCAGCGGCCTCGACCCAGCCGATGATCTGCGCGACCGACTCGGGCCGCTCATCCTGGTACCAGAACGGCTCGACGACGACCAGCCGCGCATCGGGCAGCTCGGCCCGGAAGCGCTCGAGGTCGGCGGCGATCGCGGCCTCGATGGCGTCGGCGTCGGCCGGCATCGCGAAGTTGTCGTTGAGTCCCATCGTGACGATCACGACGTCGGGTGCCGGCTCGTGATCGACGATCTGGTCGACGAGGTCGTCGCCGGGGACGAAGTCGCGGTTGATCACGAACCCGAGTCCGTCGACGCTCGGATTGAACTCGAACCAACCCCGCTCGGCGCTCACGATCGTCGACCAGCGCCGCTCGGGCGAGCTCGCGCCGGTGCCGCGCGTGTACGAGTCGCCGTAGAACGCGGCCACGACCTGTCCCGCGGAAGGCGATTCGGCCTGACCCGGCGCAGAGGTCACCGGCATCGTGCAGGCGGTCAGCGCGAGGCATCCGATCGCGACGACGATCGCCGCCACTCGCCGGATGCCTCGAGCGGACACGGATCGGGTCGAATCGACGAGACCGTCGCGAGACCGCCGCTAGACCGCCGTCGGCAGCTTCGCCGCCACGAGCTCGGCGATCTGCACCGCGTTCAGGGCCGCGCCCTTGCGCAGGTTGTCGTTCGAGACGAAGAGCACGAGGCCCGTGCCGTCGGGCGCCGACTGGTCTTGGCGAATGCGGCCGACGTAGCTCGGGTCGTTGCCCGCGGCCTGCAACGGCGTGGGCACGTCGGAGAGCGCGACGCCCGGGGCATCCGACAGCAGTTCGGTGGCGCGCTCGGGCGTGATCGGGTTCGCGAACTCGGCGTGGATCGACAGCGAATGGCCCGTGAACACCGGCACGCGCACGCACGTGCCCGCGACCCGCAGGCCCGGCAGCTCGAGGATCTTGCGGCTCTCGTTGCGCAGCTTCTTCTCTTCGTCGGTCTCGAGCTCGCCGTCGTCGACGATCGAGCCGGCGAGCGGGATCACGTCGAACGCGATCGGCCGCGGGAACTTCACCGGGTCGGGGAACGTGACGGATGACCCGTCGTGCAGCAGCCCGATCGTGTCTTGCGCGATGGCGGCACGCGCCTGCTCGAGCAGCTCCTCGCCGCCCGCGAGGCCCGCGCCCGAGACCGCCTGGTACGTCGAGACCATGAGGCGCTCGAGGCCCGCCTCGTCGTGCAGCACCTTCAGCACGGGCATGGCCGCCATCGTGGTGCAGTTCGGGTTGGCGATGATGCCCTTCTTCGCCTCGTCGATGGCGTGCGGGTTGACCTCGCTGACCACGAGCGGCACGTCGGGGTCCATGCGCCAGCCGCTCGAGTTGTCGATGACGGTGACGCCCGCTGCGGCGAAGCGCGGCGCCTGCGCCTTCGAGGTCGTGGCGCCGGCCGAGAAGATCGCGATGTCGAGGCCCGTGGGGTCGGCGGTCGCCGCGTCTTCGACGACGACGTCTTCGCCCTTCCACGGCAGCGTCGTGCCGGCCGAGCGGGCCGAGGCGAAGTAGCGGATGCTCGCCACCGGGAAGTCGCGCTCGTCGAGCAGCTTGCGCACGACCGCGCCGACCTGTCCGGTCGCGCCGACGACGCCGATGTTCACTCCGTCAACCATGGTGTTCCTCACTTCTCGGGCGGTGTACGCCCGCACGTCATCTTCCAGTCTGCAGGATATCGCTGCACGACCACCCCGAAATCACGCCCTTCTCGGGCGATATCCCGCCGCCGCGCAGTTGCGACCTTCCGTTCCGGGGGTCGAAATCCGACAGATCAGCGGCGTTTCGGCCGCCCACGTGTCGGAATTGCACCCCCGCAGCGGTTGTGCGCGGCGGGCATGCGCGGGCGGGCGCGGCGCGCGTCGCGGCATCCGCTCAGCGGCCGGTGCCGCCGTGCACGACCGCCTCGTCGTCGCCGTCGAGGTCGAACGCCGAGTGCACCGCGCGCGCGGCGGCGTGCACGCTGTCGGCGCGCGTGACGACCGAGATGCGGATCTCGCTCGTCGAGATCATCTCGATGTTGATGCCCGCGTCGTAGAGCGCCTCGAACAGGCCCGCCGACACGCCCGTCGCCGAGCGCATGGCGTTGCCCACGAGCGAGAGCTTGCCGATCTGGTCGTCGTACTGCAGCGACAGGAACCCGATGGCGTCTTGGGCGCCCGCGAGTGCGGTGAGGGCCTTCTCGCCCTCGGTCTTCGGCAGCGTGAACGAGATGTCGGTGCGACCGGTCGACGCGGCCGACACGTTCTGCACGATCATGTCGACGTTGGCGTTCGTGTTCGCGACGATCTTGAAGATCTTCGCGGCCACACCCGGCTTGTCGGGCACGCCGACGACCGTGATCTTGGCCTCGGAGAGGTCGACCGCGACACCGGCGATGACGGACTCTTCCAATGTTGCTCCTTCGGGAAGGCGCGAGGGGTCGTAGACGATCGTCCCCTCGTTGTTGTTGAACGACGAACGCACGTGCAGGGTCACGCCGTGCCGGCGCGCGTACTCGACGGCGCGGATGTGCAGGACCTTGGCGCCGGATGACGCGAGCTCGAGCATCTCTTCGGAGGTGATGCGATCGAGCTTGCGGGCCTTCTTGACGACGCGCGGGTCGGAGGTGAACACGCCGTCGACGTCGGTGTAGATCTCGCACACGTCGGCCTCGAGCGCGGCCGCGAGGGCGACCGCGGTCGTGTCGCTGCCGCCACGGCCGAGGGTCGTGATGTCGCGGGTGTCGCGGTTGAAGCCCTGGAAGCCCGCGACGATGACGATCGCGCCGTCGTCGAGCGCCTCGCGCAGCCGCACCGGGGTGACATCGACGATGCGTGCGGCCCCGTGCGTGGCATCCGTGATCATGCCGGCCTGGCTGCCGGTGAAACTGCGCGCATCGTGGCCCATGCTCTTGATCGCCATCGCGAGCAGCGCCATCGAGATGCGCTCGCCCGCCGAGAGCAGCATGTCGAGCTCGCGCGGCGCCGGGAGCGGCGTGACCTCGTTCGCGAGGTCGAGCAGTTCGTCGGTCGAGTCGCCCATCGCCGACACCGCGACGACCACGTCGTTGCCCGCCTTGCGGGTCTCGACGATGCGCTTGGCGACCCGCTTGATGCTCTCGGCGTCGGACACCGACGACCCGCCGAACTTCTGAACGATCAAGCTCACGTGGTCTCCTATAGCGGGTTGGTGCCGGCCCGTGAAGGGCCAGCCCCATCTTACGGCGGCGCATATGCCCGGACCGGAGTGTGACGTCGTCACGCGTCACGTGAGGCACCCGGCATCCCCGCGAGTCGACCGCCGCGCCGGTCTGGAGCGGTAGAGTGCGGCCATGTCCGAGGCGCTCGACGGCTGGTCGGAGTTCAACGTCGCGATGGTCGGCGCGACCGCCGCGCTCGCCGGCCTGCTCATCGTGGCGATGTCGGTGAACATCGGCGAGATCATGAAGACGGCCACGCTGCCCTCACGGGCCGCGGCCGCGATCGCCACGCTCGTGGTCGCCATCGTCGCGACCGCGCTCGGGCTCGTGCCCGGCCAGCCGCATTGGCTCTACGGCGCCGAGGTGCTCGCCGCAACGCTCATCGCCTGCGTGTTCGAGGCGCACGCGATTCGCACGATCATCGGCGAGCCGGGCAGGAACACCGGGGAGCGCGTGGCGAAATCGACGGTCGGGATGCTGCCGCTCGCCGCGTTCCTCACCGGTGCGGTGCTGCTGATCGCGGGCGGCGCCGGCGCCGGGCTCGCCGTGGTCACCGCCGGGCTCGCGTTCATCGCCGCGGGGTCGGTGCTCGCCGTGGCGACGGCGATCCTCTACGCGTGGATCGTGCTCGTCGAGGTACTGCGGTAGGGCAGACGGCGACTGCGCTGGGCGGCAGACGGCGATCGGATGCCGCGACCTCACGCGTGGAGCGCGCGGTGTCGCGACATCCGCCCGCCCGGAATCGAGTGAGCGGATGCCGCGACCCGACGTCGTCAGCGCAGGTCGACCTGGATCACCGAGCCGCCGCCCGCCGAGACCGAGTCGATGGTGAGGAACGCGGAGTTGCCGCGGATCGCCACGCCGTACGGTGCCGACAGGTTCGCGAGGACCGCCTCGTGCACGGAGCCACCCGCGAGTGACCTTGCGCAGCGAGCCGACGTGGCCGTCGAAGAAGTTCCCGTCGTCGAGCTGCACGGCGTAGAGCGTGTTGCCCTTCCAGGCGAGGCTCGTGACCATCGTGAGGCCGGTCGCATATGCCGACACCTGCCCGTCACTGGTCACCCGCCAGATCGTGGATGCGCCCGTCGGGAAGGGGAAGCCCGTCAGCTGCGACACGTAGAACGCGCCGTCGGGGCCCACCGCAACGTCGGTCGGAACCGCCTGCGGTGCGATGAAGGGCGGCGGGAACGGGAACGGGTTGGGTGCGGGGGGTCCGTTCGGGAACACCGCGACGGTGCTCTCGCCGCGCTTGCCGACGGTCGCCAGGTAGTTGCCGCCCGCGTCGGTGACCGCCCAGTTCTTGGCGTTCAACGCCGTGAACCCGACCGCGTTGCTGTCGGGCGGGTCGTTTCCGTCGGGGTTGTTCGCGACCTCGTAGGCGTTGATGTCGGCCGCGAGGGCGAGGTCGGCCGCGGTCATGGGGGCCGACTTCAATGACCCGGTGCGGAGCGTGCCGAAGGCGGCGTACTGGCGGGCAAGCTGTCGCGCGCCGTCGCGGCGGCGGTCATGCCGCCGATGAGCAGTGCGATCTCGTTGCCGCGCACGTCGACGTCGGACGCGCCGACGACCTCGCCGTTGAAGATCATCGCCGGCACGCCGGTCACGACCCGCCGCTGGTCGGCGCCGTCGATCTCGGTCACCGATCCGGTGAGACCGCAGAACGCGAACTCGGGCCCGACGCCGGGAATGGCCGTGCAGGACTCGGCCGTGCCGGCCTCGGCGACGTAGAGACGCTGGCCGGGGCCGACCGAGAGCTGCCGCGGGTTGTTGAGCCCCGTGGCCACCGTCACGGGGTCGGAGCCGGGTGGAGCGGCGTTGGCCGGCGGCACAGCGACGGCGAAGAGGCTCAGGCCGAACACCGCGATGACCGCGGCAGGAATCGAACGGAGTTTGCGGGACATTGGCACTCCTCGATGGGGAGATTCGACGCGACGGATGCCGCAGGCCTCAGCTTTCCGGACGCCGGGTGCCGCCACAACCCTTTTGTGAGTAATCCTCACCCCTTTGGGGTGCTCCGCCCGGGTGTCGACTCGCCGCCATCGCGGCGCATGGGTGCAGCACTCGCTCAGTGCGGGCGGGGCATGTACCACTCGGTGTACTCGGTCGCACGGCCGCTCGGGTCGAGGCGGATGACCCAGAGGTTCAGGTAGTCCTTCTCGGCCGGGTACTCGGTGCGGCCCTGCACGATGACGAAGTTGCCCTCGGGCGTCTCGTCTTCGTGCAGCAGCTTCCAGTCGAACGCCCACGTGCCCGGATCGTCGAAGTCTTCGAGCCACCCCGCCACGATGGCCTCGCGCCCACGGCGGGGCTGCGCGTCGGGAGCCGTGAGATACACGGCGTCGTCGGTGAACAGCGCCCCGATCTGCTTCGGATCGTTCGACTCCCACGCGGCCACGTAACCGGCCACCCACTTCGCGCCCGCGCTCACCATCTCCCCGTTCTAGTGCCGTCGCGGGGGTGCGTCAAGCACTTCGGGTCGCGATGCCGAGACGGGCCTCGGGCGTTGGGGGCGTTGCGGGCGTTGCGCGTCAGCCGACGACGCGGCGACCCTCGAACGCGCGGCCGAGGGTGACCTCGTCGGCGTACTCGAGGTCGCCGCCGACGGGCAGGCCCGAGGCGAGGCGGGTGACGCGGATCTCGAGGGTGGTCAGCAGCCGGCTGAGGTAGGTGGCCGTCGCCTCGCCCTCGAGGTTCGGGTCGGTCGCGATGATGACCTCGGTGACCGTGCCGTCGGCGAGCCGCTGCATGAGCTGGCGGATGCGCAGCTCGTCGGGTCCGATGCCGTCGATGGGGCTGATCGCGCCGCCGAGCACGTGGTAGAGCCCGCGGAACTCGCGCGTGCGCTCGATCGCGACGACGTCTTTGGCCTCTTCGACCACGCAGATGCTCGCGGGGTCGCGCCGCGGGTCGCGGCAGATCGAGCACGTCGCCTGCTCGGAGACGTTGCCGCAGATCTCGCAGAACCGCACCTTGTCGCGGATCTGCAGCAGGATCTCGGCGAGCCGGCTGACGTCGAAGTGCTCGGTCTGCACGATGTGGAACGCGATGCGCTGCGCCGACTTCGGGCCGATGCCGGGCAGGCGCCCCAGTTCGTCGATCAGCTCTTGAACGATGCCTTCGTACACGGGCTAGCCACGCTCCCCGAAGCCGGTGCGCGCCGGCGGAGCCTCGGTCTCTTCGATGAACGTCGCGCCGAGCACCTCGCGCACGACGGCCTCGCCGTAGCGCTGGATGCCGCCGTCGGTCGCCGCCCGCGTCGCAGGAGCGCGGCGCGGCTTCGAGGGTGCGGCCTTGGCGGGTGCTGCCTTCGCGGGTGCGGCTCGCGGGTGCGGCCGTCGTCGCAGCTGCCGGCGCGCTCGCCGGCACGGATGCCTCGACCACGACTTCGGGCTCGGGACCCGGGTCGAACGGCGGCTCGGCATCTTCTGGGGGCGCGTCGCGCTCGTCGATCGGCGGGGCGTCATCGGGCGCCTCGGGCACGACCTCACGCTCGGCGACCATGGTCGCGGCTCGCGGTCGCGACTCGGTCTCGCGAGCGGCCTCTGCCTCGGGAGCGGGATCTCTCGGGATCGCGACCGTCGCCCAGGAGTCGACCGGCCCGGCAGGCACGGTCGGAGCGGCGGGCACGCTCGGGGCCGCGGGCTTGGGCGCGGGGCAGCGGTCTTCGGAGCGGGCGTCCTTCGGAGCGGCCCGATCGACGGGTTGCGCCGGTTGCGCCGATGCGCCGGCCGACGGGCGCACTCCCCTGCGGCGGCACCGCAGCTTCGTTCGCACCGGGGTTGGGCGTGGCGTTGGCGCCGACGACCCGCGGGAGGAACTTGACCGTGACACCGAGCACCTCGTGGATGGCGGCGCGCAGGAGTTCGGCCGAGTTCTGGTTGCCGGTGCCCGAGCGCAGGCCCTGCACGTCGCTCGGGCTCGCGAAGCCGAGCACGAGCACGTCGTCGTCGGTGCGGTACTCGAGCACCTGCGCCGAGAGGGCCGCCATCCACGCGGTGCGCTTGGTGCGCTGCAGTGACGCGAGCACCTCGGGCCACGCGTCGCGGATCTGCTTGAGGGTGACCGGGCCGACCGGCTTCGGCGGCCGATCGGCCGGCGCAGCTGGAGCGGCCGGGCCTTCGCCATCGACGGGCGGAACGGGGGTCTCGATACGCTCCTGCGTCGCTCCTCGACCAGCGGAGGCGATCGCGGGTCTCGATACGCTCCGGCGTCGTACCGCGGCCACCGGATACGCTCCTGCGTCGCTGCTCGCCCACCGGAAGGCACCGATGCCTCGGTGCGCGACTCGGTGACCCGATCGCCGTCGGGCGTGGCCGCGCGCCCGGCGGCGAATTCGCCACCGGCGACGCGACGCTCGAGCTGCTCGACCCGGGCGAGCGCGCCGCGCTCGGAGTCGTCGGCGCTCGGCACGAGCACGCGCGCGAGCATGAGCTCGAGGTGCAGGCGCGGCGAGGTCGCCCCGGTCATCTCGGTGAGGGTCTGGTTGACGAGGTCTGCGACGCGCGACAGCTCGGCCGAGCCGAAGGCCGCGGCCTGCACGGCCATGCGGGCGAGCTCGTCTTCGGGCACGCCGCGCAGCACGGCCGCAGCCGCCGCGGGCGACGAGGCCGCGACCACGATGAGGTCGCGCAGCCGCTCGAGCAGGTCTTCGACGAAGCGCCGCGGATCTTGCCCGGTCTGCACGACGCGGTCGGCGGCGGCGAACGCCCCGGCCGCGTCGCGCGCACCGATGGCGTCGACGACCTCGTCGAGCAGCGCGCCGTGCGTGTACCCGAGCAGCGCCACCGCACGCTCGTAGTCGATGGTCGTTCCCTCGGACCCGGCCATGAGCTGGTCGAGCAGCGACAGCGTGTCGCGCGGCGAGCCGCCGCCGGCCCGCACCACGAGCGCGAGCACGCCCGGCTCGACGGTGATGCCCTCTTCGGCGCAGAGCTGCTGCACGTACTCGAGCATCGGCGCGGGCGGCACCAGCCGGAACGGGTAGTGGTGCGTGCGCGAGCGGATGGTGCCGAGCACCTTGTCGGGCTCGGTGGTCGCGAAGATGAACTTCACGTGCTCTGGCGGCTCTTCGACGATCTTGAGCAGCGCGTTGAAGCCGCCCGACGTGACCATGTGCGCCTCGTCGATGATGAAGATCTTGTAGCGATCGCGTGCCGGCGCGAAGATCGCCCGCTCGCGCAGGTCGCGCGCGTCGTCGACACCACCGTGGCTGGCCGCGTCGATCTCGACCACGTCGAGCGACCCGCCCCCGCCGCGCGACAGCTCGATGCAGCTGGGGCACTCGCCGCACGGCGCATCGGTCGGACCCTCGGCGCAGTTCAGGCAGCGCGCGAGAATGCGCGCCGAAGTGGTCTTGCCGCACCCCCGCGGACCGCTGAACAGGTACGCGTGATTGACGCGATCGGTGCGGAGCGCCGTCATCAGCGGCTCCGTCACCTGGGACTGGCCGATCATCTCGGCGAACGTCTCTGGCCGGTAGCGGCGATATAGGGCGGTGACCACGCATCAATCGTAGTTGCCGCGTCTGACACGGCAGCGGATGCCGCGGGGCGTACGATGCTCGCACGGAAGGACGTGATGACGGTGACGATGATGACTCCGGCACAGCTCGAGCGGTTCCGAGTGCGATTGCTCGCCGAACGCGCCGACGCAGAGGAACGGCTCGTCGAATTCGACGATGCGATGAGCGAGGTGCGTGCCGCCCGCACGGGCGCCACCGCCGACGACGAGCACGACCCCGAGGGCCCGACGATGACGCAGGAGTGGTCGCAGCGCACCGCTGTGCTCGCGGACGTGAACGGCGAACTCGCCGACATCGACCGCGCCCTCGCGCGCATCGACGACGGCACCTACGGCGTGTGCGCCCGCTGCGGCAAGCGCATCACCGTCGCACGCCTCGATGCCAGACCCACGGCGACCCTCTGCATCGACTGCGCGCGCCTCGAACGCTGAGCATCGGGCCGAGCTCGGCCGCTGCGGCTGCTGCGCCGCGCTCGGTCACGCGTTGGTGTGCGTCCGATCCGTCGACTCGACCAGGAAACGCCATACCAGGGCGTGCGCCAAGGCGATCAGGATGATCAGCAGCAGGGCCGCGACCTGGATCGGCTGGAGGCCGAGCCCCCCGACGAGCTCGGGCGCGACACCGAGCACGGCGATCGCCACGTAGACGATTCCTGCGGCGGCCTGCGTGGCCGCGACAGTCGGGGTCGTCCGGTCGCCGCGAGCCTGAGCGAGCAACACGATCGTCGACACGCCGCCGATGAGCGCGATGACGACGAACGACGCCCGCCATATGCCGGGCGACTCGGTGCCGCCGACTTGCGCGAAGAGCCCCATGAGGGCCGGCAGGAAGAACGAGAGGTAGACCCCGCCGATCGCGCGGCGCATCGCGGGATCGCGGCCCCAGTCAGGGCGACTGTGCACCACGTTCCACCACAGGCCCGTGAGCGTGAAGCAGGTCGCCGAGAACAATGCATAGAACGTGTCGATGTCCACGCGCCCAACCTACGGGCGGCCGCTGGGCGCGGCGCGTCGCTTCGCGCCGTGTCGGCGGGATCGGCGAGCGGGTCATCCGGAGCGCCGCGCGTGCATGACGTCAGTCGCGGCGGCGATACGAGTTGATCATGGGGCAGTCGAAGGGATCGCGTGCGGCGAGCCCGACCCGGTTGAGGTACGCGATGACGATCGCGTACGACTCGATGAGGCCGGTCTCGGTGTAGCGCACGCCGTTCTCGCGGCAGTACTCGCGCACGATCTGCTGGGTGCGCGCCAGCGCGGGCCGCGCCATGCTCGGGAACAGGTGGTGCTCGATCTGGTAGTTGAGGCCGCCCATGAACGAGTCCATGAACCGGCCGCCGCGGATGTTGCGGCTCGTCAGCACCTGGCGCTCGAGGAAATCCACGCGCTCGCCGCGCGGGATGAGCGGCATGCCTTTGTGGTTGGGCGCGAACGAGGCACCCATGTACACGCCGAACACCGCGAGTTGCACGAAGAGGAACACGACGGCCAGCAGCGGCGGGAAGGCCCAGAACACGAGCGCCACGATGCCGATGAGGCGAACGGCGATGAGCGTCACCTCGAGCAGGCGGCGCTTGACCGTGCGCCTGCCGAGCACGTGACGGATGCCGTGCACGTGCAGGTTGATGCCTTCGAGCATCAGGAGCGGGAAGAAGAGGTACCCCTGCTTCCGCGTGATCAGCCGGATGAGACCGCGGCTCTCGGCGGCATCCGATTCGAGGAAGGAGATCGTGTCCTTCGTGATGTCGGGGTCCCTGCCGATGACGTTGGGATTGCCGTGATGGCGCGTGTGCTTGTTCATCCACCAGGCGTAGCTGATGCCGACCACGAAGTTGGCGAGGAACAGGCCCGCCCAATCGTTCGCCTGCCCCGATCGGAAGACCTGGCGGTGCGACGCCTCGTGCGCCATGAACGCGAACTGGGTGAAGACGACGCCGAGCACTGCGGCGATGAGGAGCTGCCACCACGAGTCGCCGATCGCGACGGATGCCGCAACAGCCGCACCGAGCACGACCGCCCACAAGAGGGCTTTGCGCACGTAGAAGCCGATGTGCCGGTCGAGCAGGCCCTCGGCCTTGATCTGACGTGACAGCCGGGCGAACCCGCTCTGCGCCGGATCGACGGCTTCTCGACGGCGGCCCGCAGTGCGGATGATGGGCGACATGGTGCCCAGGGCACCGTCGGGGCGTTCTACGACCTGCAGGCTCATCGTGCGAGCATAGGAAGCCGCCGGGGCGTCTCACATCACCCCGGTGAGCCATTCAGACCCCGTACCCCGGTAGGGGTCGCGCCTATGGGCCGACGACCTCGAGGGTCTGGCGGGCGATCTCGAGCTCCTCGTTCGTGGGCACCACGAGCACCACGACCTCGGAGGCATCGGTCGAGATCACCCGGGCGTCGCGCGAGCGCGGCCTCGTTGCGCTCGGGGTCGATCTCGATGCCGAGCCGCTCGAGCCCGGCGAGCGCGGCCGCGCGCACGGGCGCGGCGTTCTCGCCGACGCCCGCGGTGAACGAGATCACGTCGACCCCGCCGAGCTGGGCGAAGTACGCCCCGACATAAGCCTTGAGCCGGTGCACGTACACGTCGAACGCGAGGGTCGCCGCGGCATCGCCCGCCGCACGCCCGGCGAGCACGTCGCGCACGTCGTTGGTGCCGGCGAGCCCGAGCAGGCCGCTGCGCTTGTTGAGCAGCGTGTCGAGCGCGTCGAAGTCGTACCCCGCCCGACGGTGCAGGTGCACGAGCACCGCGGGGTCGATGTCGCCCGAACGCGTGCCCATGACGAGGCCCTCGAGCGGGGTCATCCCCATCGAGGTCTCGACCGACCGGCCGCCGTCGACGGCGGTGATCGACGCGCCGTTGCCGAGGTGCAGCACGAGCTGCTTCAACTCGCCGAGCGGCCGCCCGACCAGCTGCGCCGCCTGCTCGGAGACGAACTTGTGCGACGTGCCGTGGAACCCGTAGCGCCGAACCCGGTACTGCTCGGCGACCTCGGCATCGATCGCATAGGTGTACGCGGCCGGCGGCAGCGTCTGGTGGAACGCCGTGTCGAACACGACCACGTGCGGCACGTCGGCGAACACCTGCTGCGCCGCCTCGATGCCCTGCAGGTTCGCGGGGTTGTGCAGCGGCGCGAGCTCGGCGAGGTCGGCGATGTTGATCTTCACGAGATCGGTGACGACCGTCGGCTCGAAGAACCGCTTGCCGCCGTGCACGACCCGATGGCCGACGGCGACCGGCCGATGCTGCGTCGAGCGACGGCCCGTGCGCCTCGAACGCCTCGAGCATGACCCCGAACGCGGCGACGTGGTCGGCGATCGGCAGCTCGCGCTCGGTGGTCGACGGCGCATCGGTGCGCTCGACCGACGGCACCTCGTCCCACGGGATCGTGTGCATCGCGCGCCCGACGTGCTCGCCGATGCGCTCGATGAGCCCCGACGCGAGCGTGCGCTCGGTGGTCATGTCGATGAGCTGGTACTTCAGCGACGAAGAACCCGAATTGACGACGAGGATGTCGCTCACGACGCATCGGCCGCCTGGATCGCGGTGATCGCCACGGTGTTGACGATGTCTTGCACGGTCGCGCCGCGCGAGAGGTCGTTGATGGGCTTGCGCAGCCCCTGCAGCACGGGACCGATGGCGACCGCACCCGACGACCGCTGCACCGCCTTGTACGTGTTGTTGCCCGTATTCAGATCGGGGAATATGAACACCGTCGCCCGCCCCGCCACGGTCGACTCGGGCAGTTTCGTGCGGGCGACCGCGGCGTCGGCGGCCGCGTCGTACTGGATCGGCCCCTCGACCGCGAGCTCGGGCGCCCGCTCGCGCACGAGCGCCGTGGCCCGGCGCACCTTGTCGACATCGGCGCCCGAACCCGACTCGCCCGTCGAGTACGACAGCATCGCCACGCGCGACTCGATGCCGAACTGCGCGGCCGTGGCCGCCGACGAGATCGCGATGTCGGCGAGCTGCTCGGCCGTGGGATCGGGCACCACCGCGCAGTCGCCGTAGACGAGCACCCGGTCGGCGAGCGCCATGAGGAACACGCTCGACACCACGTCGACCTCGGGCCTGGTCTTGATGATCTCGAACGCCGGGCGGATGGTGTGCGCCGTGGTGTGCGCGGCACCCGACACCATGCCGTCGGCGAGCCCGATGGCGACCATCATGGTGCCGAAGTACGACACGTCTTGCACGGTGTCGCGTGCCTGCTCGAGCGTGACGCCCTTGTGCGCGCGGCGGCGCTGGTACTCGTCGGCGAGGCGGTAGACGAGCACGTGGTCGTGGTTCGAGATCACGGTGGCCCGCGAGATGTCGAGGCCGAGCCCGATGGCCCTGGCGCGGATCTCGATCTCTTCGCCGAGGATCGTGAGGTCGGCGACGTCGCGCGCGAGCAGCGTGGCCGCGGCGCGCAGGATGCGGTCGTCGTAGCCCTCGGGCAGCACGATGTGCTTGCGCTCGCGCCGCGCGCGCTCGAGCAGGTCGTACTCGAACATGAGCGGAGTGACGACCTCGGGCTGCGCGATCTCGAGACGGTCGAGCAGCGCCTCGCCGTCGACGTGCTGCTCGAAGAGCGCGAGCGCGGTGTCGCGCTTGCGCTGCGACTCGGCCGCGAGCCGGCCGCGGGTGTTGCGGATCGCGAGCGCGGTGTCGTAGGTGCCCAGCTCGGTCTGGATGATCGGCAGGCCCGCCTTGAGCCCCTCGATGAGTCGCTCGATGTGCTCGGAGAGCGGGAACCCGCCGTTCAGCACGATGCCCGAGATCGACGGGAACGTGGCCGACGCGTGCGCGGTGAGCACGCCCAGCAGCACCTCGCTGCGGTCGCCCGGCACGATCACGACCGAGCCCTCGATGAGGCGCGGCAGCACGTTCTCCATCGACATCGCCGCGATCACCACGCCGAGCGCCTCGCGGTCGAGCAGGTCGGGATCGCCCGCGTACAGCTCACCGTCGACGGCCTGCATGATCGTGCGCATCGAGGGCGCGACGAGGAACGGGTCTTCGGGAATCGCCCAGACGGCGACGGATGTGCCTGCCCGGCCGGCATCGCGCACCGCCTCGACGATCTCATCGAGCCGCTGTGGGTCGGCCCGGTTGACGACGATGCCGAGCACGCTCGCGTGCTCGCGCTCGAGCTCTTCGGCCGCGACCTCGGTGAGCTGGGCGAGGTCGCCGGGCGTGCGCGCGTCGCTGTGCCCGAGTCGGTCGGTGTGGCCGAGCACGGTGCCCTCGCCGACGCGGCCGCCGAGCACCAGCAGCACGGGCGCCCCGAGGTTCGCCGCGATGCGGGCGTTGAAGGCGAGCTCGGTGGGGGTGCCCACGTCGGTGTAGTCGGACCCGAGGATGACGACCGCGTCGCAGCGGTCTTCGACGGCCCTGAACCGGCGCACGATCGTGGCGAGCGCAGCGTCGGGGTCGGCGTGCACGTCGTCGTAGCCGACGCCGATGGCCTCGTCGTACGACAGCTCGACGACCGCATCGTGCGCGAGCAGCAGCTCGAGCACGTAGTCGCGTTCGTCGGTCGAGCGCGCAACGGGGCGGAACACACCCACACGTGCGGCCCGGCGGGTCAGCGTGTCGAGGGTTCCGAGAGCGACGGTCGACTTGCCCGTGTTGCCTTCGGCCGAGCAGATGTAGATGCGGTGCGCCACTCCCCCAGCCTATTGGGCGCCACTCACAGCCGAGCGAGGAGTCGTTCGATCGCGGGCAGCACGTAGGAGCCGTCGAACACGGCTGGCATCGGGGGCGTACATGCGCAGGATCGGACGGAACGGCGCATCGGGCGCGGGCAGCCAGTTCGCAACCGCCGGTCGGGTCGCTCGGCTTGGCGTGGCTCATGGTGATGGTGAGCCCGCCGTCGTCGTCGAACACGATGCCGGGCGTGCGATCGCCGAGCGAGTAGCGATCGATCTCGTTGGCGACGAGGTAGAAGTCGGGGATCGAGTACATCGTGACCGACCAGAACGCCCCGACCGGCGGCGTCGGGCTGAGGCGCAGCGTGTACTCGTTGCCGCCGTCGAGCTGCTCGCCCTCGGAGTCGAGGTACGTGATCGCATAGGCGGCCTCGTAGCCGTGGTTGCCCCACAGGCCGGCGATGGCCGCGACGGCCCGTTCGGCGATGCGCACCTGGGGGTCGGCGATCTTCCACTCGGGTGCGTCGATGGTGCCGACCTCGAAGAAGTCGAGGTTGTAGTCGAACAGGTGGTAGGTGAGGTTCCAGCCGTTCACCACCGGGCTGCTGCCCGAGTGGATCAGCTGCTCGAGGGCCGCCTTGCCCTGGGCGTAGCCCGCCTCGAGCGCGGCCTTCGTGTCGTCGTCGGCGTCGGCGAGCGAGGCCTCACCGGTGAGGCCGAGCGGCGCGAACGATGCCTGCAGCGGCTCGTCGCGCGGCGCCGGCGGGAACTCCCGCGAGTACAGCCGCAGCTTCTCGTAGAACGAGAGCGCCTCGCTGAGCCCCTCGGCGAGGTCGGGCAACCCGGTCGGCGGCACGAGCGAGCGTCGCAACGGGGTGAGCGTCATCGCGTCCTGCAGGGCGTGCACGGCGGGCAGGTCGTCGACGCCGTCGCACGCCCACCGCCCCACGATCGTGGCGATGCGGGTCGGGAAGCGGATCGCCGTGGCATCCCCGATGCCCTCGCCCTCCCAGTCGGGCGGGAGCAGCAGGAAATCGCGCGCACCCGTGCCGGTGGCGCGCTTGCCGACGTAGGCGAAGTTGTTCGTCCACGCGTCGACGAACTGCAGCACGTAGTAGCGCTCGGCCGAGTCGGGAACGCTGAGCAGCACCGGCCCGACGCTCAGGTCGACCTGGGCGATCGAGTACACGGTGTCGTTGTTGATCGAGACGAACGTCTCGTCGGGCCGGCCAGCGTGCGCCCGTGGCTGAAGGAATTGAACGGTGCGGCGTCGTTCGCGCCGACGCCCGTCGTCACGAACCTCCTGACCTGATCGAGGTCGAACACGATCGGGAACCCGTACACGTACGCGTCCGCCGCCAGCTTCACGAGTCCCGCATCAACCACGATCTCCCCCATCAGGTCAGTCCTCGAAGCCTATGGGGTGGGGGCGGCGCATGAAAAAGACCCCCGCGCACCCCTGCGCGCATGAACGCAGCCGCCGGTTACCAGGCATGAAGAAGACCCCCGCGCACCCCTGCGCGCATCGCACGACGCAGCCCCGGTTACCCGAGGCATGAAAAAGCCCCCGCGCACCCCTGCGCGCATGAACGCAGCCCCGGTTACCGGGCATGAAAAGACCCCCCGCGCACCCGCCAGAGCCCGGTTACCCTTGCTGCGTTTCCGCCCTGGGGGAGTTGGCCTGGATGGCGCCACGCGGGGAGCCATCGTCCATTCTACCTGCTCCACGACACGGTGAGACACCGAGCGGATGTCGCAGCACGAGGCATCCGCTCGCCCGTGAACGGAACGCGAGCCGAAGTCGGGTAGCATTTCATGAGGTCGCCCGCGTGTTCGCATGCCTGCGCCCACGGAGGATTCGCCTAGTGGCCTATGGCGCACGCTTGGAAAGCGTGTTGGGTGAAAGCCCTCGGGGGTTCGAATCCCCCATCCTCCGCCAACGACGAATCTGCCGCTGATCTGCGGATATACCAGGTCGGCGGCATTCGTCTTCCCGCCGCCGCTCGACGAGTTTGGTGCGCAGGACGTTCGTCGATCCACACCCGAACCCGAATGGCTCTTCTCGCGGGTTCGACCTATGCTGTCCTGAGCCGGGTCGTGAGGGCCCGGGGTGTCGACGAAGACGAAGGCGTTTCGTAGACCCCACGACGCCGGCATCATCTTCCTCCACCGTCCGTTCCGCTGCTTCGGCGTGCGCCCGATCTCGTCGAGTGCGGCACCCCACGCGGCCTGCGCGGGCCGGACCAGACACCCGTGTCCTCATTAATGCCGAATGGCGCCGCGCCCTCCCCCGACGGATGATGTGAGAGATGTCGGTTGCAGAGGTGGAAACACGGAGTGGGGACGCAGGGGGCTCCTCCACTCGAGCAACGGCAGTAAGGGGCGAGGGCCTCAGGGTGATCACCCTGAGGCCTCGCCGCTCCCTCGGCTGGAGCTTCGGCCTTCCGGTCGCGGCACTCGCACTGCCGCTGCTCGCGGCCGAGCTGTGGGTGCTCGATCCGAGCGGCGCGTGGCCGATCGTCGCGTGGACCGCGGCGGTGATCGCCGCCGTCAGCGTCGCCGCCTGGATCGCCTATCGGCGCACGCAGGTGTCGATCAGCCGGTACGGCATCGTCGAGCGGGGCTTCTTCGGCGCGACCACCACGGTCGCCGCGCGTGACATCGACGGGGTGCTGCGGTTGCCGCTCTACCGGCCCAACAGCCTCGAGACCTCACGAGAGCTCTTCGTCGTCTGCCGCGACGGGCGCGGGCGATTCCGCATGCGCGGCAAGTTCTGGGACCAGCGCTCGATGGACCTCGTCGCCGCGACGCTCGGCGTCGATGAGACGGTTCGCGCCGAACCGGTGACCCTCGCCGAGCTGCGGGCGAGCGACCCGAAGCTGCTCTACTGGTTCGAGCGGCGCTCGCTCAGCGCCTGAGTCTCGCGCGGCGTCGGGTCGCGGACCGGCGCACCGTCGACCGCACTCGCCGCACATCGCCCCCCGAATTGGGGTCGCCGCCGCGACGCCTTCGGTGAATGATGCGAGCACGGCAGTGCGCCGTTCGGGCACTGTCACCTGAAAGAACGAGGAAATCATGTCCGCATCTCCCCGGCACTCCGGTGCGCGGCGACTACTCGCCACTGGAATCGCTGTCGGCATCGCCGCGACGGCGCTGCTCGCGGCCCCGGCAACCGCCCGACCACTCGAGAAGGGCATCGTTCTCCGAAGGAGTTCTTCGAAGAGTTCGAGGACTTCTGCGATGTGGAGGGCCTCACGGTCGTGTCCGAGTCGACGGTCGTCGGCAGGTTCGTGTTCAACACCCGAAAGCCCGGCACCCCTCCGTACATCGTGCAGAACTTCGTCAACACTGCGGTGTACACCAACGCCGACGGCGATGTCGTCACCGAGAAGGTGCTGATCCACGAGCAGGACCTCAAGATCACCGTCAACGACGACGGCACCCTGACGATCCTCGTCCTCGCCACGGGAAACGCCACGGTCTACGGCCCCGACGGCAAGGCCATCGCCCGCAATCCGGGCCAGGTGCGGTACGAGGTGCTGGTCGACTACAGCGGCACGCTCGCCGACCCGTCGCGACGACGTGTTCCTCGGGTTCCTCGGCCAGGTGAAGGGATCGACCGGTCGGAACGACGACTTCTGCGAGGCGGTACTCCCGATCCTCGGCTGAGCGATCCGCTCAACCGGCTGCACCCGTCGCCGGCCGCGCAGCATCCGCTCAGCTCGTCGCGATGCCGAGCAGCGGCGCGTTCGGCGTGCTCGACGGCAGCTCGTGGAAGCCGAGCCGGTCGTAGAACGCCCGCGCGCCGGTGTTCGCCGCGTCCATGCCGAGGTGCACGGCGGCGACCCCGCGCGCGGCGAGCGCGGCCCGCAGCGTGTCGATGAGGCGGCGCCCGAACCCCATGCCCTGCAGCTCGGGCAGCAGGTCGATGTGCAGGTGCGCCGGGTAGTCGGCGAGTTCGGCGATGCGCATGCGCTCGGGATCGAGGCCGGCGTCGATCAGCTCGGCCTCGGTGAATGCCGGGTCGTGCGCGGTCGGCGATCCGACCGACGGATGCCTCGCCGCGAACCCCGGGGTCCACTCGCGCTTCCACCACTCGATGAAGGCCGCGGTGTCGGCCACGCCGAGCACGTAGCCGAGCACCCGGTCGCCGTCGGCGACGACGAAGGCGAGCTCGGGCGCGTACTCGACGTAGGGCAGCGCGAACACCTCGGGCATGAGCGTGTCGTCGGAGTAGACGCCCGTCGCGTCGCCGCCTCCCGCTGCGGTGAGCAGGCAGATGCGGGCGACGGCGTCGCGGTCGGCAGGCCGGTACGGGCGGATCTCAGGCACGTGATCGCACGGACCTACTTGCGCTTGGCCATGCCGAAGATGCCCGTGATGACCTGCTTGAGGATGGTCTGCGTGGTGCGCGAGCCGAGCACCTCTTCGAGCGCGGTCTTCTCGCTCGAGCGCGAGCGACTGCGCGATGTCGTCGACGTCTGCTTCATGAGCCGGTCGTACTCGGCCTGCGCCTTCTTGTCGGCCTTGGCCGCGTCGGCCTGGATCTTCGCCTGCATCTTCGCGTACTCGGCGTCGGCCTCGGCCTTGGCGGCCGCGGCCGCTTCGGCATCGACCTTGGCAGCGGCATCGGCCAGCTTCTTCGTCAGGATCTCGTGCGCCGACTCGCGGTCGAGCCCCGTGCCGTACTTCGCGAGCAGCGGCGACGCGGCGATCGTGGCGTCGATCGACGCGTCGGGCGACGGCGACATCGACGCCTGCGGGGCCCGCAGGCGGGTCCAGGCCACGGGCGACGGCGCGCCCTTCTCGTTCATGACCGTGACGATCGCCTCGCCGGTGCCGAGCACGGTGAGCGTCTCTTCGAGGTCGTAGCCCGACTTCGGGTAGGTCGACACGGTGGCGCGCAGGGCCTTCGCGTCGTCGGGCGTGAACGCCCGCAGCTGGTGCTGCACGCGCGAGCCGAGCTGGGCGAGCACGTCGCCGGGCACGTCTTTCGGGGTCTGCGTGACGAAGAACACGCCGACGCCCTTCGAGCGGATGAGCCGCACGGTCTGGGTGATCTGCGCGAGGAAGTCCTTCGACGCGTCCCTGAAGAGCAGGTGCGCCTCGTCGAAGAAGAACACGAGCTTGGGCTTGTCGAGGTCGCCCACCTCGGGCAGGTCGGTGAACAGGTCGGCGAGCAGCCACATGAGGAACGTCGAGTACAGCGCCGGCTTGTCGGCGACGCCCGGCACCTCGAGCAGGCTGATGATGCCGCGCCCGTCGGGTGCGATGCGCAGGAACTCGGCCGTGTCGATCTCGGGTTCGCCGAAGAACACGTCGGCGCCCTGGTCGGCGAACGTGATGAGCTCGCGCAGGATGACCCCGACGGTCGCCTTCGACAGTCCGCCGAGCCCTTCGAGCTCGCCCTTGCCCTCGTCGCTCACGAGGTAGGCGAGCACCGCGCGCAGGTCTTCGAGGTCGAGCAGCGCGAGGTTGTTCTTGTTGGCGTAGTGGAAGACGAGGCCGAGGCTCGACTCCTGCGTGTCGTTGAGGCCGAGCACCTTGCTCAGCAGCAGCGGGCCGAAGCCCGAGATGGTCGCCCGGATCGGCACGCCCCTGCCGACGCCGCCGAGCGAGAAGTACTCGGTGGGAAAGCTCGCGGCCGTCCACTGCTGGCCGATGCCTGCGGTGCGCTTCAGCAGCTTCTCGTTGCCCTCGCCGGGGGTCGCGACGCCCGACAGGTCGCCCTTGATGTCGGCGGCGAACACCGCCACCCCGGCCGCCGAGAGCTGCTCGGCGAGCACCTGCAGCGTGCGGGTCTTGCCGGTGCCGGTCGCGCCGGCGACGAGGCCGTGGCGGTTGGTCATCGCGATCGGGATGCGCACCGGCACGTCGGGCATCGCCTCGCCGTTGACGAGGGCGCCCATCTCGAGGGCCGGTCCCTCGAACGCGTAGCCCGCCCGGATCGCATCGATGCGCTCGGTGTCGAGCGGGCCATCGGATGTCGCGGGCGCGGCCTGCTTCGCCGGTCGGGCTGCTCGGGCTCGGCTGCCGCGGCTCGCCGAGCCCGCCGGCTCGGCAGCCGCCTGCTCGGCGGCCTTCGCGAGCGCCGCCGCCTCTTCGGCCGCCTTGATCGCCGCCTCGGCCTGCGCCTGCAGCGCCTTCGCCGCCTCGGCCGCAGCGGCGGCCGCCTCTTGTGCTGCTTCACCGCGTCATCGGCCATGGCACGATCCTAGCGACGGGCAGGTTCGGGTGCGCGACGTGCCGCCGCGTCAGAATCGCAGTGGGGGCGGCGGGCGCAGCCGCTCGGGCTTCGAGAAGCCGCCTCGGTGAGCCGCACCGCCGAGTTCAGGTACAGGAACGCGAGCACCGCGAACTGCAGGGCGCCGATGCTCGAGTCGACGATGGAGTAGATCGGGATCGCGGCCTGACGACCCGCACCGCGGTGAGCACGAACGAGACCGACATGAACGCGAAGAGGATGCCGAGGTTGCGGCTCAGCGTCGGCCACGCGGTCATGCGCCACCATGGCCGCGGCGGCGCGACCTTCTCGCCATCGCCGCGGAACAGTCGTGCGCCGAGCACGAATGCGCCGATGGTCACGAGGGCGTCGACGATGCTCGCCACGAAGGTCGGCGCACCGGCGGCGAACAGCAGCGCGCGCAGCGGATACCCGATGCCGAAGGCCGCGGCGACGTAGAGCAGCTTGAACTCCCAGCGCACGATGCGCAGGTCGAGGATGCGCCGCATCGTGGTCCTCTCGTCGGTGCCGGTCGGGCACCACGCTATCGTGCACCGACCGCGCGTACGCTGGGCGGCATGACGGATGCCGCCCTCATCGGACCGGT
Organism: uncultured Actinomycetota bacterium; assembly: GCA_963836825.1. Lineage (GTDB taxonomy): Bacteria > Actinomycetota > Actinomycetes > Actinomycetales > Microbacteriaceae > Agromyces. Next base: position 213,276 of record CAWILI010000002.1, read on the forward strand.
GACCGCGCCCGACCTGCACGTGATGACGTACAACATCCGTCGGCGCGTCTCGGGCAACCGACCCGGCAGCCCCGACCGGTGGGCGGTGCGCAAGGCCCTCGTCGAGCGGATCCTCACCGCCGAGCAGCCCACGCTCCTCGGTGTGCAGGAGGCGCTCGAAGGTCAGGCCGAGTTCGTCGCCGACGCCCTCGGGCCGCGGTACCGCTGGGTCGGCCACGGCCGCGACCCCTCGGGCCGCGGCGAGAAGTGCCCGATCTACTACGACACCGAACGTCTCGAACTGACCGAGTGGCGCCAGCGGGCGCTGTCGTCGACACCCGAGCACCACGGGTCGCGATCGTGGGGCAACGTGACGCGTCGCATCCTGGTGTCCGCGGAGTTCACCGACATCGACACCGGCGCTCGCCTGCTCGTCTTCAACACCCACCTCGATCACCTGTCGGGGCGCTCTCGGCTGCACTCCGCGCACATGATCGTGCGCCTGGCGCGAGCCGCGCTGGCCGCCGAACCCGACACGGCGCTCGTCGTGATGGGCGACTTCAACACCGACGAGCGCTCGGCCGCCCACCAGGCGCTCACCGAGGGCGGCGCACTGCGCGACGCGTGGCAGGCGGCGAACGAACAGGTCACCCCGCTGTTCGGCACGTTCTCGAACTACCGCAGCCCTCGACCCGGCGGTCGCCGCATCGACCACATCCTCGTCGGCGGTGCCGTCGAGACGACCCGCGTCGGCATCAACGCGGCGCGTTTCGACGGGCGGGCGGCATCCGATCACGAACCCGTGCAGGCGGTGCTGCGTGCTCGCCCCGATGACGGTCGACGGCGCTAGAGTGCTGCCCATGATGCCGACGCTCCTGCGTGCCCCACACGGGCCCGCCGAGGTGATCGCCGATCTGGTGCGCCTGCTCGGCGTGCTGAGCATCGTCGATCGCCGGCATCGGCTGGGGGCCGCTCTCGGGGCTCAGCTTCGTCGGGGTGGTCGCGGCGATGCTCGCCCCGCGCATCCTGCAGGTGAGGGCGAGCTTCGACATCACGTTCGGCCTCGCGATCCTCCTCTCCACCTGGAGCAGCGTGCTGGGCGTCTACATCACCACCAAGTGGTGGGACCTCCCCATGCACTTCCTCACCAACGGCATCTGCGCCGCGCTGCTCTTCGTGCTGCTCGTGCGACTCGAGGTGCTCGCCGATCCGGCGACCCTGCCCCACCCGACGCTGTACGCAGCCGTGGTCACCACCGCGCTCGGAATGTCGATCGGGGTGTTCTGGGAGTTCTTCGAGTGGTTCGGGCACAACTTCATCGACGACGAGATCTTCGTCGGCTACGACGACTCGCTCGGCGATCTGCTCGTGGGCGCCATCGGCTCGCTGGTGGCCGGGCTCTCGATGAGATACCTGATGGCTCGACCTCGCGAGGTGTCGCGACCTAGGGTGAAGGCGTGAGTCCCGCCAAGGACAATGCCCGGGTGCTCGAGATCGACGGCCGCGAGGTTCGCATCTCGAACCCCGACAAGGTCGTCTTCCCCGAGCCCGGCCTCACCAAGCTCGACCTCGTGAACTACTACCTCGCGGTCGCCGACGGCGCCCTGCGCGGCGTCGACCGCCGGCCGATGGTGCTGAAGCGGTTCGTGAAGGGCATCACGCAGGAGGCGTTCTTCCAGAAGCGCGCCCCCGAGAAGCGTCCCGACTGGATCGAGACGGCCACGCTGCACTACGCGTCGGGCAATTCGGCCGAAGAGGTCGTCGTGACCGATGCCGCGGCCCTCGCCTGGGTCGTCAACCTCGGCTGCATCGACCTCAACCCGCACCCGGTGCGCGCCGACGACCTCGAGCATCCCGACGAACTGCGCGTCGACCTCGACCCCATGCCCGGGGTCGATTGGAGCCAGATCGTCGACGTCGCCATGGTCGCGCGCGAGGTGCTCACCGACCACGGGCTCGTGGGGTGGCCGAAGACGTCGGGCTCACGGGGCATCCACATCTACGCGCGCATCGAACGACGCTGGGACTTCCACCAGGTGCGTCACGCGGCCGAGACCCTCGCCCGCGAGGTCGAGCTTCGGGCACCCGGACTCGCGACCGCGCGCTGGTGGAAGGAGGAACGCGGCGAGAGCGTGTTCGTCGACTTCAACCAGAACGCGAAAGATCGCACGGTCGCGTCGGCGTACTCGATCCGGCCGCTGCCCGACGCGCGGGTGTCGACACCGCTCGACTGGAGCGAGGTGCGCGACAGCCGGCCCGAGCGGTTCACGGTCGCGACGATGCTCGAGCGGTTCGCCGAGCGCGGCGACCCCGCCGCGGGTATCGACGACGCCGTCGGCGGACTCGACGGGTTGCTGGCACTCGCCGAACAGCTGGGGCCCGCCGAGAAGCCGCCGCGCGCGTCGGGCGCGGGGCGGCGAACGGTGCGTCGGGGGCGGGTCGGGCCGGCGGCAGTCGACCATGCCGCTCATCGAGATCGCCCGCGCGAAGACCAAGCCCGAAGCACTCGAGGGACTCGAGCGCTGGAAGGCCCGCCACCCCGACGTCGTCGCCCTGCTGCAGCCTGCCGACGTGCTCGTCGACGGCATGCGCGGCAGCTCGTCGCTCTGGTACCGCATCCGGGTGAACCTGCAGCACGTCCCCGAGGCGCAGCGCCCCGCGCAGCAGGCGCTCGAGGTCGATTACGACCCGTGGGCCGGCAAGGAGTGGAACCGCGCGTGAGCGACCTGGGTCCGGTGAATCCCGGTCATGCCGAAGAGGCCGCCTGGCTGCGGCGCTGGCGCCTGCGACCCGACGCCGACCCCGTCACCACCGCGTCGAGCACGCTCATCCCGGTGCGCACCGAGGACGACGAGCCGGCGATGCTCAAGCTCGCGCAGACCGATGAAGAGGCGCGCGGCGCCGACCTGCTCGTCGCCCTCGACGGGCACGGCACCGCCCGAGTGCTCGAGCGCGACGGCTCGGCGCTGCTGCTCGAACGCGCCACCGGCGACCGCGACCTCGTGCGCATGGTCGGGGCAGCACACGACGACGACGCCACGCGCATCATCTGCGCCGCGGCCGGGGTCATCCACGAGGCATCCGCTGCCGTGCTCGCGGCACCATGACCCGCCCGAGCTGATCGACCTCGCCACCTGGTTCCGGCACCTGCCCGCGAACGCCGACGCGCTCGGCGCATTCCATCGACGCGGTGCCGACACCGCCGCGCGGCTGCTCGACGACCCGCGCGAGGCCGTCGTGCTGCACGGCGACCTGCACCACGGCAACGTGCTCGACTTCGGCGAGCGCGGTTGGCTCGCGATCGACCCCAAGGGGCTGCTCGGCGAGGCCGCGTTCGACTACTGCAACCTGCTCTGCAACCCCTCGCACGAGCGCGCGCTCGCGCCCGGACGGCTCGAACGGCAGTTCGGCGTGGTGGTCGAGGCGACGGGCACCGAGGCCGCGCGGCTCGCCGACTGGCTCGTCGCGTGGAGCGCCCTGTCGTCGACGTGGTTCGCCCTCGACGACGATCCGCGCCTCGCGGAGTCGGCCGCGGCCATCGGCGAGCGGGCCGAGGCGCTTCGGCGCGACCTGCGCGTCAGCGGCTGAGCGTGACGGGCGCGGCCGACGCCCACTCGCGGATCAGCTCGTGGCGCACGGTGACACCCGTGCCCGGCGCATCGGGAACCCGCAACTGGCCGTGGTGCTCGCCGGTGCCGAGCACGAACGGTTCGGTGAGGTCCTCGGCGTAGTAGCGCGACGACGCCGACGTGTCGCCGGGCAGCACGAAGCCGGGCAGCGCGGCCAGGGCGACGTTCGCGGCGCGGCCGACGCCGGTCTCGAGCATGCCCCCGCACCAGACCGGCACGTCGAGTTCGCAGCAGACGTCGTGCACGCGCAGCGCCTCGAGATAGCCGCCCATGCGTCCGGGCTTGATGTTGATGATCGTCGTGGCCCCGCGCTCGATCGCCTCGATCGCCGTCGAGACGCCGAGGATCGACTCGTCGAGGCACACGGGCGTGTCGCACTCGGCGGCGAGGCGTGCGTGCGTCGCGAGGTCCTCTTCGGCGAACGGCTGCTCGATGAGCAGCAGGTCGAAGTCGTCGAGCCGTGCGAGCAGCGGAATGTCATCGGCCGTGTACGCCGTGTTCGCGTCGACCTGCAGCATTCCGGCGGCACCCATGAGCTCGCGGACGGCACCGACGGGCACGCGGTCCCAGCCCGGCCGGATCTTCAGCTTGATGCGCCGATACCCCTCCTCGAGATAGCCGGTGACCTCGTCGAGCAGCTCCTCGAGGGTCGGCGCGATGCCGACCGAGACCCCGCAGTCGACCCAGTCGCGCTCGGCTCCGAACGCCTCGCCCATCGAGCGCCCCTGCGCCCGCAGCTCGGCGTCGAGCACCGCCGCCTCGAGCGCGCCCTTCGCCATGCGATGCCCCGCGACGAACGCGAGCGCGGGCGCGACGGCGGCCGCGAGCGGCACCGACGCGCCCCGCGGCAGCAGGTCGAGCGGCGCGGGCTGCGGCCGGTGGACCCGCAGGCGGTCGAGCAGCGCCGGCCCGAGATGGCGTTCGATGACGGATGCCGCGCCGTCGACGTACTCCGACGAGTAGAACGGGTCGCGACCGGCCACGCACTCGCCCCAGCCGTCGCCCGCGTCGGTGCGCACCCGCACCATGAGCACCTCGCGCACCGACTCGCGGCCGAAGCTCGTCTCGAACGGGCGCACGAGCGGCACCTCGATGCGGTGCAGCTCGATCGCCTCGATGCGGGTCGCGGCAGTGCCGCCGTGCCGCTCGTGCCAGCCGTGTCGGCGGTGTCGGCGGTCTCGCTCATCGGGCCTCCCGGTCGGGGTCGTCGGTCGTGAAGACGTAGTCTCCGGTCGTGTCGAGCTCGACGCGAAGTCCCTGCCCGCCGTCGCCCAGAGCGGCGAAGGCCGCCCGGGACTGCTCGCGCAGGCGCGCGGCCGCGGCAGGGTCATCCGCTCGCAGCGCCTCGAAATCGGGGACCAGCGCGAGGCCGCCGCGCGACGACCAGACCGGCTGCGGTTCGCCGGCGAGCGCGCGCGCCGTGCGCGGCGAGTCGAGGCGCCAGCGAACCTCGAAGCGGTCGCTGCGGTCGGTGCCCGTGATGGCGTCGTCGAGGCGGCCGTAGAAGTCGGGGTGGAAGGCGATGACCTCGGCGCCGAGGCGCACGAGGTTCATGCGGGCGTTGCGGCGGATGAGGGGGTCGTAGGTCCAGCGCACCTCGGCGACCCCGTGCTCGAGGCAGATCGCGCGCTGGCGCAGCTTGAGGGCCAGGCCGATGCCGCGGCCGCGCGCGGCCGGGTCGACGGCGTTCATGTGGGAGTGCAGGTGCAGGCCGTCGTTCCAGCCGAGGAAGCCCAGCAGGGCGCCGAGGGCGGGGGTGGTCGCGGAGTTCGCCGGGAGCTCATCGGGCTCCGCGCATGCGGCACCGCCGGCACCGCGATGAGCAGCGTGTTGCCCGCGTGGTCGAGCGCCTGCAGCATCGAGCGGTCGGGGCCGCGGCCCTCACCCCAGGTCACGCTGAACCTGGCGAGCACGGCATCGAGCTCACCGCCCACGGCCGCACGCGTGGTGACGCCGGCGCGCGCGTCTGCGACATCCGCCGCGTCATGCGCCTCGCGAACGATCGTGGCGGCCCCGCGCGACGGAGCGGTGGTCACGCGGCCCGATCCTCGATGCGCCAGGGCTGGCCGTAGCCGCCGTCGGTGACGGGACGCGCCATGAGCTCGAGGAACGGCGCGGCATCGAACGCCTCGGGCCCGAGCACGCCGCGGCCCGCCCACACCCCGGTCGCCAGCAGCTCGAGCGCGATGACCGGGATTCAGCGCGGTCTGCCACACGACGCACTGGCTCTCGTACTCGCGCATCGTCCACTCGTTGTCGGCGACGTGGTAGAGGTACGACGACCGCGGTTCGCCGTCGGTGCCCGTGCCCGTGACCCACAGCCCGGCGCAGGTCTTGCCCGTCATGCGCGGGCCGATCGTGGCCGGATCGGGCAGCGATGCCGCGACGACGTCGCGCGGGGCGACGTGCACCGGACCGTTCTCGCTGCGCACCCGCACCGGGCTCGTCGAGTCGAGCCCCAGCAGGTGCAGCACCTGCAGCACGTTGATGAACTCGGCGCCGAGGCCGTACTTGAACGTCACGCGCTTCGCGTCGACCCAGCGCGGCATGAGCAGCACCTCTTCGTGCTCGACGTTCACGCACTCGACCGGGCCGATGCCCTCGGGGAACTCGAACACCTCGGGCTCGCTGAACGGCGGCGTCGTGTACCAGCCGGCGTCCTCCTCCCAGATCACCGGCGGATTCAGGCACTCCTCGATCGTCGTCCAGATCGAGAACGACGGGGCGAAGATCTCGTTGCCCTCGTCGTCGGTCACCACGAGGTTGGCGCCGTCGCGCACCCCGAGCTCGTCGATGTCGCTGAAGAGGTGGTCGGCCGCGAACCGGGCGAACACGTCGCTCAGCCCCGGCTCGACGCCCATGCCGACGAGGGCGAGCCGCCCCGCGGCATCCCAATCGGTCGCCTGCGCGAACTGGTCGTCGCCGAGCTTCACGCCCGTCTTCTCGTAGGGGTCGGTCGGATGCGGCTCGCTCAGGCTCATCGCCATGTCGAGGTAGTCGGCGCCGGCCGCGAGCGCGCCCGCGAAGATCGCCGGCACGAACTTCGGCTCGACCGCGTTCATCACGTGCGTCGCCTCGTGTTCGCGAGCGACGGATGCCACGACCTCGGGATCCGACGCATCGATCTGCGCCGTGGCGAACCGGGCGGCGACCTCGTCCCCGTGCCTGGCCGTGATCCAGTCGACCGTGCGCTGGGCACGGGACTCGTCGTAGTCGCTCACCACCAGCAGCTCGAAGAAGTCGCGGCGGGCCGCGATCTTGGCAATGGCGTCTCCGACGCCTCCGGCGCCGACGAGGAGGATGCGCATGCCTCGACGCTAGCGCGGCAGCGCCCCGCGGTCGAGGGCGGTGCGCGGACGCGTCGGCGCAGGACGCGCCGGTCAGCAGAAGCCCGCGATGCCGTCCCACGCGGCGGGCGGGCTGGCGACGCCGGCGCGCGTCACGGTCGCCTCGATGAGTCCGTAGGGGCGGTCGGCGGCGAAGAACACCTCGTTCGGGATTGTCGAGCCCGAACGGGCCGAGGTCGACGACGAAGTGGTGCTTGTTCGGCATCGAGAGGCGGATCTCGGCGATCTCGGCGTGCCGCTCGAGCACGCGGCTGCCCATGTCGAACAGGGTCGTCTGCAGTGCGGCCGAGTACCGCTCGGCGAAGGCCTCGAGCAGCAGCATCCGCACGCTCTCGTACATGGCGTCGAAGTCGAGCCCGCCGAGCGCGGCGGCGTCCGCGCGGCGTCGTAGCGCCATCGCGCCGCGACATCCGTCGCCAGGATGCGGTCGGACGTCTCCTGCAGCGTCGTGTACCGGTCGCGCGGGAACCCCTCGAACCCCGACTCGGTGGTCTTCAGCACGGTGAGGCTGTGGAGTCCGCCGAGCACGTGCCGCTCGGCGCCGTCGGCGACGACGACGGCGGTGCGCACCACCTGCCCCGATCGCACGAACGCGTGGTCGTGGGGCGAGCCGTGCGCGAGGATCCGTTCCCACGCGTACCGCTCGGCCTCCCACCGCCCGCCGCTCACCCAGTCGAACGAGCTCGTGAAGTGGTCGGCCAGGCGCAGCAGGAACTGCCTCGGGCGACCCGATGCCGTCGCGCGCGAACGCGAAGATCGTGTTCTTCTGGGTGTCGGTCGCGACGACGTGCGCGTTGTCGCCCTCGAGGTGCGCGGCCGCGAAATCGCCGCGCAGCTGCGACGTGACGTTGAGGTCGTCGATCTCGTGCCGGGCGGTGTCGCGCGTCACCTTGACGACGCGCACCTCGGCCTTGCCGTACTGGTTCGCGCCGAGGACGATGGCGGGCTCGGTCATGGCTCAGCTCCCTCGATAGGTCGAATAGGCGAACGGGCTCAACAGCAGGGGCGCGTGCACGTGCCGGCCGTCGTCGGCGACGCGCACGGTGAGCACGACCTCGGGGTAGAACGTGTCGACGCCGCGACCGGCGAACCACGCGCCGGTGTCGAACCGCAGGCGGTACTCCCCGGGCGACAGCTCGTCGGGTCCGAGTTGCGAGACGCGGCCGTCGTCATCGGTGACGGATGTCGCGACGCGATGCCAGCTGCCGCCCTGGCGTGACAGCAGCTCGACCGAGATGCCCGACGCGGGCCGGCCGCTCGTGGCGTCGAGCACATGCGTGGTGATGCGAGAGGTGCTCATGCGGGATGTCCCTTCATCGACGGTCTCTTCATTCGAACAGTCCCCTCAGCCGGAGCAGCGGCGATCTGGCGCAGTTGGTCGGCGACCACGGGCTGCTCCTCTGCGTCGGTGTGCCCGAGTCGCTCGTTGAGCGCGCCGAGGATCTCGGTCGCCGAACGGCCGGCTGCGCGGATCAGGAAGACCCTGCCGAACCGCTGCTCGTAGGCGCGGTTGCCCTCGGCGAGCGCGGCAGCGACCGCGGCGTCGCTCGGGTCGACGCCGGCCTGTTCGGCACGCGACATGCTCGCCTCGGCGCCGGAGCCGGCGGGCCGCTCGCCGATGCGCGGGTGCTGCGCGAGCGCTCCGTCGACCTCGTCGACGGTGAACGGCGACGCGGCGGACTCGGCCGCCGCCACGAGGTCGCCGACCGACGCGTACGGCCGCCCGTCGACGAGCGATGCGCACCAGCGCGGGATGTCGAGGCACGGCCGCAGCAGCGCGATCGCCTCGGACCGCCCGGCCGAGTTGAACGCGTCGAGCGACAGCGCCGGGCTCACGCCCGCACCTCCCGTCGCAGCAGCCGCCCACGCGGCACCGTCCGGTCGAACGGCTCACCGGCGAGCAGCGTCGATGCGCACGACCCCGGTGAGCTCGCGCCCGTCGTAGGGCGTGATGGGGTGCCGGTGCTCGAGCGCCTCGGCGTCGACGGTGAACAGCTCGTCGGGCGCGAACACGACGAGGTCCGCCGCGTTCCCCGGCGCGATCGCCCCCTTCGAGTTCAGGCCGACGCGACGGGCCGGCGCCTGCGACATCCACTCGACGACCCTGGCGAGCGCGATGCCGCGCCCGCGCGCCTCGGTCCACACGAGCGGCAGTCCGAGCTGCACCGAGGCGATGCCGCCCCACGCCTCGGCGAAGTCGCCGTCGCCCGCGAACTTCATCGACGCCGGCGCGGGCGAGTGGTCGGAGACGATGAAGTCGATGACGCCCTCGTCGAGGCCGCGCCAGAGCGCGTCGCGGTTGCCGGTCTCGCGGATCGGCGGGCAGCACTTGTAGGCGGTCGCTCCCGCGGGGACGTCTTCGGCGCAGAGCGTCAGGTAGTGCGGGCAGGTCTCGACGGTGAGGCGCACCCCGTGGCGTTTCGCGGCGGCGATGCGGTCGAGGGCGTCGGCGTCGCTGAGGTGCAGGATGTGCGCGCGCACGCCCGTGCGTGCGGCTCGCTCGATGACCGCGGCGATCGCGGCGCCCTCGGCCTCGCGCGGCCGCGACGCGAGGAAGTCGGCGTACGACGCGCTGTGCGGGTGCGGCGCCCCGTCGATGAGCGCCGCGTCTTCGGCGTGCACGATGAGCAGCGAGTCGCCGGCCTCGGCGAGCACCGACATCGCGGACTCCATCTCGTCGACGCTGACCGCCGGGAACTCGTCGACGCCCGAGTGCACGAGGAAGCACTTGAACCCGAAGACGCCGGCCTCGACGAGCGGCACGAGGTGAGCGGCGTTGCCGGGCACGACCCCGCCCCAGAACCCGACGTCGACGAACACCTCGCCCTCGGCCGCCGCACGCTTCACGGCGAGCGCGTCGACCGTGGTCGTCGGCGGGATGCTGTTGAGCGGCATGTCGACGATCGTCGTGACCCCGCCCGCCGCAGCCGCCCGGGTCGCCGACGCGAAGCCCTCCCACTCGGTGCGCCCCGGCTCGTTGACGTGCACGTGCGTGTCGACGAGCCCGGGGATGAGCACCTCGTCGCTCGGCGAGCTCGATGGTGCGAGTGGCGCCAGACTGCGTCACTGATGCCGAATCAGCATCAGTGACGTAGTCGGTGACGCTCACGATCACGCCGCCGCGCACGGCGACCTCGGCGGGCACGAACTCACCGCCCACGAGCACCCGCTCGCCCCTGACCACGAGATCGAACGGTTCGGATGCCGCGACCGCGCCCGCACGGGACATCCGCTCGCTCATCGCCGCCGGTCGCTCACCCCCACCGGCTCGCTCACCCCCACCGGCTCGCCGATCGCCCGGGATCGGGACCGGTGAGCCGCACCTGGCGGTTCACGTCCTTGTAGAGCAGGTAGCGGAACGGGCCGGGGCCGCCCGCGTAGCAGGCCTGCGGGCAGAACGCGCGCAGCCACATGAAGTCGCCCGCCTCGACCTCGACCCAGTCGCCGTTGAGCCGGTAGACGCCCTTGCCCTCGAGCACGAAGAGCCCGTGCTCCATGACGTGCGTCTCGGCGAACGGGATGACCCCGCCGGGCTGGAACGTGACGATGTTCACGTGCATGTCGTGCGCGAGGTCGTCGGGGTCGACGAACCGGGTCGTCGCCCATGCGCCGTTCGTGCCGGGCATCGGCCGGGGCGCGACATCCTGGTCGCGGGTCACGAACGAGGCCACCTCGTAGCCTTCGAGCGGCTCGTAGGCCTTGCGGATCCAGTGGAAGCTCGTGAGCTCGTTGCCCTCGTTCGAGATCGACCAGTCGGCGCCTGCCGCGACGTAGGCGTAGCCGCCCGCCTCGAGCACGTGCCGCTGCCCCTCGAGCTCGAGCGTGAGCTCGCCGGTCGTCACGAACACGACGCCCTCGACCCCCTCTTCGCGCTCAGGCCAGTCGGAGCCGCCCCCGGGCTCGATCTCGACGATGAGCTGCGAGAACGTCGTGGCGAACCCGGCGATCGGCCGCGCGAGGATCCACGAGCGGGTGCCGGTGAACCCCGGCAGGTTGCTCGTCACGATGTCGCGCAGCACGCCCTTGGGAATCACCGTGTACGCCTCGGTCACGATCGCCCGGTCGGTGAGCAGTTCGCTCTGCGCGGGCAGCCCGCCGGGCGGGGTGTAGTAGCTCATGTCGCCTCCTGGTGACGCGGCGGGTGTGCGAGCGCGACGAGCGTCGGCTCGTCGATGCCGGTGGCGTCGGCGACCTCGTCGACCGAGATGGCGCCGCAGCGCACGCCGCGCAGCACGAATCCGGCGAGCGCGCGCACCGTGGCCGGTTCGTCGAGCACCGCGCCGGTGGTTCCGCGACGGGCGTCGCGAAGGCGTTCGGATGCCTCGGGCCAGCCCTCGCGGTAGAAGGCGTAGGTGGCGAGGTACCGGGTGACGAGCTGGTTGGGGTGCAGGTCCCAGCCCTGGAAGAACCCGCGCTCGAGCGACCGGCGCACGAGCCGCGCGTGCAGGCGCCACGCCTCGGCCGTGCGATCGCCGACGGGCAGGATGTTCGTCGACCCGTCGGAGAGCCGGATGCCGGTGCCGGCCACCGCGAGCTGCATGATGCCCTTCGCGAGGTCGGCCGCGGGGTGCTCCATCGACTGGTACTGCGCCGCGATGCCGAGCGCGGCGCTGTAGTCGTAGGTGCCGTAGTGCAGGCCGCTGATGCGGCCGGGCACGGCGAGCGCGAGCTGCGCCACGGGCGACGAGCCGTAGACGCCGAGCACGAGCTGCGGCGTCTCGACCTGCACCTCGAATCGCAGCCGCCCGTGCGGCAGCCCGTGCGCGCGTTCGAGCACGGTCATGACCTCGGCCGCGGCCTCGACCTGGGCGACCGTCGACACCTTCGGCAGGGTGAGCGCGAGGCCGTCGGGCAGGCCGCCGTGCTCCATGAGCGTGGTGATGAAGAGATCGAGCGTTCGGATGCCGCGGGCCCGGGTCGCGGCTTCGAACGACTTGAACCTGATGCCGATGAAGGGCGGTGCGAACCCGGCACCCGCGGCGGCGGCGACGCGCTTGGCGGCGCGCATGGCCTCGGCGTCTTCGGCCTCGTCGCCGTGGTCGCCGTAGCCGTCTTCGAAGTCGATGCGCAGGTCTTCGATGGGTTCGACGGCGAGCTTCTCGCGCACGCGCGGCACGACCTCGGCGGCGAGCGTCGCATCGAGGCCCACGAGCGACGCGACGGCGTCGAGTCCGCCGGCGTCGTCGACGGCGTCGCGCACGGTGCGACGCCACACGGTGGGCAGCTCGGGCCTGAACCGGTCGGCGGGCACGTACACGGTGTGCACGGGCTGGCGCGATCCGTCGTCGCCCGGGTACGCGGTGCGCAGCAGGTCGTCGGTCGACGGTGAGGTGGGCGTCGATCGCGGCGAGATCGGCGGCGGTGAGCGAGGCGGTCACGCTCACTCCAGCAGCTCGTAGGCGGGCAGGGTGAGGAAGTCGACGTACTCGTCGGCCAGGCACAGTTCGGCGACCAGCCGCGCGGCAGGCTCGGTGTACGCGGCGAACCACTCGGGCGGGGTGTCGGCGCGCAGGTGCGCGACCTCTTCGTCGAAGACCTCCTGCACGAGCCGCGCGGTCATCGTGCGGCCGGTGTCGGCGAGCACGACGCCGTGCTGCACGTGCTGCCACACCTGCGAGCGCGAGATCTCGGCGGTGGCGGCGTCCTCCATGAGGCTGTGCAGCGCGACCGCGCCGCTGCCGGCGAGCCAGGCCGCCGTGTAGGCGACACCGACCGAGAGGTTGGTGCGCAGGCCCGCCTCGGTGACCTCGCCGCCGCCGGCGGCGATGTCGAGCAGCTGCGCCGGCGGTGACCTCGACCTCGGGCCGTTGCCGGTCGAGCTGGTTCGGCCGGTCGCCGAGCACCGCGTCGAACACCTCGCGGCACACGGGAACGAGGTCGGGGTGCGCGACCCACGACCCGTCGAACCCGTCGTTCGCCTCGCGGGTCTTGTCGGCGCGAACCTTCTCGAACGCGACGGCCGTGGCCTCGGGGTCGGCGCGGTTCGGCACGAACGCCGCCATGCCGCCCATCGCGACCGCACCCCGGCGGTGGCAGGTCTTCACGAGCAGCTCGGTGTAGGCGCGCATGAACGGCGCCGTCATCGACACCGACGCCCGGTCGGGCACGATGAACTCGGGCCCGGCGTCGCGGAACACCTTGATGATGCTGAACAGGTAGTCCCAGCGGCCCGCGTTGAGGCCCGACATGTGCTCGCGCAGCTCGTACAGGATCTCGTCCATCTCGAACGCCGCGGTGATCGTCTCGATCAGCACGGTCGCCCGCACGGTGCCCCGCGGGATGCCGAGCGCCTCCTGCGCGAACACGAACACGTCGTTCCAGAGGCGCGCCTCGAGGTGGCTCTCGAGTTTCGGCAGGTAGTAGAAGGGGCCGTCGCCGTTGTCGATGAGCTGCTGCGCCGTGTGGAAGAAGTGCAGCCCGAAGTCGACGAGCGAGCCCGAGGCGCGTTCGCCGTCGACGAGCACGTGCTTCTCGGGCAGGTGCCAGCCGCGCGGGCGGGTGACGACGGTGGGGCGGCGCACGTCGGTGCGCAGCGCGTAGGCCTTGCCCTCGGGCGAGGTGTAGGCGAGGGTGCCGCGCGCCGCGTCGCGCAGGTTGCGCACGCTGCCGACGACGTTCGCCCAGGTGGGGCTCGACGCGTCCTCCATGTCGGCGAGCCAGACCCGCGCGCCCGAGTTCAGCGCGTTGATGGCCATCTTGGCGGGCATCGCCGGGCCCGTGATCTCGACCCTGCGGTCGATGAGCGCGTCGGGCGGGGGCGGCACGCTCCAGTCGCCGGCCCGCACGTCGGCCGTCTCGGGCAGGAAGCCGAGCGGCTCGCCCGCGGCGATGCGCTCGCGGCGTTCGTGCCGCGCGGCGAGCAGGTCGCGACGGCGCGCGTCGAACCGCTGGTGCAGTTGCTCGACGAAGGCGAGGGCCTCGTCGGTGAGGATCTCGCCGCTGCCCGCGACCTCGTCGTCGCGGGCGATCTCGATGCTCATGCGGCTGCCGCTCCCTTCCGGGGATGTCGCTCCACGCTCTGGTTCATCTTCGCGCAGAAGCCCCCGCGTCGGTACCGGAACATGGGGAACGGCGCGGCGTAGAATCCGGAGGACGAGGAGAGCGACCATGGATCACATCGTTGTGACGGTCAACGGGCTCGCGCGCCCGCTGCCGGGCATCGCCGCGCACACGACCCTGCTCGACGCGCTGCGCGGCCTCGGGCTCACGGGCTGCAAAGAGGGCTGCGCCGAGGGCGAGTGCGGTGCGTGCGCGGTGCTGCTGGCCACCGCCGACGAGCGCGGCGGCACCGAGTGGACGGCGGTGAACGCGTGCCTCGTGCCGGTCGCCGCGGTCGACGGCCAAGAGGTGATGACCGCCGAGGGCCTCGGCACGCCCGCGGCGCCGCACCCCGTGCAGGCCGGCCTCGCCGAGGCCGGCGGCTCGCAGTGCGGCTACTGCACCCCGGGCTTCGCGTGCAGCATGGCCGCCGAGTTCTACCGCGCCGACCGGGGAACACCCGCCGGTGACGACAGCCACGACCACCACGGCGAACTCGGCCCGAACGGCTTCGACCTGCATGCGCTGAGCGGCAACCTCTGCCGGTGCACGGGCTACCGGCCGATCCGCGACGCCGCCTTCGAACTCGGCGCACCCGAACCCTCCGACCCGCTCGCCGCAACGCCGCACGCGGCCGGCCCCCGGGCCCGCCACGACCGAGCTCGACTCCGACGGTGCCCGCTTCGTGCGCCCCGCATCGCTCGACGAGGCGCTTCGCTCGTGCACGACGAACCCGACGCGGTCGTCGTCGCCGGATGCACCGACTGGGGCGTCGACGTGAACCTGCGCGGTCAGCGGGCCGCGCTCGCCGTCGCGATCGAGCGACTGCCCGAGCTGCGCGAGCTCACGGTCGGCGACGCCTCGATCGAGATCGGCGCCGCACTCCCCCTCACCGAGATCGGGCGCCGCCTCGCCGGGCGCGTGCCGCTGCTCGACCAGGTCTTCCCGCAGTTCGCGTCGCCGCTCATCCGCAACCGCGCGACGATCGGCGGCAACCTCGGCACGGGCTCACCGATCGGCGACACGCTGCCCGCCCTGCTCGCCCTCGAGGCGCGCGTCGTGCTCGCCTCGGTCGACGGCGAGCGCGAGGTCGACCTCGCCGACTACTTCACCGGGTACCGCACCACGGTGCGCCGCCCCGACGAGCTCATCCGGGCGGTGCGCATCCCGCTGCCGATGGCCCAGGTCACCGCGTTCCACAAGATCGCCAAGCGACGCTTCGACGACATCTCGAGCGTGGCCGTCGCCTTCGCGCTCGATCTCGACGACGGGGTCGTCGCCTCGGCGCGCATCGGGCTCGGCGGCGTCGCCGCCACCCCCATCCGCGCTCGTGCCACCGAGGCGGCCCTGTACGGGCAGCCGTGGAACGACGAGATCGTCCGCAACGCGGCATCCGTGCTGGGGTCCGAGGGCACGCCCATGTCCGACCATCGGGCGAGCGCCGAGTACCGCGCGCTCATGCTCGAGAGCGCGCTGCTGAAGCTGCACCGCACCCACCCGATGGCGAGTGAAGAGGTGCCGGCATGAGCGAGCTCGCGGCACGCCCCCTCGACCCGGTGGTCGGTGTTGCACTGCCGCACGAGAGCGCGGTGCTGCACTCCACGGGCACCGCGATGTACACCGACGACCTCGCCGCGGCCGACGGCGGCGTGCTCACGGCGTGGCCGGTGCAGTCGGCGCAGGCGCACGCCCTCGTGACGCTCGACATCGCGCCGGCGCTCGAGGTGCCCGGCGTCGTGCGGGTGCTCACCGCCGACGACGTGCCCGGCGTCAACGACGCGGGGGTCAAGCACGACGAGCCGCTGTTCCCCGCCGAGGCCATGTTCCACGGCCACGCCCTCGTGTGGGTGCTCGCCGAGACCGCCGAGGCGGCGCGGCTCGGGGCGGCCGCCGTGCGCGTCGAGTACGAGACGCTCCCGTCGATCATCACCGTGCCCGAGGCCATCGAGGCGGGCTCGTTCCAGGGCATCCCCCGCACCGTGCGCCGGGGCGACCCCGAGTCGGTGCTCGCGACCGCGCCGCACGTGTTCGACGGCGTCGTCGAGATCGGCGGGCAAGAGCACTTCTACCTCGAGACGCACGCGTCGCTCGCGCGCATCGACTCCGAGGGGCAGGTGTTCGTCGACTGCAGCACGCAGCACCCGTCCGAGACGCAGGAGATCGTGGCGCACGTGCTCGGCCTGCCGAGCAACCGCGTCACCGTGCAGGCGCTGCGCATGGGCGGCGGCTTCGGCGGCAAGGAGATGCAGCCGCACGGGTTCGCGGCGATCGCCGCCCTCGGTGCGATGCTCACGGGGCGCGCGGTGCGGCTGCGGCTGAATCGCACGCAGGACCTCACGATGACCGGCAAGCGGCATCCGTTCCACGTCGTGTGGAAGGCGGGGTTCGACGACGACGGGCGCATCCTCGCGCTCGCGACGACGCTCACCTCCGACGGCGGCTGGAGCCTCGACCTGTCGGAGCCGGTCATGGGGCGTGCGCTCTGCCACGTCGACAACGCCTACTGGATCCCGAACTTCGTGGCGCAGGGCAGGGTCGCGAAGACGAACAAGACGTCGCAGACCGCGTTCCGCGGGTTCGGCGGGCCGCAGGGCATGTTCGTCATCGAGGACGTGTTCGGCCGGGTCGCGCCCGCGCTCGGCATCGACGCCGCCACGCTGCGCGAGCGCAACCTCTACGAGCCCGGGCAGACCACGCCCTACGGGCAGCCCGTGCGGCACGCCGAGCGACTGCGCACCATCTGGCACGACCTCGCCCGTTCGAGCGACTTCGACGCCCGACGCGCCCGCATCGCCGCGTTCAACGCCGAGCACGACGACGTGAAGCGCGCGCTCGCCATCACGCCCGTGAAGTTCGGCATCTCGTTCACCCTCACCGCGTACAACCAGGCCGGCGCGCTCGTGCACGTCTACAAGGACGGCTCGGTGCTCGTGAACCACGGCGGCACCGAGATGGGCCAGGGCCTGCACACCAAGATGCTGCAGGTCGCCGCCACGGCGCTCGGCGTGCCGCTCGAGTCCGTGCGGCTCGCGCCGACGCGCACCGACAAGGTGCCGAACACGTCGGCCACGGCCGCCTCGTCGGGCGCCGACCTGAACGGCGGCGCGGTCAAGGACGCGTGCGAGCAGATCCGGGCGCGGCTCGCCGCCGTCGCCGGCCGGCTGCATCGGCATCGACGAGCGCGACGTGCGATTCTCCGACGGCCGGGTCGCCGGGCTCGGTGCGGGCCCCTGCGTTCTGCCGACGATCCGGCCCGTCGTCACGGAGTTCGGCCGAATGCCCCACCGTCGTCGCTGACGTTCGCCGAGGTGGTGATCGCCGCGTACCACCAGCGCGTGCATCTCTCGGCGGCGGGCTTCTACCGCACCGAGGGCCTGCACTGGGACACCGAGAAGATGCAGGGCGAGCCGTTCAAGTACTTCGCGTACGGCGCGGCGGCGACCGAGGTCGAGGTCGACGGCTTCACCGGCGCGCACCGCACGCTGCGGGTCGACATCCTGCACGACGTCGGCGACTCGCTGTCGCCCATCATCGACCTCGGGCAGGTCGAGGGCGCGTTCGTGCAGGGCGCCGGGTGGCTCACGCTCGAGGAACTGCGCTGGGACGAGTCCGACGGCCCCGGGCGCGGGCGCCTGCTCACCCAGTCGGCGAGCACGTACAAGCTGCCGAGCTTCTCGGAGATGCCCGAGCAGTTCAACGTGCGACTGCTCGAGCACGCCGCCGAAGACGGCGCGGTCTACGGATCGAAGGCGGTCGGCGAGCCGCCGCTCATGCTCGCGTTCAGCGTGCGCGAGGCGATCCGCGAGGCGGTCGCCGCGTTCGGCCCGGCCGGGTCACTGCGTCGAGTTGCGATCGCCGGCGACGCCCGAGGCGGTGTTCATGGCGATCCGCGAGGCGCGGCGTGCCGGTACCGCCGGCGGCCGGCGCGCCCGGCGAGACGAGCGAATCGGATGCCGCGACCGCGCGCACGGCATCGCAACCGCTCGTCGCGTCCGACACCTGAGCCGGGGGTTCGCCGTGGACTGGGTCGACGCCGTGCAGCGGCTGCGCGCCGCACGCATGCCGTTCGTGATCGTCACCCTCGCGATGGTGCGCGGGCACGCGCCGCGCAACGGCGGCGCGAAGATGGTCGTCGCCGCCGACTCGCTCTTCGGCACCGTCGGCGGCGGCAACCTCGAGGCGACCGCGGTCGACCGTGCCCGCGCGATGCTCGACTCGGGCGCCGCCGAGCCCGAACTGCTGACGCTGACGCTCAGCGACAAGGCCGTGACCGACTACGGCGTGCAGTGCTGCGGAGGAGAGGTCACCATGCTCTTGGAACCCGTGCGGGTCGTGCCGTCGGTGGCGATCTTCGGCATCGGCCACGTCGGGCTCGAGCTCGCTCGCGTGCTCAGCCGGCAGCAGCTCGAGCTGCACCTCGTCGACTCCCGCGCCGAGATGCTCGCGCCGGAACGGCTCGCCGTGCTCGCCGATGCGGTGGCCACGGTGCACGTGCAGCACCTGCCGGTGCCCGAGGCCGCGCTCGCCGACCTGCCCGCGGGCGCGCACGTGCTCGTCATGACGCACGACCACGGCGAAGACCTCGCGATCGTCGAGTCGGCCCTGAACACTCCGGGGCTCGGCTCGATCGGGCTCATCGGCTCGCGGTCGAAGTGGGCGAGGTTCCGCGCGCAGCTCGTCGAGGTGGGGCACGACGAGGCCGAGCTCGCCCGGGTGACCACGCCGATCGGCATCGACGGCATCGCGTCGAAGGACCCTGCGGCGATCGCGGTGAGCGTCGCCGCGCGCATCCTGCAGCTCGTCGAGGAGGCGGCTGCACGTCCAGGTCCGCCGCTCCTCGGCGGCTGATCAGACCGAGACCGGCTCGGGGGCGGGCGGCGCCGTCTCGGGCTCGGGTTCTGCCGGCGGCGGCGTCTCGCGCTGCGACTTCGGCTTCGCGTACCGCAGGTACAGCGACGGGCACGACGAAGAGGTTGAGCAGGGTCGACGTGACGAGCCCGCCGAGGATCACGACGGCCATCGGGTGCTCGATCTCATGCCCGGGGATCTCGCCCATGACGACGAGCGGCACCAGCGCCAGGCCGGTCGCGAGGTCGGTCATCAGGATCGGCGAGAGCCGCTCGCGCGGCGCCGCGCAGCACGAGCTGCCGGCCGAACGGCTCACCTTCGTACGCGTTCCAGGTGCTGGAAGTGGTTGATCAGCAGGATGCCGTTGCGGGCGGCGATGCCGAAGACCGTGAGGAACCCGACGAGCGAGCCGAGCGAGATGCACCGCCGCCGGTGACGAAGGCCGCCAAGCACACCGCCGACGAGCGCCACGGGCAGGGTGAGGAACGACGAGCGTCGCCAGTCGCCAGCTGCCGAACGACGCCTGCAGCAGCAGGAAGATCACGAGGATCGCGGCGACGGCGAGCAGGAGCAGCCGGTCTGGTCGCCGCCTGCGCGCTCCTCGTACTCGCCGAGGACTCGGCGCGGTACCCGCGGGCAGACTCGATCTCGCGCAGGCCCTCCTCGATCGTCGGCGACGACCGAGCCGAGGTCGCGCCTCTTCGACGTTGGCCTCGACATCGATGCGACGGGAGTTGTCGTCACGCTCGATGATGTTCGGCGTCGGCCGCGAGCGCGACGTCGGCGACCTCGGCCAGAGCGGACGACCTCGCCCGACGGGCGTGTCGATCGGCAGGTTGCTGGATGCTCGTCGACGCTGTGCACGGATCTCGCGGCGTGCTCCAGACCTGCACGTCGTAGGCCTTGCCGCCGCGATAGACGTCGCCGACCTCCTCGCCGGCGACGAGCGTCGCCGCCGCGCGACGCACGTCACCCGGCTTCAGGCCGTAGCTGCTGCGCCTCTCGAGGTCGACCTGTGACCTCGAGCTGCGGGACGTCGACCTGCAGCTCGATGTGCTCGTCGATCGACCCATCGATCCCGACGAGGATCTCGTCGATCTCCTCGGCCTGCTCGCGCAGCACGTCCAGATCGTCGCCGTAGATCCGCACCACGATCGCGTTGCTGCGCGCCGGTGAGCACCTCGCGGATGCGCTCCTTGAGGTAGGTCTGCACGTCGCGGTAGAGGCCCGGGATAGCCCTCGCACGACCTCCTGGACCTTGGCCAGCGTCTCGTCGTAGTCGACCGTCCGGATCGACGCTGATCCAGTTCTCGCCGAAGTTCACGCCGTACGACCTCGTCGGCGATGTACGCCTGCCCGATGTGCGCGCCGAAGTTGCGCACGCCCGGGATCGCGCGCAGTTCCTGGCTGGCCCGCTGGTGATGCGGACCTCCTCCGGTGCGAGGTGCCGGGCTGCGGTGACCCAGTGCATCAGGAAGTCGCGCTCCTTGAAGTCGGGCAGCAGCGACTGGCCGAGGAGCGGCACACGACGACCGCGCCGAGCGACGATGACGCGCCGACCAGCACGTAGCGCCGGCCACGGGCGCTCGACGATCCGGCTCGCAGCGCCGCTTGTAGCCGCGCTTGCAGCCACGCGCACGAGCGGCGACTCGCGGCGCTCCAGCGGTGCCTTGCGCAGCAGGATCAGGGCCAGCGCCGGCGTGACCGTGAGCGCGACGACCATCGACGCGAGCACGGCCAGGGCGTAGGACATGCGCGAGCGGCCGGAAGAACGCGCCGGTCAGGCCCTCGAGGAAGAAGACCGGCACGACGGCCGCGACGATGATCAGGGTCGCGTAGATGATCGGCGCCGCGCACCTCGAGCGAGGCCTCGAGGATGACCTGCGCCGTGCGACCGTTGCCCGCCCTCGGCGCCGGTGCCTGGCGCAGGCGTCGCACGATGTTCTCGATGTCGATGATGGCGTCGTCGACCACCACGCCGACGGCGATCACCAGCCCGGCGAGGACCATCGTGTTGATCGGTCGTGCCCCGCGCAGGTAGAGCACCAGCGCGGCCGCGACCAGCGACAGCGGGATCGCGACGAGGCTGATCAGCGCGGTGCGCCACTGGAAGAGGAACAGCGCCGAGGACCATCGACCACGAGCAGGACAGCCGAGCAGCAGCGCCCGGAACAGGTTGTCGAGCGCCATCTCGACGAAGGTCGCCGGCCGGAAGATCGTCGGTGTCGATCTCGATGCCGCTGAGGCCCGGCGCCAGCTCGTCGAGCGCCGCCTCGACGCCCTCGGTGACCTCGAGCGTGTTGCCCCAGGGCAGCTTCTCGACGATGAGCATCAGACCCTCGCCGTCGTTGATCACCGCGTCGCCGATCAGCGGCTGATGGTCCTCGACGACGTCGGCGACATCGCCGAGCCGGAGCGGCTTACCGTCCACGCTCGTCGATCGGCACCTCGGCGAGGTCCTCCGGGGTCGACGATCGGCAGCACGTGCTGGATGCCGAGCCGCTGGTTCGGCGTCTCGATGAACCCGCCGGTGCCGATCACCGCGCCGTCGCGAGTACTGCAGCAGGCCGGCGTCGAGCGCGTCGGCGGTCACCGTCATGACCTGCTCGAGGGTGACGCCGTCTGCGCGCCATCCGCTCCGGGTCGACCTGCACCTGCAGCATCTGCAGCCGCTCGCCCCAGATCGGCGACGTTCGCCACGCCGGGAACCCGCAGCAGCCGCGCCCGGATCTTCCAGTACGCGATCATCGACATGCTCGATCAGCGAGCGCATCGTCCGAGGTCATCCCGATCTTCATCACCCGGCTCGTCGCCGACAGCGGCTGCAGCATGACCGGCGGCGCTCGCCCAGCGTCGGCAGGGTCGGCGTGACGCGTCGCGATCCGCTCCTGCACGAGCTGCCGGGCCTCGAGCAGGTCGGTGCCCGGCTCGAAGATCAGCACGATCGACGAGAGCTGCGCCGACCGACTTCGACCGCATCTCGTCGAGCCCTCGACCCCGTTGAGCGCCTGCTCCAGCGGCACCGTGACCAGCTCCTCGACCTCCGCGGCGGACAGGCCGAGGCACGGTCGTCTGGACCTCGACCCGCGGCGGCGCGAACTCCGGGAACACGTCGACCGGCATGCCGCGCGAGCTGCCGCACGCCGAAGACCATCATGCCGACGGCGAGCGCCACCACGATGAACCGGAACCGCAGGCTCGAACCGACGATCCAGCGCATCATGGCCGTCGCCTGCCCCTGTGTCAGTGTGCCGACGCCGAACTCGGCGCCGTAGAGCTCGGCCGCGCCGACGCGTCACGACCTCGGTGCCCGGCTGCGGGTCCCTCGGACAGGTGGGCGGTCTCGCCGTCGATGCGGTCGACCGCGACCGGCGCCCGGACGAAGACCTCAGCGGCTCGGGGTTGGTGTACACCCACGTGTCGCCGTCCGTGGTCGTAGATGATCGCGCGCGTACGGGAACGGTCGCTCCGCCGTCACCCGCCTCGACCTCGACGGTCTCGAGTCCGAGCCGCTCGACGGCTTCGGCGCGTGAGCGTGAGCGTGATTGAGGTCGGTGTCGGCGATCTCCGCCTTGACGGCCGGCTCGGGGCCGGCGACGTCTCGGCTGCCGTGACTTCGGCGCAGCCGGTCAGGCTCAGCGCCCCTCCGGCGAGCGCCAGCGCTGCCAAGCCCCGGCGACCCCCCGCCGGATCCGCGATCGAGTTCTCGTTCATGACGGTTCCTGCCTCCATTCCGCCACTGGAGCGTTCAGGTTCACGAGTCGAGCTGTCGGCGGCCTGGGCGCCGCCCCAGGCGAGCACGAGCAGCGGCAGCACGATCAGGGTGACCAGCACGGTCGTGAGCGCGGCCGCCCCACACCACGGCCGCGATCGGGAGCACCGTCTCGAGGCCCGATTGCGCCGCCGAAGAACGCGGGCGGCGCGAGCAGGGCGAAGGATGCCACGAGGGCGAGCAGTGCCGGACGCATCGCGGGTGCCCGCGCAGACCACATGGCCTTCGCCGGCGACTCCGCCGTCCGGCGGCGACCGCGGTCTGATGGGCCGCCGATGAGCATGCCGGCCTCGCGGACGGCGAACGCGAGCACCGGGACGAGCGGCGATGACGAGCACGATCGAGTCGAGACCGCCGGCCAGCCAGGCGCCGACGAGGCCTCCCGCGAGCGCCAGCGGCAGCGTCAGCAGCACGATCGCGCCGAGGCGCCACGAGCCGAGCATCGTCTGCAGCAGCACGAGGATGACGACGGCGGCGGCGGCGAGCAGCCACCACGTCAGCTGGCCCAGCGGCCTGCTGTTCGCCATACTGCGCCGGGGACCTCGGCGTGGTACTCGACCGGGAACTCGACCTCGGCGATGGCGGCGCGAACGTCGGCCTCGACGTCGGCGAGGCTGCGGCCCTGCACGTCGGCGGTCGACGTTCATGCGCGCGATGGGTGTCGTCATGCCGGATCACGCGCGAGGTTGGGGCTGATGCGCACGTCCGCGACATCCCGAGAGCGCGACGGTGCTGCCGCCAGGGGTGTTGATGATGAGGTTCTCGACATCGGTGAGGCTGTGGCGGGTCTGCTCCGGTTCCCTTGACGATGACCTGGAAGACCTTCTGCTCCTCGAACATGTAGCCGACCTCGATGCCCTGCAGCACCGCGGCGGCGGCCCTGCGCACGTCGCCGGGCTTCACGCCGAACTGCTTGCGCCTTCTCGAGGTCGACCTCGATCTCGGCGATCGGCTCGCACGAGATCCTGCTCGACCGTCGGCTCGACGAGTCCGTCGATCTCGGCCATCGCGGCCTGCAGCTCGCTCGGCCTTCTCGCGGAGGATGTCGAGGTCGACGCCGTACACGCGCACCTGGAAGTCGCGCTCCTGCGCGGTCGCGCACGCTGCTCGAGCTGCTCGCTCGGGGTACGACATCACGCGGTTCTCGAGTCCGGGATACCCGTCGATGATCTGCTGCACGATCGTCCTTGACCGCGGCGTAATCCGCGCCGTCCTCGAGGGTCACCCAGATCTCGCTTCCGCTGACATCGGAGGCCGTGTCGGACGTGATCGCGCGGCCGACGTGGCCACCGACCGCGGCGACTCCGGCCACGGTCCGCAGTTCATCAGCCGCCCGCGCGGTGATGCGATTCATCTCCTGCGTTCGACGTGCCCGCGGTCGAGTCCCACTCGACCAGGATCGAGCGGTCGGGCACCGACGCGAGCACGGGCGCGTCGGAGGTCGCCCACGGGATGGTGCCGAGCGCGACGACGCCGAGCACGACCGCGACCAGCGCGGCGATCCAGCCGCCACGGCCCGCGGACGCGCGTTCCATCGTCTCGGAGTACCTCGTCGTCATCCCCTCGACCGCGGCGGGTTCGCTCGCTGCCTCGGTGTCGTCCTTGCGCCGCAGGAGCAGGCTGGCGAGGGCGGGGGTCACGGTCAGCGCGACGATCATGGCGATGCCGAGCGTGACCAGGTAGGCGATCGCCAGCGGCGCGGAGGATCTCGCCGTCGAGCCCCGGAACGAAGAAGCTGGGCGCGATCGCGACCGCCGAGATGAGCGCACCGAACAGCACGGGGATCCGCGAGCGGCGCAGGGCCGTGGTCAGGATGGCGATGCGCGGGGTCACCGCGCCCGCATCGGCCGGGGCGACCGAACCGTCGGGCGTGGGTTCGGCGTGTCGCCGGCGGACGCGGAGTCCTGCCCCGCGTTCGCAGCGAATCGAGGTCGGCGACCGCGTCGCCGACGGCGACCGTGAGCGCGAGGGCGAGCCCGGCGAGGGTCATGGTGTTCATCACCGCTCCGGTCGCCTGCAGCGTGAGCGCGGCGGCGGTGCCCGACGACGAGCACGGCCAGCGCCGCGATCAGCGCGTACCGCCACGAGCCGAGCCCGAGCCCGATGACCAGCGCGGCCAGCAACAGGCCGGCGAGCGCGGCCCAGCCGAGCTGCCCGGCGGCGTTCTCGAGGAACGTGGCCGGTCGGAAGACGGTGGTGTCGACCTCGATGTCGACGAGGCCCGGCGCGAGATCGGCCATGGCCGCTTCGATGCCGCGGGTGACCTCGACGACAGTCCGCCTCGGGGAACTTCTCGATGACGATCAGCAGGCCCGGGGTCTCACCGGTGATGGCGTCGCCGATGAGCGGCTGGTGGTCTTCGACGACGCTCTGCGACATCCGCCAGCGTCAGGTGGCGCGTGTGCCCTCGATGACGACCTTGCCGAGATCCTCGGGCGTCTGGATCGGCAGCACGTGCTGGATCGCCGATGCGCTGGTTCGGCCGTCTCGATGAAGCCTCCGGTGCCCGGGGTCGACGCCTCGAGGAAGCTCAGCGGCGACACCCAGAGCGCGTTGCCGGCGGTCGTGACGATGTCGTCGAGGGTCACGCCCGCGGCTGCGAGCCGCTCCGGCTCGACCTGCACCTGCAGCTGCTGCTCGCGCTGGCCCCAGATCGACACGTTGGCGACGCCCGGGCACGCCCATGAGCACGCGGCTTGACCGTCCACCGGGCGAGCACCGACATGCTCGATGAGCGACACATCCTCCGAGGTGAGCTCGATCATCATGACCCGGCTGGTCGACGAGAGCGGCTGCATCATCACCGGCGGCTGTCGACACGTTCGGCAGCGCGAAGGCCTGCGTGAGCCGCTCGGCGACGAGCTGACGGGCGCGCAGGACGTCGGTGCCGGGCTCGAAGACGAGCTCGATCGACGAGAGGCCGGGCACCGAGACCGAGCGGATCTCGTCGAGCCAGGCGACGCCGTTGAGCAGGTCGGCCTCCATCGGGCTCGTGATCAGCTGCTCGACCTCTTCGGCCGACAGGCCGAGCGCCTCGGTCTGGATCTCGACGTGCGGCGGTGCGAACTCGGGCAGGTTGTCGACCGCCATGGACGGCAGACTGACGAGTCCGAACCCGAGCACCCCTGCAGCGACGGCCGCGACGAGCAACCGGAATCGCAGGCTCCAACGCACCAGCCATGAGATCATGACGTCCCCCAACGTCGGCGTCCGATGCGCTCGGCGTCGCCGAGAGCACCCCGCTCCGTGAACCCCCATGTAGACCGCGTCAACCGCGTGTCTCGCCGCGTGAGTCGCCATGATCGCCGGCGGCCGCGCGCCGTGCATGCTCCGTTCCCGGAATACTGCCGCGCTGGAAACTGAGCAATCGTCGACAGTGTGGCACAGCGAGCCGGACACTACAACTATTTCTGGTTGACGAAATCGAGCACTGGTAAGTTAGGATAGCCAACCCTTTGCCCGGAGGACGCACTTCCGCGCCCACTCGATCGCTCCGCCGAATCGGGCGAGTACGCTTGTACTCTCCGCACCTGCGGATCTATCGTCGGTTTCATGACGCATTATCGGATCAGTGATGCGGCGGCCCTCGTCGGCGTGAGCGACGACACCGTGCGCCGATGGGTGCGCGACGGCCTGCTCACCGCCGGCCGAGACGACTCGGGTCGACAGGTCGTCCCCGGTGATGAGCTCGCCGCGCGCGCCGTGGCCATCGCCGCCGCAGCCGACGACCGCAGCCCGGTGCGGCGCAGCGCGCGCAATCGGTTCGTCGGCCTCGTCACCCGCGTCGAGATCGAGGGACTGATGGCCCAGGTCGAGCTGCAGAGCGGCCCGCACCGAGTGGTCTCGCTCATGTCGGCCGAGGCCGCGCGCGACCTGCGACCTCGAGGTCGGCTCGCGCGCCGTGGCGGTCGTCAAGGCGACCATGGTCGCCGTCGAGACCGACGAGGAACCTCGCGCATGAGACATCCGCTCGTTCGCTGCGCTGCTGCCCGCCGCGATGGTCGCACTCGCGCTCACCGCGTGCTCCGCGCCCGGCCGGCGGCGACGACGTCGGCCCGGAGCCGGCGCACCCGAGCGCGGTGGGCGACGAGCTCACCGGCGAGCTCACGATCTTCGCCGCCGCGTCGCTGACCGCGGCGTTCGACGAGCTCGCAACCGCGTTCGAGGCGCGGCACCCGAGCCTCGACGTGCTGCCGATCACCTACGACGGCTCGTCGGTGCTCGCGACGCAGCTCATCGAGGGGGCGCCGGCCGACGTGTTCGCCTCGGCCGACGAGCGCAACATGGCGAAGGTGGTCGACGCCGGTCTCGCCGTCGGCGCCCGTGGACTTCGCCACCAACGTGCTCACGATCGCGGTCGAGCCCGGCAATCCGCTCGGCATCGACGCGCTCGACGACCTCGCCGACGGCGCGACCGAGACCGCCGACGGGCTGCCGATCACCGTGGTGCTGTGCGCCGCCGAGGTGCCGTGCGGCAGCGCCGCCCAGACGCTCTTCACCGATGCGGGCATCACCGTGACGCCCGCGAGCGAGGAGCAGAACGTGATCGGCCGTGCTCACCAAGGTGAAGAGCGGCGAGGCCGACGCCGGGCTCGTCTACGTCACCGACGTCGAGGCGGCCGGCGGCGAGGTCGACGGCGTCGAGATCGAGAACGCGGATGCCGCGACCAACGTCTACCCGATCGCGGCGCTCGCCGACGCGGCGAACCCCGAGGCGGCGAGCGCGTTCGTCGAGTTCGTCACGTCGGAGGAGGGCCGGGCGGTGCTCGCGTCGTTCGGCTTCGGCTCGCCATGACGACGACGACCGCCGCGGGCGAGGCCGCCGTCGCGGGCGAGACGCGTCGGGACGACCGCCGGTGCCGCCGCGCGCTTTCCACTGTGGCTGTATGTGCCCGCCGCGCTCGGGGTCGCGGTGCTCGCGCTGCCGCTCCTCGCGCTGCTCGTGCGCCTCGACTGGACGCAGGTGCCCGCCGCGGTCGCCTCGCCCGCCGCGCTGCAGGCGCTCACCCTCTCGCTCGTCACCGCCGCGATCGCCACGGCAGTGTGCGTCGTGCTCGGCGTTCCGCTCGCCGTGGTCATCGCCCGCAGCTCGAGGGGCGTCGCCGCCGTGCTGCGCACGCTCACGACGCTGCCGCTCGTGCTGCCGCCGCTCGTGGGCGGCATCGCCCTGCTCGCCCTGCTCGGCCGCAACGGCCTGTTCGGCGAGACGCTGGGCGTGCTGGGCCTGCGCATCCCGTTCACGACCACCGCCGTCGTGATCGCGCAGACGTTCGTCGCCCTGCCGTTCCTCGTGATCACGGTCGAGGGGTCGCTGCGCACGGCGGGCACGCGCTACGAGACGGTCGCGGCCGGGCTGGGCGCCCGCCGGTTCACGGTGTTCCGGCGCATCACGCTGCCGCTCGTCGCCCCGGGCCTGATCGCCGGCACCGTGCTGTGCTTCGCGCGCGCGCTCGGCGAGTTCGGGGCGACCGCGCTGTTCGCGGGCAACTCGGCCGGCACGACCCGCACGATGCCACTCGCGATCTACACCGCGTTCAACGGCGCGGGCGTGAGCGAGGACATCGCGATCGCGCTGTCGCTCATGCTCGTGCTCGTGGCGGTCGCGGTGCTGGTGCTCATGCGCAGCTGGCGTGAGGACGCACCCCGATGACCCGCGCGGCAGGCGGCACGCTCGACGCCAGGGTGGTCGCCGCAGGTGGGCGACTTCCGGCTCGACGTCGAGGTCGTCGTCGAGGCATCCGAGGTGCTCGCGGTGCTCGGCCCGAACGGATCGGGCAAATCGACGCTGCTCGCCGCCATCGCCGGGCATCGGGCGCCCAGCGCCGGTGTCGTGCGCATCGGCGAGCGCGTGCTCGCGCGCGCCCCGTCGATCGGCGGGGATGACGAGGCAGGCGGCGTCGACGTCGACCTGGCCGAGCGCTCGGTCGGCCTGCTCGGCCAGCACCCGCTGCTGTTCCCGCACCTCAGCGCGCTCGAGAACGTGGCGTTCGGCCCGCGCGCGCAGGGCATGCCGAAGCGGGAGGCGCGCGCCGCGGCATCCGACTGGCTCGACCGGGTCGGTCTCACCGGACTCGAGCGACGACTCCCCGCCGCGCTCTCGGGCGGCCAGCAGCAGCGCGTCGCGCTCGCCCGAACGCTCGCGGCGCGGCCCGACGTGCTGCTGCTCGACGAGCCGTTCGCGGCGCTCGACGTGCAGACGGCCTCGGCGATGCGCCGCCTCGTCGCCGAGCAGCGGGCGAGCCTCGCGATCCCGACGCTGCTCGTCACCCACGATCCCCTCGACGCGATCGTGCTCGCCGATCGCGCCGCCATCCTGCAGGCCGGGCGCATCGTGCAGCAGGGGCCGACCGCCGAGGTGCTCGGGCATCCCCGCACGCCGTTCGCGGCCGCGCTCGCGGGCGTCAACCTGCTCACCGGCGTCGCGGTCGCGCGCGACGCCGTGCGCGTCGCCGGGGCGAGCGGGCCGATCGTGCTGCGCGGCACGGGCGAGGCGCTGCGGGTCGGCACCCCCGCGTCGGTCGTGTTCAGCCCGGCGTCGGTGCATGCGCGGGCCGCGGCATCCGTCGACGCGTCGCAGCGCCGCGTCGAGCCCGCCGATCGCAGCCCGCCGACCATCGCAGCCCGCCGACAACGCCTGGTTCGGCGCCGTCGCGACGATCGAACCGGCCCGCGGCGGCGTGCGCATCGTCACCGACCAGCACCCCGACCTCGCCGTCGACGTGCCGTCGACCGCGGCCGTCGGCCTCGACCTGGGCACCGGCGCCCGGCTCGCGTTCCGCGTCGCGCCATCCGACGTCTCGGTGCGGACGCACGCATGATGCGGTGTTAGCGTAGACGCCACCGAAGGGGGTGACCCGTGACCACCCTGCTGCCCGTGCGCACCGCCGAAGCACCGCGTGCCCGCCGCCTGCCGTCGACGGGCACGCTCCCCGAGACACTCACCGACGCGTTCGCCCGGCCGATGCGCGACCTGCGCATCTCGGTGACCGACCGGTGCAACTTCCGGTGCGTGTACTGCATGCCGAAGTCGGTGTTCGGGCGCGACTACGCGTTCCTCGAGCACGACGAGCTGCTGAGCTTCGACGAGATCACCCGGCTCGCCGGCGTCGCGGTCGCGCACGGGGTGCACAAGCTGCGGCTCACGGGCGGCGAGCCGCTGCTGCGCCGCGGCATCGAGCAGCTCGTCGAGCGCCTCGCCGCGCTGCGCACGCCCGAGGGCCAGCCCGTCGAGATCGCCCTGACCACCAACGGATCGGCGCTCGCGGTCAAGGCGGCGGCGCTCGAAGGCGGCCGGCCTCACCCGGGTCACGGTGTCGCTCGACTCGCTCGACGACGCGGTGTTCCAGTCGATGAACGACGTGCGGTTCCCGGTCGCCCGCGTGCTCGCCGGCATGCAGGCCGCGCACGATGCCGGGCTCGGACCGATCAAGGTCAACATGGTCGTCAAGCGCGGGCTCAACGACCACGAGGTCCTGCCCATGGCACGGCACTTCAAGGACTCCCCGTTCACGCTGCGGTTCATCGAGTACATGGACGTCGGCACGTCGAACGGCTGGCGGCTCGACGAGGTCGTGCCCTCTGCCGAGATCATCGAGGTCATCGGCGCCGAGCTGCCGCTCGAGCCGATCGGCGCCAGCGGCGCCCGGCGAGACCGCCGCCCGATGGCGCTACGTCGACGGCGGCGGCGAGATCGGCGTGATCTCGAGCGTGACGAACGCGTTCTGCGGCACCTGCAACCGGGCGCGCATCTCGACCGAGGGCAAGCTCTTCACGTGCCTGTTCGCCTCAGAGGGGCACGACCTGCGGGCGCTGCTGCGCGGCGGCGTCGACGACGACGGGCTCGCCGCGGCGATGGCCTCGATCTGGGGCGCCCGCGACGACCGCTACTCCGAGGTGCGCGCGACGCTCACGCCCGAGCTGCGGGCCGCCCGCCCGAAGCCCGAGATGTCGTACCTCGGCGGCTGACGCGGTCGGTCAGAGGCCGACCCACTCCGAGACGCCGTCGGTGAAGTGCTGCCGCTTCCAGATCGGCACCTGCTGCTTGATCAGGTCGACGAGGCGTTCGCACGCGTCGAACGCCTCGGCACGGTGCGGGGCGGATGCCGCGGCCACGAGTGCGACGTCGCCGATGCGCAGCTCGCCCACGCGATGGGCGGCGGCGACGGCGAGCCCGGTGTCTTCGGCGATGCGCCGCACGCACTCGGCGAGGAACCGCTCGGCCTCGGGGTGCGCCTGGTAGTCGAGCGCGAGCACGTCGCGCCCGGCGTCGTGGTTGCGCACGACCCCGAGGAACATGACGACCGCCCCGCTCGTGTCGGCCTCGACCGCGGCGCGCACGGCGGCCTCGTCGATGGGCTCGGCGGTGACGATCGGCGTGCTGCGGGTTCATGCGTGCCTCTCGGGTGATCGCTCGGTGATCGTGCGGTGATCGTTCGTCAGCGGTGCACGAGTTCGCCCGCGACCGACGAGAACGCATCGATGCCTCCGGCGAGGTACACGACGTCGGCGTGCCCGCGCTCGCGCAGCAGTCGCGCCGCGCGACGCGACCGCGTGTCCTGCTCGCAGTAGACGACGAGTGCGCCGTCGCCCGCCAGGGGTTCGGCTCCGGCGGCGAGATCGCCCAGCGGCACGAGTTCGCTGCCGTCGATGCGTCGCAGCGCGGCCTCGACGGGTTCGCGCACGTCGAGCAGCCGCAGCCGCTCGCCGCTGCGCATGCGCCGCAGCAGTTCGGCCGCCGAGATCGGTGCGCCGGATGCCTCTGCCTGCGCCGCGCTCGCGGCGCCGTCGACCCCGCAGAAGACCTCGTAGTCGATGAGCGAGGTGATCTCGGGGGCATCCGCAATGCTCTCGTACGTGATCTCGCGGCTGCGACCCGAGAGCGCATCGATGGTCATCACGCGGCCGAGCAGCACCTCGCCGATGCCGGTGACGAGCTTGACGACCTCGCCGGCCATGAGCGCCCCGACCGTGGCGCAGAGCGTCGGCAGCACGCCGCCGAGCTCGCACGAGAGCACTTCGTCGGGCGACGGCGGCACCGGGAACAGGTCGCGGTAGGTGGGGCCGTGCTCGTGCCACGCGAGCCCGACCTGGCCGTGATACCGCAGGATCGCGCCCCACACGAGCGGCTTGCCCTCGAGCAGGGCGGCGTCGTTCGTGAGGTAGCGGGTCGGGAAGTTGTCGCTGCCGTCGACGACGACGTCGTAGTGCGCGAGGATGTCGCGGACGTTCGCCGCGCTCAGCCGCTCGGCGTGGCGCACGACTCGGCATTCGGGGTCGATCGCGGCGACGGTGTCGGCGAGCGAGTCGACCTTGAGTCGGCCCACGTCGGCGAGGCCGTGGCTCACCTGGCGGTGCAGGTTCGAGAGCTCGACGACGTCGTCGTCGGCGATGCCGATGGTGCCGACGCCCGCGCCCGCGAGGTAGGGCACGAGCGCGCTGCCGAGCCCTCCGGCGCCGACGACGAGCACCCGTGCCGCGGCGAGCCGACGCTGCGCGAGCTCACCGAACCCGGGCAGCATGATCTGCCGGCTGAACCGGGCGATGCGCTCGGGAGCGAGCGGCGCCGACGGCTCGACAGGGGTGCTGGACGCGCGCGCATGCGGCAATTCTACGTTCGGCGCGGTCTCACACCGGTATCAGAACGGTGTGCTTCGTCGCCGGTTCGGGTGGTTCGGGCTTCTGATGCGGTGCGGGTTTCGGCGCTTCAGGTTCGCTGGCCGATCGGGAATCGGATGCGCCGGATGCGTCAGGTGCCTGCGGCCGGCCGGAGATAGTCCATTCGAGCGTTCCGCCGCCCGATCTGGCGCACTGACCATGAGGTCTCGTGCTTGAGGTGGTGGTGCGCTGCGCAGAGGTGCGCGAGGTTGTCGAAGGCGGTGCGTTCGCCGTCGTTCCAGTCGAGGGTGTGGTCGATGTCGCTGCGTCGCGCGGCGCGGTTGCAGCCGGGGAACCGGCAGGTGCCGTCGCGGACCTGGAGCCAGCGTTCGAGATCGGCCGGCGGACGGTAGCTGCGGCGGTCGACGTCGAGCACGGTGCCCGACACCGGGTGGGTCAGGATGCGGGTGAACGAGGGTGCCCGCGCGGCGAGCCGCCTGGCCGTGTCGGCGTCGATCGGGCCGTAGCCGTCGAGCAGGCCGGGAGCGTCGGACTCGCCGATGAGCGTGAGCACCGGAACGGTCACGTGCACGCTCGGACGCACTCGCGCGACGGCGTCGGCCAGCGCCGACTCGGAGTCGAGGGTGCCGTAGAGCAGCAGGTCGCGGGCCGCGTCGGCACGCACCTGATCGGCCGTGCGCTGTTCGTCGAGGAGTCGATCGGTGGCGGTGCGGTCGGCATCGGCGTCGTCGCGCGAATCCGATGCGCGCCCCTCGCGTTCCGCACGGGCGGCCCGATCGAGCCGGTCGAAGATCAGCGCGGCGTCATCGGCGGGCAGGAACGCGTGCAGCCACGCCATGCCGTCGGCCGGCGGCCTCGAACTCGACCCGCCGCTTCGCGCGCGCCGTGCGCTGCCGCTCGGCGATCGTCTCGGTCATGACCTGCTTCGCGCAGGTGCGCGGGCCTTGCGGCGCACCGTGGCCGCGGTGTTCGACTTCGAGAACTCGGCGAGCAGTTCATCGAGCCGCGCGCACGCGTCACCGGCATCGTCGCCGAGGTCGCTGGTCTGCTCGACGATGACCCGCGCGTGCGCCATCGTGATCGCCCCGTCGCGCAGCGCCGACAGCGTCGCCGGGAGCCGCGTCGACAACGCGGTCGCCTCATCGAGCTGGCGCTGCATCGTGCGCTCGGGCACGTGCAACGCCGTCGCCAACTCGGCGGTCACCGCTCGGTGGGCCATCTCGCGCCGCCGCTCGGGCGACAGGGATGCCGCGACGAACGCCTCGGCGCTGCGCACCGCGTACCTCACCGTGAGGAAGAGCACATCGACCCGCAGCGCGGCATTCATCGCCTCGACCCGCTGCGCCTGCACCGACGCCCCGATCAGCTCGGAAAGCCCGTCTTGCGCGACCGCATACGGCGACCGATCGTCGAGCACAGCGATGCTCGCTGAGCCGCCGCCGACACCCGCGAACAACCCTCGGAAACACCAGCTGATCTGGCCTTCGAGGGTTCATCGCTCATACCTTGAGCCTACCAGAAATCGAACGTATGTTCGAGGGATTCGCGGCAGGAACCTGCTGGCGTCCTGGGTCTCGATACGCCGGCTTCGGCCGGCTACTCGACCGACGATCGGGACGGCTTCGCCACCGACCGACCGACGGGCCGTCGCGCCGAGTAGCATCATGGCCATGACGCTCGTGACCGTTCGGTACTTCGCGGCCGCCGCCGAGGCGGCCGGCGTCGACGAGGAGCGGCTCGAGCTCACCGACGGAGCGACCCTCGGTGCGCTCCGCGACGAACTCGTCGCACGCTACGGCGCCCCGATGGAACGGGTGCTGCGCTCGGGTTCGTTCCTGGTCGACGGCACGGTGCGGCGCGAGGCGGGACATCCGCTCGCCGAACGGGTCGACATCCTGCCGCCGTTCGCCGGCGGCTGAGTCTCGGAGGCACGATGCGCACGTTCGTCGAACACCAGCGCGCGGTGCGCGAGCTGCTCGCCCCGCTGCACGCGTCGCTCGAGGCGGCCGAGGGCGCCGAGGTGCTCGCACTGCACGAGGTCTCGGGCCCCCACGGCCGGGTGCGCGCTCGCGGGCGGGTGCTCGCCCATGACGTGCTCGCTCCCGGCGACCTGCCCGCGTTCGCGAACTCGCAGATGGACGGGTACGCGATCGCCTCGGCCGACCTCGCCGGAGCCCGCCCCGAGAAGCCCGTCGAACTGCCCGTCGGCCGCACGACCGCGGCCGGCGACCCGATCCGCACGCACGCACGCGGCACCGCGTCGCCGGTGATGACGGGCGCCGCGGTCCCCGACGGCGCCGACGCGATCGTGCCGGTCGAGGCGGCCGATCCCCCGCGATTCCCGGGCCTCGGCAACGGCACGCACGACGTGCCGCCGGGCACCACCGTGCGCTTCGCGCACCCGGTCGAGGCGGGCACGTTCGTGCGCGCGATCGGCACCGACGTCACCCGCGGCGCCGTGCTGCTCGCCGCGGGCTCGCGCCTCGGGCCGGCGCAACTCGGCACGCTCGCGGCCGCCGGCATCACCGAGGTCTCGGTGCGGCGCCGCATCACGGTGCTGCTGCTCTCGACCGGCCACGAGCTCCGCCAGGCCGGGGCGCCGCTCGAACCCGGGCAGATCCATGACGCGAACACGCCGATGCTGCGCGCCGCGCTCGACGAGGCCGGCGCGCTCGTGCGCGATGCCCTCACGCCCGACGATCCCAGCGCCGTCGTCGACGCCCTCGAGGCCGCGGCCGGGCTCGTCGATCTCGTGATCACGACCGGCGGGGTGAGCGCCGGCGCGTTCGAGGTCGTGCGCGACGCGCTCGCGGCGCGCGGCGTCGAGTTCGTCAAGGTCGCCATCCAGCCGGGCGGTCCGCAGGGCCTCGGCCGGGTCATCCTCTCGCCGGGCACACCCGGCGTGCCCGTCGTGACGCTGCCCGGCAATCCGGTGAGCGCGCTCGTCTCGTTCGAGCTGTTCCTGCGACCGGTGCTGCGCGCGTTCGCAGGGCTCGCGCCCGACCGTCCTCGCGCGCACCTCAAGCTCGCGCACCCGGTGACCTCGCCGATCGGCAAGCACCAGGTGCGCCGCGGCGTCATCGACGGCGACGGCGCGGTCGAGGTGGGCGCGCCGAGCTCGCACCTGCTGCACGCCTACGCGAACGCGACCGTGCTCGTGCACCTGCCGGTCGGCGTCGACGAACTGCCCGCCGGCGCGCCCGTCGACGTCTGGCGCATCGATGACTGAGCCACGCCCGACGTCGCGATGAGCGCCGGCGAGCTCGAGACGCTCGACGCGCACCTGGCGCGCGTGCTCGGCGCGGTGCATCCGCTCGCCCCGGTCGACGTGCCGCTCGCCGACGCCGGCGGGCAGTGTGCTCGCGGTCGACGTGCGCAGCCGCCTCGACATTCCGCTGTTCGACAACTCGGCCATGGACGGGTACGCCGTGCGGCACGCCGACGTCGCCGCGGCGAGCGCAGCGCACCCCGTGACGCTGCGGGTGGTCGGCGAGGTCGCCGCGGGCAGCGCCGACGACCCCGCGATCGGCCCGGGCGAGGCGGTGCACATCATGACCGGCGCTCCGCTGCCGAGCGCGGCCGATGCCGTCGTGCCGATCGAGCACACCGATCGCGGGCACGAGGTCGTCACCGTGACCGTGGCGCCGCTGCCCGGGGCGCACGTGCGCCGCGCGGGCGAGGACCTGCACGCCGGCGACCCGGTGCTCACCGCGGGCGTGCGGCTCACCGCGGGACGGATCTCGGCACTCGCGGCCGCGGGGCACGCGCACGTCGCGGTGCATCCGGCACCGCGAGTCGGCGTCATCTCGACCGGCAGCGAACTCGTCACCCCCGGACATCCGCTCGCGCGCGGACAGATCCCCGAATCGAACTCGCTGCTGCTCGCGGGGCTCGTGCGCGAGGCGGGCGGCGACGCCGTGCACGTCACGAGCGTGCCCGACGACGAGTCGGAGCTCGACGACGAGCTCGCCCGCTGCCTCGACGCGCGACTCGACCTCATCGTGCTGTCGGGCGGCGTGAGCGTCGGCGCCCACGATGTCGTCAGGGCGGCCCTCGAGCCGCTGCGCACCGTCGGATTCCACACGATCGCGATGCAGCCCGGCAAGCCGCAGGCGTTCGGGATGCTGCACCGCGGCGCCGAGACGCCGACCCCCGTGTTCGGGCTGCCGGGCAACCCGGTGGCCACCGCCGTGTCGTTCGAGGCGTTCGTGCGACCCGCGCTGCTGCGCCTGCAGGGCGCTGCCGACGTGCACCGGCCCCGCGTCACGGCCGTCGCGGCCGAGGGCTGGCGGGTGCCGCGCGCGAAGGTGCAGTTCATGCCCGTCGTGGTCGTGGCCGACGCCTCCGATGTCACCGGCGTCGACACCCGCCCGCGCGTGCGACCCGCGACCAGCGGCGGCTCGGGATCGCACCTCGTCGGCGGGCTCGCCGCCGCCGACGGCTACGCGATCGTGCCCGCCGAGGTCGACGAGGTTCGCGCGGGCGACCCGGTGACTGTCATGCTGGTGACCTGATGAGCGAGCAGCCATTCACCCACCTCGATGCCCGCGGCGAGGCCCGCATGGTCGACGTGACGCAGAAGAGCCCCACGGTGCGCAGTGCCACCGCGACCGGCCGAGTCGCGTGCGGTCCCGAGGTCGTCGCCCACCTGCGCGACGGCAGCGCGCCCAAGGGCGACGTGCTCGCCGTCGCGCGCATCGCCGGAATCCAGGCCGCCAAGCGCACCGCCGAACTGCTGCCGCTCGCCCACGTCATCGGCGTGCACGGCGTGGTCGTCGACCTCACCGTCGACGACGACGGCGTGGCGATCACCGCCACGGTGCGCACGGCCGACCGCACCGGGGTCGAGATGGAGGCGTTCACGGCCGTGTCGGTCGCGGCCCTCGCGATCGTCGACATGGTGAAGGGCATCGACAAGTCGGTGTCGATCGAGGGCATCCGGCTCGAGGCGAAGACGGGCGGCAAGTCGGGCGACTGGCACCGCGCGTGAGCAGCACCGAGGCTCACCCGGCGGCGGCTCGCCCGGCGGCGGCTCGCCCGGCGGCGGCTCCCCGGCGGCGGCTCGCCCGGCGGCGGCCTCGTGCTCGACGCGATCATCCTCGCCGGAGGCAGGTCATCGCGGCTCGGCGGCTCACCGAAGGCCGAGCTCGTCATCGGCTCGCGGCGACTCGTCGACATCGCGGTCGACGCGGCGGCAGCGGCCGATGCACGTCGCACGGTCGTCGTCGGCCCCGACGATCTCGTCGCGGCACCGCTGATCACCACCCGCGAGCAACCGCCGTTCGGCGGACCCGTCGCCGGCCTCGCCGCGGGGCTGACGGCGCTCGATCGCCTCGACGCCGACGCCGGGGCATCCGATCGCGACGACAGCGCCGACGACCGACGCCGCACACCCGACCGACCGGCGCCGCCACGCTGGGTGCTCGTGCTCACGTGCGACCTGCCGCTCGCCGGCAGAAGCCGCGGCCGAACTCGTCGCCGCAGCGCGCAGCGCAGCCGGTGAGGTGCACGGCATCTGCCTCGACGACGGACGGACGCAGTGGCTGCCCGCCGTCTACCGTCGCGACGCGCTCGCCCGGGCGATCATCGCACTCGGCGACCCGCACGGCGCATCGATGCGCGCGCTCGCGGCGCACCTGACCCTGACCACGATCCCCGACCCGGGCGGCCTGACCGCCGACGTCGACACGTGGCAGGATGTCGAAGCGCGCGCAGGTCGACTGCAGACCGCGCGCGGAAGGAGCGGGCATGTCGAACACGCCGCAGTCCCCCGAGTCGCTCGAGCGGTGGGTCGACCGCCCTCGCGACCGAGCTGGGACTCGACCCGGCCGCGGTCCCCACCGGCGACATCCTCGACCTGGCCCGCGATGTCGCGCACGGCGTCGCCCGGCCCGCCGCCCCGCTCAGCACGTTCCTCGTCGGGCTCGCGGTCGGCGCCGGCAACGGCTCGTTCACCGAGCTGTCGGCGCGCGCGACCGCCCTCGCCGACGGCTGGTCACCCGACGAGACGGCCTGACGCGCACCGCCCGGCGGCGCTGCGCGCCCACGAGTGGGCGATCTTGGCGGTCCGCGACGTGATCAGCGCGCCAACATCGCCCACTCGACGGAGGTGAAAGACGCGCGCACCCGCGAGCAGCGACGCCTCAGTGGTCGCCGCCGTCGAGCTGTGCGATCAGGTGCGGCATCAGCGGGATGAGCACATCGAGCCCGTCCTCGACCCCGCCGGTCGAGCCGGGCAGGTTCACGACGACCGCGCGCGGCTGCCCGGTGGGCGCGACGATGCCCGCGAGCCCGCGTGAGAGCACGGCCGTGGGCACGACGGATGCCCCGCGCCGGCGGATCTCCTCGGCGACCCCGGGCAGTTCGGCGGCGAGCAGGGGCAGGGTGCCCTCGGGGGTGAGGTCGCGCGGGCCGACCCCGGTTCCACCGGTGGTGACCACGAGGCGGAACCCGGCGGTGAGCGCCGCGGCGATCGCCGCCTCGACCGACGCGGCGCCATCGGGCACGATGGCGACGTGCACGGCCTCGAACCCGGCCTCGGCCAGGCGGGCGGTCGCGGCCGGCCCCGATGCATCGGCTCGTTCGCCGCTCGCCGAGCGGTCGGAGACCGTGATCACCGCCGCCCTCACGCGCTCCGCATCGTCTGCCATGAACCCAGCGTAGGCCGCTCGGTCAGGACGCGGGCCGCGCGTCTCGCAGCATGCCGGCGACGACGAGCGCGAGCGCGCCGACGATCACCAGCAGCCAGAGCCCGAGCGCGTAGGAGTTCGTCTCGGGGTTGTACGTGGCACCCATCACGAGGGGCGGGAAGTACCCGCCGAGACCGCCGGCGGCCGCGACGACTCCGGTGACCGCACCCACCTTGTCCTTCGGCGTCGAGGGGCCGACCCAGGCGAAGACCGCGCCCATGCCGAGCCCCATCGCCGCGGCCATCGCGAGGAAGGTGGCCCCGGTGAGGATGCCCTCGGGTGGCTGCTGGCCGACGACGTAGGCGAGCGACACGATGCCGGCGAGCGAGATGAGCGAGATGATCTTCGGCCCGAAGTGGTCCGAGAGCACACCGCCGATCGGGCGGGCGACCACCGCCGCCGCCGCGAACAGGGCGGTGCGGGTGCCGGCGCCGATCGGGTCGACGTCGTCGGGGTAGATCGTGGTGAGGTACTTCGGCAGGAAGGTCGCGAAGGCGACGAAGCCGCCGAAGACGATCGCGTAGAGGAACGACATCTCCCACGTGATCGGGAGCCGCAGCGCACCCATGACCTTCGGGACGAGCGCTTGGCGGCTCGGCTCCCAGACCGGGCGAATCCCGCAGGAACAACCACACCACGATCGCGGCCTGCCACCATGATCGCCGCGATCAGCAGGTGCGTCGGCAGGTACCCGATGCTCTCGGCCAGTCGCGGCGTGAAGAACGCCGAGACCGCGGTGCCGATCATGCCCATGCCGAACACGCCCGTCGCGAACCCACGACGCTTCGCGTCGTACCATGCGCTCGAGAACGGCACGCCGACGGCGAAGATCGTGCCGGCCACGCCGAGGACGAAGCCGGCCACCATCAGCAGCGGGAAGCTCTTCAGGACGCCCGCCAGGGCGACGAGCAGCACTGGCGGCACCGAGGCGAGCAGCACGAAGGTGAACATCCTGCGTCCGCCGAAGCGGTCGGTGAGCGCACCGACCGGGACACGACCGAGCGCACCGACGAGCACCGGCATGGCGAGCATGAGCGAGATCTGCCCCTCGTCGAGACCGAGCTCGGTGGCGTACGTCTTCTGGAGCGGGCGCGATCACCATCCAGGCCCAGAAGCCGATCGTCGAGGCGAAGGTCGCCAACACGATCTGGCCGAGCTGGCCGCGCAGT
Organism: uncultured Actinomycetota bacterium; assembly: GCA_963836825.1. Lineage (GTDB taxonomy): Bacteria > Actinomycetota > Actinomycetes > Actinomycetales > Microbacteriaceae > Agromyces. The sequence continues at coordinate 253,362 of CAWILI010000002.1, forward strand.
TCGGTGCGTTCCGGTTGCGTCGACGTCGCCTGCATGTTGCGTCCCTTGCTCGGTGGGAATCGTACGGCCGCGCTTTCTGGTGCCGACCATATCGGCGCGCCTCGTGCTGCGCCAGCACCCCGGCCGGGCGTTTCGACCGGGGATCGATCGGTTCCGGCGAGTTCCTTCCCGTAAGCGGCGCGACGCGACCCATAATGGGCGGAGACCGCGGCAGTGACGCCCGAGCTCTTGGTGACACTCGCCGCCCGTTCAGGGAGGCATCCGTGAGCCAAGCGCCCAGCACCTCGAACCAGCCCGGCGACCGACGGCCCGCTCGCCGACGGACTCCTCTCGCTCGGCCGCTTCCTGCGTCGGGGCGAGGTGTCGCCCGACCTGCGCGTCGTGTTCCTCGAGGGCGGGCGCCAGGGCGACGTCTTCTACCGCGACCGCTGGTCGCACGACAAGGTGGTGCGCTCCACGCACGGCGTGAACTGCACGGGCTCCTGCTCGTGGAAGGTGTACGTCAAGGACGGCATCATCACCTGGGAGACGCAGCAGACCGACTACCCGTCGATCGGCGCGGACTCGCCCGAGTACGAGCCGCGCGGCTGCCCGCGCGGGGCCGCGTTCAGCTGGTACACCTACTCGCCCACGCGGGTGCGCTACCCCTACATCCGCGGCACGCTGCTCGAGCTCTACCGCGAGGCGAAGGCGCGCACCGCGGCGACCCCGTGCGTCGCGTGGGCGGCGCTCATCGCCGACCCCGAGGCGTCGCGCGGCCTACAAGCAGCGCCCGCGGCAAGGGCGGCCTCGTGCGCGCCACGTGGGACGAGGCCGCTCGAGATCGTCGCCGCCGCGCACGTGCACACGATCAAGAAGTACGGGCCCGACCGGGTCGCGGGCTTCTCGCCGATCCCCGCGATGTCGATGGTCTCGCACGGCGCGGGCGCGCGCTTCATCAACCTGATCGGCGGCACGATGCTGTCGTTCTACGACTGGTACGCCGACCTGCCCGTCGCGAGCCCGCAGGTCTTCGGCGACCAGACCGACGTGCCCGAGTCGGCCGACTGGTGGAACTCGAGCTACCTCATCGATGTGGGGCTCGAACGTGCCGGTGACCCGCACCCCCGACGCGCACTTCATGACCGAGGCGCGCTACCGCGGCCAGAAGGTCGTCACCGTCTCGCCCGACTACGCCGACAACACCAAGTTCGCCGACGAGTGGCTCGCCCCGCACCCCGGCACCGACGGCGCGCTCGCCATGGCGATGGGCCACGTGATCCTGCAGCGAGTTCTTCGTCGAGCGGCGCACCCCGCGCTTCGTCGACTACATGCAAGACGCTACACCGACGCTGCCGTACCTGGTCACCCTCGAGCCGCGACGGCGACGCGCTACGTGCCGGGCAAGTTCCTCACCGCGGCCGACCTCGGCGGCATCGACGCGCGGCGTCGCGAGCGCCGACGTTCAAGACGGTCGCTGCTCGACGCGGACGGCCAGCCGGTCGTGCCCAACGGCTCGCTCGGCCACCGCTTCGGCGCGCCGAGGACGAGGGCCGGTGGAACCTCGACCTCGGCGACATCGACCCGCCGCTGTCCATCGCCGACGCGCACGTGCGACGCGGGCGACCGTGCCGGTCGACCTGCCGCGCTTCGACCTGCACCCGAGCCCGGCGACGAGCACGAGGGCGGCGCCGGCGTCGTGCGCCGCGGCGTGCCGGTCGCGCACGGTCGGCGGGCACGCTGGTCACCACCGTGTTCGACCTGCTGCTCGCGCAGTACGGCGTCGGGCGCGACCGGGCCTGCCCGGCGCCTGGCCGACGGGCTACGACGACGCCGTCGACGCCCGGACACCCCGGCCTGGCAGGAGGAGATCACCGGCGGTGCCGGCCGCGCAGGCCGAGCGCATCGGCCGCGAGTTCGCCGACAACGCCGAGCGGTCCGGCGGCCGCTCGATGATCCTCATGGGCGCGGGCACCAACCACTGGTTCCACTCCGACACCATCTACCGCACGTTCCTCGCGCTCACCACGATGACCGGCTGCCAGGGCGTCAACGGCGGCGGCTGGGCGCACTACGTCGGCCAGGAGAAGGTGCGCCCGATCACCGGCTAGGCGCAGTACGCCTTCGCGCCTGGACTGGGCGCGCCCGGCCCGCGCAGCATGATCGGCACCGCGTTCTGGTACCTCGCCACCGACCAGTGGCGCTACGACGGCCTCCCGCCGACACGCTCGCCTCGCCGCTCGCCAGCGGCGCTTCGCCGGCCGCACGACGGCCGACTGCCTCGTCGAGTCGGCCAAGCGCGGCTGGATGCCGAGCTACCCGACGTTCAACCGCAACCCGCTCGACCTCGCCGACGAGGCCGAGGCGGCCGGCAAGGACGCCGGCCGCAGTACGTGGTCGACGAGCCTCAAGGACGGGCGCGCTGCGCTACGCCGTGCGAGGACCCGGACGCGCCGGAGAACTTCCCGCGCGTGCTGACCGTGTGGCGGGCGAACCTGCTCGGCTCCTCCGGCAAGGGCAACGAGTACTTCCTCAAGCACCTGCTCGGCACCGACTCCGCGGTCCGCGCCGCCGAGGCCCGCCCGAGCGGCGCCCGCGCGACGATGGCCTGGCGCGACGAGGCGCCGGAGGGCAAGCTCGACCTGCTGCGTGACGCAGCGACTTCCGGATGACCTCGCACGACGCTGTTCACCGACGTCGTGCTGCCGGCGGCGACGTGGTACGAGAAGCACGACCTGTCGACGCACCGACATGCACCCGTTCGTCCACGCGTTCAACCCGGCGATCGCGCCGCCGTGGCAGACCAAGACCGACTTCGACATCTTCCACGCGCATCGCCGAAGCGTTCTCGCGAGCTCGCGGTCGACGCACCTCGGCGTGCGCACGCGACCTCGTCGCCGCGCCGCTGCATGCACGACACCCCCGACGCGATGGCCACACCGCACGGCGTCGTGCGTCGACTGGCGCGAGCGAGCCGACTCGTGCCCGGGCGTCACCATGCCGAAGCTCGTCGTGGTCGAGCGCGACTACCCGGCCGTCGCCGAGAAGATGGCCGCGCTCGGCCCGCTCACCGACGAAGCTCGGCATGACCACCAAGGGCGTCACGCTTCGACCCGACGCCCGAGGTCGAGTACCTCGGCAGCGCGCAACGGCGTGGTCGCGGACGGGCCGCGCGGCGGGCCGTCCGCTGCTCGACACCGACGACACAGCGTCTGCGAGATGATCCTGGCGCTCTCCGGCACCACCAACGGCCGGCTCGCGGTCGCAGGGCTTCGCGCAGCTCGAGAAGCGCACCGGGCAGCAGCTCGCGCGACCTGGCGCGGGACCACGAGGGCACGCGGATCACCTTCGCGGACACGCAGGCACGCGCCGGTGCCGGTCGATCACCTCGCCCGGAGTGGTCCGGCATCGAGCACGGCGGGCGGCGCTACAGCGCCGTTCACGCATCAACGTCGAGCAGCTCAAGCCGTGGCACACCCTCACCGGGCGGCAGCACTTCTTCCTCGACCACGACTGGATGAGCGAGATCGGCGAGCAGCTGCCGATCTACCGGCCGCCGCTGGACATGCACCGGCTGTTCGGCGACTCCGGGTCGGCTCGACGGCGCACCGGGGCGCCGGGCTCGAGGGCAAGCCGAGGTGGCGGTGCGCTACCTGACGCCGCACTCGAAGTGGTCGATCCACTCCGAGTACCAGGACAACCTGTTCATGCTCTCGCTCTCGCGCGGCGGGCCGACGATCTGGATGAGCGCCGCAGGACGCCGACGAAGATCGGCGTGCGCGACAACGAGTGGATCGAGTCGTACAACCGCAACGGCGTCGTGGTGGCCCGCGCGATCGTCTCGCACCGCATGCCGCGAGGGCACGGTGTACATGTACCACGCGCAAGGACCGCATCGTCGACGTGCCCGATCGCCGAGACCAGCGGGCTGCGCGGCGGCATCCACAACTCGCTGACCCGCATGCTGCTCAAGCCCAGCCACCTGATCGGCGGCTACGCCCAGCTCTCGTTCGCCTTCAACTACCTCGGCCCGACCGGCAACCAGCGAGACGAGGTCACCGTGATCCGTCGCCGCAGCCAGGAGGTGCGAGTACTGATGCAGCGTCATGGCTCAGATGTCGATGGTCATGAACCTCGACAAGTGCATCGGGTGCCACACCTGCTCGGTCACCTGCAAGCAGGCGTGGACCAACCGCACCGGCGTGGAGTACGTGTGGTTCAACAACGTCGAGACCCGGCCCGGCGTCGGGCTACCCGCGCAGCTACGAGGACCAGGAGAAGTGGGGCGGCGGCTGGGTGCGCACCAAGCGCGGCCGGCTCAAGCTGCGCGGCGGCGGGCGGCTGAAGCAAGCTCGCTGCACGATCTTCGAGAACCCCGAGCTGCCCGACGATCGACGACTACTACGAGCCGTGGACCTACGACTACGACATGCTGCTCACCGCGCCGGCCGGCGACGCACACCCCGGTCGCGCGGCCGAAGTCGCTGCTCACCGGCGAGGACATGAAGATCACGTGGTCGGCGAACTGGGACGACAACCTCGGCGGATCGCACGAGACCGCTGCAGGACGACCCGATCCTCAAGACGATGAGCGAGCACGTCGACGATGGAGTTCGAGAAGACCTTCATGTTCTACCTGCCGCGCATCTGCGAGCACTGCCTCAACCCCTCCTGCGTGGCGGCCTGCCCGTCGGGCGCGATGTACAAGCGCGACGAGGACGGCATCGTGCTCGTCGACCAGGACGCCTGCCGCGGCTGGCGCATGTGCGTCACCGGCTGCCCGTACAAGAAGGTGTACTTCAACCACAAGACCGGCAAGGCCGAGAAGTGCACGCTGTGCTACCCGCGCATCGAGGTCGGGCATGCCGACCGTGTGCTCGGAGACCTGCGTGGGCCGGCTGCGCTACCTCGGCCTGGTCCTCTACGACGCCGACCGGGTCGCCGAGGCCGCCGCGCGTCGAGGACGAGCAGGAGCTGCTGGAGGCGCAGCGCGCGGTCTTCCTCGACCCGCACGACCCCGCGGTCATCGAGGCGGCCCGCGCGCGACGGGCATCGCCGACGACTGGATCGACGCCGCGCAGCGCAGCCCGATCTGGAAGCTGATCAACGAGTACAGGGTCGCGCTGCCGCTGCACCCCGAGTACCGCACGATGCCGATGGTCTGGTACATCCCGCCGCTCTCGCCCGTGGTCGACGTCGTCGCGACTCGGGCAGCGACGGCGAGGACGCGCGCGACCCTGTTCGCCGCGATCGACCGGCTGCGCATCCCGATGGAGTACCTCGCCGGGCTGTTCACCGCCGGCGACGTGCGCGCCGGTCGACGGCGTCGCTGCGGCGGCTGGCCGCGATGCGCTCGCTACATGCGCGACATCAACCTCGGCGAGAGCCGCGACGAGCGCGATCGCCGCCGCCGTCGGGCATGACCGGCGACCGAGATCGAGGAGATGTACCGGCTGCTCGCGATCGCCAAGTACGAGGAGCGCTACGTCATCCCCACGGCGCACGCCGAGACAGGCCGCGCGAGCTCGAGGAGCTGGCCTGCTCGCTCGACTCCGAGGGCGGACCCGGCATGGGCGGCGCCGGCCCGTTCGGCTCGTCGCAGCGGGCCAGCCGGTGCCCGGCGCGGTGGAGAACTTCCACGCGCTGACAGAACCGCCAGACGCGCCGACCGGCCGTCCACGCCGGGCCGCGGTGAACCTGCTCAACTGGGACGGCAACGGGGCGGCCGCCGGCCTGTTCCCGCCCGAAGCCGGCGCGGCGCCCGACGAGGCGACTCGTGATGCCGCGCTTCCCGGTGTGCGACGACGCGCCGCTGTCGACCGCCGACGTCGACCCCGGCGTCGACGCCCGAGTCGGCTCCGCGCGACCCTCGTCCGACGGCGGACCAGCGACGCGGTCGCCCACATGGCTGGCATCCGCTGCTGCTCGACGTACCCGGCGAGCGCCGAGCGTCGCGTACGCGCGACGCGCCGTCTGCAGGTCGCCTTCATCCGTCGGCCGGCCTGCCCGAGCCGAGATCGCGTCGCCGACTTCGACGGCAGTTCGTCGATCACGCGCTGGCCGCGGACCAGCAGGCGCTCGAGCGGGCCTACGTCGACACGTTCGACCTCAAGCGCAAGTGCTGCCTGTACCTGACCTACTACGCCGCCGGCGACACCCGCCGCCGCGGCACCGCACTCGTGACGCTTCGTCGAGGCCTACCGCGCGGCGGGGTGGGAGTTCGACGCCGCACGAGCTGCCCGACTTCCTGCCGGCGGTCCTGGAGTTCTCCGCGCGCGCGGCGACTCCCCGATCGCGCGCCGCGCTGCTCGCCGCGCACCGCGAGGGCGTCGAAGTGCTGCGCGCGGCGCTGCGAGCGCATCGACAGCCCCTGGGCGCGCGGTCGTCGAGGCGGTGTGCCTGTCGCTGCCCGACGATCGATGCGCGACACGCGCGAACGCTACCTCGCAGCTCGTCAAGGAGGGTCCGCCGACGGAGATGGTCGGGCTTGAACGTTCCTGGGCAACCTGGAGCCCTACGTCGCCGGCGGGCGCGCCGACGAGGAGGTGCGGCGCATGAATGCGACGCGATCATCCTGCTGTGGGTCGCTGTGCCCTACGCGGCGATCGCGGTCTTCGTCGTCGGGCACATCTGGCGGTACCGGTACGACAAGTTCGGCTGGACCACCCGCTCGAGCCAGCTGTACGAGAACCGGCTGCTGCGCTGGGGTTCGCCGATGTTCCACCTCGGGCATCCTGTTGGTGATCGCCGGGCACGTCGTCGGGCCTGCTCATCCCGCGGGAGTGGCTGTACGCGATCGGCATCTCCGAGGAGATGCTACCACTTCGGCGCCACGCTGCTGGGCACGGTGGCGGCCGTGCTCACGCTCGCCGGGCCTGGCGCATCCTCATCTACCGCCGCCGCACCGATCGGCGCCGGTGTTCCTGGCCACGACGCGTCATGGACAAGGTCATGTACGTCGTTCCTCGGCGCCGACGATCGCTGTTCGGCACGCGCGGCGACCGTCATGTACCAGGTCGTTCGGCGCCGGCTACGACTACCGCGAGACGATCTCGCCGTGGTTCCGCAGCCTCCTCGTACCTCCAGCCGCAGCCGGAGCTGATGGCCGGAAGTGCCGCTCGCCGTTCCAGCTGCACGTCGCTCACCGCCTTCGCTGCTGTTCGCGCTGTGGCCGTTCACCCGCCTGGTGCACGTGTTCTCCGCGCCGGTCGGCTACCTCGTTCCGGCCGTACATCGTGTACCGGTCGCGCGACGACCAGCGGTCGAACCGTGGGCCGCGCCGGGGGTGGGAGCCGATCAGCAGCCCGACCCGAAGAAGCTCACCCGGCTCGAGCGCTTCGACGCGCCGGTCAGGTCTTGGCCGGGGGCGTGACGTGCGCCTGCGCGCGCGCCGCGTTGCGCGCCGAGACGCGCTCGATTCTCGCCAGCCGTTCGCGTTCGAGGGGCACCGCGATCACCGCCCCCAGCAGCAGCGCGACCCCGGCGCCGACGAGCAGTCCGCCGATCGTGTCGGACAGCCAGTGCGCGCCGAGGTAGGTGCGACTCGCCGCCATGAGCGCCGTGTAGACGGCGCCGAGCACCCACACCCAGACGTGCGGGAAGATCACGCCGAACGCCACCGCGATCGTCGCGGCGTTGGCCACGTGACCCGACGGGAACGAACCGTAGTCGGAGGCGACGATCATGTCCTCGGGCCGGGCCCGCCCGAAGATCTCCTTGAGCAGCTGCACGATGCCGGCGCTCACGGCCGACGCCGCGATGAAGTACCCGGCCGCCCACGGCCGGCGGATGAGGAGCAGGGCGATCGCCGTGGCGATCGGCACCACGAAGACCCCGAACCAGCCGCCGCCGAGCGCATCCATGAAATAGGCGAACACGTCGCCCACCGGCCCGCGCAGGCTCAGCACGTCTTCGGCCCACTCCTCGTCGAACTCCAGCGGCAGCCCGTCGAGGCGGGTCATGATGACGAACCCGAGCAGCACCGCGGCGACCAGTGCGGCGGCGCCGGCGATGATCGTCGCCCGGTGCCCGCGGTATTGCGCCGTCTGCTCGCGGTCGTTCATGCATTCACGCTAGCGGCGCGTGCGCCCGAAATGCACGAACGGATGCCCCGGCACGCGGCACGGGGCATCCGCTCGCCGTTTCAGTCGCTGAGCGGAGGAACCGATCGGGGCCGCACGAGCGCCCACAGCGCGACGATCGACACCAGGGCGGCGAGCGCCATGACGAACGCCATCGGCACCGCGCTGCCGACGCCCATGAGTCCGATGAGCGGCGAGATCGCGCCCGCGAGGCCGAAGTTCAGCGCGCCGAGCAGCGATGCGGCCGTGCCGGCCTCGGCGCCGTGATGCGCGAGGGCGAGCACCTGCACCGCGGGGAACGCGAAACCGCAGGCGAGGATGAAGAACCACAGCGGGATCAGGGTGCCCCAGAGCCCGGCGCCCGACGCGTCGAGCGCCATGATGGCGCCCGCCAGCAGGAACTGCACCGTGGTCGTGCCGGCGAGGATCCACTGCGGGGGCACCGGGCCGCGCATCAGGCGCGAGCTCGTCTGCACGCCGATGATGACGCCGACCGAGTTCACGCCGAAGAGGATGCCGAACTCCTGCGGGCTGAAGCCGTAGACCTCCTGGAAGAGGAACGACGAGGTCGACAGGTAGCCGAACAGTCCCGTGAACGTCATGCCGCCGATGAGCGCGGCGCCGAGGTAGACGCGGTCGCGGAACAGCACCGCGTAGCGCTGGCGCAGGGTCGAGTGCCCCGAGACGTGGCGGCGCGACTCGGGCAGGGTCTCGACGATGAAGAACATGACGCAGAGCACCACGGCGGCACCGTAGATCGGCGAGCACGACGAAGACGCCGCGCCAGTCCATGACGGCGAGCAGCTGCGAGCCGATCACCGGGGCGAGCACGGGCGCGAGGCCGTTGACGAGCGCGAGGCGCGACAGCATGCGCACGAGCGGCTTGCCGCCGAACAGGTCGCGCACCATCGCCATGGCGACGACACCGCCCGCGGCGGCACCGAAGCCCTGCAGCAGGCGGAACACGCTGAGCCACACGATGTCGGGGGCGAACGCCGCCGCGAGCGACGCCGCGATGTGCAGCGCGGTGGCGAGGATGAGCGGCAGCCGGCGGCCGACCTTGTCGCTCCACGGGCCGACGATGAGCTGGCCGAGCCCGAACCCGATCATGGTGCCGGTGAGCGTGAGCTGCACGGCCGTGGCCGAGACGCCCAGCTCGTCCTGCATGACCGGGAACGCCGGCAGGTAGAGGTCGATCGTGAACGGGCCGAGCGCCGTGAGCGCGCCGAGCACGAGCACGTAGACGAGGCGCTGCCTGCGCGAGAGCAGGTCGCCGGGGTGCGCCGAGACGACCGGGGTCGACCTGGTGTCATCGGGCCTGACGATGGGGATGGAGCTGGTGATGGACATGCGCGTTCCTGAGGGGCTGGGATGCTGGTGACGCGCATCGTCGGGCGCCGGTGGAGTGGGAGAAGACGGCGCACGCGGCGCCGTCTTCGGGATGCGATCGTCGAGAATCGATCTCGAATCGATTCGACTACGTGCGAGTCTACCGCGTCCGATCAGCCCGGAGGCGACGCGGTGCGTCGCGGATAGGCTGGGGTGATGTCGTTCGATCTTCGGGATATTCCGCTCGATGCCACGGCCGCGCGCACCCTCGCGGCCAAGGGGCTCGAGTACCGACTCGTCGACACGAGCGACGTCGCCGCCGCAACCGCGTGGGTCGCGGCCGACTTCCGTGGGTTCCACCACGCGCGCCCCCGGCAGGTCAGCGTCGACTACGACCTCGCGGTGATCGCCGATCGTCGCGTGCAGGGTGTCTACGACGCGTCGATCGCCGACCCGGCCGTCCCCGTCGCGACCGTCTCGAGCTGGCCCACGGGGCTCAGCGTGCCGGGCGGGCGAAGCGTCGACGCCTGGGCGGTCAGCTCGGTCACGGTCTCGCCGACGCACCGCCGGCGGGGCATCGCACGCGCGCTCATGCTCGCCGAGCTCGAGAACGCCCGCGCCGCGGGCGCCGCGCTCGCGGTGCTCACCGCCACCGAGGCGACGATCTACGGCCGCTTCGGGTACGCCCCGGCCGCACGTGCGGCCACCGTGCACGTCGACCGACGCCGCATGCACTGGATCGGGCCCGATGCCCCGGGGCGCGTGCAGTTCGTCGCCGCCGAAGACCTGCGCAAGATCGCCCCGGCGCTGGCCCGTCGCGCCGTCGCCCGCACGCCCGGCGAGATCGACCGGTGGCCCGGCATCCTCGACCGGGCGCTCGGCCTCGTCGACCCCGAGAGCGAGACCTCGCGGCGCAAGCGCGTCGTGCGCTACGACGACGAGCACGGCAACCCGCAGGGCTTCGCGGTGTTCCAGGTGGTTCGCGAGCCCAACGAGCACGGCGTCGTCGAGTTCGACTTCCTCGCCGCTGCGACCGACGAGGCCGAGCGGGCGCTCTGGCGCTTCCTCGTCGAGCAGGACTTCGTCACGAGCGTGCGCGGCCTGCTGCGCTCGGTCGACGAGCCGCTGCCGTGGCTGCTCGAAGATCCCCGGGCCATCACCGTGTCCGACGTGGGCGATCACCTCTGGGTGCGCGTGCTCGACCCGGTCGCCGCGCTCGCGTCGCGTCGCTACGGCGCGGCCGGCACGCTCGCCATCGAGGTCGCCGATCCGCAGGGCCATGCCGCGGGGCGTTTCGAGCTCGTCGTCGACGAGCGCGGGCGCGCCGAGGTGCAGCGCGTCGACGGCGACGGTGCGTCGACCGCGGGCTCGACCTCGGCTCGACCCCGGCATCCGCCTCGGCGTGCACGAGCTGGGCGCGATCTTCCTGGGCGGGGTGCGCCCGTCGGTGCTCGCCCGCGCCGGCCGCGTGACCCCGTCGGCGCCGCGCGCGATCGAACTCGCCGACCGCATGTTCCTCGGCCAGCGCACGCCGCACCTCAGCATCTGGTTCTGAGGCGGCGTCAGGCGGTCTCGGCCGCGCAGACGTCGAGCGCGTCAGTCGCGCTACGACCGGGTCCTGCCGCGGGAACAGCACCTTCTCGATGATGATGATGAGCGACGCCGCCACCGGGATCGCGACGAGCGCGCCGAGCACCCCGCCGAGCGTGCCGCCGGCGACCGCCGCGATCACGACGAGCGCGCCGGGCACGGCCACCGCGCGGCTCATGATGCGCGGGCTGATCACGTAGGCCTCGACCTGCATGTAGATCAGGTAGTAGATGGCCGCGGCGAGTGCGGTGGCGGGCGACGCGGCGAACGACACGAGCGTGATGATCACGGCGCCGGTGAGGGTACCGATGAGCGGGACGAGCGAGAACAGGAACGCGATGAACGCGAGCAGGATCGGTGCGGGCGCGCCGATGATCGACAGGTAGATGAAGCTCAGCACGCCGTTGATCGGCGCCGAGCGAGACCTGGCCGATGACGTAGCGGCCGACCGAGCCCGTGATCTCCTCCGAGACCTCGCGGTAGCCGCCGCGCGAGCTCGCCGGCACGAATCGTGCCGCGTAGCGCTTCATCGAGTCGAGCGACGCGAGGAAGTACAGCGTCAGGATCAGCACGATGGTGGCGCCGGTGAATCCGCCGGCGATGCCCGCGCCGACGGCGAGGATGCCGCCGCCGAGGGCGCCGAGGTTCGCGGGGTCGCCGAGCCAATCGCCGATCGACGCGATGCCGTCCTGGATGGCGCCCTCGCCGATGATCGAGTTCAGCCAGACGGCGAAGTCGCTCTGCTGCACGGCCGCGACGATGTCGTCCCAGTTCTCGATGATCCTCGTGGTCTCGGTGATCACGATCGGCACGATCGTCGCGATGAGCCCGACGAACACGCCGATGACCACCGCGAAGACGATGAGGATCGCGACCCACCGCGCCATGCCGCGCCGCTGCAGCCAGCTGACCACCGGGTCGAGGCCGAGCGAGAGGAACAGTGCGAGCGCGACATAGAGCGTGACCGTGCTCAGGTCGGCGACGATGCCGCCGAGCAGGAGCGCGAGCAGCACGCCCAGCGCGCCGACGAACCCGATCTGGAACGCGCGGATGCGCAACTCGGGCGCGCGTGAGTTGCGCGTCGGTCGTGACCTCGGCGGCTGCGGGCGGCTCGGGGGCGACCGGCCGTTTCGTTCGGATGCGCATGGTGCCGACGCTACACAGGGGCAGGGGCATCCCCCGGGAATGAAACGGATGCCGCGGCGATTGTGGTCAAGGGGGCGTGCGTGTTGCGCGTCGCAGGGGAGGAACGTGGGCGAGACCTCAGCCGTCGGATTCCGTTCGGAGCGCGGGCCCGTGCTCATCGCCGTGATGCTCTCGACCGGGCTGATCGCGATCGATGCGACGATCCTCGCGACGGCGGTGCCGTCGATCGTCGCCGACATCGGCGGGTTCGCCCAGTTCCCCTGGCTGTTCTCGATCTACCTGCTCGCCCAGGCCGTCTCGGTGCCGGTGTACTCGAAGCTCGCCGACACCATCGGCCGCAAGCCGATCATGCTCGTCGGCATCGGGCTGTTCCTCATCGGCTCGATCCTCTGCGGGTTCGCGTGGGACATGACCTCGCTCATCGTCTTCCGCGCGGTGCAGGGCCTCGGCGCCGGCGCCGTGCTGCCCGTGTCGATCACGATCACCGGCGACATCTACTCGGTGCGCGAGCGCGCCCGGGTGCAGGGCTACATCGCGAGCGTGTGGGCGGTGTCGTCGGTCGTCGGCCCGACCCTCGGCGGCCTGTTCGCCGAGTTCGCCTCGTGGCGGTGGATCTTCTTCGTGAACATCCCGCTCTGCCTCATCGCCGCGTTCATGCTGCTGCGCAACTACCACGAGTCGGTCGGGCGCGAGAAGCACCGCATCGACTACGCCGGGGCCTCGGTGCTCACCGTCGGCCTCACGCTGCGTGATCCTCGCCGTGCTCGAGGGCGGGCAGGCGTGGGAGTGGCTGTCGTGGCAGAGCCTCGGCGCGTTCGGCCTCGGCGGCGTGCTGCTCGTCGCGTTCGTGTTCATCGAGCGACGG
>CAWILI010000003.1:0-90061 GCA_963836825.1 uncultured Actinomycetota bacterium
CGCCGATCCCGCGGTGCGGTCGGGCGACCTCGACACCGGGCTCATCGACCGGATGCCCGAGGGCGGCGACCTCGCCGGCCCGCCTATCGCCGTCGCTCCTCGACGCCGCAGCGCGGCGATTCGTGCGCGAGGACGTCGCCGACCGGCTCGCGACGACCCCCGCGGGGACCGAGGACCTGGCAGTCGGCCACGGGCTGGGCGTCCGGGATTGCTGCGCCGACCCGAGGTGCTGCTCGCCCCGCGCGATCATCCGCACGACATCCGCGCGGTCGTGGGGGAGCCCGACGGCGCCGCGGCCGGCCGGCCCCGTCGACGAGGTCGTGCGGGTCGGCGACGACGGGTCGGTCTGGGTTCACCGCGATGGCGAGTCGGCCGCCTTCGTGCGCATCGACCGTCGTGCCCACGCCGAGCGTCGCCGCGCCGCGACCGAACGGGGCGGCCTCGCCGCCGAGCCCGACCTCCGCTCACCCATGCCGGGAACCGTCACCGCGGTCTTCGCCGTGGACGGCGACACCGTCGAGGAGGGCGACGCCATCGTCGCCATCGAGGCGATGAAGATGGAGCACCGCGTCGTCGCCGCGTTCGACGGCACCGTGCGGCTCAGCGTCGCCGTGGGCGACCTCGTGAGTCGCGACCAGGCGGTCGCCCGCATCGAGCCGCACCCCGTGGCATGCATGCGACCGAGGTGCTGATCGCCCCGCGCGATCATCCGCACGAGGTGCGCGCGGTCGCGGTCGCAGCCGACGGCTCGTCACGCGCGGGCTCGACGTCAGACGCCGAAACGGTCGTCCGCGTCGACGACGACGGCACCGTCTGGGTGCACCACGACGGCGCCTCGGCCGCGTTCGTGCGCATCGACCGTCGCACCCATGCCGAGCAGCGCCGCGCCGCGACCGAACGCGGCGGACTCGCCGCCGACCCCGAGCTGCGCGCGCCCATGCCCGGCACCGTCACCGCGGTGTTCGCCGAGAACGGCGACGCCGTCGAAGCGGGCGACGCGATCGTCGCCATCGAGGCGATGAAGATGGAGCACCGCGTCGTCGCCGCGCTCGACGGCACGGTTCGGCTCGCCGTCGCCGTCGGCGACCTCGTCGGCCGCGACCAGGCGGTCGCGCGCATCGAGCCGCACCCCGAGACATCCGACCCAGCCGACGGCCCTCACGAGGGCGTCGTCGCGAACCCGTCCGACCAGGAATAGAGGAGCACCATGCACGACCTGAGCACCGAGGAACAGCAGCTGTACGACATGGTGTGCGAGTTCGCCGACACCGTCGTCGCACCCCAGTCCTACGAGGCCGACCGCACGCACACGCTGTCGATGGATGTCGTCGCGCAGATGGGCGAACTCGGGCTCTTCGGCCTGCCGTTCCCCGAAGAGGTCGGCGGCCAGGGCGGCGACTACATGGCGCTGTGCCTCGCGATCGAGGCCCTCGCCCGCGTCGACCAGTCGATCGCGATCACCCTCGAGGCGGCCGTCGGCCTGGGCGCCATGCCGATCTACCGACACGGCACCGACGAGCAGAAGGCCGAGTACCTGCCCGACCTCGTCGCCGGGCGCGCGCTCGCCGGGTTCGGCCTGACCGAGTCCGAGGCCGGGTCCGACGCCGGCGCCACCCGCACGACCGCGGTGCTCGACGGCGACGAGTGGGTCATCAACGGCTCGAAGCAGTTCATCACCAACTCGGGCACGCCGATCACGAAGTTCGTCACGGTCACGGCGGTGACCGGCGAGCGCGAGCGCCCCGACGGCTCGGTCTCGAAGGAGCTCTCGACGATCATCGTGCCGAACGGCACGCCCGGGTTCACCGTGGCGCCGGGCTACGACAAGTCGGGCTGGCGCGCCTCCGACACGCACCCGCTCACGTTCGACGACGTGCGGGTGCCGGCCGCCAACCTGCTCGGCGAACGCGGCCGCGGCTTCGCCAACTTCCTGCGCACGCTCGACGAGGGTCGCATCGCGATCGCCGCCCTCGCGACCGGCGTCGCACAGGGATGCCTCGACGAGGCGCTCAGCTACGCCAAGACCCGCAACGTCTTCGGCGTGCCGATCGCGTCGCACCAGTACGTCGCCTTCACCATCGCCCAGATGCAGGCCCGCGTGTACACCGCGCGCCTCGCGTGGCACGACGCGGCTCGCCGGGTCGATGCCGGCCTCCCGTTCAAGAAGGAGGCCGCGATGGCGAAGCTCGTCTCGAGCGACGCCGCCATGCTCAACTCGCGCGACGCCACCCAGATCTTCGGCGGCATGGGCTTCATGAACGAGAGCCTCGTGGCGAGGCACTACCGTGACTCGAAGATCCTCGAGATCGGCGAGGGCACGAACGAGGTGCAGCTCATGGTCATCGCACGCGAGCTGGGCATCGGCTAGGAGGTTCACCATGACGGATTCCCCGATGCGCGACGTCGTGCAGCGCGGACTCTGGTTCGAGGAGTTCGAGGAGGGCGTGCGCTACCTGCACCGCCCGGGTCGCACGGTCACCGAGGCCGACAACGTGCTGTTCACGACGCTCACGATGAACCCGCAGCCGCTGCACCTCGATGCGGCGTGGTCGGCCGGGCAGCCGTTCGGGCAGCGGCTCGTGAACTCGCTGTTCACGCTGTCGACGCTCGTCGGGCAGTCGGTCGGCCAGCTCACGCAGGGCACGCTCGTCGCGAATCTCGGCTTCGGCGCGGTCGCGTTCCCGAATCCGGTGTTCGTCGGTGACACGCTCTACGGCGAGAGCGTCGTCGAATCCAAGCGCGAGTCCGCCTCCCGGCCGGGGCAGGGCGTCGTGACGCTCGCGCACACGGCGCGCAACCAAGACGGCGTCGTCGTCGCGACGGCCTCGCGCACGATGCTCGTCTGGCTGCGCGCCGAGGGCGAGCGGCAGGCGGCGGTCGCCGGCCGAGCGCGAGGAGACGAACGGATGACCCACCCGGCGTTCCGCTTCGGCCCGGCGCTGCTCTTCTGCCCCGCCGACCGCCCCGACCGCTTCGCGAAGGCGGCCGAGCGTGCCGACGCCGTGATCCTCGACCTCGAGGACGCCGTCGCCGACGATGCGAAGCACGCCGCGCGTCTCGCGCTGCTCACCTCCACGATCGATCCCGAACGGGTGATCGTGCGCGTCAACCCGGCGAGCAGCCCGCACCACGACGACGACCTCGCGATGCTCGCCCAGACGCCGTACCGCACCGTGATGCTCGCGAAATGCGAGGGCACCGCCGATCTCGTCGGGACTCGTCGACTACGAGGTGATCGCCCTCTGCGAGACCGCGCGTGGAGTGCTGACCGCAGCCGACGTGGCCGACCTCCCGAACGTCTCGGCACTCATGTGGGGCGCCGAAGACCTCGTCGCGTCGCTCGGCGGCTCATCGAGCCGCTTCGGCGACGGACGCTATCGTGACGTCGCGAGGCACGCCAGGTCCCAGGTGCGCCTCGCGGCGGCCGCGAACGGCATCGCCGCGATCGACGCGGTGCACCTCGACATCGGCGACCTCGACGGCTTGCGCGCCGAGGTCGACGACGCCGCGGCGCTCGGGTTCGCCGCGACCGCGTGCATCCATCCGTCGCAGGTCGCGGTCGTTCGCGAGGGGTACCGCCCCGATCCCGAACGTCTCGCGTGGGCGCGCGACGTGCTCGCGGCGGCGGCGACCGAGGCCGGAGTGTTCGCGTTCCGCGGCGAGATGGTCGACGCTCCGGTGCTGCGCCAGGCCGAGGCGCTCGTGCGCCGCGCGGGGTGACGCACCTCGCGACATCCCGCTCGCCCGACCTCGCGATATCGCGCCCGCGGAACATGAGGGCCGTCGAAACGATTCGGTAACAGTTCGACCAAGTTCGGGGGTTCGGTGCGGTAGGCGGCCGCACTGCGCATATTCTCGATATCCAATCCTGGGGAGGAGGAGCAGAGTGGCTCGACGACACAGTTTGCAGGCGCACGCGGCGAGCGTCGCGGGGGCGACGTACGCGCAACGCGGCCCGGCGGCGACGCTGGGCACGCTCGACGAAGACGTCGAGCCCACCGCGACCGACACCGCAGAACAGCGCGTCGAGACGATCACGTCGAACCCGCTCTCAGGCCCGATCACGGTGCCACGACGGGCGGCGATCGGCGACACCGGGCTGTCGGCGCACCCGCTCGCACTCGGCGCCTCCACGTTCGGTTGGACCGTCGACAGCGAAGCGGCGTTCGCCGTGCTCGACCGGTACGCCGGCACCGGCGGCTCGATCGTCGACACCGCCGACAGCTTCGCCGCGGGGCGCAGCGAGACCATCATCGGTGAGTGGATGACCTCGCGAGGCACTCGCGACCGCATGATCGTCACCACCAGGGTCGGCCGCCACCCCGACCATCGCGCGCGCGGCTCGGTCGACCTCGTCGCGGCCGTCGACGACTCGCTCGGTCGTCTCGGCACCGATCGCATCGACCTGCTGTACTTCCACGACGACGACCTCGACATCCCGCTCGAAGAGCGCCTCGGCGCGATCGACGCGCTCATCGCCGCCGGCAAGGTGCGCGCGATCGGCGCCTCCGACTTCTCGCCCGAGCGACTCATCGAGGCCCGCGTGCTCGCCGCGAACGGGCTGCCCCGATTCGAGGCGCTCACGACGAGGTACAGCCTCCTCGAGCGGCGACCGTTCGAGGGTGCGCCCGAACTCGTGGCGCACGCCCAGGGGCTCGCGGTGCTGCCGTACTTCGCGCTCGCGAACGGGTTCCTCGGGGGCGGCGTGCGGCGACGCTCCGACGCCCGGCACGACGCCCGCGGTGCGCGGCAGGCCGCCCATCTCAGCCGGCGCGGCCACCGGGTGCTCGCAGCGATCGACGCGATCGCATTCGCGCACGGCGTGCCGCCCGCCACGATCGCCCTGGCCTGGCTGCTCGCCAAGCCGACGGTCGTGGCGCCGGTCGTGAGCGCGACACGGCCCGAGCAGGTCGAGGCGCTCATGGCAGCGGCGTGCATCGAACTGCAGCGCTCCGAACTCGTCGAACTCGACCGCGCCTCGGCCTGACGCGACGCGACCGCCCCGCCGGGGGCGATGTACCTCGCCTGCGTCCGACCGGTGGCATAGGCTGGGCGGGATGAACGGCGCCGTCGACCTCCCACTTGGCCTGTCCGAGCTCTCGTTCGAGGCCACCGGCGGCGCCCGAGTACGGCGAAGCATCCTTCCGTCGGGCGTTCGCGTCCTGAGCGAGCGGGTGCCGGGCAGTCGAAGCGTCACGATCGGGTTCTGGGTCGCGGTCGGCTCCCGCGACGAGCAGGGTGCCGACGCAACCCACCCCGCGAGCTACGGCTCCACGCACTTCCTCGAGCACCTGCTGTTCAAGGGCACGACCACCCGAACGGCGCTCGACATCGCGATCTCGTTCGACTCGGTCGGCGGCGAGCACAACGCGCTCACCGCCAAGGAGTACACCTGCTACTACGCCAAGGTGCAAGACCGCGACCTGCCGATGGCCGTGGCCGTGCTCGCCGACATGTTCACCTCGTCCCTCCTCGACCCCGCCGAGTTCGAGAACGAGCGCGGGGTCATCCTCGAAGAACTGTCGATGGCGGGTGACGACCCCGCCGACGTGGCGAACGAGCGGTTCTTCGAGGCGGTGCTCGGCGAGCACGCGCTCGGCCGGCCCATCGGGGGCGATCCCGAGACCATCCGCTCGGCGACCCGCTCGGCCGTCGCCGAACACTACCGCGCCAACTACCGGCCGCAAGACCTCGTCGTGAGCGTCGCCGGCGCGGTCGACCACGACGCGCTCATCGTCGAACTCGAGCGCGCGCTCGGCACGGCCGGGTGGGATCTCTCGGTCGCCGCAGCCCCGGTCGAGCGCCGACCGACGCTCGCGGCGAACCTCGCTGCGGGGCATCCGCTCACCGTCGTCGAACGGCCCATCGAGCAGGTCAACCTGCTGCTCGGCATGCCCGGCCTCGTGGCGACCGACGAGCGCCGCTCGACGATGAGCGTGCTCAACGCGATCTTCGGCTCGGGCATGTCGTCGCGGCTGTTCCAGCAGATCCGCGAACGCCGAGGGCTCGCCTACGCCGTCTACTCGTTCGCGCCGTCCTATTCCGACGCCGGGCTCTTCGGCATGTACGCGGGGTGCGCGCCCGCGAAGGCGGGCACGGTCGCCGGGCTCATGCGCGACGAACTCGAGCGGCTCGCGAACGACGGCGTCACCGCCGACGAACTGCGCCGCGCCGCCGGGCAGCTCGCGGGCGCGTCCGCGCTCGCCCTCGAAGACTCCGACACCCGCATGTCACGGCTCGGCCGTGCCGAACTGACCCTCGGCGAGTTCGCCGACCTCGATGAGGCACTGCGGCGCATCGCACTCGTCACGGTCGACGACGTGCAGGCGCTCGCAGCCGATCTCGTCGCCCGGCCGTTCTCGCTCGTCGCCGTCGGAGCGACCGACGAGGCGGCCTTCACCGGCGCGGTCGACCGCATCGCGCCGAACATCGACGTCGCCTGACCGCGACCCGACACCAAGTACAGGAATCGATTCCCAGTGGCCCACCACCTCTACCTCGTGCGACACGGCGAGCAGATCGACGCCGAACACGGAATGCCCGACGGGCCGCTCTCGCCTCGCGGCCGTCGACAGGCCGAGCTGCTCGCCGAGCGGCTCGGCGGCATCCCGTTCGACCAGGCGTGGCACTCGCCGCTGCAGCGCGCCGCCGAGACTGCGGCCATCATCGCGGCGAAGATGCCCGCCCTGAACCCCGAGCCGTCGGCCCTGCTGTTCGACTGCATCCCGTCGGGGCCCGCGCCCGAGACGCCGAAGGTCTACGACCCGTTCTTCGGCTCGGTCACCGACGAAGAGATCGAGGCCGGCAGCGCCCAGATGGCCGACGCCGTCGACGAGTTCCTGCGCTCGCACCGCGAAGACCGCCACGACCTGCTGATCACCCACAACTTCGTGATCGCGTGGTTCGTGCGTGAGGTGCTCGGCGCGCCCGACTGGCGGTGGGTGTCGATCAACCAGGCCAACTGCGGCCTGACCGTGCTCACGCAGAAGCCGGGGCGCCCGTGGAGCCTCGTCGTGCACAACGACCTCGCGCACCTGCCGCCCGAGCTGCGCACCGGACTGCCCGAGCCCTACTCGATCTGACGCGGCGCTACACGCGCTTGCCGTACCAGTTCGTGGCGTTCGGGTTGTCGTTGTACGGCTCGATCGGCGCATACCCGGCCGACTGGTACAGCCCGCCGGCAGCCTCGAGGCTGGCGTTCGTGTCGAGCACGAGCTCCTGCGCGCCGAACTCGATCGCGCGTCGCTCGAGCTCGTCGAGCAGCAGGCGCCCGCCGCCCTGCCCGCGCGCCGACGGCGCGAGCCACAGGTGCTTCACCTCGAACCGCACCTCGAGCGTCTCGGGGCGTCGCTGGATGCGCCGCACGCCGCCGCAGCCGACCGGTTCGCCGTCATCGTTCTCGACCACGAGGAACACGCCGGCGGGCGGCGTGAACTGCTCGGCGCTCGGCCACGTCGGGCGGTACCGGCCCTGCTCGGCCGGAAAGCCCGCCGAGCGCTCGGCGAAGTACGCGTCGAGCAGGGCGTGCGCATCGGGGTCGGTCACGTCGGCCGGGCGGAAACGCAGCATGCGATCAGCCTACGACGGCGCCACGGGCGCGCTGCGCGACATCCGACCGGCGGATGCCGCTTGGTAGGGTGAATCCGTGACGAAACGGGTCGCCGTGGCCGGGGCCACCGGCAAGATGGGACAGCTGGCGGTTCGACTCATCGACGAGGCCGACGACCTCGAGCTGCACGCCGCACTCGACTCGCGATCGAGCCTCGACGACATGCTCGGCGCCGACGTCGCGTTCGACGTCACCCACCCGGGTGCGAGCGCCGCCATCGTCGAGTTCGCCGCAGGCGCGGGCATCCCCATCGTCGTCGGCACGTCGGGCTGGTCGAGCGATCGCATCGCCGAGATCACGCAGTTCGTCCGCGGTCACGACGACGCCGGCGCGGTCGTCTTCGTGCCGAACTTCTCGATCGGCAGCGTGCTCGCATCCTCGTTCGCCGCGCTCGCCGCCCCCTACTTCGACTCGATCGAGATCGTCGAGGCCCACCACGCCGGCAAGGTCGACTCGCCGTCGGGCACTGCCGTGCGCACCGCCGAGCTCATCGGCGAGGGCCGCGCCGTCATGGGGCCGGTCGCGGCGCCCCACACCGACCAGCGTGCCCGCGGGCAGCTCGTCTCGGGGATTCCCGTGCACAGCCTGCGCATGTCGGGGCTGCTCGCCGAACAGCGCGTCATCCTCGGCGGTGACGGCGAGACCCTCACGTTCACGCACATCGACCCTGTCGCCGAGCTCCTACGAGGCCGGCATCCTGCTCGCCCTGCGGCGCGCGACCGAGGTGTCGGGCGTCACCGTCGGCCTCGACGCCCTGCTCGACCTCGGCCTGCCGGGCACCGCTCGATGACCACGAAGACCGGCGCGCTCATCATGGCGGCGCTGCTCGTGGTCTACGTCGTGCTCGTGGGCTGGCGCGCCGTGCAGTTCATCGGCACGGGCGAGCCCATCGCGATCGCGATCGGCATCGCGCTCATCGTGCTGCCGGTCATCGCGGCCTGGGCGCTCTGGCGCGAGCTCGCGTTCGGCATCCGTTCGCAGGCGCTCGTGAAGCGGCTCGAGGCCGAGGGCGGCCTCGACCTCGGTCTGCCGCTCAAGCCGAGCGGTCGGCCCGAGCGTTCCGCGGCCGACGCCGCGTTCGACGGGTTCCGCGCCGAGGCCGAGGCCGCACCCGACTCGTGGCGGGCGTGGCTGCGGCTCGGGCTCGCGTACGACGCTGCGGGCGACCGTCGACGCGCGCGTCAGGCCGTGCGACGCGCCATCGAGCTCGATCGCGCGCAACGCTGAGCGCGGCGGCCGGCTTCGCGCCGCCGACGCCGAGTGCGCCGGCGGGCCGGCTTCGCCGCCGTGTCAGGTGCCGAGCATCACGTCGAGCGCGGTCTCGACGGTCGTGTGCTCGAAGCGATAGCCGTCGTCGATCAGCCGCTGCGGTCGCATCTTCTGGCTCGAGAGCAGCAGCTCATCGGCCGCCTGGCCGAGGACGAGCTCGAGCAGCTTCTCGGGAACGCTGAAGACGTAGGGCCGATGCATGCGCTCGGCCATCGCCGTCATGACCCGGTCGGCGGTGGCCGGCGTGGGACCGGCGAGGTTGACCGGACCGGCGACGTGCGAATCGAGCAGGTGCATGATCGCCCCGACCTCGTCGGCGAGGGCGATCCACGGCCAGTGCTGCCCACCGGTGCCGAGTCGGCCCGAGACGCCGAGCTTCGTGAGCGTGCCCACCCGCTTCAGGGCTCCGCCGTGGCCGTGAGCGTGTGCATGGCCGATCACGATTCCGGTGCGCAGGGTGACGGTGCGGGTCTGCTCGGGTGCGAGCCGTGCGGCCGCCTCCCACTTCTCGACGACTCCCGCGAGGAACCCCGTGCCGGCGCTCGAGTACTCGGTGAGCAGTTCGCCCGGGCGGTCGCCGTAGTAGCCGACAGCCGACGCGTTGACGAACGTGGCCGGCGCCTTCCGCGCCTTGCGCATGGCATCGGTGAGGGTGCGCGTCGAGGTGACTCGCGAGTCGAGGATCTCGTGGCGGTAGCCCTTGGTCCACGGGATGCGCGCGAGCGACGCTCCGGCGAGGTTCACGACGGCGTCGACGCGCTCCATCACGGTGAAGTCGATGATGCCCGACGCCGGCGACCACGACACCTCGTCGGGCGCCTGCGCGCGTCGCCGCACGAGTCGCACGACCTCGTGCCCGCCGGCGGTCAGACGGTCGACCAGCTCGGCGCCGATGAATCCGGATGCCCCGGCGACGAGCACTCTCATGGGTCAGGCGAGTTCGGCTTCGATCGTGATCGGAATCGGAGAGTGCCTTCGAGATCGGGCAGTTGACCTTCGCGTCGGCGGCGAACGCCTCGAACTCCTCTTCGGTGATGCCCGGCACTCGCGCGCTCACGAGCAGGTGGCTGCCGAGCACGCCCTTGCCCGCCTCGAACGTCACGGCGGCCGTGGTCTGGATGCTCTCGGCCGGGTTGCCGGCCTGCGCGAGTGCGAGCGAGAGTGCCATCGAGAAGCACGACGAGTGCGCCGCGGCGAGCAGTTCCTCGGGGTTGGTCATGTTCGCCACGCCCTCGGAGCGACCGTCCCAGGTCACCTGGAAGTTGGCGAGCCCCGACGAGTCGAGGTTGACATTGCCCGACCCTTCGAAGAGCGTGCCCTTCCAGATGGTGGTCGATTCACTCGTGAGCGCCATGGGTTCCTCCACTTCGAGACGGGCTCCCAGCCTAGCGGGGCGGATGTCCCGGGCGTCAGGTGCTGGGGATGACCCGGGCGCGCACCAGGAGCAGGTAGATCTGGCAGCCGAGGCAGAAGCCGAAGGCGGCGTTGAGGAACGCCGCGAAGAAGGCGATGCCCGCGGCGATCGGCACCGCGTACTGCAGGCCGAGCAGGGCGAGCAGCACGCCGGCGAGGCCGACCGCGAAGCCGACGCCCTGGGCGAAGGTCGGTGGTCGGGGGTCCTCGAGCTCGGCCGGGGGAGCGAGCCGCGGCCGCACGAGCTTCGCGAAGAGGATGCCGTAGGGGTGACGTCGGATGCCGGCGAACGCGCCCCACGCGAACAGCGCGGTGGCGGCGACGAGCAGCCAGAACGCGGCGGTCGACGCGCCGGCGACGCCGAGCACCACGATGATGAGCAGCAGCGCCGCGGTGATGCCGGCGCCGAAGCGGGGACCGCGCGGGTCGATGCCGGCGGGCCGGGTATCGGCGCCGACGCTGCTGCTCAGTGCTGGGTTCCGACATGATGCCTCCCGAGGATCTCATCGAGCTCGACGCGCACGGCGTGCGCGTGAGGGGCCCCGCTGAACCGGGCGCGCACGATGCCGTCGGCGTCGAGCAGCAGGGTGGTCGGGGTCTGCGTGACGTGGAACCGGTCGGCGAGGTCGGCGCGCCGGGTCAGGTCGACCTCGACGTGCCGGGTCCCCGTCACGTCGTCCGCGATCGAGCCGAGCAGCCGCGCCGTCGCGGGGCACTTGGCGCAGAACTCGGTCGAGAACTGCACGAGCGTCGCCGCATCGCCGAACGACGACGGGGCCGAGCTCCGCGGCGCGGATCCGCTCGCCCGAGCCGGTGTGCGCACGCCCCTGCCCCGACCGCCAGAGCAGGCCGGTGGCCGTCGCCGCCGCGACGAGCACGGCGCCGACCGCGAGCGCTGCCGGCCAGTCCATGGTCTGAGCGTAGGGACGCCCGGCGCGGGTGGGGCGAGTGTGACGGACGATGACGGGCGCGGGACATCCGATCGCTCGATGCAACCGCCGCTGTCGTTCGCGACCGTGTCCCGGCCGCGATGTCGCCGGCGCGGGTTAGCCTTGTCGCGATGTCCGAGACGATTCCCACACCGTACGAAGACCTGCTGCGCGACGTGCTCGAGCACGGGGCACGTCAAGGGCGATCGCACCGGCACGGGCACGCGCAGCGTGTTCGGGCGGCAGTTGCGGTTCGACCTGTCGAAGGGCTTCCCGCTCGTCACCACGAAGCGCGTGCACTTCAGGTCGATCGCCTACGAGCTGCTGTGGTTCCTGCAGGGCTCGTCCAACGTCGGCTGGCTGCAGCAGAACGGCGTCACCATCTGGGACGAGTGGGCCGACGCCGAGGGCGAGCTCGGCCCGGTCTACGGCGTGCAGTGGCGCTCGTGGCCGACCCCGTCGGGCGAGACGATCGACCAGATCCGCGACGTCATCGAGCAGATCCGGGTGAACCCCGACTCGCGGCGGCTCATCGTGTCGGCGTGGAATCCCGCCGACATCCCCGACATGGCGCTCGCGCCGTGCCACGCGCTCTTCCAGTTCTACGTCGCCGACGGCCGGCTCTCGTGCCAGCTCTACCAGCGCAGCGCCGACCTGTTCCTCGGCGTGCCGTTCAACATCGCCTCGTACGCCCTGCTCACGCACATGGTGGCCGCAGCAGACCGGCCTCGAGGTCGGCGACTTCGTCTGGACCGGCGGCGACTGCCACATCTACGACAACCACGTCGAGCAGGTCCGCGAGCAGCTCTCGCGCGACCCGTACCCGGCGCCGACGCTGCGGTTCTCGCGCACGCCCGACTCGATCTTCGACTACGAGTACGACGACTTCGTGGTCGACGACTACCAGCACCACCCCGCGATCCGCGCCGCCGTCGCCGTATGAGCGACGCACCCCAGCATCGGCCTCATCTGGGCTGAGGCGCACCACGGCGTCATCGGCGCCGGCGGCGCGATGCCGTGGCACGTGCCCGAAGACCTCGCGCACTTCAAGGCGATCACGCTCGGCGCGCCGGTCGTGATGGGCCGCAAGACCTGGGAGTCGCTGCCGCCGCGGTTCCGTCCGCTGCCGGGGCGCGAGAACGTCGTCGTCACCCGCGACCCGGCATGGGCGGCCGACGGCGCCGTTCGGGCCGGCTCGGTCGACGAGGCGCTCGCGATCGCGGGGGAGTCCGACCCCGAGTGCATCTGGGTGATCGGCGGGGCGCAGGTCTTCAGCGAGGTGATCGACCGTGCGCACCGCCTCGAGGTCACCGAACTCGACCTCGACGTGCCGGGCGACACCTACGCTCCGTCGATCGACCTCAGCTGGCGGCTCACCGACGCCGACCCCGAGGTCGGTGCGCACGTCTCGCGCGCGGGCGTCGGCTACCGCTTCCGCCGGTACGAGCGGCCCTGAGCGCGGTCCGAGCTCGAGCGCGACCTCGACGCCACGGGCCCGCGCAGCGACATCCGCCGAACCGATAGCCTGTGAGAACGTGACTGCAGAGAACCCCTTCGGACAAGTGCTCGTCGCGCTCGTCACGCCGATGACGGCAGACGGCGAGGTCGATTGGCCCGGGGTCGAGAAGCACATCGACGACGTCATCTCGGCGGGCGCCGACGGCATCGTCGTCACGGGCACCACGGGCGAGACGTCCACGCTGACCGACCCCGAGAAGATCCGCCTCGTCGAGGTCGGCAAAGACGTCGCGGCGGGCCGCGCGAAGATCATCACGGGCGGCGGCTCGAACGAGACCGCGCACGCGATCGAGTTGTACAGGCACTCCGAGCAGGTCGGCGCCGACGGCATCATGATCGTGACGCCGTACTACAACAAGCCGACGCAGGCGGGCATCCTCACCCACTTCCGGCTCGTGGCCGACGCCACCGACCTGCCGGTCATCCTCTACGACATTCCCGGCCGCACGGGCGTGCCGATCAACTACGAGACGATCCTGCGCCTCGCGAAGCACCCGAACATCCTCGCGATCAAAGACGCCAAGGGCGACTTCTCCGAGGTCAGCCGCGTGCTCAACCAGACCGACCTGCTGTACTTCTCGGGCGACGACGCCAACGTGCTCCCGCACCTGTCGATCGGCGCCTCGGGCCTCATCGGCGTCACCGCGAACATCGCCCCGGCGCCCTACCGCACGATCGTCGACGCCGTGAACCGCGGCGACCTCGCCGCGGCCACCGCCGCGCACCAGCAGCTCGAACCGCTCGTGCGCGCCGTCATGACCCACGTGCCGGGCACCGTCGCGGCGAAGTACATCCTGCACGGGCTCGGTCGCATCTCGAGCCCGCGCGTGCGGTTGCCCCTCGTCGGCCCCGAAGAGTGGGAGGCCGCCCTCATCGAAGACGAGATCGACCACGTGCGGGGCATCCAGGGCGCCGACTTCCGCAACTTCCGACCCGACCGCAATGCCGCCGCGGGCGGCGCCCTGCCGAAGGTCGCCGGCACCACACGCTGAGCCGCACGAGCGTGCGGCCGCGGCCAGCCGCCACCACGAGACATCCGCGACGCTGATCGTCGCACCGAACTGAACACCGCAACAGAAGGAAGGCCTCATGCCCGACGTCGTCATCGATCCTGCCCCGCTCGAGGCAGGAACGCTCCGCATCATCCCCATCGGCGGCCTCGGCGAGGTCGGCCGCAACATGACGAGCTTCGAGATCGACGGCAAGATCCTCATCGTCGACTGCGGAGTGCTGTTCCCCGAAGAGCACCAGCCGGGCGTCGACCTGATCCTGCCCGACTTCGGCTTCCTCAAGGCACGCCTCGAAGACATCGTCGGCGTCGTGCTCACGCACGGACACGAAGACCACATCGGCTCGGTGCCCTACCTCCTGAAGCTCCGCGGCGACATCCCGCTGATCGGCTCGCAGCTCACGCTCGCGCTCGTCGAGGCGAAGCTCAAGGAGCATCGCATCCAGCCCTACAGCCTCACCGTGAAAGAGGGCGGGCGCGAGCAGATCGGCCCGTTCTCGCTCGAGTTCATCGCCGTCAACCACTCGATCCCCGACGCGCTCGCCGTGGCGATCAAGACCGACGCGGGCACGGTGCTCGCGACCGGCGACTTCAAGATGGACCAGCTGCCGCTCGACGGCCGCCTCACCGACCTGCGCGAGTTCGCGCGCCTCGGCGAAGAGGGCGTCGACGTCTTCATGGTCGACTCCACGAACGCGGATGTCCCGGGCTTCACCCCGCTCGAGCGCTCCATCGGTCCCGTGCTCGACGAGGTCATCAACCGTGCACCCCGTCGCGTCATCGTGGCGAGCTTCTCGAGCCACGTGCACCGCGTGCAGCAGGTGCTCGACGCGGCGTGGCAGAACCACCGTCGGGTCGCGCTCCTCGGCCGCAGCATGGTGCGCAACATGACGATCGCCGCCGACCTCGGCTACCTGAAGGTGCCCGAGGGCGTGCTCATCGACTACAAGAAGGCCGGCAACGTGCCCGACGAGGAGATCGTCTACATGTCGACGGGCTCCCAGGGCGAGCCGATGGCCGTGCTCTCGCGCATGGCCAACCGCGACCACCAGATCGAGATCGGCGAGGGCGACACGGTGATCCTCGCGTCGAGCCTGATCCCCGGCAACGAGAACGCGGTCTACCGCGTCATCGACGGCCTCACGAAGCTCGGCGCGAACGTCGTGCACAAGGCGAACGCGAAGGTGCACGTCTCGGGCCACGCTGCCGCCGGCGAGCTCCTCTACTGCTACAACATCCTGAAGCCGAAGAACGTGCTGCCGATCCACGGCGAGTACCGGCACCTCTTCGCGAACGCGAAGCTCGCCCAAGACACCGGCATCCCCGAGAAGAACACCTTCATCGGCGAGAACGGCTCGGTCTACGACCTGCGCGACGGCGTGCTCAGGGTCGTCGGTCAGCTCGACCTCGGGTTCGTCTACGTCGACGGCTCGACCGTCGGCGAGATCACCGACGCCGACCTGAAGGATCGCCGCATCCTCGCCGAAGAGGGCTTCATCTCGGTGATCGTCGTCGTCGACGCGACGACCGGCGAGGTGATCACCGGGCCCGAGATCCATGCCCGCGGGTTCGCCGAAGACGACGCCGTGTTCGAGGACGTGAAGCCGAAGATCATCGCGGCGCTCGCCGAGGCCGCACAGAACGGTGTGCGCGACTCGCGCGGCCTGCAGCAGATCGTTCGCCGAACGCTCGGCACGTGGGTGAACCGTCGCCTGCGCCGGCGCCCGATGCTCGTGCCGCTCGTCATCGAGGCGTGACGCCCCGCCACCGGTGCGCCGCGCGGCGCACCGGTGCCCCACCGCGGGCGGAAACGTCGCCGAAACATCGCGCGCGTAACATCCGCGCATGGCAGACTTCCTGATCCGGCCGGCGACACCCGCCGACGGGGCGTTCCTCGCCGACATGGTGGTCGAGGCGGCGAACTGGCGGCTCGATGCGCACCGGTCGAAGCCGGTCGTGCTCGCCGATCCGGTCTCGCGCGGGTACATCGCCGGCTGGCAGCGGCCGGCCGATCGAGGGGTGGTCGCGGTCGACGCCGAAGGCAGTGCGGTCGGCGCCGCCTGGTTCCGGTTGTTCTCGCCCGGGCAGGGCGCGCGCGGGTTCGTCGCGACCGGCGTGCCCGAGCTGATCATCGGCGTGCGTCCGCTCTGGCGGGCGCAGGGCGTCGGCCGGTCGCTCATGCGATCGCTGGCGGATGTCGCGCGGTCGGTCGGCTACGCCCGACTGGCACTGAGCGTCGAGCACGGCAACTTCGCGCACGCCCTCTATCGATCCGAGGGGTTCACCGTCATCGAGACGGCGGGCGGGCGCGACACGATGGTGCGCCCACTGCGCTGAATCGCACCGCTCCGCGCCGACGCGACGTGACCCGATTCCGACCCGGTCGATCGCAGACACTCGCCCGTTGCTGCAGGCCTGCGTCGGCGGTCGGCCGTAACGTGGGGACCATGGCTACGAGCACCAGGTCGAACGGGCGCGCCTCGGGCACCCCGTCGCGCGGCTCGGGCTCGCGCACCGCGCCCACCAAGAAGCTGCCGGCGGCCACGACCAAGGCATCGGCGGCGTCCAAGAAGGCCGCGGCGGCCGCGCCGACCGGGCCGAACCTGCTCGTGCGCGCCTGGATGGGGCTCGCCCACGTGGCGGGCGGTGCCGCTCGCGCGCTCGGCCCCGAGACGCTGCAGAAAGAGGAGCGCCGCGACGGGCTTCCGTTCTTCATCGTCGTGCTCGCGATCTGCGGTGCGGTCGTCGAGTGGTTCTTCATCAACGAGCCCATCGCGCAGACGCTCGACTCGTGGACGTTCGGCGGCCTGTTCGGCCGGGTGGCGTTCGCGCTCCCCGTGGTCATGCTGCTGTTCGCGGTGTGGCTGTTCCGGCACCCGAGCTCCGTGCACGACAACACCCGCATCGGCATCGGGCTCGGAGTGCTGCTGCTGTCGGTGTCGGCGCTCTGCCACATCTTCGGCGGCCAGCCCGAACCGAGCGAGGGCATGGCCGTGCTGGCGCGGGCCGGCGGCATCCTCGGGTGGATGCTGGCGCAACCGCTCATCCTGCTCATCACGCCGGTCGGGGCGACGGTCGTCGTCATCCTGCTCGTGGTGCTGTCGCTGCTCATCATGACCAAGACGCCGCCGAACCGCATTCCGGCGCGGTTCCGCGAGCTCTACGCCTGGCTGTTCGGGGCACCCGAACACGCCGAAGAGCCTGCCGACACCGCGGCCAAGCCCTCGCGTCGCGAGCGCAGGAAGGCCGAGAAGACCCAGCAGGCCGAACTCGACGGCATCGACGACCTCGGCGACGAGGCCGAGCCCACCGGCCTGCTGCCGTGGTGGCGTCGCAACGACTCCAATCGTGAAGAAGACCCGGCATTCGAGCCGCCGGGCGTCGACGGCATCACCGAGGTGTTCGGCCCGGGCTCAGCGGCGGGCAGCTTCGAGACCCCGCTCGAAGGCGTCGGCGGTCCCGCCTCCTACGGCACCGAGGTGCTCGGCGACCTCGAGCGCGCCGAGTCGGCGCTGGCGCACTTCACCGGCGATGTGCCGCGCGGCGGCACGGGGCTTCGCGGCGACGAGGCAGGCCAGACCACCGCCCTGCCGATGTTCGACGGGCTCGACGGCGCGTCGGCAGGTTCGCCCACGGGCGACGACGGCGTCGGCGCCGCCGGCGACGCGGCACCCGAACCCGAACGCCCGTACTCGCTTCCGGCGGCATCGACGCTCGTCGCCGGCCCGCCCGCCAAGTCGCGCTCGCAGGCGAACGACGACGTGGTGCGCCAGATCACCGCAGTGCTCGACCAGTTCGGCGTCGACGCGAAGGTCACGGGGTTCTCGCGCGGCCCGACCGTCACGCAGTACGAGATCGAACTCGGCCCGGGCGTCAAGGTCGAGCGGGTCACGGCGCTCTCGAAGAACCTCGCCTACGCGGTCGCGTCGAACGAGGTGCGCATCCTCTCGCCCATCCCGGGCAAGAGCGCCATCGGCATCGAGATCCCGAATGCCGACCGCGAGACGGTGACCCTCGGCGACGTGCTGCGCTCGGGGGCCGCGACCAACGCGTCCCACCCGATGACGATCGGCGTCGGCAAGGACGTCGGCGGCGGCCACGTCGTGGCGAACCTCGCGAAGATGCCCCACCTGCTCGTCGCCGGCTCGACCGGTTCGGGCAAGTCGAGCTTCATCAACTCGATGATCACGTCGCTGCTCATGCGGGCGAAGCCCGCCGATGTGCGCATGGTGCTCATCGACCCGAAGCGCGTCGAGCTCGCCCCCTACGCCGGGGTGCCGCACCTCATCACGCCCATCATCACGAACCCCAAGAAGGCGGCCGAGGCGCTGCAGTGGGTCGTGAAAGAGATGGACATGCGCTACGACGACCTCGCGTCGTTCGGCTTCCGTCACATCGACGACTTCAACAAGGCCGTCGTCAACAACGAGATCGTGCTGCCGGCGGGCTCCGAGCGCAAGCTCAAGCCGTACCCCTACCTGCTGGTCGTGGTCGACGAGCTCGCCGACCTCATGATGGTGGCGCCGCGCGACGTCGAGGACTCGATCGTGCGCATCACGCAGCTCGCCCGCGCCTCGGGCATCCACCTGGTGCTGGCCACGCAGCGGCCCTCGGTCGACGTGGTCACGGGCCTCATCAAGGCGAACGTGCCGTCGCGCCTCGCGTTCGCGGTCACGAGCGTCACCGACTCGCGCGTCATCCTCGACCAGCCGGGTGCCGACAAGCTGATCGGCCAGGGCGACGCGCTGTTCCTGCCGATGGGCGCGTCCAAGCCGATCCGCGTGCAGGGCGCGTGGGTCACCGAGGCCGAGATCGAGCGCGTCGTCAAGCACGTCACCAGGCAGGCCCGCCCCGAGTACCGGCAAGACGTGGCGGCCGCCGTCGAGCGCAAAGAGATCGATGCCGACATCGGCGACGACCTCGAGCTGCTGCTCGCCGCCGCCGAGCTCGTGGTGTCGACCCAGTTCGGCTCGACGTCGATGCTGCAGCGCAAGCTGCGCGTCGGCTTCGCCAAGGCCGGGCGGCTCATGGACCTGCTCGAGTCGCGCGAGATCGTCGGGCCGAGCGAGGGCTCGAAGGCGCGCGACGTGCTGGCCACCGCCGAGCAGCTGCCCGAGGTGCTCGCACGACTGCGCGGCGAGACGTCGGGGCCGGCGCCCGCTGCACCGTCCGCTCCGGCGGCTCCGGCCGCGGCACGCCGGCCCCGCCGACGCCTGGGGTGAGCCCGACGACCGTTACGACGACGACCCCGTCGCGCGGCGCGCGCACGGCCTGCCCGAGGTCGACGCCGAGCCCGACGAAGACGCCTGGGGGCTCACCGGTCGCGACTGACCGCGCCCATCGCGCGACGCCGTGTCGAGGCATCCGTCGCCGGGTACAGTTGGCCCTATGACGAATCCCGCCGGCAGCCCCGCGCGATCGGCGAACTGGAACCTCCCGAACGCCATCACGGTCGTGCGCATCCTGCTCGCGCCGGTCTTCTTCTGGATGCTGCTCGCCGACGGCGGCGACGACGGCTGGCTGCGCTGGGCCGCAGCGGCGGTGTTCATCATCGCGATCTCGACCGACGGCCTCGACGGGCACATCGCGCGCTCGCGCGGGCTCGTCACCGACCTCGGCAAGATCCTCGACCCGATCGCCGACAAGCTGCTCACGAGCGGAGCGCTCGTGTGCCTGTCGATCCTCGGCGAGCTGCCCTGGTGGGTCACCGCGATCATCGTGGTGCGCGAGGTCGGCATCACGGTGTGGCGGTTCGTCGAGCTCGGCCGCGGCAACGTCGTGCCCGCGTCGTCGGGCGGCAAGCTCAAGACGCTGGTGCAGTCGATCGCGATCTCGTTCGCGCTCGTGCCGCTGTGGACCGTGTTCGGCGACTGGATCCACTGGGTCAACGCGATCCTCATGGCCGCGGCGGTCGTGCTCACGCTGTGGTCGGGCCTGCTGTACGTGCGCGACGCGGTGCGGCTGGCTCGTTCACGCCACGCCGATGGCTGAGTCGCGCGATCCGATGTCGCTCCCCGGCGCCGACGTCGCCGAGCGGGTCATCGAACTCCTCACGGCGCAGGGCCTGCGCATCGCGGTCGCCGAGTCGCTGACGGGCGGGCTCGTCGCCGCTGCGCTCACGAGCGTGCCGGGGGCGTCGGTCGTCGTCAGCGGCGGCATCGTCGCCTACGACACCGAGGTCAAGCACTCGCTCCTCGGCGTCGATGCCCGACTGCTCGCGCGCGAGGGCGCCGTGCACCCCGAGGTCGCCCGGCAGATGGCACGCGGCGTGCGCGAGGCGCTCGCGGTCGGCGGTCGCCGAGCCGAGATCGGCATCGCGACGACGGGCGTCGCCGGCCCCGACTGGCAGGACGGCCGCGCGCCGGGAACGGTCTATCTCGGCATCGCCGACGACGCGCGGCGCCGATGCCATCGCACTCGAGCTCGACGGCGACCGCGCGGCGATCCGCTCGGCCACGGTGCAGGCGTTGCTCGACGCGGTCATGACGCGGGTCGAGACGATCCGGGCGGCGTGCGGATCCGACGGCCGGCTCGCCCGAATCGCAGCGGTCGGCGGCGGAATAACCTTCGTGAACACCCTGTTACATGTGGCGAGGTTCACACGAAAGCTCCAGTGTGCCACGCTAGATTGGTAGCCACGAGGGTCAGGTAGACTGGCTCTCCCGTTTCCGGTCTCGGCGAGGCCGCAGGCACAGTAGAGGAGGTTCCCCGATGGTTCTGGTTCGACAGGAGATCGGCGATGTGTTGAGGGACTTCCGACTGCAGAAGGGGCGCACGCTCCGGCAGGTGGCGTCCAAGGCGAGCGTCGCGCTCGGGTACCTGAGCGAGGTCGAGCGGGGTCAGAAAGAGGCCTCGAGCGAGATCCTCGCGTCGGTCGCCGATGCGCTCGACACGCCCATCTCGGTGATCATGCACGAGGTCGGCGACCGCATCGCGGTGCTCGAGGGCCTCAGCGTGGTGCCCGACAGCCTTCCCGACGAGCTCGTCGCCGAGTTCGACGCCGACATGATGGTGCGCTGAGACACAGCCTCCATCACCCCGAACCTACGAACGCTTCGGCCGGTCCTCGGACCGGCCGAAGGCATGTCCGGGAGAACCCGATGAAGCTCAGCGAATTCCAGATCGCCGTCGACGCCGAGTTCGGCGCAGGCTACGGCGGTGTCGTCGTGAACGACCTCGTGCTCGCGACGCTCGGCGGGCGCACGGCGCGCGAGGCCCTCGCCGCCGGCGTGCGGCCGCGCGAGGTGTGGCTGGCGCTCTGCGATGCGACGGATGTCCCGGACGAGCGCCGTCACGGAGCCGGTCGGCCGGTGCCGGGGGAGCACGGTCGCGGCATCCGCTGACCTGCTCGTCCGTCCCGAAGACCTGTTCGACACGCGGGCGCGTCTTCGAACATCTGTTCGGTCGCTGGAGTAGTCTCCTCAACAGCAGGAGTTCCAGCGCATCCATCCACATCTCCGCCGGTGACGGCATCTGATGTCGGTGGTCGGCCATACGGTCGAAGCGTCGGAACACACCGCAACCGCCTTGTCGCGAGACGCCGCGGGTCACGGCCCGCAACGTGGAACGACAGCCTAGAGGCAGCAGCAACCGAGCATCGAAGGAGCCCACACCATGGCATCACCAGCAGACCGCGAGAAGGCACTCGAAACCGCCCTCGCGCAGATCGACCGTCAGTTCGGCAAGGGCTCGGTCATGCGCCTCGGCAGCGAAGATCGCGCGCCCGTCGAGGTCATCCCCACCGGTTCGATCGCCCTCGACGTCGCCCTCGGCATCGGCGGCATTCCGCGCGGCCGCATCGTCGAGATCTACGGTCCCGAGTCCTCGGGCAAGACCACGCTCACGCTGCACGCCATCGCCAACGCCCAGCGCGCCGGCGGCATCGCCGCCTTCATCGACGCCGAGCACGCACTCGACCCCGAGTACGCCAAGAAGCTCGGTGTCGACATCGACGCGCTGCTCGTGTCGCAGCCCGACACGGGTGAGCAGGCGCTCGAGATCGCCGACATGCTCGTGCGTTCGGGTTCGATCGACCTCATCGTCATCGACTCGGTCGCGGCCCTCGTGCCTCGCGCCGAGATCGAGGGCGAGATGGGCGACTCGCACGTCGGCCTGCAGGCACGCCTCATGTCGCAGGCGCTCCGCAAGCTCACCGGCGGGCTCAACCAGACCAACACCACCATGATCTTCATCAACCAGCTCCGCGAGAAGATCGGCGTGTTCTTCGGCAGCCCCGAGACCACCGCGGGCGGCAAGGCGCTCAAGTTCTACGCCTCGGTGCGGCTCGACATCCGCCGCATCGAGACCCTGAAAGACGGCACCGAGGCGGTCGGCAACCGCACCCGCGTGAAGGTCGTCAAGAACAAGATGGCGCCGCCGTTCAAGCAGGCCGAGTTCGACATCCTCTACGGAGTCGGCATCTCCCGCGAGGGCAGCCTCATCGACTACGGCGTCGACCAGGCCATCGTCAAGAAGTCGGGTGCCTGGTACACCTACGACGGCGACCAGCTCGGGCAGGGCAAAGAGAACGCTCGCAACTTCCTGCTGCAGAACCCCGACATCGCGGCCGACATCGAGCAGAAGATCCTCGTGAAGCTCGGCATCGGCCAGCCGGCGGTCGCTGCCTCGGCAGTACCGTCGAACGTCGAGTCGATCACGTCGAAGCGCAAGGGCGCCTGACGAGCTGAGTGACGTGACCGGGGAGGAACACACGATGAGCGACGCTGCATCAGAACGTCTCGCCCCGGTCACGTACCTGCCGTGGGTTCGCCCCGATGCCGAGGCGACGTCTCGCCCCGCTGCATCGCGTCAGCCGCCGCCCGCCGCCGGCGCGCGGGGGCGCACCGCTCCGACGACGACGCCTCGCGTGCCGGCTGACCCGGCCGTGCGCCCAAGGGCCGAGGCCACGGTGCCTGCTTCTGCCGAAGCGAGCGACGCCGACACGCCCGACGAGACCGGGGTCGAGCGTGACGACCGCATCGACCGCCTGGTCGTCTCCCGCCTGCGGCGATCGGCGCTTTCGGTGACCGAGGTGCGCTCGGTGCTCGCCGAGCACGGGCTCGACGAGCATGAGATCGAGCAGTGGATCGAACGCTACGAGCGCTTCGGCTACCTCGACGACGCGCGGCTCGCCGAGCAGGTCGTGCACAGCCACGGCGTTCGTCGGGGCAGGGGCAGCGGCGCGATCCTCAATGAGCTGAGCCGTCGCGGCATCGATTCGGGCATCGCACGAGCGGCGATCGACGGCCTCGACCCCGAGGCCGAGCGCGAGAACGCGCTGGCAGTGGCCGAACGGCGGGCGCGTCAGCTCACGGGCCTCGACCGGCAGACGGCAGAGCGCCGGCTCTCGGCGTTCCTGCAGCGGCGAGGCTATCCGAGTGACGTGGTGCGCGAGGCGGTGACG
The DNA here is from genome assembly GCA_963836825.1 of uncultured Actinomycetota bacterium. Classification (GTDB taxonomy): domain Bacteria; phylum Actinomycetota; class Actinomycetes; order Actinomycetales; family Microbacteriaceae; genus Agromyces. The sequence continues at coordinate 23,151 of CAWILI010000003.1, forward strand.
GCGGCGATCGCGGCTGCGGGCTCGTAAACTGGTGCGATCATGAGCACCATTCACGAGGTCGCACAGGTCGCGGCGACGCAGTCGTCGCCCGCGCCGCGCACGTACGAGGTCCGCACCTTCGGGTGCCAGATGAACGTCCACGACTCCGAGCGGCTGAGCGGCTCGCTCGAGGCCGCCGGGTACATTCCCGCCGACGGCGCCGAGGCCGACATCGTCGTCATCAACACGTGCGCGGTGCGCGAGAACGCCGACAACAAGCTCTACGGAAACCTCGGGCACCTCGCCAGCGTCAAGCGTCGCCATGCGGGCATGCAGATCGCGGTCGGCGGCTGCCTCGCCCAGAAAGACAAGAACGTCATCCTCGAGAAGGCGCCCTGGGTCGACGTCGTGTTCGGCACGCACAACATGGGCTCGCTGCCGAGCCTGCTCGAGCGCGCCCGACACAACGACGAGGCGCAGCTCGAGATCCTCGACGCCCTCGAGGTGTTCCCGTCGACCCTGCCGACCAAGCGCGATTCGACCTACAGCGGGTGGGTCTCGATCTCGGTCGGCTGCAACAACACGTGCACGTTCTGCATCGTGCCCGCCCTGCGCGGCAAAGAGAAAGACCGTCGGCCCGGCGAGATCCTCGCCGAGATCCAGGCCCTCGTCGACGACGGCGTCGTCGAGGTCACCCTGCTCGGGCAGAACGTGAACTCCTACGGCGTCGAGTTCGGCGATCGGCAGGCGTTCGGCAAGCTGCTGCGTGCCGCCGGCCAGATCGACGGCCTCGAGCGCATCCGGTTCACGAGCCCGCACCCCGCGGCGTTCACCGACGACGTCATCGACGCGATGGCCGAGACTCCCACCGTCATGCCGCAGCTGCACATGCCGCTGCAGTCGGGCTCAGACCGCGTGCTCAAGGCGATGCGCCGGTCGTACCGCTCCGAGAAGTTCCTCGGCATCCTCGACCGCGTGCGCGCGAAGATCCCGAATGCGGCGATCTCGACCGACATCATCGTGGGCTTCCCCGGCGAGACCGAAGCAGACTTCCAAGAGACGCTGCGCGTCGTCGAGGCCGCGCGGTTCGCCTCGGCGTTCACCTTCCAGTACTCGATCCGTCCCGGAACACCGGCGGCCACCATGGACGACCAGGTGCCGAAGGCGGTCGTGCAAGAGCGCTACGAGCGGCTCACGGCGCTGCAGGAGCGCATCTCGTGGGAGGAGAACGAGAAGCTCGTCGGCCGCACGGTCGAGGTGCTCGTGTCGTCGGGCGACGGCAAGAAAGACGCCGAGACGCATCGACTCAGCGGCCGCGCCGAAGACAGCCGCCTCGTGCACTTCGAGGTCACCGCCGGTTCCGAGCTGCCCCGGCCGGGTGACGTCGTCTCGGTGACGATCACGCACGCCGCACCATTCCACCTGCTGGCCGACTCGGTCGACGACACGCCGCTGGTCATCCGTCGCACCCGCGCGGGCGACGCGTGGGATCGTGCCGAGGCCGAGAGCTGTGCGGTACCGGCCGTCGGCGGGTCATCCGCCGCAGGGCGCGTCTCGCTCGGACTGCCGACGCTTCGCGCGCGCACCGCCGAACCGCTCGTCGCGCCCGGCGTCGGCACCATGCCCATCTACGACCCCACCGACGCGCAGCGCTGACGTGTCGCTCATCGCGATCGTCGGGGCGACGGGCACCGGCAAGTCCGACTTCGCACTCGACCTCGCTGCGGCACTCGAACTCGCGGGCCGACCCGCCGAAGTCGTCAACGCCGACGCCATGCAGCTCTATCGCGGCATGGACATCGGCACGGCGAAGCTCTCGCTCGCCGAACGGCGCGGCGTGCCGCACCACCTGCTCGACGTGCTCGAGGTCACCGAAGACGCATCGGTCGCGGCCTACCAGTCGGCACGCCCGCGGCGTGATCGACGAGATCTCCGCCAGGGGCGCCGTCGCGCTGCTCGTCGGCGGCTCGGGGCTGTACGTGTCGTCCGTGATCCACGACTTCCGCTTCCCGGGCACCGATCCCGAGCTGCGGGCGAGGCTCGAGGCCGAGCTCGCCGAGCGCGGCCCGGGCCTGCTGCATGCACGACTGCGTGCGATCGACGCCGAGACCGCGGCGAGCGTCGACCCGCAGAACGGCCGCCGCATCGTTCGCGCGCTCGAGGTCATCGAGCTGACCGGCGAACCCAAGGCCGCACGACTCCCCGACGAACCCGTGCCGTGGCGCGACCACCGCATCGTGCACCTGCGCAGCGAGCGTGCGCACCTCGTCGAGCGGCTCGACGCCCGCGTGCTCGACATGTGGCAGCGCGGCCTCGTCGACGAGGTGCGCGGCCTGCTGCCGCAGGGCATCGAGCGAGGGGTGACCGCCCGCAAGGCGATCGGCTACGCGCAGGCGCTCGGTGAACTGCACGGCCGGATGTCCCGTGCCGAAGCGATCGCCGAGACGCAGCAGCTCACCCGAACCTATGCGCGGCGCCAGGTCGGATGGTTCAGGCGATATCGCGAGGCGGTCACGATCGACGCCGACGACGCGTCGGCTCGCGCCGCCGAACTCGCCCGTCAGGCGACCCTAGACTGAGGTGATGTCGTTCGATCTGCGATTCACCAAGGGCCAGGGCACCGGCAACGATTTCGTGCTCTTCAGCGATCCCGAGGGTGAGACCGAGCTGACCCCCACGCAGATCGCCGCGATGTGCGACCGCCAGTTCGGCGTCGGTGCCGACGGCGTCATCCGTGCCGTGCGGTCGGCGAATCTCGACGCGGGAGCCGCGGCACTCGCCGAGAACCCGCATGCCGCATGGTTCATGGACTACTGGAACTCCGACGGCTCCGTCTCCGAGATGTGCGGCAACGGCATTCGCGTCTACACGAAGTACCTGCTCGACCAGGGCCTCGCCGACCTGCATCCCGGCGCCGAGATCGCCATCGGCACGCGCGCGGGGGTGCGCACGGTGAGCCGCACGGCGAACGGGTTCCAGGCCGATCTCGGCCTCTGGCGGCTCGACGGCGGCGAGCCGCTCGTGCGGGCCAAGCAGCTTCCGGTCGCCCGGCCGGGTCTCGGCATCGACGTCGGGAATCCGCACATCGTCGTCGCCCTCGCCGACGACGACGAGCTCGAGAGTCTCGACCTGGGGTACCAGCCGATCCTCGACCCCGAGCCCGTCCACGGCGCCAACATCGAGTTCGTGGTTCCGGCCGAGCCCCTCGTCGAAGACGGCGTCGGGCGCATCCGCATGCGCGTGCACGAGCGCGGGTCGGGCGAGACGCTCTCGTGCGGCACCGGTGCCGTCGCGTCTGCGCTCGCCGTGCGCCACTGGGCGGGCGCCGGAGCGCCGAACGACTGGCGCGTGCAGGTGCCGGGCGGTGTGCTCGGGGTGCGCATGTTCCAGGCCGACGACGGCGAGCATGTTGCGCTGTCGGGCCCCGCAGAGCTGGTCTTCGACGGAGTGCTGACGTTGGCCTGAACGGCTCAGCGTCGCGCTTCGAGCACCCGGAAGCCCTTCGAGGTCTCGGCGCGCTCGACGTCGAAGCCGAGCTCGTCGGCGATCCAGCGCTGCAGCGAGTCGGCGCCGAGCTGCTTGGCGACGACCAGCCATGCCTGCGCATCGTCGTCGAGGCGGGGGAGCCAGCTCGCGAGCAATGCGTGCAGTTCGGCCTTGCCGATGCGGATCGGCGGGTTCGACCAGATGGTCGCGAACCGCATCTCGCTCGGCACCTGGTCGGGCAGCACGGCCCTGACGTTGGTGAGCCCGAGCCGGGCGACGTTGCGCCGCACGAGGTCGAGCGCGCGTTCATTGACGTCGACGGCCCAGACCGTGGCATCCGGCGCCTGCAGCGCGAGGCTGATCGCGATCGGCCCCCACCCGCAGCCGAGGTCGAGCAGGTCGCCGGTCGCGGGCGGTGCGGGCACGCGCTCGAGCAGCACGCGGGTTCCGGTGTCGAGGTGCTCGGGGCTGAACACGCCGCCCGCGGTCGTCACCGTGAGCTTGCGGCCCGCGAGCGTGACGGTGATGGTGCGGAACGCGGCCTCACCGGCGGGCTGGGCGGTGAAGTAGTGGTCCGAGGCCATACAGGGGAACTTATCGCACGAGAACCGGGGCAGTGGTCTCGCGCCAGCGAACACCGCGGGAACCCATCGCACCCGAACCGAAGTAGTCTGTACAGGATGAACGATGCCGAACAGTCCGCCGCAGACGACGCCGTCGAGCGGGTGCTGCGCGGCGCAGAGACCAAGGCCGGCGTCACCCGTTTCGGGTCGACCGCGGCCGACGCACTCATGAACGATGGCTCGCACGACGTCTCGGGTGAGGCCGACGGCGAGCAGTACGACCGCGAGGCCCGGGCGGGCCTGCGCCGAGTCGGCGGACTCTCCACCGAACTCGAGGACGTCACCGAGGTCGAGTACCGGCAGTTGCGGCTCGAGAACGTCGTGCTCATCGGCGTGTACTCCCAGGGCTCGCAGGACGAGGCCGAGAACTCCATGCGCGAGCTCGCCGCCCTCGCAGAGACCGCGGGCGCGCGCGTGCTCGACGGCGTGCTGCAGCGCCGCCCGCACCCCGACCCCAGCACGTACCTCGGCCGCGGCAAGGTCGACGAGCTGCGGCACATCGTCGCCTCGCTCGGCGCCGACACGGTCGTCGCCGACACCGAGCTCGCGCCCAGCCAGCGGCGTGCGCTCGAAGATGCGATCAAGGTCAAGGTCATCGACCGCACGGCGGTCATCCTCGACATCTTCAGCCAGCACGCCAAGAGCCGCGAGGGCAAGGCGCAGGTCGAACTCGCGCAGCTCGAGTACCTGCTTGCCCCGCCTCCGCGGCTGGGGTGAGTCGATGTCCCGACAGGCCGGTGGCCAGGTCGGTGGCGCCGGTGCCGGAATGGGCTCGCGTGGTCCCGGTGAGACGAAGATCGAACTCGACCGCCGCCGCATCCACTCGCGCATGGCGAAGCTGCGCCGGCAGATCGCCGGCATGAAGCCCGCCCGCGAGGCCAAGCGCGCCAATCGCAAGCGCAACGCCGTGCCGTCGGTCGCGATCGCGGGGTACACGAACGCGGGCAAGTCGAGCCTGCTCAACCGCATCACCGGTGCCGGAGTGCTCGTCGAGAACGCCCTGTTCGCGACCCTCGACGCGACCGTGCGCCGGAACACCACGGCCGACGGCCGCATCTACACCATCGCCGACACGGTCGGCTTCGTGCGCAACCTGCCGCACCAGCTCGTCGAGGCGTTCCGGTCGACCCTCGAAGAGGTCGGCGACTCCGACCTCATCGTGCACGTCGTCGATGCGGCCCACCCCGACCCCGCCGGCCAGATCGCCACGGTGCGCGACGTCATCGGCGAGGTCGGCGCCCGCGACATCCCCGAGCTCGTCGTCTTCAACAAGGCCGACCTCGTGACGCCCGAAGACCGGCTCGTGCTTCGAGGGCTCGAACCCGACGCGATCTTCGCGTCGGCACGCACGGGCGAAGGCATCGCCGACGTGCTCGCCGCGATCTCGCGCATGCTGCCCGATCCGGCGGTCGAGATCGACCTGCTGGTGCCCTACGACCGCGGCGAGGTCGTGTCGACCCTGCATGAGACCGGCCGGGTGCTGTCGATCGACTACCTCGAAGACGGAACGCGCATCCGCGCGCTCGCGTCGCCCGAGCTCGCCGCCCAGTTGGCGCGCTTCGCGGCGGTCGTCGAGGCCTGACGCAGCGTCGCCGGTCGGCGGCGGCCGCCGACCGTCGACGGTGCGTCTGCGGATGTCCCGGCGCGCCACTCGCGTCGCAACACGCGATCGTCACCTTCCGTCACAAGGGTTCCGGTCGCCGAGCCACAGGCGTATCGTCGCTCCTGATCGTCGGTGTGCGGCCGGATGCCGCGCACCTGGAGCGACCGCCGAGCCCGGCACCCGCCCGCGACACCCACCCGCCGTTCCGGCAGGGGGACGCGGCCTGCCGTGCCTCCGCCGACCGGCTCGTCACGCAGGAGACGACCCATGGCAGGCACCGGTTCAGACGGGTCTGACGCCGACTGTCGGTCGCGCCCTCCGATCTCGTTCGAGCTCTTCCCGCCGCGCACCGACGCCGCGGCGCTCGCCCTCGGTCGCACGATCGACCGGCTCGCCGAGGCGGATCCCGCGTTCATCTCGGTCACGTTCGGCGCGGGCGGTTCCTCGCGCGACCGCTCGCTGACGGTGCTGCGCTACATCCTCGAGAACACCGACGTCGAGCCGATGGCGCACCTCACGTGCGTGGGCTCGTCGCACGCCGAGGCGAATCGCCTCGTGCGCGAGTTCCTCGACGCGGGCATCACGAGCTTCCTCGCGCTTCGCGGCGATCCGCCCGACGGTTCCGACCCCGATGCCGGCATCGGCGACCTCGGCAGCTCGGCCGAACTGGTGCAGCTCATCCACCGGGTGCAGGAGGAGCGCGAACCGTTCGCCCAAGAGGGCGTGCCCGGGCGTTCCCGGAGCCTCGCGCATCGGCGAGCGACGACGCCCCGAGCGGGTCGCGGTCGCGGCCTTCCCCACGGGACATCCGCGTTCTCATGGCGTGAACCAGGATGTCGATGCGCTGCTCGCGAAGGAGGTCGCCGGCGCGAACCTCGCGATCACCCAGCTGTTCTGGCACGCCGACGACTACCTCGGATTCGTCGAGCGCGCCCGTGCGGCCGGGGTGACGATCCCCATCGTGCCCGGCATCATGCCGGTGACCACGCCGACGAGACTCGCGAGGCTCACCGAGCTGACGGGCGTCGAGCCGCCGTCGGAACTCGTGATCGACCTCGAGATCGAGCCCGACGCCGAATCGTGCGCCGAACTCGGCATCGCCTACGCGGCCCGACTCGCCCAGGAGGTGATCGACGGCGGCGCACCCGGCCTGCACCTGTACACCTTCAACCGACACGACGCCGTGCTCGACGTGCTCGGCCGACTCGACTCGCACCCCGCCCCGCAGCTCGTCGACGAGAGGAACACGACACCACGATGACCGCACACGCATTCCCCAGCGGGACGATCCTCGGCTACCCGCGCATCGGGCGTCGCCGCGAGCTGAAGCGCGCGGTCGAGGCGTTCTGGGCAGGGTCGATCGACGCCGGCGAGCTCGAGGCACGCGCCGCCGAACTGCGCGCCGCGACCCGCCTGCGCCTCGCCGAGCTCGGTCTCGGGCGCACCGACTCGGCGATCCCCGAGTCGTTCTCGTTCTACGACCAGGTGCTCGACGCCGCGGTCGCCGTCGGCGCGGTGCCGTCCCGGTTCGCCCGGTTCCTCGACGCCGACGGCGGCGTCGACCTCGCCGCGTACTTCACGATCGCCCGAGGCGTCGGCGACGATGCGCCCCTCGAGATGACGAAGTGGTTCGACTCGAACTACCACTACCTCGTGCCCGAGATCGGTCCCGACACCGAATTCGCCCTGCACGCCGAACGCATCCTCGCCGAGTTCGCCGAGGCGAAGGCGCAGGGGTTCCTCACCCGGCCCGTGATCGTCGGGCCGGTGACCTTCCTCCTGCTCGCCAAGCCGGTCGATGGTGCTCCGGCCGGCTTCCGGCCGCTCGACCGCCTCGCCGACCTCGTTCCGGTGTACGCGCAGTTGCTCGAACAACTCGCCGCGGCGGGTGCCGAGTGGGTGCAGCTCGACGAGCCCGCGCTCGTGAGCGAGAGCCTCGACGAACCCCGCGACCGAGTGCTCGACGCCGCGGCGGCCGCGTACGACACCCTCGGCGCCGCCGACGCGCGACCCTCGATCTTCGTGGCCGCGCCCTATGGGGCGCTCGACGACGCGTTGGCGGTGCTGGCGGCGACCCCGGTCGAGGCGATCGGGCTCGACCTCGTGCGCGGCACGCTTCCGGCGCAGCTCGACCCGGCAACCGAGGAGTCGCTCGCGACGAAGACCCTCGTCGCGGGCGTGATCGACGGGCACAACATCTGGCGCGGCGACCTCGCCGCGGCGTTCGCGCGTGCCGAGGCCGTGCAGCACCTGTCGGGTGCGGTCGCGGTGTCGACCTCGACCTCGCTGCTGCACGTGCCGCACGACGTCGACGACGAGTCCGCCCTCGACGCGCGCCTCGTCTCGTGGCTCGCGTTCGCCGACCAGAAGGTCGCGCAGGTCGCGACGCTCGCTCGCGGGCTCACCGAGGGCCGTGAGGCGATCGAGACCGACCTCGCCGAGGCATCCGCCGCCCTCGCCGACCGCAGCGGCGCGCCGGGCGTGCGCGTTCCCGCGGTGCGCGACCGGCTCGGGGCGCTCGACGAACGCGACTTCGCCCGGCCCGCGTACGACGAGCGGGTCGCCGCCCAGTCGAGCCTCGCGCTGCCGGAACTGCCGACCACGACCATCGGCTCGTTCCCGCAGACCGGCGACATCCGACGGGCGCGGGCGCGTCTCGTGAAGGGCGAACTCGACGCTGACGCCTACCGGCAGCTCATGCGCGACGAGATCGAGCGGGTGGTGCGACTGCAGGAGGAGATCGGCCTCGACGTGCTCGTGCACGGCGAACCCGAGCGCAACGACATGGTGCAGTACTTCGCCGAACTGCTCGACGGCTTCGCGGTGACGCAGCACGGCTGGGTGCAGTCGTACGGCTCGCGGTGCACGCGGCCGTCGATCCTGTGGGGCGACGTGTCGCGACCGGCGCCGATGACGGTCGAATGGTCGACGTACGCCCAATCGCTCACCGAGAAGCCCGTGAAGGGAATGCTCACGGGCCCGGTGACGATCCTCGCGTGGTCGTTCGTGCGTGACGACCAGCCGCTCGGCGACACCGCCCGCCAGGTGGCGCTCGCCCTCCGCGACGAGATCGCAGACCTCGAGCGGGCCGGTATCCGGGTCATCCAGGTCGACGAGCCCGCGCTTCGCGAGCTGTTGCCGCTGAAGCGTGCCGACCAGCCCGCCTACCTCGACTGGTCGGTCGGCTCGTTCCGGCTCGCCACGGGAGGCGCCGCGTCGGCCACGCAGGTGCACACGCACCTCTGCTATTCGGAGTTCGGCGCGGTGATCGACGCCATCAGCAACCTCGATGCCGACGTGACGTCGATCGAGGCGGCGCGAAGCCGCATGGAGGTCGTCGACGACATCTCCGCGAGCGGGTTCTCGCACGGCATCGGCCCGGGCGTGTACGACATCCACTCGCCGCGCGTGCCGAGTGCGGCCGAGGTGCAGGCGCTCCTCGAGCGCGCGGTCGCCGAGATCCCGGCGTCGCGGCTGTGGGTGAACCCCGACTGCGGGCTCAAGACCCGCGGCTACGACGAGACGATCGCGTCGCTCGAGCACATCCTCGAGGCGACCCACGCGGTGCGCGAGCAGCTCGCCGATCCTGCGGTGGCACGCTAGGCGAGCGAAGCAGGGCGAGCGGATGTCGCGTGGCACGCGACATCCGTTCGTCGTGCTCGTCACCCGCGCCGCCGGGGCGCTCGCCTCGCGACGCTCGGCGACCGCTCACGTGATCCGGGGGAGTTGCACAGGCTCGTCGCGTACGGTCGGCGCATGCAGCTCGCGGTTCACGAATCAGGCACCGGTCGCCGCACCGCGATCCTCATCCACGGCATCATGTCGGATTCGCGGGCGTGGCACCGCGTGACCGCCGAGCTCGAGGCCAAGGGATTCCGCGTGCTCGCGGTCGACCTCAGCGGCCACGGACGCAGCCCCCGCGCGCTCCGGTACTCGCCGGCCGCCTGGGCCGACGACGTGGTCGAGACCGTCGCGCCGATGCTCGACGGTGCGCCCGACGTGGTCATGGGGCATTCGCTCGGCGGGCTCGTCGCGAGCCTCGTGGCCGATCGCCTCGCGCCTCGCGCGGCGATCTACATCGATCCGGCCTTCGCGTTCCCGAAGGGCGTCAAGGGCTGGGCGTACAAGACCTTCTTCGCGATCGCGCCGCGACCGAAGCGGTCGGCGCTCGTGCGCATGAACCCGAAGTGGAGCGCGGTCGACGTCGACATCGAGCTCGCGACACTCCGCGACTGGGACAAGCGCACGATCCTCGGCTTCACCGACACCCGGCCTCTCGTGCCGCCGGCACGCCTCGTCGCGCCGAGCCTCGTGCTGCTCGCCGAGAAGAGCCTGCTCATCACCGACCGGGTCGCCGCGCAGATGCGTCGCCAGGGCATGACCGTCGCGACGGTGCCCGGCACCGGCCACACCGTGTTCCGTGACGATCACGCCGGATTCATGCACGCGGTGATGGAGTGGCTGCGCGGCGTCGCGCCTGCAGCCGTCGGCGCCACCCCGGCGGTCGCGCCGGCGCGCGTGACCGCCTGAGCGATCCCGTGACGGCCTGAGCCGATCACCGGCCCGCCGACCGCGTCAGACGGAGCGCAGCACCGCGACGACCTTGCCGAGCACCTCGGCGTGATCGCCGACGATCGGCTCGAACGCGGTGTTGCGGGGAAGCAGCCACGTGTGCCCGTCGCGCTGGCGGAACACCTTGACCGTGGCTTCGCCGTCGAGCATCGCCGCGACGATCTCGCCGTTCTCGGCCGTGCGCTGCGAGCGCACCACGACCCAGTCGCCATCGCAGATCGCGGCGTCGATCATCGAGTCGCCGACGACCTTCAGGATGAACAGCTCGCCCTTGCCGACGAGTTGGCGGGGGAGCGGGAAGACCTCGTCGATCTGCTGCTCGGCGGTGATCGGCACGCCGGCCGCGATGCGGCCGACGAGGGGGACCATGGCGGCGTCGCCGACCGGCGCCGGGTCGCCCGCGGCCGGGCTGCGCTGCGTCGAGGCCCGGGAGCTCGATCAGCACCTCGAGCGCGCGAGGCCGATTGGGGTCGCGTCGAAGGTAACCGGCGAGTTCGAGCTGATTGAGCTGGTGCGTGACGCTCGACAGTGAGGCGAGCCCCACCGCGTCTCCGATCTCGCGCATGCTGGGCGGATAGCCGCGGCTCGCGACCGATCGCTGCACGACCTCGAGGATGGCGATCTGCTTCGCACTCAGGCTCTTACGGCGTCGTGCCCGGCCCGTCTCACGCACGTCGTTGTCGGTGCTCACGGTCTCGCCCCTTCGTCGAGGTCGCCCTCGCGACCCAATGTCAGTGGTGTCTGGTCGACTGTCTTCCGGACATTCGAAACTGTATCCGTCGCGAGTGGCCCCGGCAAACATTCGTTCGAGTGTGTCGCCGTATTCGGGGCCAGAAACATTCGTCGCGGTGCTTGCGGCTTCGATTTGTTCGAAGGTATGTTCGGAACAGAGATTCGCATCCGGCCCTCCCGGCCGAGGGCCGGATGCGACTCGCATCAGGAGGTGTGACATGAGCGCAGTGATCGTGAATCCCGGCTACCGCCCTCAGGCGAGCCTGCGACCCACCGAAGTCGTGGCAGAGCGCGAGGCTCACTCCGGGCGTCTGCGACTCACCAGACGCGGTCGTGTCGTGTTCACCACGCTGGCGTCGATCCCACTCGTGCTGTGGGCGCTCGTCTCGGTGCTCTCCGCGGGCGGGGCTGCCGCCGATGCCGATGGCGCCGCGGTCGGCGCAGGGCTCTCGTATATCACCGTCGATGCGGGCGCCTCGCTCTGGGAGATCGCCGTGGCGGTCGATCCGTCGGCCGACCCGCGGGTCGTGATCGAAGACATCGTGCGGCTCAACGGCCTCGACGACGCGGTGATCGAGCCGGGGCAGCGCCTCGCAGTGCCGAACGCCGGCTGACGTCACGCGAGACGCCTGCTCGTGTCGTCGTCGGTAGCATGGATCGGTGACGAGTCTCGACGACCTCCCCATCCGCGACGACCTTCGTGGGCGCACGCCCTATGGTGCTCCGCAAGCGCACGTTCCGGTCGCGCTCAACGTCAACGAGAACACGCATCCCATCCCCGAAGACGTGGCGCACGACATCGTCGCCCGCATCGCCGCGGCCATCCTGCGACTCAACCGCTACCCCGACCGCGAGTTCACCGAACTCCGGGCGGCCCTCGCCGGCTACCTCGGGCATGGGCTGGCACCCGAGCAACTCTGGGCCGCGAACGGGTCCAACGAGGTGCTGCAGCACGTCATGCAGGCCTACGGCGGGCCCGGTCGTTCGGTGCTCGGCTTCGCGCCGACCTACTCCATGTACGGGCTGCTCGCGTCGGGTACCGGCACCGAGTGGATCGCCGCACCCCGCGACGCCGACTTCGAGTTGAGCCCCGAGACCGCCGTCGCCGCGGTGCACGAGCACGACCCCGACATCGTGCTGCTCTGCGCACCGAACAATCCCACGGGCACACCGCTGTCACTCGAGACGATCCGAGCCGTCGCCGACGCCGCCCGCGGCGTGGTCGTCGTCGACGAGGCCTACTTCGAGTTCGCCGATCCGGGCACGCAGAGTGCGCTGACACTGCTCGAGGGGCGCCCGCGCCTGCTGGTCTCCCGCACCATGAGCAAGGCGTTCGCGTTCGCGGGAGCGCGGGTGGGTTACCTCGCCGGCGACCCGGCGGCGATCGACGCCCTGCGCCTGGTACGCCTGCCCTACCACCTGTCGGCACTGACCCAGGCGGCGGCGCTCGGCGCGCTCGCGCACGCCGACGAGATGCTCGCAATGGTCGACGAGATCCGCGGCCAGCGTGAGCGCATCTCGAGCACCCTCGCCGAACTCGGGTTCTCGCCCGCGCGCAGTGGCTCGAACTTCGTGCTCTTCGGCGGCGTCGACGACCCGCACGCGGTCTTCGAGGCACTGCTCGCACGCGGCATCCTCATTCGCGACATCGGCATCCCCGGCCACCTTCGCGTGACCGCCGGAACCGAGGCCGAGACCACCGCGTTCCTCGAGGCGATCGCCGTCTTCGCGCCTTCCGGCCGCAATAGGATTGACGCATGAGCTCCCAGACGCCCGCGCGCACGGCTCGAGTCCAGCGCGAGACGAGCGAGTCGAGCATCGACCTCTCCATCGATCTCGACGGCACCGGAACGAGCGACATCGAGACGGGTGTTCCGTTCTACGACCACATGCTCACGGCGTTCGCGAAGCACTCGCTCACCGATCTCACCGTGCGGGCGAACGGTGACGTCGACATCGACGTGCACCACACCGTCGAAGACACCGGCATCGTGCTCGGGCAGGCCATCAGGCAGGCGCTCGGCGACAAGCGCGGCATCTCGCGGTACGGCGACGCGCTCGTGCCGCTCGACGAGGCGCTCGCGCAGGCGGTCGTCGACATCTCGGGCCGTCCGTTCCTCGTGCACTCGGGCGAGCCCGCCGGGTTCGAGTACCACCTCATCGGCGGTCACTTCACCGGGTCGATGGTGCGCCACGTCTTCGAGGCGATCACCTTCAACGCGGGCCTCACCGTGCACGTCACCGTGCTGGGCGGTCGCGACCCGCACCACATCGCCGAGGCCGAGTTCAAGGCGTTCGCCCGGGCGTTCCGCCAGGCGAAGGCGCTCGACCCGCTCATCTCGGGCATCCCGTCCACGAAGGGCGCCCTGTGAGCCGCACGCCACGCGTCGCGCTGCTCGACTACGGTTCGGGCAACGTGCACTCGGCAGCGAAGGCGCTCGAGGCCGCCGGCGCCGAGGTCGAGGTCACGGCCGATCGCACCGCGGCGCTCGAGGCCGACGGCCTCGTGGTGCCGGGCGTCGGCGCGTTCAAGGCCGTCGTCGACCAGCTGCACGCGGTACGGGGCGATGAGATCATCGACCGTCGACTCGCCGGGGGTCGCCCGGTGCTGGGCATCTGCGTCGGCATGCAGGTCATGTTCGAGCACGGGGTCGAGCGCGGCGTCGACACCGAAGGGCTCGGCGAGTGGCCCGGCGTCGTCACCGAGCTGCCGGCACCGGTGCTGCCGCACATGGGCTGGAACACGGTCACGCCCGACGAGGGCTCGGTGCTGTTCGACGGCATCGAAGACGAGCGGTTCTACTTCGTGCACTCGTTCGCCGCGCAGCAGTGGCACCTCGACGTGATGCCGCCGTTCCCCAAGCCGAAGCTCACGTGGGCCGAGCACGGCGGGCGGTTCCTCGCCGCCGTCGAGAACGGCCCGCTGTCGGCCACCCAGTTCCACCCCGAGAAGTCCGCGGCGCCAGGCATCCGGCTGCTCGCGAACTGGATCGGCACGCTCCACTGAGCGCGCCGACGTCCGGGCTGGTCACGCGGACGCACCGAGTTCGGTGAAGGCGTAAGATCCTGTGACTGTGCCCACGTCGATTCCCGACGAAGATTTCTGAGGACAGTGATGAGTGAGTTCAACAAGACCCCCGGCCTGGTGCTGCTTCCGGCCGTCGACGTCGCCGGCGGCAAGGCCGTCCGCCTGACGCAGGGTGAGGCGGGCACCGAGACGAACTACGGCGATCCGGTCGACGCGGCGATGGACTGGGCCGACCAGGGCGCCGAGTGGATCCACCTCGTCGACCTCGACGCGGCGTTCGGCCGCGGCTCCAACGCCGCGATCCTGAAGAAGGCGATCCGCCAGGTGCGCGGCGTCAACGTCGAGCTCTCGGGAGGCATCCGCGACGACGAGTCCCTCGAGCACGCGCTCGAGATCGGCGCCAAGCGCATCAACCTGGGCACCGCCGCGCTCGAGAATCCCGAGTGGGCGGCATCCGTGATCGCGCAGTACGGCGAGGCGATCGCCGTCGGGCTCGACGTGCGCGGCACGACGCTCGCGGCGCGCGGATGGACCAAGGAGGGCGGCGACCTCTGGCAGGTGCTCGAACGCCTCGAAGAGGCGGGCACCGCACGCTACGTCGTCACCGACGTCACCAAAGACGGCACGTTGCAGGGCCCGAACATCGACCTGCTGCGCCAGATCCTCGACCGCACCCCGCGCCCGATCGTCGCGTCGGGCGGTGTCTCGAGCCTCGACGACCTCGTGGCCCTTCGCGAACTCGTGCCGCTCGGCCTCGAGGGCGCGATCGTGGGCAAGGCACTCTACGCGGGCGCGTTCACGCTCGCCGAGGCACTGGATGTCGCGTCGCGCTGACGATCCGAACGAGCCGTCGACGGATGCCGCGACCTCGGTCGATCCGAAGCAGGCGGACTCCGCCGGCGTGCCATGGGCCGGTCGCTCGTTCGAGCCGAACCCGCACGCCGCCGACGACGGCCTGGCACCGCCGAAGCTCGCAGCTGCGATCGCCGCGTTTCGTGACGGCACGGCGGGACAGGCCGAGGTCGTCGCCGCGTTCGCCGAGTCGCGCCTGCTGATCCCGCTGCTCGCCCAGCTCGGCGACGGCGGCGCAGAGGTCGGTGCGCACGGACTCGCCGTCGACAAGAGCCAGGAGCTGTCGATCGTGACGGTCGCGGGCCCCGACGGGCGCAGGGTGCTCCCCGTGTTCGCGTCGGTCGACGCGATGTCGAGGTGGAACCCGATCGCGAGGCCCGTCCCCGCCGACGGCGTGCGCGTCGCACTCGCCGCGGCCGACGACGGCACCGAGCTCGTGGTGCTCGATCCGGGCTCGCCGACCGAGTTCGTGCTGCGCCGCCCCGCGGTCTGGGCGGTCGCGCAGTCGCACGAGTGGACTCCGCCGTTCGAGTCCGATGCCGTGAAGTCGGCGTTCGAGCGGTCGATCCAGTCCGAGCTCGCCGTGCTCGCCGTCACCCTGCTGGCCGGAGACCCGGGGGCGCGGCTCGCCGGTCCCGAGCTCGTCGTGCGGCTCGAGCTCGTGCAGGGCCTCACCCGTGACGGAGCTCGACGCCACGACCGCGCGCCTCGCGCGCCGGTGGGCCGCCGACGAGGTGATCGCCACGGCGGTCGACTCGCTCGCGGTGAAGCTCGTCGGCGGGACATCCGTCGCCTGAGGTTCGCCGGCCTGACGAACCGCCACCCGATTCCTCATGGCGGCATCCACTCGCAGGCCTCGGCGGGGCGCTGTCGTATATTGCTGGGTATGGGGGATCGCGAATCGAAGCCGCAGGCCGCCGCCGACGCCCAGCCGGGTTCCGAGCGAGGCTGAACGGATGCCGCTGGCGCCGTCACGCGGGGAGGCGGATCCGACGCCACCGCCGGCGCGCCCGCCGATGTCCGACGACTCGAAGCCGCCGGTGCTTCGGAAGATCCCGGTGCCTCGGGTCGTCAGGGTCGCGCGAACGTTCTGGATCCTCAGCTTCGTGCTCGGCGGGGCGGCGGTGCTGATCACCTTCCTTTCGCACGGGTCCATCACCGCCGAGCTCACGACGACGCTCGTGCGGCTGACCCCCGGGTACTCCGAGGACGACGTGGCGACGTTCGTGGACGTCGTCTACTGGTCGTCGATCGCCGGTCTCGGACTGGTCATCATGTCCGAGGCGATCCTGCTCGCATTCATCCTCAACCGCCGCGGGGGCGCCCGGTGGTGGCAGCTTCTCGTGCTGGTGCTCCACGTCGTGCGTCGTCGTGGTCGCGCTGGCATTCATCGCGATCGGCGACTGGGGCACGCTCGTCGCACTACTGCTCCTGGCCGGTCTCGCGCTCGCCGTGACCGGCTGGGTCCTGTGCCTCGTCGGGCCCGCCGGCCGATGGTTCCGGCTGAAGGACGAGGTGCAAGCGGCGGCGCTCGACTGACGCCGGCGAGACGACCATCACGAGAGCCTCGCACGAACGGGTCACGACCTGGCATGCCTCGACGGCGGCGCGATCCAGCAACGGGCTCCCGCTCATCGCGCGCCACCTCCGGAGTGCGTCCGTCGC
The DNA here is from genome assembly GCA_963836825.1 of uncultured Actinomycetota bacterium. Taxonomy (GTDB): domain Bacteria; phylum Actinomycetota; class Actinomycetes; order Actinomycetales; family Microbacteriaceae; genus Agromyces. The sequence continues at coordinate 39,691 of CAWILI010000003.1, forward strand.
CGCGGTTCGGAGCTCGTCGGGTCCGGCCCCGTCGGGAAGCCCCAGGCGTCGCGACGGTGAGGCCCCCGCCCCGCCGATCAGTCGCTCTGCCTCCGCCGCCTCGGCGGGCGCGAGGCCGAGACCCGAAGTTCGGGCGCTCGAGAGCACGGCGAGCTCGCGAAGTTCGTGTGCATTCGCTTCCAGGCGTTCGATCGCACTCGCGAGCTCACCGGAGTGCGGCGTGGGATGGCGCTCGACCAACGCCGTGATCGCACCCAGCGCCGTGCGAGCCTTCAAGGCGTCCGATCGCGATCGGAACTGATCGGACACGACCCGCAGCAGTTCATCCATGCCGCTGCGCCGGTAGAGCTCGTCGGCCAGGTCGGTCGAGTCGTCGTACCCGGAGCGGATCGCGACGGCCGACATGCGAATGCCGAACATGCCGAAGCGGTCGAGGAGTCCCTTCCGCTCCTCGGCGGACACGTCGATGCCGGCATCCGCCCGGACGAACCGGTCGACGGAGACGAGCATCCGCTCTCGGGCGTCCCGGCCGAGCCGAGCGACCTCCCGGAGCGCGTGGAACTCGCGTTGGCGCAGCGTGCGAGCCGACTCCGCCAGCAGGCCCGCGATCGGGACCACGTCGAGCGCGAGCGAGCGCAGCGCGCCGTCGGTGCGATATCGCTCGGCGATGTTGCGCGCCGAGAGCAGGGCGTCGATGCGTCCGGCGCCGATCTCGTCGGCGCGGGAGAGCACCGCCATGGCGTTGACCGTGCTGGACCTGCCGACCGAGGTGTCGTGGAACGCCGAGAGGAATCCGAGGTCGGCCGAGTGCAGGTGGCGCATCAGGTAGATGATCGCGTCGGCCTCGGAGGGCGACGCCGACGGGGTGAGGAATGCCGCCGACCGTGCCGAGGTCTCCGTGGACAGCGATGCGATGCCCGGTGTGTCGATGAGCGTCACGTCCTCGAGTCGCTTCGAGGGCCACTCGACGTCGATTCGCTCCACCTCGTCGGCGGGCGTCGAACCGAGGTCGATGACCAGCCGGCCGTCGTCTCGACGGACCGGCAGGGAACGCGCGCCGCCCTCACGCAGGTGCATCGTGATCCGGGGTGTCGCACCGTGCCGGTACCAGGTGATGACCTTGGTGCATTCGCCGGCGTCGGTCGGAGCGATCTCCTCGCCGATGATCGCATTCAGCAGCGTCGACTTGCCCGCCTTCACCATCCCGGCGATCGCCACGCGCAGCGGTTCCCCGAGGCGGGCGGAGTGCTCGCGGAGTCGGCGGACCGCGGCGGCGTCGTCGCGATACTCCACCGCGGCGGCATCCAGCAGTGCGCGCGCCTCCTCGAGCACGCTGGGCGTCACGCCGGAGCCGTCCCGACCGTGGGCTCCGCCGTGGCGACAGGCGAGGCCGAGGGCTGCTTCGCGACGGGGGAGTGTCGCCGGAGTCGGCTTCGCGGACCTCCCGTGTCGATGGCGCGGGCACGCTTCTTGAGCGCGTCGACGCGCTCGAGTTCGCGCCGCAGTGTCAGGACCCGCTTGTCGCGTTCGGTCGCGTACATCGTGGCCGCCTTCTGTGCGGCGAGCACCGAGTCGGCGAGTGAACGGTGATGCTCGTCGGCGATCGCCGTGAAGTGGTCACGCGTGGTGCGCTGGACGATGCGCAGGCGATCGCGCAGTTGCTTGCCGACCTGGAAGATGATCTCGTCGACCTGGCGGCGGATGAGCATCTTGGCCTCGTTGCGCCGTCGCAGCAGGCGAGCCTCGGAGTCGTCCTTGTACGCCTTGCGTCCGATCACTGCGCCCGCGGCGAGCGAGAGCGGATTGATCAGCGACATCCCGACGATGCCGGTGATGATGCCCACCATCAGGACTCCGCCATAGGAGCCCTTCAGGCCGATGTAGAACTTCTGCATGGCGCCGAGCCGGCCGGAGTCGAGCGTTGCGACGTCTCCGACGGGGTCGAGGACGTCGTGCGTGTCGTCGACATTGATGATCGGAAGCGGCGACCTCGTCTTCGGTGAAGTGCCGCGCCACCTTCTCGGCGAGCCACGTCGCGCGCTCCTGCGTCCAGACGAAGGTGTCGGTGACGGCCGCGGAGACGCGCTTCTCGAACCACTCGACGAACTGGTCCCAGACGGGCCCGGGATCGCCCTCGTCGATCGAGTCCTCGGCCTCCCGCTGGATCGAGCGCATGCGGTCGCGCAGGTCGTGCTCCATGTCGGCGATGAGATCGGTCACGCCGTCGTTCAGCGTGATCTGCCAGCGCGAGGAGATCCGCCGGAGCTCATCGGCACGGCCCTTCGTGGCCTCGAGTCGCGCCACGATCTCGGGCGTCCGTTCGGGATTCTGGAGGGCGCTCAGCTCGGAGTCGATCGCGAGGCGCACGTGCTCGGTCGTGGACAGGAGGTCGCTCGCGGTCGAGCGTCGCTGCAGGAGTTCCGCCTTGCCCACGATGTCGCGGCGGAGGTACGTCGACGAGCTCGGGGAAGCCGGATTCCGCATTCAGTTCCGAGTCGGAGGACCCGACCGCGGTGAGTCGCAGGTGGGATGAGACGGGGAACTGCCGGATGGTCGGATCGATGGCGGCGAGGTGGGCGCGGTTCAGCTCCTCGACCTGGCGCCAATGCGGGTACAGGTCGGTCTTCGTCAGCACGCATGCCACGTTCGGCGAGATGCGCATGGCATGGCGGAGGAACTGGATCTCGGGCTCCGTGTACTCCTGCGAGGCATCCGACACGAACAGCATCGCGTGGGCCGACGGGAGGGCGGCGAGCGTCGTGAGCGCGTGGGCGGAGGTCAGGCCACCGACGCCCGGCGAGTCGATGAGCGTGAGCCCGCTCTGCAGGAGCTTGCGGGGGAGGAGGACCTCGGCGCCGGTGACCTCGCGGTCGCTGGTCGGGCTTCGCGCGCTCGGACACGAACTCCGCGAGTTCGCGCACCGCCACCTCGGTGCGTGTCGACTGCGCCGCCGGACTCGATGGTGCCCGAGCTCGATCGCTGGGAGAGCACGAATGCCGCCGAGTGCTCGCCGTACCGGACGCTCGTCGGCACGGCGGTGGCGATGTCGTCGTCGACCGGGCAGACCGGGGCGTTGACCAGTGCATTCACCAACTGGCTCTTGCCCTGCTTGAACTCGCCGACGACGATGACCCGGATGCTCGGATCGAGCAGGCGGTCCTTCGTCTGCTCGAGCCGCCTGCGGAGGTCGGCGCGGTCTCCGCTGCCCGCGAGGGCGATGCCCTGGTCGACGAGTTCGATGAGTTGTTGCATCGATGCGCTCCCCCTTCGCAGCAGGACTCAATTCAATCAGAACACGACGTGGGCTCGGCCCGGCACGGAGGGATCCGTGCCGGGCCGAACCGGTGCGTGTGGGTGACTACAGGGTGACGTCGTCGACCTCGACGTCGCGTCGACCTGGTCGCCAGGGCCTGTCTCGAGGTTGTTGTCGTTGAGCGAGTCCTCGATCTCGACGTTGTCGTCGAACGAGTCGACGGCGACGTTGTTGTCGTTGAGGGAGTCGTCCACCACGACGTTGTCCTCGACCACGGTGTTGTCGTTGACCTGGAACGAGTCCTCCACCACGACGTTGTCGTTGAACGAGTCGACGATGTTGTCGTTCGCCTGGAACGAGTCCTCGATGTCGACGTCGACGTCGGTGTTCGTCGAGTTGTCGACCGAGTTGTCCTCGTTGAACGAGTCCTCGATGTCCACCTCGACGTCGGTGTCGGTCTCGTTGAACGAGTCCTCGATGTCGACCTCGGTCGAGTTGTCCTGGAAGGAGTCCTCGATCTCGACCGAGTTGTCCTGGAAGGAGTCCTCGATGTCGACCTCGGTCGAGTTGTCGTGTTGAACGAGTCGTTCACCAGGACGTTCGTCGAGTTGTCGGTCGAGTTGTCGGAGTTGTCGTTGAACGAGTCCTCGATGTCGACCTCGGTCTCCTCGTTGAAGGAGTCCTCGATGTCGACGTCGAGGTCGTACTCGGTGTTGCCGGCGATGATCGTGCCACCGGTCGTGGCGACCATGCTGCCGTCACCGACGTTCGTCGCGGTGTTCTCGACCTCGTTGTTGACGCCGACGATGCTGTCCTCGGCCCAGATCGCCGTGTTCGTCGACTGGTCGTTGACCACGTCGCGGTCGTCGATGTACGAGTAGTTGTTCACGACGCTGAGCAGCTTGGCCTTCGCCGCTGCGTAGTCGTGCTCGTCGCCGCCGCCGTGGTGGCCGCCGCCGCCGCCGCCGCCGCCGCCGCCGCCGCCACCGCCGCCGCCGCCGCCGCCGCCGCCGTTGCCGCCGCCGCCACCGCCGCCGCCGCCCCACGCGGCGCTGTCGATCGAGTTGCCGCCCGTGTCGTACTCGCGGTTGCCGACCGGCGAGAAGTCGAGCGCGACCGGCAGGACCGCGTCGACGTCTGCGGCGCAGATGCCCTGGAGTCCGGCGTTCTGCAGCGCCGTGTCAGGGTCGGCTGCGAAGTCCGCTCCGGCCTGCGGGCTCTTGAGCAAGCCCATCAGGAAGTCGAGCAGTGCCGTTGTGATGTTCGCCATGATCTGTTCCCCTCCTCATCGAGGTGTGAGTTCGATGACCGACACCGACGCCGGCCCCCACGAAGAAGCCTGTCGCGTCCGGCGCGTCGCGGCATCGGTGCGAATCCCCGTACCTTCCGTCGCCGCCGAGGGGGATTCGGGGTGGGGTCCGATAGGGGGATAGGGGGTGGCGTGAATGCCGAACGGGGCGCGGAGCCACTGCAGTCAGACCCGTCACTCGTCCTCGTCGAGCACGAGGCGCAGCCGGGCGAGCAGCTCCGAGCGGGTGGTCACGCCGAGGCGCCGCCGAATGCGCGCGATGTGGTGCTCGGCCGTGCGCGGGGAGATGAAGATGGCGGATGCCGATCTCCGCGTACGTCTTGCCCTCGAGCACCAGTCGGGCCACCTCGCGTTCCCGTGGCGCTCAGCGCGCCGTCGTCGCGGGCGCGGTCCGAGGGCTCCTCGGCGGACGCCCGCGGCGCGTCGGTCGCGCTGCTCCTCGGGATGCAGGCCGCGGGCGAGCGCGAGCAGCTGGAGCGTGTCCTGGTGCTCGGCGGCTCGCCCGGCGGCGTGGCCCGCCAGCCGGCCCGCATCCCACGGGTATCCGGCCGCCGCGAGGTCGCGCACCGCTCGCTCGACCGCATGCGACGTCGACCTCGCCGGCGAGGGCGGCGCCCAGACTCGGCCGGCCTCCGCGAGCCGGCTCGCCACTCGATTCGTCGGCGCCGCATCGGCCAGCGCGGTCGAGTGCGCGGCGAGGCCCGCCGGGTCGTTGCGCAGGATGGCCGCCTGGAGCTCCGCCCAGTGGAGGTTGGTCGACCAGGACGCAGGGCAGCCGACGCCGTCGAGCAGCGCCCAGGCGCTGGCGACCGGCTGCTGCGATGAAGTGCGACTCGTGCAGGCGTGCCGCCGCGATCGCGAACTCCGCGAGCGCGGGGAGCGCGGTGAGGTCGATCGGCATGTGGCGCGACGGTCTGGCGGCGCCGACTCCCATGCGCGCACGAGGGTCGGCGAGGTCGTCGGTGCGGCGGGCGAGCCCGATGCGCACCGAGTGCGCGAGGACCTCGTCGCGGAGCCCGAGCGGGCGTTGCGAGGATTCGACCGCCTCAGGAGCGCTGCGCGCGCGTGCGGGACGGTCGGCCCGCAGCGCCACGAGCGCCTGCGTGAGTCGAAGCCGGTTCCGGAACGCGGGTCCGCCCTGCACGGCGTCGATGGCGGACTGCAGCACGTCGGCCGCGATGCCGAGCTCGCCCGCGTTGAGTGCGACGTGGGCGGCGAGGACGGCCGGCACCTCGGGCAGCGGAATGGCCTCGCCGGACTCGTTCATGACGCTCGATGCCTGGAGCAGCGCCGACAGGCGCGATCGGGCGCGCCGTCGAGCGCGGTGAGGATCCCCTCGGCCGTGAGCGAGACCGCCACCTGAGAGGACGTCGGATACTCCACGACGGGCGCGGCCGCGAGGATCGGCCCGGGCCTGCTCGACCTCTCCGAGCACTGCGAGGCACGCGGCGGCGAGCGGCGCGGCCGCGCAGCCCTCCGCCTCGGTGAGGCCGACGTAGGCGTCGGCGCCTCGCCGAAGCATCCCCTTCCGTGCCCAGATGGCCGCGGCGACGTTCATCACCCGGGGGAGGTCGGGATGCTCGGTCGCCGGTGAGCACTCCGTCGACCAGGCGCTCGGCCGCCCGGATGTCGCCGGCCGCCCATGCGGCCTGTGCTCGTCGACCGGCGAGGGCGCGCCATGTCGCCTCCCGCTTCGATCGAGGCGGCGTAGAGGCGCCATGCGTCGACCGGCTCGGTGGGCAGCGCTTCGTCGGCCTGTGCGCTGCAGCGCCTTCGGCGACGCGCGGGTCGCGGAACCCGTGGAGGGCGAGCTCGAGTGCCGTGGCGCCGAGCGGGAGGCCGGCCGCCTCGATCGCGTCCACCAGCTCGCGCCGCATCGGCCACAGCTCGTGGTCCGGCGTGCCCTGCAGGATCGTGATCCGCACGATCGGGAAGCAGCGATCCGTCGGGGGAGACCATCCCCGACGCCCGGGCCGCCGCCATGAGCTCGCGGAGGTCCGAATCCGCGAATCGCGGCGAGGTCGCGAGCGCCGGTCCCGACACCGAGAACCCGACGGCGAGGGCGACGAGGAAGTCGAGGAGCTCGCGGTCGAGGTGGTCGACGCGATGCCGGAGGCGATCCAGTGCCATCGACGGCAGCGGGGTCGGCCGCGTTCAGGTCCCAGCCGTCCTCGCGCACCGCGAGGAGCACGTCGTCGACGAACCGGGGATTGCCGCGCGTGAGGTCGAGGAGCGCTGCACCTGGTCGTCGGGCAGCGCATCGCCGAGCAGCGTCCGCGGCTCGGTCGCGGACGTCGGTCGCCGACAGGTGCTGCAGCACGATGTGCGGGTGCTGCCTGCCGATTCGGTCCACGAGGCCGGCCACCGCCTCCGAGCGGGGCCACGGCCGGAACGCGACGACGATATGCGGTCCGCCGCCGCGCATCAGGTCGATGATCCTCGCGACATCGTCGTCGTCGAGATGCTCGGCGTCGTCGATGAGCAGGGCGGCGCGCTCGCCGGTCGAGGATCCGCGCGAGCGTACTCGTCGAGTCCGCGGGCGACATCGAATCCCTCCGCGCGCAGTGCCACGCGCGAGCTCGTCGAGGAGCGTCGACTTCCCGGCGCCTCCGGGCCCGGTGACTCCGGCGTGGATCCGCGGTCGGCCATCGAGCATCTGCCGCACGAGCGCTGCCGCATCCTCCCAACCGACCGTGCCCTGATGAAGCCGGTCCATCGATGAGTGTCGGCGCGGCTCATGGCGCTGGCGGCGGCTCGGTCGGCTCCGCGGGCGCGGGTTCGGGCTCCGGCGCGGGCTCCGTCGTCGGGTCCGGCGCCGGATCGGGTGCGGGATCGGGCACGGGGTCGGGAGCGGGATCCGTCGTCGGTTCGGGCGCGGGGTCGGGCGCGGGATCGGGCGCGGGGTCGGGCGCGGGCGCGGGTCGGGCGCCGGGTCGGGCGCGGGATCGGGCGCAGGGGCGGGATCCGTCGTCGGGTCGGTGCGGCGAGGCGGCCGGCGACGGGTCGGCTGCGGCGCGCCCGGCGCGCTCGATGCGCTCGACGGCGCGCTGGACGTACCGCCGCTCCCGCCGTTCGCAGGCGACAGCGGACGATACGAAATCGGCGGGGGGCGCGGTCGTCATTCGGCTCGACCGCATCGGCTCCTTCTTTGGAACACCGGGTCGATGCGGCGCCGCGGGCGGCGCGGCGCCGGTCGCGTATCGACCCGCCGGCGCGCCGTCGGGTTCTCGTCGATCCGCTCGGTTCGTCCTCTGAGCTTCCTTGCGTCCCGATGGCGAGCGGCGTGATGGGGATCAGGATCGCGAGGATGGCCGCGACGACACCCGCGAGCACGGTGGCACGAAGGCCGATCGACATGCGGCGCGCCTCGCTGCTCGGGTGCCGCGCCGACCGGGGCGCCGGCAGCGACCGGCTGCGTCGTGCCGGCAGCCGGGGTCGTCGGCATCGGCGACGGGTCCGGAGTCGAGTCGGCGCGACGACGGACCTGGCGGCGCCGAGGCTGATCGAGGCCTTGGGATCGGCGTCGATCGCCACCGGCAACTCGAGCTCCATCGAGAGGAGCTGGGCGACCGCGGGGATGCGTGACGAGCCGCCGATGAGCAGCACGGCCGAGAGGTCATCGAGTTCGAGTCCGCCGGAGTCCACGGCGCGACGCAGGGTCTCGACGGTTCGACGAAGGTCGGAGTCGATCATCTGCTCGAACTCCGACCGCACGAGACGCACGCGCGACTGCGGCTCCGGGCAGGAGCACGGGCACGACGGTCTCGGCATCGAACGAGAGCGCCTCCTTGGCATCGGTGCAGTCGCGGCGGATGCGGGCGAGGGCGAGGGCCTCGTCGGGCTGGCGCTCGTCGACCTCGGCGAACGCGTCGCTCGCGAGCGCCTTGACGTGCTCGAAGATCCGCTGGTCGAAGTCGGCTCCGCCCAAGTGCTCGATGCCGGTCGGCGCTCCGATCAGGCTGAAGGTGTCGTCCTCCTGCTTGCGGAGGAGGGCGACGTCGAAGGTGCCCCCGCCGAGGTCGTAGACGGCGATCGCCGCGCCGGTGTCGACCTTCTCCCGATCGAGGTAATGGAGTCCGGCCGCCTCGGGTTCGCTCACGAGTTCGACATCGCCGAGCCCGACGCCGGCGAGTGCGGTCCGGATGAGGCCGAGGCGATGCTCGCCCCACGTCGCGGGATGCGACAGCGCGATGACCGCCGGCGCCGCGCCCTCGTGCTGCTCGGCACGATCGACGACCCACTGCGCGAGTACCGCGAAGATGTCCTCGGCGGCGACACTCAGGTCGCCGACGATGATGGGCGTCTCGTCGCCGATGCGGCGCTTGAACTCCCTCACCACCCGTTCCGGCTGTTCGATCGATCGACGCTCGGCCGCCTCGCCGACGACGACATGGCCGTCGTCGCCGAGGTACACGACGGTCGGCACGGCGGTCTTGCGCGAACCCAGTTCGAGCGGCTCGACTTCGACAGAGCCGTCGGCCCGCCGCCGCCCGATGGCGGCAGCGGTGTAGCTCGTGCCGACGTCGATGCCGAGCACGAATGACGTCACGATGAGTGCCCCCTCACGTGTGGCTCTCCGCACCGATGCAAGGGTGCACAGGAGACGCGCCACTTGGCGCGAGTATCCCGCGTCCGGGAGGTGGCGGCAACGGGGTTGGCACCGCTCGGTACCCCGCTTTCGAGGTACACACGTGGCCGACGAACGCGTGTTTCGAGCAGGTTTCCGCGCCACGGCTGGGCGGCACGCCCGACTGGCCGTCGCCGCCCGACCACGCACCCCCAAAACGAGGGTCACGCAGCGGGAGCGCGGCCGTCGCGGACATACTTGGGTCAGTGGAACGAGCACCGGGGGCGATGCTGGCGATCGCAGCGGCGATCGCGCTGACGGCGAGCCTGAGCGGATGCGGGATGTCGCTGTTCTTCCCGGTCGTGGAGGAATCGACGCCGATTCCCGAAGACGTCGACGCCTCGCTCGAGCCGTACTACTCGCAGGTGCTGCGGTGGGACCAGTGCGGCGAGTTCCTCTGCTCGACCGCCAGGGCGCCGCTGGATTGGGACGATCCGTCGGCAGAGGAGATCGAGCTCGCGCTCATCCGCAAGCCCGCCGAGGAGGACGGCATCGGTTCCCTGTTCGTGAACCCGGGCGGTCCGGGGGTCTCGGGGTACGACTTCGTCGCCGGCTCGCTCGACGTCGGCGTGTCCGAGGCGTTGCAGGATCGGTACGACATCATCGGCTACGACCCTCGCGGAGTCGGACGATCGACGGCCGTGTCGTGCTTCGACGCGAAGGAGCTCGACGGGCTCGTCTACGGGGTTCCACCGGGATCCCGTGGCAGCAACCCGTGGATCACGGCGCAGAACGAGCTGACGCACGAATTCGGGCAGGCGTGCCTGGCGAACACCGGTCCTCTCCTGGCGAACGTCGACACGGTGAGCTCCGCGCGCGATCTCGACATGCTGCGAGCCGTCGTCGGCGAAGAGCAGCTCGATTACCTGGGGTTCTCCTACGGCGCGTACCTCGGCGCGGTCTACGCGGGCACGTATCCCGACAAGGTCGGGCGACTCGTCCTCGACGGGGCGATCGACCCGAGCCTCGGCGAACCGCAGATCACCCTCGCCCAGGCCAAGGGCATCGAGACGGCGCTGCGCTCGTACCTCGGCGCGTGCATCCCAGCCGCCACGTGCCCGTTCACGGGGACGGTCGACGACGGCATGGCGAAGGTGCGGAGCATCATCGACGCGGTGTCGAAGAATCCGATCCCGTCGACCGACGGGCGCTCGGTCGGCGCCGACACCCTGCTGATCGCCATCGCGGCACCGCTCTACGACGCCGAGACCTGGCCGGTTCTCGACTCGCTGTTCACGACGGTCCTCGCAGGGCAGTCCGACGTCGCCCTGACGATCGTCGACGGATACTACGGCCGGACGCCCGAGGGGACGTACACGAGCAACCTGTTCGAGGCGCTTCGCGCGGTGAGGTGCCTCGATTATCCGGCGCAGAACAACGTCTCGGTGATGAAGGAGCAGGGGAAGGCGCTGACCGAAGCCGCGCCGTACCTCGGCCCCTATTTCGCGTACAGCGACCTCTCGTGCCTGTCGTGGCCGTTCCGGTCCGACAACGTTCCAGCCCCGATCGCGGCGACCGGGGCAGCCCCGATCCTCGTCCTCGGCACCACCAACGACCCGGCGACCCCCTACCAATGGGCCGTCGATGTCGCGTCGCAACTCGAGAGCGGCATCCTCGTCACCCGCGAGGGTGACGGGCACACCGCGTTCAACCAGGGCAACGAGTGCGTGGACGCGGCGGTCGAGCAGTACCTGATCGACGGTGTCGTGCCTGCCGCGGACGTCACCTGTTGAGCCGGCGGGGGTGTCGTTGACCGGATGCCGCGCGCGGAGCAGAATCGGGAGCGCGCGCCCGTCGCGCGGAATCCAGGTGCCTCATGGTCGAGCCGAGTGATCGCCGTCCCGAGCCCGAGTCGTCGTACGACGAGGTCCTCGACGTCGCGAACGTGCACGCGCGAGCATGGCTGTCGGGCATCCGGGAACGTGCCGATCCCGCCGCGGCTCGGGCCCCGAGCAGATCAAGGACCGCCTCGGACGAGCGCTGCCCGAGTCCGGCGAGCCCGCGACCGAGGTGATCGAGCGACTCGCCGTCGGGGGCGGAGCCGGGGCTCATCGCCATCGGGTCGCCGCGCTTCTACGGCTGGGTCATCGGCGGCACGCAGCCCGTCGCGCTCGCCGCCGACTGGCTGGTGTCGGCGTGGGACCAGAACACCGCGCCTGCGCACGATCACGCCGGGCGCCGTCGCCGTCGAGGAACTCGCCGAGGAGTGGCTCGTCGACCTGCTCGGGCTTCCCGCGGGCAGCGAGGTCGGGTTCGCGACGGGAGCCACCATGGCGCAGTTCACGTGCATGGCCGCGGCGCGCGACGCGGTGCTGCGACGGGCCGGCTGGGACGTCGAGACGGCCGGCATGGCGGGCGGCCCCGCGCATCCGCTTCATCGTCGGCGAGGAGCGCCACGGCACGGTGGACCTCGCCGGCCGGTACCTCGGCCTGGGCTCGCCGATCGTCGGTGCCGAGCGACGAGCAGGGCCGCATCCGGGTCGACGCACTGCGCGAGACGCTCGCGGCGGGCAGCGGCCCGGCGATCGTGCTGCTGCAGGCGGGCAACATCCACTCCGGCGCCTTCGACGACTTCGGCCGCCGCGATCGCAGTCGGCGCACGAGGCGGGCGCGTGGGTGCACGTCGACGGCGCGTTCGGCCTGTGGGCGGCGGCGTCGCCACGGCTGCGGCACCTCACCGCCGGCATGGACGGCCGCCGACTCCTGGTCGACCGACGCGCACAAGACGCTCAGCGTGCCCTACGACTGCGGCCTCGCGATCGTGCGCGACGGCGCGGCCGATGCACCGCGCGCTCAGCATGCAGCGCGAGCTACCTGCAGGCGACCGACGTCGGCGCCGACCCGCACGAGAAGGTGCCCGAGCTCTCCCGTCGGGCGCGGGGCATCCCGACGTGGGCCGTGCTCCGCTCGCTCGGGCGCACGGCGTCGCCGCGACTGGTCGAGGGGCTCGCCGATGCCGCGCGCGGCATCGCCGACGGCGTCGCGGCGCTGCCCGGGCGTCGAGGTGCTCAACGAGGTCGTCTTCACCCAGGTGTGCATCGCGCTCGCCGACGACGCCGCGACCGAGGCGCTCAGCGAGCGACTGTGGAGCGAGGGCGAGGTGCTCGCGATGACGTCGCGCTGGCACGATCGCGCGGTCGTGCGGTTCTCGGTGAGCAACTGGGCGACGGATGCCGCACAGGTGCGCCGCACGGTCGAAGCGGTCGCCCGGGCGCTCGCCGAGGTTCGCGTCGGTGGTATCGCTTGAACTCGGAGCCCGTGACGTCGGTGGCATCCGCTTGAATGGAGGCATGACCGAGGCGCTCGAGGCGTTCTCGCCCGCGACCCGGGCGTGGTTCACCGAGTCGTTCAGCCGCGCCCACGGTCGTGCAGCAGGGCGCGTGGCAGGCGATCGCGCGCGGCGATCACTCGCTCGTGGTCGCGCCCACCGGCTCGGGCAAGACGCTCGCCGCATTCCTGTGGGCGATCGACCGGTTGCACCATGCGGGTGCCGATGCGGTGACGGCCGGAACGAAGGTCGTCTACCTCTCGCCGCTGAAGGCGCTCGGCGTCGACGTCGAACGCAACCTCCGCGCCCCCCTCGTGGGCATCGCCCGCACCGCGGCAGCGCACGGCATCGAGGTGCCCGAGGTCTCGGTCGGGGTCCGGTCGGGCGACACGCCGCCCGCCGAGCGGCGCAGGCTGGTCACGCACCCGCCCGAGATCCTCATCACGACTCCCGAGTCGCTCTTCCTCATGCTCACGTCGGCGGCGCGCGAGACCCTGCGCGGCGTCGAGACGGTCATCGTCGACGAGATCCACGCGCTCGCGGGCACGAAGCGGGGCTCGCACCTCGCACTGTCGCTCGAGCGGCTCGACGAACTGACGGTGCGACCGGTGCAGCGCATCGGGCTGTCGGCGACCGTGCGCCCGCACGACGAGGTGGCCCGGTTCCTGTGCGGCGTGCGCCCGGTGTCGATCGTGGCGCCGCCGTCGGGCAAGAAGTTCGACCTGCGGGTCACGGTGCCGGTCGACGACCTGTCCGACCTCGCCGGTGAGACCGGTGCGGGTTCGGTGTGGCCGCATGTCGAAGAGGCGATCCTCGATGAGGTGCTCGAGCACCGTTCGACCATCGTGTTCGCGAACTCCCGCCGGCTCGCCGAGCGTCTCACGGCGCGCCTCAACGAGCTCTGGGCCGAGCGGCAGGCAGAGCCCGAGCCCGTCGCGGTGCCCGCCGGCGACGGCTTCCTGCCATCAGGCGACCCGGCCGACGGCCTGCTGCCCACTCGGCGTTCGCCGGCCGAGCTGCCCGGCGCGTCGGGCATCACCGCCGGTGCCCTGCCGGTGCTGGCCCGGTCGCACCACGGTTCGGTCAGCAAAGAAGAGCGTGCACTCGTCGAGGCCGACCTCAAGTCGGGCCGGCTCCGCTGCGTCGTCGCGACGTCGAGCCTCGAGCTCGGCATCGACATGGGGGCGGTCGACCTCGTCATGCAGGTCGAGGCGCCGCCATCGGTCGCCAGCGGGCTGCAGCGCATCGGCCGGGCCGGGCACCAGGTGGGCCAGGTCTCGAAGGGCGTCATCTTCCCGAAGCACCGCGCCGACGTGCTGCACTCCGCCGTCGTCGCCGAGCGCATGCTCGGGGGCGCGATCGAGTCGCTGCGCATCCCCACGAACCCGCTCGACGTGCTCGCGCAGCAGACCATCGCCGCCGCCGCCCTCGACGAATGGCAGGTCGAGGACTGGTTCGAGCTCGTGCGCCGCGCGGCGCCGTTCGCGACGCTGCCGCGGTCGGCGTTCGATGCCACGCTCGACCTGCTCGCCGGTCGCTACCCGTCCGATCGGTTCGGCGAGTTGCGTGCCCGGCTCGTGTGGGACCGCGACGCGGGCACGATCGTCGGCAGGCGCGGTGCACAACGGCTCGCGGTGACGAGCGGCGGAACGATTCCCGACCGCGGGCTGTTCGGCGTGTTCATGATCGGCGAGGCCGGGCCGGGCCGCCGCGTCGGCGAGCTCGACGAAGAGATGGTCTACGAGTCGAGGGTCGGCGACGTGTTCGCACTCGGGGCGACGAGCTGGCGCATCCAAGAGATCACCCACGACCGGGTTCTGGTCGCGCCGGCGTTCGGCGAGCCGGGCCGGCTGCCCTTCTGGAAGGGCGACGGCATCGGCCGCCCGGCCGAACTCGGCGCGGCGATCGGGGGCTTCATCGCCGAGCTCGCGACCGCGACCCCGGCCGACGCCCTCGCGCGCAGCCGGGCGTCGGGACTCGACGAGAAGGCCGCCGCCAACCTCGTCGCCTTCATCGACGACCAGCGCACCGCGACCCGGGTCGTCCCCGACGCGACGAACCTCGTCGTCGAACGCTTCCGCGACGAGCTCGGCGACTGGCGCATCGTGCTGCACTCGCCCTACGGCATGCGGGTGCACGCGCCATGGGCGCTCGCCGCCGGTGCGCGCGTGCGCGAGCAGTCGGGTGTCGACGCCAACGCCGTCGCGAGCGACGACGGCATCGTCCTGCGCATGCCCGACACCGGCGACGAGCCGCCCGGAGCCGAGCTCTTCGCGTTCGAGCCGGCCGAGCTCGCGCAGCTCGTCACCGAGCACGTCGGCGGTTCGGCGCTCTTCGCCGCGCGATTCCGCGAGTGCGCCGCCCGCGCGCTCATCCTGCCGCGCACCAACCCCGGCAAGCGGTCCCCGCTCTGGCAGCAGCGTCAGCGGGCCTCGCAGCTGCTCGAGGTCGCGCGCGACTTCCCCGACTTCCCGATCGTGCTCGAGGCGGTGCGCGAGTGCCTGCAAGACGTCTACGACCTGCCCGCGCTCACGCAGCTCGCCGAGCGCATCGAGCGACGTGAGCTGCGCTTCGTCGAGGTGACCACCGAGTCTCCGAGCCCGTTCGCGTCGAGCCTGCTCTTCGGGTACGTCGGCGCGTTCATGTACGAAGGCGACGCGCCGCTCGCCGAGCGCCGCGCCGCTGCGCTGTCGCTCGACCCTGCGCTCCTCGCCGAGCTCCTCGGCACGGTCGAGCTGCGTGAACTGCTCGATCCCGAGGTGGTCGTCGAGATCGAGCGCATGCTGCAGCGCGTCGATCCCGAACGGGTCGCCCGCGGCGTCGAGGGCGTCGCCGACCTGCTCAGCGACCTCGGTCCGCTCGACGGGCGACGAGGTCGCCGCGCGTGTCGACGCCGAGACCGACGCTCGTGCCGCGCTCGCCGAACTCGTGCATGCGCGCCGCGCCGCCGAGGTGCGATTCGCCGGCGAGCAGTGGTACGCCGCGGTCGAAGACCTCAGCCGGCTGCGCGACGCGCTCGGCGTGCCGATCCCACCCGGGCTGCCCGACGTGTTCGGCGAGCCCGTTCGCGACCCGCTCGGCGACCTCGTCGCGCGCTTCGCGCGCACGCACGGGCCGTTCACCGTGCACGACGTCGCCCGCCGGTTCGGCATCGGCCCGGTCGTGGCATCCGTCGCGCTCGGCCGGCTCGGGGCCGAACGGCGCGTGGTCGAGGGCGAGTTCCTCCCGCACGGTTCCGGCATCGAGTGGTGCGACAGCGGCGTGCTCCGACGCATCCGCCGCCGCTCGCTCGCCGCGCTCCGCGACGAGATCGAACCGGTCGAGCCCCGCGAGTTCGCCCGATTCCTGCCGGGCTGGCAGCAGGTCGGCGGGCGACTGAGCGGGGTCGACGGCGTTGCGGCGGTCATCGAGCAACTCGAGGGCGCGCGCATTCCCGCGTCGGCCTGGGAGGCCTACGTGCTGCCCGCCCGCGTCGCCGACTACCGGCCGGCGATGCTCGACGAGCTCACCGCATCGGGCGAGGTGCTGTGGGCCGGATCAGGTTCGCTCGCGGGCGACGACGGCTGGATCAGCCTTCACCTCGCCGAGAGCGCCGAACTCACGCTGCCGCCGCCCTCCGAGTCGCCGCTCGATCCGCTCGAATCCGAGCTCATCGCCGTACTCGGCGGCGGAGGCGGGTTCTTCTTCCGGCAGCTCGCCGACGCCGTCGGCGCCGAAGACGACCGTGCCCTGGTCGATGCGCTCTGGCGCCTCGTCTGGGCCGGACTCGTGACGAACGACACCTTCGCCCCGGTGCGCGGGCTGCTCACCGGCGGTGGTGCCCATCGCACCGCCGCGCCCACGCCGCGGGCCCGGCTGCGGCCGGGATCGCTCTCGCGCCGTTCGATCGCCGCGAGCGTGCAGGCCGACCGCACGGCGCGGGCGAGGGCGAACCCGCCGCGCGCCGCCGGAAGGTGGTCGGTGCTCCCGCTCGCGAGCACGTCGGCGACGCCTCGCGCGCACACCCTCGGTGAAACCCTGCTCGAGCGCTACGGCGTCGTCACGCGCGGGTCGGTCGTCGCCGAGGGCGTCGTCGGAGGGTTCGCGCTCGCCTACCGAACGCTCTCCGGCTTCGAGGACTCGGGGCGAGTGCGGCGCGGGTACTTCATCGACGGCCAGGGCGGCGCGCAGTTCGCCACGAGTGCCGCCGTCGACCGTCTGCGCGCAGCGCCCAAGGGCCAGACGCTCGCGCTCGCGGCGACCGACCCGGCGAATCCGTTCGGTGCAGCGCTCGAATGGCCCGATCCGATCGCCGACGTCGCACACCGGCCGGCGCGCAAGTCCGGAGCGTTCGTCGCGATCGTCGACGGCGAGGCGGCGCTCTACCTCGAGCGCGGAGGTCGCACGGCGCTCGTCTTCACCGACGACGCCGAGGTGCTCGCCGCCGCGGCTGCCGCGCTCGCCGCGACGCTCACCCGCGGGCGCACCGAGCGCATGCGCGTCGAGTCGGTCAACGGCGCACCGGTGTTCGGCTCCGCGCTCGATCGGCCGCTGCGCGACGCCGGTTTCCGTGAAACGCCGAGGGGACTGCGCTTCGATGCCCGAGGGTGACACCGTCTACCGCGTGGCGCGTTCGCTCGATGCGGCGCTGGCCGGGCGACTCGTCACGAGCACCGACTTCCGCGTGCCGGCGATCGCCACGGTCGACCTCGCCGGCGAGCCGTTCCATTCGGTCGCGAGCCGCGGCAAGCACCTGCTCATGCGCATCGGCGGGTGGGTGGTGCACTCGCATCTCAAGATGGAGGGCGAATGGCGGTTGTTCGCCGCGGGCGAGCGCTGGCGGCGCCCCGAATGGCAGGCGCGCGCGATCATCGAGGTGCCGGGCGTCACCGCCGTCGGCTTCGATCTCGGCACCCTCGAGGTGTTCGCGGCGGCCGAAGAGCAGGCTCGGCTCGATCATCTCGGCCCCGACCTGCTCGGCCCCGACTGGGACGCCGATGAAGCGGTGCGCCGCCTGGGCGAGGCGCCCGACGTGCCGATCGCGGTCGCGCTCGGCGAGCAGCGCAACCTCGCCGGGCTCGGCAACGTCTACGTCAACGAGCTGTGCTTCCTCAGGGGCATCCTGCCGACGAGGCCGGTCGGTGAGGTCGAACTCGAGCCGCTCGTGCGACTCGCGGCCCGGGTCATCCGCGCCAATCGCGACCGCGCCGTGCGCACCACCACCGGCGACACGCATCGCGGGCGCCAGCTCTGGGTCTATGGCCGAGGCGGCGAGCCGTGCCGGCGGTGCGGCACTCCCATCGCGCACGGCACCCTGGGTCGCAACGCGGTCGAGCAGCGAGAGAGCTGGTGGTGCCCCAACTGCCAGGCGTGATGGCGGAGCCGGGCAGGGCTCAGTTGACCGGACCGGTCCACTTCTCGCCGGGGCCCTGGCCGATCGCGTCGGGGATGACCGACGCCTCGCGGAACGCGAGCTGCAGCGAACGCAGCCCGTCGCGCAGCGAGCGGGCGTGCATGTCGCTGATCTCGGGGGCGCCCGCGGTGATGAGGCCGGCGAGGGCGTTGATGAGCTTGCGCGCCTCGTCGAGGTCGATCTGCTCGTCGGGGTCGTCGGCCAGCCCGACCTTGACGGCCGCGGCGCTCATGAGGTGTACCGCCGCAGTCGTGATGATCTCGACCGCAGGCACCTCGGCGATGTCGCGCGTGGCGCCTTCGACCGTGCCTTCTGTCGTGCTCTCGACGCTGCTTTCGAGGGTGCCTTCGGCGGGGGACTCGACTGAACTATTGCGCACGGACTTCCTCTGTTAGACTACTTCGGGCTCCGGGGCTTCTCCCCGGTACGAAAGTGGAGATTCTCCCACCCGCGCATACCGCTTCATCAAGGTTACCGGGTCGATTGCACTCCGCTTCCACGCAGCCGGGCAACCGGACGACGTGGAAGTAGACAGGGTGCCGCATGAGCCGCGGTGGGATTCCGCGGGCGAATGCGTGGATTTCTCCTTTCGTCGCTGGGCGGCAACCGCCTCCCGGCAGAGCGAAACAGCTGAGTAGAGGAGAACACGCATCAGCGATCCCCGTACCAACGACCGTATCCGCGTTCCCGAGGTCCGCCTCGTGGGGCCTGGCGGAGAGCAGGTCGGCGTCGTGAAGATCGAGGTGGCCCTGCGGCTCGCGCAGGAGGCCGATCTCGATCTCGTCGAGGTCGCTCCGAACTCCAAGCCGCCGGTCGCCAAGATCATGGACTACGGCAAGTACAAGTACGAGGCTGCGCAGAAGGCGAAAGAGGCCCGGCGCAACCAGGCGAACACCATCCTCAAAGAGGTCCGGTTCCGTCTCAAGATCGACAAGCACGACTACGAGACCAAGATGAAGCGCGCCGTCGGCTTCCTCAAGACCGGCGACAAGGTCAAGGCGATGATCCTCTTCCGCGGGCGCGAGCAGTCGCGTCCCGAGATGGGCGTCCGCCTCCTGCAGCGCTTCGCCGAAGACGTGGCGGAGTTCGGCACGGTCGAGCACAACCCCACGATCGACGGCCGCAACATGGTCATGGTCATCGCGCCCCTCAAGAACAAGTCCGAGGCCAAGGCCGAGGCGAATGCACAGCGTGCTGCGGCGAAGGCACGACCGGCGGCGGATGCCCCGGCAGAGCCCGAGTCGCAGACGGTCGAACCCACCGAGGGCTAGACCAGCCACCCACGTCCGTCACCCGCGTGACGGCAGAACCAAGGAGAACACGGAATGCCGAAGCAGAAGACCCACTCCGGGTCCAAGAAGCGCTTCAAGATCACCGGCAGCGGCAAGATCAAGAAGCAGCAGGCCGGTATGCGTCACAACCTCGAGGTCAAGTCCTCGAAGCGCAAGGCCCGTCTGAACCAGGACAAGGTCGTGTCGGCCCCCGACGCCAAGGTCATCAAGAAGCTTCTCGGCCGCTGAGCCGCGAGACCCGTAAGGAAGAAACAGAGTCATGGCAAGAGTGAAGCGGGCGGTCAACGCCCACAAGAAGCGCCGGGTCATCCTCGAGCGCGCCGAGGGTTACCGCGGCCAGCGTTCGCGTCTGTACCGCAAGGCGAAGGAGCAGGTCACCCACTCGCTCGTCTACTCGTACAACGACCGTCGCAAGAAGAAGGGCGACTTCCGTCGCCTCTGGATCCAGCGCATCAACGCTGCGTCGCGCGCCAACGGCCTGACGTACAACCGCCTCATCCAGGGCCTCGGCCTTGCCGGTGTCGAGGTCGACCGTCGTATCCTCGCCGACCTCGCGGTCAACGAGCCCGCCACGTTCACGGCGCTCGTCGAGACCGCCAAGAAGGCGCTCCCGGCCGACACGTCGGCCCCGAAGACCGCCGCGTAAGCAGCACTTCGCGTTCAGCGGCCCGACACCCTCGCGGTGTCGGGCCGCTGTTGCGTCCAGGCCCGTCGTCGGGCCGCCAATAGACTTGCGGCATGCTCGAGAATCCACGCTCGCCCCGCGTCCGTGCCGTTGCCAGGCTCGCCAACAAGGCCGAGCGTGCCGACACCGGGCTGTTCCTCCTCGAAGGACCCCAGGCGGTCTCCGAGGCGCTCACGTTCCGGTCCGAGCTCGTGCACGAGCTGTTCGCCACTCCGACCGCCCTCGAGCGGCACCCCGAGATCGCCGCGGCGGCGGCCGAGGTCGACCTCGACATCGAGTTCGTCACCGAGCCCGTGCTCGACGCGATGGCCGACACGGTGACCCCGCAGGGGTTCGTCGCGGTCTGCCGCCAGTTCCCGACCGCCGTGAAAGACATCTTCAGGTCATCACCGAAGCTCGTCGCGATCCTCGAAGAGGTGCGCGATCCGGGCAACGCGGGCACGATCGTGCGCGCCGCCGATGCCGCGGGCGCCGACGCCGTGATCTTCACCGGGCGCGCGGTCGACCTCTACAACCCGAAGGTCGTCCGCTCGTCGACAGGATCGATCTTCCACCTGCCGATCGCGGTCGGTGCCGAGCTCGTCGACGTGCTCGAGCGAGCCCGCAACGCCGGACTGACGGTGCTCGCGGCCGACGTCAAGGGCGACGACCTGCTCACCGTCCGAGCCGATGGCGTCCTCGCCGCGCCGACGGCCTGGCTCTTCGGAAACGAGGCTCGCGGGCTCCTCGACGAGCAGCTCGCGCTCGCCGATCGGGCCGTCACCGTGCCCATCTACGGGCACGCCGAATCGATGAACCTCGCCACCGCGGCATCCGTCTGCCTCTACGAGAGCGCGTTCGCGCAGCGCAGCGCGCATCACAGTTAGGTAACCACCGCGCCGCAGGTTGTCCGACGGTTCCGGTTGGCCCTAGTTTGAGGGTTATGGAGCCTGCCCAGCCCGCACCCGCGACTTCGAACATCAGTGTGCGCCGAGGCGAACCGCTCGTCGTCATCGAGCACGTCGAGAAGCACTTCGGCGACCTGCACGTGCTCAACGACATCAACACGGTCGTCAATCGCGGCGAGGTCGTCGTGGTCATCGGGCCGTCGGGTTCGGGCAAGTCCACCCTCTGTCGCGCCATCAACCGGCTCGAGACGATCGATTCGGGCACGATCGCGATCGACGGCGTCGCGCTGCCCGAAGAGGGAGCCGCGCTCGCCAAGCTTCGCGCCGACGTCGGCATGGTGTTCCAGTCGTTCAACCTCTTCGCGCACAAGACGGTGCTCGAGAACGTGACCCTCGCGCCGATCCGCGTGAAGAAGAAGTCGCGAAAAGAGGCCGACGCCAAGGCGATGGAGCTGCTCGACCGGGTCGGCGTCGCCAACCAGGCGAAGAAGATGCCCGCACAGCTGTCGGGCGGGCAGCAGCAGCGCGTCGCGATCGCCCGATCGCTGGCGATGAACCCGAAGCTCATCCTGCTCGACGAGCCCACGAGCGCGCTCGATCCCGAGATGATCAACGAGGTGCTCGATGTCATGGTCGGCCTCGCGAAAGACGGCATGACGATGATCGTGGTCACGCACGAGATGGGCTTCGCACGCAAGGCCGCCGACCGCGTGCTCTTCATGGCCGACGGCAAGATCGTCGAAGAGGCCACACCGGCCGAGTTCTTCGACAACCCCCAGTCCGATCGCGCGAAGGACTTCCTCTCGAAGATCCTCGAGCACTAGGCCTTCGCCGTCACGAGCGGCGGGGAACACCACACACGAGAAGAGGCAGTGACATGAAACGCATGAGAATCGCACTCGTCGCAGCAGCGGCGGTTTCGGCGCTCGCGCTCGCCGGCTGCGCCGGCGGCGGCGGTGACGAGACCGAGCCGACCGAAGAGGCGGCCGCGCCCACGTTCGAGGCGGGCACCACCATGGCAGACCTCGCCGAGGCGGGCAAGATCACCGATCGGCACCAAGTTCGACCAGCCGCTCTTCGGTCAGGTCGGCCCCGACGGCGTGCCGGTGGGCTTCGATGTCGAGATCGCGAAGATCATCGCCTCGGAGCTCGGCATCGATGAGGAGAACATCGAGTGGGTCGAGTCCGTGTCGGCGAACCGCGAGCCGTTCATCGAGAACGGCCAGGTCGACATCGTCGTCGCGACGTACACGATCAACGACAAGCGCAAGGAGGTCGTCTCGTTCGCGGGTCCGTACTTCCTCGCCGGGCAGTCCATCATGGTGCTCGCCGACAACGAGGACATCAAGAGTGAAGACGACCTCGTCGGCCAGCCCGTGTGCTCGGTGTCGGGTTCGACGCCCGCCGAAAAGCTCGCCGAGATCGGTGCGTTGCCGGAACTCACCGACGGGTACGACAAGTGCCTCGAGCCGCTGCGACAGGGCAAGGTGGTCGCGGTGTCGACCGACAACGTCATCCTCGCGGGCCTCGTCGCCCAGAACGAGGGCGAGTTCAAGGTCGTCGGCGAGCCGTTCACCGAGGAGCCCTACGGCATCGGCCTCGCGAAGGACGACACCGATTTCCGCATGTGGATCAACGACGTGCTCGAAGCGGCCTATGAGGACGGCCGCTACCAGGAGGCATGGGAGGCCACCGCCGGCGAGGTCCTGCCGTTCGCCGAGCCGCCCGCAGTCGACCGCTACTGATCGGAGCGCGGCCCGGGACTTCATGCTCCCGGGCCGCATCCCCGACCCCCACCAGACCGGAACGGAGATTCGTGGACGCCGTCATCGCTAACCTGCCGACCTACTTCGAAGGCTTCAGGATGACCGTCCTGCTTCTCGTGGCGAGCGGTATTTCGGCGCTCATTCTCGGCACCGTGATCGCAGCGATGCGCATCTCGCCCGTGTCGTCGCTCCGAGCGTTCGCCACCGTCTACACCGAGCTCGTGCGAAACACCCCGCTGACGCTCGTGCTCTTCTTCTGCGCGATCGTGCTGCCGTATCTCGGGTCGAATCTCGAATACGAGGTCGCCGCGATCGTCGGACTCTCGGTCTACACGTCGCCGTTCATCGCCGAGGCGCTGCGTTCGGGCATCAACGGCGTGCCGGTCGGGCAGGCAGAGGCCGCCCGGAGTGTCGGACTCGGTTTCGGTCAGACGGTCGGAATCATCGTGCTGCCGCAGGCCTTCCGCATGACGGTTCCTCCCCTCATCAACGTCTTCATCGCCCTCACCAAGAACACGTCGGTGGCGGGTGCATTCTTCGTCTTCGAGCTGTTCGCCGCCGGCCGCGAACTTGCGAACGCGAACGGGGATGCGGTCATCGCGATCCTCCTCGGCGTCGCGACCCTCTATCTCCTGATCACGATCCCGCTCGGCGTGATCGCGGCCAGACTCGAGCGCAAGTGGGTGGTGCAACGATGAGCAGCTCGTCAGTCCTCTTCGATGCGCCGGGGCCGCACGCGCGTCGTATCTCACTGATCGCGTCGATCATCACGGGCATCTTCCTCGCGGCGGGACTGGTGTGGATCATCTGGACCCTGGCCCAGCCCCGCGAAAGCGGTGGCATCACCCTGCCCGGCTACTTCGATGCGAGCCGCTGGGACATCTTCGCCGACCCCGAGCTCTGGTCGTTCATCATCTTCCAGGGCGTCGTCGGCACACTGCGCGCGGCACTGACCGCGTCGGTGTTGGCGGTCATCCTCGGCATCATCCTGTCACTGCTCCGCAGTTCCGAGATCGCCTGGATCCGCATCCCCACCGCCGTCGTGCTCGAACTCGTGCGTGGCATGCCGGTGCTGCTCATGATGCTCTTCATCCTGCTCGTGCTGAACACCGGTGCGTTCTGGGCGGTCGTCGCAGCGTTGACCCTGTACAACGGCGCGCTCATCGGCGAGGCGCTCCGCGCCGGCTTGGCATCGCTCCCCAGAGGCCAGCGCGAGGCGGGGCTCAGCCTCGGGATGCGACCGCTGCAGTCGAAGATGCTCGTCGAGTTCCCGCAGGCGTTCCGGCAGATGCTGCCGATCATCGTCGCCCAGCTCGTCGTGCTGCTGAAGGACACGTCGCTCGGCTACATCGTCGGGTACGTCGAGTTGCTCCGCGTGAACATGAGCAACCTCGTGAGCTTCTACGGCAACCGGTACATGTTCTCGTTCTTCGTCGTCACACTCGTGCTCTACCTCATCATGAACCTCTCGCTGTCGTGGTTCGCGCGCTGGCTGTCGAAGCGCACGGCCTCGAAGTCGAGCGGCACGCGGCTCGATCCTGAGGATCCAGGCCAGGCGATGCTGAAGGCGAAGGCGATGGCGGAATCGCGGCAGACGGGGCAGGGGAGCGCGTAGCGCTCCGCGCGGTGAGGCCGGCGCCCCGGCAGACGGCTACGGGCCGACTAGACTCGTTCTTCGTGTCCGAGCCCCGTGAAATCACCGAGAGCGCCGTGCAATCGGCGGTCGACGCAGCCCTCGCGGCGATCGCGTCGGCCGGCGACTCCTCCGCGCTGAAGCAGGTCCGCACCGAGCACACCGGCGAGAAGTCGGCGCTGGCGCTCCTGAACGCCCAGCTGCGCAACGTGCCCAACGAGCAGAAGGCCGCCCTCGGCAAGCTCGTCGGCGGCGCCCGCGGCCGCGTCAACCAGGCGTTCGCCGCCCGCGAGGCCGAGATCGTCGAGGCCGAGGCCGCCGCGCAGCTCGCCGCCGAGGCGGTCGACGTCACGGCGCTGCCGTCGCGGTTCACGCCCGGCGCGAGGCATCCGCTCTCGCTGCTGCAAGATCGGGTGTGCGACGTCTTCACGGGAATGGGCTGGGAGATCGCCGAGGGCCCCGAGGTCGAGAGCGAGTGGTTCAACTTCGACGCGCTGAACTTCGACGCCGATCACCCGGCGCGCGCCATGCAGGACACGTTCTTCGTCGACCCGCCCGAGGCGCACCTCGTGATGCGCACGCACACGAGCCCGGTGCAGATCCGCTCGATGCTCGAGCGCGAGCTGCCGCTCTACGTGCTCGCTCCGGGTCGCGTGTTCCGCACCGACGAGTTCGACGCCACGCACCTGCCGGTCTTCATGCAGTTCGAGGGTGTGGCCGTCGACAAGGGCCTCACGATGGCGCACCTCAAGGGCACCCTCGACCACTTCGTGAAGTCGATCTTCGGCGACGAGGCGAAGGTGCGCCTGCGCCCGAGCTTCTTCCCGTTCACCGAGCCGAGCGCCGAGCTCGACTTCTGGCACCCCACCTTCAAGGGCGGCGCGCGCTGGATCGAGTGGGGCGGCTGCGGCATGATGCACCCCAACGTGCTGAAGGCCGCGGGCATCGATCCCGAGGTGTACACCGGGTTCGCATTCGGCATGGGGGTCGAGCGCGGTCTCATGCTCCGCGCCGACGTGCAGGACATGCGCGAAATGGTCGAGGGAGACATCCGCTTCTCCCAGCAGTTCGGAATGGTGGTCTAGAACATGCGTGTGCCGCTCAGCTGGCTCGCCGAGTACGTCGAACTCATCCCGGGCACGACGCCCGAAGACGTGCACGCCGCCCTCGTCAAGGTCGGTCTCGAAGAAGAAGATGTGCACACCTTCGAACTCGAGGGCCCGATCGTCGTCGGCGAGGTGCTCGAGTTCGTCGAGGAACCGCAGACCAACGGCAAGACCATCCGCTGGTGCCAGGTGCGCGTCGCACCCGATGGCGAGACCGCGGCCGATGGCGGAGACGCGGTGCACGGCGTCGTCTGCGGAGCTCGCAACTTCTTCGTCGGCGACAAGGTCGTCGTGACCCTGCCCGGCGCGGTGCTGCCCGGTCCGTTCCCGATCGCGGCGCGCAAGACCTACGGCCACGTCTCCGACGGCATGATCGCCTCGGCGCGCGAGCTCGGCCTCGGCGAAGACCACGACGGCATCCTGCGCCTCTCCACCCTCGGCATCGACGCGCCGGTCGGCACCGACGCGATCGCACTGCTCGGGCTCGACGACGCCGCCATCGAGATCAACGTGACGCCCGACCGCGGCTACGCGTTCTCCATCCGCGGCGTCGCACGCGAGTACGCGCACGCCACCGGTGCGCGGTTCCGCGACCCGGTCGAGCAGTCGACGGCAGCGACGGTACCTGTCGGAACGGGCTCCGGCTCGGCGTTCCCCGTCGAGATCCGCGACGAGGCGCCGATCCGCGGTCGTGTCGGCTCCACCGTCTTCGCGACGCGCATCGTGCGCGGGGTCGACCCGGCGCGTCCCACGCCCGCGTGGATGATCGCGCGGCTGAAGCTCGCCGGCATCCGATCGATCTCGCTGCTCGTCGACATCACGAACTACGTCATGCTCGAGCTCGGCCAGCCGATCCACGGCTACGACCTCGACGCGCTGCGCGGCGGCATCGTCGTGCGTCGTGCCGCGCCGGGCGAGAAGATCGTCACGCTCGACGGCAAGGAGCGCGCGCTCCACCCCGAAGACCTGCTCATCACCGACGACCGCGGCGCGATCGGCATCGCCGGCGTCATGGGCGGCGCCGAGACCGAGATCAGCGACGCGACGCGCAACGTGCTCATCGAGTCCGCGAACTTCGACCCGGTGTCGATCGCGCGTTCGGCGCGGCGGCACAAGCTGCCGAGCGAGGCCTCGCGCCGTTACGAGCGCGGTGTCGACCCCCAGATCGCCGCGGCCGCCGCGTCTCGCGTGGCGCAGCTGATGGTCGATCTCGCCGGGGGCACCGCCGACGACGGCGGTTCGCTCATCCACGAGGCGCCCGCGCGGGAGGCCATCGTGCTGCCGCGCGGATTCGTGTCGAGCCTCATCGGCGTCGAGTACACCGAGGCCGAGGTGCACGACGCCCTCGCCGAGGTCGGCGGCGCGGTGACTGCCGTCGACGGCGGATTCTCGGTCGTGCCGCCGTCGTGGCGCCCCGACCTGACGGGCCGAGAGGAACTCGCCGAAGAGGTGGCGCGGCTCGTCGGCTACCACCGCATCCCCTCGGTGCTTCCCGTCGCTCCTCCCGGGCGCGGGCTCACCCGCTCGCAGCGACTGCGCCGTCAGACGGCCGACGTGCTGGCCGGTGCCGGCTCGACCGAGGTGCTGAGCTTCCCGTTCGCCACGGGCGACGAGAATGCGCTCTACGGCAGCGCCGACGGCTCTGCCGTGGCATCCGTGCGCCTCGCGAACGCGCTCGACCAGTCGACCCCGTTCCTGCGCCGCTCGTTGCTGCCCGGGCTCATCGGCGCCGCGCGTCGCAACCGTTCGCGCGGCCTCAACGACCTCGACCTGTTCGAGATCGGCCTCGTGTTCCTGCCTGAAGTCGGGCGCGCCTATGGCTCGAGTGAGCTCCCCGTCGGCGACGCCCTGCCGAGCGACGAGACCCTCGCCGCGCTGAATGCGGGCATCCCGCGTCAACCGCGTCACCTCGGCGTGCTGCTCGTGGGCGATCTCATCACCAAGCAGCCCGGCCAGGTCGCCGTTCCGGTCGGCATCGCCGACGCGCTCGACGCCGTGCAGCGGGTCGCGCTCGCGACGGGTGCCGAGCTCGAGGTCGTGCAGGGCACCCACCAGGCGCTGCACCCGGGTCGTACCGCAGAGCTCCGCGTCGCCGGGCAGACGGTCGGGTACGCGGGCGAACTGCTGCCGACGATCGCGCTCGAGCTCGACCTGCCGCGCGTGGTCGCCGTCGCCGAACTCGACCTCGACGCGGTCATCGCCGCCACCGAGCCCACGGTCGAGGCGCAGCCCATCGGCACCCTGCCGGCGGCCACGCAAGACCTGTCGCTCCTCGTCCGGGCCGACGTGTCGGCTGCTGAGGTCGCGGCAGCGGTGCGTGAGGGCGCGGGCGACCTGCTCGAGCACCTGCACCTCGTCGACGACTACCGAGGCTCGGGAGTGCCCGAAGGATCGAAGAGCCTCACGTTCGCCCTGCGGTTCCGCGCGCCCGACCGCACGCTGACGGCGGCCGAGGCGAGCGACGCCAAGAACGCCGGCGCCGCGCTGGCGGGCGAGCGCTTCGGCGCCGAGATCCGCGCCTAGCGGTTCTGCGCCGAGCCGTCTCGCACGCGTGCTCGGGCGTCGGCGACAGTGTCGCCGACGCCCGAGCACGTCGATCTACGCGTAGCGCTCGACGAGCCGGTCGAACGCGGCGTCGAGCTCGGCGTCGACGACCCGTCGCGACGCATCGGCGTCATGCCACGCGATCGATCTCGCGCGCCCCGCGCCAGAACGGGATCACGGCGCGGAACTCGGGCACGAGCGCCTTCACCTTGCTGTTGTCGAAGATCACCGAATGCGCCTTGTCGCCGAGCAGGCCCGGCCCGTGCTCGGGCAGTTCCCGCGCGATCGCGTCGCTCGCGATGTGCGCCGGCGTGAACTCGGCGCCGGCTGCGGTGGCGAGCGTCTCGGCGATCTGGTTCCAGGTGAGCACCTCGTCGGACGTGATCTGGAACGCCTCGCCGATCGCGCGGTCGTTGCCGAGCAGGCCCACGAAGGCCACCGCGAAGTCGCGGGTGTGCGTCATCGTCCACAGGCTCGTGCCGTCGCCCTGCACGACGACGGGCTTGCCCCGCCGCATGCGGTCGATCGCCGTCCAGCCCCCGAGCAATGGGACCCCCGTCTGGTCGTAGGTGTGCGAGGGGCGCACGATCGTCATGGGGAATCCGCGCTCGCGATAGGCCGCGACGAGCAGCTCCTCGCCCGCGATCTTGTCGCGCGAGTACTGCCAGAACGGGTTGCGCAGCGGCGTCGACTCGGTGATGGGCAGGCGCGCGATGGGCTTCTGGTAGGCCGATGCGCTCGAGATGTACACGTACTGGCGCGTGCGGCCCTCGAACAGCGCGATGTCGCGTTCGACCTGCTCGGGTGAGAACGACCGGAAGTTCGCGACGACGTCGAACGTCTCGTCGCCGATCGCGGCAGCGATGGATGCCGCATCACCGGCATCGCCCGTGAGGTGACGTGTGCCGGCGATCGGCGCCCGCTGCGAGCTGCGTCCGCGATTGAGGAGGGTCAGGTCGTAGCCGCGCTGCACGGCGAGCTCGCTCGACGCTCCGCTGATGGTGCCGTTGCCGCCGATGAAGAGGATGCGCAGGGTCATACGCCGAGCCTATGCCGGGCAGCGTCGGCGCGGCCCGAATTCGCTGCCAGCGCTGGGGGCCGGTTTGCGATGCCCGTGATCGCGCCGATACAGTCGATGCATGTCCACCGATCGGTTCCACGCTCCCGCACGCGCTGTCGCGCGTCGCGGTCGCTGCGCAGCCGACGTCGTGGCGGGCGCCGAATCTCGGCGACCCCTGCAGCGGCCTGATCGGGCTGTCGCGGGGCGTCGCCGCATCAACGCCCTGACCGCACAGACCCTAAGGTGGATTCCATGACGTACTCCGTCGCTGTTTCCGGCGCGTCCGGCTATGCCGGGGGAGAGATCCTGCGCCTGTTGGCCGATCATCCCGAGTTCGAGGTGCGCACCGTCACCGCGCACGCCAACGCCGGGCAGCCGCTCGTCGCGGTTCAGCCGCACCTGCGCACCTACACGCACCTCACCCTGAAAGAGACGACCGCCGAGACCCTCGCGGGCCACGACGTGGTCTTCCTCGCACTGCCGCACGGCACGTCGGGTGCCATCGCCGCGCAGCTGCCCGACGAGACCCTCGTGATCGACTGCGGCGCCGACCACCGACTCGAGAGCTCAGACGACTGGGCCGAGTTCTACGGCGGCGACTTCCACCCGGCGTGGACGTACGGCGTTCCCGAACTGCCGCGGCTCTCGGGCACCCAGCGCGACCGGCTCGCCAAGACGCGCCGCATCGCCGCTCCCGGCTGCAACGCGTCAACGGTCTCGCTCTCGCTCGCTCCGGGCATCCGGGCCGGCGTCATCGAGGATCGCGACCTCGTCACGGTGCTCGCCGTCGGCCCGTCGGGCGCGGGCAAGAGCCTGAAGGCGCACCTGCTCGGCTCCGAGATCCTCGGCTCGGCGAATCCCTATTCGGTCGGCGGGGTGCACCGGCACATCCCCGAGGTTCTGCAGGCACTGCGGTGGGCGGGGGCGGCGACGCCGACCATCTCGTTCACGCCGGTGATCGTGCCGATGTCGCGCGGCATCCTCGCGACGTCGACAGCACGCATCATGCCCGGTACCGATGCCGCGACCGTGCGTGCGGCGTGGGAAGACGCCTACGCCGGCGAGCGGTTCGTGCAGTTGCTGCCCGAGGGGCAGTTCCCGCGCACGGCCGACGTGCTCGGCGCGAACACCGCACTCATGGGCCTCTCCGTCGACGAGCGGTCCGGGCGCGTCGTCGTCGTCACCGCCGTCGACAACCTCGTCAAGGGCACCGCGGGTGCCGCCATCCAATCGGCCAACCTCGCGCTCGGGCTCACCGAGTCGACGGGGCTTCCCGTGAACGGAGTCGCACCGTGACCGTCACCGCAGCCGCCGGATTCGAGGCCGCGGGCATCGCGGCGGGCATCAAGCGCAGCGGAGCACTCGACCTCGCCGTCGTCGTCAACCGCGGGCCGTCGCAGGCCGCGGCCGCGGTGTTCACGTCGAATCGCGCCAAGGCGAATCCCATCCTCTGGTCGGAGCAGGTCATCGTCGACGGCACCGTCGCGGCCATCGTGCTGAACTCCGGAGGAGCCAACTGCTTCACCGGCCCCGAGGGGTTCCAGGTCACGCATCGCACCGCCGAGGCGACAGCGGCCGCCCTCGCCGTCTCCTCCGGCGATGTGCTCGTCTGCTCGACCGGGCTCATCGGCGACCAGCTCGACGGCGAGGTGCTCGAAGAGGGCGTGCTCTCGGCGGTCAACCGGCTGGCGTCCGACGACGTCGCCGGCGACGACGCGGCGCGCGCGATCATGACGACCGACACGAAGCCGAAGACCGTCGTCGTCGAGGGCGACCGGTGGCGCATCGGCGGCATGGCCAAGGGGGCCGGCATGCTCGCGCCCGGGCTCGCCACCATGCTCGTCGTGCTCACGACCGACGCCGACCTGCCCGCCGCCGACCTCGATGCGGCACTGCGCGCCGCGACCCGCGTCACCTTCGACCGCCTCGACTCCGACGGCTGCATGTCGACGAACGACCAGGTCACGCTGCTCGCGAGCGGCGCATCCGGCGTCGTCCCTGCCCTCGACGTGTTCACCGACGCCCTCACCGAGGCCTGTCGCGATCTCGCGCTGCAACTGCAGGGCGACGCCGAAGGCGCCAGCCACGACATCACGATCGAGGTCCGTGGCGCCGCCACCGAAGACGACGCCGTCGAGGTCGGCCGTTCGGTCGCGCGCAACAACCTGTTCAAGGCCGCGATCTTCGGCAACGACCCCAACTGGGGACGGGTGCTCGCCGCCATCGGCACGACGAAGGCCCCATTCGATCCGTACCTCGTCGACGTCTCGATGAACGGGGTGCGCGTCTGCCACGCGGGCCGGCCCGACGCCCCGCGCGATGACGTCGACCTCGCACCACGCGCAACGCATGTGCTCATCGAACTGCACGCGGGCGAGGCATCCGCTTCGATCTTCACGAACGATCTCACGCACGACTACGTGCACGAGAACAGCGCGTACGCGAGCTGAACATGGCGAGCATTCGAAACAGATTCCACGACCGGCATGCAATCGGCGACCGCGGGCGACAAGGCCCAGGTGCTCATCGACTCCCTGCCCTGGCTGAAGCGATTCCACGGCGAGACCATCGTCGTGAAGTTCGGCGGCAACGCGATGGTGAGTCCCGACCTGCAGCGCGCGTTCGCCGAAGACATGGTGTACCTGCGCTACGCGGGCATCAGGCCCGTGGTCGTGCACGGCGGCGGACCCCAGATCTCGTCGATGCTCGAGCGGCTCGGCATCGAGAGCGAGTTCCGCGGCGGCTACCGCGTCACGACCCCCGAGGCCATGGACGTCGTGCGCATGGTGCTGTCGGGGCAGGTGAATCGCGAACTGGTGTCGCTCATCAACGAGCACGGGCCGCTCGCCGTCCGGCCTCTCGGGTGAAGACGCGGGGCTGTTCCGGGGTCGCCGGCGCGGCGCGGTCGTCGACGGCGTCGAGGTCGACCTCGGTCTCGTCGGCGATGTCGTCGCGGTCGACCCGGCCGCGGTGCACGCGCAGCTCGACGCGGGCCGCATCCCGGTGGTCTCGTCGATCGCGCCCGACGGTGACACCCCCGGCCAGTCGTTGAACGTCAATGCCGACTCGGCGGCGGCATCGCTCGCGGTCGCGCTCGGTGCGGCGAAGCTCGTGATCCTCACCGACGTCGCCGGCCTGTACCGCGACTGGCCGAACCGCGACTCGCTGGTCTCGGTCATCGATGTGCCCGAGCTCATCTCACTGCTGCCGTCGCTCGAGTCGGGCATGATCCCGAAGATGCGGGCGTGCCTCGAGGCGGTCGAGGGCGGCGTCGCCAAGGCGGCGATCATCGACGGCCGGGTGCCGCACTCGATCCTGCTCGAGGTGTTCACGCAGTCGGGCATCGGCACCGAGGTGGTGCCCGGCCGGTCCGGCATCGCAACCGAGGGCGGCGTCGCATGACCGCGTGGCAGCAGCGGTTCGACGAGCGCATCATGCGCTCGATCGGCATGCCGCTCGCCAAGCTCGAGCGCGGCGAGGGCGTTCGAGTGTGGGATGACGCGGGCAACGAGTACCTCGACTTCCTCGCCGGTATCGCGGTGAACTCGCTGGGCTATGGGCACCCGGTGTTCGTCGACGCGGTCGCGTCGCAGGCGGCGACGCTCGCCCACGTGTCCAACTACTTCACCACCGAGCCCACACTCGAACTCGCCGAGCGGCTCACGCGGCTGGCTGGAGCGGGCGAGCGCGGGCGCGTCTGGTTCGGCAACTCCGGCGCCGAGGCCAACGAGGCGGCGTTCAAGCTCGCGCGCCTCAACAACTCGGGCGGCGCACGCACCCGCGTGCTCGCCCTCGTCGACGCGTTCCACGGCCGCACGATGGGGTCGCTCGCGCTCACCGGCAAGCCGCACATGCGCGATCCGTTCGAGCCGATGCCGGGCGGTGTCGAGCACATTCCCGCGACCCTCGAGGCGCTCGAGGCGTCGATCGACGATGCGGTCGCGGCCCTGATCGTGGAACCGATCCAGGGCGAGGCGGGCGTCGTCGAGCTTCCCGAGGGGTTCCTCGAGGCTGCACGCGAACTCACGCGTCGACACGGCGCGCTGCTCATCGTCGACGAGATCCAGACCGGTGCCGGGCGCACGGGGGCGTGGTTCGGCTTCCAGCACGCCGGCATCACGCCCGATGCGATCACGGTGGCGAAGGGCATCGGGGGCGGATTCCCCATCGGCGGGCTGATCACCTACGGCGAGACGTCCTCGCTCTACACGAAGGGCCAGCACGGCTCGACCTTCGGTGGAAACCCCCTCGCCACGGCCGTGGCGAACGCGGTGCTCGCAGAGATCGAGCGCGCCGGGCTCGTCGACAACGCCGCGCGCCGCGGTGACGAGTTGCGGGAGCGCATCCTCGGCATCGGGTCCCCACTCGTCCACGGCGTGCGTGGCCGGGGACTGCTCATCGGCGTCGGCCTCTCCGCAGCCGGTGGCGGGTCATGTCGTCGCCGAGGCCATGCGCGGCGGCCTGATCGTGAACGCCGCCAACGACTCCACCATCCGCCTCGCTCCGCCGCTCATCATCGGCGACCGCGAGGTCGATGAGTTCATCACCAGGTTCGCCGGCGCACTCGACGCCGCAGCCGCCAACTGACCACGCACGACCGACCCATCGAACGGAGTCTCATGACCCGCCATTTCCTTCGCGACGACGACATCACGCCCGCAGAGCAGGCCGAGATCCTCGACCTCGCCGAGGCGTTGAAGGCCGACCGCTGGAGCCGCACCCCGCTCGAGGGCCCGCAGACGGTCGCCGTCATCTTCGACAAGTCGTCGACGCGCACGCGCGTCTCGTTCGCGGTCGGCATCGCCGACCTCGGCGGGTCGCCGCTGATCATCTCCACGGCGAACAGCCAGCTCGGCGGCAAGGAGACGCCGTCCGACACGGCCCGGGTGCTCGAGCGCATGGTCTCGGCGATCGTCTGGCGCACCTACGGCCAGGCCGGACTCGAAGAGATGGCCGCGGGCACGACCGTGCCCGTCGTCAACGCGCTCTCCGACGACTTCCACCCGTGCCAGCTGCTCGCCGACCTGCTCACGATCCGCGAGCACAAGGGCGAACTGGCGGGACTGACGGTCACCTTCCTCGGCGATGGGGCATCGAACATGGCCCAGTCGTACGTGCTGGCGGGCGCGACCGCGGGCATGCACGTGCGCATCGCCTCGCCCGACGAGTTCGCCCCGTCCGACGCGGTGGTGGCCGACGGCGACCGCATCGCCGCCGCGACCGGAGGCTCGATCACGCTCTACACCGATGCGGCAGAGGCCGTCGCCGGCGCCGACGTCGTCGTGACCGACACGTGGGTCTCGATGGGCAAGGAATCCGAGAAGGCGCACCGGGTCGCCACCTTCGGCGGGTACCGGGTCGATCGCGACCTCATGTCGCTCGCGGCATCCGACGCGGTCTTCATGCACTGCCTGCCCGCCGACCGCGGCTACGAGGTCACGGCAGACGTCATCGACGGCGAGCAGTCGATCATCTGGGACGAGGCCGAGAACCGCCTGCATGCCCAGAAGGCGCTGCTCGTCTGGCTGCTCGAGCGGAAGGACGCCTGATGGCCGAGCACGGCACCAACGAGGGGTCGCTGTGGGGTGCGCGGTTCGCGAGCGGCCCTTCGCCCGAACTGGCGCGCCTGTCGAAGTCGACGCACTTCGACTGGCAGCTCGCGAGCTACGATCTCGCCGGTTCGCGCGCCCATGCGCGCGCGCTCGGCGCCGCGGGCTACCTCGACACCGACGAGCTCGCCGCGATGCTCGCGGGGCTCGACACCCTCGAAGCGCGCGTGATCTCGGGCGAGATCGTCGCCGCCGAGACCGATGAAGACGTGCACGGCGCCCTCGAGGCCGCGCTCATCGGCATCGTCGGCGCAGAGCTCGGAGGCAAGCTGCGCGCGGGACGCAGCCGCAACGACCAGATCGCGACGCTCGTGCGCCTGTACCTCAAAGACCACGCCGCGACCATCGGACAGCAGCTCGTGCACCTCGTCGACGCGCTCGCGGCCCAGGCCGACGCGCATCGCACCGCGATCATGCCGGGCCGCACGCACCTGCAGCACGCCCAGCCGGTGCTGCTCGCGCACCACCTGCTCGCCTACGGCTGGGCGTTCTCCCGAGACCTCGAGCGCATCGTCGACTGGACGAAGCGAGCGGATGTCTCGCCGTACGGCGGTGGCGCCCTCGCCGGGTCGACGCTCGGGCTCGACGCGGCATCCGTCGCGCGTGATCTCGGCCTCGCACGACCCGCCGACAACTCGCTCGACGGCACGGCGAGCCGCGATGTCGTCGCGGAGTTCGCGTTCATCACCGCGATGATCGGCATCGACCTGTCGCGCCTCGCCGAAGACGTGATCCTCTGGAACACGCGCGAGTTCGGGTTCGTGACCCTCGACGACGGCTACTCGACCGGCTCGTCGATCATGCCGCAGAAGAAGAACCCCGATATCGCCGAGCTCGCCCGCGGCAAGTCGGGCCGGCTCATCGGCAACCTCACGGGCCTGCTCGCGACGCTCAAGGCCCTGCCGCTCGCGTACAACCGCGACCTGCAGGAGGACAAGGAGCCGGTCTTCGACTCCGTCGAGACGCTCGAGGTGCTGCTGCCCGCGTTCACCGGCATGATCGCCACGCTGCGGTTCCACACCGAGCGCATGGCCGAGCTCGCACCCGCCGGGTTCTCGCTCGCGACCGACGTCGCCGAATGGCTCGTGAAGCGGCACGTGCCGTTCCGCGACGCGCATGAGATCACCGGCGCGCTCGTGCGCTACGCCGAGCAGCACGAGCTCGAGCTCGACGCCGTCGACGATGCCGCCCTCGCCGAGATCTCGCCGCACCTGACCCCCGACGTGCGCGAAGTGCTCACCGTCGAAGGCTCGGTCGCGAGCCGCGACGGCATCGGGGGCACGGCGCCGGTGCGCGTCGACGAGCAGTTCGCCCGCCTCGCCGACCGGGTTCGCCACCTCGTCGCAGGTCTTCCCGAGGGGCCGCGCTGACCGAGCTCGTCGCACCCGACCGCGCGTTCTTCGAGCAGGACCCGGTCGCACTCGCGCCGCTCCTGCTCGGTGCGGTGCTCGCATTCGATGCGCCCGATGGACGCGTCGCGATCCGGCTCTCGGAACTCGAGGCCTATCGCGGCGTCGGCGAGGATCCGGGGTCGCACGCCTTCCGCGGGCGCACCGCGCGCAACGCGGTCATGTTCGGCGAGCCGGGGCACCTGTACGCGTACTTCAGCTACGGCATGCACGTGTGCCTCAACATCGTGGCGAGACCGGCCGGTGTCTCGTCGGGCGTGCTCATGCGAGGCGCGACCGTGGTCGAGGGCATCGAACTCGCGCGGCGGCGTCGGCCCGACGTCAGCGACCGAGATCTCGCTCGCGGCCCGGGCCGGCTCTCGCGGGCGCTCGGCGTGCCGCTCGAGGCGGGCGGCAGCGACCTGCTCGCGCCGCCGTTCTCGTTGCGCGTACCGAGCACGCCGATGCACGCGGCGAGCGGTCCCGCGCACGGGTGTCAGCGGCGACGGCGGGGGAGCGGCCTACCCGTGGCGGTTCTGGCTGCCGGGCGACGAGGGCGTATCGCCGTACCGGCGCCACAAGCTCGCCGCCGAGTGAACGGTGCATGCGCGCCTCGCGGCGGGACGTTCGTCAGCGGATGGCGAGGTGCACGACGAGCGCGGCCGCGCACGCCCAGATGAGGCTCGCGAACGTGCCGATGATGAAGCGCTCTCGCGCTTCGGGCGCCTCGAGCTCGGTGAAGCGGCCGACGCCCTTGACGGCCACGACGATCGCGAGCGCCTCGGGGAAGCCCGCGATGATCGCGCCGGCGGAGGCGACGCGTTCGAGCACGCCGATGGTGAGACCGCCGCGCAGCACCTCACGACGCACCGGGGGCTGGACGCTCTGCCGGTCGTCGCCCGACGGTCGCCGATCGGTGACGATGATGCCGCCGTGCAACCCGGGAGAGACCGTGCCGCCCATCGCGAGATCGAGAGCTGTGGCCGCCGCGGGGCTGCCGCCGAACACCGCCGTGGTGAGGCCGAGCAGCACGACGAGCGGGGCGAGGCCGAACTGGGCGGGCTCGTTCGCCGAGGCGGCGGCGAGCATCGCGATGCCGAGCGTGCCGGCCGCGAACCAGACATAGGTGCGTCGCGGTCGCACGTAGGCGAGCACCGAGAGCACGGCCGCGGAGACCAGCGAGAGCACGAGGGCCGACCAGGTGATGGCATCGGCGATGAAGAAGAGGCTCACCGGATTCCTTTCCGTCAGGCTCTCGGGGCTTGGCCTTCGAGCAGCATAGCGATCGCGGGGGTCACTCGTCGGCAGCGTGGGTGGCCTCGGCGTCGAGCTCGCGCAGCAACCGCACGAGGGCGGGCCGGGCCTCGGCTTCGGCTCGCCAGAGGGCGGTGCCGAGGCGTGCACTGACGGCGGCGGCGCTGACGTCGAGGATCGCGGCCGCCTCCTTCTGCAGCCGCCCGTCGTGCATGAGGTCGACGACCTCCCAGCCGGCATCGGTGCGTCGCTCGCGCAGCAGCACGAGCAGGCGGACGAGCGGTTCGACGTCGGCGACGGTGACGCCGCTCGCGATGGGCGCGGCGCGCAGCGCGAAGCGCCCGTCGGCCCGCTTCGCCGCGCCGACGGCCTCGCGTGCCGCGATGAACGCCGTGCCGGTCGCCTTGCGTGTCGCGTCGGGAAGGGGGGTGCGGATGTCGCCGACGCCGAGCCCGACGCTCCAGCGCCCATCACGGGTGGCATCGAGCACGATGGCCAGTGCGGTGTCGGCCGAGGCGGTGACGAGCTGCACCTCGTCGCCGGCCGTCTGGTCGATGGGCAGCAGCAGGTGATCGCCGTGGCGCTCGGACAGGTGCTCGATGAGCCCACCTGCCCGGTCGGCCTCGCGTCCGGCTTGCGACCTGATCGGCGGTGATGACGAACATGCGTCCCCCTGAATGCTGGATCATTGATCGGCTGAGATGAATGCTGCAGCTGCGACATCCGATGGAGTCAAAGCTACAGCATTGATTCAGTCAAATCAATCCTCGAGACTTGATCTCGTCGTGACGTGTCTCGCTTGATACTCTGACGGGGTGTCAGACCCAGTGATCCTCTCGACCCAGCACAACGACGCCTCATTCGACGACGTCTGGGAGGAGCTCGTCTGGCGCGGCCTGGTGCACGTGTCGACCGACCAGGCCGCGTTGAAAGAGCTGCTCGCGCGGCGAGCCGATCACGTACTACTGCGGGTTCGACCCGACGGCGCCGAGC
Source organism: uncultured Actinomycetota bacterium (assembly GCA_963836825.1). GTDB lineage: Bacteria > Actinomycetota > Actinomycetes > Actinomycetales > Microbacteriaceae > Agromyces. Next base: position 77,757 of record CAWILI010000003.1, read on the forward strand.
CTGCACCTCGGCAACCTCGTGCAGCTGCTCACCCTGCGCCGCATCCAGCTCGCCGGGCATCACCCGCTCGCGCTGGTGGGCGGCTCGACCGGGCTCATCGGCGACCCGCGGCCGACCGCCGAGCGCACGCTCAACACGAAGGAGACCGTCGTCGAGTGGGTGGGCTACCTGCGCCGCACAGATGTCGCGCTTCCTCTCGGGCGAGGGCGAGAACGCCGTGCGCCTCGTGAACAACCTCGACTGGACTGCCGGGCTCAGTGCGATCGACTTCCTGCGCGATGTCGGCAAGCACTACCGCGTCGGCACGATGCTGAAGAAGGACGCGGTCGCCTCGCGGCTGAACTCCGACGCCGGCATCAGCTACACCGAGTTCAGCTACCAGATCCTGCAGGGCTTCGACTTCCTCGAGCTCTACCGCCAGTACGGCTGCGTGCTGCAGACCGGCGGCAGCGACCAGTGGGGCAATCTCACGAGCGGCACCGACCTCATCCACCGGGTCGAGGGCGAGCACGTGCACGCGATCGGCACGCCGCTCATCACGAACTCCGACGGCACGAAGTTCGGCAAGAGCGAGGGCAACGCCATCTGGCTCGACGCCGCGATGTGCAGCCCCTACCGCTTCTACCAGTTCTGGCTCAACACCGACGATGCCGACGTCGTCTCGCGGCTCAAGGTCTTCACCTTCCTCAGCCGCGAACGCATCGAAGAGCTCGAGGCGCTCGTCGAGAGCGAGCCGTTCCGGCGCGAGGCGCAGCGGGTGCTCGCCTCCGAGGTCACGACCCTCGTGCACGGTGCCGATGCCACTGCCGCGGTGATCGCCGCGTCGCAGGCGTTGTTCGGGCAGGGCGACCTGGCCGCGCTCGATGACGACACCCTCGAGTCGGCGTTGCGCGAGCTGCCGAACACGACGACGTCGCCGGATGCCCCGATCGCACAGTTGCTCGTCGACACCGGGCTCGTCGCGAGCCAGAGCGAGGGGCGTCGCGCCATCAAGCAGGGCGGCGTCGCACTGAACAACGTGCGCGTCGACGACGAGGCGGCGACCCTCGACGCGTTCGTTCGTCCCGGGAGCATGGCGGTGCTGCGCCGCGGCAAGAAGACGCTCGCCGGAGTCTTCGTCGAGTAGGGCTCGCGCGATGACGCGGGAAGCTGCCGAACGACTCGTCCGTCGAGTGTGGAGTGAGCTCGAACGCGATCCCGCCGAACTCGATGCGCTCGACCCGCTGCCGACCGCGCCGCTCCCGGCACGTCTCGATGTGTCGGGGCTCGCCGTCGGAGCTGTGGCGGCCGCGAGCCTCGCCGCGGGATCGTCGACGGGACTCGGTCGCCGGGCGCGTCGGATTGATCTCGACGGGGATCGCATCGCGGTCGCGTTCACCAGCGAGCGGTGGTTCCTGCAGGACGGCGTTCGGCCCGAGGTCTGGGCGCCGCTCTCGGGATTCTGGCGAACATCAGACGGTTGGGTGCGCACCCACGGCAACTACCCGCATCATGCCGCCGCACTCCGGCATGCGCTCGGTGTTGCCGCCGACGCCGACGCCGCCGAGGTCGGCGAGGCGATCCTGGCATGGCAGGCCCAGCAGCTCGAGACCGCGGTCACGGCGGCAGGTGGGCTCTGCGTCGCGGTGCGCCCAGAGGATCCTGCGGCCGACGCCGACCTGACCGAGCGACCGTTGATCGACGTCCGAGCAGATCGGCGAGGCGTCTGCCAGACCATGGCGGAACCCGAGTCCGGATGCCGTATCTCGGGCTCCGCTCGCGGGCGTGCGAGTCCTCGATCTCACTCGCGTGATCGCCGGGCCGGTCGCGACCCGCACCCTCGCGCTGCTCGGTGCCGACGTGCTTCGCATCGATCCACCCGAACCGGCGGAACTGAGATCTCAGCATCTCGACACCGGAGCCGGGAAGCGCTCGGCGATCCTCGATGTGCGTCGGGCCGGCGATGCGTCGCGGTTCAACATGCTGCTCGGAAGCGCAGACGTCGTCGTGCTCGGCTACCGGCCGGCGTCGCTCGAGCGGCATGCGCTCGATCCCGCATCGCTCGTGGCCCGGCACCCGGGACTCGTGATCGCCCAACTCGCAGCGTGGGGATTCGACGGCGACCAGGCGCAACGTGCCGGGTTCGACAGCCTGGTGCAGGCCGCGAGCGGTATCGCATCGGTCGAGGGCTCGCGCGATCATCCGGGTGTCGCTGCCGGCACAGGCGCTCGATCATTCGACCGGATACCTGCTCGCTGCGTCGGTGGTGTCGCTTCTCGACCGACAGCGCCGCGACGGCGGATCGTGGCTCGCGAGGATGTCGCTGCGCCGCACCGCCGCCGAACTCCTGACGATGCCACGGACCGCCGAGCCGTCGCCCGACGGCGGCCTCGATGAGGTTCGGGCGCACGACCACCTCGAGACGCTCGAAGGTGCCGTCGCAGTCCGTGTCCCGCGGCCGGCGATCACATTGGACGCTCCGCTCGACCACTGGCCGGAGGCCCCTACGCCGTGGGGTTCCGATGAGGCCCGATGGGCGGTCTGAGGCGCGACACGCCCGGGATGCAACGCTGAGTTGCACGACCCCCGGAATCGCCGTAATGTAATCACTCGTTGCCCCACAGGAGCGAAGAGCAGAGAGTTCAACTGAACGCCGCTCTCGCCCTCAAGTGGCACGAAGATCCCAAGCCTCGAAGAGATACATTCTTCGACGTGCTTGAAGCATTCGGATCCGTCCTCATGGGATGACCGGGTGAGAACGAAACAGCTCCGGTTGATCGGTCCATATGGATCGTGAGCCGGGTGCGTCCGTTCCTTGAGAACTCAACAGCGTGCACTATGTTCAATGCCAATTTTTGAACCCTGTCCTTCACCTTTTGGTGGGGGTGGGATTCCTTTGATTGATGGACAATTTGATTGTAAGAAGTCAGTTGTTTCTCTGTCAGTGATCGAATTTCCGGCGCCGTCTTCGGATGGTGTTGGTACCAATTTTTTTTGGAGAGTTTGATCCTGGCTCAGGACGAACGCTGGCGGCGTGCTTAACACATGCAAGTCGAACGATGAACTCCAGCTTGCTGGGGGGATTAGTGGCGAACGGGTGAGTAACACGTGAGTAACCTGCCCTGGACTCTGGGATAACCCCGAGAAATCGGAGCTAATACCGGATAGGACCTGGAACCGCATGGTTTTGGGTGGAAAGTTTTTCGGTCTGGGATGGACTCGCGGCCTATCAGCTTGTTGGTGAGGTAATGGCTCACCAAGGCGTCGACGGGTAGCCGGCCTGAGAGGGTGACCGGCCACACTGGGACTGAGACACGGCCCAGACTCCTACGGGAGGCAGCAGTGGGGAATATTGCACAATGGGCGCAAGCCTGATGCAGCAACGCCGCGTGCGGGATGACGGCCTTCGGGTTGTAAACCGCTTTTAGTAAGGAAGAAGGGGAGCTTGCTCCTTGACGGTACTTGCAGAAAAAGGACCGGCTAACTACGTGCCAGCAGCCGCGGTAATACGTAGGGTCCGAGCGTTGTCCGGAATTATTGGGCGTAAAGAGCTCGTAGGCGGTTTGTCGCGTCTGCTGTGAAATCCCGAGGCTCAACCTCGGGTCTGCAGTGGGTACGGGCAGACTGGAGTGCGGTAGGGGAGAATGGAATTCCTGGTGTAGCGGTGGAATGCGCAGATATCAGGAGGAACACCGATGGCGAAGGCAGTTCTCTGGGCCGTAACTGACGCTGAGGAGCGAAAGCGTGGGGAGCGAACAGGATTAGATACCCTGGTAGTCCACGCCGTAAACGTTGGGCGCTAGATGTGGGGACCTTTCCACGGTTTCCGTGTCGTAGCTAACGCATTAAGCGCCCCGCCTGGGGAGTACGGCCGCAAGGCTAAAACTCAAAGGAATTGACGGGGGCCCGCACAAGCGGCGGAGCATGCGGATTAATTCGATGCAACGCGAAGAACCTTACCAAGGCTTGACATAACCGAGAACGCCGCAGAAATGTGGAACTCTTTGGACACTCGGTTACAGGTGGTGCATGGTTGTCGTCAGCTCGTGTCGTGAGATGTTGGGTTAAGTCCCGCAACGAGCGCAACCCTCGTCGCATGTTGCCAGCACGTAATGGTGGGAACTCATGTGAGACTGCCGGGGTCAACTCGGAGGAAGGTGGGGATGACGTCAAATCATCATGCCCCTTATGTCTTGGGCTTCACGCATGCTACAATGGCCGGTACAAAGGGCTGCGATGTCGTAAGGCGGAGCGAATCCCAAAAAGCCGGTCTCAGTTCGGATTGAGGTCTGCAACTCGACCTCATGAAGTCGGAGTCGCTAGTAATCGCAGATCAGCAACGCTGCGGTGAATACGTTCCCGGGCCTTGTACACACCGCCCGTCAAGTCATGAAAGTCGGTAACACCCGAAGCCGGTGGCCTAACCCTTGTGGAGGGAGCCGTCGAAGGTGGGATCGGTGATTAGGACTAAGTCGTAACAAGGTAGCCGTACCGGAAGGTGCGGCTGGATCACCTCCTTTCTAAGGAGCAACTCGGAAGCCTTTTGGGGTTTCCGCAGTGCAGACCAGATCGGGTCCTTTGTGGCTCGCTGGTTGCTCATGGGTGGAACATTGAACATAGGTGCTCGTCTGTATGGTTCAGACCTAGTACGCCGCTTCCTTCGGGGGGTGGTTGGAACGGTGTGGGCCGGCCGGTCGGGTACGTTGCACGCTGTTGGGTCCTGAGGGACCGGACAACTCTGCCCTTCGGGGGTGGGGGTGATGGTTTCTTCAGGCCTTCACCGATGCCGGCTTTGTCTGGTGGGTGTGGGGGTTCTGGCCGTCTGTTGAGAACTACATAGTGGACGCGAGCATCTTAGAAGCAGCCCTTTGGGCTGTTTCACAAAAGGTGAGTCGCCAAGGGCATCCTTCGGGGTGTTGTTTGGCGTATTCACTGGTCAATTTCGCAGCACTTTCGGGTGTTGCACGAATTCGATCGAACTCATGTGATTTCAAGTTTCTAAGAGCAAACGGTGGATGCCTTGGCATCTGGAGCCGAAGAAGGACGTCGTAATCTGCGATAAGCCTCGGGGAGCTGATAAACGAGCTGTGATCCGAGGATTTCCGAATGGGGAAACCCCGCCAGGCCCTTTGGGTGACCTGGTGACTCCCGCCTGAATGTATAGGGCGGGTAGAGGGAACGTGGGGAAGTGAAACATCTCAGTACCCACAGGAAGAGAAAACAACCGTGATTCCGTAAGTAGTGGCGAGCGAACGCGGAAGAGGCTAAACCGAGCCATGTGTGATACCCGGCAGGGGTTGCATGGTCGGGGTTGTGGGACCTTTCGGACTGTACTGCCGTGCAGTCACGGTGACGCGTCAGGTATAGACGAACCGGATTGAAAGCCGGACCGGAGTGGGTGTGAGTCCCGTAGTCGAAATGCCTGGCGGCCCGGAGAGGTATCCCAAGTAGCGCGGGGCCCGAGAAATCCCGCGTGAATCTGTCAGGACCACCTGATAAGCCTAAATACTCCCAGATGACCGATAGCGGACAAGTACCGTGAGGGAAAGGTGAAAAGTACCCCGGGAGGGGAGTGAAATAGTACCTGAAACCGTTTGCTTACAAACCGTTGGAGCCTCCTTAGTAGGGGTGACAGCGTGCCTTTTGAAGAATGAGCCTGCGAGTTAGTGATCTGTGGCGAGGTTAACCCGTGTGGGGCAGCCGTAGCGAAAGCGAGTCTGAATAGGGCGATTCAGTCGCAGGTCCTAGACCCGAAGCGAAGTGATCTATCCATGGCCAGGTTGAAGCGACGGTAAGACGTCGTGGAGGACCGAACCCACTTCAGTTGAAAATGGAGGGGATGAGCTGTGGATAGGGGTGAAAGGCCAATCAAACTTCGTGATAGCTGGTTCTCTCCGAAATGCATTTAGGTGCAGCGTTGCGTGTTTCTTGCCGGAGGTAGAGCTACTGGATGGCCGATGGGCCTCAACAGGTTACTGACGTCAGCCAAACTCCGAATGCCGGTAAGTGAGAGCGCAGCAGTGAGACGGTGGGGGATAAGCTTCATCGTCGAGAGGGAAACAACCCAGACCACCAACTAAGGTCCCTAAGCGCGTGCTAAGTGGGAAAGGATGTGGAGTTGCACAGACAACCAGGAGGTTGGCTTAGAAGCAGCCACCCTTGAAAGAGTGCGTAATAGCTCACTGGTCAAGTGATTCCGCGCCGACAATGTAACGGGGCTCAAGCACGCCACCGAAGTTGTGGCATTACCGCATATCGATAGGCCTTCGTGGTCCAGTCGTGGTGATGGGTAGGAGAGCGTCGTGTGGCGAGTGAAGCGGCGGTGTGAACCAGCCGTGGACGCTACACGAGTGAGAATGCAGGCATGAGTAGCGAAAGACGGGTGAGAAACCCGTCCTCCGGAAGACCAAGGGTTCCAGGGTCAAGCTAATCTGCCCTGGGTAAGTCGGGACCTAAGGCGAGGCCGACAGGCGTAGTCGATGGACAACGGGTTGATATTCCCGTACCGGCGAAGAACCGCCCACACGAGATCAGGAGTGCTAAGCATCCCAAGCCGCGTGGATCCCTTCGGGGTGATGACGCGGGGCGGCATGCGACCCCATCTGGTGGAGTGAGCGTATTAACAGGTGTGACGCAGGAAGGTAGCCCAGCCCGGGCGATGGTTGACCCGGGGCAAGCGTGTAGGCCGAGCGATAGGCAAATCCGTCGCTCATCAAGGCTGAGACGTGACGCGGATAAAAAGTGGGTGATCCTATGCTGCCGAGAAAAGCATCGACGCGAGGTTCTAGCCGCCCGTACCCCAAACCGACTCAGGTGGTCAGGTAGAGAATACCAAGGAGATCGAGAGAATCGTGGTTAAGGAACTCGGCAAAATGCCCCCGTAACTTCGGGAGAAGGGGGGCCTGAGGCGTGAATGGACTTGCTCCAGGACGCGCTGCAGGGCCGCAGAGACCAGTGGGAAGCGACTGTTTACTAAAAACACAGGTCCGTGCCAAGTCGCAAGACGATGTATACGGACTGACGCCTGCCCGGTGCTGGAAGGTTAAGAGGACCGGTTAGCCGCAAGGCGAAGCTGAGAATTTAAGCCCCAGTAAACGGCGGTGGTAACTATAACCATCCTAAGGTAGCGAAATTCCTTGTCGGGTAAGTTCCGACCTGCACGAATGGCGTAACGACTTCCCAGCTGTCTCAACCGCGAACTCGGCGAAATTGCAGTACGAGTAAAGATGCTCGTTACGCGCAGAAGGACGGAAAGACCCCGTGACCTTTACTACAGCTTGGTATTGGTGTTCGGTGTGGCTTGTGTAGGATAGGTGGGAGACTGTGAAGCTGGCACGCTAGTGTCGGTGGAGTCATTGTTGAAATACCACTCTGGTCACTCTGGATATCTAACTTCGAACCGTGATCCGGTTCAGGGACAGTGCCTGGTGGGTAGTTTAACTGGGGCGGTTGCCTCCCAAAAAGTAACGGAGGCGCCCAAAGGTTCCCTCAACCTGGTTGGCAATCAGGTGGCGAGTGTAAGTGCACAAGGGAGCTTGACTGTGAGACTGACAGGTCGAGCAGGGACGAAAGTCGGGACTAGTGATCCGGCAGTGGCTTGTGGAAGCGCTGTCGCTCAACGGATAAAAGGTACCTCGGGGATAACAGGCTGATCTTGCCCAAGAGTCCATATCGACGGCATGGTTTGGCACCTCGATGTCGGCTCGTCGCATCCTGGGGCTGGAGTAGGTCCCAAGGGTTGGGCTGTTCGCCCATTAAAGCGGTACGCGAGCTGGGTTTAGAACGTCGTGAGACAGTTCGGTCCCTATCCTCTGCGCGCGCAGGAAATTTGAGAGGATCTGACCCTAGTACGAGAGGACCGGGTTGGACGAACCTCTGGTGTGCCAGTTGTTCCGCCAGGAGCACCGCTGGTTAGCTACGTTCGGGATGGATAACCGCTGAAAGCATCTAAGCGGGAAGCCGGCCTCAAGATGAGATTTCCATCCCTTCGGGGGAGAGGCTCCCAGCCAGACGACTGGGTTGATAGGCCGGATGTGGAAGCGAGGACGAAAGACTCGTGAAGCTGACCGGTACTAATAAGCCGATAACTTGACAATCACTACACCCACACGAATATGTGTTCATTCACGTAAAGGCCGTGTGCGTGGCCCGAGATTGCTTGCGTCCACTCTGTGGTTCCCAACAGACGGAAACACAACAAAATTCAACACAGAAACACCCCACCCCACCCCCAGACCCCAACGGTCCGGGCGGCGGACCATGGTGGGAGTCACCGAGACCACCAACCACCCCACACGGGTGCATTGGTCCTAGAGTTTCGGCGGCCATAGCGCGAGGGAAACGCCCGGACACATTCCGAACCCGGAAGCTAAGACTCGCAGCGCCGATGGTACTGCAGGGGGGACCCTGTGGGAGAGTAGGACACCGCCGGACATTCATTGAGGAATGGCCACCCGATGTCGGGTGGCCATTTTCTCGTTAACAGGCCGTTCCACGGCCTCAGCAGTACGGTTGAGTCCATCGAGACTCCACACACGACAGGAACAGCGTGAGCGATTCGAGGCACGACTCGGCAGACCCCGAGCGCCCCAAGGGGGGCGAGCGCGGCGCCGAGCGACCGCACGGAGCGGGCCGCTCGACCGGCCGCCCGCCGGCAGGCAAGAGCGGGCGCGATGATCGCCAGACAACGAAGTCATATGGCGACCGTGGCGCGAACCGCTCTTCCACGAGCGGTGACCGGAAGCCCTCGGGCGATCGCGACCGCAAGCCGTACGGTGACCGCAAGCCGTATGGTGACCGGAAGCCGTATGGTGACCGTGACAGCCGGCCGCAGTCGGGCGACCGTGACCGCAAGCCCTACGGTGACCGCAAGCCGTATGGTGACCGTGACAGCCGTCCGCAGTCGGGTGACCGCAAGCCCTATGGTGACCGGAAGCCGTATGGTGACCGTGACAGCCGGCCGCAGTCGGGCGATCGCGACCGAAGCCCTACGGTGACCGCGAAGCCGTATGGTGACCGCGACAGCCGTCCGCAGTCGCGGTGACCGCAAGCCCTACGGTGACCGGAAGCCGTATGGTGACCGTGACAGCCGGCCGCAGTCCGGTGACCGCAAGCCGTACGGTGACCGCAAGCCGTACGGTGACCGTGACAGCCGACCGCAGTCCGGCGACCGCAAGCCGTATGGTGACCGGAAGCCGTATGGTGACCGTGACAGCCGTCCGCAGTCCGGTGACCGCGAAGCCGTATGGTGACCGTGACAGCCGTCCGCAGTCGGTGACCGCAAGCCGTATGGTGACCGCAAGCCGTATGGCGACCGTGACAGCCGAGCCCCATCGGCGATCGTGATCGCAAGCCCTATGGTGACCGACGAAGCCCTACGGCGACCGGCGTGGCGACGACCGCTCGAGCGCGCGCACCGATGATGCGTCGCGCGAGCGCTACGGCGCCTCGGATCTCGCCATCAGACCGCACCACGATGCCCCGGAGATTCCCGAGCGCATCCAACCGCGCGACCTCGACAAGGGTGCCCGCGCCGAACTGAAGACGCTCAGCAAGGAGAACGCCGACTGGGTCGCCCGGCACCTGGTCGCGGCATCCGAGCTCCTCGAAGAGGATCCCGAACTCGCGCACCAGCATGCGATCTCAGCTGCGCGCCGCGCGGGCCGCATCGCCGTCGTCCGCGAGACGCTCGCGATCACCGCCTACGCGACGGGGGATTTCGCCCTCGCGCTGCGCGAGTTCCGCACGTATCGCCGGATCTCGGGCAGCAACGACCAGCTTCCGCTCATGGTCGACAGCGAGCGCGGCGTCGGTCGTCCCGACCGCGCACTCGAGGTCGGTCGTGCGGTCGATCGGGCCGAACTGCCCGTCGCCGTGCAGGTGAGCCTCGCCATCGCGATGTCGGGCGCCCGACTCGACCAGGGCCAGCCCGAACTCGCCCTTGCCGAGCTCGAGATTCCGCAGCTCGACCCCGATCGCGCCTTCTCGTACAGCCCCGCCCTGTTCTCGGCATATGCCGAGGTGCTCGATGAGCTCGGGCGCACCGACTGAGGCCGCCGATTGGCGTGCCCGCGTGGTTCGCGCCGAGGCGGCGCTCGGCGGTCCGGCTGAGGACGAGACCGTCGAGATCTTCGAGATCGAGGAAGAGGGCGGCATCGAGGCGCCTGCCGACGCCGAGCGCGAGGCCCCTGCCGGCGCCGAGGCCGAGGCCGAGGCCGACGCTGCGCCCGAGGCCTCAGCGCTCGACGCCGATTCCGAGGCTCCGGCCGACGCTGAGCCTGCCGACGACGACCCCGGCGCAGTGCTCGAGGACGACGTCGCAGCGGTCATCGCCGAGGGCGAGGCGCTCGAGGCCGAGTCGAACGAGGACCCGCGCGATGGCGCTGTTCCGAGCTCGCACTGAGCCGTCGACGCCCCTCACGGGCGTCGACGCCGTGTTCGCCGATCTCGACGGAGTGGTCTACGCCGGACCTCACGCGATCCCGCACGCGGTCGAGAGCCTCAACCGGGTGAAGGCCGACCGCCCGGTCGGCTACATCACGAACAACGCCTCGCGGAGCGATGCATCCGTCGCCCGCCATCTCGCCGAACTCGGACTCGAGGTCACGCCGCATGACGTGGTCACCTCGCCGCAGGCGGCGATGCACCTGCTCGACGAGCAGGTGTCGCCCGGGCGCCCTCGTGCTCGTGGTCGGCGGCGAGGGCATCGTCACCGAGCTCGAGAAGCGCGGATATCGCGTCACGCGTTCCGCAGACGACGCTCCTGACGCGGTCGTGCAGGGGTTCGCGCCCGACATCGCATGGACCCACCTCGCTGAGGCGGCGTTCGCCCTGAATGCGAACGGCGGTCCGGATGCCGCGACGCCGGGAATCCCGTGGATCGCGACCAACATGGACTGGACGATTCCGGTCGCCCGTGGCATCGCGCCCGGCAACGGCACGCTCGTGTCGGCCGTGCACACCGCCGTCGGACGCTTTCCGCTCGTCGCGGGCAAGCCCGAGACGCCGATCTTCGACGAGGCCCGGCGCCGGTTCGACGCGGCGTCGCCGCTCGTCGTGGGCGATCGCCTCGACACCGACATCCTGGGTGCGAATCGCGCGGGCATGGCCAGCGCGGTCGTGCTGACCGGCATCGATCGTGCGAAGCAGCTGCTCGCCGCCGACGCGGCCAGCCGGCCCGACTTCATCCTCGGCGACCTGCGCGAGCTGCATCAGCCGTATCCGATCTCCGAGCGGGTGCGCGGCGGGGCCGTGCGGGTCGGTGGCGCTCGCGTGCTGCTCGAGGGCAATCGCGTGCGCATCATCGACGAGGGCGCCGGCGGACTCGACCTGTTGCGCGCGGCGTGCACGGTGATCTGGGAGTCGGGAGTGGCGATCCACGTGCTCGACGTTCCGGAGCGCCTGTACGCGTGAGCGCGTCGCGGAGCCCGGGTGGGTGTGCGAGCGCGTGTGCGTGGGCGACTCGTCGCGGGCACGAGGTAGCGTTGTCGGGTGAGCACTGACGAGGAGACCGACTCCGCTGCCGAGGGCACGCGACCGTCGGCCGAGCACGACCCCGGGCGCGCGCGACGGCGCGGCCGCGGCATCCGATGCCGCTGCACAGGCGATTCTCGACATCGAGCGGCAGCCGCTCGACGAGCGAGCGCCCGGCTATCAGGCCCTCGCCGACCGCCTTCGCGTCGAGCTCGAGCAGTCCGACCCGCACGCCGCTCGCTGAGCGATGGCAGAACAGCGCCTCGACGCGGCACTGGCCGCCCGTGGACTCGCGCGCTCGCGCACGCACGCGGCGACGCTCATCGCCGCCGGCGAGGTCACCGTCGACGGCCGCCCGGTCGTCAAGGCGTCGCAGAAGGTCGGCGACGACGCCGAACTCGCGGTCGTGGCATCCGATCACTACGTGAGTCGCGCCGCGCACAAGCTCATCGCCGCGCTCGACGGCTTCGACGTGAGTCCCGCCGGGCGCGTCGCGCTCGACGCCGGCGCCTCGACCGGCGGCTTCAGCCAGGTGCTGCTCGAGCGCGGGGCACGCACGGTGCTCGCGGTCGACGTCGGTCACGGGCAGCTCGCGCGCGAGCTCATCGGGGCGCCCGGACTCGTGCTCGTCGAGGGGTGCAACGTGCGCAACCTCGATGCGCCGACGCTCGCGAGGCTCACCGGAGTCGACGAGCGCCCATCGCTCGTCACGGCCGATCTCTCGTTCATCTCGCTCACGACGGTGCTGCCCGCACTGCGCGCGACCGCAGTCGACGATGCCGACTTCGTGCTGCTCGTGAAGCCGCAGTTCGAGGTCGGGCGCGGGGGAGTGCGCGAGGGGGTCGTGCGCAACG
>CAWILI010000004.1:0-17118 GCA_963836825.1 uncultured Actinomycetota bacterium
CGGCGTGCGCCTGCTCGAGCCGCGCCGAGTGCGACACGAGCACGTCGAGCACGGTGCGCACGGCGAGTCGCTCGGCGACATCGGGCCGCACGAGTGCGACGATCTGGCGCGAGGACGCCACGCCGCGCAGCGGCTTGAGCACGATCGTGTCGGGCACGGCGCCCGACGTGAAACGGGGCATGAGCGCGACGCCGAGCCCGGCCTCGATGAACGCCTCGATGATGCGCATGTCGCTGAAGCGCTGGCTGACCGTCGCGCGGCGACCCGCCTGCTGCTCGATGGCGTGCAGGATGCGCTCGAACGGGTAGCCGTGAGGACGCCGAGCCAGGTCTCGTCGACGAGGTCGGACGGCCATGAGGTGCGACCGCCCCGCGAGGCGGTGGTCGGCGCGCATGCCGATGTCGAGCGGCTCGGCGAGCAGTGGCACGGCCTTGAGGCCGCGACCGCCCCAGGGCAGCACGCCGGGCATGGTGTGCGCGAGCACGATGTCGTACTCGGAGGTGAGGTCGGCGAACTCGGCCAGTTCGGGATCGAGGTCGGTGGCCTGGACCACGAGTCCGGCGACGGACTGCAGTTCGGTGAGCACGCCCGGCAGCAGTGCCGCGCCCATGGTCGGAAAGGTCAGCAGCGTGACCTCGCCGCCGGGGTCGTTGCGGAACTCGTCCCACAACGCCGTCGCCCGCTCGAGTGCGATGGCGACATCGGCCGCGCTGCGGGCGAGTGCGTGGCCGGCGCTCGTGAGCACGAGGCCTCGACCGCTGCGTTCGGTGAGGGGCATTCCGGCCTCGCGCTCGAGCACCTTGAGCTGCTGCGAGACCGCTGACGGCGTGCGCCCGGTGGCCTCGGCGACGGCGGTCACGGAACCTCGCTCGGCGAGTTCGCGCAGCAGGTCGAGCCGGTTCACATCCATGAAGCAATGCTACATCATCATTGAAGGATCGTGAGCTTGTGCTGAATGGTTGTGGGGTCCACAATAGAAATGTCGAACTCGTGCAACGGCGCATCGGTCGCTCGACCAGCCAGCTACGTCATTCGAAAGGGTCCATCGTGATCAGCCTCATCATCCTCCTCGGCGCCGTCTCGGCCGTCGCCATCGTCAGCTCCTTCGTCGTCACCGCGCGCGATGGCTACCGCCGTCAGCCGCGCGAGACGTTCGCGCTCACCGTCTAGGTCGCGCGAATCAGCCGGAGGTCCGTTCTCCGGCAGCAGGGCCGCAGTGCGGGGGAGGGACACCCCGCAGTGCGGCCCTTCGCCGTCCCCGCGGCATCCGATGCATCGAGCGTCGCCGGTCGGCCCAGACGCCGGCGGATGCCGCAACGCCGTGTCGCCCGCGCCGCGTCGCCGTGGCCCGCTACCGTGTGCCTGAGGGCGGGTACGACGGAGAGGATGCGCGGTGGTGCATGTCGTCGCGACGGGGTGGCCGACGCCGGGTCCCCGGTGATCGGGTGAGATGACCGACGTCGCCGACCGCGCGATGCTCCGCAGGTTCCTCCTGGGACTCGCGGAGGGGATGAACGCCGCCGACGAGTCGGTCGACCACATCCACGACACGATGATGGTCGTCGCTCGCGCCTACGGCCTCGAAGACACCGATTTCGTCGTGCTGCCGACCGTCATCCTGGTGCAGACCGGAGCAGGGGCGGAGAGCAGCGTCGCGATCCGCTCGGTGACCGCGTCGTTCCGGTTCGACCAGATCGGCGCGCTCTACAAGCTCGTCGAGCAGGCACGGCGCGGCGCGATCGACCCGGCCGCCGGCATCGATCGCCTCAACGAGATCGGCGCGATGCGTCCCCCTCACGGCTGGTTCGTGCGCACCTTCGGCCACGCGCTCCTCACCACGGGCCTGGCGTTCCTGCTCATCCCCACCTGGCAGGGCGCGCTCGTCGCATTCGTGCTCGGAGCCTTCATCGGCCTCGCGAAACTCGTGCCGTCGCGCACGCTCCAGCTCGTCTTCCCGGTCTTCGCATCGTTCGCGTGCGCGCTCGCCGTGTTCCTCATCGCCCCGTACTTCGACGTCGGCGATCCGATCCGCCTGCTGATCGCCCCGCTCGCGACGTTCCTCCCCGGCGGCGTGCTGACGACGGGAACGGTGGAACTCGCGTCGGGGCAGATGATCGCGGGCGCGTCGAGGCTCGTCTTCGGCCTCGTGCAGCTCGCGCTGCTCTCGTTCGGCATCCTCGCCGCCGGCACGGTGGTCGGCATCGCCTCGTCGACCTACGTGTCGCGCGAGGCGGCCGACCCGCTCCCGTGGTGGATCGCGCTCGTCGGCGTGCTTGCTGTTCGCCGTCGGAAACTACCTGCACTTCTCTGCGCCGGGGTCGGTGTTCGGCTGGATGCTCCTTGCGATGCTCGTGGCGTATACGGCGCAGTCGATCGCGGCCACGCTCATCAGTCCGACGGTGAGCGGCTTCATCGGTGCGCTCGCGATGACGCCGGTGGTGCTCTGGATCGCGACCCTGCGCAGGGGTGCACCGTCGCAACTCACCTTCCTCCCCGCGTTCTGGCTCCTGGTGCCGGGTGCGGCCGGCCTCGTCGGGCTCACGGAGGCCGTCGGCACGACCAGCGGCCTCGAGGACTTCGCGACCGCGCTCACCTCGGTCATGTCGATCGCGCTCGGCGTGCTCATCGGCACCGCGCTCTACCGGGCCGTGCACCACGGTGCCCGCGAGATCGCCGAGTTCCACATCGACGTGCCCGCCGCGCTCGCCGAGGAGGAGGCGCCGCCGTTCTGGGCCCGCCTCGTGCCGGGCACGCCGCGGTCGCTCTGGGGCGGTCCGCAAGCCGAAACGGCCCGCGGCGCGGCCGCAGGGGCCCGACGAATCACGAGCCGGACGAGACATCCTCGCCTGCCTTCACGGGCATCCGCGACGTAGAGTGTTCGGGTGACCTCAAGCGCTCCGCACGCCGCGACCGACGCACGTCGGCAGCTCATCGACTTCATCTCGGCCGAGGCAGTGTTCCACGGGGACTTCACCCTGACCAGCGGCAAGAAGGCGACCTACTACGTCGACCTGCGCAAGGTCAGCCTCGATCACCGCGTCGCACCGCTGATCGGGCAGGTCATGCTCGACCTCATCGCCGACGTGCCCGAGGTCGCCGCCGTCGGTGGGATGACCATGGGGGCCGACCCGATCGCCGCCTCGATCCTGCACCAGGGTGCCGCGCGCGGGCTCGCCTACGACGCGTTCGTCGTGCGCAAGGAGCCGAAAGACCACGGGCGCGGCAAGCAGGTCGAGGGGCCCGACCTCGCGGGCAAGCGCGTGATCGTGCTCGAAGACACCTCGACCACCGGAGGCTCGCCGCTCAAGGCGATCGAGGCGCTGCGCAAGGTCGGCGCCGAGGTCGCGGCGGTCGCCGTCGTGGTCGACCGTGCCACCGGTGCGCGTGAAGTGATCGAGGCCGCAGGCGTGCCCTACCTGTACGCGATCGGTCTCGACGATCTGGGATTGACCTGATGGCTCGCAAGAAGCGCGACGACGAAGACGCTCGCAAGCAGCACGACGACCGCAGACGACGGCACCGACTGGCTGCTCGCCCAGCTCGTGACCGGGCGCACGCCCGAGTCGCAGCAGCAACCGCCGGCCTCGACTGAGCCGCCGGCCGCGCCCGCCCAGCCCGAGCCCGAGGCGTCCGCCGCCCGCAGAGCCCGACCTTCCGCTTCGCCCGCCGTCGCCGCGGCGAGAAGAAGAGCTCGACTGGTTCTCGCTCGCCGAGCCGCCCGCGCGCCGATGCCGCCACCCGCGCGCTGCCCGTGGTCGGCGAGCCCGGGCGCGGTGCCGCCGACGCCCTCCGATGATCCCGAGCGCCCGGCGCCGTCGGCGGGCGTCCCGGCCGAGCCGACGCCCCCGCCCGGGCTGCCCGCGTGGTCGCCGCCGTTCGTCGCGGCGCCGCCCCCGGCGCCCACTGAGCGCGTGACTCGGGTCGAACCCCCCGTCGGTGAGGCTGCCGGTCCCGTCGAGCCGCCTCCCGGTCCGGTGACCCCGACCGGGCCGTTCGCCCTGAGGTGGGGCTCGAATGAGCCCGCGGCCGGCGACTCGGGCGATGCGGTCGAGCCGACCGCTGCCCCGACGCCGCCCCGCTGCCGACGAGCGACACCGTCGAGGGGCCGAGCGGGCGACCGTTCGCGGGCTTCACCCCGCCCGTCGCACGGAGTTCGTTCACGCCCGTCGCGACGACGCCGCGCACCGACGACCCCGATTCCGCTCCTCGCGGTGGGATGAACGCGCGGCCGAGCCGGCGAGGCCGGCCGCTACGACGACGAGCTCTGGGCGGCGCTCAGACCGAGCCCGAGCCCGAGACGCCGCGCTCCGACGATTCCGCGTCGACGCCGGCCGCACCGACGCACCCCGGGGTCGCCCTGAACCTGCCCCTCGCGCCGCCGCCGGCGCCGCCGCCGCCGGCGCCCCTTGCCCCGTTCCCCGCGTTCGCCTCCGGCGACCAGCCGGCCGAGCCGCAGGGTGGCGAGCAGATCGACGACCTCCTCACCGAACTCGGCAATCGATGGGCGGCGCGCGAAGCCGGGGCCGAGCGCACCGGCCGATCAGACCGCGCCGAAGGCGCCGAACGCCGACACCGAGCGATGCTCCCGGCGACGACGAGCCCGCTGCCCAGCCGACCCGCGAGGAACCCGCCGAGGCCCACTCGCCCATCGCCAAGCAGGTCGCCGAGGCCGGCTACTTCTGGAACCTCACTCCCGACCCGACGGCCGCCGACCCCGTCGCCGACGTCTCGAGCGCAGCGGCGACGATCAACCGCCTGCGCGCGACCTCCCCCGAGTCCGAGTCCGGGCCGAGGTCGAGCCGAGTCCGAGGCGGAACCGAGCCTCGAAGCCGAGCCCGAGTTCGAACTGAGCCCGAGCCCGAGCTCGAGAGCCCGAGCCCGAGCCCGAGCCCGAGTTCGAATGGCAGCCCAGCCCCGAATCCGAGTCCGAATCCGACTACTCCGACCTGCCGTTCGGGCAGCCCCGAGCCGGCTTCCGAGTCGGCCTTCGGCTCCGGGGCATCCGATCGTCGCGAACCCGACACCGAGCCCGACGATCACGACCCACTCGCGGCGCTCTTCGGTGGTGCCGCGGCGGCGGCGCCGCCCCCAGGCCCGCCCGACGGCGCCGATCACCGACCCGTTCGCCTACCTGGCGCCACTCCCGGCCGCGACCGCCGGCGCCCCGGCCACTCCCGCCCCCGCCGGTGTCGCGACCCCGGCACGCAGCGCATACGACGTCGCGGGCACCGCACCCGGCGGCGGCTCGGGCGGCTCGGGAACCACCGGCTCCGGCACGCCGGGCCGGCGCAACAGCCCCGTCCGCGTGCTCGCCTGGATCGCCGGCGGCCTCGCCGCGGTGCTCGTGCTCACGGGCCTGTTCTGGCTCGGCACTCAGCTCGGCGGCGGCGCGGCGGCTCCGGCCGAGTCGCCTGTCGCGAGCGCCACGCCGACCCCGACGCCCGAGCCCACGGCCGCCCAGCCGGCGGGCGTGCACGCGTGGGACACGCTCTTCGGCGGCGAGTGCCTCGAACCGTTCGCGGGTCCATGGGAAGAGGAGTTCACGGTCGTCGACTGCGCCGCCCCGCACGCCGCGCAGCTCGTGTACCGAGGGGTGCTTCCCGGTGACGCGGCCGCGCCGTTCCCCGGTGAGGCCGAGCTCGCCTCGCAGATGAACCTGCTGTGCACCGCGACCGGCGTGATCAACCTCGCCGCCGTCGCCGGCATGGAGGACCTGCAGGTGCAGGCCTCGTTCCCGGTGACCGAGGAGCAGTGGGCCGAGGGCGAGCGCAACTACTACTGCTTCGCGAACCGGGCGGGCGGCGAGCCGCTCACGGCCAGCATCGCCGGGCCCGGGCCCGCCGCCTGACATGGCGGTCGAGCGGGGCGCACTCGTCGTCGTCGGGTCGCTGAACGTCGACTCGACGAGCTACGTCGCCCGGTTCCCCGAGCCGGGCGAGACCGTCACGGCGCACGGCTTCGTCGTGGCCCTCGGCGGCAAGGGTTCGAACCAGGCGGTCGCCGCGCACGTCGCCGGCGCCGTCGTCGAACTGGTCGCCCGGGTCGGCGACGATGCGAGCGGCGATTTCGCGCTCGCCGCGCTCGGTCGGTTCGGCCTGCCGCTCGGCGCGATCGAACGCGTCACGGATGTCCCGACCGGCGTCGCGCAGATCACCGTCGCCGACACGGGCGAGAACACCGTGATCGTCACCCCGGGTGCGAACGCCGAGCTCACGCCCGCGGTCATCGACACCGAGCGAGACCGCCTCGCGGGCGCGAGCCTCGTGCTCACCCAGGGCGAGCTGCCCGTCGCCACCATCGAGCGGGTCGCCGAGCTCGCGTCGGCCGAGGGCGTGCGATTCGTGCTGAACCTCGCGCCGCCCGTGGCGGTCTCGCCGGCGACGCTCGCCGGCTGCGATCCGCTCGTGGTCAACGAGCACGAGGCGCGCGCGGTCGGCATCGGTGCGGATGTCCCTGCCGAGGCATCCCTCGAGACCTGGGTGTCGCTCGCCGCCGACGCGGTGGGCAGCCTCGCCCGCTCGATCGTGATCACGCTCGGCGCCGCCGGCGCGGTGGCCGCCTCGGCAGACGGCACCTGGGCGGTTCCCGCGCCACGGGTCGACGCGGTCGACTCGACCGGCGCGGGCGACGGCTTCACGGGAACCCTGGCCGCCTTCCTCGCCGAGGGTCGCCCGCTCGACGAGGCCGTGCGCATCGCGGTCGCCGCCGGTTCGCTCGCGGTGCAGGCCCGTGGCACCGTCGACTCCTATGCCCCCCGCGACGCCGTGCTCGCCGCTGCCGGCCTGACCGAGTGAAGCGAGCCGCATGAGCATCCCCGTCATCATCGACTGCGACCCCGGGCACGACGACGCCCTCGCGCTGTGGTTCGCGGCGGGACATCCGTCGCTCGACGTGCGCGCGGTGACGACCGTCGGCGGCAACGTGCCGCTCGAGCACACGAGCCGCAACGCGCGCGTCGTGCTGTCGGTCGCCGGCGTGACCGACGTGCCGGTCGCGGCCGGGGCCGAAGGCCCGCTCGCGCGCGTGCTCGAGACGGCCGAGTGGATCCACGGGGCGAACGGCCTCGGCGGGCCGGTGCTGCCCGAGCCGACCGTTCCGCTCGACCCGCGCACCGCGACCGAGCTCATGGCCGACGTGCTGCTCTCGGCCGACGAGCCCGTCGCGATCATCGCCACCGGGCCGATCACGAACGTCGCCGTGCTGCTGCGCGACCGGCCCGAGCTCGCCGCCCGCATCCGCGAGGTCGTCTGGATGGGCGGCTCGACCGAGCGGGGCAACGCGACCCCCTACGCCGAGTTCAACGCGATGGTCGACCCCGAGGCGCTCGACCTCGTCGTGCGCAGCGGCGTGAAGTTCACGATGGTCGGCCTGAACGTCACCCACCGCGCGCTCGTGACCCCCGAGGTGCGGGCGCGGCTGGCCGCGATCGGCAACCGCACGTCGGCGTTCGGCGACGAGCTGCTCGAGTTCTTCTGCCGCACGAACGCCGAGGTGTTCGGCATGCCCGACGGCCCCCTGCACGACCCGGTGGCGGTCGCCGTGCTCGCCGATCCCGGCTGCGTCGACGTCGTGCACACGCGGCTCGACGTCGAGCTCGCCGGCACCCTCACCTCGGGCGCCACGAGCGTCGACTTCGACGGCATGCTGAGCCGCGAGCCGAACGCCTGGGTCGCGACGGGCATCGACGTCGACCGGTTCTGGGACGCCGTCGTGGCATCCGTCGCCCGTCTCGCCTGAATCCGCGCTGGCCGCGCCCGCGTCGCAGGACTATGGTGACGCCTATCGAGTGAGGAGCGCGCCATGGACTGGACGTTCTGGGTCGGACTCGTCGCCATCGTCGCCATCGTGGGCGGTGACGTACTGGGCGTTCGCGCTGCGACGGCGTCGCGACGCGATGCGCGGAGAGAACCGCGAAGTGGCCGACGCGGTGGCGGAGGCCGAGAGGGCCAAGAATCGAGATGACCCGCTCGGAGGCGGCGGATTCGGTGGAGGTCTGTGAGATGGACGGATCATTCTGGGTGGGTATCGCCGTCTTCGTCGCGCTCGCCGCCGTGACGGTGCTGGCGCTCGTGATCGTGCGGGCACGAGGCAAGCGGCTCCCTCCCGTCGAGCCCGGGGCCGAAGAGGCGAGGGTCGAGGCCGAGCAGCTCAGGGAGCAGGGCCGCCGCGACGGCTACTCGGGTGAGGGCGCTGGTCGCCGAGGTCGCCGCGGCTCGCTAGAGCTCGGTCTCGACCGGCGCCGCCTCGACGAGTTCGTGCACGCCGGTGAGGATCTCTTCGGGGCGGAACGGGTACTTCTCGATCTCGGCCTGGTCGCTGATGCCGGTGAGCACGAGGATCGTGTGCAGGCCCGCCTCGATGCCCGCGACGATGTCGGTGTCCATGCGGTCGCCGATCATCGCCGTGTTCTCGGAGTGCGCGCCGATCTTGTTGAGCGCCGATCGGAACATCATGGGGTTCGGCTTGCCGACCACGTAGGGTTCCTTGCCGGTGGCCTTCGTGATGAGGGCGGCGATCGCGCCCGTCGCCGGCAGCGGGCCGTCGGCGCTCGGGCCGGTGGCGTCGGGGTTCGTCACGATGAAGCGCGCACCGTTGCCGATGAGCCGGATCGCCTTCGTGATCGCCTCGAACGAGTAGTTGCGGGTCTCGCCGACGACCACGAAGTCGGGATCGGTCTCGGTCATCACGAAGCCGGCCTCATGCAGGGCCGTGAGGATGCCCGCCTCGCCGATGACGAACGCCGACCCGCCCGGCAGCTGCTGCTTCAGGAAGTCGGCGGTCGCGAGCGCCGAGGTCCAGATGCGGTCTTCGGGCACGTGGAGGCCCGACGCCCGCAGCCGCGCCGACAGGTCGCGCGCGGTGAAGATCGAGTTGTTGGTGAGCACGAGGTAGGGCGTGCCCGCGGCCTCCCACTGCGCCAGCAGCTCGGAGGCGCCGGGCAGGGCGTGGTTCTCGTGCACGAGCACGCCGTCCATGTCGGTGAGCCAGCACTCGACCTCTTCACGTCGTCCCATGCGTCAAGCCTAGGGTGCGCACGTCACGCGTCGATGTCGGGCGGGTTTCGCGCGTGGGTGCGGACCGGTGCTCGCACGAGCGTGCGAGCACCCGCAGAACGGCGAGCGGATGCCTCCGGCTACGCCGCCACCCAGATCGCGAGCGCGGCCTCGGCGGGCAGTCGACGCGCGGCGCCCTGCGCCTCGACGGTGACGGTCTGGGATGAGACATCCGTCACGGTGAGCAGCGTGCCCGGGCCGATGCCGAGCTCGTGCAGCAGGCGGAGCACGGCGGGGTCGCGGTCGCTGATGCGGATGACCGCGCCCGAGTGCCCGGCGGACGCGTCGCCCAGCAGCACCCACGGCTCGCTCGCCAGGGTGCCGTCGGCGGCGGGGATGGCGTCGCCGTGCGGGTCGCGCACCGGGCGGCCGAGCCGCTCGTCGATGGCCTCGAGCAGGCGGTCGGAGATGGCGTGCTCGAGCACCTCGGCCTCGTCGTGCACCTCGTCCCACGCGTAGCCCATCTCGCGCACGAGCCACGTCTCGATGAGTCGGTGCCGGCGCACGACCGCGAGCGCCCGCGCGAGCCCCGCGTCGGTCAGGCGCACCGCGCCGTAGGGCACGTGCGACACGAGGCCGGCGGCGGCCATCTTCTTCACCATCTCGGTGACCGACGAGGGGGCGACGCCCAGCGCGTCGGCGAGCACCTTCGGCGTGATGGGGTCGGGCTGCCACTCGGTGTGCGCGTACACCGTCTTCAGGTAGTCCTCGATGGCGGGGCTCGTGGAGGGCATCGGCCTCAGGATACCGGGTGGCCGCGCCGACGACGACCGAGGCGCCTCACACGCGGGCGAGCGCTTCGATGTCCTCGAGGAACGCCGCCGCCGTCTCGCTCGAGACGGTCGTGCGCGTGTTGGCGATCGCGTCGAGGTAGTCGTCGGTGCGCGGGCCGAGGGGGCGGTCGCCCGCATCGCCCGCCAGCGTCGCTGCCGGGCCCCGACCGCCGTCTCGAACGCCCGCTGCGAGGCGCTGCGCGCCGCGAACTCGATGTCGGCGGGCGAGAAGCCCGCCGTGCGCGTCGACGAGCAGCGGCAGATCGACCACGTCGGCGACCTGCTCGGGAACGTAGCGCTGCCAGATGGCCAGCCGCGCCGCGTCGTCGGGGAGGCCGATCGGGATCACGTAGTCGAAGCGACCGTGCCGAAGGAACGCACTGTCGAGGGCGCGGATGAAGTTCGTCGCGCAGACGAGCAGGCGACCCGGCTGATCCCGGAACGCCGGGATGATCTTCAGCAGCTCGTTCGTGACGCCCTGCAGCGGCGACGGCGGCTCACCCTGAGCGGTGCGCCGCGATCTCCTCGACCTCGTCGATGAACACGACCGCGTGCTCGAGCTCCGAGACCTTGAGGAACGTCTCGCGCAGGGCGCCGGCGAGCCCGTTCGGGTCGGCGGCGAGCCGCGACGGGAACACCTCGACGAACGACCACTCGAGCCGTGAAGCGATGGCCTTCGCGAAGGTCGTCTTGCCGGTGCCGGGCGGGCCGAACAGCACGACCGCGCGCGGCGGCACGACCCCGAACTGCTCGGCGAGGTCGGGTTCGGCGAGCGGCAGCACGAGCCGCTGCTCGAGGATCTCCTTCTCGCGGCGCATGCCGGCCACCGACTCCCAGAGGTCGCGCGGCAGGATGCGGCCGCCGAGCTCGGCGAGCGAATCGAGCTCTTGGCGCTGCACCGGGATGCGCCGTTCGAAGTAGCGCAGGTGCTGCTTCAACTCGAAGCCCTGGCTCTGGAACGCGTCGACCCGGGTCTCGGCTTCGGGCATCGAGCGCCGAGAGCTTCAGCAGTCCGTGCGGGGCCATCTTCTTCTCGAGCGCCGCGAGCATGGCGGCGCCGATGCCGCGCCCGCGCCACGGCGTCGTCGTTGCGAGGAACACGACCCAGCCCTGGTCGTGCGCGGCACGGCCGACCACCGCGCCGACCACCTCATCGCCGTGGACGGCGACGATGGCGTGGTCTTTCTGGCACGACGCGATGACCTCACCGAGGTCGTACACGGGCTCGACCGGCGAGTGCTTCAGCTCCTCCCAGAGATGGAGGATGCCGTCGAGGTCGTCCTTGTGGAACTCTCGGAGCCGCCAGCCGGTCATGGACACACCCTATCCGCGGGGCGTTCGCGAGCCCGCCCGCATGACGCAGATCGACGCCGGGTCACGCCCCCGTGAACACCAGCCAGAGCAGCACGCCGTTCAGCGTGATCAGGAACACGGATGCCGCGACACCGGCCGCGGTCGTCGCCCAGTGGTTCTTCCAGCGCCCGAGCACGCCGGCCTTCGCGGTGAGCGACACCAGGGGGATGAGCGCGAACGGGATGCCGAACGAGAGCACCACCTGGCTGAGCACGAGCGAGGTGGTCGGGTCGAAGCCGAGCGCGAGGATCGCGAGCGCCGGGATGAGCGTCACGAGGCGGCGCAGCACGAGCGGCACGCGCACGTGCAGCAGCCCGTACATGATCTCGGCGCCGGCGTAGGCGCCGACCGACGTCGAGGCGAGGCCCGAGGCCAGCAGCCCGACGGCGAACATCGTCGCGATGGCCGGCCCGAGCGCGACGCCGAGCGCCGCATAGGCGCCCTCGAGGCTGTCGGTGCCCTCGACACCGGCGAGGTTCACGGCCGCGAGCAGCAGGATGCAGAGGTTCACGGTGCCGGCGATCGCCATGGCGATCGACACGTCCCACCGGGTGGCCCGCACGAGCGTGTCGGTGGGCACGGCGGTCGCCGTGCCGGGCGCGAGCTCGGGAGCGACATCCGTGCCTCGCCTGATGCCGAAGCCGTGCCAGGCGGTCTTGCCGGTCGAGCCGCGCCCACCCGCCTGCTCGCCGCGTCGCGTGGCGAAGCGGTCGCGACTGAGCGCCGAGTGCGCGTAGATGGCGTGCGGCATGATCGTCGCGCCGAGGATCGACGCCGCGAGCAGCACCGAGTTGGCGTCGGCGAAGCGCGGCACGAGTCCGCCGAGCACGCCCGCGGGGTCGGGGGGCGCGACGAAGACGCCCACGGTGAAGCCGATCGCGATGATCGCGAGCAGGCCCATGATGACGAACTCGAACGTGCGCGGCCCGCGCCGCGACTGCAGCACGAGCAGCACGAGCGAGACGGTGCCCGTGATGAGGCCGCCCCAGATGAGCGGCACGCCGAACAGCAGGTTGAGGGCGACCGCGCCGCCGATGACCTCGGCGAGGTCGGTGGCCATGGCCACGAGCTCGGCCTGCAGCCAGTACGCGCGCCGCCCCCACCGACTGTGGATGCGCCCGCCGAGCACCTCGGGCAGGCTGCGGCCGGTGACGATGCCGAGCTTCGCCGACAGGTACTGGATGAGCCAGGCCATGACATTGCCGAGCACGACCACCCACACGAGCAGGTAGCCGTACTGGGCGCCCGCGGTCATGTTGCTCGCGACGTTGCCCGGGTCGAGGTAGGCGACGCCCGCGACGAGCGCGGGCCCGATCAGCCAGGCGGCGCGCGGCACGCTCGTGCGGCGGTCACGGCGAACGGATGTCGCGCCCGCGGCGCCCTCGGGTGGCGTCGGTTGCTCGGTCTGGTCGGCAGCGATCTCGCCATCGAGAGTTTTCGGCATACCGAAATCGTAGCAATATTTCGGCGCACCGAAAAGAACGGATCGCCGTATCGTTGTATGAGGGGAACACATGAGGATGCGACAGGTCTGGCGGTCACGTTCGCAACCCGAGGTGGCTGAGCTGCCGGGCGCGGACGACGATCCGTACGTGCTCTATCTGCGCTGGGTCGAAGCGGGGCGCCCGTCTCCCGACGATGCCGAGCCGGCGGCAGGTGCCGCGGTCAACGGGAGCCCCGATGACCTCGCGGCCGATGATGGGGCGGCTGACGACGGGGCGGGCGACGATGCGGTTGTCGTGCCTGCTGCGACGCCGAGCACCGGTCACGTCAACGCCGTCGACGCGCGAGGGCGATGGCGTCGAGGATACCGGGCGGTCGCGCCGATCGCCCGCCGGCTCACGCCCCCGTGAACACGAGCCAGAGCAGCACGCCGTTCAGCGTGATCAGGAACACGGATGCCGCGATGCCGGCTGCGGTCGTCGCCCAGTGGTTCTTCCAGCGCCCGAGCACGCCGGCCTTCGCGGTGAGCGACACGAGGGGGATGAGCGCGAACGGGATGCCGAACGAGAGCACCACCTGGCTGAGCACGAGCGAGGTGGTCGGGTCGAAGCCGAGCGCGAGGATCGCGAGCGCCGGGATGAGGGTCACGAGGCGGCGCAGCACGAGCGGCACCCGCACGTGCAGCAGCCCGTACATGATCTCGGCGCCGGCGTAGGCGCCGACCGACGTCGAGGCGAGGCCCGAGGCCAGCAGCCCGACGGCGAACATCGTGGCGATGGCCGGCCCGAGCGCGACGCCGAGCGCCGCATAGGCGCCCTCGAGGCTGTCGGTGCCCTCGACACCGGCGAGGTTCACGGCCGCGAGCAGCAGGATGCAGAGGTTCACGGTGCCGGCGATCGCCATGGCGATCGACACGTCCCACCGGGTGGCCCGCACGAGCGTGTCGGTGGGCACGGCGGTCGCCGTGCCGGGCGCGAGCTCGGGAGCGACATCCGTGCCTCGCCTGATGCCGAAGCCGTGCCAGGCGGTCTTGCCGGTCGAGCCGCGCCCACCCGCCTGCTCGCCGCGTCGCGTCGCGAACCGGTCGCGACTGAGCGCCGAGTGCGCGTAGATGGCGTGCGGCATGATCGTCGCGCCGAGGATCGACGCCGCGAGCAGCACCGAGTTGGCGTCGGCGAAGCGCGGCACGAGTCCGCCGAGCACGCCCGCGGGGTCGGGGGGCGCGACGAAGACGCCCACGGTGAAGCCGATCGCGATGATCGCGAGCAGGCCCATGATGACGAACTCGAAGGTGCGCGGGCCCGCGTCGCGACTGCAGCACGAGCAGCACGAGCGAGACGGTGCCGGTGATGAGGCCGCCCCAGATGAGCGGCACGCCGAACAGCAGGTTGAGGGCGACCGCGCCGCCGATGACCTCGGCGAGGTCGGTGGCCATGGCCACGAGCTCGGCCTGCAGCCAGTAGGCGCGCCGCCCCCACCGGCTGTGGATGCGCCCGCCGAGCACCTCGGGCAGGCTGCGGCCGGTGACGATGCCGAGCTTCGCCGACAGGTACTGGATGAGCCAGGCCATGACGTTGCCGAGCACGACCACCCAGACGAGCAGGTAACCGTACTGGGCGCCCGCGGTCATGTTGCTCGCGACGTTGCCCGGGTCGAGGTAGGCGACCCCCGCGACGAGCGCGGGCCCGATCAGCCAGGCGGCGCGCGGGACGCTCGTGCGGCGGTCACGGCGAACGGATGTCGCGCCCGCGGCGCCCTCGGGTGGCGTCGGTCGCCCGGTCTGGTCGGCAGCGATCTCGCCATCGAGAGTTTTCGGCATACCGAAATCGTAGCAATATTTCGGCGCACCGAAAAGAACGGATCGCCGTATCGTTGTATGGGGGAACACATGAGGATCCGACAGGTCTGGCGGTCACGTTCGCAACCCGAGGTGGCTGAGCTGCCGGGCGCGGACGACGATCCGTACGTGCTCTATCTGCGCTGGGTGGAAGCCGGGCGCCCGTCTGCCGACGATGCCGAGTCGGCGGCAGGTGCCGCGGCGGTCAGTGGGAGCACCGATGACCTGGTGGCCGATGATTGGGTGGCTGACGATGGGCCGGCCGACGATGCGCTCGTCATGCCCGCCGCGACACCGAGCACCGGTCACGTCAACGCCGTCGACGCGTCGACCGGGGCGATGGCGTCGATCCGCCGTCGGTTCCGGCTGTTCGGTCGGCGGTGACCCCGACCGTTCGAGCATGGCGACCCACGCAACGTCATCGGCCGCCGAAGCTCGCTCCGATCTCCCCCGTTCGGGGGTGTCGGCGCTTCTGGCGAAGGAGTAAGTTCCACGACGTCGCCGGTGCCGCGAAAATCCCCGCGGGCCCACCGACGCGTCAGGCATGACCAATGGAGGTTGAATGCTATGAAGCGAGTGACAATCGGATGCATCGTCGCGCTGGGGCTCGTCCTCGGCGGCGGTGGAGCAGCGTTCGCAGGCGAGACGAACGGCAAGGGTGAGGACATTCCCGGCGCGGAGAAGGCCAACTCCGCATGTGCCTTCTCGGGCAGGGACCTGCCCGACGACATCGAGGACAACCCGACCTCCGCCGAGGACGACGACTTCGTCACGGGCGGCCACGTCCAGAGCTACGGCCAGTGGGTCCGTGGCGGATTCAAGGGCGATCGTGCCGAGCCCAGGCACCGCCTGCCGCGGCGGCGTCGAGTTCGGAGGATGACCGCACCGAGCGAGCGCACCATCATCGACCCCGGCGTGAATGCGCCGGGGTCGGCGGCGTTCGGTTGGAGCGGCATCGTCGACGAGCGCGCGACCCGGCTAGCCTTGCCTCGTGGATGCAGCCGGACCCGACCCCGAGGCGACCCCAGAGCCCGCCACGACGCACGGCGTCGGCCCATGGCCCGGCGGCGAGGCCGAGTGGCCGGCCGACCCGCACTACGACCCCGAGCTGCTCGAGCACGGCGACACCCGCAACGTCATCGACCGCTACCGGTACTGGCGCATGGACGCGATCGTCGCCGACCTCGACGAGCACCGGCACCCGTTCCACGTCGCCATCGAGAACTGGCAGCACGACATGAACATCGGGTCGATCGTGCGCAGCGCCAACGCCTTCGCCGCCGACACGGTGCACATCATCGGCCGTCGTCGCTGGAACAAGCGCGGCGCGATGGTCACCGACCGCTACCAGCACGTCGATTACCACGCGGATGTCGCGGGGTTCGCGGCCTGGGCGCACGAGGCGGGCCTGCCGATCATCGCGGTCGACAACGTGCCCGGTGCCGTGCCGATCGAGGCCTTCGCGTGGCCCGAGCGGTGCGTGCTGCTCTTCGGCCAGGAGGGTCCGGGGCTGTCGACCGAGGCGACCGAGGCCGCCGACTCGATCGTCGAGATCACCCAGTTCGGATCGACCCGTTCGCTCAATGCCAGCGCGGCCGCCGCGATCGCCATGCACTCCTGGGTGCTCACGCACGCCGTGCCCTGACGCCCGCGCCTGTCGAAGCCCGGTTCGCCCGGCCGCGTGGCAGACTCACTGCAATGCCGGTCATCGACAATGCGATCTACCGCGACGGCGCGCGCGTCGCCACGCCGTCGAGCCTCGAGGAGACCTTCGAGACGCGCGAGGCGCACGGCGGATTCGCCTGGATCGGCCTCTACCGGCCGACCGATGCCGAACTCGACGCCGTCGCCAAGGAGTTCGACCTGCATCCGCTCGCCGTCGAAGACGCGCGCAAGGGCCACCAGCGCGCCAAGCTCGAGCGCTACGGCGAGACGCTCTTCGTCGTGCTGCGGCCGGCGCGTTACCTCGACGACGTCGAGCAGGTCGAGTTCGGCGAACTGCACGTGTTCGTGGGTCCGGGCTTCGCCATCACGCATCCGGCACGCCGAGTCCCCGAACCTCGCGAAGGTGCGCCACCGCCTCGAGGCATCTCCCGAGCTGCTCGCGAAGGGCACCGAGGCCGTGCTCTACGCCGTGCTCGACGAGGTCGTCGACGAGTACTCGCCGGTCGACGCCGGGCTCGAGAACGACATCGACGAGATCGAGGAGCAGCTCTTCTCGGGCGACCCCGAGGTCACCCGGCGCATCTACGACCTCGCGAGCGAGGTCATGGAGTTCCAGCGCGCGACCCGCCCGCTCGTCGACATGTTCGGAGCCCTCGAGCGCGGCTTCGAGAAGTACGACATCGACCTCGAGCTGCAGCGCTACCTGCGCGACGTGAAGGACCACGTGATCCGCATCATCGAGCGCGGCGAGTCGTTCCGCCAACTCCTGCAGAACGCGCTGCAGGTGCACGCGACGCTCGTCGGCCAGCAGCAGAACGAGGAGATGAAGCGCCTCAGCGAGACGAGCCTCGCGCAGAGCGAGCAGGCGAAGAAGATCTCGAGCTGGGCGGCGATCATCTTCGCGCCGACGCTGGTGGCCTCGATCTACGGCATGAACTTCGTCTACATGCCCGAACTCGACTGGGGGTGGGGCTACCCGTTCGCGCTCGCGCTC
>CAWILI010000005.1:0-483672 GCA_963836825.1 uncultured Actinomycetota bacterium
CAGGCGCTCAGTCGCCGCAGATGCCCCTGGCGGTCTCGTTCTTGCCCTGGCCGCCGAGCGCCTGGACGACGTCTCCAACGTTCGTGAATCCGAGGGCGCCTTCGGTGTTGATGGTCTTGTGCACCTGGCCGAAGCAGGCAGCGTCGGCGGGCGCGGCGTGGGCGGTGCCGGCGAAGCCGAACGTGGCGAGAGCGGCGATGGATCCGGTGGCGAGAATGCGCTTCATTGGACTTTCCCTTCTGTCGGCGGGTGCGTGTTCACCCGACACTATGTACTTCTCTTCTCAGCGCGGGTTTGGATGCACTTCGTCGCGCAATCTTCGTACAGGCGCTGGTCGGAGCCTGTCGGACGAACCACCACCCTCGTCCGGTGGGTTCGGCGACTGCCTGAGGATCGAAGAAGTCGACGCGATGCGGTCGCACGACTTGTGCCTTCGGCGACACGACTCCGACTCGAGCGCGTCGTAGAGCGCACGCATGATCAGCGGTTCCGAAGAAATCTCCATACGGATGCATCCGATTCCGGCCAGGCGGCGGAAGTAGGTGGTGAAGGCAACTCATCGCCCCCCCACCGGGGCTGACCTGGAGGTAATCATGAAGAAGATCCTCGCGCGCGCGCAGCCGTCGGCGCCGGAGCGCTCGTCGTGCTCGGTGCCGTCGCGCCTGCCAGCGCTGCCGAAGCGCCGGCCCAGCTCTCCGTGCTGCACGGGGTGCCGGACCTCACGGTCGACGTCTACGTCAACGACGAACTCAAGCTCGACGATTTCAAGCCCGGTGACCTCGCCGGTCCGCTCGAACTGCCCGCGGGCACCTACACCGTCGCCATCACCGCATCCGATGCCGACGACGCGTCGGCACCCGCCATCGGACCGGTCGACCTGCCATTGGAGTCGGGGACGAACTACACCGCGGTCGCGCACCTCACCGAGGCCGGCGAGCCGACGGCGACGCTGTTCACGAACGACATCTCGCAGACCGCCCCCGGAGAAGGTCGCCTGACGGTGCGCCACGTCGCCGCCGCGCCGGCCGTCGACGTGCTCGCCGGCGATGCGCCCGTGATCACGAACCTGACGAACCCGAACGAGAAGATCCTCAACCTGCCGGCCGGTGTGGTCTCGGCATCCGTCGCGGCCGCAGGCACGACCGAACCGGTGATCGGGCCGGCCGACGTCGACGTCGCCGAGGGCGTGAACACGATCGCGTACGCCTGGGGGAGCTTGGAGGATGGCAACCTCGCCCTTGCCGTGCAGACCATCGATGGACTCCACTCGACGCCCGACGGCGTGCCGGCAGGCGTGGCGGGCCTCGCGGCGACCAACGCGCCGGATTCCGGCGCGTGGGCGGTGGCCGCTGCCGCCATCCTCGCGGTCGTCGCCCTCGGCGTCGCCGCGCTCCGTCGGCGACGCCCGGCAGAGGACCGGCACTGACCTCGACGGTACGGATCATGGCCGCGACCAGGGTGTTGGGATCCCTGGTCGCGGCCGCGGCCGTGCTCTCGGCGCTGTGCGCGTGCCTGGGCGCGTCGGACACCCGCGCCGCCAGCCCGCCGGCGGTGGTGACGGAAACCCCCGACGTCGCCGCTTCACCGACTCCCGTCCCGGCGGTTCCGGCGGTGCCGCGCAGGTCGGCCGCCCTCGAGGACAACCAGCCGGTCGTGCCGCCGGCGCCCAACCGGATCGAGATCCCCGACCTCGGCATCGATGTCGCCGTGCAACCGGTCGGGCTGGACGAACAGGGCCGCATGGGCCTGTTCGACGATCCGTCGATCGCCGCCTGGTATCAGTGGGGTCCCGCGCCGGCGAGCCCGGCCGGCTCCACCGTCATCGCCGCCCACGTCGACTCCCTCGAGTACGACCTGCTGCCGTTCGCGCGACTGAAGGATGCGCGGGCGAGCACCCAGATCTTCGTCACGGATGCCGCAGGCACGCGGCATCCGTACGTCGTGCAGTCGCTCGAGAGTCATCGAAAAGGCCGACGTGGACTGGGTCGCCGCGTTCGACCGCGCCGGACCGCCCCGGCTGACGCTCGTGACGTGCGGCGGGGAGTTCGACTACGAGAACCGCCGCTACCTGAGCAATCTCGTGCTGACCGCGATCCCCGCCGGGTGAGCGCGGAGGATCGCTATGCTGATCGAAGCACCGCAGAACGTGGCCGCCACCCCGGTGCAGGACCCGACCGTTCTCGAGGGCCGGCCCCGACGATCGCGAAGAGGTGAGCGCCAGCTGGGCGATTCATTGGCTCCCGGATCGATGGACGATCAGGCGCTTGCGGCCGCGTTCGCCGTCGGCGACGAACGGGCGCTGCGCGAGGCGTACGCCCGATGGTCGCCGCTCGTGTTCCGGCTCGCGCTGAGGTCGCTGGGCGATCGCACCGATGCCGAGGACGTGACGCAGCAGGTGTTCATCTCGGCCTGGCGCACCCGCTCCGGATTCGACGACTCGCGCTCCGCACTCAGTGCGTGGATCGTCGGGATCACCCGTCACCGCATCGCCGACGCGCACGAGGCGCGATCGCGCACGCGACGCCTCGAGGAGGCGCTCGTGGCCGAGGCATCCGCTCGACCCACCGCCGTCAGCGACGACGTCGCCGAACGCGTGATGGTCGCCGAGGAGCTGGATCGGCTGGAGCCGGTCCCGCGTCGGGTCATGCAGCTCGCCTTCTACGAGCAGCTCAGCCACTCGCAGATCGCCGACACCCTGGGGCTGCCCGTGGGTACCGTGAAGAGTCATGTGCGACGCAGCCTCAGCCGGCTGAGAACGCGATGGGAGGTGGACGATGAGCCACATCGAGCCTGACGACCTCGCCACGCTGGCGCTCGACGGAGTTCGGCCCGAGGGCGGCACTCGCGCGCACCTCGACGAGTGCGACGCGTGCCGCGCGGAGTACGAGGCGCTCGCCCGCACGGTCGAGCTGGGCCGCACCGGTGCGCCCCAGCGTGACCTCGAGACGCCGCCGTCGTCGGTCTGGGCGGCGATCCACGATGAGCTGTCGCTCGCGCCCGAGCTGGCCCCCGATCCGCTGGCTGCCGAACCGGTCGAGCCCGGCACGGCACCGGCGCTCGCGCCCGTCGCGGCGCCGACCACGGCCACCGATCGCCGCCCGGAGGAGCCACCGACCGCGACCATCACGCCACTGCGCGAACGGCGCACGCGGGGCTGGTGGCCCATCGCGGCCGCGGCGGCCGCGGTGGGCATCGTGGCCGGGATCGCAATCGGCGTCGCCGCGACGGGCCTGTTCGGCACCGGGGCCGCGCCCGAGACGATCGTGGCCACCGCCGCGCTCGACGCCTTCCCCGGCTGGTCCGCGACCGGCTCGGCGCAGTTGGAGGAGGATGGAGGCGGCGTGCGGTCGCTCGTGGTCGACCTCGACGCGGAGGTCCCCGCGACCGACGTGCGCGAGGTCTGGTTGATCCGCTCCGATGCATCCGGCCTCGTGAGCCTCGGATTGCTCGAAGGGGCATCCGGTCGCTTCGTGGTGCCCGACGGCATCGACCTCGACGAGTTCACCTTGGTCGACGTGTCGGCCGAGCCGGTCGACGGCGACCCGGCGCACTCCGGCGATTCGATCGTGCGCGGCGAGCTGCGACCAACCTGACGTCGACCGACCACCGGTGCTGCGCATGTCCGCTCGCCCGAGCGGTTCAGCCGTTCATGGCCTCGTAGGCCCGCTCGGGACCGGGCTTCGCCGCTTGGCGAGCGGCCAGGTCACGTAGTCGTGCGCGAGCGTGCCCGTCGCGGTCGAGCGCGCCGGCGATGCCGGCGGCGAGCTCGCCGACCGACGCGGCGTTGGGGTCGAGGGCGACCCCGAATCCGCTCCGTTCGATCGAGGCGGCCCCGGCGAACTGGTCGGTGGAGAATGGCAGCACGAGAAGCGGAACGCCGCGATCCGAGTGCCTCGGTGACCGAGTTGTTGCCGCCGTGCGTGACCGCCGCGGCGGCGGCACGGAGCAGTCGGACCTGCGGTAGGTACGGCCGCACGAGCCAGTCCGGCGGAAGGTCGCCCAACTCAGCCGCCGCCGCCGAACCGGTCGCGACGGCCAGGCGCACGCCGAGTGCTTTGGCCGCATCGACGACCCGGCGCAGCACGTCATCGCGCACCGAGAGGAAGCTGCCGAAGCTCACGTAGACGAACGGGCCGGCCTCGCGGATCCAGGCCTCGACCCCGGGATCGACCCGCTCGGCCCGTAGGGTCGAGCCGAGGAAGCGATGGGGCGGCAGGAGCGGCCGCCGCTCCTCGTCGACCAGCTCGTCGGGGGAGTTGTACAGCACCAGCGACCCGTGCTCGGCGAAGGCGTCGCGCGTGACTCCGGAACCGCGCGTCGAGCTCGCGCCCGACGCGATTCCACTCGGCGGTGAAGGCGGTCGCGACCCGCTCGCAGAGCCGGCGCAGCTCGTCGAGGCCGTGCGGTTCGACATCGGAAGGCCGCCGGCCACACGGAGGGGCATCCGTAGACCTCGTCGCCGACCGGCAGCGCCGTCGGGTGTCCGAGCACGACGTCACCGTAGGAGATGCCGGCGGCGTCGAGTCCGAGTCGGGCGCTGAACGCGAGGTGGTCGACGAGGACGCTGGTCGGGCGCGACCCGCTCGACGATCCGCTGCGTGGCCTTGGCCGAGGCCGCGGGCTCCCACATCAGGTCGACCAGTCGCTCGGACGCCTGGTACGTGAGCGTCGCCACCGCGCCGCGGCGCGTGGCCTCGAAGAATCCGCGCAGCGACTCGCCCTCGTCCGGCGGCTGGTTCTCAGCGGCGATCACGCCCGGATTCGAGCCGCGGCCGAGTCGCAGGTCGATGCGCTCGAAGCCGAACTCGGAAACGATGTCGGCCGTGGCCGGCCCGGTGGCGACCACCACCCGCTCGCCACGCGCCTGCCACGCGGTGGCGAGCGTGGCCAGGGGGAGCAGGTGCGAGGCGTAGTCGGGGCTGATGACGAGCAGCGTCATCGCGCCGCATCCAGCTGCTCGAGCGCCGACTCCTCGCGGGCAACGCCGCGGTAGACCCTCCCGAGCGCCGTGGACATGCGCTCGATCGTGAAGTGGTCGCGCACCATCGCGCGCGACCGCTGGGCGCGCTCCTCGTCGTCGGTGTTAGCCTCGGCCATTGCCTCGACGAGCGCTCCGGCGAGGCGGTCGACATCCCAGGTCGCGGTGAGGATGCCGGTCACGCCCTGCTCGATGTACGTCGCCGGACCGCCGCCGTCGGGCGCAACGACGAGCAGGCCGGTCGCCATGGCCTCGAGCAGCGCGATGCCGAACTCCTCCTTGATGCTCGCACAGGCGTACACGCCACCGCGGGCCACCATGCCCGGAATCCCCAGCCGGGCTGCCGCGAGCCATCGGGCCGCGACGTCGTTCGAGCGGTGGCCGGGCAGCATCAGCCCTGCCGTCGTTCGCTCCGGAGTCGGCACGATTCCCTCGATGAGATCGAGCTGCTGGCGCTCGTCGAGCGACGGATGCTCGACGTCGCCGCCGATGATGAGGAGGTTCGCGCGTCGTCGCACCTCCGGTCGGGCCCACGCCTCGACGAGCGTCGCCATGCCCTTGACCCGGTGGAGGCGCCCGAGGCTCACGATGAGCGGCAGCCCTCGACGTTCAGGGGCCAGCTGCTCGATGAGCGCCCGGAGTTCGTCGAGCGCGGGCACACGCGCGCCCGCCTCCGCGTAGGCAGACGCGTCGGCGACCGCCTCGTCGACGGTCGCGAGGTCGACGCCCTCGGGAACGATCGTGTGGCGCTCGGCGCGGGCGGTGAGGTCGATGCCCACCAGCCGGCGCAGGTCCTCCTGCAGGTGCGGCCGGGGGAACAGCACGGTGTGCGCGGCGTTGGCGGCGAGGCGCTGCACGAGGCGGGTGCGGAACCAGAAGTGCTCAGCAAGGTCGAAACGACCGAAGTCGAACCGGCTCATCGCGCCGGACGCGTCGAGCGACTCGATCACCGCGTGCGGGTCGGGCGCCACGGTGAAGACCACTGGGATTCCGAATTCGCGTGCGACATCTGCTGCGGCGAGGCTGCCCACGTCGGCCATGCGCAGGTGCAGCAGGTCGACCTGGCCGGCGGCACGCAGCATGCGACGGATGCCGCGGCGGGTCACCACCCGCAGCGGCCATGCCGCCGACGACGAGACGGCGTCGCGGAGCAGCGGAATGTGCCCGTAGACATGCCCCCCGCCGCCCTGACCGATCTCGAGGAGGTCGGACGTGGCCTCGCGCACGGAGCCCCGCGAAAGCGTCAGGACGCGGCGCACCTGCGTCGCGTCGTCGCGCACGAGCGCATCGCCGAGCCGCACCAGCAGCGTGGCGATGCCGCCGTTGTCGCCCGATCCGGCCGAGCGCAGCCCCGGATCGATGTCGGCATGCAGGAACAGCTGGGCGACCGTGAGACCCTCGTGCCGCTCGGGGCGGCCGGTCGGATGCACGCCGCGAAGGTCCACGAGCGCCGACTCGGTGATGTCGCCGAGGAGTCCGCCCGCCGAGGCGAGGGGTGCGAGGAGGTCGGCCAGGCGGGGATCGGCGGGTCGCTCGCCGAGCGCCGACACGGCGGCGACGCGAACGATCTCGGGTTCGCCGCGATCGGACGCGATGCGCAGTAGCGGCGCGGTCGCCATGGAGTGGCGCACGAGCCCGAGCGTCTCGACGACCCGCGCGCGGGCCTCGGGCTCGACGACGCCGAGCAGCGCTGCCTCCGTTCCGACGACGAGCGCGTCGGCGGCTGTGGCAGCGGACCACTGCTCGAGCGTGCGTTGCGCGAGCATGCCGCCGAACCCTCCGGTGACGACCATGCCCAGCAGCGTCCCCATTGCATCGGGGCGGGGGAGCCCGCCGCCGAGGGCCCACGCCGCGTGCTCGCGGAGGAACGCCCGCTCGTCGGACAGCAGGCCCACGAGCATCCGCCCTGCTTCTCGGTCGAACAATGCCGGCCAGCGCGTGGGTGGCCGCGATGGCGGCGATCTCGTCGTCGCCGCGCAGCGCCCAGGCGAGCACCCGGAGCGTGCGCACCCCGGGATCCCGTCCTGCCTCGAAGGCGAGGTCGTCGGCGAGCCGCATCGCGTCGACGATCGCAGGCGCGCCCGTGACGGCATCAAGTGCGGTCTGGACTCCCACACGGCCCTCCTCACCGTTCACGCCACGTCGGTGGCGTCCCTCGTCACGCCGGCGCGATGCCCGCATCGCGCTCGATGGCGCGTGCGCGTCTCCGAGTATCGGCGCTTCGGCGCGGCGCGGCATCCATCGAAGGAATGATGACTGCCCGGTGAGCTGGGTGTCGTGTCAGACGAGTCCTTCGGGTGCCGAGGGTGCCTTCGGGCGCCGAGGGCGTATCGCACGCTGTTCGGGAAAGGTCCAGCCGAAGAGAACGGCGGCGAGACGCACGAACGTGGTGACGACCACGCAGACGAGACCCGCGATGAGGATGGGGGTGCCGAGCGCGGCGAGCAGAATGAGCGCGCCCGCGCCGGCGGCGGCGGCAACGGCATAGAGGGTGCCGACGTGCAGGAAGGAGATCGGCAGGTTCAGGATGACGTCGCGAAGCATCCCGCCTCCGATGGCTCCGACGACACCGACGACGAGCGCTCCGGCTTCGCCGACGCCGAGGGACAGCGCCTTCGAGGCCCCGATCGCGCCGAACAGTCCCATCACGACCGCGTCGAGCACGGTGATCAGCCAGTCGGCCCGCGCGACCACCGGTTGCAGCACCATGCCGAGGATTGCGGCGGCGCCGGCCACGAGCAGGTACCAGTTCATCCAGACGACGACGGGTGGCTGATTGAGCACGATGTCGCGGAGGAGGCTTCCTCCGAGTGCGACGGTGAGTCCGATGACGATGACGCCGAGCACGTCGATGCGGCGATGCTTCTCCGCGGCTGCGAAGAGGGCACCCTGCAGGCCGCCGAGACCTGCGGCGAGAAGCTCGATCCACAGTGATACCTGGAACGGATTGATCGACATGCGGTCACACTCCGGGGTCGTCGGTGGCCGGCTCGCGCGACGCGCGAGCCGGCCACTGGGTGAGAAGCGGTCGGTGAGCTCAGCGTGGGCTGCTGGTGGCGTTCCGTGCCGCGGTGACGATGACGTCGGACACAACGCCAGGCTGCGTCATGAACAGGGCGTGGCTGGCCGAGACATTGGTGATGTCCGCGCCGATGCGCGTGGCCATGTGCTGCAGCATGGCCTGGTCGAACGACTTGTCCTCCGTCGCGATGACCGCCCAGCTCGGCTTGTCGCGCCAAGCGGCGCTCTTGACCGGAGTCTCGAAGACCGACATGTTGATGGGAATCTGCGTGTCGCGGAGGAACGCGGCGTCGGCGTCGCTCGCGTCCGCCGCGAACCCAGCCTTGAACTTGTCGTAGTTCAGGAAGCCGTATCCGTCGTCGACGACGTCGATGACGAAGTCAGGCGTCTCGGCGAATCCCTCGTACTGCTGGGCGGTGGTCTCGCCTGCATCGGGCGCCAGCGCGGACACGTAGACCAGTCCGGCGACGTTCGGGTGAACTCCCGCCTCGGTGACGACCGTGCCGCCCCAGGAGTGGCCGACGAGAATCGTCGGGCCGTCCTGAAGATCGAGCACCCTCGTGGTCGCCGCGACATCGTCCTCCAACGAGGTGAGCGGATTCTGCACGATCGTGACCCGGTAGCCCTGGGCCGTCAGATTGTCGTACACGCCGCGCCATCCCGAACCATCCGCGAACGCGCCGTGGACCAGCACGACGTTCTTGATCTCCTGCGGGGACGTGGTCATGAGCCTTCCTTCCGTTATCGCTCCAGCGTCTGCTGGCGCGGTTCCTTGATGATCAGCGATAGGCTGATCGCTGATATGCAATATATCGCGCTGCACAATCATCTACAACGCGATCTGACGTGTCGTATTCCCGTCGTACGCGCAACCGGCGAACGTGAGCCACGACCTCCGCGGATTGGCTGTGAATTGGAGGGCGATTCTGCGGACTCGTTGACTGCGGCGGGTAGGGTCGCCGCTGTACCCCGACCTCAGGACCATGAAGCGGCAGCGGTGCTCACGCTCGGGAGCTGATCCTGAGGAGCGAGATGAGAGTCAATAAAGTTCGATTCGACGGGCAGATCTTCCTGCTCGACCCCGACAGGATCTCGACGCGACGAAACGGCCATCGTCGCGGCGGCGCGCGAAGGTCGGACTTCGTGGATTTCCAGGTTCTCGGTCACGGCACGATCTCGTTGCTGGTGACGCCGAACCTGCCGGTCCGTTCGAGATCCTCGAGCGGTCCGAAGAGGAGCTGAACGTTTCCAGGCAGATCCACCGGCGCTCGACGATGCCTCCTGGCTCGAGTACGGCATTCTGAACTCGTGAGTGGCGGGGCGCGCTCGAGACTGCCGAAGCTACCTCAGCTCAGCCGCACGGATCCCATCGCCCTGGCGAGCTGTCCGTTCGGGGCGGTGACAATCAGGCCCGATGAGCTGGCCGCAGATTCTGAGAGCCGCTGCAGCCACTCCTCATCGATCGCCGGCACACGGGAGCCGGCGAACTTGAAGTACACCGGCTGCGTCGGCGTCATCCAGAGTGAGCTGCGGCCGTCACCGACGGATACTGCGTCCAACCACGACACGACGAGCGATTCGTTGCGACGAAAGCGCTGAACGATGACGATTTGAAGATGCGAAAGGAGCCGATCTTCAAAATCGACGGAGACGTTCCCGTGCGCCATGCTTCCCATCGGATGACCTCCTGACTGCTTCACGCGGCTGCGGCACCCGTCGGGTGCGGGTTCTACCGGTCTTCGTGTCAGCCGCTCTCGTGCGAAGTGCTCTCGGCGTCGGTCTCGGCAGGCCCGGATGTGCGTGCATCACCGACCCCGATCGAGCTCGGCAAGCGCTGGCGGATGCGTTGATGAAGGTCCTGAACTGCTTCCTCGACGTTCAGGTCGACCGCGACCGCGTCGCTGCTCATGGAGACAAGCTGACTCGCCGGTCCGACGATGAGCATGATCTCGCGAACCTTTCCGCCGTCATCTACTCCTGGGATGGAGACGAGATCGGCGGAATCCACAATCGCGAGGACGCTGGCATACTCCATCAATGCGTCTGCGATCGCGTCATCAGTGAAAAAGCCGCCGCTGGCGTAGAGAATACGCTTCATGCACCGATTCTGACTCCCAGGCGGGCATCCCACCAGCCCTTGCGGGGCGAACTCCGCGAGCGCCGCGAACTGCGTAATGGGCGGCGGAGTCAGCACGGGTCCTCAATTCGTCCGACTCCGACGCGCAGAAGCGCCGCCGTGGCTGACGGAACGTGCAGCAAGACGACGGCGCGCGGGATTGTAACCTTTTCTGCTTCGCCTGGCCAGTCCCTCGAGTGGATTAGGGCGAGCGACGGACCTACCGCATGCTTGATCACGGTCGTTGTTCACGGATCGGGGGGTCTGCGAGCAGGAGTACCACATCACGCCGGAGCGGCCGATTGGGGAGTGGCCGCTCCGGCGTTCCCAGCATGCGGCAGCGAGACGCGTCGACGCCGCGGCGTCGCGCCCTTTACGGTCGCGCTCTGCCATCGCGCTCGGCTCTCGGCAGTCGCACCGCTTCCGATGATGATCCTGGGACACATCCGGCCGAGGTACTTGAATCGCGGCTGCGGCAGGCGCACAGTGGAAGGAGTGAGGGAGGTCTCATGCGCGACGTGATCGCTCACCCAGATGTCATGCCGATCCTGTCCCCGGGCCGGCACCGCTCGCCACGGCGCGGGGCGTGCTTCATGGAGTTCGCGTCGTACCTCGCGGGAGAGCGTTGGAGCGACCATCCCGCCTGTACCCACGGCACGCTTGCGCATCTCGCACGCATGGTGAACGACCGCACGAGCGAAGTCGGCCGCGCCCGGCTCACGCCGCTCATCCC
The DNA here is from genome assembly GCA_963836825.1 of uncultured Actinomycetota bacterium. Taxonomy (GTDB): domain Bacteria; phylum Actinomycetota; class Actinomycetes; order Actinomycetales; family Microbacteriaceae; genus Agromyces. The sequence goes on from CAWILI010000005.1 coordinate 10,849, forward strand.
GGCGGTCATCGGCCTGACGAGCGACGACCCTCTGCTCGACGTCCTGATCGCCGTGCGAGCCGCCCACGCCGCCATGCCCATCGCCGCTGAAGAGCGCCAGCGCTCGCAGGCCGTTGGGCTGCGCGTCGCCCTCAGGGTCCTCGCGGAACGCGACGACGAGCTTGCCGCGGAGTCCCGCGAGCTCGCGGAGGCCGCCCTCCGCGCCGCCCCCGCCGCCGATGCCTGGGCCATCCAGTTCATCGAGGAAGTCGGTCCGCCCCGCCCGGGCATGACCGTGCGGCAGTGCCGAACTCTCGTGACCGGCGCCGTCGATGGGATCGCGCTGGCGTGCGTCGGGGATTCCGACGACCGACTCGTGGCGCTGCTCACCGCGGCCGTGTCGGACACCGCGCGCTTCGTGGGTGTGTCGCATGAGGCGGCGGATGTCGCGGCCCAGGCGGGTACGCCCATCACCCCGTAGGCGGAGGCATGGACTGCGCGATTGCCGACCGCAGCCTCCGCCTCTTCGTGGACGTTGCGGGCGACGGTCTGCTGGTAGTCGTTGGGGTAGGCGTCACCGGCTCACGCTGGCGTCGCATGCGCAACCGAGATCGCGTCGACGGCCGCGTCGCCCCTGATGCGCCTCATGACCGCGACCACCTCGTCGATCGACGGCGGGCGTGAGTTGTCGACAGACGACGCTGTGCGGCCCGAGCGGCTCGAGCCCGGCCGCACGGATGCGGATGACCTGCCAGCCGACCTCGCGGAGCGCGTCGTCTTTGTCGAGGTCGGATGCCTCTTTGAGCCCAGGTGCGCGCGCCGTGACCGGCCGGGGTCGTCGTACTCGATCGCGATGCGCAGCTGCGGCACGATGACGTCGGGCCAGACCTCATTGCGCCCGAAGAAGGTGCGCGCGATGTGGATGGCGTTGACCCGATGGTTCAGGCGGATGCGTTCGCCGAGCAGCGCCTTCAACCGCTGTTCGGTCTGCGACGTGCGGGTGCGCAGGGCGGGATTCATGAAGGGAACTCCCGCCTCGTGAGCGGCGGCGGGCCCAGCGGCATTCGTGCGGCACTTCGCGCACGCGGTGCCCGTGAGCACCTCGCGAACGGTAGCGCGGTAGCGATCGTGACCACGCGAGCAGCGCCACTCGTACTCGGCGCCGATGCGGGTCTCGCGGGCGAGCGCAGCCCGTTGAGGCGGCGCCACCTTGCGCAGGAGCTCGCCGCGTGAGCGGTGGGTCTCGTGGATCAGCATGCACAGGGGACACACGCGGCCGAGGGCGACGACACCGGCTGCTGCGGGCTCTGCGCCGTGACCGCAACCGAAGCTCACCGCGACCAACGTCGACCTCCCGCGTGTTCCATGCCGTCATCTTGACGGTTGCCACCGACACTGGTGCCTGTCGCCGACGCTCGGCATGCCACCGCATGTCGGCCCTCACCGCGAGAATGAAGTGGTGCAGCTGATCATCGCGCAAACCGAACGCGCTCGGTTCGCGATCGTCGATCCCGCGCGCAGCTCCGAGCCGATGGCCGTGTTGACCGCTGACGAACTCCCCGCGGCCGTGCGCGAGCTCGAGGCGGAGTCGCATCCGCGATGGGTGTGGGCAGAGACGCAGCTGTCATACCCCGCGCTGCTCGACGCGGGCGTGCGCGTCGAGCGCTGCCACGATCTGCGTCTCTGCGCCGCGATCCTCGACCGCTCCACGCTGACCGAGCAGACCCGGGCAGCGGGCAGGCTTCCGCGGCCGACCTGGCTGGCGCCCGGTCCCGCCGAGGCCGGCCCCGCACTTCGCGACGACGATCGCGCGCGTCGGGCGAGACGCTGTTCGATCTCGACGACTTCGCCCATTCCGGCGACGAGGTCACCGTCGCGCGACGGCTCCGATGGCAGAGGAGCCGACAGCGCCACCTCGGTCGTCGCCGGCGCGACGGTCGAGGCTGTGGCACGAGAGCTCGAGCGCCAGCAGGCGATGGTCGCCGCGAGCGCCGATCCGCGCGCACTGCGCCTGCTGCTCGCCGCTGAGTCGGCAGGAGCGCTCATCGGCGCCGAGATGCACGCCGCGGGCCTTCCGTGGGATCGCGCGGTGCATGAACGCGTGCTCGAGCGAGGCGCTCGGTGCACGGCCGAAGCCGGGGTTCAAGCCCGCGCGCGTCGAGCAACTCGCCGCGCGCGTGCGCGCGGCGCTCGACGGGCCATCCGTCAATCTCGACTCCCAGGTCGACCTGCTGCGGGCGCTGCGCCGCGCCGGAATCCAGGTCGCCTCGACCTCGCGATGGGAGCTCAGCGAGCACGAGCATCCGGCCATCGAGCCGCTCATCGCCTACAAGAAGCTCGCGCGGCTGCAGAGCGCCAACGGCTGGGCCTGGCTCGACGAGTGGGTGCACGACGGTCGCTTCCGGCCCGACTACGTGCCCGGCGGCACCGCGACGGGGCGCTGGGCGACCTCGGGTGGAGGCGCGCTCCAGCTTCCGAAGATCGTGCGCAGCGCGGTGGTCGCCGATCCCGGCTGGGCACTCGTCGTCGCCGACGCCGCGCAGCTCGAACCTCGGGTGCTCGCCGCGATGGCGCGCGACGAGGCCATGGCTGCGGCCGGCCGTGGCCGCGACATCTACCGCGGCATCGTCGAGTCGGGCGTGGTCGAAGACCGCGACCAGGCGAAGGTCGCGATCCTCGGTGCGATGTACGGCGCGACCACGGGCGACAGCGGGCGGCTCGTGCCCCGGCTGGCGAGGGCGTATCCGCGCGCGATGGCGCTCGTCGACCGGGCGGCGGCGACCGGCGAGCGCGGGGGAGTGGTCACCACGAACCTCGGCAGGTCCTCGCCTCCGCCGGGCGACGGCTGGCGAGCGATGCAGTCGCAGGCGAGCCAGCCCGACGCCACGCCGGCCGATGAGCGGCGCGCACGGTCGGTCGCACGCGACTGGGGGCGCTTCACGCGCAACTTCGTCGTGCAGGGCAGCGCCGCGGAGTGGGCGCTCTGCTGGATGGCGGCGCTGCGCCCGCGCTTGGCGCAGTTCGACCCGATCGACACGCCGGCCGAGCGTTCGGGTCCCGTCTTCGCGCGGATGCCGCACCTCGTGTACTTCCTCCACGACGAGATCATCGTGCACACGCCGCGCGAGCACGCCGACGAGGTCGCCACGGCGGTCAGGGAAACCGCTCACGCGGCCGGACGACTGCTGTTCGGCGACTTCCCGGTCGACTTCCCGCTCGACCTGGCGATCGTCGACAGTTATGCGATGGCAGATTCCTGAACGGCGGCGGCGCGGCCAGGACGACGCCCGCGACGCGGCCGTCTCGTCGCTGGGTGCGAATGCGGTCTTCCGATCGGATGCCGCAGCGCGGCCCACGACGTCGAGCCAGTCGAGCGCTGCCGCAGCCCGGGCGATGTCGGCGGCGATCGCGAGACGCTGGAGCTCGGTCTGCGGCACCGGCCGCGATCGTGTCCCGCGTCGGCGAGCGCGCTCATCGCCGACTCGGCACGCGTCCCGTCGTGCCGTCCATCGATCGCGCTCGTCGGCGATGACCGAAGACGGGTCGAGCCCCGGCAGCGACGCCACGACGAGCACGCGATCGATCGTCTCGTCCCACGGGTCGGTGCCCGGGGCATCCGCACCGCCCAGCCAGGCGTCGACGGCATGGCGGCCCGCTTTCGTCAGCCGGTGCAGCGGCAGACCGTCGGTGGTGGCGCCGGCCGACTCGATCAACCCGGCCTTCGTCGCGCGTTCGATCGTGGCGTAGGTCTGACCGACGTTCACGCGACGGCGGCCACCGGTGCGCGATTCGAGCGCACCGTGCAGCTGGAACCCGTATGCGGGGCCGGCGGTCAGCAGGCTGAGCAGTGCATCGCGCACGGCCATTCGGTGCTCCGTTCGATGAGGGGGAAAGCTTCACTGAGCATACAGTTCGAACGAATCTCGCTCGCCGCGGCGCGCCCGGCGGCGCGGATTGCTTGTCAGGCCGCCTGATCCGGGGCATAATCGGCGATGACGGCTCTGCCGTCGACAATCGAACACCGGTCATCTGAACGTTCCGAGGTCGTAGGGGAAGACGCACCTCACAGAACGGAGATCGAGATGGCAGAGACGGTCGTGCGGGCCGCACGCGCCGCGCAAGGTGTGCTCTTCGTGCACTCCTCGCCGCGGGCGCTCTGTCCGCATGTCGAATGGGCGGCAGGCACGGCGCTCGGCACCGCGGTGAACTTCGATTGGCAGCAGCAGCCGGTGCTGCGCGGCAGCATGCGTGCCGAGTTCACCTGGCAGGGTGAGCCCGGCAGCGGGGCGAAGCTCGCGTCGGCACTGCGTGGCTGGGAGCAGCTGCGGTTCGAGGTGAGCGAAGACCCCTCGCCGGGCTCCGACGGCGCCCGCTGGATGCACACCCCCGACCTCGGCGTGTTCTTCGCGCAGACCGACGCCGTCGGCAACACCGTCATTCCCGAGGATCGCATCCGCTACGCGATGGAGATCGGGGGCCACGACGCCCGCGAACTCCATCGAGAGCTGCGGCTCGCGCTCGGCCAGGCGTGGGACGACGAGCTCGAGCCGTTCCGGCACGCCAGTGATTTCGCCCCCGTCGTCTGGTTGCACCAGGTGGGGTGAGCGAGGCACGGCTCGCGCTGCGGCGTGACGCGATCGTCGGTCGAATCATCCCGGCGACGCACGAGCGAAGCTCGCGAGACGTGACGAGAAGACCCCGGCGCATGATGCGACCGGGGTCTTCTCGTCGTCTGTCGCTGCTCGCGTGCGAGCCGCGGTACTCGGCTACGCCGTGCGGAACGCCGCGACGGCGTTGTGGCCGCCGAAGCCGAACGAGTTGCTGATGGCGACGCCCTCACCGTCGAACGGCCGCGGCGAGGTGACGACGTCGAGCGGGATCTCGGGATCCTGCTCGGTCAGGTTGATCGTCGGCGGCAGCGTGCGCTCGTGCAGCGCGAGCACCGTGAACAGCGCCTCGATCGCGCCGGCGCCACCGAGCAGGTGCCCCGTCGAGGCCTTCGTGGCCGAGACCGCGATGCCGTCGAGCCCGTCGCCGAACACGCGCCGCAGGGCGTTGTACTCGGCGATGTCGCCGACCGGCGTGCTCGTCGCGTGCGCGTTGATGTGGTGCACGTCGGCCAGGCTCGCTCCGGCACCTTCGATCGCGGCCTTCATGGCGCGGGCCGCTGCCGAACCCTCGGGGTCGGGAGCCGTGATGTGGTAGGCGTCGCTCGTGACCGCGCCGCCGAGCAGTTCGGCGTAGATGCGGGCGCCGCGCGCCTTGGCGTGCTCTTCGGTCTCGACGACGAGTGCCGCGGCGCCCTCGCCGAGCACGAAGCCGTCACGCGAGATGTCATACGGACGCGAGGCGGTCGCGGGGTCGTCGTTGCGGCGTGAGAGCGCCTGCATCGACGCGAACGCCGCGATCGGCAGCGGGTGGATGGCTGCCTCGGAACCGCCGGCGATGACGACGTCGGCGAGCCCCTGCTGCAGGTGATCGTAGGCGTTGACGAGCGCCTCGGTGCTCGACGCGCAGGCCGACACGACGGTGCGGATGCCGGCGCGTGCGTGCAGGTCCATGCCGATGGCGGCGCCCGGACCGTTGGGCATGAGCATCGGCACGGTCATCGGCAGCACGCGGCGAGGGCCGCGCTCGCGCAGGGTGTCCCACGCATCGAGCAGGGTCCACACGCCGCCGATGCCGGTCGACCAGTCGACGGCGAGACGCTCGGGCGCGACCTCGGGTGCGCCGGCGTCGGCCCACGCCTCACGACCGGCGATCAGCGCGAACTGACTCGACGGATCGAGCCGCTTGACTTCGTGGCGCTCGAGCACGTCGGCCGTCGCGACCTTCGCGTTCGCGGCGAACGTGACCGGCAGGGCGAGTTCTTCGACCCACTCGTGCTCGAGCGTGCGCGCACCGGACTCGCCGGCGAGCAGCGCATTCCAGCTGTCGCGTGCGGTACCGCCGAGCGGTGAGGTCGCACCGATACCGGTGATGACGATCTTCTTGGTCATACGAGAAACACTCCGTCGGGAGAAAGCAGTCGAAACTGAATCGAGCGGACCCCGGCCACGCCGAGGCCCGCTCCACGCAGCGGCTAGGCCTGGGCCTTGACGATGAAGCTCACGGCGTCGCCGACGGTCTTGAGGTTCTTGACCTCTTCGTCGGGGATCTTCACGTCGAACTTCTCTTCGGCGTTGACGACGATCGTCATCATCGAGATCGAATCGATGTCGAGGTCGTCGGTGAACGACTTGTCCAGCTCAACCGTGTCGGTCGCAATGCCGGTCTCGTCGTTGATGAGCTCGGCCAGGCCGGCAAGCACTTCTTCGGTGGACAATGCCATTGTTCTTCTCCTTGAGGGTGTCTCGTTTGACCGAGAACAGTCTAGATGGACGTACGTGGACAGGGGTTCAGGGCAGAACCACCACTTGGGCGCCGAACACGAGTCCGGCGCCGAAGCCGATCTGCAGGGCGAGGCCCCCAGAGAGTTCGGGATGCTCCTCGAGCAGGCGGTGGGTCGCGAGGGGGATCGACGCGGCCGAGGTGTTGCCGGTCGTGGCGATGTCGCGGGCGATCACGACCGACTCGGGAAGCTTCAGCTGCTTGGCGAACTCGTCGATGATGCGCATGTTCGCCTGGTGGGGGATGAAGGCGGCGAGGTCGTCGCTGGTCACGCCCGCGACCTCGAGCGCCTGCTTCGCGACCTTCGCCATGTCCCAGACCGCCCAGCGGAAGACCGTCTGACCCTCTTGACGCAGCGTCGGCCACTCGGCAGTGCCATTGCGGAACTCGGTGAGCGTGGCGTTCATGCTCACGGCGTCGGCCTTCGAGCCGTCGGATCCCCAGACGGTCGGTGCGATGCCGGGTGTGTCGCTCGGACCGATCACGACGGCGCCCGCGCCATCACCGAGCAGGAACGAGATGCTGCGGTCGGTCGGGTCGACGACGTCTGAGAGCTTCTCGGCGCCGATGACGAGCGCGTACGTGGCGGCGCCCGCGCGGATGAGCGCATCGGCCTGCGCGACCGCGTAGGCGTAGCCGGCGCACGCCGCATTGGTGTCATACGCGGCAGCAGGGTTGGCACCGACGCGGTCGGCGACGACCGCGGCCATCGACGGGGTCTGCCGCACGTTCGAGATCGTCGCGATGATGACGAGGTCGATCGCCTCGGGAGCGACGCCGGAGCGCTCGATCGCCTCGCGCGCCGCATCGGTCGCGAGATCGATGGCCGGCACGTCGGCGCCGGCACGAGCGCGGGTGATGATGCCGGTGCGCTGCTGGATCCACTCGTCGGAGGAATCGATGGGCCCGATGAGATCGCTGTTCGGGACGGCGTTCTCGCCTCGGGCCGCGCCGAGCGAGTAGATGCGGGTGAATTCGGGCCCGCGCGACTGCTTCAGGATGGGTGTCGTCATACTCGGCTTTCTCGTGGGGTGAGCGCGGTCGCTCAGGCGCTCTGCTCGATGAGCTCGATGGCGGCGGGGAGGTCGTCGGGGGTCTTCACGGCCACCGTGGGCACGCCCTTGAGCCCGCGCTTCGCGAGACCGACGAGCGCGCCCGCCGGCGCGAGCTCGATGATGCCGGTGACCCCGGCCTCCTGGAAGGACGCCATGCAGAGATCCCACCGTACCGGCGATGAGACCTGGCCGACGAGCAGGTCGAGGAAGGCGCTTCCGGATGTCACGGTGCTGCCGTCGCGGTTCGTCCAGAGCGTCGATGCCGGGTCGGCGGGGGAGAGCGTCGCGGCCACGGCGGCGAGATGTTCGACGGCGGGCTGCATGAAGCGCGTGTGGAATGCCCCGGCGACCTGCAGCGGGATGACCCGCGAGCCGGCGGGCGGCTCGGCCTTCAGCTGCTCGAGCGCGTCGAGGGCGCCCGCGACGACGATCTGGCCGCCGCCGTTGAAGTTCGCGGGCTCGAGTTCGAGTTCGGCGAGGCGTTCGAGCAGCAGTTGCTCATCGCCGCCCAGGACTGCGCTCATTCCGGTCGCGACGAGCGACGCGGCATCGGCCATTGCCCGCCCGCGCTCGGCGACCAGATGCATCGCGTCGGTCTCGGTGAGCACGCCGGCGCCTGCGGCCGCGGTGATCTCGCCGACCGAGTGGCCCGCGATGCCGCCGATCTTCGCCGCGCGGTCGCCGTCGAGCAGCGCGTTCAGCGTCAGCAGGCCCGCAGCCACGATCAGCGGCTGGGCGACCGCGGTGTCGCGAATCGTGTCGGCATCGCTCTCGGTGCCGTGGCGCACGAGGTCGAGACCGGCGCCATCGGACAGTGCGGCGAGGTGGTCGGCGAACGCTGGTTCGGTGAGCCAGGGGGAGAGGAAACCGGGGGTTTGCGAACCCTGCCCTGGGGCGACGACGACAATCACCACACCAGTCTGCCAATCACGAGGTCACGACGGGTGTGCACACGCTACAAGCTCTTCACGAAAGCCTTGTGCCGACGATACAGAGACTCAGCTGCCCGAGCGACGCGGCGCATGCTCGTGATCGCTCATGGATCCGATGATGAGGGCCGACTGCAGGATGAGGGCCTCGCGTGCGCCGGTCGCGTCCCAGCCGATGACGTCGGAGACGCGCTTGAGCCGGTAGCGCACCGTGTTCGGATGCACGAACAGCTCGCGGGCGGTCGCCTCGAGCGAGCGCCCGTTGTCGAGATAGCTCCAGAGCGTCGTGAGCAGCTCGGTCGAGTGCGCCTGCAGGGGCCGGTAGATGCGGTGCACGAGGGTGGCGCGCGCGAGCGGGTCGCCCGCGAGGGCGCGCTCGGGCAGCAGGTCGTCGGCGTGCACGGGACGCGGTGCGTGCCGCCACGAGCGGGCGACCGCGAAGCCCGCGAGCGCCGCCTTGGCACTCTTCGACGCGTCGACGAGGTTCGGCACCGCGTGGCCGAGCACGAGGTGCCCCGACCCGAAGTGCGGTTCGAGCTGCGAGGCGATCTCGAGGAAGGTGAGCGCCGGCGCCGTGCCGATGGCCTCGTCGCCCTCGCGCTCGTCGGGGTCGGCGCGGCCGATGACGAGCACCAGCCGATTGCCCTGCACCCCGATGAGCACGTCGGCGTGCATGTGACGTGCGGCGCGGCGAAGGTGATCGACGTCGAGCTGCTTCGGCGCCGTGCCCACCAGCACCGACGACCTCGCCGTGGCCGTGCCACCCGAGGGCGGCGATGCGACTCGGCAGCTCGTCGTCGGCCTCGCCCGAGAGGATCGAGTCGACGACGAGCGCCTCGAGTCGCGCGTCCCAGAGCCCGCGAGCCTCGGCCGCGCGGGCGTAGACGTCGGCGGCCGCGAACGCGATCTCGCGCGAGTACAGCAGGATCGCCTCGCGCAACGGCTCACCGCCGTCCTTCACGCGATCCTCGACGACCTCGACCGTCACCCGGATGAGCTGCAGCGTCTGCTGCAGGCTCACCGAGCGCAGCAGCTCGCGCGGAGCCGCGCCGAACACGTCGGCGGCGATCCACGGGGTCGATCGAGGGTCGTCGAACCACGAGATGAACGACGAGATGCCGGCCTGGGCGACGAGGCCCACCGCCGAGCGACGGCTCGGCGGCATCTCGCCGTACCACGGCAGCGTGTCTTCGAGACGCTTGAGCGTCGCCGTCGACAGTTCACCCGCAATGGTGCGCAACCATGCGAGCGTCTGCGCTTTCGTTCTGGGCCTCGTCGCCACCTCGCCGCCTGCTAGCTCTCGCCGCCGGCCGATCCGGTGGTTCCCGCATTCACGTCGTGCAGGCGGTACTTCTCGATGGCCTGCGCGGGCAGCGACCGGTCGACCTCGCCGCGATCGGCGAGGAGTTCGAGCGTGCGGACGACGACCGAGGGTCCGTCGATCTTGAAGAATCGACGTGCCGCCGGACGCGTGTCGGAGAACCCGAAGTCGTCGGCGCCGAGCGTGGCGAACGGCCCGGGCACGTAGGCCCGGATCTGGTCGGGCACGGCGTGCATGAAGTCGGACACGGCGACGACCGGACCCGAGGCGCCCGCGAGCTTCTGCGTCAGGTAGGGCACCTGCCGCTCGGCGTCGGGGTTCAGGAAGTTGTGCTCGTCGGCGGCGAGGCCGTCGCGGCGCAGCTCGGACCAGCTCGTGACGCTCCAGACATCGGCAGAGACGCCCCAGTCGTTCGCGAGCAGCTGCTGCGCCTCGATGATCCACGGCACGGCGACGCCCGACGCGAGCAGCTGGGCCTTCGGCCCGCCGTTCGTCGACTCGCTGAGGCGGTGCAGACCACGCACGATCCCGTCGACGTCGACGCCCTCGGGCTCAGCCGGGTGGATGATCGGCTCGTTGTACACCGTGAGGTAGTACATGACGTTCGGGTCGGGGTGGTGTCCGCCGTACATGCGTTCGAGGCCCGAACGCACGATGTGCCCGATCTCGTATCCGTAGGCGGGGTCGTACGACACGACGGCCGGGTTGGTCGCTGCGAGCAGCAGCGAGTGGCCGTCGGCGTGCTGCAGTCCCTCGCCCGTCAGCGTGGTGCGGCCGGCGGTCGCGCCGATGAGGAATCCACGCGCCATCTGGTCGCCCGCCGCCCACAGGGCGTCGCCCGTGCGCTGGAACCCGAACATCGAGTAGAAGACGTAGACGGGGATGAGCGGCTCGCCCTGCGTCGAGTACGACGTGCCCACGTTGGTGAACGCCGCGAGCCCGCCGGCCTCGTTGATGCCGACGTGCAGGATCTGGCCCTGGGGGCTCTCCTTGTACGCGAGCAGCAGCTCACGGTCGACCGACGTGTAGTGCTGGCCGTTCGGGTTGTAGATCTTCGCGGTCGGGAAGAACGCGTCGATGCCGAACGTGCGCGCTTCGTCGGGGATGATCGGCACGATGCGGTTTCCGAAGTCCTTCGAACGCATCAGGTCTTTCAGCAGTCGCACGAACGCCATGGTCGTGGCGATCTCCTGGGTGCCCGAGCCCTTCTTCGCGATCGCGTACGCCGAATCGTCGGGCAGCGACACCGCGGTGTGGTTCGCGCGGCGCTCGGGCAGGTACCCGCCGAGCCCGCGACGACGCTCGTGCAGGTACTGGATCGCCTCGTCCTGGTCGCCCGGGTGGTAGTACGGCGGCAGGTACGGGTTCTCTTCGAGCTGCGCGTCGGTGATGGGGATGCGCATCGTGTCGCGGAACGTCTTGAGGTTGTCGAGCGTCATCTTCTTCATCTGGTGGGTCGCGTTGCGACCCTCGAAGCTCGGACCGAGGCCGTAGCCCTTGATCGTCTTCGCCAGGATGACGGTCGGCTGGCCCTTGTGCTCGGTGGCAGCCTTGAACGCGGCGTACACCTTGCGGTAGTCGTGCCCGCCGCGCTTCAGGCCCCACACCTCGTCGTCTGAGAGGTGCGACACGAGTTCGAGCGCGCGGGGGTCGCGACCGAAGAAGTTCTCGCGCACGTACGCGCCCGACTCGGCCTTGTAGGTCTGGTAGTCGCCGTCGGGCGTGACGTTCATGAGGTTGCGCAGCGCGCCCTCGTGGTCACGAGCGAGCAGGTCGTCCCACTCGCGGCCCCAGACGACCTTGATGACGTTCCAGCCTGCGCCGCGGAAGAAGCTCTCGAGCTCCTGGATGATCTTGCCGTTGCCGCGCACCGGTCCGTCGAGTCGCTGCAGGTTGCAGTTGATCACGAAGGTGAGGTTGTCGAGGCCCTCGTTGGCGGCGACCTGCAGCTGCCCGCGGCTCTCGACCTCGTCCATCTCGCCGTCTCCGAGGAACGCCCACACGTGCTGGTCGCTGGCGTCTTTGATGCCGCGGTTGGTGAGGTACCTGTTGGCCTGCGCCTGGTAGATCGCATTGATGGGCCCGAGGCCCATCGAGACCGTCGGGAACTGCCAGAACTCGGGCATGAGTCGCGGGTGCGGATACGACGACAGGCCGTTCGGCGCGTGCGACTTCTCTTGGCGGAACCCGTCGAGCTGATCGGTCGAGAGCCGGCCCTCGAGGAACGCGCGGGCATAGCGTGCCGGGTGACGCGTGCCCCTGGATGAAGATCTGGTCGCCGCCGCCGGGGTGGTCATGACCGCGGAAGAAGTGGTTGAAGCCGACCTCGTACAGGGCGGCGGATGACGCGTACGTCGAGATGTGGCCGCCGACCGCGATCCCGGGGCGCTGCGCCCGGTGCACGAGCACCGCGGCGTTCCATCGGATCCACGCGCGGTAGCGACGCTCGAGCTCTTCATCGCCGGGGAACTCGGGCTCGTTCTCGGGGGCGATCGTGTTGAGGTAGTCGGTCGTCGGAACCATCGGCACGCCGAGGTGCAGTTCCTTCGAGCGCTTGAGCAGGCTCAGCATGATCTCGCGGGCACGCTGGTGGCCCTTCTCGGCGACGAGCGCGTCGAGCGACTCGGACCACTCCGAGGTCTCTTCGGGATCTGCGTCCAGCGCCTCGACGGAGTAGGGATCCTGGTCGTTGACAGTCACACTCGACCTCTCTCTTGTGCAGGTCGTGCCTGCGTCGTGTGGGCGTGCGAGTGCCGACTCGGACTGGCGTAACAGTCGCATGGCACCTCTCGACATCCTAGTGAGTCTGATCGGGTGCCGTCGGCTAGGGTGAAGGTCGCCATCATGGAAGCGAGCCCAGACTCAATGATCCTCGAACCCGGAGCCGTCGCGCCCGACTTCGACCTCGTCAACCAGTTCGGCCAGCGGGTGCGACTCGCCGACTTCCGCGGCGTGAAGCCCGTCACGCTCGTGTTCTTCCCGCTCGCCTTCTCGAGAGTCTGCCAGGGCGAGCTCTGCGAGCTTCGCGACAACTTCTCGATGTTCGACGATGCGACCGTCGAGCTCCTGGGCGTCTCGGTCGACTCGAAGCACACCCTGCGCGCCTGGGCCGAGGCGCAGACGTACTCGTTCCAGCTCCTCGCCGACTTCTGGCCGCACGGCGAGGTCGCCGCCGCCTATGGCGCGTTCGACGATGTCGCGGGCACCGCGCACCGTGCCACGTTCGTGATCGGAGCCGACGGCGTCATCGCGTCGAGCTTCGCGACTCCGAGGGGTGAGGCACGCCCCCTCGAGCGGTACCGCGACGCGCTCGCGGCGCTCTGACTGCGGTTCGGTACGCGGCGCCGACCACCCGCGCTCGGATAATATGGGCGTGCACCGCATGCTTCGCGGGCCTTTAGCTCAGTTGGTAGAGCGCCACGTTTACACCGTGGATGTCGTCGGTTCGAGCCCGGCAGGGCCCACCACGACGTCAGCGACGAGTCCGTTCCTCCCCGGCAGTAGGCTGGTCGGGTGTCGGCCACCCTCGCAGAGATCCTCACCACGATCGATCGGCTGTGGCCGTTCGCGGGCGCAGAATCCTGGGATGCCTCGGGCCTGGTCAGCGGCGATCCGGGCGCCCGTGTGCGGCGGGTGCGCTTCGCCGTCGATGCCGTCGCCGCCACGGTCGATGAGGCGGTCGAAGCGGGCGCCGACCTGCTGATCACCCATCACCCGCTGCTGCTGCGCGGGGTGACGAGCGTGGCCGAGGATCGCTACAAGGGCGCGCTGCTCGCCCGGCTGATCCGTGCCGACTGCGCCCTGATCAGCGCCCACACGAATGCCGACGTCGTCGAGTTCGGAACATCGGCCGTGCTCGCCGAGGCGCTCGGCCTCACCGACATCGCGCCGATCGTCCCCGCAGCCGACCCCGGCCTCGGCCTCGGCCGCGTCGGTCGCCTCGCCGAGCCGACCACGCTGGGCCGCCTCGCGCGACGCCTCGCCGAGGTCCTCCCCGCGACGGCGACGGGGGTGCGGGCATCGGGCGGATTCGACGACCCCGTCGAGACGATCGCCGTCTGCGGGGGAGCGGGCGACTCGCTGCTCGCCCATCCCGCGGTGCTCGCCGCCGACGTCTACATCACGGCCGACCTGCGCCACCATCCGGCCTCCGAGGCACGCGAGCAGGCGATGCTCGGCACCGGCCCCGCCCTCATCGACGTCTCGCACTGGGCCAGCGAATGGCTCTGGCTCGCCGCCGGCGCCGACGAGCTGCGCGCCGCCCACCCCGACCTCGAGATCGAGGTGAGCGACCTGCGCACCGACCCTTGGGACTTCCAGGTCGTGCAATGATGTCGAGTCAACACCCGATCCCCGCGAGGAGCACCACGTGAAGGCCAGCCCAGCCGATCAAGAGCAACTGCTGCGACTCCAGTCGCTCGACACCAGGCTGCAGCAGCTCGCTCACCGGCTCGGCTCGCTGCCCCAGGCTGCCCCGCTCGCCGACCTCGCCGCCAGAGACACCGCGGTTCGCGGCACTCGTTCCGAGGCGGTCGGGCCGACTCGAAGACGCGAAGGCCGAACTCGCGCGCCTCGAGTCCGATGTCGCGGTCGTCGAGGCGCGCATCGCGCGCGACACCGATCGCCTGCAGCACACCTCGTCGGTCAAGGACGTGGCCGCACTCGAATCAGAGCTCACCTCGCTCGCGAAGCGCCGGTCCGACCTCGAAGACCAGGAGCTCGTCGTCATGGAGCGGGTCGAGGAGGCCGAGGTCACCGTCGACAGCATCGACCTGCAGCGTGCGGCGATCGTCGCCGAGGTTTCGAGCGCTCGAGAGCGAGCGCGACGAAGCCGCCGGCGGTCTCGCCGTCGAGCGCGACCAGACCGAACGCGACCGTGCGGTCGTCGCCGGCGGCGTGCCCGCCGAGCTTCTCGCGTTCTACGAGCAGCGCCGCACGCGCGGCGGGGGCGTCGGCGCCGCCCTGCTGAGTCAGCGCACGTGCGGTGGCTGCACGATCACGCTCACCGGATCCGACCTCGAGGCGGTCCGCCGTTCCGCGCCCGACGAGGTCGTGCAGTGCCCCGAGTGCGACCGCATCCTGGTGCGAACCGATGAATCGGGCCTCTGACCGAGCGCGACGCCCGGCACGGGGCATCCGATAGCGACCTGAGGTCTGTACTCAGCCGCCCGACGGTAGGCTGGGATCGCGAGTGGGTCGGCAAGACGGTCGCGTCGCACGGTTTCGGCCGTGCGCCGAGGAACGTCCGGGCTCCGCAGGGCAGGACGGTGGGTAACACCCACCCGGGGCAACCCGCGAGACAGTGCCACAGAAAGCAGACCGCCTCCGGCGCAAGCCGGGGGTAAGGGTGAAACGGTGGGGTAAGAGCCCACCAGCGGCCGCGGTGACGCGGTCGGCTCGGTAAACCTCGTCCGGAGCAAGGCCAGACAGGGAACGATGGGGCTGCCCGTCCCGTTCCCGGGTAGGCCGCTGGAGGGGCACGGCAACGTGTCCCCGAGAGAGATGGCCGTCGAACCGGTGTCGCGCAAGCGCCCGGGGGACAGAACCCGGCGTAACAGCCGGCCCGCTCGCTTCACCTCCCGAGAAGGGAGGTGCCCGCTCAGTGGACGGCGAGCGAGGCCGCGCCGAGGATGCCCGCGTTGTTGCGATGCACCGCCGGAACGATCGGGGTCTTCAGGTCGAGCAGCGGCAGGAATCGCTCGTGGTGCTTCGACACGCCGCCCCCCACCACGAACAGGTCGGGGGAGAAGAGGAACTCCACCGTCGAGTAGTAGCGCTGCAACCGTTGCGCCCACTCGTCCCAGTCGAGGTTCTCGCGCTCCATCGCCGAGTACGCCGCGCGCGTCTCGGCGTCGTGACCGTCGACCTGCAGGTGACCGAGCTCGGTGTTCGGCACCAGCACGCCGTCGTACAGGAGGGCCGACCCGATGCCGGTGCCCAGCGTCGTGAGGATCACGAGGCCCTCGGCACCCACCGCCGCGCCGTAACGCGACTCGGCGTACCCCGCGGCATCGGCGTCGTTGATGAAGTGGATCTCGCGCCCGAGTTCCTGTTCGAACAGCTCCTCGGCGGGAAGGCCGATCCACTCATCCGAGATGTTCGCGGCCGAGAGCGTGCGACCGTGCTTGACGACGGCCGGGAAGCAGACTCCGAGCGGCAGCTTCGAACCGCCGCGCTGGTGGAGCTGGTCGAGCAGTTCGCGGGTGGCGTCGAGCAGGTCGGCGGGCCGGCCGCCCTCGGGCGTGCGCACCTTCGTGCGTTCGGAGGCGAGTTCACCCGTCGCGAGATCGACGATCGCCCCCTTGATGCCGGTGCCGCCGATGTCGATGCCGATCGCGTGCTCAGTCGCCATCGCGCCAGACTATCGCGCGGTCGCCGTGCCGCAGTTCGCGGCGCGACCTGGCGGTGCCGGTCACGGCAGGGTCAGGATCTCGGCGCCCCGATCGGTCACCACGAGGGTGTGCTCGAACTGGGCGGTGAGCGACCGATCGCGGGTGACGACGGTCCAGTCGTCGGCCCACACGTCCCACTCGATCGAGCCGAGCGTGAGCATCGGTTCGATCGTGAACACCATGCCGGGCTCCATGACCGTGTCGAACTCGGGCGAGTCGTAGTGGGGGATGACGAGCCCCGAGTGGAACGCGCGCCCGACGCCGTGGCCCGTGTAGTCGCGCACCACGCCGTATCCGAACCGCTTCGCGTAGGCCTCGATGGCGCGGCCGATCACGTTGATCTGCCGGCCCGGTGCAACGGCACGGATGCCTCGCGCAAGCGCCTCGCGCGTGCGCTCGACGAGCAGCGTCGCCTCGTCGCTCGCCTCGCCGACGAGGAACGTGTGGTTGAGGTCGCCGTGGAATCCGTCGAGGAACGCGGTGACGTCGATGTTCACGAGGTCGCCGTCGGCGAGCACCGTGTCGTCGGGGATGCCGTGGCAGATGACCTCGTTGACCGAGGTGCAGCTCGATTTCGGATACCCGCGGTAGCCGAGCGTCGAGGGGTAGGCGCCGTTGGCGACGACGTACTCGTGCGCGATGCGGTCGAGCTCGTCGGTGGTGACCCCGGGTCGGATCGAGGCTGCCGCGGCCTCGATCGCACCGGCGGCGACACGCCCGGCCGCGCGGATGCGCTCGACCTCGTCGGGCGCGTACCAGTCGCCGCCGGTGTACGGCGACGGCGCCCGCTTGCCGACGTACTCGGGACGGTCGATGGCAGCGGGCACCGAACGGCTCGGCGAGAGTCGTCCGGGCACCAGGTGGCCGGCGGAATCCTTGGGCATAGGATCAGCCTATGGCCGAGGACATCGAGCACATGTACTGGTACAACATGAACACCGGTGAGGTCGAACAGGGGTTCGTCTCGCCGTCGGTCGATCGGGTCGGGCCGTTCGAGACCCGAGCCGAAGCCGAGCGGGCCCTCGAGATACTCAGGGCCAACAGCGCGAAATGGGCCGAGGAGGACGCAGCCGGCAACTGACACCGACACGCTCCGGTGGTCGAGCAGGCGCCGAGCGATCGGACGCCTCCGGTGGTCGAGTAGCGCCCGACGGAGTCGGACGCGTATCGAGACCCCTACTCGTACGAGTGCTCGGAGTTCGGGTAATCGCCCGCTTCGACGTCGGCGCGCCACTCCTTCGCGGCGTCGCTGAGGATTCCGGCGAGGTTCGCGTACTGCTTCACGAACTTCGGCACGCGCCCGATGGTGAGGCCCGCCCAGTCGGTCCAGACGAGCAGCTGCCCGTCGGTGTGCGGGCCCGCGCCGACGCTGATCGTCGGGATCTCGAGCAGCTCGGTGACCTGTCGTGCGGCATCGGCCGGCACCATCTCGAGCACGACCGCGAACGCGCCGGCGTCCTGCACGGCCTTGGCGTCGGCGAGCAGCTGCTGCACGCCCTCGCCGCGACCCTGGATCACGTGCCCGCCGAGCCCGTGCTCGCTCTGCGGGGTGTAGCCGATGTGCGCCATCACCGGGATGCCGGCCTGGACGATGCGGCGGATCTGCTTGAAGGAGCGTTCGCCGCCCTCGAGCTTCACCGCGTGCGCACCGGTCTCCTTCATGAACCGGACGGCGGTGTGCAGCGCGTCTTCGGGGCCGTTCTCGTAGGAGCCGAACGGCATGTCGGCGATGACGAACGCCCGCTTGACCGCGCCCGCGACCGCACGTGCGAGCGGGATGAGCTCGTCGACGGTCACCGGAAGCGTCGTCTCGTGGCCGAACACGTTGTTGCCCGCGGAATCGCCGACGAGCAGGAAGTCGATGCCCGCCTCGTCGAAGATGCGCGCCGTGAGCTGGTCGTAACTCGTCAGCCCCGTGATCTTGATGCCGTCGCGCTTGGCGTTCTGGAAGTGCCGCGTGCGCACGCGCTTCGGGCCACCCGGCGCCGAGGCACCGCCGTAGGGGTTCTGCTCGACTCCGGAGGAGCTGTCGGATGCTGAGGTCTGGGGCTCGCCTGACATGGGGCCAATCCTTGCACACGGGGCATCCGTGACCGGCACTGCCGACCTGCCCGAGCCAGTACGCTGAGAACTGCGAGAGAGGGTGTGGATGGATAAGCAGCGTGACTTCGTTCTTCGCACGATCGAGGAGCGGAGCGTCAAGTTCGTCAGGCTCTGGTTCACCGACGTCGTCGGCACCCTGAAATCGGTGGCGATCGCGCCGGCCGAGGTCGAGGGCGCCTTCACCGAGGGCATCGGCTTCGACGGCTCCGCGATCGAGGGGCTCAGCCGCACCTTCGAGTCCGACCTGCTCGCCTACCCCGACCCGTCGACGTTCCAGACGCTGCCGTGGCGCGGCGACATCGACCCCACCGCGCGCATGTTCTGCGACATCACCACCCCCGACGGCGTGCCGGCGGTGGCCGACCCGCGCAACGTGCTCAAGCGCACGCTCGAGCGCGCCGCCGATCGCGGGTTCACGTTCTACACGCACCCCGAGATCGAGTTCTACCTGCTTCGCTCGTCGAAGTACGGCGAAGACGGGCCCCAGCCCGTCGACTCGGCCGGCTACTTCGACAACGTGCCCGGCGGCACGGCGCACGACTTCCGTCGCCGCTCGGTGCGCATGCTCGAAGACCTCGGCATCTCGGTGGAGTTCAGCCACCACGAGGCCGGCCCCGGTCAGAACGAGATCGACCTGCGGTACGCCGACGCCCTCACCACCGCCGACAACATCATGACCTTCCGCACCGTGGTGAAAGAGGTCGCGATCGAGCAGGGCGTCTACGCGACGTTCATGCCCAAGCCGTTCTCGCAGTACCCCGGCAGCGGCATGCACACCCACCTCTCGCTCTTCGAGGGCGACGCGAACGCGTTCTACGAGGCCGGAGCGCAGTACCAGCTGTCGAAGATCGGCCGGCAGTTCATCGCCGGCCTGCTGAAGCACGCCCCCGAGATCTCGGCGGTGACCAACCAGTTCGTGAACTCCTACAAGCGGCTGTGGGGCGGCGACGAGGCGCCCGAGCTTCGTCTGCTGGGGCCACAAC
Organism: uncultured Actinomycetota bacterium; assembly: GCA_963836825.1. Classification (GTDB taxonomy): domain Bacteria; phylum Actinomycetota; class Actinomycetes; order Actinomycetales; family Microbacteriaceae; genus Agromyces. The sequence goes on from CAWILI010000005.1 coordinate 30,001, forward strand.
AACCGCTCCGCGCTGGTGCGCGTGCCGCTCTACAAGCCCAACAAGGGCCAGAGCGCGCGCGTCGAGTACCGCGCGATCGACTCGGCCGCGAACCCCTACCTCGCGTTCTCGCTGCTGCTGGCCGCGGGCATGAAGGGCATCGAAGAGGGCTACGAGCTGCCGCCCGAGGCCGAAGACGACGTGTGGGCGCTCACCGACAGCGAGCGCCGGGCGCTCGGCTACAGCCCGCTGCCCGCGAGCCTCGATCACGCGATCGAGTACATGGAGGAGCTCCGAGCTCGTCGCCGAGACCCTCGGCGAGCAGGTGTTCAACTACGTGCTCGCCAACAAGCGCGCCGAGTGGCGCGACTACCGGTCGCAGGTGACGCCGTTCGAGCTGCAGCGCAACCTCGAGATCCTCTGACCGCGCCCCGATGACCCGGCAGGTCCCGACTCTCGCTCGTCTCGCGCGAGCGGGCTTCGACGAACTCGATCGGGCCGCGGCCGGCATCGAGGCGCTCACCGCCGCGACCGGGCTGGCTGCCGAGCGCCTGCTCGAGGCGTTCAGCGTCGCGGCCGATCCCGACGAGGCGCTCATCGCCGTGCAGCGCCTGCACGACCGGGCTCCGGCCGAGGTCGCCGCCGTGCTCGCACACGACGCGTCGGCAGAGCGGATGTCGCGCCTGCTGGGTGCCTCGCGCGGAATGGGCGACTTCCTGCTGCGTCATCCGTCGGAGCTCGCGATCTTCGCAGGAGGTCCCGGCGCCGCCGCTCGGCGTCGACGAGGCACGTGCCGCGCTGCTGGCGTCGCTCGACGAGCGTCGACGGCACGCGCCGCGCGCTCGACGCCGACGGCGCAGCGACCCGCATCCGGGTGCGGTACCGGCGGCTGCTCGCCGGCATCGCGCTCTACGACCTCACCCGCGCCGACGCGGTCGACGTCGTCGACGTCGTCGGCGCCGGGCTCGCCGACCTCGCCGGAGCCGCCCTCGATGCGGCGCTCGCGGCCGCCCGGCGCGCTGGTCAGCCGCGCCGACGGCGCGCCGGCGAGCCACGGCACGTTCCCCGCCGCCGAGGTCGCGGCGACCCGGCTCGCCATCATCGGCATGGGCAAGGCCGGCGCACGCGAGCTCAACTACGTGAGCGACGTCGACGTCATCTTCGTCGCCGAATCCGACGACGAAGCGGTCGTCAGCACACCGCGGGCGCTCGACATCGCCACCCGGCTCGCGATGACTGCCGATGCGGCTCATCTCCGAAGCCGGCATCGAGCCGCCGCTCTGGGAGGTCGACCCGAACCTGCGCCCCGAGGGCAAGGACGGCGCCCTCGTGCGCACGCTCGAGTCGCACCTGCAGTACTACGACCGCTGGGCGAAGAGCTGGGAGTTCCAGGCGCTGCTCAAGGCGCGGCCGCTCGCCGGCGATCCCGAACTCGGCGCGCGCTACGTCGGCCGGCGTGGCGCCGAAGGTCTGGTCGAGTTCGAGTCGCGAGGGACTTCGTCGAGTCGGTGCAGCGCATGCGCGAGCGGGTCACCGAGCACATCCCCGCCGACGAGGTCGACGTGCAGATCAAGCTCGGCCCCGGCGGACTTCGCGACATCGAGTTCACCGTGCAGCTGCTGCAGCTCGTGCACGGCGCGACCGACGACGCGATCCACCAGCCCGGCACGCTGGCCGCCCTCGCGGCGCTCGCCGAACGCGGCTACGTCGGCCGCGAGGAGGCCGCCGAGTTCTCGCGCGACTACCGCGTCCTGCGCGTGCTCGAGCACCGCATGCAGCTCGATCGGCTGCGACGCACGCACCTGATGCCGCGCGACGAGCGCAGCCTGCGCGTGCTCGCCCGGGCGTCGGGACTCGGCCGCAACGCCGCTGAACTCCGGGCCGTGTGGCAGAGCACCCGACAGCGCGTGCGCGGGCTGCACGAGCGACTGTTCTACCGGCCGCTGCTGTCGGCGGTCGCCGCCCTTCCCGCCTCCGGACTCGAGCTCACGAGCGAGCAGGCCGAGGCCCGGCTCGCGGCGATCGGATTCCACGACCCGCGCGGCGCGCTCGCGCACATCGCCGCACTCACCGCCGGGGTGTAGCCGGCGTGCCGCCATCCAGCGCCACCTCATGCCGGTGCTCATCTCGTGGTTCGCCGACGGCACCGACCCCGACTTCGGGCTGCTCTCGTTCCGCCGGCTGAGCGACACGCTCGGCACGACCCACTGGTACCTGCGGCTGCTGCGCGACTCGTCCGATGCCGCGCTGCGGCTCACACGGGTCCTGTCGGGCTCGCGCTTCGCCGCCGCACTGCTCGAACGCATCCCTGAGGCGGTCGCCTGGCTCGAAGACGTCGCCGAGCTGCGGCCCCGGTCGCTGTCGTCGCTGCAGGAGGAGTCGCGCGCGGTGCTCAGCCGGCACGAGGAGCCCGACGATGCGGCGAAGATCTTCCGCGCCATGCGACGACGCGAGGTGCTGCGGCTGGCGTTGGCCGCGATCCTCGACGTGTGCACGGTCGAAGAGCTCGGCCACGGCCTCAGCGACGTGACCGAGAACCACATCGCGTCGCTCGTCGAAGCCATCCGCGGCGACGATCCCGACGGCATCGAGTTCGCCGTCATCGGCATGGGCCGCTTCGGCGGTCGAGAGCTCGGCATCGGCTCCGACGCCGACATCATCTACGTCTACCGGGCGATCGACGCCGACGCCGACGCTGACGCGGCGCATCGACGCGCGCTGAAGATCGTCGCCGAGCTCGTTCGGCTCAGTGAAGACGCGCGGCTCCCGTTCGAACTCGACGCCGACCTGCGACCCGAAGGGCGCAACGGCGTCGTCGCCCGTTCGCTCGACGCCTACCGCGCCTACTACGCCCGGTGGTCGCTCACCTGGGAGGCGCAGGCGCTGCTTCGCGCCCGCGGAGTCGCGGGCGATGCCGCACTCATCGCCGACTTCACCGAGCTCGCCGATTCGGTGCGCTACCCCGCGCACATCTCCGATCAGGACGTGCGCGAGGTCAAGCGCATCAAGGCCCGGGTCGAGAACGAGCGGCTGCCGCAGGCCGCCGACCCGACCCGCCACCTCAAGCTCGGTCGGGGCTCGCTCTCCGACGTCGAATGGTTCGTGCAGCTCGAGCAACTGAAGCACGGGGCATCCGTCGTCGACCTGCGCACGACGTCGACGCTCGACGCGCTGCACGCCGCAGCCCAGCACGGGCTCATCGAGCCGGCCGACGCCGAGGTGCTTCGCGCGGCGTGGGTGTTCGCGTCGCGCGCGCGCTCGGCGCTCACGCTCTGGCTCGACCGCACCACCGACGTGCTGCCGGTCGAGCGTTCACAGCTCGAGGGCGTCGCCCGCATCATGGGATACCCGCCGGGTTCCGCCGTGCAGCTCGAACACGACTACCTGCAGGTCACCCGGCGGGCGAGGGCGGTCTTCGAGCGTGGCTTCTACGGCCTCGAACCGCCGCGCACGCCGACGACCGGCTGACGCCTCGACGCCCTGACGCGCGCCGACGCGCGACCGCGCTCGCACGCGGCCGCACACACAGAACCGGCCCGCAGCGCCGAAGCGCTGCGAGCCGGTCTGGGTACTGCAGCGGGGGACTGCAGGGTCGGGATCAGACGCCGTAGTACAGCTCGAACTCGAACGGGTGCGGGCGCTGCGCGAGGGGCTTCAGCTCCTTCTCGCGCTTGTAGTCGATCCAGGTCTCGATGAGCTCCTTGGTGAACACGCCGCCCTCGAGGAGGAAGTCGTGGTCGGCCTCGAGCGCCTCGAGCGCCTCGCCCAGCGATCCGGGAACCTGCGGGATCGACTTGGCCTCCTCGGGCGGAAGCTCGTAGAGGTCCTTGTCGACCGGCTCGTGCGGCTCGATGCGGTTGTGGATGCCGTCGAGGCCCGCCATGAGCTGGGCGGCGAACGCGAGGTACGGGTTGCCCGACGCGTCGGGCGCGCGGAACTCGATGCGCTTGGCCTTGGGGTTCGTGCCGGTGATCGGGATGCGGATCGACGCCGAGCGGTTGCCGGCCGAGTAGACCAGGTTGACCGGGGCCTCGAAGCCGGGCACGAGGCGGTGGTAGGAGTTGACCGTGGGGTTCGTGAAGGCGAGCACCGCGGGGGCGTGCTTGAGCAGGCCGCCGATGTACCAGCGGGCGAGGTCGGAGAGCCCGCCGTAGCCGGCCTCGTCGTAGAACAGGGGCTTGCCCTCGTTCCACAGCGACTGGTGCGTGTGCATGCCCGAACCGTTGTCGCCGAAGAGCGGCTTCGGCATGAACGTCGCCGTCTTGCCCCACTGGTCGGCGGTGTTCTTGACGATGTACTTGAACTTCAGGATGTCGTCGGCCGCGTGACACCATCGTGTCGAAGCGGTAGTTGATCTCGGCCTGGCCGCCGGTGCCCACCTCGTGGTGGCTGCGCTCGAGGATGAGGCCGGCGTCGATGAGCTTGAGGCAGATGTCGTCGCGCAGGTCGGCCTGCTTGTCGACCGGGGAGACGGGGAAGTAGCCGCCCTTGTACGGGGTCTTGTTGCCGAGGTTGCCGCCCTCTTCGTCGCGGCCCGAGTTCCAGGCGCCCTCTTCGGAGTCGACCGAGTAGAAGCTCGAGTGCTGGTTCACCTCGTAGCGCACGTCGTCGAAGATGTAGAACTCGGCCTCGGGGGCGAAGAACGCGGTGTCGGCGATGCCGGTCGAGGCGAGGTACTTCTCGGCCTTCTTCGCGACCTGACGCGGGTCCTTCGCGTAGATCTCGCCGTTGCGCGGGTTGTAGATGTCGAACACCATGATGAGCGTGCGCTCGGCGCGGAACGGGTCGATGTACGCGGTCGTCACGTCGGGGATGAGCTGCATGTCGGACTCGTGGATGTTCGCGAAGCCGCGGATCGACGAGCCGTCGAAGAGCTGGCCGACGGTGAAGAACTCCTCGTCGACGGTCGACGCCGGGATGTTGAAGTGCTGCTGCACGCCCGGGAGGTCGGTGAAGCGGATGTCGAGGAACTTGACATCCGTCTCCTTGATGAACTTGAGCACTTCGGACGAATCACTGAACATGTGACGAAATCTCCAACGGGGCAGGCGGGTGGGCCGAACGAACGTTCACAGCCACGAGTGACGTTATCCGCACGCCGTTTCCCGACCGTGACCGGAATGTTTCGGCAATGTTACGCCCAGAACGACTCGATAGACTCGTCGGATGCCGCAATCCACGCCCCAGACGTTCGGAGATCTCGAGCCGAGTCGCTTCCCGGGCGAGCGACTCGGGCTGCCCGATCACGGCACCGGCTCGGTCGCGCGGGCCGGGCGACGCATCGTCGCACTGCTGATCGACTGGGCGAGCGCGATGCTCATCGCGCTCCTCTTCACGCCCTACGAGTCGGCCGCCTACACGTGGGTGACGCCGCTCGTGTTCGCCGCCCTGCAGATCGTCTTCATTCCGACCATCGGCGGCAGCATCGGCCACCGACTGCTCGGCATGCACGTGGTGCCCGTCGGCGGCGGATGGGTCGGACCGTGGCGCCCGATCGTGCGCACCGTGCTGCTCGTGCTCGTGGTGCCTGCGCTCATCTGGGATTCAGACCAGCGCGGGTTCCACGACAAGCTCGCCGGCACGGTGCTGATCCGCGCATAGACGGCGACGCGACATCCGTCGATCTGCATGACGGATGTCGCGTGCGAGGTGATTCGGGTCAGCGGGCCTTGCCGCGCTGCGGGCGGACCTTCATCGGGTCGATGCCCTTCGGGATCGGAAGCTGCGTCTGCAGCGAGTTGAGGCGGTTCGACACCGCGAGCACTTCGGGCTTCGTGAGCGACTTCTTGGTGGAGCGCAACGCACGGGGGAGTCGGTGGAGCTCGATCGAACCCTCGTCGGTGCCGACCGAGATGAGCGAGATCGGCACGTTCGGCAGCACGCGCTGCACCTTGCGCATCTCGTCGTCGAGCATGCGCTGCGTGCGCGACAGGGGCCCTTCGCTGATGAGCGCGACGCCGCCGCGACCCACGGCGCGGTAGATCGCGTCCTGCGTCTTGCCGTTGACGGCGACGGGCATCTCGTTGCCGACCCAGCCGCCGCGCAGGCCGCTGCGCAGCACCGCACCCACCGCGCCGGGCTGGCCCTCGATCTGCGAGTAGGCGGCCCGCTCGGCGCGACGGCCGAGCACCACGAGTGCGAGCAGCAGACCGGCGAGCACGCCGGCGATCACCCAGAGGGCGATGGTGAAGCCGTTGCCCTCGCTGAACCAGAGCGCGAGACCCACGCCGATGAGCACCGGCGCAAGGAAGGCGGCGAGCATGAGCCACTGCGACTTCGGGTCGTAGCGGCGGGTCATCTGGAAGACCTGCCACATCTGCTTGAGGCGGCCGGGCTCCTTCTGAGCCTTCGATGCGTCCTTGGTGCGTGCCATGGTGTCTAGGATACCGGCGCGCAGCGCCCGCTCGGAACGCGCGAGGACACGCGTTCCGAGCCGAACGGCGGTGCGGTCATCCGACTGCTTGCGCGAACCCCAGCGACGCATCTGCGAGGTGCGAGAGCTCGTCGGGGAGCGGGAGACCCTTGGCGTGCATCGACTGGGCCCAGAGGCGTCCCGCTCGGTACGACGAACGCACGAGCGGACCCGCGAGCACGCCGAGGAAGCCGATCTCCTCGGCCTCGGCCTTGAGCTCGACGAACTCCTCGGGCCGCACCCAACGGTCGACCGGGAGGTGTCGCGGGCTCGGCCGCAGGTACTGGGTGATCGTGATGATGTCGGTGCCGGCGTCGTGCAGGTCGCGCAGCGCCTGCGAGATCTCGGCCCGCTCCTCGCCCATGCCGAGGATGAGGTTCGACTTCGTGATCAGCCCCGCGTCACGGCCCTGCGTGATCACGTCGAGCGAGCGCTCGTAGCGGAACGCCGGGCGGATGCGCTTGAAGATGCGCGGCACCGTCTCGACGTTGTGCGCGAACACCTCGGGCCGAGCGGAGAACACCTCGGCGAGGTGGTCGGGGTTGCCCGAGAAGTCGGGCACGAGGATCTCCACGCCGGTGCCGGGGGACTGGCGGTGGATCTCGCGGATCGTCTCGGCGTACAGCCAGGCGCCCTCGTCGGGCAGGTCGTCGCGGGCGACGCCCGTGACCGTCGAGTACCGCAGCTGCATGCGCACGACCGATTCGGCGACGCGACGCGGCTCGTCGACGTCGTAGTCGGCGGGCTTGCCCGTGTCGATCTGGCAGAAGTCGCAGCGGCGCGTGCATTGCGAGCCCCCGATGAGGAACGTCGCCTCACGGTCCTCCCAGCACTCGTAGATGTTGGGACATCCGGCTTCCTGGCAGACCGTGTGCAGGTCTTCGCTCTTCACGAGCGACTGCAGGGCGCGGTACTCGGGACCCATCCTGGCCTTGGTCTTGATCCACTCGGGCTTGCGCTCGATCGGCGTCTGGGCGTTGCGGACTTCGAGGCGCAGCATGCGGCGCCCCTCGGGTGCGGTGCTCATGCGGCGACCGAACCCTCGGCCTCGGCGAGGAATCGCCGCGTGATCGGCTCGACGAGGTCTTCGGGCGTGACCTCGCGACCGACCTCGCGACTGATCGTCGTGATGCCGGCATCACGGATGCCGCAGGCGACGATCTTGTCGTAGGGATCGAGCGAGTTGCTGCAGTTGAGTGCGAAGCCGTGCATGGTGACGCCGTCGGCGACGCGGATGCCGATGGCGGCGATCTTGTTCTCGAGCCCCGGGCTGCCGACCCAGACCCCTGATCGGCCGTCGACCCTTCGGCCGTCGACACCGACCTCGGCGAGCACGTCGATGAGCATGCCCTCGAGCCGCCGCACGTAGCCGACGACGTCGACGGGCTCGGGAAGGCGCAGGATCGGATACCCGACCAGCTGGCCCGGGACCGTGCCAGGTGATCTTGCCGCCGCGGTCGACGTCGATGACCGGGGTGCCGTCGGTCGGCCGCTCGTCGGGCGCAGTGCGCTTGCCGGCGGTGTAGACGGAGGGGTGCTCCAGGAGGAGTACGGTGTCGGGGCGTTCGCCCGCGACGACCGCGCGATGGACGGCGCGCTGAAGGTCGAGACCCTCGATGTACGGCACGGAGTTGGCGCTTAGCCCCGCGACGATGAAGTCGAGCATTGCGCCAGTCTAGGCGACTCGTCCTCCCCATTCGGGCGAGTCGACCAGCCACTCACGCCGACGCAGATGACGGGATGTCGCGGCTCCGCGATGCCGCATGATCGGGCCATGCGACGAGCGACTCGAACGACGACTCCCGACCGGCTCGCGACCGAGCCGCCGACCAGGCCTCGGCCACCGCAGAGCGGAGCCTTGCGGGCTACCGTCTCCTGCGCCGCATCGCGAACGGCGACCGCGCCGATGTCTACCTCGCCACCGTCGATCGTCCCGACCCGGCGCGATGCCGACGTCGCCGCACTCGTCGCCGTGCGGGTCTACGCGTCGAGCGTGCCCGGGGAGTCGATCGCCACCGAGATCGAGGCGATGACCGCCGACACATCGGGCGCGCTGCCCGAGCTCTACGATGTCGCGACGCTCGACGACGGTCGTTGCTGCCTCGCCGTCGAGCGACTGCCGGGGCCGACCCTCGCCGGTCTGCTCATCGGAAGGACCCTCGACCCCGGCGAGGCGGTGACCATCCTCGCCCCCGTCGTCGTGGCGGTGGCCGAACTGGCCGAGTCCGGGTTCGTGCACACGAGGCTGTCCGCCAGCGACGTGATCATCGACGCCACCGGCCGTCCGCGCGTCATCGGGCTCGGCGCACTCCGTCGACTTCCGGCTCAGGCGCAGCAGGGCGAGCGCACCGACCTCGTGCGCCTCGGGCATGAGGTGCTCGCCGACCTGATCGAGGAGGTCATGCGGGCGACGCGCCCGTCGGGGGTCTTCGACGGAGCGCTCGAGATCATCCGCTCCGCGCTCGCGACGCGGCCGTTCGTGCCGTGCGAGCGTCAGGTCGAGCGGGCGCTCTTCGACGCCGCGACGCCGACCCCGATCACCGGTGTGGCCGTGCGACCTCGATCGACGGCCCTGCCCGGCCGCATGACGGCACCCGCACTCGAAGCCCGACGAGACACCAGCCGATGACGCCACACGCCGCCGACGGCGCGGGGCGCTCTCCGCCCTCGCCCAGATCGCCCAGCTCCCACTACCGGTGCCCTCTGCCGAGACGCATCGCCGACGCCGCCGACCGCGATCATGCGGCGACGTTCGTCGGGCGGCTCGGCAGGCGAATGGCGAGCCGGCGTCGAGTCCTCGTGGTCGGGAGCCTGCTCGGCGGGGCAGCGCTCGTCCTGATGCTGACGCTCGTCCCTCCCGCTCCCGCAGGGCACGGATCCGCGGCTGAGGCAGATCCGACGTCGCCGCTGACCGACGCCGTGGTCTCGACAGCCGCTGCCATGCCGACCCAGCAGCCCCCGCCAGCCGGCAGCGGGTCGGCGCCTCAAGGCGACGCGACTGAACCCGATCTCGACGCCGTGAGTGCGACGGCGCAGCTCCTCGAGTTGCGGGCGAGTTGCTTCGCGACGCTCGACCAGGCGTGTCTCGCCCAGGTCGCGCAACCCGACTCGGCGATCGAGCGCGCCGATCTCGACCTGTTGGCGCAGGCCCGGTCAGGCGTTGCGGTGCCGGTCGACGAGTTCGCGCTCGACGCGATCACGATCACGGCCGAAATGGGTTCGGCGGTGCTGCTTGCAGTTCCCTACGCCGATGCGAAACGCGAACCGGCCTCGCTCCTCGTGATGAGGGGCGAGGCCGGCTGGCGACTGCGTGAGCTCTTCGACTAGATGCCGAGATCGCCCTCGAACGAGCCCTCCTCGAGGCGTTCCTTGACCGCCGTGAGGAAGCGGGCCGCGTCGGCACCGTCGATGATGCGGTGGTCGTACGACAGCGCGAGGTAGACCATCGAACGCACGGCGATCGCGTCGGCGCCGTCTTGGCTGACCACGACTGCGCGCTTGACGACGGTGCCGGTTCCGAGGATCGCCGATTGCGGCAGGAACACGACGGGCGTGTCGAACAGCGCGCCGCGCGAGCCGGTGTTCGTGAGCGTGAACGTGCCGCCCGAGAGCTCGTCGGGCTTCAGCTGGTTGTTGCGCGTGCGCGCGGCCAGGTCGGCGATCTGCGCGGCGAGACCCGCGAGGTCGAGCTCGGCCGAGTTGCGGATCACCGGGGTGAGCAGGCCGCGCTCGGTGTCGACCGCGATGCTCATGTTCTCGCTGGCCGGGTAGACGATGTTGTCGCCGTCGACCGTCGAGTTGATGATCGGGTACGCCTGGAGCGCCTCGGCCGCGGCCATCGCGAAGAACGGCAGGAACGAGAGCTTGTTGCCGGTCTTGGCGAGGAAGTCGGCCTTCACCTTGTCGCGCAGGCGAGCGACGCGAGTGACGTCGACCTCGACGACGGTCGTCAACTGGGCGGTCGAGGTCATCGAGACGACGGCACGCTCGGCGACGACCTTGCGCAGGCGCGTCATCGGCACCGTCGTGCCGCGCAGCGGCGACGGCTCGAGCGGCTGACGCGCAGCCGGGGCGGCCGCTGCAGGAGCGGCCTGAGCCGAGATGACGTCCTGCTTGCGGATGCGACCGCCGACGCCCGTGCCGGTGACGCTCGCGAGGTCGACGCCCTGCTCGTTCGCGAGCTTGCGAACGATCGGGGTGACGTAGCCCGAAGGCCCGGCGTGCGAGCCGGAAGCGGCGGGTGCCGCAGGCGCGGCCGGCAGCGGTGCCGGGGCCGGGGCCGGCTGAGCGGGGCCGGCTGCAGCGGGAGCCGCAGCGGGCCGGGCGCGGGAGCCGCAGCGGGGGCAGGCGCAGCGGGAGCGGCGGCAGGCTCGGGCGCAGCAGGAGCAGCGGCGGGGGCGGGCGCAGCAGGAGCAGCGGCGGGCTCGGGCGCGGCAGGTGCAGCGGCGGGCTCGGGCGCGGCGGGCAGCGGCCGGCTCGGGCGCGGCAGGTGCAGCGGCAGGCTCGGGCGCGGCAGGTGCAGCGGCAGGCTCGGGCGCAGCAGGTGCAGCGGCAGGCTCGGGCGCAGCAGGTGCAGCGGCGGGCTCGGCGGCAGGCGCGGCCTCAGCGGCGGGTGCGGCCTCGGGCGCTGCGGCGGCCCCTGAGCCGTCGCCGATCGTCACGAGGGCGGTGCCCACCTCGACGGTCTCGTCTTCTTGGACGAGGATCGCCTCGATGACCCCCGCAACCGGCGATGGGATCTCGGTGTCGACCTTGTCGGTCGAGACCTCGAGCAGCGGCTCGTCGACCTCGACACGGTCGCCGACATTCTTCAGCCAGCGGGTGACCGTGCCTTCAGTGACACTCTCACCGAGTGCCGGGAGGCTGACGGATTCGCTCATGCGCTTGTCTCCTTCACAGCGTGGAACGCGTTCTAGCTTATTGCAGCGTGGTTTGGGGCGGTGGGGTCAGATCGCGTGCAGCGGCTTGCCTGCGAGCTTCAGTACCGCCTCACCGAACGCCTCACCCTGGGTCGGGTGCGCGTGGATGAAGGGGGCGATGTCTTCGGGGTAGGCCTCCCAGTTGACCGCGAGCTGCGCCTCGGCGATGAGCTCGCCCGCGCGCCCGGCGATGATGTGCACGCCGACGATCGGGCCGTCGTTCACTCGCACGACCTTGACCGATCCGGTCGTGCCGAGGATGCTGCTCTTGCCGTTGCCGGCGAGGTTGTAGTCGTAGGCGCTGACCTGGTCGGCGCCGAACTTCTCGGCAGCCTTCGCCTCGGTGTAGCCGACCGACGCGACCTCGGGCTCGCAGTAGGTGATCTTGGGGATGTTGACGTCTTCGACGATGATCGGGTTGAGCCCGGCGATCTCTTCGGCGACGAAGATGCCCTGCTGGTAGCTGCGGTGCGCGAGCTGGAGGCCGGGGACGATGTCGCCGACGGCGTAGACGCCGGGCACGTTCGTCTCGAGGCGCTCGTTGGTGGGCACGAAGCCACGGTCGAGGGTGACGCCGACCTCTTCATAGCCGAGGTTCTGCGGTGACCGGGCCGCGACCGACGGCGACGAGCAGCAGCTCGGCCTCGTAGGTCTGGCCGTTCTCGAGGGTCACGACGACGCCCTCGTCGTTCTGGGTGACGCTCTGGAACCGGACACCGAGCGAGAATTCGATGCCGCGCTTGCGGAACGCGCGCTCGAGCTGCTTGGAGATCGACTCGTCTTCGTTGGGGACGAGGTGGGGGAGCGCCTCGATGATGGTCACCTCTGCGCCGAACGAGCGCCAGACGCTCGCGAACTCGACGCCGATGACGCCGCCGCCGAGCACGGCGACCTTCTTGGGCACGAAGTCGAGCTCGAGTGCATGCTCGCTCGTGATCACGCGCCCGCCGATCTCGAGACCGGGAAGCGACTTCGAGTAGGAGCCGGTGGCGAGCACGACGTTCTTGCCGACGTAGCGGTCGTCGCCGACCTGCACGGTGTTCGAGGCGACGAGGCGGCCCTCGCCCTCGATGACGGGGATGCCGCGCGCCTTCAGCAGGCCCTGCAGGCCCTTCCACTTGCTCGCGACGATGCCCTCGCGGTACGCGGAGACGGCGTTCATGTCGATGCCCTCGAACGTCGGCCTTGATGCCGTACTTGGCGGAGTCCTTCGAGACCTCGGCGACCTCGGCGGCGTGCAGCAGCGCCTTGGTCGGGATGCAGCCGCGGTGCAGACATGTGCCGCCCAGCTTGTCCTTCTCGATCACCACGGCCGTCAGGCCGAGTTCGACGGCGCGGATGGCCGCGGCATAACCCGCGCTTCCGCCGCCCAGGACGACAATGTCAAAGTTCTGCTCGGACAACCGCAATCTCCCTTGCGCACCTGATCTGCGACACGGACTGCCTCCGGCGCGTCGCCGTGGCAGGCTGTTCGGCGACGTTCTCGCCCATATGACCCTACTACGCTGCGGACAGCTGCTCGCCCAGCCGCACGAGGGTGCGGACGGCGGCTCCGGTCGCCCCCGCTCCGGTGAATCCCCAGCCCGCGCCCGAGTTGTGCGCGGGCCCGGCGATGTCGATGTGCGCCCACGGGATGCGCGTGTCGGAGCCCTCGCGAGTGCCGACGAACTGCTGGAGGAAGACGCCGGCGAGCAGCATGCCGGGCACGGTCATGCCGAGCTTCGTGTTCGCGAGGTCGGCGACATCGGACTTGAGCAGCGGCAGCAGGTTGGCGGGCAACGGCATCGGCCACGTCGCCTCGTCGACCGCGTCGGCCGACGCGCGCACCTTGGCGACCAGCTCGTCATCGCCCATGAGCCCGGCGATGCGGTGCCCGAGAGCGACGACCTGCGCGCCGGTGAGCGTCGCGACGTCGACGATCGCGTCGGGCTGCTCGTCGCTCGCGGCGACGAGCGCGTCGGCCAGCACCAGCCGGCCCTCGGCGTCGGTGTTCACGACCTCGACGGTCTTCCCGCCGCGGATGCGCAGCACGTCGTTCGGCCGGGTCGCCGTGCCCGAGGGCATGTTCTCGGCGAGGCAGAGCCAACCCGACACGCGCACGGGCACGTCGAGTTCGGCGAGCGCGACGATCGTCGCGAGCACCGCCGCCGCGCCGGCCATGTCGGTCTTCATGCCGACCATCGACGCCATCGGCTTCAGCGAGAGCCCGCCGGAATCGAAGGTGATGCCCTTGCCGATGAGCGCGAGGTGCACGGATGCCCCTGCCGGAGCCCATTCGAGGCGCACGAGTCGAGGTCCGCGGCTCGAGCCCCTGCCCACGCCGAGGATTCCGCCGAATCCGTCGGCCTCGAGCTCGGCCTCGTCCCAGACCTTCGCGGTGACCCCTGCGTCGGCGGCCGCCCTCACGGCGATGTCCGCGAAGCTCGCGGGGAACAGCTCCGCCGGCGAGGCATTCACGAGGTCCTTCGTGCGCGCCACGGCGGCGACCACGGCGCGGACCCGATCGAGCCCGACGCGGTCGGCCGTGAACGCGGTGTGCAGGTCGATGCGGGTCACCGATGGCTTCGGGTCGGTGCGGTACTCGTTGTAGGCGTACGCGCCGAGCGCGGCACCCTCGAGCAGCGCGGCAGCAGCCTCGGCGTCGTCGGTGGGCACGGCGATCGCGACCGACGCGATGTCGGACAGCTTGCCGCACCGCCGCTCCGGCGGCGAGGCGGAGGTTCGCGACATCCGCACTCTCGCCGACGCCGGCGACGGCGACGACCCTCGGCCCGCTCCCGGTGCCGGGCAGCCGGGTGAGCTCGTCGGCGGCGCCGCGGGCGCCCATGGTGGTGAGCAGCGGCGCGACCCACTCGAACCCGTCGACGGCGAGCAGTTCGGGTCCGTCAGCGGTCTTCCGCGCGGCGAGCAGCACGACGTCGGCATCGGCGTGGGCGGCGGGGGAGTCGGTGACGGTGAGCGAGGGAGCGGTCATGACAGCGATCGTACGTGTTCGCTCTCGGCATGATGGGGCCGGCCCCGGTGCCGGCGGTCGCGGGATGCGGCGTCACTAGGCTGGAAACATGCGCGATCCCCGTTCCCTCTACGAGATGAATCCGGATGTCTCGGTGCCACCCGGACTGCCGCTCGTCGCCGGGCTCACGGGATTCGCCGACGCGGGCGGCGCGGTCGCGCAGACGACCGAGTACCTCCGTTCGACGCTCGACACGACCGTGGTCGCCACGTTCGACGTCGACGAACTGCTCGACTACCGGGCGCGGCGACCGATCATCCTGTTCGAGGGCGACCACCTCACCGAGTACACGCCGCCGCGACTCGCGCTCGACCTCGCGCGTGACGAGCTGGGTCAGCCGTTCCTTCTGCTCACCGGGTTCGAGCCCGACTTCCGGTGGGAACAGTTCACGCCGCCGTCCTGGCGCTCGTCGACCAGTTCGAGGTCTCGTCGACGACGTGGATCAACGCCATTCCGATGCCGGTGCCGCACACACGTCCGATCAGCGTGACGGTGAGCGGCAACCGCCAGGAGCTCATCGAGCAGATGTCGGTGTGGCGGCCGACCACGCAGGTGCCGTCGAACGTGCTGCATCTGCTGGAGTTCCGGTTGCATGAGCTCGATCGGCCGACCACCGGCTTCGTGCTGCTCATTCCGCACTACCTGAACGACGCCGAGTACCCGTCGGCCGCGGTGGCCGCACTCGAGGCGATCAGCGCGTCGACCGGTCGAATCTTCCCCACCGACGCGCTGCGCGAGCAGGGGCGCGACTTCGTGGCGCGCATCGACGAGCAGGTCGCCGAGAACGGCGAGCTCGCGAAGCTCGTGCACACGCTCGAGGAGCGACACGACGCGTACATGGAGGGCACGACGCTTCGGTCGCCGCTCACCGACGAAGACGGCGAACTGCCGTCGGCCGACGAGATCGCCGCCGAGCTCGAGAAGTTCCTCGCATTCCGGCGCACGCGCGACGACGAAGGCCCGAAGGGCTGAAGCTGCCGGGGAATGCCCGCTGACGCCTCGAGCGTTGTCCTTAACCGTGGCGACGCGGCGTTCGCACGTGCGCTCTCGCGGAGGGTGCGGCCTGTATAATGGTGGTCAGGACCCGTTCTGGTTCGCGGGTGCGATCTTCCTCGCACCGATCTCGCGGACTTGACATGGGTCCTCATAGTGTCCGAAAACGACCGGACCGACCGCATGAGCCGCCGCCTGAGAGGGCGAACGCCGCGCGACGGTAGGAGAGGTTCAACGAATGGCAACGACGAAGGCGAAGGCGCAGACGCCGAGCGAGGCTGAGCAGCCTGCCGCGAAGCGTCCGACCGCCGCGAAGTCGGCCGCCCCGAAGTCGACGGCAGCCAAGGCGCCTGCGAAGGCGCAGGCCCCCAAGGCGACGGCGAAGACCACGCCGGCGAAGGCGACCCCCGCGGCGAAGTCCCCGCGCACGAGCACGGCCAAGGCCGCGGCGAAGCCGCGCACGAAGGCGGCGGGCAAGGCCGGGGCCGACGATGAAGGCGACGAGGTCGACCCGGCCGAGCTCGAGGAGGTCGTGGTCGACGCCGGCGACACGGCCGACCACGCGGCATCCGATGACGACAGCACCAAGCCGATTCCGGTCGAGCCGCACCCGACCGGCGCGCTCGTGCTGCGCGCCGTCGATGACGAAGACGAGGTTCCGGTCTACTCGGCGGCCATCACCGGCGCCACCGCCGACCCGGTCAAGGACTACCTGAAGCAGATCGGCAAGGTCGCGCTCCTGAACGCGGCCGAAGAGGTCGAGCTCGCCATGCGCATCGAGGCCGGGCTCTTCGCCGAAGAGAAGCTGTCGGCGCTGTCCGACGCCGAGAAGCGGTCGCAGCTCGGTCGCGAGCTGCAGTGGGTCGCGAAAGACGGCCAGCGTGCCAAGAGCCACCTGCTCGGCGCGAACCTGCGCCTCGTGGTCTCGCTCGCCAAGCGCTACACGGGTCGCGGCATGCAGTTCCTCGACCTCATCCAAGAGGGCAACCTGGGTCTCATCCGTGCGGTCGAGAAGTTCGACTACACCAAGGGCTTCAAGTTCTCGACCTACGCCACGTGGTGGATCCGCCAGGCGATCACGCGTGCCATGGCCGACCAGGCACGCACCATCCGCATTCCGGTGCACATGGTCGAGGTCATCAACAAGCTCGCCCGCGTGCAGCGCCAGATGCTGCAGGACCTCGGTCGCGAGCCCACGCCCGAAGAGCTCAGCCGCGAGCTCGACATGACCCCCGAGAAGGTCATCGAGGTGCAGAAGTACGGGCGCGAGCCCATCTCGCTGCACACCCCGCTCGGCGAAGACGGCGACAGCGAGTTCGGCGACCTGATCGAAGACACCGAGGCGGTCGTTCCGGCCGACGCCGTGGGCTTCACGATGCTGCAGAAGCAGCTCGAGTCGCTGCTCGACTCGCTGAGCGAGCGCGAGGCCGGCGTCATCCGCATGCGCTTCGGCCTCGGCGACGGCATGCCGAAGACCCTCGACCAGATCGGCGACACGTTCGGCGTCACGCGCGAGCGCATCCGCCAGATCGAGTCGAAGACCATGGCGAAGCTGCGCCACCCGTCTCGCTCGCAGTCGCTGCGCGACTACCTCGAGTAGGCCGCCGGTGCGCTACGCGCCGGCGATCCTCGTCGGCAGGTTCGTCCGATTCGCCGCCCGGCTGCGCAAGCCCGGCGGCGGATCCGCGATTCCCGGGCTCATCGTCAACAAGATCGCGCCCGGGTACCTCACGCGCACCCTCTCGGGCTTCCCGCAGGGTCTCGTGGTCGTGTCGGGGTCGAGCGGCAAGTCGACGACGACGAAGATGCTCGTCGCGATCCTGCGCGCGCACGGCGTCGACGTGTTCACCAACCCGTCGACGGCGAACATCAGCCAGGGCCTCACCTCGGCGCTGCTCGAACGCGCCGACTGGCAGGGGCGCGTGCCGGGCGACGTCGCGGTGCTCGAGATGGACGAAGGACACGGCGCTGTGGTGATGCAGGGCGTCGACGCCCGTGTCGTCGCCCTCACGAACGTGATGGTCGACCAGATCGACCGTTTCCACGACTCCGACATGGTCGCGGCCATGCTCGCGCGCATCGCCGTGCAGGCACACGAGGCCGTCGTCGTGAACGCCGACGACGCCAACCTCGAGCGTCTGGCTCGGCAACTGCGATCCGATGTCGCGGTGCACCGTTTCGGCGTCTCGCCAGAGGTGCTCGACGCCTCGCCGCGGGGCCTCGGCTACACCGAGACGTCGCCCGAGCGGCTCGCCCCCGGCACGGGCGTTCGCGTCACCGCGGTGAACGGCGCCGAGGCGGTGCTCGACGATGGCGGGACATCCGTCTCGATCGGTCTGCCGGCGCGCGGAACGCACTACGCCGTCGATGCCGCTGCGGCGTACTCGACCGCTCGGGCGGTGCTGGGCGAGCGATTCTCGTCGGCGACCGCATCGCGCGCGCTCAGCGAGATCCCGGCGGTCTTCGGCCGCGGCGAGCGCGTGAGCGTCAGGGGACACGACGTCGAGTTCGTGCTCGTGCAGAATCCCGCCAGCTACCAGCTCAACGTCGACTCGATCGCGCCGGGCACCGAGCAGGTGCTCTTCGCGATCGGTTCCGACGTGCGCGACCCGTCGTACTTCTGGCCGACCGACGCCTCGTCGCTCGGCCGCGTCTCGATCGTGAGCGGCTCGAAGGCTGCCGAGGCCGCACTCATGCTCGCCTACGACGGCGTCGAGATCGATCGGGTCGAACCCGACCTCGGCCGGGCGCTCGACGACTTCCTCGCGGCGCCTGCGCCCGCGTCGGGCGTGAAGACCATCGTGTTCTCCGCCGACGCGATGCGACGCACCCGAGCCCACCTCCGACTCGCGGGAGCGGAATGACCCTCAACATCGTCTCGCTGCTGCCCCGACTGCAGAACACGAACGGCGACGCCGAGAACGCCGCAGTCCTCGCCACCCGAGCCCGATGGGCGGGGCTCGACGCCGTGGTCGTTCCGGTCGAGCGTCGCACCGAGCTCCCGGCCCGGGTCGATGCCATCGTTCTCGGCTCCGGCGACGACTCGTCGCTCGAAGCGGCGCGTGCCGCGCTGGCCGAGTTCCACGACGACCTGCGCACCTGGGGCACCGAGGGCATTCCGATCCTGGCGGTCGGCACCGGCTGGGAGCTGCTCAGCTGGGGCATCGAGCGCCACGGCGGGGGCGTCATCGAGGGCCTCGGCATCCTGCCCGGGCGGGCGGTGCCGCGCGACGGGCGCGTGACCGGCGACATCGTGCTCTCGTCCCCGCGCTTCGGCCCGCTCGTGGGATTCGAGAACCACGCTCGCGACTACGTCGGTGCCGAGGGTTCGCCCCTCGGCCGCACCCGGGTCGGCATCGGCAACGGGCGCGATTCCGGTCAGGAGGGCGTCGTCATGGGCAACGTCATCGGCACCCACCTGCACGGGCCGGTGCTCGCGAAGAACCCCGCGTTCGCCGATGCGCTGCTCGGCGTGATCGCGTCACGAGCCGGCCTCGAGTACGTCGCCGGCCCGCGAGCCGCGGTGGTCGACGCCTATGCGGCGGCGGCGAGGGAGTCGCAGTTGGCCGGGGTCGCGAAGGCGGCCGCCGAGTCGGCATGAGCTGATCTCACACCGACGATACGACGAACGCCCCGGAGGAACCGGGGCGTTCGTCGTAGGTCGTGGGACTGGGTCAGCGCGTGTCGTCGGCGAGCAGGCGGCTCGACTCGTCGTGCCAGCTGTGCGCGATCTGCGAGAGCTTCTCCTGGTGCTTGCGACCGTGGTGGGCGCAGAACAGCAGTTCGCCGCTCGCGACGACCACGCGGATGTAGGCCTGCGCACCGCAGGCATCGCACCGATCGAGGGCAGTGAGCTCGTAAGGGGTCTCGAGTTCATCGACCGCACCGGTGGTCTCGGTGAACTGGGTCATGGCTCCTCCTTCGTGCTCAGCTCGATGTTCCGTTCATCAATGTAAACACGTACCCGAGCCGAGACCTTCCTGCGCGCCGGGCATTTCGCTCAGCGCGTAGCGCCTGCGCGGGAGTGTCCGTCCCGCGAACTAGGCTTGACCGACGTGAGCTCCGACTATTCCGCCCGCCATCTCTCCGTGCTCGAGGGCCTCGAGGCCGTGCGCAAGCGACCCGGAATGTACATCGGCTCGACCGATTCGCGCGGCCTCATGCACTGCCTCTGGGAGATCATCGACAACTCCGTCGACGAGGCACTCGCCGGCCACGGAACCGAGATCGGGGTGACCCTGCATCCCGACGGCAGCGTCGAGGTGCGCGACCGCGCGCGCGGCATCCCCGTCGACATCGAGCCGAAGACCGGGCTCTCGGGCGTCGAGGTCGTCTTCACCAAGCTCCACGCCGGTGGCAAGTTCGGCTCGGGCTCGTATGCGGCCTCCGGCGGACTGCACGGTGTCGGGGCATCCGTCGTCAACGCGCTCTCCGAGCGCCTCGACGTCGAGGTCGACCGCAACGGCAAGACCTGGGCGATGTCGTTCCACCGCGGCGAGCCCGGCGTGTTCGCCGACGACGGCACGCCGTCGCCCGACGCGCCGTTCACCCCGTTCGAGGACCGCAGCGAGCTTCGCATCGTCGGCAAGGTGGCGAAGGGCGTCACCGGAACCCGCATCCGGTACTGGGCCGATCGTCAGATCTTCACCAGGGGCGCCGAGTTCCAGACCGACGAGCTGCTCGGCCGTGCGCGCCAGACGGCGTTCCTCGTGCCCGGGATCGCGATCGACGTCACCGACGAGCGCGGGCCGGTCGCGCACACGACCTCCTTCCAGTTCGAGGGCGGCATCTCGGAGTTCGCCGAGCACCTCGCCACCGACACGCCGGTCACCGACATCTGGCGGCTCACCGGCACCGGCACCTTCACCGAGACGGTGCCCGTGCTCAACGAGGGCGGTGCCATGGTGCCGACCGAGCTGTCGCGCGAGTGCCACGTCGACATCGCGCTGCGCTGGGGCACCGGCTACGACACCATCGTGCGCTCGTTCGTGAACATCATCGCCACGCCGAAGGGCGGCACCCACCAGGCCGGCTTCGACCAGGGGCTGCTGAAGTTCCTGCGCCAGCAGGTCGAGCAGAACTCGCGTCGGCTGAAGGCCGGAAACGACAAGCTCGAGAAGGACGACGTGCTCGCGGGCCTCACCGCGGTGCTCACGGTGCGGCTGCCCGAACCGCAGTTCGAGGGTCAGACGAAAGAGGTGCTCGGCACGCCTGCGGTGCGCAACATCGTGTCGAACGTGCTCACGAAAGAACTCGGCGCGCGGTTCAGCTCGACGAAGCGCGACGACAAGGCGCAGTCGGCGCTGCTGCTCGACAAGGTCGTCGCCGAGATGAAGTCGCGCATCTCCGCGCGCGCCCACAAAGAGACCCAACGGCGCAAGAACGCCCTCGAGAGCTCGTCGCTGCCGTCGAAGCTCGTCGACTGCCGGTCGAACGACGTCGCCCACAGCGAACTCTTCATCGTCGAGGGCGACTCCGCCTTGGGCACGGCGAAGCTGGCGCGCGACAGCGAGCACCAGGCGTTGCTGCCCATCCGCGGCAAGATCCTCAACGTGCAGAAGGCGAGTGTCGCCGACATGCTCGGCAACGCCGAGTGCGCCTCGATCATCCAGGTCATCGGCGCGGGCTCGGGTCGCAGCTTCGACATCACGCAGGCCCGCTACGGCAAGGTCATCCTCATGGCCGACGCCGACGTCGACGGCGCGCACATCCGCACGCTGCTGCTCACGCTGTTCTTCCGGTACATGCGACCGATGATCGAAGGGGGCCGGGTGTTCGCCGCGGTGCCCCCGCTGCACCGTGTGGTCGTGATGAACCCGGGTTCGAAGCCGAACGAGACGATCTACACGTATTCCGAGGCTGAACTGCAGGGCGTGCTCGCCGGGCTCGATCGACAGAAGAAGCGATATCAGGATCCGATCCAGCGTTACAAGGGACTCGGCGAGATGGACGCCGATCAGCTGGCGACGACGACCATGGACCGACGGCAGCGAACGCTGCGTCGCGTCGGCATCGGCGACGCAGAGGGCGCCGGCAGGGTGTTCGAACTGTTGATGGGCAATGAGGTCGCCCCGCGCAAGGAGTTCATCATCGAGAGCTCCGACACGCTCGAGCGCGACCGCATCGACGCCTGAGATCGCCGCTCGACCCTCAGCCTGCCGACGGTCTGATGTTCTGGTTGAGATGGAACACGTTGCCGGGATCGTAGCGGTGCTTCACGGCGGCCAGGCGCTCGAGCTTGGCGTCCGAGTAGGCGCGGCGAACACCCGCGATGCCCTCGTCGGCGAGGGCGTTCACGTAGACCCCGTTCGCGAACCGATCCATGGTGGCGGCGTAGCGTCGCGCCGCCATGATGCGTCGATCGTCTTCGGCGGGGTCCTGCCAACGCGCTGCGGCGACGAACTCGAACGCGGTGTCGCGCCCTGAGAACGCCGTCTGTTCGTCGGCGATCTCGGCGATCGCACCGCCGTACGCCTGCAGGCTCACGTTCGGCAGGTCGTCGCCATCGCGCGCGAGCACGGCGTCGATGACCTCGTCGCCGAGTTCGCTGAAGTAGTGCCCCTTCCAGTACCTGCGCCACGCGTGCGCCTCGAGGTCGTCCTCGCGACGCTGCAGGTCGAGGTACGACCAGCGCTCGATGAGGCGCGAATCGGGCTCGGCGACCCCGGCCAGCTCGTCGGCGAGCGCCGAGATCAGTGCGTTCCCGTCGCTCGGGTCGCCGACCCAGACGAGGCCGAGCGCCACCGTGCCATCAGCGATGGTCGCCGAGTACGTCGCCTGGCGTGGTGCGTCATGACTCAGATCGCGCCACCGTCGCATCGCATCGCGAGCGCCGGTCACCGGGTAGCGGAATTCGGCCGAGAGCGCGAGCCCCGGCTCGGGGTGCAGCGCGAACTCGAACTCGGTGACGACGCCGAAGTTGCCGCCGCCTCCGCGCAGCGCCCAGTACAGGTCCGGGTGCGACTCGGCGCTCGCGCGCAGCGTTTCACCCGCCGCCGTGACCAGTTCGAACGACACGACGTTGTCGCACGCGAGGCCGTGCTGTCGGGCGAGCCAGCCCATGCCGCCGCCGAGGGTCAGGCCGCCGACGCCCGTGTGCGACACGTTGCCCGCGGTCGTCGCGAGGCCGTGGGCCTGAGCCGCGTCGTCGAGGGCGCCGAGCAGTGCTCCGCCCTGCACTCGTGCGCGACGCGTCAGCGGGTCGACCGACACCTCGCCCATCGGGCGGAGATCGATCATGAGCCCATCGTCGGGCACGGCATGGCCCGACGATGCCGTGGCCGCCGCATCTGATGCCCAGCTCGAGACCGTGATCGGTCGCGAATCGCACCGCGGCGACGACGTCTGCGGTCTCGGAGCATTGCACGATGTACCGGGGGCGTCGGTCGACCATCGCGTTCCAGACCGACCGTGACGAGTCGTAGTCGTCGTCACCCGGCTGCAGCACTCTGCCGCGGATCATCGCCTGAAGCGTCGTCGTCATCGGCCGTTCCCTCGTTCGGGGCCGGCTCGGGGAGCGATGCGCAGAGGCCCGACTTCCGGCCACCGCCGAATATGCCCGTCGATCGCGTCGGCGTCAAGGTGTCCGCGGCGCTTCGCCGTCCGCGCACGGCCCAGCGATCAGCCGATCTGCGCGCCCACCGCCGCGATCGCGGCTTCGAGCGCCTGACCCGACGCGTCGCGCTTCGCCCCGACATCGGGCAGCTGCCGAGCTGAGCCGTCGGTGCCGACCGCGAGCGCGGGGGAGCGGCCGACCCAGGCGAGATGCAATGCGTCTTCGCCCTTCAGGAATCGCTGGGCGCGCACACCGCCGGTGGCCCGGCCCTTCGCGGGGAACTCCGCGAACTCGCTGACCTTCGCGCTGCCGGGGTCGGTGCCGAGCAGGGTGTCGCTGCCCGCGGCGACGGTGACGACGACGGCGGAGTCTGCGTCGACCCGCGGCACGCTCGTGAAGTGGATGACGTGGGCACCGCTCGCGAGGTTGACGCCGGCCATTCCACCGGCCGGGCACCCCTGCGGACGCACCGAAGCGGCCGGGAATCGCAACAGCTGCGAGTCGGAGGCGACGAACACGAATTCGTCGGTCTCGTCGCCCTGGACGACGCCGACGACCTCGTCGCCGGCTTTCAGGCCGATGACCTCGAATTCGGGCTTGTTCGGATACGCGCCGACGGAGACGCGCTTGACGACGCCCTGCTTGGTGCCGAGCGCGATCGAACGGTCACTCGTGAGCGAGACGAGCGCGAGCACCTTCTCGTCGCGGTTGGGCAGCGCGAGGTAATCGCCCACGCGCACGCCGGCACCGAGCTGCACCGAAGTGGGCGGGAGCATCGGCAGGTCGACCGGCGTGAACCGGATGAGTCGGCCGAGGCTCGTGACCGCACCGATCTCGGCCCGGCTCGTCGTGTCGAGCACCGACCGGATGGCGTCGTGCTTGCTGCGGCGTGCGGGCTTCGTGATGCTCGGTGCGCCGTCGGGGCCTTCGGCCAGGTCGACGCGGGCGATGCGGCCCGTGACCGAGAGGAACACGCGGCACGGCACATCGGCCACCTCGAGCGCGGCAGCGGCAGCCCGCTTGGCCGCGGCTCCGGCGATCGACGGACGCGCATCGGTCAGCAGCGTGCGTCGCGGCGTGCCGTAGCGCTCGGCGACCTCGGCGAGCTCGTGGGAGACGAGGGCCTCGATGCGGTGGCGACTGGCGAGCAGCTCCTCGAGTTCGTCGATCTCGGCGCGCAACTTGTCGCGTTCGGCCTCGAGCTCGATGCGTGAGAACTTCGTGAGCCGGCGCAGCTGCAGCTCGAGGATGTACTCGGCCTGCACCTGGCTGAGGTCGAACACCTCGATGAGGCGCGCGCGCGCCGCCGCCGTGTCGTCGCTCGACCGGATGAGCTGGATGACCTCGTCGATGTCGAGGATCG
The DNA here is from genome assembly GCA_963836825.1 of uncultured Actinomycetota bacterium. Taxonomy (GTDB): domain Bacteria; phylum Actinomycetota; class Actinomycetes; order Actinomycetales; family Microbacteriaceae; genus Agromyces. The sequence goes on from CAWILI010000005.1 coordinate 54,235, forward strand.
CGACGAGCAGGCCCTCGACGAGGTGCAGGCGCTCTTTGCGACGGGCGAGCCGGTACTGCGAACGGCGGGTGACGACCGAGATGCGATGCGCGACGTAGACCTGCAGCAGCTCGCGCAGCCCGAGGGTCTGCGGCCCGCCGTCGACGAGTGCGACGTTGTTGATGTTGAAGGAGTCTTCGAGCGGGGTCAGCCGGTAGAGCTGTTCGAGCACCGCGTCGGGGCTGAAGCCGGTCTTGATGCCGATGACCAGGCGCAACCCGTTGGTGCGGTCGGTGAGGTCGGTGACGTCGGAGATGCCACTGATCTTCTTGGCGTTGACGCCGTCTTTGATCTTCTCGATGACCTTCTCGGGGCCGACGAGGTAGGGCAGCTCGGTGACGACGAGGCCGGTCTTGCGGGCCGTGATGTTCTCGACGCGCACCTTGGCGCGCGTCTTGAAGGCGCCGCGGCCGGTGGCGTAGGCGTCTTTGATGCCTGCGAGGCCGACGATCGTGCCGCCGGTGGGCAGGTCGGGGCCGGGCACGAACTCCATGAGCTCGTCGAGCGTCGCGTTCGGGTGGGCGATGAGGTGCCGGGCCGCGCCGACGACCTCGATGAGGTTGTGCGGCGCCATGTTGGTGGCCATGCCGACGGCGATGCCGCTCGCGCCGTTCACCAGCAGGTTCGGGTAGGCGGCGGGAAGCACCTCGGGCTGGGTGAGCTGGTTGTCGTAGTTCGGCACGAAGTCGACGACGTCTTCGTCGAGCCCCTCGCTCATCGCCAGGGCGGGCGAGGCCAGGCGTGCCTCGGTGTAGCGCGCGGCGGCCGGGCCGTCGTCGAGCGAGCCGAAGTTGCCGTGCCCGTCGATGAGCGGCACGCGCAGCGTGAACGCCTGCGCCATGCGCACGAGGGCGTCGTAGATCGCGGTGTCGCCGTGGGGGTGCAGCTTGCCCATGACCTCGCCGACGACGCGCGCCGACTTCACGTGGCCGCGATCGGGTCGCAGGCCCATCTCGGTCATCTGGTAGAGGATGCGCCGCTGCACGGGCTTGAGGCCGTCGCGAGCGTCGGGCAGGGCCCGCGAGTAGATGACCGAATATGCGTACTCGAGGAACGAGCCCTGCATCTCTGTGGCGACGTCGACATCTTCGATGCGTTCGACGATCGGCTCGTCTGCGGGCGGGTTCTTGGCTCGGGTCATCCGTGTTCTCTGCTGCTGGCGTGCGGCGCACGCGGTGGAACTGGGGCGCGCCCGGCCTGTGCCAGACTGGGCGCGATGTCTGCCATGCTACCGGTGCCCGCCGACAGCGCCGGGCGGCTTGCCGCGGTGCTCGACAGTTCGCTGGCAAGCATCGCGGGCGAGCCCAACGTGCTCTCCCTGCCGCCGGCGCGCAGCGCGGTCGTGGTGCTCGCCGACGGGCTCGGTGCGGCCAACATCCAGCAGCGCGCGGGCCACGCCCGCTACCTCGCATCCCGGCTCGCCAAGCGCGACGTCATCCGCACGGTGTTCCCGTCGACGACGGCGGCCGCGCTCGCGAGCTTCACCACCGGTCGCATGCCCGGCGAGCACGGACTCGTGGGCTACCGCGTGCTCGACGCCGACGGCGACCGCCTGGTGAACCAGCTGAACGGGTGGGACGACGGCATGCGACCCGAGTCCTGGCAGCGGGTGCCGACGCTCTTCGAGCAGGCGCGCGAGCGCGGCCTGGCGACGTTCGCGATCGGCGCCCCACGCTATGCGGACTCGGGCTTCACGCATGCCGTGCTGCGCGGCGCGGAGTACCGCTCGGGCTCCACCATCGCCGACCGGTTCGCCGAGGCGCTCCGAGTGGTGGCGCAAGCCGAGCCGGCGGTGGTCTACCTCTACGTGCCCGAGCTCGATCAGGCGGCCCACGCGCACGGGTGGCAGTCCGATCGATGGCTCGGCCATCCTCGAAGAGCTCGACGCCGAGATCGCGGCATTCGACGATCGGATGCCGCGTGGCTCGGGCCTGCTCGTGACCGCCGATCACGGCGTCATCGACGTTCCGGCGCACCGCCACCGCTTCATCGACGCGCAACCCGCCCTCATCGACGGGGTGCGACACGTCGGCGGCGAGCCGCGGTGCCTCTCGCTGTACTTCGAGCCGGGTCTCGACGAGGCCGGGCGAGCCGAACTCGTCGATCGGTGGCGGGCGGCCGAGGGCGAGCGCGCGTGGGTGCTGACGCGCGACGAGGCGATCGCGCACGGACTCTACGGCCCGGTCGACCCCGAGGTGCGTCCTCGCATCGGTGACCTGATCGTGGCGGCGCGGGCGGGCGTCGCCTACTACGACCGTCGCGAACCGAATCGCCAGGCCGAATCGATGATCGGGCAGCACGGGTCACTGAGCGATGACGAGACCCGGATTCCGCTCATTCGCGCAGGGGTGTACGCGCGTCGGTGAGACGCGGCGCACGGGACATCCGCATCGTCGATCGACACGACAGGCCGATCGACGCACGGATGCAGCTGGTCAGGAGGGGTACTGGCCGCGCTTGACCTGCGGCTTCGGCAGGCGCAGCGGTCGCAGCTGCAACGCGCGCATCGCGGCGTACCAGCGCACCTTCTCGACCTTGTCGGCGCCGAACTTGGCCGCGAGCTTCTTGTTGAGGATGAAGCCGAGCACGACGACGTCGATGACGGCGATCGCGAAGAACGCCCAGAGCGCGAGGATTCCGATGTACTGCACCTCGGGCGACGGGATGAACGTGAGCACGATGACCGCGAACATGACGGGGATCAGCACCTCGCCGACGCTGAATCGGGCGTCGATGTAGTCGCGCACGTACTTCTTCTGCGGCCCGCGGTCGCGCATCGGAAGGTACTTCTCTTCGCCCATGGCCATGCCGACGCGAGCCTTCTCGCGCGACTCGGCCGCCTTGGCACGAGCCTGCTTCGCCGCCTCTTTGCGGTCGTCGGGCACGAGCGGACGCTTGCGAGCGGCCTCTTGCGCGGCACGGCTGGGGGTGGGTGCACCCTTGGTGCCGTTCTTCAGGCGAGCCTGAGTCTCGTCGAGCGTCTCGGCGCTCGGTCGGTCGGTGCTGTCGGGTTGCTTGGCCACGGGATTCCTCGAATCGGTTCCCCTTAAGATTACCGGCATGACCGAGCCCCTCCTCACCGAATCCGCATCAGACGACGCCGACGCCCGTATCGAGGCGTTCCGCAGCGCCGTCGAGGCCGGATTCCCCGTGACCATCGCCGACCTCGCACGCCTCGTGAAGATCCCCTCGGTCTCGTGGCCCGCGTTCGACCCGGCCAACGTGCAGCGTTCGGCCGACGCCGTCGCCGAACTGGTGCGCGGCCTCGGCGTCTTCGATCTCGTCGACGTGCGCCGTGCGCCCGTCGGCGGCGCAGAAGGGCGAGCGGATGACCCGGAGCTGGGCCTGCCCGCGGTGGTCGCGCACCGCGCGGCCCGCAACGGGCGCCCCACCGTGCTGCTGTACGCCCACCACGACGTGCAGCCGCCCGGGCGCGAGGAGACATGGGATTCGGCGCCGTTCGAGCCGACGCAGCGAGGCGACCGCCTCTACGGCCGGGGGGCCGCCGACGACAAGGCCGGCGTGATGGCGCACATCGGCGCCATCCGTGCGCTGACCGAAGTGCTCGGCGCCGACTTCGACCTCGGCATCTCGCTGTTCATCGAGGGCGAGGAGGAGTACCTGTCGCAGTCGTTCGCGAACTTCCTGCACGAGAACCGCGACCTGCTGGCGGCCGACGCGATCATCGTCGCGGACTCGTCGAACTGGGACCTCGAGACGCCGGCGATCACCGTGGCGCTCCGCGGCGCGGTGGCGTTCAACCTGCGCATCGACACGCTCGCGCACGCCTCGCACTCGGGAATGTTCGGGGGAGCGGCACCCGATGCGATGCTCGCGACCGTGCGGCTGCTCGACTCGCTGTGGGACGCCGAGGGCTCCGTCGCCGTCGAGGGCCTCACGGCAGCGAGCCTCGAGACGCCCGACTACGACGAGCAGCAGTTGCGCGCCGAGGCCGGGCTTCTCGACGGCGTCACGCCCATCGGCCGGGGTTCGATCCTCTCGCGCATCTGGGCGCAGCCCGCCATCACCATCACCGGCATCGACGCACCCGACATCGCGAACGCGTCGAACACGCTCGTTCCCGGCACGCGCGTGCGGGTGAGTGCGCGCATCGCTCCCGGGCAGGACGCCGGCGAGGCGTTCGCCGCGATCCGCGCGCACCTCGAGGCGAACGCGCCGTTCGGAGCCCATCTGACGTTCGAGGACATCGACACGGGGCAGCCGTTCCTCGTCGACACGAGCGGCTGGGCCGTCGCCGAGACCAGGGCGGCGATGACCGACGCCTGGGGAAAGGCGCCCATCGAGATCGGCATCGGCGGATCGATCCCGTTCATCGCCGAGCTGGTCGACGAGTTCCCCGACGCGCAGATCCTCGTGACCGGCGTCGAGGATCCCGGATTCCCGCGCGCACAGCCCCAACGAGTCGCTGCACCTCGGGGTGTTCAAGCGCGCGCTGCTGGCCGAGGCGCTGTTCCTCGCCCGGCTCGACGCGCGAGTTTCGGAATCCTGAGCGCGAGCCGGGCGCGCACGCAGAATCGACGGTTACCATTGGAGGCAGCGATTCCCGCGTTCCTGACGCACCGAGGAGAGACATGAGCGACACGATCACCGAGACCACGCACGGCGTGAAGCTGAGCGACCCCGCCGCCGACAAGGTGCGCAGCCTCCTCGAGCAAGAGGGGCGCGACGACCTGCGTCTGCGAGTCGCCGTCCAGCCCGGTGGTTGCTCGGGGCTGATCTACCAGCTCTACTTCGACGAGCGCCTGCTCGACGGCGACGCGGTCGTCGACTACTCGGGTGTCGAGGTCGTCGTCGACAAGATGAGCGTCCCCTACCTCGACGGGGCATCCATCGACTTCGAAGACACGATCCAGAAGCAGGGCTTCACGATCGACAACCCCAACGCAGAGGGCAGCTGCGCGTGTGGAGACTCCTTCCACTGAGCCCTACACCATTTCCCCGAAGGGAGGCCGCGAATCGCGGCCTCCCTTCGTCGTTTCCGCCGTCAGAGCGCTGTTCCGTGGACCGCCACGCCCGACACCGTCGCTCGGTGCACACCACGGGGGCCAAGGCGGAGTAGGCTGATGATCGATCGCCGCGCTTCACTGTGAAGCGCCTTCGAGTCTCCCGAAAGGTCACTGGTGCGCCACAATCGCCGTCTCCGATGGGCTGCTATTCCGATTGCAGCGGTTCTCAGTCTCGTGCTCGCTGGTTGCACGCAGGCGCAGCTGAACGGATTCCTTCCCGGCTTCGTCGAGGGTGAGGCGCCGGTCACGAACCAGACCGAGCGCATCTCCGGCCTCTGGGTGACGTCGTGGATCGTGCTGCTCATCGTCGGCATCATCACCTGGGGTCTCACGATCTGGGCGGTCATCGCGTACCGTCGCCGCAAGGGCCAGACGGGCCTGCCGGTGCAGATGCGCTACAACATGCCGATCGAGATCTTCTACACGGCCGTGCCGCTGATCCTCGTGCTCGGCTTCTTCGCCTTCACCGCCCGCGATCAGGCGGCCATCGAGCAGCGATTCGCCGCCGACGAGGTCGACGTGCAGGTCGAGGTCATCGCCAAGCAATGGGCATGGGACTTCAACTACGTCAACGAAGACGTCTACTCGCCCGGCATCCAGGGCCAGCTCGCCGACGAGGGCCCCAAGGGTTCGCTCGTCCAGTCCGAACTGCCCACGCTGGTGCTCCCGGTCGGCGCCAACGTCGAGATCGAGCTGCAGTCGCGCGACGTGATCCACTCGTTCTGGGTCGTCGACTTCCTGTACAAGAAAGACATGTTCCCGGGCAAGACCAACTACATGTCGATCGTGCCCGAGCGTGAGGGCACCTACGCCGGCAAGTGCGCCGAGCTGTGCGGTGAGTACCACTCGCTGATGCTCTTCAACGTCGAGGTCGTCTCGCAGGGCGAGTACGACGACTACATCGATTCACTCCGCGACCTCGGGCAAGAGGGCCAGCTGTCGAGTGAGTACGACCGCAGACAGAACCTACCCGGCACGGGCGAGCCCGAACTTCAAGAGGAGCAGGAAGCCGAATGAGCACCACGACCGCACCGGCTCGGCCGCAGTCGAGCAGCCTCCCGTTCGGCACCCCCAAGGTCGAGCGCAAGGGCAACATCCTCGTCCGGTGGATCACCTCCACCGACCACAAGGTCATCGGGTACCTGTACCTGATCACGTCCTTCATCTACTTCTGCGTCGGCGGCGTGATGGCCCTGATCATCCGCGCCCAGCTCTTCGAGCCCGGCCTCGAGATCGTGCAGACGCGCGAGCAGTACAACCAGCTGTTCACCATGCACGGCACGATCATGCTGCTGATGTTCGCGACGCCGCTGTTCTTCGGTTTCGCGAACACGCTCATGCCGCTGCAGATCGGTGCGCCCGACGTGGCGTTCCCGAGGCTCAACGCGCTCTCGTACTGGTTCTTCAACTTCGGTTCGCTCATCGCCGTCGCCGGATTCTTCACCCCGCAGGGAGCCGCGTCGTTCGGCTGGTTCGCCTATCAGCCACTCGCGTCGACCACGTTCTCGCCAGGAGTCGGCGGCAACCTCTGGATGCTCGGCCTCGGCCTCTCGGGCTTCGGAACCATCCTCGGTGGCGTGAACTTCATCACGACCATCATCACCATGCGCGCGCCCGGCATGACCATGTTCCGCATGCCGATCTTCACCTGGAACACGCTGGTCACGTCGATCCTGGTCCTCATGGCCTTCCCGGTGCTCGCCGCCGCGCTGCTCGCCGCGGCCGCCGACCGCGTGTTCGGTGCGCACATCTACGATCCGGCCAACGGCGGTGTCATCCTCTGGCAGCACCTCTTCTGGTTCTTCGGGCATCCAGAGGTCTACATCATCGCCCTGCCGTTCTTCGGCATCGTGTCCGAGATCTTCCCGGTCTTCAGCCGCAAGCCGATCTTCGGGTACAAGACGCTCATCTATGCGACGATCGCGATCGCCGCGCTCTCGGTCACGGTGTGGGCCCACCACATGTACGTGACGGGCTCGGTGCTGCTGCCGTTCTTCGCGCTCATGACGATGCTCATCGCGATTCCAACGGGTGTGAAGATCTTCAACTGGATCGGCACGATGTGGCGTGGCTCGATCACGTTCGAGACTCCACTGCTCTGGTCGCTCGGCTTCCTCATCACGTTCGTCTTCGGCGGCCTCACCGGCGTCATCCTCGCGTCGCCACCGCTCGACTTCCACGTCTCCGACACCTACTTCGTGGTGGCGCACTTCCACTACGTCGTCTTCGGAACCGTCGTCTTCGCGATGTTCGCCGGCTTCTACTTCTGGTGGCCGAAGTGGACGGGCAAGCTGCTCAACGAGCGTCTCGGCAAGTGGCACTTCTGGCTGCTCTTCATCGGCTTCCACACGACCTTCCTCGTGCAGCACTGGCTCGGAGTCGTCGCGATGCCGCGTCGGTACTACTCGTACCTGCCTGAAGACAACATCACGTGGATGAACCAGCTCTCGACGTTCGGCGCGGGTATTCTCGCGGTCTCGATGATCCCGTTCCTGCTGAACGTCTACCTCACGGCACGCCGCGCACCGAAGGTCACCGTGAACGACCCCTGGGGTTACGGCGGTTCGCTCGAGTGGGCCACCAGTTGCCCGCCGCCGCGCCACAACTTCACGTCGATCCCGCGCATTCGTTCCGAGCGCCCGGCGTTCGACCTCAACCACCCTGAAGCTGGGATCCCCGTCGGCATCGGTCCGGCGAAGGATGCCCCGCAATCGCCGACGTACGACGCAGCCTCAGAGGAGATCAAGTAATGCGCGCCAACGTCAATCTCTTCTGGATCCTGACGGCCTTCTTCGCGATCGTCGCGGCCGTGTACGCCTACTGGTCGTGGGCCGATCAGGGCGACCCCGGCATCGAATGGGCGGGCACCATCGCCGTCTCGCTGGCCGCCGTGCTCTCTGCGTTCATCGCGTTCTACCTCGGTCGGGTGCACAAGGCGCAGGGTGCCGAGCTTCCCGAAGATCGACTCGATGCGAACATCGACGACGGCGACGCTGAGCTCGGGTTCTTCAGCCCCTGGAGCTGGTGGCCGGTGCTGCTTGCGGCGGGCGTTGCGTTGACGTTCCTCGGCATCGCGATCGGATTCTGGCTCGCGTTCTTCGCCGCACCGGTCGCGCTCATCGCGCTCACCGGGTGGGTCTACGAGTACTACCGCGGCAACTTCGCCCGATAGCAGTACTGATCGAAGAACGAGGTCCCGGCGCGATGCGCCGGGACCTCGTTCGTTCGTGATCGATGCGCGCGCGCTCACGCGGTCACACGCGTGTCGCTCCGACGACGCACCATGACCGGCCATTGTGGCGGAGGCGTGGTTCGAAGCCGTGCCGGCGCAGTGTGTCGATCATCGCGCTCGGCGAGTGGATGAACCCTCGGTACGTCTTGTGCGACAGTCGGAGCGTGAGGTTGCCGACAGCGACGAATGCGCGCCGCGTGAGCGTTCGAGGTGGATGACTGAAGACGATGGTGTGTCGAGCCCTCTCGGCCGCGGCACCCAGCAGTCGCTCGTAGTCGGGGTAGCAGCAGACGACTCGGTGCAGCACGACGATATCGGCCACGTCGACGTTCTCGGGGGTCACGGCGAGATCGACGCCGAGTCGGCGAGTCACGCGACCGGTGACTCCGGCTTCGCCGATCAGGCGGGCGGCCTCGGCCTCGTATGCACCCGAGAGCTCGAGGTTGACGGTACGCGCAGCGCCTCGAGCGAGCAGTTCCAGCTGAATCTCACCGACACCGCCGCCGACCTCGAGCACCGTGGCATCGTCGACGCCGGTCGCGGAGATGAACGACACGATGCGCCGCTCGGTGGGCGTGAGCCCCTTGCGCCGGTAACGACGCGCTGCCTTGCGGGCGAATCGGTCATCGAAGACCTCCTCGTAGCCCTCGGCGCCCGGCACCGCGCAGCAATCGTCCATGGCATCAGTATGCGACCGACGACGGCGCGACGGGCTCTGCGAGTTCGAACGTCAGCACGCTGACCGCGACCGAGACATCGAACGCCTCAGCCTCAGCCACCGTCGGCGTCACTCGACGCGAGACTGTCGCCGTGGTGTGCCGACGGCCCCATGCCCGCGAGGAGGCCCCGAGTCGCGGCATCGGCCTCGAACGCGTACTCGACGGCGGTGCTCGTGCGCAACACGAGCCCCGCCTCGTGGAGTTGCTCGGCAACCCGGTCGGACTTGCCCGCGGGCACGTCGAGGAGCGCGCCAGAGCGCCGGAGCTCCTGCAGGTGTGCGTCGGTCGGCACGACGACGATCAACCGGCCGTGGGGCTTGAGGACCCGCGCGAACTCGGCCGCGTTGCGAGGCGCGAAGACGTTGAGTGCGACATCGACCACGCCGTCGCGAAGGGGGAGTGGGCGCCAGAGGTCCATCACGACTCCCGTCGCCGACGGGAGCGCGCGCAGACTCATGCGCACGGCCTCAGGGGAGCGGTCGGCGAGCAGGAATGCAGAGGCGGGTATCGCATGCGCCAGGGCAGCGGAGTAGTACCCGGTGCCGCACCCGAAGTCGGCGATGCGAAGTGAGTCGTCGATGCTGATCGAGCGGTGGGCATGCACGGCATCGGTGATCGCCGCTGCGATCGGCGCATACGCGCCACCGTCGAGCAGTGCGGCACGCGCCTGGAGCATCTCACGATCGTCGCCGACGGTGCGGGGAGCTTTCGGGGGAAGCAGGGTGAGGTATCCGTGCTTCGCGCGGTCGAAACGGTGACCGGCTGTGCAACCGAACACGTTGGTGTCGACCTCTGAGAGGTCGAGAAAGCAGTTCGGGCACCGAAGCCAGGTCGAATCGATCGACATGGTTCGGTGCCCGAAGCTGCGTGCGGTTATCGTCAGTGGTGGCCGTCGTGGCCGGACTCGAGTTCGCCCCGCGTGACCGGCGCGATGCGGTCTTCGAAGAACCACCGCGAGAACGACGCTCGCACGCGCTGGCCCAAGGTGATCTTGCCACGTGCGTTCGGACGGATCATGAGCGGCTGGTAGCTCTCGAAGCTGACGAGACGCCAGCGCTCGTACTCGTCGAGGGGCTGGTGCACCTCGATGAACTCGCCGCCGGGAAGCTTGACGATTCGACCCGACTCGAAGCCGTGCAGCACGATCTCGCGATCCTTCTTCTGCAGCGCGAGGCAGACGCGCTTCGTGATGAAGTATGCGAGGAACGGGCCGATGATCACGACGGCCTGCAGGGCGTGGATCACGCCCTCCATGGTGAGCGAGAAGTGCGTCGCCAGGATGTCGGAGCTCGCCGCGGCCCAGAGGCCGGCGTAGAACGTGACACCCGCGGCACCGATCGCGGTGCGGGTCGGCGCGTTGCGCGGACGGTCGGCGATGTGGTGCTCGCGCTTGTCGCCCTTGATCCACGCCTCGATGAACGGGTATGCGACGACGAGACCGATGAAGATGCCGATCGCCGATGAGCGGGACGAGGATGTTGAACGACCAGGTGCGGTCGAGCCACACGAACTCCCAGCCCGGCGGGATGAGGCGCAGGGCACCGTCGGCGAATCCGATGTACCAGTCGGGCTGGGTACCGGCCGAGACGGGGGATGGGTCGTATGGACCGTAGTTCCAGATCGGGTTGATCGTGAAGAGCGCCGCGATGAGCGAGACGACGCCCCAGATCAGGAACATGAATCCGCCGGCCTTCGCCGCGTAGATCGGCAGGATGGGCGGGCCGACCGAGTTCGTGGGCTCACGACCGGGACCGGCGAACTGCGTGTGCTTGTGGATGAACACGTAGCCCACGTGGACGGCGATGAGCGCGACCACGAGCGCCGGCAACAGCAGGATGTGCAGCGTGTAGAGACGGCCGACGATCGTCGTTCCGGGGAACTCGCCGCCGAAGATGAGGAATGACGTCCACGTGCCGATCAGCGGGATGCCCTTGACCATTCCGTCGATGATGCGAAGGCCGTTGCCCGAGAGCAGGTCGTCGGGGAGCGAGTAGCCGGTGAAGCCCTCGGCCATCGCGAGGATGAAGAGGACGAAGCCGAACACCCAGTTGATCTCGCGCGGCTTGCGGAACGCGCCCGTGAAGAAGACGCGCAGCATGTGCAGGCCGATGGCGGCCACGAACAGCAGGGCCGCCCAGTGGTGCATCTGGCGCACGAAGAGCCCGCCGCGGATGTCGAACGAGATGTCGAGCGTCGACGCCATCGCCACCGACATCTCGACGCCCTTGAGCGGCACGTAGGAACCGTCGTAGTGGACTTCGGCCATCGACGCCTGGAAGAAGAACGTCAGGAACGTTCCGGAGACGAGGACGACGATGAAGCTGAAGAGGGCGACCTCGCCGAGGAGGAACGACCAGTGGTCGGGGAACGCCTTACGGCCGAGGCCCTTGATCGCGACGGCGATGCCGGTGCGGTCGTTGATGTACTCGGATGCGCCGGCCGTGAAGGAGCGTTTGGCTGGTGCTGTCGATCGTGTCGTTGCGGTGCTCAATGACGCTCCCAGAAGCTCGGGCCGACGGGTTCGGTGAAGTCGCTCTGCGCGATGAGGTAGCCCTCGTCGTCGACGGCGATCGGCAGCTGCGGCAGCGGGCGCTTGGCCGGGCCGAAGATGACCTCGCAGTGGTTGGCCACGTCGAACTGCGACTGGTGGCACGGGCAGAGCAGGTGGTGCGTGTGCTGCTCGTAGAGCGCCACGGGGCAGCCGACGTGCGTGCAGATCTTGGAGTAGGCGACGATGCCGTCGTACGACCAGGATTCGCGATCTGGCGCCTGGTTGAGCTCGCTCGGGTCGAGGCGCATGAGCAGCACCGCGGCCTTGGCCTTCTCTTCGAGCCTGCCGTGCTCGAGATCGACGAGCCCCTCGGGGATGACATGGAAGGCGCTGCCGATCGTGACATCGGCGGCCCGGATCGGCGCGCCCGAGGGGTCGAGCGCAAGGCGCGTTCCCTTCGCCCACATCGTGTGGCTGAGCAGCTCGACCGGGATCTGGTCTTGCGGAGCGAGTCCGCGGAAGAGCACCACGGCGGGCAGCGGGAACACGAGGAGCGCGCCGATGAGGCTGTTGCGAATGACCGTTCGGCGGGAGAAGCCCGACTCCTCGTCAGCCTGGCGGAACACCTCGACGGCGCCCTCCTGCGTCGCCTTGCTGCCGCTGATCGGGTGGCGGATGTCGACGGACTCCGTCGGACGTCATGAGCGACTTGCCCCAGTGCACCGCGCCGAAGCCGAGTCCGAGAAGCGCGAGGGTGACGCCGAGACCGATGAACATGTTGTTCAGGCGCACTTCGCCGACGTCGTTCGACTCGATCGGGAAGAGCATGTACGCCGCGATGGCCCAGACGCTGCCGAGGATCGAGAGGTAGAAGAGCGTGTAGACGGTGCGCTGCGCACGCTTCTCGCGACCGGTGTCCTCGTCGGTGACACGCGGGCGGTGCGGCTCGAACCCGGGGTTCGCGAACGCGTCGTGGGGGATGACCGCCGTGCCGGTCGAGCCGGCGAAGTCCAGCTCGGCGTGCGACGAGTCGGCAGCGGCGAGCTCAGTGCCGCTGTGGTCGTCCTGGGCCATGGTTCTCCTTCTTAGGTGCTTCGGTGCCGGGCTTGCGCTAGTTGGACTTCGCCGTGATCCACACGGTGATCGCGACGATCGCGCCGAGACCGAAGATCCAGATGAACAGGCCCTCCGCAACCGGCCCCAGCGAGCCGAGTTCGAAGCCACCGGGTGAGCGGTTGTCCTGCAGGTACTTGAGGTAGGTGATGACGTCGCGCTTGTCTTCGGGCGAGATGTTGAGATCGTTGAAGACGGGCATGTTCTGCGGGCCGGTGACCATGGCCTCGTAGATGTGCACGCCCGAGACATCGGTCAGCGGGGGTGCGAACTTGCCCTCGGTGAGCGCACCGCCGGCGCCCGCGACGTTGTGGCACATCGCGCAGTTGATGCGGAAGAGCTCGGCGCCGTTCGCCGCGTCGCCGCCGCCGTTGACGAGGTGGTCGGCGGGGATGTCGGGGCCGGGGCCGAGCGAGGCGACGAAGTACGCGAGCTGCTTGACCTGGTCGTCGGTGAACTGCGGCGGCTTCACCTGCGCCTGCGGGCCCTGCATCTGCATGGGCATGCGACCCGTTCCGACCTGGAAGTCGACCGATGCCGCACCCACGCCGATGAGGCTCGGCCCGTTGGCCGTGCCCTGCGCCTCGAGACCGTGGCAGGTCGCGCAGTTCGCCTGGAAGAGCTTCTTGCCCTCTTCGATCGTCTGCTGCGAGTTCGGGTCGACCTCAGCCTGCGCGACGGTGCCGGAGCTGAGTGCCGCGTATGCGCCCCCCGTGAAGACGAGGCCGAGCGCGAGCAGCGCGACGGTGGCGAGCGGATGCCGGCGTCCGGCGCGTCGCTTCGTGCGGGTCATATGGTTCTTCCTATTCACGGGCATGCGATGTTGACGTTCGAGAGCGGCTTGCTTACTTGAGGACGTAGATGACGAGGAAGAGGCCGATCCAGACGACGTCGACGAAGTGCCAGTAGTACGAGATGGCAATGGCGCTGGTCGCCTCGCGGTGGCCGAAGTTCTTGACCGCGAACACGCGGCCGATCACGAACAGGAAGGCGATGAGCCCACCGGTGACGTGCAGGGCGTGGAAGCCCGTGGTGAGGTAGAACGCCGACCCGTAGGCGTTCGAGTCGAGCGCGATGCCCTCGGAGACCAGCGTCGCGTACTCCCAGACCTGACCCGCGACGAACACGGCGCCCATGCCGTACGTGAGGAAGAACCATTCGGTGACGCCCCACTGCGAGGGCTTCCACCCGGTCGCGTACGGCTGCAGCCGCTCGGCGGCGAAGACGCCGAACTGGCAGGTGACCGACGAGAGCACGAGGATGATCGTGTTGGTCAGCGCGAAGGGAACGTTCAGCCGGTCGGCCTCGAACGCCCACAGTTCAGGCGACGTCGAACGAAGCGTGAAGTAGATGGCGAAGAGGCCGGCGAAGAACATGACCTCGCTGCCGAGCCAGACGATCGTGCCCACCGCAACGGTATTGGGTCGATTGATCACCGGCGCGCTCGCCTGATAAGTCATTGAGGTGCTCGTCACGCTCCCCATTATGGCTGAAAACAGGCCCGAGTTTTCGTCATCACGGGCGATCGTGTCGGCGTCGAGAGGTAAGGGAACCCTAAGCCGGCCTGCATGACGCCCGGGAATCCGCCGTGAATTCCGAACATTAGGATCGAATCATGCCTCTGCTCCAGAACTGGCCCGAAATCCTGAACGCGCTGCTCGAAGGCGAAGACCTGAGCGTGTCGGATGCTGCGTGGTGCATGGAGCAGGTCATGACCGGTGCCGTGACCGAAGCTCAGCTCGCGGCGTTCCTCGTGATGCTGCGCGTCAAGGGCGAGACGGTCGACGAGATCGTCGGCTTCCGCGACGCCGTGCTCGAGCACGCGGTCGCGCTGCCCGTCGACCCCATGGCGCTCGACATCGTCGGCACCGGCGGCGACCGGTTCGGCACGGTGAACGTCTCGACGATGGCCTCGATCGTCGCCGCGGCATCGGGCGTCCCGGTCATCAAGCACGGCAACAAGGCCGCGAGCTCGGCGTCGGGGTCATCCGATGTGCTCGCCGCGCTGGGACTCGACCTGGCGCTGCCCGCCGAGCGGGTCGGCGCCGTGCTCGACGAAGCGGGCATCACGTTCGCCTACGCGGCGCGCATTCCATCCCGGCTTCCGGCACGCGGGCGCCGTGCGCGCCCAACTCGGCGTGCCCACCGTGTTCAACTACCTCGGCCCGCTCTGCAATCCGGCTCGGCCCGAGGCATCCGCCGTCGGCGTCGCGCACCTCGACCGCGTGCCGTTGATCGTCGGCGTGTTCCAGACGCGCGGCGCGACCGCGCTGGTGTTCCGCGGTGACGACGGCCTCGACGAGCTCACCACCACCGGGCACAGCCACGTCTGGGAGGTGTCGGGCGGCACGGTGAAGGAGCACGACCTCGATCCCCGCGAACTCGGCATCGCGCGCACGACGATCGACAAGCTCACGGGCGGCGACGCCGCGCACAACGCCGCGATCGTGCACGAGGTGCTCGCCGGCACCCGTGGTCCGGTCCGCGACATCGTGGTGCTGAACGCCGCGGCCGGCCTCGTCTCGTTCGAGCTCGCCAAGGACCCGGGCCAGTTCCAGCGGCCGATCCTCGAGCGGTTCCGCGAGAAGATGGCGGTCGCCGAGGCGACGATCGACAGTGGCGCTGCCGCGCGCAAGCTCGATCAGTGGATCTCCGCGACCAAGAACTGAGCGCGCAGACATGAGCCGAGGGCCCGCGCTTCGCGCGGACCCTCGAGTCGTCGGACTCTCCCGTTGCCGGGAACCCCTCACTTCACGTCGTCGTCGACCCAGTCGAAGGTCTTGGTGACGGCCTTCTTCCACAGGCGGATCTGACGGTCGCGCTCGTCGGCGTCCATCTTGGGCTCCCAGCGCTGGTCCTCCTGCCAGTTCTTGCGCAGGTCGTCGAGGTCGCTCCAGAACCCGACGGCGAGTCCGGCCGCGTACGCGGCGCCGAGCGCGGTCGTCTCGGCGACGACCGGCCGCACGACCGGTACGCCGAGGATGTCGGCCTGGAACTGCATGAGCGTGTTGTTCGCGATCATGCCGCCGTCGACCTTCAACTCGGTGAGGTCGACACCGGAGTCGGCGTTGACCGCGTCGAGCACCTCGCGGGTCTGGAACGCCGTCGCCTCGAGGGCTGCGCGGGCGATGTGCCCCTTGTTGACGTACCGCGTGAGGCCGACGAGGGCGCCGCGGGCGTCGGAACGCCAGTACGGCGCGAACAGGCCCGAGAACGCCGGCACGAAGTACGCGCCGCCGTTGTCGTCGACCGTCTTCGCGAGTTCCTCGATCTCGGGCGCGCTCGAGATCATGCCGAGATTGTCGCGCAGCCACTGCACGAGCGATCCCGTGACGGCGATCGACCCCTCGAGCGCGTAGTGCGGCTTCTCGTCGCCGATCTGGTAGCCGAGCGTCGTCAGCAGACCGTTCTTGGAGTGCACGATCTCTTCACCGGTGTTGAAGATGAGGAAGTTGCCCGTGCCGTAGGTGTTCTTCGACTCGCCGGCATCGTAGGCGGCCTGCCCGAACGTCGCCGCCTGCTGGTCGCCGAGGTCGCCGGCGATCGGCACCTCGCGTACGAGGCTCGAGGAATGCGCGATGCCGAACACGCCCGACGAGGGCTTGATCTCGGGCAGCATCGACCTGGGCACGTCGAACGCCGCCAGGATCTCGTCGTCCCACGAGAGCGTCTCGAGGTCCATGAACATCGTGCGGCTGGCGTTGGTGACGTCGGTGGCGTGCACGCCGCCGTCGACGCCGCCCGTGAGGTTCCAGAGCACCCAGGTGTCGGTGTTGCCGAAGATCAGGTCGCCGGCATCGGCCTTCTCGCGCGCGCCTTCGACGTTCTCGAGGATCCAGACGATCTTGGTGCCCGAGAAGTAGGTGGCGAGCGGCAGGCCGACCTGCTGCTTGAATCGCTCGACGCCGCCGTCGGCGGCGAGTCGGTCGACGATGGGCTGGGTGCGGGTGTCCTGCCAGACGATCGCGTTGTAGATCGGCTGGCCGGTGGTCTTGTCCCAGACGACGGCGGTCTCACGCTGGTTGGTGATGCCGATCGCGGCGATGTCGTGACGGGTCAGGTGCGCCTTGCCGAGGGCCTGACCGATCACCTCGCTGACGTTGTGCCAGATCTCGAGCGGGTCGTGCTCGACCCAGCCGGCCTTCGGGAAGATCTGCTCGTGCTCGAGCTGGCCGGTCGAGATGATCGATCCGCCCTTGTCGAAGATGATCGCGCGGGAACTCGTCGTTCCCTGGTCGATGGCGAGTACGTAGTCGGCCATGACTTCCTCTCAATTCGTTTGCGCCCGTCGACGTCGAGGGGCATGGATATGTCCGATGCCGGAACGCGAGCGGGCCGGTCCTCATCGGACCGGCCCACTCGAGTCATCCCATGGCGGTGGCGACCATGTCGCCGAGCGGGATCCAGAGCCATCCCGCGAGGAGGCCGCCGATGATCGGGCCGACGACCGGCACCCAGGAGTAGCCCCAGTCGCTCGAGCCCTTGCCCTTGATGGGAAGGAAGGCGTGCGCGATGCGGGGTCCGAGGTCACGGGCGGGGTTGATCGCGTACCCCGTCGGGCCACCGAGGGAGGCACCGATGCCGACGACCAGGAGGGCGACCGGCAGCGCACCGAGCGGGCCGAGCCCGCCGGGGACGACCGTGTCGGGGTCGCCCCACACGCCGAAGCCGATCACGACGAACACGAGCACGAACGTGCCGATGATCTCGGTGACGAGGTTCCAGGCGTAGGAGCGGATGCGCGGGACCGGTCGAGAAGACGCCCAGCTTGAGCGCGGGCTCGGGCTCGTCGTCGAAGTGCTGCTTGTAGGCGAGCCAGGCGGCGACCGCACCGATGATCGCACCGAGGAGCTGAGCTCCGATGTAGGTGACGATCGATGCTCCGTCGACCGGGATTCCCGGGACGAACTCGCGTGCCGCCCTTGCCCAGGATGTTGACCGCGAGGCCGAGGGTGACCGCCGGGTTGATGTGCGCGCCGGATACGACCGACACGATGACACCGGCGAAGACCGCGAGACCCCAGCCGAAGTTGACCAGCAGGAAGCCGCCGCCGTTGCCCTTGGTCTTCGCGAGGGCGACGTTCGCCACCACGCCGCAACCGAGCAGCAACAGCATCGCCGTGCCGACCATCTCCGATACGAATATGACGCCCAGATTCATGTCCCGTCCTCTCCGCTGAGTAACGGGAAGCCCGCGGCCCCCCGGAATAGCTCACACGATACTCAGCTGAGCATCGTCTGGGAATGGGCGGGCCGAAATCTGGTCACTTGATCGGTGCGAACGAGGCATGCGAACCCCTTACGGTCGAAGGCCCGCGCGGGCGTAGGTTGGCGGGGGAGTGCTGCGTCGGGGTCGATGCACGGACGCACGGCATCCGGCAGCCGAAGCGAAAGGGATGTCCGTGAAGAAGATCATCAACGATCCGAAGCGGGTCGTGGACGAGTCGGTCGCCGGGTTCGGCAAGGCCCATGCCGACATCGTTCGCGTCGAGTTCGACCCGATCCACGTCGTGCGAGCCGATGCGCCGATCGCCGGAAAGGTCGGCCTGGTCAGCGGGGGCGGCAGCGGGCACGAGCCGCTGCACGCCGGATTCGTGGGGTTCGGAATGCTCGACGCCGCGGTCCCCGGCGCGGTGTTCACCTCGCCGACGCCCGACCCCATCCTGGCGGCGACGAAAGCCGTCGACGGTGGCGCGGGGGTGCTGCACATCGTCAAGAACTACACGGGCGACGTGCTGAACTTCGAGACGGCCGCCGACCTGGCGGCGGCCGACGGCATCGAGGTGCGTGCCGTCGTGACCAATGACGACGTCGCGGTGAAGGACTCGCTCTACACGGCCGGGCGACGGGGTGTCGCGGGTACGGTGCTCGTCGAGAAGATCGCCGGCGCCGCCGCCGAGCGAGGTGACTCGCTCGACGAGGTGGCTGCCATCGCCGAGCGGGTCAACGCGAACGCCCGCTCGATGGGCCTGGCGCTGACGCCATGCGTCGTGCCGCACGCCGGCGAGCCGAGTTTCACGCTCGCCGACGACGAGATCGAGATCGGCATCGGCATCCACGGTGAGCCCGGCCGCGAGCGGGTCAAGCTCGAGCCGGCGGATGGCCTGGTCGAACGACTGCTCGACCCCATCCTCGAAGACCTGCCGTACAACTCGGGCGAGCGCACGCTGCTCTTCGTGAACGGCATGGGCGGCACGCCGCTCGTCGAGCTGTACCTCGCGTACGGCCACGCCGCAGCCGTACTCGCCGAGCGCGGCATCGAGGTCGCTCGCTCGCTCGTGGGCAACTACATCACGTCGCTCGAGATGCAGGGCATGTCGATCACGCTGCTGAAGGTCGACGACGAGATGATCGAACTCTGGGACGCCCCGGTGCAGACCGCTGCACTGCGATGGGGTCGATAGACCCGGAACGAGGAGGAGTCTCTGTGGGACTGGACATCACCTGGGCGGTCGACTGGGTCAGGCGCAGCGCAGACGTCATCGCGGAACACCGTGTCGAGCTGATCACGCTCGACCGTGAGATCGGCGACGGCGACCACGGCGAGAACATGGACCGCGGCTTCCAGGCGGTGCTGCCCAAGCTCGACGACCTTCCGGCGGGCTCGACGCCCGGCGATGTGTTGAAGCTCGTCGCGACCACGCTCATCTCCACGGTCGGCGGGGCCGCCGGCCCGCTCTACGGCACGGCCTACCTCAAGGGGTCCGTCGCCGCGGGCGGGGACGTCTCACTCGATGGTGCGGCCGTGGCGAAGATCCTCGAGGCGGCACGCGACGGGGTCGTCATGCGTGGCAAGGCCGAAGCCGGGGACAAGACGATGATCGACGCCTGGACGCCCGCGGTCGATGCGGCAGCGCAGGCGGCGGCCGCCGGGGTCGACGCCGCCGGGGTGCTCGACGCTGCAGCCTCCGCGGCCGAAGCCGGTGCGGTGGCGACCGAGCCGCTCGTCGCGCGCAAGGGTCGGGCGAGCTACCTCGGCGAACGCTCGGCCGGGCATCGCGACCCGGGTGCGCAATCGAGTGCGCTGCTGCTCCGGGCAGCAGCTGACGTGGCCAAATCGGCCGCGGGAGTGTGAGGTGGGCACCCCGGGAAAAGTCGGTCTGGTCTTCGTCTCGCACTCCGTCGACATCGCGCGCGGGCTCGTGACGCTCGCGGCGCAGATGGCCCCCACTGCGTCACTCGTTGCGGCGGGCGGAACCGACGACGGGCGTATCGGCACCAGCTTCGATCTCGTGAGTGCCGGCATCGGCGAGGCAGACTCGGGCGTCGGCGTCGTCGTGCTCTGCGATCTCGGATCGGCGATTCTCACCGCCGAGACGGCGCTCGACTTCCTCGACGACGACATCCGGGCGCGTGTTCGCATCGTCGACGCCCCGATCGTCGAGGGCGGCGTCGCCGCGGCGGTCGCCGCCGAGAGCGGGGATCCGCTCGACGACGTGATCGCGGCGGCCGAATCGGCGCGGGGTGGGCCGGCCCCGGCCGACGCCTTCGGCGGGCGAAGCCGGGGGAGCGGGCTCCCAGCTCGGCGCAGACCGTGCGGAAGGGTCATCCGGTCATTCGCGCACCGTGACACTCGTGAACGCCGACGGCCTGCATGCCCGGCCCGCGGCCGAACTCGTGAAGCTCGCGGCGACGTTCCCGCAGCGCGTGACCGTGAACGGGGCCGACGCGAAGAGCCTGCTCGGCATCATGGCGCTCGGGCTGACGAAGGGGGCGCAGGTCGAGATCGCGTCGAGCGATCCCGATGGCGCGACCGCCGTCGACGCGATCGCCGAGCTCGCGGCCTCGGGGTTCGGCGAGAGCTGACCTCAGTTGCCGCCGGCGACGCGGATGTCGGCTCCCGACGTGTAACTCGCGTCGGGGGAGAAGAGGTACGCCACCGCGCCGGCGATCTCGTGCGGCTCGCCGGGGCGGCGCATCGGGATTCCCGGGGCGCGCTCGTCGGGCGCATCAGGCCGACCGGCGGCGGCATGGATCTCGGTGCGAGTGGTGCCGGGCGAGACGGTGTTGACCCGCACGCCGACCGGGCCGAACTCCTTCGATGCGCCGGTCGTCAGGGCATTGAGCGCCGCCTTGCTCATCGCGTAGGGGATGTAGGTGTTCGGGGCTCCGCTGCGGGCGGCGCCCGATGAGATGTTCACGATCGAGCCGCCGGCGCCGCCGCGATCGGTGGCCATGTGCGCGATCGCCGCGCGCGTGAGCACGATGGGGGCGAGCACGTTGACCCGGAACAGCTCTTCGGATTCCTCGAGCGGTGCGTCGAGGAATCCGCCGATCATGCCGGTGATGCCCGCGTTGTTCACGAGCCCGGTGACGCGCCCGAACCTGGCGATCGCCGCTGGGACGACCGTGGCGGTCGCGTCGAGGTCGGCGAGGTCGACCTGGAGCACGAGCACGCTGGCGCCGGATGACGCGCACCTGCGCGCGACGGCGTCGGCGTCTTCGGCGCGATCGCGGTAGGTGAGCACGAGATCATGGCCGTCGGCGGCGAGGCGCTCGGCGATCGCGGCGCCGATGCCGCGGCTGGCGCCGGTGATGATCGTGACCGGCCGTGCTGGGGCATCCGTCATTCTTCAACCATAAGGCGCGGGCACTGGCAGTCCGGCGCATCGCGGGCGTACCATCAGGGCATGGCACGCGACGCGGCGAGCCGCCCCACAGGTAACGCATTCACGCATTTCTTCGACAGGGTCGACGAGGCGCTGGAGCCGATTTTCGGCGCCCCTCCGATCACTGCCGACGATGAACCGTTGCGTGGTCCGACCGGCGAGGAGGCGTGCCCGGTCTGCGGTCACGCCATGTTCGAACATTCGTTCGATCGATCGACGTCGAACACGGTACTGATCTGTCCGACCGACGAGCGACTGCCTGAGCACGAGGTCGCCGGTCCGTACGGAGAACTCGGGATGCCGGCCACCGGCCGACGCCTCGAGAAGTACGAAGAACGCCACGGGGCGAGCTGAGCGAGGAACACCCGGGCCGACCGCGAGGCGCGTCGGCAGGGGAGTGGTGTGCTCGGCGCGGTTCCGCGGCGTCGGCTGCGGCTGCGCTCGATGACGAACGGGTCACCCGACAGCGCGCATGAATGCGCCGAGTTCGTCGGCGACGAGTTGCGGCTCTTCGAACGCGAGGAAGTGACCGCCGCGGCCGGGTGCCGAATACTGACGGATGTCGCTGGCCGCGCGTTCGGCGATGGAACGCGGAAAGCGATCGAACGGCGGTTCGCAGCTCTGCGTGACGGCCACCGGCACGGTGATCTGCGGGCGCGGGGTGTTGTGCGGGTAGTCGAGGTACTGGCGGAACGAGGAGCCGATGCAGTCGGTCGTCCAGTAGAGCGTGAGCAACGTGCAGAGGGTGTCGCGGTCGAAGCGGCGCTCGAGATCACCGCCGCAGTCGCTCCAGGCACGGAGCTTGTCGATGATCCAGGCGGCGAGCCCGGCGGGGGAGTCGACCAGGGCGGCCGCGATCGTGTCGGGCCGGGTGCTCATGATCCAGCTGTAGCCCGCGTCGGACTCGTCGTAGGCTTCGTCGGCATCGAGGAAGGCCTGCTCTTCGGCGGTGATCGGAGACGCGTCGAAGTCGGCGGGGAAGGGGCCGTGGATCACGTGGAGGCCGGCGACCTCCTGCGGATACATGGTGGCGAGCCATCCGGATGCCGCGCCGCCGATGTCGCCGCCGAACGCGAAGTATCGCTCGTAGCCGAGCGTCTCGGTCATGAGCGCGTGGAAGCGACTCGGCGATGGCCGCGCGGGTGAGCGGGCCGTCGGGAAGCGCGGAGAAGAGGAATCCCGGCAGTGAAGGCACGACCACGTCGACGTCGAGCAGGTCGGTGAGCGGGAGCATCTCGACGAAGCTGCTCGGCCAGCCGTGGGCGAGCAGCACGGGCGGACGGCTCGAATCGCGGCGCACGTGCACGAAGTGCTGCCCGCGGTCGATGAACTGCGGGTAGGCGTTGAGGCGGGCCTCGGCAGCGCGCCAGTCGAAGTCGTTCGCCCAGTAGTCCACGAGCGACCGCAGGTAGGCCGGGTCGGTGCCGGCGTCCCAGCCGGATGCACTCGGTGCGGTGAATCGTGAACGCGCGAGGCGTGAGCGCAGGTCGTCGAGCACGTCGGGCGCCACGGAGATCGTGAAGGGTTCCATGGCTCGACGGTATCGGCGCGGACGACGCTCTGTCGCGACTGCAGGGAGCCTTCATCGCGATCGCCGCAGGAGAGGGTTGCGTCGACTTCAAACGGACATAATGTGCATTATCGGCTATTACGGATCACGAGTTCCATCTGATGCGAGAGCTCGAGGGAGCGTGATGATTCCGCGTGATTCCGCGGATCGATTGAAGGCTGGAACACCGCCAGGCATCAGCCCGCGACGAGCGGCCCGATCCCGAGGGTCGCCGTGCCGTCCGAGCACACGGCGATCTCCTGCGCCACTGCGACGCCGCGGTCCGGTGCCGTCGGACGTGATGAAGGCGCGGAGTGCCGCGGATGTCGTCGCCGGGCAGTCGTAGGCGCCGGGGTTCGTGCCATGCAGGTTCGCCGTCGCGACGCCCCCACCGGCGCCCAGCACAACGGTCGTCCGATGATCGCCCCCTCGATGCGCGCCTGCCTGCCGAGCTGTACGCCATCGGCGTTCTGAGCGATCAGTCCCGGCCATCCGTCGAAGGAGCAGTCGTTCGCCGAGACGTTCGTGAACACCAGATCCGCGTACCAGTTGCCCGCACCGGAATCCTGGGGGCGGGCGTCGTACCGAGCGTGAGTTGCTCGTCGATGCAGTGCGGAGCGGTCGCCCGCGCGGTGTCGGTCGGGGTGTCGGACGGCGGCTCGATGACTTCGCCGAGTGGAAGGTTCAGTGCTTCCGTTCCTGAGTTCGCGGCCTGCCGGGGGGCGGCTTCAGGAGGCGTAGCCGACGGCTTCGCGGTCGCCGGGCGCACCTGCGTCGACGTCGTGGTCGCTTCATCGGTCGTCGGCGATTCAGCGGGCGGCGCGCATCCCGCGAATGCACCGCAGCAGATCATCGCCGCGGTCACCGCGCTGACGAGTCCGGCTTTCCTCATCGCGAGCTCCATTTCCCCGTGCGCCATGCACGGTTCGGCACAGGCTATCGGCCCGGTGCGGGCCGCGCATGAGGGAACACCCTGAGGTGTCGGACATCGCGATGTGACCCGGCCCACCTCGAGCATCTGCGCTGTCCAGAACAGAAGCGGATGGTCGACGGAGCCAGGATCGGTCAGATGACGGAGCGTTGAGTTATCTTGAACAATGAGGACAGATATTGTCCACAATGCGTCGATACCGTCGAGGCCATGAACACCAACAGCGCCGACATCCGACCGTTTCGCATCGACGTCCCGCAGGCCGATCTCGATGACCTGAACGACCGCTTGGCCCGTACGCGCTGGCCCGACGAGCTGCCCGGCGTGGGCTGGAGCTATGGCGTCCCCGTCAGCTACCTGAAGGAGCTGGCCGAGTACTGGCGCACCTCGTACGACTGGCGCGCGTACGAGGCGAAGCTCAACGAGTTCCCGCAGTTCACGACCACGATCGATGGGCAGGACATCCACTTCCTGCACGTCCGCTCGCCCGAACCGAATGCGTTGCCGCTGATCATCACCCACGGGTGGCCGGGATCCATCGTCGAATTCATGGACATCATCGGGCCGCTCACCGATCCACGTGCGCACGGCGGCGACCCGTCCGACGCGTTCCACGTCATCGCGCCGTCGATGCCCGGGTTCGGGTTCTCGGGACCGACGCACGAGACCGGCTGGGACATGTCCCGGATCGCCAGTGCCTGGGCGGAGCTGATGAGCCGGCTCGGCTACGAGCGGTACGGCGCCCAGGGCGGGGACACCGGCTCGGTGATCTCACCGATGCTCGGCCGCATCGACGCCGAGCACGTCGTCGGCGTGCACGTCAACGGCAGTCTCGGGTTCCCCACGGGAGATCCGCAGGAGCTGGCCGGTCTGAACGAAGCCGAGCTGGCGCGGCTCGGGCCATGCAGCATCAGCTGCAGGATGGCGCGGGGTACGCGATCATGCAGTCGACGCGCCCGCAGACACTCGGGTTCGGGCTCGCCGACTCCCCCGCCGGTCAGCTGGCCTGGATCGTCGAGAAGTTCAAGGAATGGACCGATCCCGCCGCCGAGCTCCCCGAGGATGCCGTCGATCGTGACCTGATGCTCACGGATGTCAGCGTGTACTGGCTCACCGGCACGGCCACATCATCGGCACGGCTCTACAAGGAGGGCCAGGCCAGCTGGGGGCAGCAGACGCAACGATCCGAGGTGCCCTCAGGGGTCGCGGTGTTTCCGGGAGACTTCGGGATACGTTCCATCGCCGAGCCGCGACAACAACGTCGTCCACTGGTCGGAATTCGAGCGCGGCGGCCACTTCCCGGCGATGGAGGTACCCGACCTCCTGGTCGGGCGATGTGCGCACGTTCTTCCGCGGCCTCCGGTAGGGCGCGAAGGGACATCCGTTACGCGCCTCCGGCCTCTGTAGCCGTCGCGGCCGCGGCGCGAACGCTCGCTCAGGCGCCGACGTACGCCGCCAGGTGTTCGCCGGTGAGCGTGGATCGCGTCGCCACGAGGTCGGCCGGCGTGCCCTCGAAGACGACCCGACCGCCGTCATGGCCGGCACCGGGGCCGAGATCGATGATCCAGTCGGCGTGCGCCATGACGGCCTGGTGGTGCTCGATGACGATGACCGACTTGCCCGAGTCGACGAGGCGGTCGAGCAGGCCGAGCAGCTGCTCGACGTCGGCGAGGTGGAGGCCGGTGGTGGGTTCGTCGAGCACGTACACGCCGCCCTCCTCCCCCAGGTGCGTCGCCAGCTTGAGCCGCTGTCGTTCACCGCCCGAGAGCGTCGTCAGCGGTTGACCGAGGCTGACATAGCCCAGACCGACATCGGCCATGCGGGCCAGGATCTTGTGCGCCGCCGGGATCTTCGACTCGCCCGTGGCGAAGAACTCCTCAGCCTCGGTCACCGGCATCGCCAGTACCTCGGCGATGTTGCGACCGCCGAGCTTGTACTCGAGCACCGACGCCTGGAATCGCTTGCCCTCGCACTCCTCGCACGGCGTCGCGACGGTGTCCATGAACCCGAGCTCGGTGTAGATCATGCCCGCGCCGTTGCACGTCGGGCAGGCTCCCTCGGAGTTCGCGCTGAACAACGCCGGCTTCACGCCGTTGGCCTTCGCGAACGCCTTGCGGATCGGCTCGAGCAGCCCGGTGTAGGTTGCCGGGTTGCTGCGTCGCGATCCGCGGATCGCGCCCTGGTCGATCGACACCACCCCGGCGCCGGCGGGTATGGAACCGTGCACGAGCGAGCTCTTGCCCGAGCCGGCGACGCCGGTGATGACGACGAGCGCCCCGAGGGGGATGTCGACGTCGACGTCACGCAGGTTGTTCGCTGTCGCTCCGCGGACCTCCAGCGCGCCGGTGGGCGTGCGAACCGTCGCCTTGAGCGATGCCCGATCGTCGAGATGCCGGCCGGTGAGCGTGCCACTGGCCCGGAGCCCCTCGAGGGTGCCCTCGAAGCAGACGCTGCCGCCGGCGGTACCGGCACCCGGCCCGAGGTCGACGACGTGGTCGGCGATCGCGATGGACTCGGGCTTGTGCTCGACGACGAGCACGGTGTTGCCCTTGTCGCGCAGCCGGAGCAGCAGGTCGTTCATGCGCTGGATGTCGTGCGGGTGCAGCCCGATGGTCGGCTCGTCGAAGACATAGGTGACGTCGGTGAGCGAGGAGCCGAGATGGCGGATCATCTTCGTGCGCTGCGCCTCGCCACCCGACAGCGTGCCCGACGGGCGGTCGAGCGAGAGGTAGCCCAATCCGATCTCGACGAACGAGTCGAGCGTCTGCTGCAGCGTGAGCAGCAGCGGAGCGACCGACGGCTCATCGAGCCCGCGCACCCACTCGGCGAGGTCGCTGATCTGCATCGCGCACGCGTCGGCGATGTTGATCCCGCCGATCCGCGACGCCCGCGCGGGCTCGGCGAGGCGGGTTCCGCCGCAGTCGGGGCAGGCGGTGAACACGACGGCTCGGTCGACGAAGGCACGGATGTGCGGCTGCATCGCCTCGCGATCCTTCGAGAGCAACGACTTCTGGATCTTCGGGATCAGGCCCTCGTAGGTCATGTTGATGCCCTGGAGCTTGACCTTGGTCTGCTCCTTGTAGAGGAAGTCGTGCAGCTCGGTCTCGGTGTACTCGCGAATCGGCTTCGTGGGCTCGAGGAACCCGGACTCGCTGTAGATGCGCACCATCCAGCCGTCGGCGGAATAGCCGGGGATCGTGATCGCGCCCTCGACCAGCGACTTGCTGTCGTCGAACAGCTGGCGCCAGCTCGAAGTCGGAGATCGTGCCCATGCCCTCGCAACGCGGGCACATGCCGCCGAGCACCGTGAACGTGCGCTCGAGCTTCTCGCTCTCGCCCGAACCGCGCTCGACGGTCATGGCACCGCTCCCCCGCACCGACGGCACGTTGAACGAGAAGGCGTTGGGCGAGCCGATGTGCGGCTGCCCGAGGCGGCTGAAGACGATGCGCAGCATCGCGTTCGCGTCGGTCGCGGTGCCGAGGGTCGAGCGCGAATTGGCGCCCATGCGCTCCTGGTCGACGATGATCGCCGTGGTGAGCCCCTCGAGCAGGTCGACCTCGGGCCGCGCCAGCGACGGCATGAAGCCCTGCACGAAGGTGCTGTAGGTCTCGTTGATCATGCGCTGCGACTCGGCCGCGATCGTGCCGAACACGAGCGAGCTCTTGCCCGACCCCGACACGCCGGTGAACACCGTGAGCCGGCGCTTCGGGATCTCGAGGCTGATGTCCTTGAGGTTGTTCTCGCGCGCGCCCTGTACGCGGATCAGTTCGTGACTGTCGGCGACGTGCACCGACGATTGCGTGCTTGATGTCGTGACCACAGTCATCGATCTAACCAGTTTCGAGCGGTCTGCCACAGGGGTCGACCTCTCCCCCGGACGCTTCGGCGGGACATCCGCCACTCATTCAGTCTTGACTTATATAAGTCGCCGATGCAACTATGGAGACATGCACGCGCTCGACATCCTCGGCGATCCCGTGCGGCGACGCATCCTCGAACTGCTCGCCGACGGCGAATCGTCGGCGGGCGAACTCGGCAGCGTGATCCAGGCCGAGTTCGGCATCTCGCAACCCGCCGTGTCGCAGCACCTGCGCGTGCTTCGCGAGTCGGGCTTCGCCACGGTGCATCCCGAGGGCACGAGGCGCGTCTACGCGCTCGAGCCGGGCCCGCTGGCGGCCGCCGACGAGTGGTTCGATGCGTTCCGCCGATTCTGGATGCCGCGACTCGACGCCCTCGGCACCGAGCTCGCCCGGGGTCGCCGGCAACGGCGACTGGCTAGCCGATGCCGACTGACGCCGATGCGAAGCCCGCCGCCGACGCGAAGCCGGCCGACCCCACCGAACCCGACACCACCGAGACCGACAATGAGGAGAACTGACATGGTTGACATCGCCGCCCAACTCGACGCCGTCGAGCGCGCCGTCCGCACCGATGACGTCGACGGAACCCTCGCACGCGTGCAGACGCTCACGCAGACCTATCCGTCGCCGATCGACGACGTCTGGGACGCGCTGACCTCGGCCGAGCGCATTCCCCGCTGGTTCCTGCCGGTGAGCGGCGACCTGCGCCTCGGCGGCCATTACCAGCTCGAGGGCAACGCCGGCGGCACCGTGCAGTCGTGCGAACCGCCGCACGAGGGCAGGGCGCACTTCGGCATCACCTGGGAGTTCGGCGGCGGCGGGGAGACCTGGGTGACCGTGCACCTCGAGTCCGTCGAAGCCGATCGCACCCGGGTCGAGCTCGAACACGTCGCGCCGGCGTCGGTCGTGCCCGATGAGATCTGGCAGCAGTTCGGCCCATCCGGCACCGGCATCGGCTGGGACCAGGGGCTGCTCGGGCTCTCGCTGCACCTCACCGATCCCGCGGCGCGGCCAGACGACCCCATGGCCTGGAGCCTCAGCGACGAGGGGCGCGCGTTCATGCGCGGTTCGGCCGATGCGTGGGCAGAGGCGCAGGCCGCCGACGGCGTCGATCTCGAGACGGCCCGCGCCGCGGCAGCCGCGACGTTCGCGATGTATACCGGCGAGATGCCCGGACCGATGTAGCGACGCGCGGGACACATCCGATCCTCAGGAGACGTTGGGCCATAACCTGACCCAGCACCGTCTCGAAGTCAGAAAGGACTCCGCATGTCTTCTCCGCAGCCCTCCGGAATGTTCGCCTCGTTCTCCGTCGACGCCGCCGAACTCTCGAAATCATCGATCAACACCATCCGCGCGACCCTCGGCATCAGCGGCGTCGTCGCGCTCATCATCGGCATCCTGATCACGTTCTGGCCCGAGCGCTCGGCGGTCGTGCTCACCACGATCCTCGCGATCTACCTGATCATCGCGGGCATCGCGTACCTCGGCATGGGCATCTTCTCGAAGGGGATCTCGGGGGGCGCGAGAGCGCTCGACCTCATCCTCGGCATCCTCTTCATCGTCGGTGCGATCATCGCCTTCGCGAACCTCGCGCAGACGACTGCAGTGCTCGCGATCTTCATCGCCGTGCTGATCGGCGTGCTGTGGATCGTCGAGGGCGTCGTCGCGCTGGCACAACTCGGCGACGCGCCGTCGAAGGGTTGGGCGATCTTCTTCGGCCTGCTCAGCATCGTCGCCGGAATCGTCGTGCTCTTCTCGCCGCTCTGGGCGGCGGAACTGCTGTTCATCATCGCGGGCATCGCGCTCATCGTGCTCGGCATCGTGCAGATCGTGCGCGCGTTCACGTTCGGCCGGGGCGTCACCACGGCCTGATCACCGAGACGACGAACGAGGCCGGCCCGAGCAACTGCTCGGGCCGGCCTCGTTTCGCTGTGCCGAACGTCAGTCGAGGGATTCGGGCGAGAAGCCCGAGACGTCCCCGACGTACCGGGTGTGGTCGGCGGGCACGGGCTCGACGGCCGCCGAGGCGACCTCGGCTGCGAACTCGGCGACGTTGTAGAGCCGGCCGGCATCCTGCTTGCGGGCGTCGATCGCGCCGGGATTGGCGCGCTCGAGCAGGGTCGCGGTGATCGTCCCCTCGATCATGTCGCCCGAGACGACCACGAACTCGATTCCGGATGCCTCGAACTCGGGCAGCTTCGCACGCAGCGCGTCTTCGCCCGCACGCTTCGAGAGCGCGACCGGCTCGTACTCGGGCATCGTCGGCGTGGTGCGGATGAAGTGCGCCTGGTGGCTCGTGACGAAGACGATGCGCGCGCCCTCGGCGAGGTGCGGCAGCGCACCCTCGACGACGTTGACCTGCGCGTCGCGGTTCAGGCGCATCGCGTAGTCCTCGCCCATACCCGATTCCATGCCGCCGGAGGCATTCAGCACCAGGATGTCGATGCGGCCGAGTTCGGTCGCGGCGCGCTCGAACATCGCGGCGACGGATGCCGCGTCGGTGAGGTCTGCGCCGACGGCGATCGCGGTGCCGCCCGCGGCCACGATCTCGGCCACGACCTTCTCGGCACGGGGAGCCTTGCTGCGGTAGTTCACGACGACCGAGGCTCCGGCCGCGGCCAGGTAGCGGACGGTGTCGGCACCGATGCCGCGCGACGAGCCGGTCACGACGGCGACGCGGCCGGCGAGCGAGCCGGGGGCGAGTGGGTTGGTCACGTGGGACTCCTCGAAGCTGTTGACGGACCGATCGGCCGACGGGCGGAACGGCGCGAACCGAGACTATCAAGACCCCCATGCCGCACCCGGCACTGATAGTTTCGGAGCAACGACCACGTGCAGAGGAGATCGACTTGGATGTACTGACCCAGTACGCGTGGATCGTGTGGCTCGTGCTGATCCTCGCGTTCGCGACCATCGAGGTGTTCACGCTCGAGATGACCTTCCTGATGCTCGCGCTCGGCAGCGTCGCCGGGCTGCTGTCGGGCCTCTTCGGCATTCCGTGGTGGGCGCAGTTCATCATCGCCGCGGTCGTGTCGGTCGCGCTCATCCTCGCGCTGCGACCGCCGCTGCTTCGGCTGCTGCGGCGCGGCGGCGACCCTGCGCGCAGCAACGTCGACGCGCTCATCGGAGCCGACGGCACGGTCGTTCGCACCGTGCACGCGGCCGGCGGTCAGGTTCGCCTGCAGAACGGCGAGATCTGGACGGCGCGCCTCTCCCCCATCACCGAACAGGTGGATGTCGCCGTGGGCGAGCGCGTGCTCGTCACCGGCATCGACGGCGCGACGGCTGTCGTCGTGCCCGTTGAGAGGAGCACCCCCCAGTGATGGACATCACCGCCATCATCACGATGGTCGTCGTCGCGGCCATCGTCATCTTCGTCATCGTCGTCCTTGCGCGATCGATCCGCATCATCCCGCAGGCGTACTCCGGGGTGGTCGAGCGACTCGGCCGGTACCACAAGACCCTCATGCCCGGCCTGAACATCCTCGTGCCGTTCATCGACCGCCTGCGCCCGCTCGTCGATCATGCGCGAGACGGTGGTCTCGTTCCCGCCGCAGCCGGTCATCACCGAAGACAACCTCGTCGTCTCGATCGACACGGTCGTCTACTTCCAGGTGACCGATGCTCGGGCGGCCACCTACGAGATCGCGAACTACCTCGGTGCGGTCGAGCAGCTCACGACGACGACGCTGCGCAACGTCGTCGGCGGGCTCAACCTCGAAGAGGCGCTCACCTCGCGCGACAACATCAACGGGCAGTTGCGCGTCGTGCTCGACGAGGCGACCGGCAAGTGGGGCATCCGCGTCTCGCGTGTCGAGCTCAAGGCGATCGACCCGCCCCACTCCATCCAGGACTCGATGGAGAAGCAGATGCGCGCCGAGCGAGACCGGCGTGCGCTCATCCTCACGGCCGAGGGCACGAAGCAGTCGCAGATCCTCACCGCCGAGGGTGCGCGTCAGGCGGCGATCCTGCAGGCCGAGGGCGACGCCAAGGCGGCGGTGCTGCGCGCTCAGGGCGAGGCCGAGGCGATCCTCACCGTCTTCGACGCCATCCACAAGGGCGACCCCGACCCCAAGCTGCTCGGCTACCAGTACATCCAGATGCTGCCGCAGCTCGCGCAGGGCGACGCGAACAAGCTGTGGGTCATTCCGAGCGAGCTGACCGAGGCGCTGAAGGGCATCGGCAAGGCGTTCACTCCCGCAGCAGCCCGGCGCCGCGCCGTCGACGCCTCCGGCCGCCACGTCCTCCGCGTCCGCGACGCCGCCCGTCGCCCCTCCCCCCTCCGGCCCCGAGAACCCGGCGCCGCAGGGCTGACCTCGCGTCGTGGCATCCGAGTACTTCGAACCGCGGGCTCCCCGCGCCCTCGCACATCGCGGACTCGCTGTCGATGCGCCCGAGAACACGCTGCTCGCGTTCGCCCGAGCGGTCGCAGTCGGGGCGCACTACATCGAGACCGACGTGCACGTGAGCCACGACGGCGTCGCGGTGGTCTCTCACGACCCCACGCTCGAGCGCGTGGCGGGCCGTGACATCGCGGTGGGCCGTCTCACGATGGCCGAGCTTCGGCGCATCGACCTCGGGCACGCACAGGGATTCGCCTCGCTCGAGGAGACGCTCGACGCGCTGCCCGACACGCGCTTCAACATCGACGTCAAAGAAGACGCCGCCGTCGACGCGACCGTCGCCGCGATCAACCGAACGCGCGCGGCGAACCGCGTGCTCGTGACGAGCTTCTCCGATCGTCGGCGACGCAAGGTCGCGGCGCGGTTGCCCGGTGTCGTCTCCTCTGCGGGCAGCGCGGGCGTGCTGCGGTTCCGGATCGCTGCGACACTCGGATCGACGAAGGCGTTGCTCGCGGCGCTCCGAGGCGCACGCGCCCTGCAGGTGCCCGAGCGTGTCGGTCGCCTGCGGCTGGTCACCCCGCGCTTCGTCGAGGCGGCGCACCGGGTCGGGGTCGAGGTGCACGTGTGGACCGTCAACGACCCCGCCGTCATGACCCGACTGCTCGACCTCGGCGTCGACGGGCTCGTCACCGACCGCGTCGACCTCGCACTGCCGCTCATCTCCGCTCGAAGCTGAGAATTCCCCGGTAAACATCAGGCTGCGGAAAGGGAACGCCCAGCTTGATCGTTGACACTGTTAGACGATCGAGAAGAGGAGTACGCCATGGCGGACCGGAGCCTTCGGGGCATGCGAATCGGCGCGCAGAGCCTGCAGAGCGAAGACGGCGTGGTCTTCGCCGACCGTGCCGACTACACGTACCGATGTGAGACATGCGGTCGCGAGACGGTGATGACGTTCTCGACCGAGGCCGAACTGCCCGAGATGTGGGAGTGCCGTCACTGCGGCGGATCCGCCGTGCTGCTCGTCGACTCGAAGCCGGTCGAGATCGACCGTTCAGGCGAGAAGGTCGCGCGTACGCACTGGGACATGCTGCTCGAGCGCCGTACCCGTGCCGAACTCGAAGAACTGCTCGAAGAGCGCCTCAGCTACCTGCGCGCCCGTCGCGGCCAGCAGAAGATCGGCGCCTAGCTCAGGCCGAGGCCGCCTCACACGTTCTTCGGCGTCTCGTCGTCGGCGCGCCCTGAGCGTTCCGCGACCTCGTCGCCGGTGTTGCGTCGCGCCGTCTGCCGCGCGATGACTCCCGCGGCGGCCAGTGCCGCAAGCGACCCCAGCACGATGATCAGCGGCACCGCTCCCCCGAGCACGACCGACGGCGTCAACCCGGTGCGCAGCTCGACATCGGTCACCATCGCACCCTGCTCATCGATCGGCAGCGAGTCGATCGTGCGACCCGACGGGTCGATCACCTGGCTGGCGCCGACCGTCGAGATGTTCACGACCGAGCGGCCCGTCTCGATCGCCCGGAGCCTCGCGATCGCGAGCTGCTGCTGGTTCTCGTCGGTGCCGCGGAAGTCGGCATTGTTCGTCTGGAACATGTACAGCTCGGCACCGTCGCGGGCGCCCTCCCAGATGAGCTCGTCGTAGATCACGTCGAAGCAGATCGCGAGGCCCGTGATCGCCGGGCCCAGGTCGAAGACCGGCGGGTTCGTGCCGGGTGAGTACCCGCGCTGGATCAGCCCGATGAGGTCGGGCGCCAACGGTTCCCAGAACGCCGCGGTCGGGGATGTACTCGCCGAACGGCACCGGGTTGCGCTTGTCGTAGGTGTCGACGGCGCCCTCTCCCGCGAGCCACAGCATCGAGGTGTTGAAGAACTCATCCTCGTCGACCGTCACGGTGTTGAGCACGACGGGCGCGTCGAGTTGCCGGCTGAGCCGGTCGAACGCGCGCGCGACCGACTCGCTGCGCGTGGGGTCGAGGTCGGAGCCGCCCTCGGGCCAGAGCAGCACGTCGATGCCCGGCTCGTCGAGGATCGGCTGGGTCGCCTCGAGCTGCGCCGCGAACACGTCGCCCGGTTCACGTACGTCGAAGTATCCGGATGGCCCGTTGCCCTGCACGCTCGCCACGCGGAGCTCGCCCGTGGCCGTCGTCGACCAGGCGGGCACGACCATGGCGACGAGTGCGAGCGACACCACCGGTATCGCGGTGCGCAGGTCGCGCCATCCGCTCGCTCGCACCCACTCGATGACACCCGCGACGATCGCGACCATGATGAATCCGAGGCCCGTCGACCCGACCCACGACACGACGTCGGCGAAGGGGCTCTCGGACTGGCTGAGCGCGGCCCTTCCCCACGGGAACCCGCCGTACGGGATCGACCCGGTGGCGGCCTCGCGCACGATCCAGAGACCGGCGATGAGCAGGGGCAGCCCGATGAGACGCACCCACTTCGACGTCGTCGCTCGGGGCACCCAGCGGTACGCGAGGGTGATGAGCACGGCGCCGCCGGCGACGAACGCCGACTCGAGGATCGAGAGCGCGAGCCACGGAATCGGCCCCAGGTAGAGCGCGGTCCACGAGACCTGCTGCAGGTAGAACGCAAGGCCGAACGCGAACCCGAGCAGCGCCGCCGCCCACGAACTGCGGCCGATCAGGCTGATCAGGGCGAGCGCGATGCCGACGAATGCGAGCGGCCAGATGCTCGCGCCGGGGAAACCGAGGTCGTAGAGCAGCCCGCCGGCGATCGCGATCACGACCGCGGCCCACAGCGGTATCAGCGGACGTGGATCGTTCTCGGGCACCAGATCAGCCTAGGCGACGTCGAATGTGCAGCCGACGCCTCGCGCCGAGCGGATGCCGCGTCACGCGACGGTGCCGTAGGCGACGACGCCGCGGCGCACGTCGTCGATCGCCGCCCGAGCAGTGGCACCCAGCTCGGCGTCGGCGACGATCGAGATCTGGTCGAGCAGGTCGACCACCTGTTTCGTGAGCCGCACGAAGTCGCCGGCGGCGAGGTCGGTGTCGTCGAGCACTGCGCCGAGGCCGGCTCCCCGCGCCCACGCATGCATGGCCGACGACAGCGCGGGCGACGGCTGGTCGCTGCCCGGCAGCCGATTGTCGCGCTCGAGGTCGTCGAGCACGCTCCACGTGTCGAGCGTGCGTTCGAACGCTTCGCGGAACCCCCCGCGCGGCAACCGGTAGTCGACCCCGCGATCGTCGCGTCGTGGCTCGAACACGAGTGCAGCCGCCATCGCCGCGATGCCGGCGGTGTCGAGGCCGTTCCACAGGCCCCGTCGCAGGCACTCGGCCACCAGCAGGTCGCGCTCGCCGTAGATGCGCTTGAGGATGCGCCCGGCCGAGGTCGACACGAGCGAGCCGTGCGCATCGCGTTCGAGGTAGCCGAGCGTCTCGAGCACCTCGCTGACCCGGTCGAACCGCTTGGCGACCTGCCCGGTGCGGCTGTTGATCTGGCGCAACAGCTGGTCGTGCTCCTGCTTCAGGCGCCACCAGCGCTCGGCCCAGCGGGCGTGCTGCTCGCGCTCGGCGCAGCCGTGGCACGGGTGGGCGCGCATCGCCTTGCGCGCCGCGGCGAGCTCGCGCTGCATGCGCTCGCGCTGCGCGTGCGTCGAGTTGCCCTTCGACGACTGGCGTTCGATCGACGAGATGCTGCGCCGCAGCGCCGCGTACTCGGCGAAGTCGCCCAGGTGGCAGGTCATCGCCTGCTCGTATCCGGCCATCGACTCCTCCTGCTTGCGCAGGGTTCGAGCCAGATCGACGACGGCACGATCGGCCTGGAACTGGGCGAACGAGAGCTCGAGGATCTGCCGGGTGCGGT
The DNA here is from genome assembly GCA_963836825.1 of uncultured Actinomycetota bacterium. GTDB lineage: Bacteria > Actinomycetota > Actinomycetes > Actinomycetales > Microbacteriaceae > Agromyces. The sequence goes on from CAWILI010000005.1 coordinate 89,986, forward strand.
CGCGCCCGAACTGGTCGATGAGGTTCACGGCCATGTTGTAGGTCGGTCGGAAGCTGGAGTTCAGCGGGTAGCTGCGCCGCGAGGCGAGCGAGGCGACCGACTCGGGATCGAGTCCGTCGACCCATTGGATGACCGAGTGGCCCTCGACGTCGATGCCGCGTCGGCCGGCGCGCCCCGTGAGCTGGGTGTACTCCCCCGGCGTGATCGGCACGCGCGCCTCGCCGTTGAATTTCTCGAGCTTCTCGAGCACCACCGAGCGGGCGGGCATGTTCACGCCGAGCGCGAGGGTCTCGGTCGCGAACACGACCTTCAGCAGCTTCTGCTGGAACAGCTCCTCGACGATCTCCTTGAACGCCGGGAGCATGCCCGCGTGGTGCGCGGCCACGCCGCGCTCGAGCCCTTCGAGCCATTCCCAGTAGCCCAGCACCGCGAGATCCTCGTCACGGAGCATGACGGCGCGCGCTTCGACGATCGCGCGGATCGCGCTGCGTTCGTGCGAGTCGGTGAGCCGGATGCCGGAACGCAGCACCTGGCGCACGGCCTGATCGCACCCGGCTCGCGAGAAGATGAACACGATCGCCGGCAGCAGGTTCTTTCCCTGCAGCAGTGCCACGACCTCGGGGCGATCGATGCGCCCCTGCCCCTGCCCGCCCTGGTGGAAGCGACCCCGGTCGCCGCCGCGTCGGCCCTTGCTCGACCGGCTCGCGATCGAGCGTCCGCCGACACGGGCGAGTTGCTTGAGCTCGGGGTTCACCCGGTTCGTCGCCGCCTGCCCTGACGAGTCGAACAGGTCGAGCAGCTTCGCCTTGACGAGCACGTGCTGCTCGAGCGGCACGGGCCGCTCTTCGGAGACGATCACGTCGGTGTCGCCGCGCACCGCCTGCAGCCAGTCGCCGAACTCCTCGGCGTTCGACACGGTCGCGCTCAGCGAGACGAGCCGCACCGCCTCGGGCAGGTGGATGATGACCTCTTCCCACACCGCACCGCGGAAGCGGTCGGCGAGGTAGTGCACCTCGTCCATGACCACGTAGGCGAGCCGATCGAGCAGCGGCGAGTCGGCATAGAGCATGTTGCGCAGCACCTCGGTCGTCATCACGACGATGCGAGCGCCCGAATTGATGTTCGTGTCGCCGGTGAGCAGGCCCACCGACTCAGCTCCCCAGACGTCGACGAACTCCTGGAACTTCTGGTTCGAGAGCGCCTTGATCGGCGTCGTGTAGAAGACCTTCGCGCCGGTCTCCTGCATGGCCAGGAACACGGCGAACTCGGCGACGACCGTCTTGCCTGCGCCGGTCGGCGCGGCGACGAGCACACTGCGGCCCTCATCGAGCGCCGCGCACGACGCCCGCTGGAACGCATCGAGGTCGAATTTCAGGCCGGCGGCGAACTCGGCGAGCCGAGGCTGCCTGCGCTGCTGTCGGGAAAGGGCATAGCGCTCGGCCGGCGAGAGGCTCATCACCCCTTCAGCCTAGACAGCGGCGCCGAACTCCTCGCGATTTCGCTTCTCGACACGTTTGTCGTGCAGGCTCGCGATGAACCAGGCCGCGAAATACAGCACGATCATGGGGATCGCGAGCATGAACATCGAGATGACGTCGGCCGACGGCGTGGCGATGGCCGTGAAGAGCACGATCACGAGGATCGCGACGCGCCACGACTTGATGATCGCCGCGGCGCTGATGATTCCGGCGAAGTTCAGCAGCACGATGAACACCGGCACGACGAACGCGATGCCGATCGCGACGACCAGCTTCAGCACGAAGTCGATGTACTCCTTCGCGGTGAGCAGTGACATCGCATCACCCGGCACGAAACTCGTCATGAGCCTGACGATGTTCGGCAGCACCAGCCATCCGGCCGCACACCCCGCGAAGAACAACGGAATCGCGGTGGCGAAGAATGCGAGGGTGAACTTGCGCTCGCGCGTATTGAGCCCCGGAACGAGGAACGCGAAGATCTGGTAGAGCCAGACGGGCGCCGAGACCACGATTCCGATCGTGAACGCGATCTGCAGTCGCAGGTCGAACGCGCTCGAGATGGTCGGGAACACGATCGCGGTGTCGGTGCCCTGTGCCTCGGCGACGGCCGCCACCGGTTCCTGGATGGCCTCCCAGACGAAGAGGTCGGTGAGCACCCAGCCCGCCACCATGCCGACGACGATCGCGATCGCGGAGATGAAGAGGCGCTTGCGCAACTCGATGAGGTGCGCGCCGAGCGACATCCGCTTCTCGCGGTCCTTCCCGCGGTCCTTCCCGCGATCCTTCACCGCGGTCATCGGGTCAGGCGGTCTTGCTGGAGTCAGGCTCTTCGGGCTTCGTCGCGTCGTCGGTCGTCGCAGCGTCGCCGTCGGCCTTCTCGGGCCGAACTTCGCTCTTCAGGATCTTCATCGACTGCCCGAGGCTGCGGGCGAGGGCCGGGAGCTTGGGTGCGCCGAAGAGCAGCAGGATGACCACGAGAATGATCAGCGCGTGCCAACCGGTGAAGCCTTGCCACATAGGAATTCGTCCGTTTCTCGGTGAATGGTGAGGACAGTCTACCTGTCGCCGGGGTCTGCCGGATCACGATCGCGAACGGATGACCCGGCGTCAGCGTACCCCGCGAGTGCGGCCTCGGCCCAGCCGGCGACCGCAGCCCGCGCCTCGGGCGGGGAAACGACCGTGACGAGGCCGGGCAGCCCGGCGACGAGGCGCTTGAGGCCGTGCACGTGCGCGAGGCGCAGGGTGACCCGCAGATGCCCGTCGACCTCGGTCGTCGTCGAGTCGGCGAGGTAGTCGGCCAGGAGCGGCAGCGCGGCGGGAGCGATGTCGACGACGACGTCGAGATCGGACTCGGATCCCTGGAAGAGCGTCTCGGGGACGACCTGGCCGGGGTGCTCGTCGATCGGCACGTCGGAGACGACGAGCGCGCTCATGCGGTCGACGCGGAAGTTGCGCACGTCGTCGCGGGTGTGGCAGTAGGCCTGCAGGTACCAGTCGGCGTCTTGCGAGAGCACCCGCAGCGGGTCGACGCGCCGACGGCCGGCGATGCCGAGCGCGTTGCGGTAGTCGAACTCCAGCTGGCGCCCGTCGGCGACGGCTTCGCGGATGAGCGCGAGCGACTCGTCGGCCTCGGTCTCGGCGACGCCGATGCGCGTCGGGGTCGCCGATGCGCCGGCATCGAGCTTCGCCAGCAGCGACGCGAGCGAGGCGCTGTTGGCGTTCTCGGGCAGTGCCGTCAGGTACTGGAGCCCGGCGATGAGCGCCGCGGCCTCACGCGCCGAGAGCCGCGGTGCGTCGTCGATCGCGACGTGGTGCACGATCACGATGGAGTCATCGTCTTCGAACGCGTCCCAGTCGATGTCGAACAGGTCGTTCGGCTGGTAGGTGCCCGTGGCGCCGGGCAGGCCCGACGTGGCGATGAGCTTCACCGCGTCGCGGATGGCATCGTCGGAGACCCCGAAGTGGGCGGCGGCCTCGGCGACGTCGACCACCTGGCGTTCGAGCAGGTAGGGAACGAGCGAGAGCAGGAAGACGAGCTTGTCGGGCGCCTTCTGCGCACGTTGGGACTTCGGCGGCTTCTGGGCCCCCGGCCGGTCGGCGTTCATCGGCTCGCCTCGGGTTCGCGATGGGCATCGGCGACCGCGTGCAGTCGCGCCTGCACGGCCGCCCGCAGCGTGTCGGGTGCGAGCACGCGCACCTCGGGCCCGTAGGCGGCCAGTTCGTCGGCGAACACCGCGGCATCGGTGTAGTGCAACCGGATCACCCCGGAGTCTTCGTCGCGCGCGATCGCGCGCCTGCCGAGCCGCACCTCGGCGTCGCTGCCGGCGGTGACGGCGAGATCGGCGGCATTGCGCAGGCGCAGTTCGGCGAGATCGGCGATCACGCGGTCCTGGATGCCCGGCGGCGGCGCGTCGAACGTCGAACCCGCGATCGGGGTGACGCCGCCGACGATGCGGGACAGGAGGAACGTGCGGGGTTCGTCGACGACGAGATCGTGCGCATGCAGGTGCCAGCGGCCCTCGTGCATCACGACCGCGAGTGGGTTCACGCGACGCTCACGAGGCGCCCGTTCGCCGGGCTTGAAGTACTCGAACCGCACGGCCTGCCGGCGGTCGAGCGCCTGGCGAAGCGGCTCGAACGCGGCATCGCGCACCCGCAGCCGCGGCGCGTAGCCGATGACCGGTTCACGCGGCTCGATGCCGAGCGCCCGCAGCTTCGTGAGGGCGCGCTGCGAGTCTTCGGAGAGCGACGCCTCACGCCACACCTCTGCGGCGAGGCCGAGCAGCGTGAGTTCGTCGGGCGTGAACCGCACCTCGTCGGGCAGGTCGTACTGACCCTTGGGGATTCGGTAGCGCAGCGACTGGTTGTCGCCGGGCCGGTCGGGCGACTCGACGGTCTCGAGCGGAATGCCGAGCTCGCGGATCTGGTCTTTGTCGCGTTCGAACTGCCGGTCGAGGTTGACGTTCGCCCCCGACCGATCGAACCGCTCGGCGTAGCCGCGCACGGTCGAGAGGATGTCGGACTTCAGCAGCCCGCCCTCGGTCGCGAGCAGCGCGAGCACGAGGCTGAACAACCGGTCTTCGGCCGGGATCGCCGGCTCGCTCCTGCGTTCTGGTCCGGGCACAGGAGCGATCATACTGGGCCGCGAACCGCCCACGACCGGCATCGCGGAATCAGACCACGCCGAGGATGTCGATCACGAAGAAGAGCGTCGAGTTCGCGGGGATGCTGCCGCTCGCCTGGTCGCCGTAGCCGTCGACCGGGGGGATGACGACGCCGACCTGGGAGCCGACCTTCTGCCCGACGATCGCGTCGGAGAAGCCGGGGATCATCTCGCTGCCCTCGCCGACGACGACCATGCGCGGCCCGGGCGTCTGATTGCCCTCTTCGCTCGTCTGCCAGCTCGAGTCGAACACCTCGCCGCCGTCCCACAGCACGCCGGTGTAGTGCACGACGACCGTGTCGCCGTCTTCGACGACCTGGCCGTTGCCCTGCTTCAGCACCTCGACCTCGGTGTTCTCGAACGGGTCGGACTCGGGCACCGTGATGCCCGGGCGCCCGTCGGGAGCGAGGACGACCGCGGGGAAGCCGTCGCGGGTGAGGCGCACCGCGCCGTCGGCACGAAGGGGGAAGGCGCGCTGCCACGTCGAACACGGCGACCAGGCTGCCCTGACCCGCTTCGCCGCCGATCTCTTCGGACGGGGCGACGACCACGACGCGCGATCCCTCTCGTGCGCAGCTCAGCCCCTGCGTGAACGCCGGCAGCGTGCCGTCGCCGAGCACGAGGGGCACGGGTTCGCCGTCGTAGCCGACGACCTGCACCTCTTCGCCGGTCGCGCCGTCGAACAGCGACGCACCGACCAGCACGAACTGTCCGTCCTGCAGGTACTCGCCCTCGCCCGCGATGACCTCGGTGCACTGCGTCTCTTGAGGTGCGAGCGGGGTCGGGAACTCGACGCGAGGTGCGGAACCGAAGTCACCCGTGACGACCACCGCGTCAGACGAATCGCCCGTGGAGGCCTCGGGGGCGGGTGCCGGGGCCGTGCAGCCCGTGAGGGCGATGACGACGGCGCCGGCGGTGGCGATGAGCGCGAGAGACGAGCGCACTGATCCTCGATTCTTCGATGGGTCGCGGAGGGGCGTAGGTAGCCTACCCGGCCTCGCCGGTCGGGTCGGGCTCGGGAGTGTCGGCGGTGGAGCGGGAACGCTCGGCAGCGGCATCCGCTGCTCGCACCCGCTTGCGCAGGCTCTTCGCGCTGACCTGGCGCTCGCCGACCGCGCCGGGCGTCCACGCCTCGACGTCCTCGGCGCTGAACTCGGTCTTCGACGGCCGCCGCTTGAGCTCGGGCAGGATCGCGCCGGGCGCGAGTCGGCGCGCGGTGATGAGGAAGCCGGTGTGCGCGATCATGCGGTGGTCGGGCCGCACGGCCAGGCCCTGCACGTGCCATCCGCGCACCATCGTCTCGGACGACTGCGGCTCGGTGTACTCCCCCGTCGCGCGGATCGACTCGGCGACGCGCGACAGCTGGGTGGCGGTGGCGATGTAGCAGAGCAGCACGCCGCCCGGCTTCAGCGCCGTCGAGACGGCGTCGATGCACTCCCACGGCGCGAGCATGTCGAGCACGACGCGGTCGACGGATGCCTCGCCCACGGTGTCGGGCAGCACCTCGGCGAGATCGCCGAGGGTGATCGACCAGTTGCCGGGGTCGGCGCCGTGGAACGTCGCCACGTTGCCGCGCGCGACATCGGCGAACTCCTCGCGCCGTTCGAACGAGAAGAGGCGGCCCTCGGGGCCGATCGCGCGAAGCAGCCAGAGCGAGAGCGCGCCCGAGCCGACACCGGCCTCGACCACGGTCGCGCCCGGGAAGATGTCGGCCTGCGCGAGGATCTGTGCGGCGTCCTTCGGGTAGACGATGGCCGCGCCGCGCGGCATCGACATCACGAAGTCGCTGAGCAGGGGCCGCAGCGCGAGGTACTCGATGCCGACCTGGTTCGCGACGACCGACCCGTCGGGCAGGCCGATGAGGTCGTCGTGGGCGATCGGCCCCTTGTGGGAGTGGAAGAGCGCGCCGGGCTGCAGCGTGATCGTGTGCATGCGCCCCTTCGGACCGGTGAGCTGCACGCGGTCGCCGACGCGGAACGGGCCGCTCTGCTCGCCCCGGCTCGCGCTCATGACGCGGCTCCGACGGTGCTGACGAGCGTCGCGAGATCGGCGACGGTCGCGCCGGCGAGCGTCGGCCAGATCGCCGACGACGGGGTGTCGTCGAGGGAGAGGATGTTCGGCACGCCGATGGCGATCGCCCCGGCTGCGTGGGCGGAGGTGAGTCCGGCCGGCGAGTCCTCGATGGCGATGCAGTCGGCGATGTCGACGCCGAGCTGCTCGGCGGCGAGCAGGTACGGCTGAGGGTGCGGCTTCGCGTGCTCGACGGCGTCGCCCGTGACGACGACGTCGAACGCGGGGAACGGGATGGCCGCGATGATGTCGTCGGCCATCGAACGGATCGACATGGTCACGAGCGCGGTGGGCACGGATGCCTCGCGGAGCGCCTCGAGCAGTTCGCGAGCGCCCGGCCGCCAGGGTACGCCGTGCTCGGTGAGCTGCTCGCGGACCCGCGCCGTGAGGCGGGCGACGATCGCGTCTGCCTCGAGGTCGACGCCCTTCGCCTGGAACACCGCAGCGGCCTCCCAGAGGCCGCTGCCCACGAGCGCGAGTGCGTCGTCGTGGGTCCAGGTGCCGTCGAACGCCTCGACGAGCTCCTCTTCGGCAGCCATCCAGTAGCGTTCGGTGTCGACGAGAGTGCCGTCCATGTCCCAGAGAACGGCGGCGGGGAGGCGTGTAGTCACAACGCTCAAGTCTACGGGCACGGCCTATTGTGGAGAGGACCCCGGGAACCCGGGGCGGAAAGCGGGGCCCCAAGCGTGAATCAGCCGGCCGGATTCGAGGGTCGAAGACTGCTCATCGTCGCGTTCGAGGGTTGGAACGACGCCGGTGAGGCGGCGACGGGTGCGGCGCGGCTCCTCGCCGAGCGGCTCGCCCTCGTCGAGATCGCCGCCGTCGACCCCGAACTCTACTTCGACTACCAGTTCACCCGGCCCACGGTCGCGGTGGGCGACGACGGCGTTCGCCGCCTCGAGTGGCCGGGCGCTGCGATCCTCGGCCCCGGCCGAGAGCACGAGCTCGACGACCCGGTGACCGGCCCCGGGGCATCCGGACTGCACGTGCTCATCGGCGCAGAGCCGGCCCGCAGCTGGAAGGGCTTCGCCGCGGAACTCATCGACGCCGCCCTCGCCGCCGACATCGACGGCGTCGTGCTGCTCGGCGCGATGCTCGCCGACGCCCCGCACACGCGGCCGCTCACCGTGTTCGCGTCGAGCGAGAACCCCGAGGTGCGCAGCGCGCTCGGCGTCGAGCGGTCGAGCTACGAGGGGCCCGTCGGCATCCTCAGCGTCATCGCCGACCAGGCCGAGCGCGCCGGCATCCCCACCGTGTCGCTGTGGGCCTCGGTGCCGCACTACGTGCACAACGCGCCATCGCCCAAGGCGGTGCTCGCCCTGCTCGGCAAGGTCGAGGAGCTCACCGGCCTCTCGATCCCCCGCGGCACGCTCGAGACCGAGGCCAAGGCGTGGGAGGCCGGCGTCGACGCGCTCGCCGCCGACGACGAGGACATGGCCGGCTACATCACCCAGCTCGAGCAGGCGCGCGACGCGGTCGATGCGCCCGAGGCGAGCGGTGAGGCGATCGCCCAGGAGTTCGAGCGCTACCTGCGCCGCCGGGGCGACGGACCCGAGGGTCGCGCCGACGGCCGCGGCGACGGCAACCGCCCCGCCGGCTGACCGCTCGGGCCGCCCGGCTCGGGTCGATCGCGCCGGCCGACCCGGTTACCCGTTCGAGCCGATCAGGCCTGGATCGCGCCCGTGCCGAGCAGCGCGAAGATGAGCCCGCCGAGGAGCGATGCGGTAGATCACGAACGGCAGGAAGCTGTGCCTCGAGATGTAGCTCATGAAGAACGCGATCACGAGGATCGCCACGACGAACGCCACGAGCGTGGCCGCCGCCGTCTCGATGGGGCCGTAGACCGCCGGTTCGCCGAAGCTCTTGAACAGCTGGAACAGCCCGCTGCCGAACACGGCCGGGATCGCGAGCAGGAACGCGTAGCGCGCCGCGGCGGCGCGCTCGTAGCCGAGCAGCAGCCCCATGGTGATCGTGCCGCCCGAGCGTGACACGCCCGGGATCAGGGAGAGCGACTGCGCGAGTCCGAAGTAGATGCCGTGCGGCACGGTGATCTGGTCGAGCTTGCGCCGCTTCGCGCCGGCCCAGTCGGCGAGCCCGAGGATGATGCCGAAGATGATGAGCATCGTCGCGGTGATCCACAGCGATCGCAGGATGGTCTCGATCTCGTCTTGGAAGAGCAGGCCGAGCACGACGATCGGGATCGAGCCCACGATGATGAGCCAGCCCATGCGGGCGTCGGGGTCGTGGCGCGGCACGCGGCCCGTGAACGAGCCGAACCAGTGCGAGACGATGCGCACGATGTCGCGCCAGAAGAACACGACCACCGCCGTCTCGGTGCCGAGTTGCGTGATCGCGGTGAACGCCGCACCCGGATCTTGCGCGCCCGGCAGGAACTCACCGAGGATGCGCAGGTGCGCGCTCGACGAGATCGGGAGGAATTCGGTGAGGCCCTGCACAAAGCCGAGGATGAGCGCTTCGATCACGTTGGGGCATCCGCCTTCCGCCTCCGCCGAGACCGGAGGACTGCACTGGTCAGTGGACTGAACTGGTCAGTATTCGAGCAGCAGGTCGCGCAGGACTTGCCTACCGAAGACTAGTGCGTCGAGCGGCACGCGCTCGTCAACCCCGTGGAACATCGCCGGGAAGTCCAAGCCTTCTGGCAGCTTGAGCGGCGCGAAGCCGTAGCCCGCGATGTCGAGGCGGCTGAGCGACTTGTTGTCGGTTCCGCCCGAGAGCAGGTAGGGGAACACGGGAGCGCCGGGATCGTGCACGCCGAGCGCGTGCGTCACCGCGTCGACGAGGGTGCCGGATGTCGCCGCCTCGAGCCCGACGTCGCGATGCACGATCTGGATCTCGATGTCGTCGCCGACGAGCGCCTGCACCTCGGCGAGCACCGCATCTTCTTCGCCGGGGAGCGTGCGGATGTCGACGAGCGCCTCGGCGTGATCGGGGATGACGTTGTGCTTGTAGCCGGCCTCGAGCACGGTCGGGTTCGTGGTGGTGCGCAGGGTCGCCGTGATGAATCCCGACGCCGAGCCCGTGGCGAGGGCCAGTTCGTCGGGCGAGACCTGCTCGGGGTCGACGCCGAGCACCTCGGCGATCTTGCCCAGGAGCTCGCGGGTCGTTCCGGTGAGCCGCAGCGGCCACTCGGTGCGGCCGAGCGTGGCCACCGCCTCGGCGAGCTTGGTGATGGCGTTGTCGCCGACGAGCCGCGACCCGTGGGCCGCGGTGCCGCGTGCGACGAGCCGCACCCACAGCAGCGACTTCTCGCCGGTCTGCAGCAGGTACGCGCGGCGGCCCCCGACGGTGATCGAGTACCCGCCGACCTCGCTGATGGCCTCGGTCGCTCGGGCGAACAGCTCGGGATGGTTGTCGACGAGCCAGCCCGCCCCGACTCCCCCGCCGGACTCCTCGTCGGCGAAGAACGCCACGACGAGGTCGCGTTCGGGCTGCCGGCCGCTGCCGAGGATGTCGCCGAGCGCGGCGAGCATCATCGCGTCCATGTTCTTCATGTCGACGGCGCCGCGGCCCCACAGCATGCCGTCGCGGATCTCGCCGGCGAAGGGGTCGACGCTCCAGTTGCGCGGATCTGCCGGCACGACGTCGAGGTGGCCGTGCACGACGAGCGCCGGCTTGGCCGGGTTGCGGCCCGGCACCCGCGCGACCACGCTCGCGCGTCGCGGCGCGGGTTCGAAGAGCTGCGGCGCGAGGCCGAGTGCGGTCAGGTGCGCCTCGACGTACTCGGCGGCCTCGAGCTCGCCGTTCGCCCGCCCGCCGCCGTAGTTCGACGTGTCGAAGCGGATGAGATCCCGTGCGATGATCGCCGTCTCGTCGAGCTCTGTGGTCGGGTGCGCAGGGTTCGAAGGCGGGGCCATGTGCTTCACGCTAGCCGGGGCATCCGACGATGGCCACCGTGTCGGAAGCGGCCCGGAATCCGTGCTAATGTCTTCTTTCGGGCCACCGAGCAATCGGAAGAGCCCGACACGAGCGCGGGTGGCGGAAATGGCAGACGCGCTAGCTTGAGGTGCTAGTGCCCTAACGGGCGTGGGGGTTCAAGTCCCCCCTCGCGCACGCTTGTGTGCAGAAGGCCGGATCCATGTGATCCGGCCTTCTTGCGTTTCGCGGGTCCGTGAATCGGCGGATGCCCCGTGCCCCGCCTGGTGCGCCGAGACGGACGCGATCGCGCTTCGTCCGGTGGATGAAGCACGCGTCTTCTGCGTGCCGTGCGGGCGACGCCCGATCGGCGGATGCCCCGCGCCACGGCCGTCGCGAGCCGATGTCGTACCCCTCGCCGATGATGTGGACAGTCGGCAACACCGACTTGCGACATTCGAACATGTGTTCGAAACTGATGAGGTGACCATGACCGCTCCCCTCGCCCCCGCCGAGTCGCCCTCGCGCGTCGACGAGCTGCAGGCCCGCATCCGCGGCATGCAGGCGACGCGGCTCGACTCGAAGGCCGTGCCCACGCATCCGGCGTTCGAGCAGGTGCTGCCCGGCGGCACGCTCCGCGAGGGCACGGTGGTCTCGGTCGAGGGGTCGACCACGCTGCTCATGGCGCTGCTCGCCGGGCCGTCGGCGAGCGGGCGCTGGGTCGCCGTCGTCGGGCTGCCCGACTTCGGCGTCGAGGCCGCCGACCGATTCGGCATCGACCTCGAGCGGCTCGTGCTCGTGCCCGATCCCGGGCGGCAGTGGCTCACCGTGGTGGCGGCGCTCGCCGACGTCATCCCCGTGGTCGCGGCGCGTGCGGTGGGGCGGGTCGCACCGGCCGAGGCGTCACGGCTGGCGGCGAGGCTGCGGCAACGCGGCAGCGTGCTGCTCGTCGCGGGCGACTGGCCGGGCAGCGATGCCCGGCTCGGGGTCGAGTCGAGCGAGTGGCACGGGCTCGGTGCGGGGCACGGGCAGCTCAGCGACCGCGAGGTCGTCGTGAGCGCCGGTGGGCGGGGCGAGTTCGGTCGTCGGGCACGCTCGCGACTGCGGCTGCCCGATCGGTCGTTGCGGTTCCGGGCCGCCGGCTCTGCCGCCGATGCCCGCTCGCCGCGCGAGCCGGTGCGGCTCGACGACTACGAGCGGCCGGCCTCATGAACGTGCCGACCCGCACGATCGTGCTCTGGTGCCCCGACTGGCCGATCTTCGCGGCCTGCCGCGAGACCGGCCTCGACCCCGCCCTGCCGATCGCGCTCACCGAGTCGGGGGTCGTCTACGCCTGCTCGGCCGCCGCACGCCGCGACGGCGTCGCCCGCGGCCTGAAGCTGCGCGAGGCGCAGTACCGCTCCCCCGCGCTCACGGTGCTCGACTACGACGCCGCGGTCGACGTGCGCCTGTTCGAACCCGTCGTGCGCGAGGTCGAGACCACCGTGCCCGGCGTGCAGATCGTGCGCCCGGGCACCCTCGCCATGCGGGCGCGCGGGCCCGCGCGCTACTACGGCGGCGAAGACGCCGCGGCGCAGGCGCTGCTCGCCACCATGACCGGGCTCGGTGTGCCGGGTGCCCGGGTCGGCATCGCCGACGGGCCGTTCGCGGCCGAGCAGGCGGCGCGCGCCGCGCGTGCGACGCCCGTGGGCATCGTCGCGGTCGGGGCATCCGCCGACTTCATCGCGCCGATGCCCGTGAGGCTCGTCACCGACGCCCGCACGACGACCCTGCTCAACCGGCTCGGGGTGCGCACGCTCGGCGAGTTCGCCGCACTGCCCGAGGCCGACGTGCGCCGGCGGTTCGGCGCGGCCGGCGCCTTCGCGCACGACCGGGCCGGCGGGCGCGAGCAGACCGGGGTCACGGCGCGCACGCCGCCGCCCGAGTTCGAGGTGCGCGCAGGAGTTCGAGCCGCCGCTCGACCGCATCGACCAGCTCGCGTTCGCGTTCCGCGTGCGGGCTGACGAGTTCATCGACCGCATGCGGGCGAAGCGGCTCGTGTGCACGGGCATCAGGGTCGAGCTCGACGACGAGCGGGGCGGGCACTCGAGCCGCAGCTGGCTGCATCCGCAGTGGTTCACGCCCGCCGACGTGGTCGACCGGGTGCGCTGGCAGCTGCAGGGCACCGGCACGGCCGACGCGGGGCTCGCCTCGCCGATCGTGCGGCTGCGGGTCGTGCCCGAGCGCATCGACTCGACCGGCAACCACGAAGACGGGCTCTGGGGCGGCGGGCCCGACGAGCGGGTGCACCACGGCCTCACCCGGGTGCAGAGCATGCTCGGCCACGACGGGGTCGTCACCGCGTCCATCGGCGGCGGCCGCATGCTCGCCGACCGTCAGGTGCTCGTGCCGTGGGGCGACCGGGCGCCCGAGCGCACCGGCGAGCCGGTTGCGGGGGCGCCGTGGCCGGGCAGCCTGCCGGCGCTCGCGCCGGCGAGCGTGTTCCGCGAACGGCTGCCCATCCGGCTCGTGGGCGACGACGGGGCATCCGTCGCCATCGACGATCGCGGGGCGATCTCGACACCGCCCGCGCGGTTCGCGGTCGGCGGCGACGGCGAATCGCCCGTGCGCGCCTGGGCCGGGCCCTGGCCGGTCGTCGAGCGGTGGTGGGACGCCGAGCGCGCCAAGCGCGTGCACCGGTTCCAGATCGTCGACCACGACGGGTGCGCGTGGCTGCTCGTGCGCGACGGCGACGGCTGGTGGGCCGAGGCGAGGTACGACTGATGGGCTGGAACAACCCCGAGATCCCGTGGTCCGAGCTCGAGCAGAAGCTCTCCGACCGGCGGCGGCCGGGCACGACGAAGGTCATCGCCGACGGCGGCGACAGTCCCGCATGGAGCCGCAAGCGGCATCCGTACCGTCCGGCTGAAGGGCTCGCGGCGCCGGCCGGTCCCGTCGTGCCCTACGCCGAGCTGCACGCGCACTCGACGTTCAGCTTCCTCGACGGCGCCTCCGCGCCCGAGCAGCTCGTCGAAGAGGCGCACCGGCTCGGCCTCAGCGGGCTCGCGGTGACCGACCACGACGGCTTCTACGGCATCGTGCGCTTCGCCGAGGCGGCCGAGAGCTTTCCCGACCTGCAGACCGTCTTCGGCGCCGAGCTCTCGCTCGGGCTCAGCGGCCCGCAGAACGGCTTCGCCGACCCCGAGGGCGAGCACCTGCTCGTGCTCGCCCGGCGCGAGGCGGGCTACCACCGGCTGGCTGCTGCGATCACCGCCGGGCAGCTCGCCGGCGGCGAGAAGGGGCGGCCGGTGTACTCGCTCGAAGCGCTCGCCGAGCGGGCGGGCGGCGAGTGGGTCGTGCCGACCGGATGCCGCAAGGGCGCCGTGCGGCGCGCCCTCGCTCGACGGCGGGCCCGAGGCCGCTGCGCGCGAACTCGACCGGCTGGTCGCCCTCTTCGGCCGCGAGAACGTCGTGGTCGAGCTCTTCGACCACGGGCATCCGAACGACCAGCAGGCCAACGACGCGCTCGCGGGCCTCGCCGAGCAGGCGGGGCTGCCGCTGCTCGCGACGAACGCCGTGCACTACGCGACCCCGCCCGAGCACCGGCTCGCGTCGGCCCTCGCCGCGGTGCGTGCGCGGCGCAGCCTCGACGAGCTCGACGGATGGCTTCCCGCGTCCGACGAGCTGCACCTGCGCAGCGGCGCCGAGATGGCCGCACGCTTCGCCCGCTACCCCGGCGCCGTCGCGCGGTCGGTGACGCTCGCCGACGAGCTCGCCTTCACCCTGCGCAGCGCCCGCCCCAAGCTGCCGCGGCAGCAGGTGCCCGAGGGGCACACGCCCATGAGCTGGCTGCGCGAGCTCACCTGGCAGGGCGCCGCCGAGCTCTACCCGGGCGTGCCCGAGCACGTGCGCGAGCGACTCGCACGCGAGCTCGACGTCATCGAGCAGAAGGACTTCCCCGGCTACTTCCTGATCGTGCGCGACATCGTGCACGAGGCCCGGCGGCGGGGCATCCTGTGCCAGGGGCGTGGTTCGGCTGCGAACTCGGCGGTCTGCTACGTGCTGCGCATCACCGCGGTCGACTCGATCTTCTACGGCCTGCCGTTCGAGCGGTTCCTCTCGGCGCTGCGCGATGAAGAGCCCGACATCGACGTCGACTTCGACTCCGACCGGCGTGAAGAGATCATCCAGTACGTCTACGACAAGTACGGGCGCCAGAACGCGGCGCAGGTCGCGAACGTCATCAGCTACCGGCCCAAGGCGGCGGTGCGCGACATGGCGAAGGCGCTCGGCTACTCCACCGGTCAGCAAGACGCGTGGTCGCGCCAGGTCGAGCGGTGGGGTGCCGTCGTCGAGACCGACGACCACGACATCCCCGACGCCGTCGTCGAGCTCGCCGAGCAGGTGCTCACCTTCCCGCGGCACCTCGGCATCCACTCGGGCGGCATGGTGCTCACCGATCGACCGGTCGGCGAGGTGTGCCCCATCGAGCACGCCCGCATGGAACGGCGCACGGTGCTGCAATGGGACAAAGACGACTGCGCCTGGATGGGCCTCGTGAAGTTCGACCTGCTCGGGCTCGGCATGCTCGCCGCCCTGCAGTACACCTTCGACCTCGTGCGCGAGACGACGGGCGAGGTGTGGGAGCTCTCGTCGTTGCCCAAAGAGGAGGCGGCGGTCTACGACATGCTCTGCCGGGCCGACTCGATCGGGGTGTTCCAGGTCGAGAGCCGCGCGCAGATGGGCACGCTCCCCCGGCTGCAACCCCGGCGGTTCTACGACCTCGTCGTCGAGATCGCGCTCATCCGTCCGGGTCCGGTGCAGGGCGGGGCGGTGCATCCGTACATCCGGCGGCGCACCGGCGAAGAGCAGGTCAGCTACCTGCACCCCAAGCTCGAGCCGGTGCTCGAACGCACGCTCGGCGTGCCGCTCTTCCAGGAGCAGCTCATGCAGATGGCCGTCGCCGTCGGCAACTGCAGCGCCGCCGACGCCGACCTGCTGCGCCGGGCGATGGGGTCGAAGCGCGGGGTCGAGAAGATCGAGCGGCTGAAGTCGAAGCTCTACGCGGGCATGGCCGAGAACGGCATCGAGCCCGAGGTCGCCGACTCGATCTACGCCAAGATCGAGGCGTTCGCGAACTTCGGCTTCGCCGAGAGCCACGCGCTGAGCTTCGGACTGCTCGTCTACGCGAGCTCGTGGCTGAAGCTGCACTACCCCGCGGCGTTCCTCGCGGCGCTGCTGCGGGCACAGCCCATGGGGTTCTACTCGCCCGCCACGCTCACCGCCGACGCGAGGCGGCACGGGGTGCAGATGCTCCGGCCCGACATCCTGCGCTCGGGCGTGCACGCGGGGCTCGAGGCGATCGACGCGGTTGCGGCATCCGATCGCGTTTCGATCCAGGGCGACAACGGATGTCGCGCGCCGACCGGTCTCGCATCATGCGCCGATCCCGCACAAGAGCCCATCGGGCCGTTCGACCGCACCGCCCCCGATCGCTCGGCCGAGCACCGCCGCGACGGCGCGTTCGCGGTGCGACTCGGCCTCGCCGACGTCTCGTCGATCGGCAAGGCCGTGGCCGAGCGCATCGTCGCCGAACGCGAGGCGCGCGGCCCCTACCGCGACATGGCCGACGTGTCCCGGCGCGCCGGGCTCGACGCCACGCAGCTCGAGGCGCTCGCCGCGGCCGGAGCCTTCGACGCATTCGGGCTCGAACGGCGCGAGGCGCTGTGGCTCGCCGGTGAGGCCGCCCAAGACCGCGAGGAGTACCTCGCGGGCTCGGTCGTCGTGGTGCAGCCACCGCTGCTGCCGATGCTCACGCCCGCCGAGCAGGTGATCTACGACCTGTGGGCCACGGGCATCTCCCCCGACGATCATCCGATCCGGCATGTGCGCGAGCGGCTCGACGACCGAGGGGCGATACGCATCGACCTGTTGGCGACCGCCGAGACCGGCCGGCGCATCGAGGTCGGCGGCGTCGTCACGCACCGGCAGCGTCCGGCGACCGCGAGCGGCATCACCTTCCTCAACCTCGAAGACGAGTCGGGCACGCTCAACGTGATCGCCGGGGTCGGGGTGTGGAACCGCTACCGGCGCGTCGCACGCGAGGCCCCGGCGATGGTCGTGCGCGGCATCCTCGAACGCACCGCCGAGGGCGTCACCAACCTCATCGCCGACCGATTCGAGTCGCTCACCGTGTCGGCGCCGCACCGCTCGCGCGACTTCCGTTGAACGCCGACCGTCGCCGGCCTGTGCCGCGCACTCGTCGGAGGCATACGCTGAGGTCGTGGTCGGTCGTGACCCATCGCGATTCGATCGATGCGTGGTGAACCATGACGCGCCGCTCGACGACCGAGCGCCTCTTCACCCCTGCGTTCATCGCGCTGGGCATCGCCGAGCTCTGCTACTTCACCGCCTTCGGCGTGGCGCTCTTCGCGCTCCCCCTGTACGTCACCGGCCCGATCGGCGGCGACGCCGCCGGCGCCGGTCTCGCCGTCGGGGCATTCGCCCTCTCGGCGCTGGTCTTGCGGCCCCTCGCCGGGCGCCTCGCCGACCGCTTCGGTCGCCTGCCGCTGCTCTTCGGCGGCGCCCTCATCGCCGCCGCCAGCCTCGCATTGCTGCTCCTCGCCGAGAGCCTGCCCGTGGTGGTGGCGCTGCGCCTGCTCGCGGGGGTCGCCGAGGCGGCGTTCTTCGTCGCCGGCTTCGCGGCGCTCGCCGACCTCGCACCCGAGGCACGAATGGGCGAAGCGCTGTCGTACAACTCCCTCGGGCTCTACCTCGGGATCGCCTTCGGACCGCTGCTCGGCGCGGCGCTGGTCGATCTCGCCGGTTTCGGACTCGCCTGGACGGGCGCCGCCGTGCTCGCCCTGCTCGCCGCCGGCCTGACGCTGCTCGTCGGCGAGACCCGCACCGAGGCGCCCGCCGCCGATGCCGAGCACCACCTGATCCATCGCCCGGCGATCCCGATCGGGCTGGGATTCCTCGCCGCACTCATCGCGATGGGTGGATTCCTCGCGTTCTCATCGCTGGAGGCGATGCAGGTCGGTCTCGACAACGCCGGCCTCGCCCTGTTCGTCTACGGCGCCGTCGTGGTGGTCTGCCGCATCGCCTTCGCGCGCGTGCCCGACAGGGTGCCGTCGCTCGTCCTCGGCACGGCAGCCCTCGTCACGATCAGCGTCGGCCTGATCATCGCCGCGAGCCTGCGATCGCCGGCGGGACTCATCATCGGAGCGGCCGTCCTCGCCGTCGGCGTGGCATTCAGCACTCCGGCATTCTTCTCGGCGATCTTCGCGACGGCGTCGCCGACGCAGCGCGGCGTGGCGTCGGGCACGGCCAGCGCCGTCATCGATCTCGGATTGGGACTCGGACCGATCGCGCTCGGGCTCGTGGCCGACGGGTTCGGAATCCCCTGGGCGTTCGGGGTGGGCGCCGCCGTCGCCGCGGCGGGCGCGATCTGGACACTCGCACTCGCCCGGCGCGCAGCCGTGTCGTCGCCCGGTTGAACCCGGCGCATCCGTTAGCCTCGACCGGTGCCCGCGACATCCCACGACAGCCTCGGCCCCGATCGGTACGGCAGCGATGTGCTCGCCGGCGACTGGAAGGCGCGCTCACGGCGCGTGATTCCCACCGTCGAGGCCGAGCGCGACCTCGTCGTCGAGCTCGCCGAGAGCGGATTCTGCGGCGCAGTCGTCGGGCTCGACAAGGACATCGTCACCCTCGAGGACCGCTTCGGCGCGAAGCGCATGTTCCCGCTCGGCCACGGATTCCTCGTCGACGGCACCGCGGTGCAGCTCGTCGCCCCCAAGCCGAAGGCGCCCGCAGGGCGAATGCGCACGGCCTCGGGCTCGTTCGCGGTCGACTCGGCGCCGGCCCGAGTCGCGCTGCCGAGCCGCATCTTCGTCGAGGGCCGGCACGATGCCGAACTCGTCGAGAAGGTGTGGGGCGCCGACCTGCGCATCGAGGGTGTCGTCGTCGAGTACCTGCAGGGCGTCGACGTGCTCGACGAGGTGCTCGCCGAGTTCCGCCCCGGCCCGGGCCGCAGGGCCGGCGTGCTCGTCGACCATCTCGTTCCCGGGTCGAAGGAGCAGCGCATCGCCGACGCCGTGGCGCGCGGCCCCCATCGCGCGCATGTGCTCGTGGTGGGACATCCGTTCATCGACATCTGGCAGTCGGTGAAGCCGGCACGCCTCGGCAAGACCGCCTGGCCCGTGATCCCGCGCGGCACCGAGTGGAAGCACGGGGTGTGCGAGGCGTTCGGCTGGCCGCACGCCGAGCAGGCCGACATCGCGAGGGCGTGGCAGCACATCCTCGGCCGCGTGCGCGGGTACGGCGATCTCGAACCGGCGCTGCTCGGGCGCGTCGAGGAGCTCATCGACTTCGTGACGACGCCGGCGGCCTGATCCGCCGGCTCGTCGCAGCATGCCGCCGCGGCGTGCGGTTCGGCGCTCCGAAATGCTGCCAATCCGCGAGATTCCGCCGATCTGGGCGACGCTGCCGATATCGTGGCTGACGGCCGCGAACGCGGCGGAGACGTGACGGAGCGCGAGGCCCCGGGCGCACCGCCCCGCCACGCGCTCGCGAATGGAGCACCATGACCGAGCCGACGAGTGCGACCGCGGCCGACCGCGCCAAGTGGCGCAGGTACCTCGCCGACGAGCGCGCCGAAGCCGCGGTGTACCGCGAGCTCGCCGCGCGCCGTGAGGGCGAGGAGCGCGAGATCCTGCTCGCGCTCGCCGCCGCCGAAGGACGCCACGAGGCGCACTGGCTGCGCCTGCTCGACGGTGACGGCACCGGAGCGCCCCGCGCCGACATCCGCACCCGCATCCTGGTCGCCCTCGCCCGCCGGTTCGGCTCGATCTTCGTGCTGGCACTCGCGCAGCGGGCCGAGGCCCGCTCGCCGTATGCCACCGACCCGGATGCCACGCCCGCCATGGCGGCCGACGAGCGCATCCACGGCGAGGTCGTCCGCGGACTCGCGGCCCGCGGACGCCGCCGACTGGCGGGCACGTTCCGCGCGGCGGTGTTCGGCGCCAACGACGGCCTGGTCTCGAACCTGGCACTCGTGCTCGGCATCGGCGCGACCGGCGTCTCGAGCGGGGTCGTGCTGTTCACCGGCATCGCCGGCCTCCTCGCCGGTGCGCTGTCGATGGGAGCCGGCGAGTACGTGTCGGTGCGTTCGTCGCGCGAGCTGCTCGAGGCCTCCGCACCCGATCCGACCGCTCGCGAGGCGCTCGTCGACCTCGACGTCGACGCGAACGAGCTCGCCCTCGTCTACCGCGCGCGCGGCATGGGCGAGCAGGATGCCGCCGAGCACGCCGCGCTCGTCGTCGCCCGGGTGCAGGCCGCAGGACGGGGCGCCGCGCCCACCGACGCGCTCGCGGTCACCGAGCACGACGACGACGCGGTCGGCACCGGCCTGAACGCGGCGATCTCGAGCTTCCTCTTCTTCGCGTCGGGCGCGCTCATCCCCGTGCTGCCGTACCTGTTCGGCATGAGCGGCATCGCGGCCGTCGTGACGGCGACGGTGCTCGTGAGCATCGCGTTGCTCGCGACCGGCGCGATCGTCGGCCTGCTCTCGGGTGCGTCACCGCTGAAGCGTGCGGTGCGTCAGCTCGCGATCGGCCTCGGCGCGGCCGCGGTGACCTACGTGCTGGGCCTCGCCTTCGGCACCACGCTCGCCTGATCGCGCCGTCGGCGATCGGCGTGGCGGCGCGTGCTGCCGACTCAGCCGACGAGCTTGTTCCAGCCGTCGCCGTCGACGTGCTCGAAGATGAGGTTGGTCTCGGTGTGCGCGACGGCCGGATGTCCGGTGAGATGCGCGAGCACGAATTCGCGAAGCTCTTCTGCGTCGCGCGCCGCCACATGCAGCAGGTAGTCTTCGGCGCCCGCCATGTGGAAGACGCCGAGCACGCCGGGCAGGTGCGGCACGGCCGCACGGAACGCGTCGATCTCGCCACGGTCGTGCTTGACGAGCCGGATCGCGATGAGCGCCTGGAGCGAGACGCCGAGCGAAGCGAGATCGACGTCGACTCGGTAGCCGCGCACGGTGCCGAGCGACTGCAGCCGGCGGAGTCTCAGCGAGACGGTCGACTCGGCCACACCGACTTCGGCGGCGAGGGCGGCGCCGGATGCGCGGGCATTCGTCGAGAGCGCGCCGAGCAGTGCGCGGTCGACGCGATCGAGTTCGGGTTTCTGCGCCATGGGCGGGCTCCTTCGACATCGACACTGCAGAACATTCGAGATTCCTATCGTAACGTAGCGATCCTGCATGCGGGTTTGCTTATCGCGCAAGGATCTGCTTCATTCGAGGCATGCAGACATCGTCGTCGCACCTCGAGACCCGCGCCGTCCACGGCGGAATGACCGGCGTCCGAGAGAGCGGATCCCACGTCCCCGTCATCGACTTCTCGACCACCAACCCGCTCGGCTCCGTCGAGACCGGCGGTCTCTCCTACGAGGAGCTCGCGACCGGCCACGACCTCGCCGAGGGCCGGTCGGCCGTGTACCAGCGGCTGTGGCAGCCGGGGGTGGCACGATTCGAGGAGTCCCTCGCCGGACTCGAGGGCACCGAGGGTGCCGTCGCGTTCGCCTCGGGCATGGCGGCGCTCGCCGCGACGCTCATCGCGACCGCCTCGGCCGGCCGTCCCCACGTCGTCGCCGTGCGCCCGCTCTACGGCGGCACCGACCACGTGCTCGCGAGCGGACTGCTCGGCACCGAGGTGACGTGGGCGGATGTCTCGGAGATCCGCGGCGCGATCCGCCCCGACACGGGCCTCGTCGTCGTCGAGACGCCCGCGAACCCGACACTCGAACTCGTCGACCTGCGCGAGATCGCCGACGCCGCGGGTGACGTGCCGCTGCTCGTCGACAACACGTTCGCGACGCCCGTGCTGCAGCGCCCGGTCGAGCACGGCGCGACCCTCGTGCTGCACAGTGCGACCAAGTACCTCGGCGGCCACGGGGACGTCATGGGCGGCGTCGTCGCCGCCGACCGCGAATGGGTCGAACGCCTGCGCCAGGTGCGGGCGCTCACCGGCGGACTCCTCCATCCCATGGCCGCCTACCTGCTGCACCGCGGGCTGCGCACCCTGCCGCTGCGCGTACGTGCACAGCAGGCGACCGCGCAGGTCATCGCCGAGCGGCTGCTCACCCACCCCGCGGTCGCCCGCGTGCACTACCCGGGCCTGCCCGGTCAGGACCCGGCCGGTCTCATCGGCACGCAGATGCACGGCGCCGGTTCGATCATCGCGATCGAGCTGGCCGGCGGCTACGACGCCGCGGCCCGGTTCACGGAGTCCTGCGAGCTCATCACGCACGCCGTGTCGCTCGGCGGCGTCGACTCGCTCGTGCAGCACCCGGCCTCGCTCACGCACCGACCCGTCGCCGGCGAGGCGAAGCCGGGCGCCGGAGTGGTGCGGCTCGCCATCGGGCTCGAGCACGTCGACGACCTCACCGACGACCTCATGGCCGCACTCGACGCGGCAGCCGAGGCACAGGACCTCGAACGCGCGTCAGACCTCCTCGTGCCCGACGCCGTCGCGGGCTGAAGCGGCACGTCCCGGCGCTCGATGGGCCGCAATCCGACGGCGCGAGCAGTGCGCATCGGTGACGCCCGCGCCACGAGCGGAGGTGGTGGTGGCCGACACCGACCACCATCACCTCCGGCCCGCCTCCGCTAGGCGGCCAGCCAGACGTCCGGTCCGAACACCTCGTAGTGGATGTCGGTGGCCGGGATGCCCGCGGTGATGGCCTGCGACCGGATCGAGCGCATGAAGGGCAACGGTCCGCACAGGTACAGCTTGGCGCCGGTCGGCAGGTCGATGCCGCTCAGGTCCATGAAGCCGCGCCTCGGCGTCGGCGCCAGCGGCGGCCTCTTCCAGCCAGAGCTGCAGCTCGGCGTTCGGCAGTTGCTCGACGGCGGCGCGCATCTGGTGCTCGAGGGCCCAGTTCTCGGCGCGCTGCTCGGCGTGCAGCACGAGGACGCGACGGTCGGAGACCTGCTGCGCGAGGGACTGCAGGATGGACGCGCTCGGAGTGCAGCCGATGCCCGCGGTGGCGA
Source organism: uncultured Actinomycetota bacterium (assembly GCA_963836825.1). Classification (GTDB taxonomy): domain Bacteria; phylum Actinomycetota; class Actinomycetes; order Actinomycetales; family Microbacteriaceae; genus Agromyces. The sequence continues at coordinate 112,604 of CAWILI010000005.1, forward strand.
GCACGATCGGGGCATCGGAGTCGTCGAGCTCGATGTCGCCGTACGGGTTGGACAGCTCGACGACGTCGCCGACGTCGACCGGCGCGCGTGCAGGTGCGGAGAGACCTCCCCGCCCTCGTCGAGCTTGGTGGTGAAGACCCGTTCGGTGAGCGAGTCCACGGCGGTCCGACAGCGAGTACTGGCGGGCCTGACGGAGGCCGTCGGCCAGGCGCACGCGCACGGAGACGTACTGGCCCGGGGTGGCGCGCGTGACCGGGGTGCTGTCGGCCGGTGTCAGTCGGAAGGTGATGGAGCCCGCGCCGGCGGCCTCCTTCGCGGTGACGCGCCACGAGGTCCAGATCTCGTCGTTCGCCTGCCGGGCGTAGAGGCCCTTCTCGAGCTTGATCAGGGCGTCGGCCATGAGCCAGTAGACCTCGGTCCAGGCCTCGGCCACCTCGGGCGTGACGGCGTCGCCGAGGTCCTCGACGATGGCGGCGAACAGGTTCTCGTAGACGATCGGGTAGCCGGCCTCGTCGGAGTCTCGAACGCGTGATGGGCCAGATTCGTCTCCTATTTCTACACGCTGTAGAAAAGCAGCAGACCAAATCGGCCCCGACCCGCCCGCCTGCTCGGCGGCTCACCTGCTGCCGAGGCGCCGCCGCAGCAACTCGATGCGCGACTGCAGCTGGGTCACCGTCGCCTGCGCGACCGCGGGGCCGCCGCACACGCGCCGCAGCTCGGCGTGCACCTGCGAGTGCGCCTCGCCGGTGTGCCTGCGCCCACAGCCCGACGAGGCTGTTGAGCAGCGACCGCTGCTCTTTGAGGGTGCGGTAGAGCGCGACCGGCTCGGGCGCGTCGGCTTCGGCGGTGTGCTTGCGCCGGTCGCCGGCCCTGCGCGCCTGTCGCGCCTGCCGGTGCCGCAGCAGTTCCGACACCTGCTCGGGCTCGAGGAGCCCGGGAATGCCGATGAAGTCGTACTCCTCGTCGCTGCCGGGCTCGGCGAGGGTGCCGAACTCGGTGCCGTCGTAGAGCACCCGGTCGAACGAGGCGTCGGAACCGATCGCCTCCCACGTGCCGAGCTCGAGCTCTTCGGAGGCGCGCTCCTCGCGGTTCGCCGACTCGAGCAGGCTGTCGTCGAGGCCGTCGTCGTCGGCATCGCCGCCGCGACGGTCGAGCGCATGGTCGCGCTCGAGCTCGAGCTGCGAGCCGAGCGCCATGAGCACCGGCACGTTCGGCAGGAACACCGACGCCGTCTCGCCGCGGCGCCGAGCCCGCACGAAGCGGCCGATGGCCTGCGCGAAGAACAGCGGCGTCGACGAGCTCGTGGCGTAGACGCCGACCGCGAGCCGCGGCACGTCGACGCCCTCGGACACCATGCGCACCGCCACCATCCAGCGACGCGTGTTCGCGGAGAACTCCTCGATGCGCGAGCTGGCCTCCTTCTCGTCGGAGAGCACGACGGTGACGGGCTCGCCGCAGATCTCCTCGAGGATCTTCGCGTAGGCGCGCGCCATCGACTGGTCGGTCGCGATGACGAGGCCCCCGGCGTCGGGGATTCCGTGCCGAACCTCGGTGAGACGGCGGTCGGCGGCGCGCAGCACCGCAGGGATCCACTCGCCCGTGGGCTCGAGCGCGGTTCGCCAGGCCGACGAGGTGATGTCCTTCGTGTTGTCTTCGCCGAGCCTCGCCTCCATCTCGTCGCCGGCCTTCGTGCGCCATCGCATGTGGCCGGCGTAGACCATGAAGATCACGGGACGCACGACGCCGTCGGCAAGCGCACGACCGTAGCCGTAGGCGTAGTCGGTCTTCGAGAGTCGAACGCCCTGTGCATCGGGCTCGTACTCCACGAACGGGATCGGCGCCGTGTCGGAGCGGAACGGGGTACCGGTGAGCGAGAGCCGCTTCTCGGCGGACCCGAACGCCTCGCGGATCGCGTCGCCCCACGACAGCGCGTCGCCGCCGTGGTGCACCTCGTCGAGGATGACGAGGGTGCGGCCCGAGAGCGTGAGCTCACGGTGCAGCGCCGGGCGCATCGCGACCTGCGCGTAGGTGACCGCCACGCCGTGGAAGTGCCTGGCGCTGCGGCCGTGGGCATTGCGGAAGCCGGGGTCGAGTCGAATTCCCGCGCGCGCCGCAGCATCGGCCCACTGCCGCTTGAGGTGGTCGGTCGGCGCGACGACGGTGATGCGGTCGATGATGCGCCGGGCGCGCAGTTCGGCGGCGAGACGCAGGGCGAAGGTCGTCTTGCCCGCGCCCGGCGTGGCCGCGGCGAGGAAGTCGCGCGGCAGGTCGGCGAGGTACTGCTCGAGCGCCTCGGCCTGCCAGGCACGCAGCTTCGATGCGGTGCCCCATGCGGCGCGCTCGGGGAACGACGGTGAGAGGTGTTCGGCTGCCGACGTGCCCGGTTGGGGGCCGAAGGGGGTCGAGGTGCTCACTGGATTCGAGAGTAGCCGAGGCCTGCGACATCCTCGAACCGACGTCGCGGACCGGCCACCCGATCGCCCACCTCGAACCGCTCGCCTTGGCACAATAGGGGAATGGTCACGCAGCAGCATCCCTGGTCCCGCTACGTCGCCCTCGGCGACTCGTTCACCGAGGGCATCGGCGACCCCGAGCCCACGGTGCCCGGCGGCCACCGCGGCTGGGCCGACCGCGTCGCCGAGGTGCTCTCGCAGGGCACCGAAGACTTCGCCTACGCGAACCTCGCCGTGCGCGGCAAGCTCATCCAGCAGATCATCGACGAGCAGATCGAGCCGGCGCTCGCACTGCGCCCCGACCTCATCACGATCTCGGCCGGCGGCAACGACGTCATCCGGCCGGGCACCGATCCCGACGAGATCGCCGCGCGCTTCGAGTACGCGATCGAGCGGCTCTCGCGCGATCACGCCACGATCGTCATCTTCACGGGCGTCGACGTCGGCTTCTCGCCGGTCTTCCGCGGCATCCGCGGCAAGGTCGCGATCTACAACGAGAACCTGCGCACCATCGCGAAGCGATACGACTGCGTCGTGGCCGACCAGTGGGCGCTCACCGAGGTGCAGGACCAGCGCATGTGGTCGCCCGACCGGCTGCACCTGAACTCGCTCGGCCATCACACGGTCGCTCGCATGGTGCTCGCCGCCCTCAACGTCGACAACGACGCTCGAGCCGATGAAGCCCGAGCCACTCCCCCATGGCACCTGGCGGCAGGCGCGCGTCGAAGACCTCAACGTGGGCGCGCGAGTACCTCGTGCCGTGGGTGCTGCGGCGCATCCGCCACCAGTCCTCGGGCGACCTCGTCACCGCGAAGCGACCCGACGCGGCGCCCTACCTCTCGTCGTCGGACTGAGTCGTCGCGCCGTCGAGCGCGCCGGGATTGGTGAGACGCCACCACGTGCCCGGATCGTCGATCGCGGCGTCGAGCACGAGCGGCACGGTCACCTCTTGCGCGCCGGCGCGCACGATCGCCGTTCCGACCTCGTCGCCGCTGGCCGCGAGCGCCACGGGTTCGGCGTGCACCTCGACCTCGACCGGGGTGTCGCTCCAGACGACGACGGATGCCCCGTCAGCGGCTCTCGCCCGTGCCGAATCACCCCATGGCGTGTCGTACTCGGCGAGCTGCTGCCCGGCCTCGAGCGGCGCGACCTCGTGGAACCCGGGGGCGACGCTGTCGAGCAGTGCCGCGATCGCGCTGCGCAGCACCGCGTGGCTCTCGCCGCCGAGCAGCACCCCGACGACCGTCACGGTCGACGACCCCACGGCGAAGTCGGCGGAGAAGAGCAGGTTGGCCGCATCGTCGGTCGTGCCGGTCTTGATGCCGTCGACGCCGTGCGTGCCGAGCAGCTTGTTCGAGTTCTCGAGGGTTCCCAGTTCGGGCACGTCGACGCGCTTCGTCGCGACGATCTCGGCGAGCGTGGGATCTGCGAGGGCGAGCTTGCCGAGTGCGATGAGGTCGGTGGGCGTGCTCACGTTGTCGAGCGAGAGCCCGCTCGAATCGGCGATGCGCGTGTTCGCGAGGCCGTGCTCGCCGAGCCACGCGCGGGCGACCGTGAGGAACTCCTCGCCCGACCCGAACGCCCAGTTCGCGAGCGAGATGGCGTAGTTGTTGCCCGAGGGCAGCAGCATCGCCTCGAGGCTCTCGCGAAGCGTCAGCGACGAGCCGGCCGCGACGGGCGCGACCGACCCGTTCTGGGCGATCATGTCCCAGTAGATGTCGATGTCGGCCTCGGTGTAGGCGATCTCAGGGCCGCCTTCACCCGGTGGGATCGGGTGCGCATCGAGGATGACGAGGGCGGTGATGACCTTGGTGATGCTCGCGCTCGGCATCGACTGGTCGGCGTTGCCGGCGGCGAGCAGTCCGTCGAACCCGACGGCGCCGACGGCGTAGCCGCCGAAGCCCGGCAGCGCGAGGGCCTGCGGCTCGGCGACGATCGGTTCGGGCGCCGAGACCTCGGGGGCTGCGGCGGGGATCGGCGCGCCGAGCGCGTTCGCGGTGTACACGGCGCCGCTCACGAGCAGCGCGAGCACGACGGCCAGGGCGCCGAACACGACGATGCGGCGACGACGGTACACGCGCTTGCGCGCGTCGGAGACGGAACGATCGGTCACTCGCCGCCCTCCGCATCGACCGCGAGGGCGTAGAGCACCACTGCGGCGGCGGCCGCGACGTTCAGTGAGTCGACCCCGTGCCGCATCGGAATCGTCACCACGCGATCGGCGGCCTCGAGCGCGTGCGTGCTGAGCCCGTCGCCCTCGGCACCGAACACCAGCGCGAGTCGCTCGGGCGGTGCGGCGGCGAGCTCGCGCAGCGAGATCGCGTCATCGGCGAGGGCGAGCGCGGCGACCTCGAAACCGGCACCACGGAGCATCCGCTGGGCGTCGTGCCATTCGGGCAGACGCGTCCACGGAACCTGGAAGACCGTGCCCATGCTCACGCGCACGCTGCGCCGGTAGAGCGGGTCGGCGCAGCGCGGGCTCACGAGCACGGCGTCGGCGCCGAGGGCCGCGACCGAGCGGAAGATGGCACCGACGTTGGTGTGGTCGACGATGTCCTCGAGCACGACGACCCGACGCGCGCCCGCCAGCAGGTCGGCGGGGTCGGGCAGGTCGGGCCGCTCGAACGCGGCGAGGGCTCCCCGGTGAACGCGATACCCGGTGATCGCCTCGAGCTGGTCGGCGTCGGCGAGGTGCACGGGGACGTCGAACGGCGCGAGGGCGGATTCGAGCCCCGGCAGCCATTTCTCCTCCATGAGCACCGACCGTGGCCGGTGCCCGGCGGCGATCGCGCGGCGGATGACCTTCGCCGACTCGGCGATGTAGAGCCCGTGCTCGGGCTCGTGGGCGCTGCGCAGCGCCACGTCGGTCAGCCGAGCGTAGTCGGCGACGGAATCGGATGCCGCGTCGCGGACTCGTTCGATGTGCATGGGTCTCCTCCCCTCAAGGGTGCCAGTCGACGAAACATTCCGGAAAACCGACGCGTCTAGACTCGGCTGTACCGGTCGAAGGGAGCCCACCGTGGCGATTGGCAGCGAGGCGCCGACCCCGACCGACGTGCTGGTCGCCGAGGCGATCGACCTCATGCGCGGCGCGCGCGTCGCGGTGCTCACCGGCGCCGGCGTCAGCACCGACTCGGGCATCCCCGACTATCGCGGCGAGGGCGCGCCCGTTCGCACGCCGATGACCGTGCAGACCTTCCTCGCGTCCGAGGCGGGCGCGCAAGCGCTACTGGGCCGGAAGCCACCTCGGCTGGCGCAACTTCGGGGCGGCGCAGCCCAACCGCGGCCACCTGGCGCTCGCGCAGCTCGAGGCCGCGGGCAACGTCGCGGGAATCATCACGCAGAACGTCGACGGGCTGCACCGCCGTGCCGGTGGCCGCCACGTGGTCGAGTTGCACGGCAGCATGGATCGCGTGGTCTGCCTGCAGTGCGGGCAGCACTACGCCCGGCAGGCGATCGCCCAGCAGCTCGAGGCGCTCAATCCGTCGATCGATCTCGGCACGGCGATCCGCCCGGCGCCCGACGGCGATGTCGAGGTCGACGACGTCGACGCGATGGTCATCCCCGCGTGCACGGTGTGCGGCGGCGTGCTGAAGCCCGACGTCGTGTTCTTCGGCGAGTTCGTGCCGGTCACGACCTTCCAGGCCGCGTCCTCGCTCGTGACATCGTCCGACGTGCTGCTCGTCGCGGGCTCGTCGCTCGTCGTGAACACGGGTATCCGACTCATCGAGCAGGCCCGGCGTCGCAAGCTGCCGATCATCGTCGTCAACCGCGGTATCACCAGGGGCGACAGTCGTGCCGCGGTGAAGATCGACGCGGGCGCGAGCGAGACGCTCGTCGCATTCGCCGACGCGCTGACCGGCACGCGCGCGGCGACCGACGCGCTGGCCCGCAACAGCGCCTGAGCCCCGCCGCCTGATGCGGCTCACGAGCGCCGGCTGCGTCGCCGTCCACGCGCGGCGACCGTGTCGCGCATGAGCGCGAACAGGCGATCGGCCGACGCGGACCAGTTGTACTTCGCCGCCGTCTCGACCGATGCGGCCGAACGGCGCTCCCACTCGCCCTCGCGCTCGAGCGACCACAGCGCCGAGACGAGCGATTCGGGGCTGTCGGCATCGAAGAACAGCGCCGCGTCGCCGCCGATCTCACGGAAGATCGGGATGTCGCTCACGACCACCGGCGTGCCGAGGCGCATCGCCTCGACGAGCGGGATGCCGAAGCCCTCGGCCTTCGACGCGTGCACGAGGGCCGTGGCGCCGGCGAGGAGCTCGGCGTACGCGGCATCCGTGATGCCGTCATGGAACACGAGCCGCGCCTGCGGCGCCAGCCGTGTCAATCGCTCGCGCTCGGCCCGGCCGATGCGACTCAGCAGGTGCAGCTCGTGGTCGGGCAGCGCCGCGACGGCGCGCACGAGCGTGTCGACGTTCTTGTAGGGCATGTACGAGCCCATGTAGACGAGCCGATTGCCGTTCGGTCGCACGCGGGGCAGCGTGGCCGGGCGCAGGTCGTCGGCCGCGTTCGGCACGACGACCACGGGACGATCGGTGAGATGGTGCTCATGGATGAGGCCGGCGGTCGTCTGCGAGACGGTGACGACGGCATCGGCGCGATTCAGCAGCATGCGCTGCGGCCACCACGCGAGATGGTAGAGCCGCCACAGCAGTCGCACCGGCGCGGGCAGGTCTCGCGGCGGCGTGCGGTTCTCGTAGTAGATCAGGTCGTGCAGGGTCAGCAGCAGCCGGTAGTCGCGACCCCACGACCCCATCGTCTGCATCGGCGTGAACACGATGTCGGGCCGCAGCTTCTTCACCTGCAGCGCGACGAGCGGCTCGCGAATGCTCGTCGGACCGCTCACGAGCTGCCACGGCAGTGGGGGAAGCATGTCGAGCTGGCGGTGGTCGCTGACGAGCATGGTGAGCGGATGCCGCTTCGCGAGCTCGGTGACGATGCCCGCGGTGAATCGGCTGATGCCGTCGTGCTGCCCGATGCGGGTGTAGCGGCAGTCGACGACGATCTTCACTCGGGCGCCTCTTCGCGCAGGAATCGAAGGATGCGCGCGGCCGCGTCACCCGGCGTCTCGTAGTGGATGAGGTGACCGACCTCGGGGATGACCTCGAGCTTCGCGTCGGGGAAGCGGGTGACGAGCCGGTGCTGGGCATCGAGCGGGGTGACGTCGTCGCGCTCGGCGGCGACGAGCAGCGTGGGCACGTGGATGTCGGCGGCGTACTCGCTGACGTCGTGGCTCACCGAGGCGCGGAACGCCTCGAGCACGGCGTCGCGGTCGCCGAACGCCGAGAAGTAGCGGTCGTGCTGGTCGTGGATCCAGCGACGCAGCGGCTTCTGCCGGGTCTTCGCCATCGTCACGCTCATGACGCGCACGATCGCGCCGTTGGCGAGCAGCGCGTACCCCGCACGCTCGGGCAGGGCTGCGGCGGTGCGGTAGTAGAGCACCGCGAGCCGGGTCATGACGCCGCGGGGGCCCTCGAGCGCGGGCGCGCCGATGGGGTTCACGAGCACGAGGCGCTCGGGAGCGAGCCCGCGTGCGACGGCGGCCGACGACACGATCGAGCCGAACGAGTGCCCGAGCAGGTCGTAGGGCCCGTCGAGGCCGATCGCACCGATGAACGCGGCCAGCCAGTCGGCATAGGCGTCGATGTCGTGCGGGCGCCTCGGCGAACGTCGCCGACTCGCCGAAGCCCGGCAGGTCGGGCGAGATGATGCGGAAGCCGGGCAGCTGGGCGACGACGGGCTCGAGCCCGTGGTGATCGCCGCGGAAGCCGTGCACGAGCACGAGCACCGGGGCGTCGGCCTCGCCGTACTCCCACCACGCCGTCTCGGTGCCGTCGACGTCGACACGGTGCGCCCGAACGGGGATGCGAGCGAGCTGCTCGGCGTACGGGGAGGCGATCATCCCAGCCATTCTACGGGCGCGCCTTGGGCGATTCCTGCGTGCGATCGGCGAGCGGATGCCCCGGACACGCGCGCCGGCGCCGAGGCGATGACGGTGGGCGACCATAGCCTGACGCCATGGATGACACGAACGCCGCCCGCTGGGCCGACACCCTCGCCGTCTTCGACCTCGAGACCACCGGCATCGACGTCGACACGTGCCGCATCGTCACCGCCCACGTCGGGGTGCTCGGTGCGTCAGGAGAGGTCCTCGAGCGACGCGAGTGGATCGTCGATCCCGGGGTCGAGATCCCCACCGCCGCGTCGCTCATCCACGGCGTCACCACCGAGCGCGCTCGCCTCGAGGGCCAGTCGGCGCCGACGGCCGTGGCCGAGATCGTCGCCGCGCTCACCGACGTCGCGGGTCGCGGGCTGCCGATCGTCGCCTACAACGCCTCCTACGACCTCACGCTGCTCGAGCGCGAGGCCATTCGCTACGGCATCACTCCCCTGCCCGGGCCCGGGCCGGTCATCGACCCGCTCGTCATCGACAAGGCCGTCGACCGCTATCGCCGCGGAAAGCGCACGCTCACCGCGGCTGCCGAACACTACGGCGTGGCACTGCCCAACGCCCACGACGCCGGTGCCGACGCCGTCGCGGCCGGCCGGGTCGCGCAGGCCATCGCCCGGGCGTACCCCGAGCTCGCGGCGATCGCGGTCGCCGAGCTGCACGCGCGCCAAGTCGACTGGAGCCGCGAGCAGGCCGAGAGCTACCAGGCGTGGCGCCGAGCCAACGGCGAGCCCGAGTTCACCACCTCGGGCGCCTGGCCCGTGCGCTGACCCGGTCAGACCCGCGGGCACGACGAAGGGCGGGCGACCGCGGTCGCCCGCCCTTCGTGTCGGCAGGTCTTACTTGCCGAAGTTCTTGAAGCGCTGGTTGAACTTCTCGACGCGGCCGGCCGAGTCCATGATGCGCTGCTTGCCCGTGTAGAACGGGTGCGACGCCGACGAGATCTCGACGTCGATGACGGGGTAGGTCTCGCCGTCGAGTTCGATCGTCTTGTCGCTCTTCACGGTCGAGCGGGTGAGGAACGTTTCGCCCGAAGCGAGGTCGCGGAAGACGACGGCGGCGTACTCGGGGTGGATGTCGGTCTTCATGGAGACTTCCTTGGATTTCAGCGATCGGATGATGGATTCGACAACCTGCGCGCGCAGGAAAGCAGTGCGGCCCTCGGGCCAGCTATCGATTCTAGCAGAATCGACGACGATGCACGTCAGGCGGCGGCGCGGGCGGCGAAACGACTGTCGCGCTCGGTGAGCTCGATCGTCATGCCGAACGTCTCGGTGAGCGTCTCGGAGGTGAGCGCCTCGTCGAGGGGGCCCGAAGCGACGATCTTTCCGTCGGCGAGCAGCAACGCGTGCGTGAAGCCCGCGGGGATCTCTTCGACGTGGTGCGTGACCATGACGATGGCGGGCGACGACGGCGATGCGGCGTATCCGCCGAGCAATCCGACGAGCTCTTCTCGTGCGCCGAGGTCGAGGCTCGCCGCGGGTTCGTCGAGCAGCAGGAGTTCGGGGTCGGTCATCACCGAGCGAGCGATCTGCACCCGCTTCTGCTCGCCGTCGGAGAGACTGCCGAAGCGGCGCTCGGCGAAGCCCTCGAGCCCCCACTCCTTCAGGACTCGCTCGGCGCGGCGCGTGTCGATGCCCTCGTACTCCTCGTTCCAGCGGCCGGTCACGGAGTAGGCCGCAGTGAGCACGACGTCGAGCACGGTCTCGTCGCGCGGGATGCGACGAGCCATCGCCGTCGAGGCGAAGCCGATCATGGGGCGGAGCTCGAACACGTCGACCTTGCCGAGCGCCTCCTGCAGCACCTCGGCCGTACCCGACGTCGGGTGCATCGCGGCAGCTGCGATCTGCAGGAGCGTGGTCTTGCCTGCGCCGTTGGGCCCCAGGATGACCCATCGTTGGTCGGAGTCGACCTGCCAGGTCACCGAGTCGAGGATCGTATTGCCATCGCGGACCACCGACACATCACCGAACTGCAGAACAGTACTCGTACTCGCACTCGCCATGCGTCCAATGCTATCGGCAGGCGAAGGCACGTCTGACGCGCGCACGACCTGCCTCAGCGGGCGAGCACGCGCTCGTAGACCTCGATCGTTCGCGCGGCGATCGCGTCCCAGGCGAAATGCGTCTCGGCGCGTCGCCGGCCGGCCTGCCCCATGGCACGCGCTCGCTCGGGATCGCTGACGACCGCGGTGAGCGCATCGGCCAGGTCGCGTACGAAGCGGTCGGGATCGAGCGGGGTTCCGGTGCCGTCGTCGGCCTGGTCGATCGGCACGAGCACGCCGGTGACGCCGTCGTCGACGACCTCGGGAATGCCGCCGGTGGCGGTGCCGACGACCGGTGCGCCGCACGCCATGGCCTCGAGGTTCACGATGCCGAGCGGCTCGTAGACCGACGGGCAGACGAACGCGGTCGCCGCCGTGAGCAGGGCGGTGAGCTCGCGCCCGCGGCAGGTGCCGGTCGATCCAGACGACGCCGTCGCGCTCGGTGCGGAGCACATCGACGAGGCCGCTGACCTCGGCCATGATCTCGTCGGTGTCGGGCGCGCCGGCGCAGAGCACGAGCTGCACCTCGGGCGGCAGCAGCCGTGCCGCGCGCAGCAGGTAGGGCAGCCCCTTCTGTCGCGTGATGCGGCCCACGAACACGATCGAAGGGCGATCGGGATCGACGCCGAGCGCCCGCACGGTGTCGGGGTCGTCGTTCGGGGCCCAGTCGGCGAGGTCGATGCCGTTGTAGACGACCTCGACGCGTTCGGGATCGATCTGGGGATATGAGCGCAGGATGTCCCGGCGCATGCCCGCGCTCACGGCGATGACCGCATCGGCGTCTTCGAAGGCCGTTCGCTCGACCCACGACGAGAGCCGGTAGCCCCCGCCGAGCTGCTCGGCCTTCCACGGCCGCAACGGCTCGAGGCTGTGGGCGGTGACGACGTGCGGCATGCCGTGCAGGCGCTTGGCGGTGAACCCCGCGAAGTTGGCGTACCACGTGTGCGAGTGCACGACATCGGCCCCGACCGTGTCGCCTGCGATCAGCAGGTCGACGCCCATCGTCGTGAGCGCGGCGTTCGCGCCGCCGAACTCGGCCGGCGTCGGGTAGGCGGTCGTGCCCGCCTCGTCGCGCAGGGCCCCGAAGCACCGGACACGGACATCGATATCGCGCCGCAGCGCACGCACGAGCTCGGCCGCGTGCACGCCGGCGCCTCCGTAGACCTCGGGCGGATACTCGCGGGTGAGCAGGTCGATGCGCATACGGCAACGCTAGCGCAGGGGCATCCGACATGGTCCGTCTTCGAACGCGGCAATCGCGCCGCCCGTGGGTAGGGTTGTGGGCATGATGACGCGCAAGATATTCGGCATCGTCCTCGCGGGCGGCGAAGGCAAACGACTCATGCCGCTCACCGAAGATCGCGCGAAGCCCGCCGTCCCGTTCGGCGGGCAGTACCGTCTCATCGACTTCGCGCTCTCGAACCTGCTGAACTCGGGCCTGCGGCAGATCGTCGTGCTCACCCAGTACAAGTCGCACAGCCTCGACCGCCATGTCTCGCAGACCTGGCGCATGAGCGGCCTGCTGAACTCGTACGTGGCTTCGGTGCCGGCGCAGCAGCGGCTCGGCAAGCGCTGGTTCTCCGGGTCGGCCGACGCCATCCTGCAGAGCCTCAACCTCATCTACGACGAACAGCCCGACATCATCGTCGTCGTCGGCGCCGACCACGTGTACCGCATGGACTTCGCGCAGATGATCCAGGCGCACATCGATTCCGGCGCCGAGGCGACGGTCGCTGCGATCCGTCAGCCCATCGGGCTCGCCGACCAGTTCGGCGTCATCGAGGTCGACCCCGCGCAACCGAACCACATCCAGCAGTTCCTCGAGAAGCCGAAAGACCCCGTCGGCCTGCCCGACTCCCCCAACGAGGTGCTCGCCTCGATGGGCAACTACGTCTTCAACGCCGACGCGCTCATCGACGCGGTGCTGCGCGACGGCGAGCTCACCTCCTCGAGCCACGACATGGGCGGCGACATCATTCCCGCGTTCGTCGCCGAGGGCACGGCCGGCGTGTACGACCTGAAGAACAACGACGTGCCCGGCTCGACCGATCGCGACCGCTACTACTGGCGCGACGTGGGAACGATCGACTCGTTCTTCGAGGCGCACCAAGACCTCATCTCGGTGCTGCCCGTCTTCAACCTCTACAACCGCGAGTGGCCGATCTTCAGCCAGCAGTTGAACTCGCCGCCCGCCAAGTTCACTCGCGACTCACGCGGCTCGCTCGGCACCGTCATCGACTCGATCGTCTCGCTCGGCTCCGTGATCTCGGGCGCCCACGTCGAACGCAGCGTGCTGGGCCCGTGGGCCATCGTCGGCTCAGGCGCGCACGTGGCCGATTCGATCCTGTTCGATCGTGCCCGCATCGAGGCGGGCGCCACCGTGCAGCGGGCGATCCTCGACAAAGACGTCGTCGTCGAAGAGAACGCGCGCGTCGGCGTCGACCGCGCCGAAGACATCGCTCGCGGCTACATCGTCACCGACAGCAACATCACCGTCGTGGGCAAGGGGTCCCACGTGCGCGCCCTGTCGTGACGGCCGATGCTCCCGGCCGCGTGCGCGGCCCGCTCGTCGTGCTCGACGCCGATTCCACCCTCATCCGTGAGGAGGCGATCGAACTGCTCGCCGACGCCGCCGGAAGCCTCGAGCACGTCACCGAGGTCACCGAACGGGCGATGCGCGGCGAACTCGACTTCGCCGAGAGCCTGCGCGAACGGGTCGCGACCCTCGCCGGACTCGATGTCGACGTGCTGACGTCTGCGCGCGAGCGGATGACCCCCACCGATGGCGTGCACGAGCTCGTCGATCGCGTCCACGCGGCCGGAGGACTCGTCGGCGTGGTGTCCGGCGGATTCCACGAGCTGCTCGACCCGCTCGCCGACCGGCTCGGCCTCGACTTCTGCCGCGCGAACCGGCTCGAGGTCGATGACGGCCGACTCACCGGGCGCGTCGACGGGCCCGATCGTCGACGCCGCCGCGAAGGCACGTGCCCTCGACGAGTGGGCTGTCGGCGAGCGGCATCCCGCGCTCACGCACCGTCGCCGTGGGCGACGGTGCGAACGACCTCGAGATGCTCGGGCGCGCTGCGCTCGGCGTCGCATTCTGCGCGAAGCCGGTCGTGCGCGCGCAGGCGGATGTCGCGATCGACATCGCCGATCTCAGCGCGGTGCTCCCGCTGCTCGGCCTCCGCGGCTGACGGTCCCGCGCGGGGCCCACCCGACGGCTGGGAGCTTGCTCCGAACCCCGACCGCTCGGCCGAGCCGGACGTACCATGACCCCATGTCCGGTCGCATCGTCGCACGTACATTGATCCGCTGCCGCACTGACGGGCACTTCTCGCCGTTTCGGCGGCGGGCGCCGCCCACGCCGCGGAGTTCCAGCAGGGAGGCGGTGCGGTCGAAGACGTGATCGCGCTGCCCGACGGCTTCCAACCCGAGGGCATCACGATCGATCCGCGGCGGAACCGCGCTATGTCGGGTCGCTGGCCGACGGCGACATCTACGCCGCCGATCTGCGCACCGGCGAGGGCGAGGTCGATCAGTCGAAGGTCCCGGCACGCCGTCGGTCGGGCTGAAGATCGACGGCTCGGCCGACTCTTCGTCTCGGGCGGGCCCACCGGCGACGGCCCGGGTGATGGACGCGGCCACGGGTGACGTGCTCGAGAGCTACCAGCTTCACCGCGGGGCCCGACGTTCATCAACGACGTCGTCGTGACGCACGATGCCGCGTGGTTCACCGAACAGTTCAGCAGCGGAGCTGTACATGCTCCCGCTCGGTCCGTCCGGCGCGCTCCCCGATGCCTCCGACATTCGACGGTCGCTCCCGCTGACGGGCGACTGGGCGCAGGTGAACGGGTTCAACGCGAACGGCATCGCCGAGACGCCCGACCACCAGGCGCTCCTCGTGATCCAGTCGGCGACCGGCGACGCTCTTCCGCGTCGACCCCGACGACGGGCGTGGCGACGACCGTCGACCTGGGCGGCGTCGACGCTCACCAACGGCGACGGGCTGCTCGTGATCGGACGAACGCTCTACGTCGTGCAGAACTTGCTCGAACAACGTCGCCGTCGTCCGCCTCGATGCGGCCGGGACGAGCGGCGCGCTCGTCGAGCACGCTGACGGACTCCGACTTCCAGGTGCCGACGACGGTCGCGAGATTCGGATACAGCCTGTTCCTGCCGAATGCGCGCTTCGGCACGCCTCCGACGCCCGACACCGCGTACTACGGTGGTGCGCATCGATCGCTGAGGTCTCGCGGTTGACGGACTCGGGGCCTAGTGCCCCATGCCGAGGCCGCCGTCGACCGGGATGACGGCGCCCGAGATGTAGCTCGCGTCGTCGCCTGCGAGCCAGGTGACGACACGTGCGACCTCGGTCGGGCGACGCGTAGCGGCCGAGCGGGATGCTCTTCTTGTACTCGGCCTGCTGCGCCTCTGAGAGCTCGCCGGTCATGTCGGTCTCGATGAAGCCCGGCGCGACGACGTTGGTCGTGATGTTGCGTGCGCCGAGTTCGCGGGTGAGCGAGCGCGCCATGCCGACGAGGCCGGCCTTCGACGACGAGTAGTTGACCTGGCCGGCCGAGCCGAGGAGCCCGACCACGCTCGAGATGAGCACGATGCGCCCGAACCTGGCCTTGAGCATGCCCTTCGAAGCCCGCTTGATCACGCGGAAGGCGCCGGTGAGGTTGGTGTCGATCACGCTCGTGAACTCGTCTTCGCTCATGCGCATGAGCAGCGTGTCGCGCGTGATGCCGGCGTTGGCCACGACGACCTCGACGGGGCCGAGCTCTGCCTCGATCTCGGTGAAGGCCCGGTCGATCGAATCGGCATCGGTGACGTCGGCGCGTACCGTGAGCGAGCCCGCGGGGCCCTCGCCCGAACGCGCGGTGACGGCCACCCGGTGGCCCTGCGCGAGGAACTCGGTCGCGATCGCGTACCCGATGCCCCGGTTGCCGCCGGTCACGAGTACGGTGCGGCTCGTCGTCATGTCGGACTCCGTTCTGTGGGTTCGGCCGAGTGGCCCGTTTCAGCATAGAGGCTCGGTGTTCGGGACATCCGCGACCCTCGAACGGACGTAGGCTTGAGGGTGGAGGAGCGCCGTAGGGCCACGGCGACCACGATGAAACATCAGTCGATCACCTCGCTGCCCCCCTCGCCCGAGGAGGAGCGGCGGTCGCGAATGATCAAGTACTCGATCACCATGTCGATCCGGGTGCTGTGCATCTTCGCGATGCTGTTCGTCGACGGCTGGTGGCTCGCGGTGTGCGCCGCCGGCGCGGTCTTCCTCCCCTATGTCGCCGTGGTGCTCGCGAACGTGGCCAGCCCGACGAGGCGTCAGCCCGTGCTGCGCCCGGGTGCGATCGTGCCCCGCACTCCCCCGCCTTTCGAGCAGGCCGACGGCACGGCGTCCCGAGCAGACCGAGCCGTGGTTCCGACGAGCGCGGTGCCGCGTGATCGGCGGTCTCGGCGCGCCGCCGGCGCAGGGCACGTGCTCGCGCGCGGAGTGCCGTGAGCCCGCTGCCTGGCGCATCGACTGGCGCAATCCGCGCATCCACACCGATGGCCGCAGCAAGACCTGGCTCGCGTGCGACGAGCACGTCGAGTACCTGCGCGGATTCCTCGAGGCGCGATCGTTCCCCCTGACGGTCTCGCCGTTCGTCGCCGATTCGGCGATTCCGGATGCCTCGGCAGGAGGTCGCCCGTGAGCGAATGGCGCTTCGTGCTCTCACGACAGTGGGCGGGCTACCTCGCCCTCACGGTGATCTTCGCGATCGTGTGCTGCGCGCTCGGCACGTGGCAGTTGAACCGACGGGCCGAGGCGCTCGCCGAGGTCGCCCGCATCGACGCCAACTACGACGCCGACCCGGTTCCCGTCGCCGAGGCGCTGCCCGACCCCGCGGCGTTCGACATCGACCAGCGGTGGCAGGTCGTCGCGCTCACGGGCGAGTTCCTCGCCGACGAAGAGGTCGTCGTGCGCAACCGGCCGTTCGAGGGCAGCTCGGGCTTCGAGGTGATCACGCCGTTCCGCCTCGACGACGGCACGGTGTTCATGGTCGACCGCGGCTGGATCGCGCAGAACTCGCAGGGGCGGCCGAGCGAGGCGGCCCCGCCGCCCAGCGGTCAGGTCGAGGTCACCGCGCGCCTCAAGGCCGGCGAGGACCGCATCGCCGGGCGCACCTCGACGGGCGTCGAACTCGCGACCATCGACCTCGACGAACTCGCCGAGCGCGTCGATGGGCCCGCCTACACCGGCGCGTACGGCGTGCTGGTGCAGTCCGGCGCCGACGTCGATGAGCCTCCGCTCGCCGCCGCGCGGCCGATCCGCGACGAGGGACCCCACCTCTCGTACGCGCTGCAGTGGTACGTCTTCGCGCTGCTCGGCTTCATCGGCCTTGCGTGGGCGGCCAACCAGGAGCGCAAGGGGCTCGCCGAGGCATCCGCCGCCGGTGGATCGACGAAACCGGCGCCGCGCGAGCCGAAGCGACCGAAGCGCGAGAAGCGCGACGAAGACGCCGACGTCGAAGACGGCATTCTCGACCGGCGCTGAGACGACGCCGCGGCGTCGCTGCGCGCCGCGCCGACCTCACGCCAGCTCGATGAGCTCCTGGTACTCGCGGCTCCAGTGGTCTTCGGTGCCGTCGGGCATGATGAGCACGCGCTCGGGGTTCAGCGCCTCGACCGCGCCGGGGTCGTGCGAGACGAGCACGACCGAGCCCTCGTAGTGCGCGAGCGCGTCGAGGATCTCGGCGCGGCTCGCGGGGTCGAGGTTGTTCGTCGGCTCGTCGAGCAGCAGCACGTTCGCGCCCGACACGACGATCATCGCGAGCGCGAGGCGCGTCTTCTCGCCGCCTGAGAGCACGCCGGCGGGCTTGTGCACGTCGTCGCCGGTGAACAGGAACGAGCCGAGCACCTTGCGGGCCTCGGTCTCGGTGAGGTTCGGCGACGAGCTCACCATGTTCTCGAGCACGCTGCGCTTGACGTCGATCGTCTCGTGCTCCTGGGCGTAGTAGCCGACCCGCAGGCCGTGACCCGGCTCGACGATTCCGGTGTCGGGAGCGTCGACGCCGGCCAGGATGCGCAGCAGGGTCGTCTTGCCGGCACCGTTGAGTCCGATGATGACGACCTTCGACCCGCGGTCGATGGCGAGGTCGACGGCCGTGAAGATCTCGAGCGAGCCGTAGCTCTTCGACAGGTCGCTCGCGGTGAGCGGCGTGCGGCCGCAGGGTGCCGGAGTCGGGAACCGCAGCTTCGCGACCCGGTCGACCGCGCGCACCTCTTCGAGGCCGGCGAGCAGCTTCTCGGCGCGGGCGACCATCTGGTGGGCTGCGGCCGCCTTCGACGCCTTCGCGCCGAACCTCGCCGCCTGCAGCTGCAGTGCGCCGGCCTTCTTCTCGGCGTTGGCGCGCTCCTTCTTGCGGCGCTCCTCGTCGGCGGCGCGCTGGCGCTGGTAGTGCTTCCAGCCCATGTTGTAGATGTCGATCATCGAGCGGTTCGCGTCGAGGTAGAACACGCGGTTGACGACCTCGCCGACGAGCTCGACGTCGTGGCTGATCACGATGACGCCGCCCTTGTACGCCTTCAGGAACTCGCGCAACCAGACCACCGAGTCGGCGTCGAGGTGGTTGGTCGGCTCGTCGAGGATCATCGTGGACGCGTCGGAGAAGAGGATGCGCGCGAGCTCGATGCGGCGCCGCTGACCGCCCGACAGCGTCTTCAGGGGCTGGTCGAGGATGCGGTCGGGCAGGTTGAGGTTCGACGCGATCGACGCCGCCTCGGCCTCTGCCGCATAGCCGCCGAGCGCGGTGAACCGGTCGGTCAGGTTGCCGTACTTGCGCATCGCCTTCTCGGCGACCGCCGGGTCGTCGCTGGCCATGAGGTGCGACTGCTCGTGCATGCCGAGCGCGAGGGTGCCGAGGCCGCGGGCATCGAGGATGCGGGTGCGGGCGAGCATCTCGGGGTCGCCCGAGCGCGGGTCCTGCGGCAGGTAGCCGATCTCGCCCGATGCGGTCGATGCGCCCGTCGGTGGGCAGGGTCTCGCCCGCGAGCGTCTTGGTGAGCGTGGTCTTGCCGGCGCCGTTACGGCCGACGAGGCCGATCTTGTCGCCGTCGGAGACGCGGAAGTTCACGTGCTCCATGAGGACGCGTGCGCCGACGCGGATCTCGAGATCATGGACGGCGAGCACGGGGATCCTCCGGGAGGTTCTGGGTGGGGGTCGGCGTGCCGAGTGGCACAGCCTGTCAGTCTATCCCGCTGGGCTGCATCCCACGGCCGTGTCGCATCGGCCCTCGATACGAGCAGCGGATGTCGCAGGGTTCCGGCAGACTCGTCGCATGCCGACGCCTTGCCACCGATGCCCAGGTGCGCGCTGCGCGCCTCACGTCCCACGGACTCCGTGGCGGGCAGCGGGTTCGCCTCGGTCGGCGAGGCCGTGCGTCGGCTCGGTGCCGTGCAGGCGCAGGACTTCGTCGCCTCGAAGTGGGTCGTCGGAGCCCGGGTGCCGGGTGCGGTCGAGGCCGACGTCGATGCGGCGATCGCGTCGCGCGAGATCGTGCGCAGCTCGTTGCTTCGCGGCACCCTGCACCTCGTGCCGGCGGCATCGCTGCGGCCGATCCTCGCGGTGACGGGCCCACGCGAGCTGGCCCGGTCCGCGAAACGGCACCGCGACCTCGAGATCGACGATGAGGTGTACCGACAGGCCCGCGTCATCGCCGAAGGCGAGCTCAGCGGAGGTCGATCGCTGTCGCGCGACGAGCTCTTCGCGGCGTGGCAGCGGGCGGGCATCGCCACCGCGGCGCAGCGCGGCTATCACCTCATCTGGCGGCTCGCGCTCGAGGCGGTCGTCTGCGCCGGGCCGGTCGAGGGCCGCGGTCAGCGCTTCGTGCTGTGCGACGAGTGGATTCCCGCGGCCGCGAGCAACCCGGCACGGGATGAGACGCTCGCCGCGCTGCTCACGGCCTATCTCGACGGGCACGGGCCCGCGACGGTGCGTGACTTCGCCTGGTGGTCGGGGTTGACGCTGGGCGATGCGCGTACGGCTCACGCAGCCGCAGGAGGCGCCGTCGTCGCGTTCGACGACGAACGCCTCTGCATCGCGGGGGCGGATGCCACGACGTCGCGGTCGCTCGGTCCGGCTCGCGCTCGCCCCATTCGACGAGTACTTCCTCGGGTACGCCGACCGCTCCGCGGTCTGCGATCCCCGGTACGCCCAGCGCGTCGTGCCGGGAATGAACGGCGTCTTCCAGCCGATCCTCGTGGCGAACGGCAAGGTTGAAGGCGTGTGGAAGGCGAAGCAGGCCCGCGGCGTGGCATCCGTCTCGCTCGACCCGTTCGAGCCGCCGATCGACGTCGGCCAGTACTCGGCCGCGCTCACGAAGTGGGCCCGATTCCGGGGCGTCACGCTCGGCGCGACGGCCGTCGTCGAGGGCTGAGTCGCGGCAGAGCCGCGAACGGGCGGCCCGGCCGAAGCCGAACCGCCCGTTCCCAGACGCGTGTCGTCGCGCAGGCTACGCCTGCTGCAGCGCGGCCTGCAGCTCGAGGGTGATCGTGACCTGCTCGCCGAGCAGCACGCCGCCGGTCTCGAGCGCGGCGTTGTAGGTGAGGCCGAAGTCCTCGCGGTTGATGACGGTCTTCGCCGTGGCGCCGCCCTTGTAGTTGCCGTAGGGGTCGCCGCCGAAACCGCCGAAGTCGAAGTCGAACGTGACGCGGTTGGTGATGCCGCGGATCGTGAGGTTGCCGTCGACCTTGAAGTCGCCGCCCTCGACGCGCACGCCGGTCGAGACGAAGTCGATCGTCGGGTAGGTCTCGGCGTCGAAGAAGTCGCCGGTGCGCAGGTGCGCGTCGCGGTTCGGCTCGTTCGTGGTGATCGAGGCGACCTCGGCCGACGCGGTCACGGTCGAGTCGAGGGGGTTCTCGGCGGTCACGAAGGTGGCGTCGAAGCGCTCGAACTTGCCCTTCACCTTGCTGATCATGAGGTGGCGGATGCTGAAGCCGATCTCGCTGTGCGCGGCGTCGACGGTCCAGGTGCCTGCGCGGTAGCCGGGGATCTCGATCGTGGTGGCGGTGGTGTTCGTCATGCGGTGTGTCTCTCCAGAGTTGCTTTCGGGGCAGCCGTTCTGCCGTACACATGCAAACGCATGGAGAGCGCCGGCGTATTCCCGCGCTGACGGACTTCGTCGCATCGCGATCGTGCGCGGGACGTGCCGCTCAGGGGCGACGGCGAGGGTGCGGCGCAGCGTCAGGACGTGCTCGACGGCGGCGTCGAGTCGGTCGGGGGTGATGCGACCGTCATCGATCGCGGCGACGATCGACGAGACGAGCCCGTCGACCGAGATGCCGAACTCCGAGGGATCCGCCGGAAGCACGTACAGCAGCAGGTCGCCGCCGGCCGCGATCGCCCGCACCGCGTTCTCGCCCGGGTCGGCGAACTCGGGCAGGCCGTTGTGCTGCAGCATGAGCATGTCGTCGGTGACGACCACGCCCTCGAAGCCGAGTTCCTCACGAAGGATGCGATGCCACTCGGGCGAGAGCGACGCCGGCGCTGCGTCGACGGACGGGTACGCGAGATGGCCCGTCATGACGAGCTCGGCGCCGGCGTCGATGCCGGCGGCGAACGGAAGGGCGGGTCCGGCACGCCACTCGTCGAGCGAGAGCGACGCGGCCGGGATGCTCGAGTGCGAATCGCCCGGCGCGGCGCCGTGTCCGGGGAAGTGCTTGAGCGTGCTCGCGACGACGCCGCGTTCGCCGGCGACCGCCGCGGCGACCCGCTCGGCCGAGCCCACGGGATCGGTGCCGAGCACCCGGCTGTAGATGAACGAGTCCGCATCGTCGGTGACATCGGCGACGATGCCGAAGTTCACGTTCGCGCCACCCGCCGCGACGCTCGCCGCACGGGCGGCGAATGCGGCACGCGCGGCATCGGGAGCCGCATCCCGCAGTGTGCCGGCGCTCGCCGCCGTGTCCCATCCGAGGCGCGCCACATCGCCGCCCTCCTGGTCGACGCCGAACAGCGGCGGGAGCTCGGGGTCGGCGATCGTCGCCGCCGTGAGCGAGGTGAGCGATGCCGCGTCGCCCGCGATGTTGTCGCCCATGAGGATGAGCCCTGAGGCGCCCGCGTCGATGTAGCGACCGCAACGGCGCGGGGTCGAGGCCGGGCGCGTGCAGCATGAGCAGCGCAGCCGCCTTCTGTTCGACCGTCATCGAGGCCATGCGATCGTCGACCCATGCCGCGATCGGGTCGAGTGGCGTCGGCGTGGGCGTCGGAGTGGGTGTCGCCCGCGCGCTGGGCTGCGGCGTCGGATCGGGTGCCGAGGGTGCCGCCGAAGCGCAGCCGCTCACCGCGACGATCGAGCGTCGCGATGATGATCGGCAGGGCCGCGCGGGTCGATCGCACCAGCCGAGTGTACGCTGCGTGTCCGGCACGGGGCTGAGGAGTCGCGTGGGTAGACTCACTGCGCTCGAGGGGGTGGGTGGGTGCGCCGCAGGCTGAACGTCGCTGCGAGGGCCGTCGTCGCGGCCGCCGTCATGCTCGCCCTGGTGACGGTGGCGCCGCCTGCACGCGTCGCGGCAGCGGAGTACCCCACGTGGGACGAGGTCGAGGCCGCGAAGGCCGACATCGCCACGCGCCAGGCCGAGACCGAACGCGTCACGACGTTCCTCGAACAGCTCGAGGCCGAGGCCGGCCGACTGGGCGACGCGGCCGTCTCCGCCGCGGCGACCTCGGCCACGGCCGAGGCAGCGCGCGCAACCGCCGCCGCCCGTGCCGAGACCCTGCGTGGCGACGCGTCCGCGGCACAGGCCGAGGCGACGACGGCGGGCGAACGCATCGGCCGGCTCGCCGGCATGCTGTCGCGCACGGGCGGCGCCGATGTGACCCTGCGGCTGGTGTTCGGCGCGGGCGACGATGTCGACCTGCTCGCCGGGCTCGCGCGCGCCCGACAACTGGCGAACGTCTACAGCAACGTCGCCGTTCGCGCCGACGCGGCACGCGCCGAGGCGGCGGCCGTCAGCGCCCAGGCCGAGGTCGCCGAGCGCGAACGCGCGCGTCTCGCGCACGCAGCGGCGGATGCCGCGGACGCGGCACTCGCGGCTCACGAGGCGGCGCAGCAACGTGCCGCCGACCAGCAATCGACGCTCGACACCCTCTACGCCCAGCTCGCCGACCTGCGCGGGCACACGGTCGACCTCGAGCGCCGGTTCCGCATCGGCGAGCAGGCGCGACGCGACGCCGAGGAGCGGGAGCGCGCCGCGGCGGCCGCGGCAGCCGAGGGCGCCGACCGGGGCGGGAGCACCGGCGGCGGCGGAACGAGCGCGCCGCCACCGGGCGTCGTCGCCGACCCGGCCGCGGCCAAGGCGTATGCGGCCGGGGCGGTGGCGCGCTACGGCTGGGGCGGCGCCCAGTACGACTGCCTCGTGCGGTTGTGGACTCGCGAGTCGAGTTGGCGGGCCGACGCGTACAACGCGTCGAGCGGCGCGTACGGCATCCCGCAATCGCTGCCCGGCAGCAAGATGGCCTCGGCCGGCGCCGACTGGCGCACGAACGCGGCGACGCAGATCGAGTGGGGACTCTCCTATATCGCCGGCCGCTACGGCACGCCCTGCGGTGCCTGGGCGCACTCCGAGGCGTACAACTGGTACTGATGCACGACGACGAACGAGAACTGACTCGCCGCTACGCGCGAGAGGGCGTGCTGCTCCTCGGCGGCGGAGCGGCGATCCTGCTCCAGCTCGCCGACCCGCGGGTCGCACGCGGTGTGGCGCTGCACAGCGACTTCCGAGATCGACCGCTCGATCGACTCGTGGGAACCCTCGACTACGTGTACGCGATCGGCTTCGGCGACGACGAGATGGTCGCGGCCGCGGTCCGCGTGGTGAACGCGAGGCACCGCCCGGTGCGCCGCGCCGACCGAGCCGGCAGATCCCGCGTACAGCGCCTTCGATGCCGACGCGCAACGATGGGTCGCCTCGACGCTGCTCGCCACTGCACTCCGGCTGCACGAGCGCCTGTGGGGACCGCTCGACACCCCGACCGCCGACGCGATCGTGCGAAGCTACGGACCGCTCGGCTCGAGCCTGCAGGCCGCGCGGGAGGGCTGGCCCGAATCGCGGGCCGAGTTCGACGCGTGGTGGGAGGAACGCGTGGCCGTGCTGCACGTCGGGCGACGACGCGCGATCCGTCGCGCGGTCGCTCCTCTCCGGGACATCCGCCCTGCCGTTCGGATCGCGCGCCCTGCTCCCCCCGATCCGACTGATCACGGCGGCGCTCCTGCCGCCCGCCATCCGCGATGCCTACGGGTTCAGGTGGACGCCGCGGGCGAGCCGCACGGCAGATGCGTGGATCCGCGGCGATCGCACTGGTCTGGCCGTGGCTCCCCCGCTTCGTCCGGCACGCGCCCCTGCACGCATCTCTGCGGCGCATGAAGCGTCGCAGCCGGTACGCTGAGCATGAGCCACGAGGACGACGATGACCCAGCCAGTACCGCACCGCACCGAGGCGCTCGACAGCATCGATCGACGCATCGTCGCCGAGCTGAGCCGCGACGGCCGACTGTCGGTCCGCACGCTCGCCGAGCGGGTGCACATCTCGCGCACGGCCGCACACAATCGGCTGCAGCAGCTGCAGCAACGCGGCGTCATCACGGGCTTCGGCGCGCAGATCGACCGAAAGGCGATCGGCCTGCACATCTCCGCGCTCGTGGTGGTGCGCATCGGCGACGTCTCGTGGGAGTCGATCGCCGAGAAGCTCGCGACGCTCCCGTTCGTCGAGAAGGTGCAGGCCGTGTCGGGCGACATCGACATCATCCTCACCGTGAGCGCGCCCGACCACGAGCAGCTCAGCCAGGCGATCCTGCGCGACATCCACGACATGCCCGGTGTCGTGTCGACCAGGTCGCACCTGATCCTCGAGGAATTGGAGGGTCATCCGCCCGCGCAGACGCTGGACATCTGGCGCACCTGATCGCCTTCGTCGCGGACGAATGGCACGCAGTTCACCCCGCTGGAGCCGATCGTTCACGGTTGCTCGCGGAGCCCGTCGGAGCGCATCAGGATGGCGCACGATGGCTGCATGAGCCTCAATGTCGAGCATGCCCCGCAGCGCACCCTCCCGTCGGCGAAGCCGTTACGGCTGCTCGACAATGCCGGCCACGCGTTGACCGGTGCCGCGACCGGCGGGTTCACGCTGCCCGACTGCGACACGCTGCTCGACCTCTACCGCAAGATGGTCATCGCCCGCCGGTTCGACGTGCAGGTCACCGCGCTCACCAAGCAGGGCCGCCTCGCCACCTACCCCTCGGCGTACGGCCAGGAGGCATGCGAGATCGGCGCCATCTCGGCGATCGGCTCCGACGACTGGTTCTTCCCGACCTATCGCGACTGCGTCGCGCTCATCACCCGCGGCATCGAGCCCGGCGAGATCCTGCAGTCGTTCCGCGGCGACTGGCACAACGGCTACGACCAGCACGCCCACCGCACCGCCGCCCAGGCCACTCCCCTCGCAACGCAGGCGCTGCACGCCGTGGGCCTCTCGCACGCCGCGCGGCTGCGGCACGACCCGATCGTCGCGCTGACGTTCCTCGGCGACGGCGCGACGAGCGAGGGCGACGCCCATGAGGCCTTCAACTTCGCCGCCGTCTGGCAGACGCCGACCGTGTTCGTCGTGCAGAACAACCAGTTCGCCATCAGCGTGCCGCTCTCCCGCCAGACGCGCGCGGCGACCCTCGCCGACAAGGCCGTCGGCTACGGCATGCCCGGGTATCACGTCGACGGCAACGACGTCGCCGCGATGTACGCGGTGACCCACGCCGCCGTCGAGCGCGCCCGCGCCGGCGGCGGTCCGACCCTCATCGAGGGCGTCACCTATCGCATCGAGTCGCACACGAACTCCGACGACCCCACCCGCTACCGCCAGGCCCGCGAGGTCGAGCACTGGAAGCGCCGCGACCCCATCGAGCGCCTCGAGAAGTACCTCGTCTCCGAGGGCGCGCTCAGCGAGACCGTGCGTGCCGAGATCACGGATGCCGCTGAAGCGCTCGCGACGAAGACGCGCGAGGTCATGACGGTCGAGGCCGAGCTCGACCCGCTCGAACTGTTCGATCACGTCTACTCGCGCCCGCGCACCGCCCTGCTCGAGCAGCGCGCCTCGCTCGAGGCCGAGCTCGCCGCCGGCGCGTTCGCACAGCACGAGGCGGGAGCCCGATGAGCGCCGACACGACCACTGCGCCTCCGGCCGCGGCCGAGGCATCCGCCCCCACGCAGCTCACGATGGCCGGCGCGCTCAACGCCGCCCTTCGCGACGCGATGGCGGCCGACGACCGAGTCATCGTCTACGGCGAGGACGTCGGCCCGCTCGGCGGCGTGTTCCGCGTGACCGACGGCCTGCAGGCGCAGTTCGGCGAGGACCGCATCTGGGATTCCCCGCTCGCCGAGTCGGGCATCATCGGCACCGCGATCGGCATGGCGATGTACGGCATGCGCCCCGTGGTCGAGATGCAGTTCGACGCCTTCAGCTACCCGGCGTTCGAGCAGATGGTGTCGCACGTCGCGAAGATGCGCAACCGCACGAAGGGGCGGGTCACCCTGCCGATGGTCGTGCGCATTCCCTGCGCGGGCGCGATCGGCGGCGTCGAGCACCACTCCGACTCGTCCGAGGCGTACTGGACCTCGACGCCCGGCCTCACGGTCGTGATGCCGTCGAATCCCGCCGACGCGTACTCGATGCTGCGCGAGGCGATCGACAGCGACGACCCCGTCGTGTTCATGGAGCCCAAGAGCCGCTACTGGTCCAAGGCACCGCTCGCGCTGCCGGTGACGACCGCGCCGATGGATCGCGCCGAGGTCGTGCGCGAGGGCACCGACGTCACGCTCATCGCCTACGGCCCGACCGTGCGCACCGCGCTCGAGGCGGCCGACGCCGCGGTCGACGAGGGGCTCTCGATCGAGGTCGTCGACCTGCGCAGCCTCTCGCCCTTCGACGACGAGACGGTCGGGGCATCCGTTCGCAAGACGTCGCGGGCCGCCGTGATCCACGAGGCGGCGCAGTTCGGCGGCTACGGCGCCGAGGTCGCCGCCCGGGTCACCGAGCGCAACTTCCACCATCTCGCCGCGCCCGTGCTGCGCATCGCGGGCTTCGACATCCCGTTCCCGTCGCCGAAGCTCGAGGAGTACCACCTGCCGACCGCCGACCGCGTGCTCGCCGCGCTCGACTCCTGGGAGTGGGACGCATGAGCCGCGAGTTCATCCTGCCCGACCTCGGCGAGGGCCTGACCGAGGCCGAGATCGTCGCCTGGCTCGTCGCGCCGGGTGACGAGGTCGCGATCGACCAGCCCATCGTCGAACTCGAGTCGGCGAAGTCGGTCGTGCAGCTGCCGACCCCGTTCGCCGGTGTCGTCGAGTCGCTCGGCGGCGAGGTCGGCGAGGTCATCCATGCGGGCAGCGTGCTCATGACGCTCGCCGCAGTCGGCGCAGACGCCGACACCACGCCCGCGGCTGCCGCTTCACCCGCCGTCGACGGCAGTGCGGATGCCTCATCCGCCGAGCCCGCCTCCGAAGGGTCGGGGGCAGTGCTCATCGGGTACGGCACCAAGCAGTCCACGGTCACGAAGCGCCACGCGTCGGCGCCCGCACGCTTCGGGCGCCGGCCCGCTGCCGGGCGGCGGTTCGAGCGCGGCTCGGGCCGCATCGGGCGGCTCGCGGCTGGATGCGGGCCGCCGCTCCCCCGTCGTCTCGCCGATCGTGCGACGGATCGCCCGCGAGCACGGGTTCGATGCGAGTCAGCTCGACGGTTCGGGGCCCGACCACCTCGTCATGCGCCGCGACGTCGAGTCGTTCATCAGCGACGAGCTGGGCACCGCCGCGGCGCCGGCCGCGACATCCGCCGCGCCGCGTCGCACCGACGACAGCGCAGGCCGCTGCACCCTCGCACACCGCGCCGTCGACCGACGAGGGCGACCGCCGCGTTCCGCTCGACCGCACCGCCCGCGCAGCTGCCGCGCACTTCTCGCGCTCGCGGCGTGAGATCCCCGAGGCGACGGTGTGGATGGACGTGGACGCCACCGAACTGCTGGCCGCCCGCCGCCAGCTGCAGGAGGCCACCGGCGAACGCTACGGCGTCACCGCGCTCGTCGCGCGATTCGTCGTCGCGGGCCTGCGCAAGCACCCCTCGCTCAACTCGAGTTACGACGCCGAGCGCGAAGAGCTCGTCCTGCACTCCGCCGTCAATCTCGGACTCGCCGCGCAGACGCCGCGGGGCCTGCTCGTCCCGGTCGTGCACGGCGCCGAACGGATGTCCCTGCGTGAGCTGCGCGATGCGATCGGCGCTCGCTCCGAGCAGGCGGCATCGGGTGCCTTCCCGCCCGCAGCGCTCACCGGCGGCACGTTCACGCTCAACAACTACGGCACGCTCGGCGTCGACGGCTCCGCGGCGATCATCAACCACCCCGAGGCCGCGATGCTCGGCATCGGGCGCCTCGTCGAGCGCCCATGGGTGGTCGACGGCGAGCTCGCGGTGCGAACCGTCACCGAGCTGACGATCTCGTTCGACCACCGCGTGTGCGACGGCGCAGAGGCCGCGGCCTTTCTCACGTTCGTGGCTCGCTGCATCGAGCGGCCGGTGTCGGTGCTCGCCGAACTCTGATCAGCGTGCGGCCGCCGGATGCATCGTCGGCCGTCGCATCGGCTCGGCTCGCTCGGATCGGATCAGAAGAACTCGTCGGGAGTGCCCGCGGCGCGCTCGACGTCGCGGGTGTTCTGCCCGGCCGACCTGAGCTTCGCGACGGCGACCCGCAGGCCCGACTCCATCTGCGCGGCCCACGAGTCGGATTCGCGCGCGCTCGCCTCAGCGGCACGCGCCCGCGCATCTGCGGCATCGGCCGCCTCACGAGCGTCGCGCACCTGGCGGAGCGCGAGCGAGATGCCGTAGTACGCCGCGACCATCGTCGCGATCGGGGCTGCGATGATCGCCAGGGCGCTGATCGCCTCACCGGTCGGGCTGAACGCGATGAGCAGCGCGAACGCGAGGAACAGCACGACGATCGCCGTGAGCACGACGAGCATGAACCGCAGGTCACGACTCCACGCACGCGGCTGGTCGTCGGAGGCAGGCCGAGAGGTCGTTGCGGCCTCGGACTCGGGCGCCTTGCCGAGACCGGGGTCTTCGATCAGTTCGGTCTCGATCGGACGTGTGTAGGCATCGGACATTCGCTACCCCTGCTCCCCTGATATCGGATCGACCCCCCAATTGTGGGCCGTGGCTCACGGTCGGTCAAGGAACCGCGCCGCGCCCGCACCGCGCCGAATCGGGTCAGGCCGCGCGACGCTCGGCGAGTCCGCGCTCGATGGCGGCGACGACCTCGGGCGCATCGGGCTGCGTCGTCGGGCGGAACCGCTCGACCTCGCCGCTGGGCTGGATGACGAACTTCTCGAAGTTCCACTTCACGCGTCCGGCCTTGCCCGAGGCATCGGGCACCTTCGTCAGCTCGGCGTACAGGGGGTGCCGGTTGCGACCGTTGACCTTGGCCTTCGCCATGAGCGGGAAGGAGACGCCGTAGGTCATGGAGCAGAACTCCTTGATGTCGTCGGCGTCACCGGGCTCCTGCCCGGCGAACTGGTTGCACGGGAATGCCGAGCACGGTGAACCCGTGCTCGCCGTACTCGCGCTGCAGTGCCTCGAGCTTCTCGTACTGGGGCGTCAGACCGCACCGCGAAGCGACGTTCACGACCATGACCACGTCATCGGCATAATCCGCGAGCGTTACAGGGTCGCCGTCGATCGTCGTCAGCGGGATGTCTCGGATGTCCACGCCTCAAGCCTACGCGCCGGGCTCGGCCGGAATACCGCTCCGGGATTCTCGGGGTGAACGGCCAGCCGAGCACCCGAGCTCGTCGGCCGAGAAGCTGGTTCGGGCCTTGGCGTGTCGCGACCCGTCGACGTATCATTCGAACATACGTTCGACTCTCGGAGGCTCCCCGATGCTCCTCACCCAACCCATGCCGGTCGCCGTGTGGCTCGACGCGGCCGACCGTCCCGCCCGGCTCGTCTACCAGGGCACGCGCTTCACGACCATCGACGAGCCGACCCCGCTCCCTCGCGACGACGACTGGCCCACCGGCATCACCCACCCCCCGACGCGGTCGCGCGAGGTCGGGTGGCGGTTCACGGCCCGTTCGACGGCCACCGGCGAGACGCTCGTGTTCGACCTCCGCCGCGCCGCAAGCGGGTGGCAGGTCGAGCAGGTCTACGCGTAGCCAGTCGCCGCGCTCGATGCCTGAAACACGAATGACCGGCACTCGCGTGCCGGTCATTCGATGAGATTTGGTGGATCTGAGGGGACTCGAACCCCTGACCCCCTGCATGCCATGCAGGTGCGCTACCAGCTGCGCCACAGACCCGTGCGCCCCATTCGGGGCAACGAATTGAGCTTACACCAGCCCGTGCCCGCGTACGAAATCGAGGGCGCCTCGGCGATGCGAGCCGCGTCGGTCAGCTGCTCGCGGCCAGCAACGGGGCCACGGGCAGCGCCGGGCAGTCGGCCCAGAGCCGTTCGAGCCCGTAGTACATGCGCTCTTCACGGTGGAACACGTGCACGACGAGGTCGCCGAAGTCGAGGAGCACCCAACGACCCGCATCGTGCCCTTCGCGGCGCCCGGCACGGCCGAGCACCTCTTCGATGGCGTCGGCGATGGCGACGACGTTGCGCTCGGAGTTGCCGGTGGCGAGGAAGAACACGTCGGCGAACGGGAGAGGTCCGGAAACGTCGAGGGCGACGAGGTCTTCGCCGCCCTTCGCGTCTGCGGCCCGCGCCGCGAGGGCGAGGGACTCGAGTGCCTGGTCGGATGCGGTCATACGCTCAATTCCGGTTTGCAGTGGCTGAAGATCGGTGGCTGGGCTCAGAACAGGCCGGCGACGGCACCGATCACGAGGGTGGCGACGACGCCCAGTGCGAGCACGCCGGCGGTGACGGCGAGCACGAGCGGAACGTTCATGCCCTCCTTCTTGGGAGGAGCGATCATCGCACGGGATGCCCCCTGCGTGCTGATCGCCCGGGTCGCCGCGACGGGCGCGACGCCCGTGCCGACGTCTTCGACATGGTCGAACAGGCGGTCGACGTCGGAGGAGTCGATCTGGCTCGGGTGAACCCCGGTCGCCCCGTAGCTGCGGGGCAGGTCGATCGAGCCGGTGGCGATGATCTCGCCGGCGCTCGTGATCTGGTTGCCGAGCGGCCCCTGGTCGGGCAGCGACGGGAGGATGAGGGCGTTCGTCGTCGTGGGCACGCCGTGGCTGAGGGCTCCACGCGAGAGCAACTGGTCGAACGGCTCGGGCTCGTCGATGGGCACGTTGAGCTGCGACGTCCAGTGCCCGGCGTTGGTGGCAGGCGTGGGATCGCCGGCCTGCTTCACCGGCGGAGCAGGCGCCGGGGCCGGCTGCGGCTGGTTCGCCGAAACGGGCGCCGACGTCATCGGCGCGGCGGGCATTGCGGGCGCAGGCGCGGGTGCTCGCAGGACGAGCCGCGGGCGCGGGTGGTGCCCCCGCTGCACTCGCCTCGACCTCATCGTCGAACTCGTCGAGCTGGCCGACGTCGAGCATGGCCCGAAGTTCGCGACGCGTGAGCGTGCGCTCGGGTGTCGTCGCCGAGATCGGCGGTTCGGGCGTCGGATCGGCCGGCGGGGCGACGGGGCGAGGTGAGAACGGGTCGTGCTGCGGGGCTGGGGTCGCTGCCGGGCCGCCGAAGGGCGACCCCTGGGGAACCGGGAACCCGCCGCCCGGCCGCGGCGGGGCGAAGGTCGGAGCAGTGGCGGGCCCGCGCACGGCGGGTTGCGATGGTGCGACCGGCGCTGCGGAGGATTGCGGCGGCCGCCGGAGGATTCGCGGGAGCGGGCGGGGTGAACGGCGCCGCCTGGGGGGCCGGGGCGGGCTGCCCATCGGAATCCGGGGTCGGCTGACCGCTCTGCTGCTCCAGCAGACGCTCGCGTTCACGCATTTCACGGCGCGTGAGCGGCGGTTCCTGCGACGACGTCATTCGACACTCCGGTAGAGATGGTGCTTGGAGATGTACTGGACGACCCCATCGGGCACCAAGTACCACACCGGGAAACCCCGGCGCACCCTGCTCCGGCAATCGGTCGACGAGATCGCAAGTGCCGGAATCTCCAACAAGCTTACGTCTTGCTCTGGCAAACCCGAAACGGACAGCACATGTCCCGGGCGACTCACAGCAACGAAGTGCGCCAGGTGCCAGAGCTCGTCGACGTCCTTCCACGCCAGGATCTGCGCGATGGCATCGGCGCCGGTGATGAAGAAGAGGTCGGCGTCGGGGCGCTCATTGCGGATGTCGCGAAGCGTGTCGATCGTGAACGTGGCCTTCGGCCGGTCGATGTCGACGCGGCTCGTGGTGAAGCGCGGATTCGACGCCGTGGCGATCACCGTCATGAGGTACCGGTGCTCGGGGGGCGTGACGACCGTCTTGTAGCTCGGCTGCCCGGTGGGGACGAAGATCACCTCGTCGAGCTCGTGCGACTGCGCGACCTCGCTCGCCGCGACCAGGTGGCCGTGGTGGATCGGATCGAACGTGCCGCCCATGACCCCGATGCGTGGCCGGCGAGGTTCGCCCGTCATCGCGCGATCGCCAGCCTCAGTGACCGCCGTGTGCGTCTCCGGAGTGGCGGGCAGCGTAGGCCTCGGCCTTGGCACGGTGACGGTTGGCGACGTCGCGGTAGGACGCGACGACGAATGCCAAGGCGGCGAAGACGACGAGCGCGAGCAGCCCGTAGACCCACGACTCCATCGGCAGGTGCCTCGCGTGCACCGTCTCGGTGAGCACCGTTCCGGTCAACGCTGCGGTGATGAGGCTCATTCGCCGTTCCTTTCGAGTGCTGCGGGTGTCGCTCGTGACAGTCTAGCGAGATCAGGCACGCACGTGCCCGGCACCGCGCACGATCCACTTGGTGCTCGTGAGCTCGGGCAGGCCCATCGGGCCCGCGAGCATGCAGTTTCTGCGTCGAGATGCCGACCTCGGCGCCGAAGCCGAACTCGGCTCCGTCGGTGAAA
This sequence comes from uncultured Actinomycetota bacterium, assembly GCA_963836825.1. Classification (GTDB taxonomy): domain Bacteria; phylum Actinomycetota; class Actinomycetes; order Actinomycetales; family Microbacteriaceae; genus Agromyces. The sequence continues at coordinate 145,097 of CAWILI010000005.1, forward strand.
CGCGTCGAGGCGTTCACCATGACCGCCGCGGCATCGACCTCGTTGAGGAACCGCTCGGCGTTGCCGAGGTCGTTCGTGATGATCGACTCGGTGTGCTTCGTGGAGTAGCGCCGGATGTGCGCGAGCGCGTCGTCGAGTGAATCGACGATGCCCACCGAGATGTCGAGGCTCATGTGCTCGGTCGCCCAGTCGTCGTCGGTGACCGGCACCGCCTCGGGCCGCAGGGCGCGCACGCGTTCGTCGGCGTGCACGGTGACGCCGGATGCCTCGAGCCGATCGATCACCGACGGCAGCAGCCGCTCGGCGGCGGCGCGGTGCACCAGCAGGGTCTCGAGCGCGTTGCAGACGCTCGGCCGCTGCACCTTGGCGTTGTGCACCAGCTCGACCGCCCACTGCTCGGGCGCAGACTCGTCGAGGAACATGTGCACGACGCCGGCGCCGGTCTCGATGACGGGCACGCGCGCCTCGTCGACGACGGCGCGGATGAGCCCCGCGCTGCCGCGCGGGATGAGCACGTCGACGTAGTCGCGCGCCTGCATGAGGTGCCGCGCACCGGCGCGGCCGAAGTCGTCGACGGTCTGCACGGCCTCGGCCGGGAGCCCCACGGCGTCGAGTGCGTCGCGCAGGACGTCGACGAGCACGCGGTTGGTCTGTTCGGCCGCGCTGCCGCCGCGGAGCACCACGGCGTTGCCGCTCTTCAACGCGAGCACGGCGATGTCGATGGTCACGTTCGGGCGGGCCTCGTAGATGGCGCCGACGACGCCGAGCGGCACACGCACCTGGTCGATGCGCACCCCGCTCGGCAGGGTTCGGCCGCTGAGCGTCTCGCCGATCGGGTCGGTGAGTCCGATGACTTCGAGCACGGCGTCGGCGATCGACGCGATGCGCTGCTCGTCGAGCGTGAGCCGGTCGAGCAGCCCTGCAGCCATGCCCGACCCTCGACCCGCGTCGAGGTCGCGCTCGTTCGCCGTGACGATGTCGGCCGCGCGGGCGCGCAGCAGCGTCGAGACCTGTTCGAGTGCCGCGTTCTTCTCGGCCGTCGTCGCTCGGGCGAGGCGGTACGACGCCTGCTTGGCCGCAGCGAGTCGTTCGTCGAGCACGCTGGTGTCGAGGTCGGTCTGCTCCATGGAATCCAGCCTACGGCGCGCTTCAGGGTGCCACCGCCGTGTGACGACTCGGCGTCAGGGGGCGGGGTGGAACCAGGTGCCGACCTCACGGCCCGCGAGGGCGTCGTCGACGAGCGTCGTCGCCGTGATGAGCACGGCGGTGCCCGCCTCGGCGGCGATGCGGGCGGCGGAGACCTTGGTCTCGGCTCCCCCGGTGCCGACGCCGGCCCGGCCGACCGAGCCGATCTCGACCCCGGCCAGCTCGTCGCCGTAGGGCACCTCGGTGATGCGCTCGGCACCGTCGAGGTGCGGCGGTCGCGTGTACAGCGCGTCGACGTCGGAGAGCAGCACGAGCAGGTCGGCGCCGATGAGCGCGGCGACGAGGGCCGCGAGCCGGTCGTTGTCGCCGAATCGGATCTCGTGGGTGGCGACCGTGTCGTTCTCGTTCACGATCGGCAGGATCCGCAGTGCGAGCAGGCGGTCCATGGCACGCTGGGCGTTCAGGCGAGGCGTCTCGTGCTCGAGGTCGCCCGCGGTCAGCAGCACCTGGCCCGCGACGATGTCGTACCTGTCGAGTGAGTCCTGGTAGCGGAAGACGAGCAGGTTCTGCCCGACGGATGCCGCGGCCTGCTGCGTCGCGAGATCGGTCGGCCGCGCGTCGAGCCGCAGGTACGGCATCCCGGTGGCGATCGCGCCCGAAGACACGAGCACCACCTCTGCGCCGCGGCCGTGGGCGGCGGCGAGGGCGTCGACGAGGGGCGCGATCTGGCCGGCGTTCTCGCCGGAGATCGACGACGACCCGACCTTGACGACGATGCGGGTCGCCGTGGGGATGTCGGCTCGGCTGCGCGGCGTCACTGCTCGCCCCGGCCGGTCACATCCTCGGCGTCGACGGCGGCGTCGACGTCGGCGACATCGGCTTCGTCTTCGGCCCAGATGCCCGCCTCGCGCTCGCGCTGCAGTTCGGCGCGGGCCTCGGCCTTCGCGTCCATGCGCTCGTGGTACTCGCTCCTGCGCTCGGCGCGCGTGGCGCGCCGGTTCTCGTCGAGACGCACGTCGGTGCCGCGCGGCGCGGTGATGAGCTCCGCCGTCGAGGTGAGCGTGGGCTCCCAGTCGAACACGACGCCCGAGCCCTTGCCGATGACGACCGTCGATCCGGCGACGGCACCCGCGCGCACGAGCTCGTCTTCGACGCCGAGCTTCGCGAGCCGGTCGGCGAGGAAGCCCACCGCCTCGTCGTTCGTGAAGTCGGTCTGCTGCACCCAGCGCTCGGGCTTCTTGCCGAGCACCCGGTAGAGCGTGCCGTAGCTGCCGCCCTCGGCGCGCACCGTGAACCCGGGGTCGTTGACGAACCTCGGCCGAATGACGATGCGCTCGGGCGCGGGCTCGGCAGCGGCATCGGCTCGTGCCTGATCGACGAGCTCGCCGAGCGCGTACCCCAGCTGACGCAGGCCTTCGTGGCTCACCGTGGAGATCTCGAAGACGCGGTAGCCGCGGCCCTCGAGCTCGCCGCGCACGAGGTCGGCCAGCTCGCGCGCCTCGGGCACGTCGATCTTGTTGAGGGCGACGAGCTGCGGTCGCTCGAGCAGCGGCACCTGCCCCTCGGGCACGGGATAGGCGGCGAGCTCGGCGAGGATGACATCGAGGTCGGTGATCGGGATCGCGGCCGGGCTCGAGCGTCGCGCAGTCGACGACGTGCAGCAGGGCCGAGCAGCGCTCGACGTGGCGCAGGAACTCGAGTCCGAGTCCCTTGCCCTCGCTGGCGCCCTCGACGAGACCGGGCACGTCGGCGACGGTGAACCGGTGGTCGCCGGCCTGCACGACGCCGAGGTTCGGGTGCAGCGTGGTGAACGGGTAGTCGGCGATCTTCGGCCGAGCGGCCGACAGTGCGGCGATGAGGCTCGACTTGCCGGCCGACGGGTATCCGACGAGCGCGACGTCGGCGATGGTCTTCAGCTCGAGCGTGACCTCGGTCTCGTCGCCGAGGGTGCCGAGCAGGGCGAAGCCGGGCGCCTTGCGCTTCGTGCTCGCGAGCGCGGCGTTGCCGAGGCCGCCGAGACCGCCCGCGGCGGCGACGAATCGCATGCCCGGCTCGGTGAGGTCGGCGAGCTCGTTGCCCTCGTCGTCTTTCACGACCGTGCCGATGGGGACCGGAAGCTCGAGGGTCTCGGCCATGGCGCCCGAGCGGTTGTCGCCCATGCCCGGCTGCCCGTTCTCGCTGGAGCGGTGCGGCCGGCCGTGGTACCCGAGCAGCGTCGTGACCTGGGGGTCGGCGACGAGCACGATGTCGCCGCCGTTGCCGCCGTTGCCGCCGTCGGGCCCGCCGAGCGGCTTGAACTTCTCACGACGCACCGAGACGCACCCGTGGCCGCCGTGTCCGGCGCGCAGGAACAGCGTCACCTCGTCGACGAAGCTGACCATTCCGCACCCCTCACTACTGATTGAAGAACTACTGTCGAAAAACACGTGAGGGCGAGCCGAAGCCCGCCCTCACGAAGACCGTTGGTCGGCTATTCGCCGGCCGCCACGATGTTGACGACCTTGCGGCCGCCCTTGTTGCCGAACTGCACCGCACCGGCCTCGAGCGCGAAGAGGGTGTCGTCGCCACCGCGACCGACGCCCGCACCCGGGTGGAAGTGCGTGCCGCGCTGGCGGACGATGATCTCGCCGGCGCTGACGACCTGGCCGCCGAAGCGCTTCACGCCGAGGCGCTGGGCGTTCGAGTCACGACCGTTGCGAGTGGAGCTCGCTCCCTTTTTGTGTGCCATGTCTGATTCTCCTTGCGGGGCCGCGGGCTACTTGATGCCGGTGATCTTGACGCGCGTGAGCTCCTGACGGTGCCCCTGGCGCTTCTTGTAGCCGGTCTTGTTCTTGAACTTCTGGATCACGATCTTCGGACCGCGAAGGTCGTTGAGGACCTCAGCCGTGACCGTGACCTTCTCAAGCGACTTGGCGTCGGAGGTGATCTTCTCGCCGTCGACGAGGAGCACCGGGATGAGCTGGACGTTGCCGTCCTTGTCAGCCTTGATGCGGTCCATCGTCACGATGGTGCCGACTTCGACCTTCTCCTGCCGACCGCCGGCGCGCACTACTGCGTAAACCACTACTCATACCTATCTCTGGGGAACCTGATGGTTCCGACTGTCTGATGGGGTGTCACTGCGCGGGACCCCAGCGGGATGGAGGGTCGTCACTGCCAGAAAACTGTGTTGCAGATACGTCTGCAGGCGGGCACGCCGGGATAAGCGGCGGCACCAACGGTCGAGTTTACCGGATGACCCGGGGCCGGTCAAACGCGCGTCGCCCCGGCGAGTCGCGCATCACCTCGGCGATTCGCGCGTCGCCCCGAGGAGTGCGCACTCCCCCGCGTAGGATCACCGCATGACGGTGCTCATCGACACCCCGCTGTGGCCCAAGCACGGCACGGTGTGGTCGCACCTCGTGAGCGACGCGTCGATCGACGAGCTGCACGCGTTCGCACGCCGCATGGACGTGCCGCCGCGCGCGTTCGACCTCGATCACTACGACGTGCCGATCGAGCGGTACGACGAACTCGTCGCCGCAGGCGCCGAAGCGGTCTCGCCGCGCGAGCTCATCGTGCGCCTGACCCGCAGCGGCCTGCGGGTCACCCCGCGTGAGCGACGCGCGCGCCGAGGGCGCGACGCGTCACTCTGAGCGGTCGGATGCCTCGTCGCCGCCCGCGCCGTCGGCACGGGTGATGACGGGGATGGCGCCGCCGGCGCTCAGCGCGCCCGTCGACACCCGACGGCTGCGCGAGCGGCCCTCACCGGCCTTCTTCGGGGCGGGCAGCGCGTCGAGCACGGAGTCGAGGAGCACCTCGGCCTCGGGGACCCGTGCCGGCCGCTTGCGGTCGACGGCGGGCGCGGGCAGGTCGATGACCGGCACCTCGGACGGCGGGCTCGGCTGCGGCGGGCGCGCTCGCGGCGGGCTCGGCCACGGCCGTGACGTCTGCCTGCGCAGCCGCGCGCGGCTGCGCAGGAGCATCGGCCCGCTTCGAGGCCGCCTCGCCGGCACCCTGCTCCTGCGTCACCCGGCGGTGACGACCGCGTCGACGACCTCCGGTCGACTCGGCGGGCTTCTGCTCGGCTGCGGGCGGCGCCGCCGTCTCGGTCACGACCGCGGCAGGGACATCCGCGGAATCGTGCTTCGGCTCGCCGTGCGGAATCGTCGACGCGGCGATCTGGGCGAGCGCGTGCTTGACGTCTTCGGTGATCGCGTGCGTGCCGGTGTGCGGCGCGGGCGACGCCGCCGGCTGCGACTGCTGCTGGTTGCCGCCGCGACCGCGGCCACGGCCGCGTTCGGGCTGCTGCGGCGCGCGGTGCTTGAGGATGGGCTCGTGGTGCACCACGATGCCGCGGCCGGCGCAGACCTCGCAGGGCTCGCTGAACGACTCGAGCAGGCCCAGTCCGAGCTTCTTGCGGGTCATCTGCACGAGTCCGAGCGACGTGACCTCGGCGACCTGGTGCTTGGTGCGGTCGCGCGAGAGGCACTCGACGAGGCGCCGCAGCACGAGGTCGCGGTTCGACTCGAGCACCATGTCGATGAAGTCGACGACGATGATGCCGCCGATGTCGCGAAGGCGCAGCTGGCGCACGATCTCTTCGGCCGCCTCGAGGTTGTTCTTGGTGACCGTCTCTTCGAGGTTGCCGCCCGAGCCGACGAACTTGCCGGTGTTCACGTCGACGACGGTCATGGCCTCGGTGCGGTCGATGACGAGCGAGCCGCCCGAGGGCAGCCACACCTTGCGGTCGAGCGCCTTCTCGATCTGCTCGCTGATGCGGAACTCGTCGAACGAGTCGCGCTCGCCCGTGAATGCCTCGACCCGCTCGAGCAGGTCGGGCGCCACGGCGCGGAGGTAGCGCTCGATGGTCTCGCGCGCACCGTCGCCCTCGATGACCATCTTCTGGAAGTCCTCGTTGAAGACGTCGCGCACGATCTTGATGAGCAGGTCGGGCTCGGAGTGCAGCAGCGCGGGCGCCTGCACCTTCTCGAGCGTCGCCTGCACGTCGGCCCACTGGGCGATGAGGCGGTTGACGTCGAGCGTCAGCTGCTCTTCGGTCGCGCCCTCGGCCGCCGTGCGCACGATGACGCCCTGGTTCTCGGGGAGCACCTCTTTCAGGATCTTCTTGAGGCGCGCGCGCTCGGTGTCGGGGAGCTTGCGGCTGATGCCGTTCATCGACCCGTTGGGCACGTACACGAGGTAGCGGCCGGGAAGCGAGACCTGGCTCGTGAGGCGAGCGCCCTTGTGGCCCACCGGGTCTTTCGTGACCTGCACGAGCACCCGGTCGCCGGGCTTCAGCGCCAGCTCGATGCGGCGCGGCTGGTTCTTCTCGCCGTTCTCGGCGGCGGCGTCCCAGTCGACCTCGCCCGAGTAGAGCACCGCGTTGCGGCCGCGGCCGATGTCGACGAAGGCGGCCTCCATCGACGGGAGCACGTTCTGCACACGGCCGAGGTACACATTGCCGATGAGCGATGCGTCTTGGTTGCGGGCGACGTAGTGCTCGACGAGCACGCCGTCCTCGAGCACGCCGATCTGGATGCGGCCGCCCTTCTCGCGCACGACCATCGAGCGGTCGACCGACTCGCGACGCGCGAGGAACTCGGCCTCGGTGATGACCGCTCGTCGGCGGCCCGGCGTCGCGGCCGTCGCGGCGGCGCTGCTTCTTGGCCTCGAGGCGCGTGGATCCCTTGACCTTCTGCGGCTCGGTGATGAGCTCGGGCTCACGGGGCTTGCGCACCTTGACGACGGTGTTGGCGGGCTCGTCGCCGGTGGCGCGGCCCTCTTCGCCGGTGCGGCGACGGGTGCGGCGGCGCACGCTCGACGACTCGTCGGCACCCTCGCCCCGATCTGCGCGCGCGGTGCGCGTTCGCCGCGTTCGGTGCGGTCGTCGCGCTCGGGGCGCTCGGACGGCACGAGCACCGGCGGCGCGTGGAAGATCAGCGACGTGGTCGTCAGCGTCGTCGGGATCGGCGAGACCACGGGCGACGCGTCGGCAGCACTGTCGGTCGCGTCGGCGTCGTCGGTGCCCGCGGTCGACTCGGCAGCGGATGCCTCGGCCGGCGCCTGCTCGTCGGCGCGGGCCGGCTGGTCGGTGGCGACCCCCGGCGCAGCCGTGGCGCGGCTCGTTCGCGGCCGTGTCGCGAGCCGGGACATCCGACTCGGTCACCGGCTGCGACCCGGGCTCGACCGGCGGCGTCTCGGCAGACCTGCCGCGCCCCCGACGTGACCCGAAGAGGCCACCGCGTCGCTTGGGCGCGTTGCCGCGCGAGTCGGAATCGTTCGTGTTCTTCTCGTTGCCTTCCACCATCTCTGGTGCACTCCTACGCCGGTTGCGACGGCCGCGCCGTCGTTCCGTACTCTTCTCGAGCGGTACTGCGCCATGCGCAGCCCGCCAATCCTTCACTACTGCGACCGGCAGGTTGCCTGTGTCGCCACGTCTTGCGGGTTCGTTCCCGCCCACTGCGGATGCGGTGCATCCTCGAAGCCTTCGTCGGCGTCGTTCCGGGCGCGGCCCGGTCGACTCCCTCGATTATCGCATGCTCTCACATCACGGCGTGGAATCGGCATGCCAGAATACGGATCATGCCCGACTCGACCCGACGTTCCCGGCCCGTCGCGTTCGCCGTGTTCCTCGTCGTCGCCGGGGCTCTCGGGCTCCTCGCCGCGTTCGAACTCGCGCTCGAGAAGGTGCTCCTGCTCAGCGATCCCGACCACGTGCCGTCGTGCGACGTCGGCGTGCTCGTCGGGTGCGGCGTGAACCTCGGGTCGGCCCAGGGCTCGGTGTTCGGGTTCCCGAACCCGTTCATCGGGCTGATGGCCTGGCCGGTGGTGATCACGATCGGCGTCGCGCTGCTCGGCGGCGTGCGCTTCCCGCGCTGGTTCTGGGCGGGCTTCAACGTCGGCGTCGCCGGCGCACTCGTGTTCGTCGGTTGGCTCATCGCCCAGAGCATCTACGTGCTCGACGTGCTGTGCCCCTGGTGCATGCTCACGTGGGCGGTCACCATCCCGACGTTCTGGGCCGTGACGCTGTACAACCTGCGCGAAGGGAACATTCCGGTTCCGGCACGCGTGCGGCGGCTCGCCGGCGGCGTGGTTCGCGTGGGTGCCGCTGATCACGGTCGTGACCTACGCGGTGGTCGTGCTGCTCGCGCAGGCGCAGATGAACGCGATCCCGCGAGTGCTCATCGACCTGCAGAACCTCTGAGCGTCGACGCAGCCGGTGGTCGAGGAGCGACGAAGGAGCGTATCGAGACCCGGTGACCCGGTCTCGAGACGCGAGTCTCCGTCGCTCGCTACACGACCACCGAGTCGATCAGCCGAACCAGAGGCCGAGCTCGCGCTCAGCCGACTCCGCCGAGTCCGAGCCGTGCACGAGGTTCTGCTGCACCTTGAGGCCCCAGTCGCGGCCGAAATCGCCGCGGATCGTTCCCGGCGCCGCGGTCGTGGGGTCGGTCGTGCCGGCGAGCACGCGGAAGCCCTCGATGACGCGATTGCCCGCGACCCGCATGGCGACCGTCGGCCCCGACTGCATGAACTCGATGAGCGGCTCGTAGAAGGGCTTGCCCTCGTGCTCGGCGTAGTGCTTCGCGAGCAGCTCGCGGTCGGCCTGCACGAGCCGGATGTCGACGAGCGAGTAGCCCTTCGCCTCGATGCGGCGCAGGATCTCGCCGCTGAGGTTGCGGGCGACCCCGTCGGGCTTCACGAGCACGAGGGTCTCTTCGATCGCAGTGGTCATTGCTGTTCCTTCCCTGCCGCGGCGGCCGCCGCGTGCTGTCGGTCGATGCGGGCCCCGACGACCATGGCATACCACCACATGCCGCCGAAGATCACCCCGACGACGAACATCGCCGGGTTGAGGAAGCCCGACGCGAGGATCAGCAGCTGCAGCGCCCAGCCGAGCACGTATGCCCAGCTGTGGCGCAACAGCCCGATCGTCGCGATCAGGGCCACGATGATGACGCCGCCGGCCGCGAGGGCGACCCACGACGGCAGCGCCCCGGCCGGCTCGCCCTGGGCGAGGCCCCAGATGACGAGGGCGGCGAGGAACACGATGAGCGCCTCGCAGGCGAGGATGACCGCGGCGAGGCTCTGGCGCAGCGATCGCGCGGGCGGCGCCGCACGCGACGGCTGGGCGCTCGCGTCGTCGGGGGTGTCGGGTGCCGGGTCGGGCTGCACCGGTTCGGCCATCAACGCCCCCATTCCCGGTCGGCGGCGATGATCATCGCCTCGCCGACGAGGGCGATCGAACCGGCCACGACGACCGCGCGCTTCGGCGCCTCGGCCGCCCACGCGCGGGCCTCGTCGAGCGCGTCGTCGAGGCGCGGCGCGACGCTCACGCGATCGGCGCCGATGCGATCGGCGACGAACGTGCCGAGCTGCTCGGCGGGCACGGCACGGTCGCTCTCGGGCGCGGTCACGACGAACGGACCCGAGCGACGGGCGAGCGTGTCGACGATGCCGGCCACGTCTTTGTCGGCGAGCACGCCGAAGACGAACGCCACCTCGTCGAAGTCGAAGTACTCGTCGAGGCCCGCGACGAGCGCGGCGGCACCGTGGGGGTTGTGGGCGGCGTCGACGACGATCGTCGGCTCGGCGCCGACGACCTGCAGCCGACCCGGCGAGGTCGCCGCCCCGAGCCCGAGCTGCACGACCGAGTCCGCGAGACGAACCGAGCCGCCTCCGATGAAGGCCTCGACCGCGGCGACGGCGACGGCGGCGTTCTCGGCCTGGTGCCGGCCGAAGATCGGCAACTGCACATCGGCGTACTCCCCCGCCAGGCCGCGGATCGTGACGAGCTGGCCGCCCACGGCGACCGTCGACTCGACGACGGCGAACGCGTCGCCCTCGACGGCGAGCGTCGACTCGGTGAGGTCGGCCGCCTGCTCGAGGACCGCCAGGGCCTCGTCGGGCTGGATCGCCGTCACGACGGCGGCCGCCGGCTTGATGATGCCCGACTTCGTGCGGGCGATCGCCTCGATGGTCGAGCCGAGCCGGCTCTCGTGGTCGAGCGCGATCGGGGTGAACACCGCCACCTGGCCGTCGGCGACGTTCGTCGAGTCCCACTCGCCACCCATGCCGACCTCGAGCACCACGACGTCGACGGGCGCATCGGCGAAGCACGCGAACGCGAGCACGGTGAGCACCTCGAAGAACGTCAGCGGTGCCTCACCGGCCTGTTCGAGCTCGACGTCGACGATCACGATGAACGGCAGGATCTCGTCCCAGTTGCGGGCGACGGCCTCGTCGTCGATCGGCTCGCCGTCGATGCGGATGCGCTCGGTGAAGCGTTCGAGGTGCGGGCTCGTGAGCAGGCCCGTGCGCAGGCCCGAGGCACGCAGCAGGCTCTCGATCATGCGGCTCGTGGAGGTCTTGCCGTTCGTGCCCGTGATGTGGATCACCGGAGCCGCGCGGTGCGGGTCGCCGAGCAGTTCGACGGCCCGGCGGGTGGGCTCCAGCCGCGGGCGCGGCGAGCCCTCGCCCACGCGTTCGAGCAGCGCGGCGAAGACCGCGTCGGCGGCATCGCGTGCGTCGTGGTCGATCTCGTCGTTCACACCTTCTCCAGTTCGATGTTCAGCGTCGTTCCGCCGGCGAGGGTTTCGGTGGCCGACGCCGAGGCGGCGTCGACCGCGATGAGCTCGAGCGCCGTCGCGAGCGTCTCGCCGGCGATGAGCTCGCTGTGGGCCTCGGCCGATGCGCGGCTCTCGGGGTCGAGCGACAGCGTGAGCCTGATGCGGTCGCCGACCTCGAGTCCGGCGGCCTTCCTGGCGTCCTGCACCGCGCGCACGATGTCGCGCGCCCGGCCCTCGGCCTCGAGCTCGGGAGTCGTCGAGGTGTCGAGGATCACGAAGCCGCCGTCGCCGAGCAGCGCGAGGGCGCTCTGCCCGTCACCCGAGCCGCCGGCCTCGAGCACGAGGTCGTACTCGCCCGGCTCGAGCGCGATGCCGCCCGCGACGACCGTGTCGCCGTCGAGCGCCCAGTCACCGGCCCGCGCCGCCTGGATCGCCTGCTGCACCGACTTGCCGAGCCGCGGCCCCGCAGCACGGGCGTTGACGCTCAACCGCTTGGTGACTCCGTAGGCCTCGGCGCTCGATCCGTCGAGCGGGACGAGGTCGACCGACTTCACGTTGAGCTCGTCGCGCAGGATGGCCTCGAACGGAGCGAGGCCCGCGGCATCCGTGGTCACGATCGTGAGGTTCGCCAGCGGGAGCCGCACCCGGCGGCCCGCCTGCTTGCGCAGGGCGAGGGCGGAACCGCTGATCTCGCGAACCGCGTCCATCGCCGCGACGAGCGCGTCGTCGGCCGGGAACTCGTCGGCGACCGGCCAGTCGGCCAGGTGCACGCTGCGCCCTCCGGTGAGCCCGCGCCACACCTGCTCGGACATGAGCGGCAGCAGCGGCGCGGCGAGACGCGTGAGGGTCTCGAGCACGGTGAACAGCGTGTCGAAGGCCTCGCGGCCGTTGCCGTCGGCATCGACGCCCGCCCAGAACCGGTCGCGCGACCGACGCACGTACCAGTTGGTGAGCACGTCGCCGAAGTCACGCAGCTTCTGCGCGGCGAGGGTCGTGTCGAAGTCCTCGAGGTCTTCGGTGACCCGGGTCACGAGGTCGCGGAGCTTCGCCAGCAGGTAGCGGTCGAGCACGTCGGTCGAGTCGGTGCGCCGCTGCGCCTCGTAGGCCGAGGTCGCCGGGTCGGTCGATCGGCGGGCGGTGTTCGCGTACAGCGAGAAGAAGTACCAGGTGCTCCACAGCGGCAGCATGAACTGGCGCACGCCCTCGCGGATGCCCTCTTCGGTGACGATCAGGTTGCCGCCGCGCAGCACGGAACTCGCCATGAGGAACCAGCGCATCGCGTCGGAGCCGTCGCGATCGAAGACCTCGTTCACGTCGGGGTAGTTGCGCAGCGACTTCGACATCTTCTGCCCGTCGCTGCCGAGCACGATGCCGTGGCTCACGACGTTCTTGAACGCCACACGGTCGAAGAGCGCGGTCGACAGCACGTGCATGACGTAGAACCAGCCGCGCGTCTGCCCGATGTACTCGACGATGAAGTCGGCCGGCTGGCGGGTGTCGAACCACTCCTGGTTCTCGAACGGGTAGTGCACCTGCGCGAACGGCATCGATCCCGAGTCGAACCACACGTCGAAGACGTCGGGGATGCGGCGCATCGTCGAGCGACCGGTGGGGTCGTCGGGGTTGGGCCGCGTGAGGTCGTCGACGTAGGGGCGATGCAGGTCGGGCTCGCCGTCGGGGTTGCGCGGCAGCATGCCGAAGTCGCGCTCGAGGTCGGCGAGCGAGCCGTAGACGTCGACGCGCGGGTACTCGGGGTCGTCGCTCTTCCACACGGGGATCGGTGAGCCCCAGTAGCGGTTGCGGCTGATCGACCAGTCGCGCGCGCCCGCGACCCACTTGCCGAACTGCCCGTCCTTGACGTTCTCGGGCACCCACGTGATCTCGTGGTTGAGTTCGCCCATGCGGTCGCGGAACTCGGAGACGCGCACGAACCAGCTCGACACCGCCTTGTAGATGAGCGGGTTGCGGCAGCGCCAGCAGTGCGGGTACGAGTGCTCGTAGCTCGCCTGGCGCAGCAGCCGCCCCTCGGCCTTCAGCAGCTGGGTGAGCGGCTTGTTGGCATCGCTCCAGAGCATTCCGGCGACATCGGTCACGGCGGGCAGGAACTTTCCGCCCTCGTCGAGCGAGATGACGACCGGGATGCCGGCGGCCTCGCCGATCTTCTGGTCCTCCTCGCCGTAGGCGGGCGCCTGGTGCACGATGCCGGTGCCGTCTTCGGTGGTGACGTAGTCGGCGACGAGGATGCGCCAGGCGTTCTGCAGCCCGTAGGCCTCGACGTCGGCGTAGTAGTCGAAGAGGCGGTCGTAGGTGACGCCCTCGAGGTCGGCTCCGCGCACGGTGCGCGAGACCGCCGCGCGAGCGTCGTCGACGGAGTCGTAGCCGAGCTCCTTCGCATAGTTGCCGACCAGGTCGGCGGCGAGCAGGTACTCGCCGCCCAGCACCTCGGTGTCGGATGCCCCGTCGCCGACCTTCTCGCGAAGCACGGTGGCGTCGGGGGTGCCGTTCGGCCCGGCGGGGACGACGGCGTACTCGATGTCGGGGCCGACGGCGAGCGCGAAGTTCGTCGGCAGCGTCCACGGCGTCGTCGTCCAGGCGAGGGCGCGCACCGCGGTGAGGCCGAGCGCCTCGGCCTTCGGCCCGGTGAGCGGGAAGGTGACCGTGACCGTCTGGTCCTGCCGCATCTTGTAGACGTCGTCGTCCATGCGCAGTTCATGGTTCGACAGCGGCGTCTGGTCGCGCCAGCAGTACGGCAGCACCCGGTAGCCCTCGTAGGCGAGCCCCTTGTCGTGCAGGGTCTTGAACGCCCAGATCACCGACTCCATGAAGGTGATGTCGAGCGTCTTGTAGTCGTTCTCGAAGTCGACCCAGCGCGCCTGGCGGGTGACGTACTCCTGCCACTCCTTCGTGTAGCGCAGCACCGCGTTGCGTGCGGCCTCGTTGAAGGCCGCGATGCCCATCTGCTCGATCTCGCTCTTGTCGGTGATGCCGAGCTGGCGCTCGGCCTCGAGCTCGGCGGGCAGCCCGTGCGTGTCCCAGCCGAACCGGCGGTGCACCTGGTGGCCGCGCATGGTCTGGAAGCGCGGGAAGACGTCTTTGGCGTAGCCGGTGAGCAGGTGGCCGTAGTGCGGCAGTCCGTTGGCGAACGGCGGGCCGTCGTTGAAGACCCACTCGTCGGCGCCCTCGCGCTGGTCGATCGACGCCTGGAACGTGCCGTCGGCCTTCCAGAACGCGAGCACGTCGCGTTCGATCGCGGGGAAGCTCGGCGACGGCGCGACGCCGGCGGACTCTGAATCCTGACCCTTGGGGTACAACGTTCTCTCCTGGAGGGACTGACCTGATCCACGAGGACGGCCGACTCGACGAGTTCAGCCGCGGTACCACCCCGCTTGCGCCTCGACCCGTCGACTGGTTCGGGATCGCTGCACCGCTTGTTCATTGGCTGTGACGGGCCAGACCCGTTCGGTTCTACTGAGCGTGCGCCGTTCTTCCGAAGACTCCCCGGTGATGGCCGGATCGATGTCGTTCCCACGAGTGTATCGGGTCGGTGCGCAGGATCCATGTCGTTCGCGTTCCCAGCCCCTAGGATCAGTGCCGTGACGACTGCCAACGGTGCCGGCGAGGATCGAGCGACGCCATGAGCGACCGACCCCCGTTCCGCGTTCCCGTCGGAACGGCGGCCAACCCGGTGCTCGATCTCGAGACCCTCGCGCGACTGCGGTCGCTCGGCGTCTCCGAAGACCTCGCCGAGGGTGTCGACCTGTTCCGCGCGGGCGATTCGAACCCCGACCTCTTCGTGGTCGAGTCGGGGCGGGTCGACATCATCCGCGAGGCGACGGCCGGATTCGCGGGCACGGGTCGTGGCGCAGTGGCAGTCCGGCGAGTTCCTCGGCGAGCTGAGCATGCTGACCGGCCAGTCGTCATTGCTGACGGCGCGCATGGTCGAAGCCGGCCGGGTCTGCCGCATTCCCAATGCGACGTTCCGGCAGCTCATGTCGACCGACGGCCCGCTCTCCGACCTGCTGCTCGGCACGTTCCGGGCGCGGCGCAGGCTGCTGATGGCCGCGGCCGAGAAGACCGTCGAGATCCTCGGCCATGAGACCTCTGCTGCGGCGATGGCGCTGCGCACCTACGCGAGGCGCATGGAGCTGCCGCACCACTGGGTCGACGTCGCGAGCGACGCCGGTCGGGCATCCCTCGCGGCATCGGGGCGCACCGAGGCCGAGCTTCCGCTCGTGCTGACGCGCGGCGCGGTGCTCGCCGGTGCCACACCGAGCATGCTGGCCGAAGCGGTCGGCCTCTCGTACCACGGCGGCATCACCGACGATCTCGACCTCGTGGTCGTCGGGGCGGGTCCGGCGGGGCTCGCGGCCGGCATCTACGGCGCGTCCGAGGGCCTCTCGACCCTCGTGCTCGACGCCATGGCGCCCGGCGGCCAGGCCGCGGCGAGCTCGAGGATCGAGAACTACCTCGGGTTCCCGTCGGGCCTCTCGGGCGCCGAGCTCACCGAGCTCGGCATCGTGCAGGCGCTCAAGTTCGGCGTGCGCATCTCGGCGCCCGGCCGCGTCGCCGGCCTCGTCTCGGGAGCCGATCGAACCGAGATCACGTTGGACGACGGAGCCCGCCTCACCGCCCGTGCGGTGGTCGTCGCGACGGGCGCCCGCTATCGCAGGCTGCCGCTCGAGCGGTGGCAGGAGTTCGAGGGCGGCAGCATCTTCTTCGCCGCGACCGAGCTCGAGGCGCGCGCCTGCGCGGGCCGGCCCGTCGTCGTGGTGGGTGGCGCGAACTCGGCCGGGCAGGCCGCGCTGTACCTCGCCGGCCTCGGCAGCACGGTGCATCTCGTCGTGCGCGGCAGCACCATCACCTCGAAGATGTCGTCGTACCTCGTCGACCGCGTGGCATCGCACGAGCGCATCCGCATCCACACGGCCACCGACGTCACCGGGCTGCACGGCGACGCGCACCTCGAGTCGGTCACGCTCACGTCATCGGCGACGGGGCATGCCGAGCCGGTGCGGCGGCCGCGCTGTTCTGCTTCGTCGGGGCCGTGCCCGGAACCGACTGGCTCGCGAACGCCGAGATCGACTCGAGCGGATTCCTGCTGACCGACGTCGACCTGCCGTCGGTCGAGGGCGACGCGGCTTGGTCGTCGCTGGGCCGGCGCCCCCTGTCGTTCGAGACGAGCATCCCCCGCGTGTTCGCGGCAGGCGACGTGCGGCACGGGTCGATGAAGCGCATCGCGGCCGCCGTCGGCGAGGGTGCGAGCGCGGTCGCGTCGGTGCACCGCGCACTCGCGACGAGCTGAGCCGGTCAGCGGGTCGGCACCGGCCGCTGCACCCCGGTCGCCTGCGGTGTCCACTGGAAGGCCTCATGGATGAGCGCGACGAGCGCACCCTCTGACACGTCATGCGACTTCGCCTCGTCGACGAGGTCGTGGATCGCCCCCGCGAGCGCGGCATGACCGCCGATGCGGACGGCCACCACGGCGCCTCGCCCGCGATGCAGCTCGATGAGGCGCTCGTCGCGCAACCGGTGGTAGGCGCGCAGCACGGTGTGCACGTTGAGGTCGAGCGACTCGCGAGCACGCCGGCCGCGGGCAGTCGCTCGCCGCCCGACAGCCGACCGTCGATGATCGACGCGCGGATGCCCGAGGCGAGCTGCTCGTAGAGCGGGGTCGAGAGCGCCGGATCGATGCGAATGAGCACCGTCAAACTCTATTCTTCTATCTGAAATAGAACAAGTTGCTTGTCGGCTGCACGTCGCGGTGACAGGATGAATCAGGACGCCGAACGAACGGATGTCCTCCCACTCCCCTCTCGTCGCAAGGAACTCGATGCGTGCTGCACCCGTGACCGCCACTCCGACGAAGCGCAGGGCCGGCATCATCGCCGGTGCCCTCGCGCTCGTCTCCACGATCACGCTCGCGGGGTGCCAGGCGGCCGAGCCCGAGGCATCCGGCGACCCCGTCGAAGGCGGCACGCTCGTCTACGCGAGCGGCGACGCCGAGCCGACCTGCCTCGACCCGCACGTCGGCGGCAACTACCCGCAGGCGCTCATCTCGGGCCAGTTCCTCGAGTCGCTCGTCTCACGCGACGAGTCGGGCGAGATCATCCCGTGGCTCGCCGAGTCGTGGGAACCCTCCGACGACCAGCTCGCCTGGGAGTTCACGCTGCGCGAGGGCGTCGAGTTCACCGACGGCACGCCCCTCGACGCCGAGGCCGTCAAGGTCAACGTCGAGCACCTCAAGGACCCGGCCACGCAGTCGTCGACCGGCTACCTCGCGATGGGCAAGGTCGACGACCGTCGAGGTCGTCAGCGACCGCGTCGCCCGGTTCGTGCTGAGCGCACCCGACAGCGCCCTGCTCGAGTCGCTCGCCCAGCCGTGGACGGCGATCCAGTCGCCCGCGGGCATCGCCCGCGGCATGGACGCCAACTGCCAGGCACCCATCGGCACCGGCCCGTTCGTCGTCGACGAGTGGGTCAAGCAGGATCACGTGACGCTCGTGCGCAACGACGACTACGCCTCGGCCGCCGGCCGATGCCGCGCACACCGGGCCCGCGTACCTCGACGGCATCGAGTGGCGGTTCGTCCCCGACTCCGCGACGCGCTACGCCGCACTGCAGGGCGGCGCAGGTCGACGTGATCGACAACCCCCAGCCCGACACGATCGCCGCGGCAGAGGGCGACGACGCGTTCACCTGGCTCGACGCACCGCGGCCGGGCGCCTCGAACCGCATCGAGCTGAACTCGGGCCAGGCGCCGTTCGACGACGAGCGCGTCCGTGAGGCGTTCATCCGCGCGGTCGACGTGAACGACGGCATCGACTCGCTCTTCTTCGGCACCGCCGAGCGCTCGTACTCGCCGCTCTCAGTCGGTCGAGCCGCTCGCGTACTCCGACGAGACGCTCTTCGAGACCGACCTCGACGCCGCGAACACCCTGCTCGACGAGGCCGGCTGGACCGAGCGCGACGGCGACGGCTACCGCATGAAGGACGGCGCAGCGACTCACGCTGCGCTTCCCGGTGAGCACGAACCAGTCGATCCCCGCCGAGCAGTCGCTGTTCGAGCAGGTGCAGGCCACGGCGAAGGAGGCCGGCTTCGACGTGGTGATCTCGCCGCTCGACCTGTCGAGCTGGTACGGCGCACTCGTCGCGAACGAGTACGAGATCGTGAGCGCGCCGTACACGAAGGTCGGGCCCGACGTGCTGCGCATCCTGTACCACTCCGACAGCATCACGCCCGGCGCCGAGCGGGTACTTCGCGAACCTCGCGCAGCTCGACGACCCCGAGCTCGACGCGCTCCTCACCGGCGCGGCGTCGACGAGCGACCCGGCCGAGCGCGCCGCGCTCTACGAGCAGGCGCAGCAGCTGATCCTCGGCGGGCACTACCTCCTGCCGCTGTACGACCAGCAGAACAGCTTCCTGCTCAGCGCAGACGTGCAGGGCGCGCGCGCCATGCCGACGGTCTCGACACCGAGCTTCTCCGACGCGTGGCTCATCGACTGAGCGGCGGGCGGTCGCAGCGGCCGCCCGCTGCGGCATCTGGGGCTGCTCGTCGGCGGTGCGGTCTTCGTCCTGTGGGCGGTGGCGACGCTCACCTTCTTCGCGATCCGCCTGATCCCCGGCGATCCCGCCCAGGCGATCCTCGGCGGCCCCGGCTCGCAGGCCTCGCAGGAGGCGCTCGACCAGGTCCGGCGCGACTACGGGCTCGACCAGCCGCTGCTCGTGCAGTACCTCGCGATGCTCGGTCGACTGCTCACGGGCGACCTCGGCGACTCCTACGCGCTGAAGGTCCCCGTCGCCGAGCTGCTCGGCGCCCAGATCGGGGGCACGCTCCTGCTCGCGGTGCTCTCGCTCGCGCTCGCCTGGGTGCTCGCCCTCGCCCTGTCGCTCGTCTCGACCGGTCGCGGCCGCATCGCCACCGCCGTCGGCGAGGGCGTCGAGCTGACGGCCGCGGCCCTCCCCCACTTCTGGCTCGCCGCGGTGCTCATCGCGATCTTCAGCACCGGGCTCGGCTGGCTGCCGCCGGTTGCGACCGGCACGCCGTCGGGGCTCGTGCTCCCGGTGGTGACGCTCGCGATCCCGCTGGCCGGCTTCCTCGCGCAGGTGATGCGCGAGAGCCTGCTCGACGCGATGCAGCAGCCGTTCGTGATCTCGGCGCGTGCCCGCGGCGAGAGCGCGATCGGGCGTGCGCCTGCGCCACACGATCCGCCATGCGGCGCTGCCCGGCATCAGCCTCTCGGGCTGGGCGCTCGGCTGGCTGCTCTCGCGGCGCCGTCGTCGTCGAGACGATCTTCGCCATCCCCGGTCTCGGCCGCACGCTGCTGCAGGCCGTCACCCTGCGCGACATCCCCGTCGTCACCGGCGTGGTGCTGCTCATCGCGCTCGTCTACGTGGTGATGACCGTGCTCACCGATGTCGCCTCGCGCATCGCCGACCCGCGCCTGCGGCAGGAGGCGCAACGATGAGCGAGCTCGAGCTGCGGCAGACGACGATCGATGCCGAGATCGCGCACGAGCCCGCCGCACGACGCCGGCGGCGGCTGCGCCTGCCGCGCGTCGGCACGATCCTCGCGGGCGCCTTCGTGCTGTTCCTGCTCGTGGCCACCGCCTTCCCGGCGCTGCTCGAGACGCAGGACCCGAACCAGATCGCGCCGAGCGAGGCGTTCGAGTCGCCGTCGCTCGCGCACTGGTTCGGCACCGACGAGTCGGGGCGCGACATCTACAGCCGCGTCGTCGAGGGAACGAGCACATCGCTGCTCATCGGCGTGACGGCGACGGTCATCGGCCTCGCCCTCGGCCTGGTGCTCGGCGTGCTCGCGGGATTCGGCGGGCGTTTCGTCGACTACGGCGTGAACCGGCTCGTCGAGGTGCTCTTCGCGTTCCCCGGGCTGTTGCTCGCGCTCCTCGTGATCGTCGTCTACGGGCCCGGACCCGTGACCGCCACGATCGCGGTCGGCCTCTCGACGGCGCCGGGCTACGCCCGCATCATCCGCGGCCAGTTCGTGGCCATCCGCTCGTCGCAGTACGTCGAGGCGGCCCGCGTGCTCGGGCACGCTCGCGGTCGCATCATCGTGCGCCACGTCCTGCCGAACGCGCTCATCCCGATCTTCGTCCTCGCGACGCTCGGCATCGGCCAGGCCATCGTGTGGGCCGCGGCGCTCAGCTACCTCGGCCTCGGCGCGCAGCCGCCCGCTCCCGAGTGGGGCGCGATGCTCGCCGCGGGACGCACCTACCTCTCGGTCGCGTGGTGGATGACCGTCTTCCCGGGGCTCATGATCGTCGGAACGACGATCTCGACGACGGTGCTCGGCCGAGCGCTCGCACGTCGCGGAAGGGGCGACGCATGACCGATCCCGACGCCGCACCGCTCCTCGAGGTGACCGACCTGCGTGTCGCGTTCGGCGACACCGAGGTCGTGCACGGCGTGTCGTTCACGATCGCTCGCGGCGAGTGCGTCGCGATCGTCGGCGAGTCGGGGTCGGGCAAGTCCGTGACGGCACGCGCGCTGCTCGGCATGGCGGGTCGGGGCTCGCGCGCCGAGTCGAGCACGCTGCGCATCGGCGGTCGCGAGCTCGGCGATGCCGGCGAACGCGAGTGGCGCCGCATTCGCGGCCGCGACGTCGGCCTCATCCTGCAGGACGCGCTCGTCTCACTCGATCCGCTTCGCCCGGTCGGCCGCGAGATCGACGACCCGCTGCGCATCCACGAACGGATGTCCCAGCCCGAGCGCCGCGCTCGGGTGCACGAGCTCCTCGCCTCGGTCGGCATGCCCGATCCCGAGTTCGCCGCACGTCGGCGTTCCGGCGAGCTCTCGGGCGGGCTTCGGCAGCGCGCGCTCATCGCGGCGGCGATCGCCCTCGACCCGCCGCTGCTCATCGCCGACGAACCGACCACCGCGCTCGATGCGACCGTGCAGGCGCGCATCCTCGCGCTCATCGCCGAGATCCGGTCGCGGGGCACCGGCGTGCTGCTGATCAGCCACGACCTCGCGGTCGTCGGGCGGCTCGCCGATCGCATCCTCGTGATGCGCGGCGGCGTGATCGTCGAGTCGGGCACCGCGGCCGAGGTGCTCGGCTCACCACGGGAGCCCTACACGCGACAGCTCATCGCCGCGGTGCCGAGCGATGTCCCGCGAGGGGTCGCGCTCACCCGCCCCGAGCCGCCGGTGCCGACCGTGGCCGATGCTGCCCGAGGCGGCGACCCCGGCCCTCGCGGCGGATGCGACGCACGAGCCCGCGTTGCTCGCGCTCGACCACGTGAGCAAGAGCTTCGCCGTGCCCGGCGGCCGCTTCACCGCCGTCGACGACGTCTCGCTCGAGGTGCACCGCGGCGAGACCCTCGGGCTCGTCGGCGAGTCGGGTTCGGGCAAGACGACGGTCGCCCGCCTCGCGCTCGGACTCACCGCGCCCGACGCCGGCGACGTGACGCTCGACGGGGCGCCGTGGTCGCGGCTCGACGAACGCGCACGGCGGCCGCAGCGTCGGCGCATCGGCGCGATCTACCAGGACGCGCTCAGCTCCTTCGACCCGCGCTGGACCGTCGGACGCATCCTCGCCGACGCCGTGGGTGTCGCTGCGGCGGGCCACGCCCCGACCCTCTCGAACCACGGGATCGCCGCGCTGCTCGAACAGGTCGGGCTCGAGGCATCCGTCGCCCGTCGGCGACCGCTCACGCTCTCGGGCGGCCAGCGTCAGCGCGTCGCGATCGCGCGCGCGCTCGCCGCGTCGCCCGAGATCCTGATCTGCGACGAACCCGTCTCGGCGCTCGACGTCACGATCCAGGCGCAGATCCTCGACCTGCTCGACGACCTGCAGCGCCAGCGCGGCCTCGCGTTGCTGTTCATCTCGCACGACCTGGGCGTCGTGCGACACATGGCCGACCGCGTCGCGGTGATGCAGGCCGGCCGCATCGTCGAGACGGGCGCCGCCGATCGCCTGTTCGCCGAGCCGGAGCATCCGTACACCGCTCGGCTCGTGGCCGACGCGCCGCGCCTCGCGCGCGCCTGAACGGTCGCTGCCGCGCCCCCGCAGGGTCGCGAATCTGCGCGCTACGGCGACCCTGCCGCGCTCCGGTAGGCTGGATCGTCGCACATTCAGGCACCTCACAATTGACTCGGTGCCGCCGATATCGAACCGGAGCATCATGACCGACACCGCTCGCATTCCCGACAAGCCCGCGCTCGAGGGCCTCGAATCGGTCTGGGGAGGCGCGTGGGAGCGCGAGGGCACCTACCGGTTCGACCGCGGTTCGGCCACCCGAGAGCAGATCTACTCGATCGACACTCCCCCGCCCACGGCTTCGGGTTCGCTGCACGTCGGCCACGTGTTCTCGTTCACGCACACCGACCTGATGGCGCGCTACCAGCGCATGCGCGGCAAGCACGTCTTCTACCCCATGGGCTGGGACGACAACGGCCTGCCCACCGAGCGGCGGGTGCAGAACTACTACGGCGTGCGATGCGACCCGACCCTGCCCTACGACCCCGGCTTCACGCCGCCCTTCGAGGGCGCCGACGGCAAGAGCGTGAAGGCGGCCGACCAGATCCCGATCAGCCGGCGCAACTTCATCGAGCTGTGCGAGCGGCTCACGGCCGAAGACGAGCAGCACTTCGAGGCGACGTTCCGCATGCTCGGCCTCTCGGTCGACTGGACCCAGAGCTACCGCACGATCGCCGACGAGGCGCTGTTCACCTCGCAGCTCGCGTTCATCCGCAACGTCGAGCGCGGCGAGGCCTACCAGGCACTCGCGCCGACGCTGTGGGATGTCACGTTCCGCACCGCCGTCGCGCAGGCCGAGCTCGAGGACCGCGAGCAGCCCGGGCACTATCACCGCGTGGGTTTCCATCGCCCCGACGGCGGCGTCATCGAGATCGAGACCAGCCGGCCCGAGCTCATCCCGGCGTGCGTGGCACTCGTCGCGCACCCCGACGACGAGCGATACCAGCCGCTGTTCGGCACCACCGTCACCACGCCCGTCTTCGGCGTCGAGGTGCCGGTGGTCGCGCACCACCTCGCCCAGAAGGACAAGGGCACGGGCATCGCGATGATCTGCACCTTCGGTGACGTCACCGACGTGGTGTGGTGGCGCGAACTCGACCTGCCGAACCGCGCGATCGTCGGGTTCGACGGCCGCATCATCGCCGAGGCCCCCGAGGCGATCACCACCGAGGCCGGCCGAGCCGCCTACGCCGAGCTCGCCGGCAAGACCGCCTTCTCGGCCAAGCAGGCCGTCGTGGCCCAGCTGCGCGACTCGGGCGACCTGCTCGCCGACCCCAAGGCCATCACGCACCCCGTGAAGTTCTACGAGAAGGGCGACCGGCCGCTCGAGATCGTCTCGACGCGCCAGTGGTACATCCGCAACGGCGCGCGCGACGAGCAGCTGCGTGAGCGGCTGATCGCACGCGGTCGCGAGATCGACTGGCACCCCGACTTCATGCGGGTCCGCTACGAGAACTGGGTCGAGGGGCTCTCGGGCGACTGGCTCATCTCGCGCCAGCGTTTCTTCGGCGTGCCGATCCCCGTGTGGTACCCGCTCGACGAGGCCGGCGATCCGAGGTTCGAGGAGCCGATCGTCGCGACGCGCGACCTGCTGCCGGTCGACCCGTCGTCGGCGCCGGCACCGGGATTCGACGAGGCCCAGCGCGGCGAGCCCGGCGGCTTCATCGGCGAGCACGACATCATGGACACGTGGGCGACCTCGTCGCTCACCCCGCAGCTCGCCGCCGGCTGGGAGCGCGACCCCGAGCTCTGGAACCTCGTGTTCCCCTACTCGATGCGCCCGCAGGGTCAAGACATCATCCGCACCTGGCTGTTCTCGACCGTGCTCCGCGCCGAACTCGAACTCGGCGAGAAGCCCTGGTCCGACGCCGCGATCTCGGGCTTCATCGTCGACCCCGACCGAAAGAAGATGTCGAAGTCGAAGGGCAACGTCGTCACGCCGACCGGGTTGCTCGAGCAGCACGGCTCCGATGCGGTGCGCTACTGGGCGACCTCGTCGCGCCTCGGCACCGACGCGGCGTTCGACCCGCAGAACCCGACCCAGGTGAAGATCGGCCGCCGCCTCGCGATCAAGGTGCTCAACGCGGCGAAGTTCATCCTCGCCTTCGACGGCCGCGCCGATGCCCCGGTCACCATGCCGGTCGACCGCAGCATGCTCGCCGAACTCGCCTCGGTGGTCGAGCGCGCCACGCGGGCATTCGACGGCTACGACCACGCCCGCGCGCTCGAAGTCTCCGAGACCTTCTTCTGGACGTTCTGCGACGACTACCTCGAGCTCGTGAAGGAGCGCGCCTACGGCGAGCCCAGCCCCGAGCAGGCTTCGGCCGTCGCTGCGCTGAAGACGGCGCTCGACGTGATGCTGCGACTCTTCGCGCCCGTGCTCGCGTTCGCCACCGAAGAGGCATGGCGCTGGTCGCACGACACGTCGGTGCACGTCGCCGCGTGGCCGACCGGCGACGACCTGGCCGCACGCGGCGAGGCCGGAAGCGAGCTGCTCGAGCTCGCGAGCCTCGCCCTCACCGGCATCCGTCGCGCGAAGACCGACGCCAAGGCGTCGCAGAAGACACCGGTGCTGCGTGCCACGATCTCCGCTCCGGCGGCGTCGATCACGCTGCTGCACTCGGTGGAGTCCGACCTGCGTGCCGTGGGGCGCATCGCCGAACTCGCGTTCGTCGAGGGCGAGGCGTTCGAGGTTCGCGACGTCGCCTTCGAGACACCGTCGGAGTAGGAACAACAAGGGGGAACGATGACGTACGAGATCCGACCGGTCGCCGATGACGACTTCTTCGGCTGGATGCCGCTCTTCGAGGCATACTGCAGGTTCTACGAGTCCGAGCTCGACGACACCAAGGCGCTCACGGTCTGGACCTGGCTGCGCGACGAGCACGACCCGCTGCAGGCGATCCTCGCGGTCGACGACGAGGGCCGGCCGATCGGACTCGCCCACTACCGCGTCGTGCCCGATTCGCTGCTCGCGACGCGGGCGATCTTCCTCGACGACCTGTTCGTCGAGCCCGAGCATCGGGGCGCCGGAGCCGGGCGCGCACTCATCGAGTACGTGCATGCCCGCGCCGCCGAGCACGGCACCGGCGGCGTGCGCTGGATCACCGCCGCCGACAACACCGAGGCGCAGCAGCTCTACGACGTGATCGCGCGACGCACGAGCTGGATCACCTACGAGATGGACGCCTGATGCGGCTCGGCACCCGCTGGGCGTTCGGCGACGAGCCGCCCGCCTCGGTACCCGCGGACCTGCGCCCGAGGATCGCCGCCGCAGAGGCGCACGCGGGTGACGCCGGCAGCGGTCGGCACTGGACGCTGACGTGGCTCGAGGGCCGGCCGATCGCCGAGCTCGACGACGGCACCGTCGTGAGCAACGTGATCGCCGACGCGCTCGACGCCGACGAGGACTGGTAGCGGCTCAGGCCCGGGCGAGGATCTCGCCGTGCGGCATCAGGAACCAGCCGTTGTCGTCGGCCGCCCACTCGCGCCACGCAGCGGCGATGCGCTGCAGCTCGTCGTGGCTGGAGTGACCCGATTCGATCGCGTGGGCGGCGAACGTGGACTCGGTGGCACGCTCTGCCCATGAGCCGCCCCACCACTCGCGTTCGAGCACGGACGAGAACACCCAGGTGCTGCCGCTCACCTCGAGGTCGTGGAACCCCGCTTCGCGCGCCCACTGCTTGAGATGGCGACCGGCGTGGGCGTCTCCGCCGTTCCAGTCGTGCACGTCGTGGTAGAGCTCGAGCCAGCGCGTGAGCCCGACCGATGCGGGGCTCCAGATGACCCCGCCGTAGTCGACGTCGCGAGCCGCGATGAGCCCACCGGGCTTCAGCACGCGACGCCACTCGCGCATCGCGTCGACCGGTCGCGCGAGGTGCTGCAGCACCTGGTGCGCGTGGACGACATCGAACGTGTCGTCGTCGAAGTCGAGCGCGTACGCGTCACCGACGCGGAACTCGACGTTCGAGACGCCCTCGCTGCGTGCGAGCCCGTTCGCACGGTCGACCACTTCGCTCGACGCGTCGACGCCGATGACCGTGCCGGGACGCACCCGCCGCGCGAGATCGAGCGAGATCGTGCCCGGCCCGCTGCCGACGTCGAGCACCTTCGCACCCTCGCGCAGGTGGGGTGCGAGGTATGCGGCGGAATTGTCGACAGTACGCCACGAGTGGATGCGCAGGACGCTCTCGTGGTGGCCGTGCGTGTAGGCGTCGCGCGGGGCGACTTCGGGCTGTTCGATGTGCATGATCCGAGCCTAGGCTCCTCGGCCGTCGTGTGACGTGCGAAGTAGGGTTGGCGAATGGTCGATGGGCGACACAACCCGCTGCTCGAGCCGAGCCCCCTGCCCTTCGGGCTTCCGCTGTTCGCGCTCATCCGAGCCGAGCACTATCGTGAGGCGCTCGAGCACGGCATGGCGGCGCAGCGCCGCGAGGTCGAGGCGATCGCGAGCGACGCCTCGCCCGCGACGTTCGAGAACACGATCGTGGCGCTCGAACGATCCGGAGCCCTGCTGCGCCGGGTGCTCCCCGTGTTCGAGAATGCGAGCTCCGCCGTCGCCGACGATGAGATCGACGCGATCGAGACCGAGTTCGCGCCTCGCCTCGCGGCCCACCGCGACGCGATCCTGCTCGACCCACGTCTCTTCGCCCGCATCGAGGCCGTCGTGGCCGACCGCCCCGCGCTCGACGCCGAGTCCGCGTACCTGCTCGAACGCCGCCACCGCGTCGCCGTGCTCGCCGGTGCCGCCCTCGACGAGGCCGGTCGCGCCGAGCTCACCGCACTGAATCGACGCATCGCCACGCTGACGACCGACTTCCAGCAGCGGCTGCTCGCCGACACCAACGAGCTCGCGCTGCACGTCACCGACGAGTCCGAGCTCTCGGGCCTCGACGCCGCGCAGCGCGGCTCGGCTCGTGCGGCCGCCCGGGCACGAGGTCGCGAGGGGTGGCTGATCACCCTCGTGCTGCCGACCGGGCAGCCGCTGCTCGCCGCGCTCGACGATCCCGCGGTGCGCGACCGGCTGCTCGCCGCGTCACGCGCGCGCGGCGCGAGCGGCGGCGCCCACGACACGCGTGAGACGCTCCTCGAGCTCGTGAGGGTTCGAGCCCGACGCGCCCGGCTGCTCGGTGTCGAGAACCACGCGGCCGCCGTCACCGCCGACTCGACGGCCGGCTCCCCCGAAGCCGTCGCCGACCTGCTCGGCAGGCTCGCCCCCGCCGCCCGGGCGAACGCCCGGCGAGAGGCCGTCGCCCTCGAGGCCCGCGCCTCGCGTGACGGGCGACGCCGCGGTCGAGGCATCCGACTGGTCGTACCTCGCCGAGCAGGTGCGGGCCGAGCTCCACGAGGTCGACCTGCAGGCGATGCGCCCCTACTTCGAGGTCGACCGGGTGCTCGTCGACGGCGTGTTCCGCGCGGCGGCCCTGCTCTACGGCGTCCGAGTCACCGAGCGCGCCGACCTCGTCGGATACCACGCCGACACGCGGGTGTTCGAGGTCGCCGAACACGACGGCAGCCCGGTGGGCCTGTACCTGCTCGACCTGTACGCGCGCGACTCGAAGCGCGGCGGCGCCTGGATGAGCTCACTCGTCGCGCAATCGACGCTCGACGCGCACCCTGCCGGTCGTCGTCAACAACCTCAACGTTCCGAAGCCGGCCGCGGGCGACCCGACGCTGCTGACCTTCGACGAGACCGAGACGCTGTTCCACGAGTTCGGCCATGCGCTGCACGGGTTGTTCGGCCGGGTCGCGTTTCCCACGTTCTCGGGAACGAACGTCTTCCGCGACTTCGTCGAGCTGCCCAGCCAGGTCAACGAACTCTGGATGCTGCGCCCCGAGGTCGTCGCCGGGTACGCCGTGCACCATGAGACCGGCGAGCGGATGCCCCAGCACCTCGTCGACCGCCTGCTCGCGTCGCGCACCTTCAACGAGGGCTTCTCGACCACCGAATACCTCGCGGCCGCGGTGCTCGACCAGGCCTGGCACCGCCTCTCGCCCGACGCCGCCGACGCGGTCACCGACGTCGCGGCATTCGAGCGGGACGCCCTCGCCGCGGCCGGCCTCGACGACCCGCTGATCCCGCCGCGATACTCGAGCACGTACTTCGCGCACATCTTCGCCGGCGGCTACGACGCCGGGTACTACTCGTACGTCTGGAGCGAGGTCGCCGGCGCCGACATCATGGCCTGGTTCGAGGCGCACGGCGGCGCGACCCGCGAGAACGGCGAGCGGTTTCGCGCCGAGATCCTCGCCCCCGGCGGCTCACGCGACCCGCGTGCGTCGGTGCGATCGCTGCTCGGACGCGAGCCGACGATCGAGCCGCTGCTGCGCCGGCGCGGCCTCGGGTAGGCTCCGGCCGGCCGAGGCGCGCGGGCACGCGCGCCGGCGGCACGGGGCGGGAGGACGACGAAAGACCCCCGGCTTCCCGCGAACGCGGGAAGCCGGGGGTCGAGTGCGTGGTGCGTCTAGATGGCGAAGCCGAGGGCCCGCATCATGTCGCGACCGTCGTCGGTGATGCGCTCGGGTCCCCACGGCGGCATCCACACCCAGTTGATGCGGAACGCCTCGACGACGCCGTCGAGCGCCTCGGCGGTCTGCTCTTCGAGCACGTCGGTGAGGGGGCATCCGGCGCTCGTGAGCGTCATGTGGATGATGAGCGCGTCGTTCTCGTCATCCCAGCCGAGATCGTAGATGAGGCCGAGGTCGACGACGTTGACCCCGAGCTCGGGGTCCATGACGTCTTTCAGCGCCTCGGTGACCTCGTCGAAGCGCTCGGGCGCGAGTGAAGTGACCATGGTTCGAGTCTACGCGCGGCCTACTCGGCCGCGGCCGCCTCGGCGACGGCGGCCGCCTCGGCGACGTGGTAGCGGTCGTAACCCTCTTCTTCGAGCCGGTCGGCGAGCTCGGGGCCGCCCTGCTCGGCGATGCGTCCGGCGACGAACACGTGCACGAAGTCGGGCTTGATGTAGCGCAGGATGCGCGTGTAGTGCGTGATCAGCAGCACACCGAGGCCGGTGTTCGCCATCGCACGGTTGACGCCCTCGGAGACGATCTTGAGCGCGTCGACGTCGAGACCCGAGTCGGTCTCGTCGAGCACCGCGAAGTTCGGCTTCAGCAGCTCGAGCTGCAGGATCTCGTTGCGCTTCTTCTCGCCGCCCGAGAAGCCCTCGTTCACGTTGCGCTCGGCGAACGCCTTGTCCATCTTGAGGTTCGCCATCGACTCGCGCACGTCTTTCACCCAGGTGCGCACCGACGGCGCCTCGCCGTCGATCGCGGTCTTCGCGGTGCGGAGGAAGTTCGTGACGGTCACGCCCGGGATCTCGACGGGGTACTGCATGGCGAGGAAGAGGCCCGCACGAGCACGCGCGTCGACCGTCATCTCGAGCACGTTCTCGCCGTCGAGCAGGATCTCGCCCTGCACGACGTGGTACTTCGGGTGGCCGGCGATCGTGTAGGCGAGCGTGGACTTGCCGGAGCCGTTCGGGCCCATGATCGCGTGGATCTCGCCCTTCTTGATGACGAGGTCGACGCCGCGGAGGATCTCGCGCGTGCCCTGGTCGGTCTCGACGTTGACGTGCAGGTTCTTGATCTCGAGCACAGACATGTTCTGGTTGGTCTCTTTCGTTGATCGGCCGCGCGGGCCGGAAGGGTTCAGACGGCCGTGGTGGCCGCAGGGTCGACGAGGACGTCGCCGCCCTCGATCTGCACCCGGTAGACGGGGACCGGCTCGTAGGCCGGGAGGGTGAGGGGCTTGCCGGTCTTCAGCGAGAACTTCGAGCCGTGGGCCCAGCACTCGAGCGTGTCGTCCTCGACGAATCCCTCGGCGAGCGAGATGTCGCCGTGCGTGCAGGTGTCGCCGATGGCGAAGACGTCGCCCGCGGCGTCTTTGACGACCGCGATGGGCACGCCGTCGACGACGAAGCGCGACGCCTCGTTGACGGCGAGGTCGTCGACCCCGCACACGCGAACCGCGGCCATGTCAGTTGCCCTGCAATTCGGCCTCGATCGCCGCCGTGAGGCGTGCTTCGAGTTCGGGCGACCCGATCTTCTGCACGATCTCGGTGAGGAACCCGCGCACGACGAGGCGACGGGCCTCGTCTTCGCTGATGCCGCGAGCCATGAGGTAGAACAGCTGCTCGTCGTCGAAGCGCCCGGTCGCGCTCGCGTGACCGGCGCCCGCGATGTCGCCGGTCTCGATCTCGAGGTTCGGCACCGAGTCGGCACGGGTGCCGTCGGTGAGCACGAGGTTGCGGTTCTGCTCGTAGCTGTCGGTGCCGGCGGCCTTCGGGCCGATCAGCACGTCGCCGATCCACACGGTGCGCGCGCCCGCGCCCTGCAGCGCACCCTTGTAGGTGACGCGGCTCTTGGTGTGGGGGGCGTCGTGGTGCACGAACACCTGCTGCTCGAGGTGCTGGCCGGCGTCGGCGAAGTACAGGCCGAGGGCCTCGATGTCGGCGCCCTGCTCGGCGAGGTGGGTCGAGGGGTTGACCCGCACGACCCTGCCGCCGAGCGAGACGACGATGTGCTTCAGGAACGAGTCACGGCTGAGGCGGGCGAACTGGCTCGCGAGGTGCACCGAGTCGTCGCTCCACTCCTGCAGCGAGACGACCGTGAGCGACGCGCCCTCGCCGACGAGGATCTCGACGTTCTCGCTGAGCCGGGCGTCGCCGATGCCGCGGAGCACGATGAGCGCGCGGCTGAACGGTGCGGCCTCGATGACGGTGTGCGCCGCGCGAGGGCCGGTGCCGAGACCCGAACGGGTGATGACGGCGACCTTCTCGTCTTCGCCGGTGACCGACACGAGCAGCGACTCGCCGAAGGTCGACCAGGCGTTGGCGCTCGCCCGCTCTTCGGGGATGCCGGCCGAGCCGATGCGGGCGTCGGCGCGGTCGATCCACGAGATCGCGACGCCCGGGACATCCGTCGACTCGATCGTGCAGACGCGAGCCGTCGAGCTCGCCGGCGGTGAGGTCGGCGAAGGCGGCGACGGGCGAGAGCTTCCACTCGCGCTCGCGACCGTTGACCGGCTCGAAGTCGTCGACGTTCACCGATCGGAACCGTTCGGAGCGCGTCTGCACGGGCACGAACGCGCCGTCGGTGTGCGCGACGAGGCCGTGCTGTTCGGCCGTGGGCATGGCTGTGCTCGTCATTGGGGCGGTCACTCCTAGCCCACCGATCCTTCCATGCCCATCTCGATGAGCTTGTTGAGTTCCATCGCGTACTCCATCGGCAGCTCGCGCGCGATGGGCTCGATGAAGCCGCGCACGATCATGGCCATGGCCTCGTCTTCGGGGAGTCCGCGCGACATGAGGTAGAAGAGCTGTTCTTCGCTGACCTTCGAAACGGTGGCCTCGTGGCCGAGCTGCACGTCGTCGACGCGGATGTCGATCGCCGGGTACGTGTCGGAGCGCGAGATCGTGTCGACGAGCAGGGCGTCGCACCGCACGGTGTTCGCCGAGTGGTGCGCGTTCGCGTCGATGCGCACCTCGCCGCGGTAGCCGGCGCGGCCACCGCCACGGGCGATCGACTTCGAGACGATCGACGACTGCGTGTACGGCGCCATGTGGATCATCTTGGCGCCCGCGTCTTGATGCTGGCCCGGGCCCGCGAATGCGACCGAGAGGGTCTCGCCCTTGGCGTGCTCGCCCATGAGGAAGATCGACGGGTACTTCATCGTGACCTTCGAGCCGATGTTGCCGTCGACCCACTCCATGGTGGCGCCCTCGGCGGCCGTCGCACGCTTGGTGACGAGGTTGTAGACGTTGTTCGACCAGTTCTGGATCGTCGTGTAGCGAACGCGCGCGTTCTTCTTCACGATGATCTCGACGACCGCCGAGTGCAGCGAGTCGCTCTTGTAGATCGGCGCGGTGCAGCCTTCGATGTAGTGCACGTAGCTGCCCTCGTCGGCGATGATCAGCGTGCGCTCGAACTGGCCCATGTTCTCGGTGTTGATGCGGAAGTAGGCCTGCAGCGGGATCTCGACGTGGACGCCCGGGGGGCACGTAGACGAACGAGCCGCCCGACCACACCGCGGTGTTCAGCGCGGCGAACTTGTTGTCGCCGGCCGGGATGACCGTGCCGAAGTACTCCTCGAAGAACTCGGGGTGCTCCTTCAGCGCCGTGTCGGTGTCCATGAAGATGACGCCCTGGCGCTCGAGCTCTTCGTTGATCTGGTGGTAGACCACCTCGGACTCGTACTGGGCTGCGACGCCCGCGACGAGACGCTGGCGCTCGGCCTCGGGGATGCCGAGCGCTCGTAGGTGTTCTTGATGTCGTCGGGCAGGTCTTCCCAGGTCTGGGCCTGCTTCTCGGTGGAGCGCACGAAGTACTTGATGTTGTCGAAGTCGATCTCGGAGAGATCGGCACCCCAGGTCGGCATGGGCTTGCGCTCGAAGAGCTGCAGTGCACGCTGGCGGCGCTGGAGCATCCATTCGGGCTCCTGCTTCAGACCGGAGATGTCGGCGACCACCTCGGGCGAGACGCCGCGTCGGGCGGATGCCCCGGCGGCGTCGGAGTCGGCCCAGCCGAACTCGTACGTGCCGAGACTTTCCAGTTCGGGGCGGTCGATCAGTACGTCCGTCATGCTCTCCCTCTTCTCCTCCCGTGCGACCGGATATCAGTCCGGCTCATCCCCGTCGCGACTCGAGGTGCTCGCTGATCGGGAGATGATGTGCGGGTGGCGTCAGTGCGAACCTAAGATGGCTGGGAACCCGCATCGCGCGTTGTCGCGCGCCTCGCGGGAATCTCCAACCCTTCGAGTCTACAGGGTCGCCGTGTCGCCGGGTCCGACCACCCAGCGCCTGCACAGGTCGCCCGGATCAGGATCAACGAGCGTGACCCGCACCCTTCGCATCTTCGCCTGGGCTTCGTTCATCGCGCAGGTGGCGATCATCGCGACCGGCGGCGCGGTGCGCCTGACCGGTTCGGGTCTCGGATGTCCCACCTGGCCCACGTGCACACCCGATTCGCTCGTGCCGACCGATGAGCTGACCTATCACTCGCTCATCGAGTTCGGAAACCGCCTGATGACCGGCGTGGTCGGCATCGTCGCCCTCATCGTCTTCCTGCTCGTCTGGCGCATCCGCCGCGAGCGCCGCGACCTCTTCATCCTCTCGTTCATCGTCGGCGTCGGCATCGTCGCGCAGGCCATCGTGGGCGGCATCACCGTGTGGACGGGCCTCAACCCGTTCATCGTCGGCTTCCACTACGTCTCGTCGCTCGCGCTCGTGTGCGTGACGGCGGCGTTCCTCGCGCGCATGGACCAGCCCGCGGGTCCCCGCGAGCGTGCTGTGCCCGGGTGGTACGCGGGCCTCACTCACGCGACGAGCGCGGTGCTGGCGCTCACGATCGTGTTCGGCGTGCTCACCACCGGCTCGGGACCCGCACTCGGGCGACGCCGAGGCCGGCCGCACCGGATTCGACTCCGAACTGCTCGAGCACGTGCACGCGTGGCCCGGGTACGCGCTCCTGGCGCTGACCATCGTGCTCGTCGTCGCCGCGTGGCGCCTGAAGCTGCCCACGCTCGGCTGGACGCTCGCGCTGCTCGCCGTCGAACTCGTGCAGGTCGCGGTCGGGCTCTACCAGGCGCGCAACGGCCTGCCGGTGCTCGCGGTCGGCGTGCACATGGTGCTCGCGGCGCTCACCGCGGCGACGATGACGCTCGTGGTGCTGAGGCTGAAGCGGCCCGTCGCGGCCGATGCCGCGGCGACGGCATCGCCCGCCGCCGAGGCATCCGCTCGCTGAACTCGTACTTACAGCTCAGCCTTCGGCACCGAGCCGATGCACGAGTCGGGCGAGCTCGATCGCGACCGCTTTCGACTAGAACGGCAGCAGCGGGTCGATGCCGATCGCGAGGAAGAGCAGCGACAGGTACATGATCGAGCTGTGGAACACCCGCATCGGCGAGACATGCTCGTGCCGGATCGCGAGGTTGTAGAGACGGTGGGTCTCGTAGATGAACCAGACGCCGGTGACGAGCGCGACCGTCGAGTACAGCAGGCCCATGTCTGCGACTGGGATCAGCAGCAGCGAGCACGCCACGGTCGCCCACGCATAGAGGATCACCTGCAGGCCGACCTGTGCGCGTCCACGAACGACGGCGAGCATCGGCACGCCGGCGGCGGCGTAGTCGTCCTTGTACTTCATCGAGAGCGGCCAGTAGTGCGGCGGCGTCCACAGGAAGATGATGAGGAACAGGATGAACGGCGTCCAGCTGAGGCTCCCGGTGACGGCGGCCCAGCCGATGAGCACCGGCATGCAGCCCGCGACGCCGCCCCAGACGATGTTCTGCGAGGTGCGTCGCTTGAGGATCAGGCTGTAGAAGACCACGTAGAGCAGGATCGCGGCGAGCGAGAGCGCCGCGGCGAGCCAGTTCGTGAACACGCCGAGCCACACGATCGACGCGATGCCGAGCCCGTAGGCGAAGACGAGCGCCTCGCGGTCGGTGAGCTCGCCGGTGACCAGCGGGCGACCCTGCGTGCGCTTCATGACGCGGTCGATGTCGCGGTCGATGTAGCAGTTGAACGCGCCGGCGGACCCGGCGCTCATGGCACCGCCGATGAGCGTCGCGACGAGCAGCCACAGGTTCGGCAGGCCCTGCTGCGCCAGGATCATCGTCGGCGCGGTGACCACCAGCAGCAACTCGATGACTCGCGGCTTGGTGAGGGCGACGTATGCGGTGAGCTTGCGCCGCACCGTCATCTCAGGTCGCGACTCGCGAGTGTGTACGGCTGCCTTCATCGTTCCTCTTCTGGGCGCGGGCACGTCACGACGACTCCACACGCGCCCTCGTCGAGTCTAGGCCATCCAGGACGGCGGCCACAGCGGCGCGACGTCCACACTCGCCAGACCTCACGGCATGCGGTTGCCAGTGTGAGACACAGCCCGTCACACAAGACCCGGGATCCATATACTGAGGAATGCGCGCCTCGTGTCGCGGGTTCTCCCCAGAAGTCATTCAGACGACGTTCCGGGTTGCTCACCGCCGCGTGGGCGAACCGCGCCAGAACGTCCTCGGCGGGTCTGAGCCGCACGGTTCCCGACCCTTCACGATCGGAAGGAACAGCACCTCGTGGCAAATCTCCAGTGGGAACCCATCGACGATCGGGCGGTCGACACCGCCCGAGTCCTCGCGGCAGACGCCGTCGAGAAGGTCGGAAACGGGCACCCCGGAACCGCGATGAGCCTTGCGCCCGCCGCGTACCTGTTGTTCCAGAAGGTCATGCGCCGCGATCCGGCCGACCACGCGTGGCTCGGCCGCGACCGCTTCATCCTCTCCGCCGGCCACAGCTCGCTCACGCAGTACGTGCAGCTGTACCTCGCGGGCGACGGCCTCGAGCTGCACGACCTCGAGTCGCTGCGCACGTGGGGTTCGAAGACCCCCGGCCACCCCGAGTACGGCCACACCGACGGTGTCGAGATCACCACCGGCCCGCTCGGACAGGGCCTGTCGTCGGCGGTCGGGTTCGCGTACGCCTCGCGCTTCGAGCGCGGCTTGTTCGATCCCGACGCCGCACCGGGCACCTCACCGTTCGACCACTTCATCTACGTGATCGCGGGCGACGG
Organism: uncultured Actinomycetota bacterium; assembly: GCA_963836825.1. Classification (GTDB taxonomy): domain Bacteria; phylum Actinomycetota; class Actinomycetes; order Actinomycetales; family Microbacteriaceae; genus Agromyces. The sequence continues at coordinate 180,354 of CAWILI010000005.1, forward strand.
CGACCTGCAGGAGGGCGTCACGAGCGAGGCGTCGTCGCTCGCCGGCCACCAGCAGCTGGGCAACCTGGTCGTCATCTACGACTCGAACCAGATCTCGATCGAAGACGACACGAACATCGCCTTCACCGAAGACGTCGCCAAGCGCTACGACGCCTACGGCTGGCACGTGCAGACCGTCGACTGGAAGAAGACCGGCGAGTACGTCGAAGACGTCGCCGAGCTGCACGCCGCCCTCGAGGCGGCGAAGGGCGAGTCCTCGAAGCCGTCGATCATCATCCTGAAGACGATCATCGGCTGGCCGAGCCCCGGCAAGCAGAACACCGGCAAGATCCACGGTTCCGCGCTCGGCGCCGCCGAGCTCGCCGCGACGAAAGAGGTGCTCGGCTTCGACCCCGAGCAGACCTTCGTCGTCGCCGACGACGTCCTCGCGCACACCCGCGCCGCAGGCGAACGCGGCGCGGCCGCCCGCGCCGAATGGCAGGTCGGCTTCGACGCCTGGGCGACGGCGAACCCCGAGAAGAAGGCCCTGCTCGACCGACTCGAGGCCGGCGAGCTGCCCGACGACGTCGAGGCGGCCCTGCCCGTCTTCGAGGGCGGCACCGAGCTGTCGACGCGCGCCGCGTCGGGCAAGGTCATCAACGCGCTCGCGGGCGTGCTGCCCGAGCTGTGGGGCGGTTCGGCCGACCTCGCCGAGTCGAACCTGACGACCATCAACGGCGCGCCCTCGTTCATCCCGACCGAGTGGTCCACGCACGAGTTCGCCGGCAACCCCTACGGCCGCGTGCTGCACTTCGGCATCCGCGAGCACGCCATGGGCGCGATCGTCAACGGCATCGTCCTGCACGGGCCGACCCGCGCGTTCGGCGGCACGTTCCTGATCTTCAGCGACTACATGCGCCCCGCGGTGCGCCTCGCCGCGCTCATGAGGATCCCCTCGATCTTCGTGTGGACGCACGACTCCGTCGCGCTCGGCGAAGACGGCCCGACCCACCAGCCGATCGAGCAGCTCGCGACCCTGCGCGCGATCCCCGGCTTCACGGTCGTGCGCCCCGCCGATGCGAACGAGGTCGCCTACGCGTGGCTCGAGATCCTGAAGCGATCGGATGCCCCGTCGGGCATCGCCCTGACCCGTCAGAACATCCCGGTGTTCGAGCGGGGCGACGGTGACGCGTCCGGCGACACGCTCGCCGCGGCATCCAACCTGTCGAAGGGCGCCTACGTGCTCGCCGAGGCCGCGGGCGGCACGCCCGACGTGATCCTCATCGCCACCGGTTCCGAGGTGCAGCTCGCCCTCGCGGCGCGCAAGACGCTCGCGGCCGAGGGCGTCAACGCCCGCGTCGTGTCGGCGCCGAGCCTCGAGTGGTTCGAGGAGCAGCCCGCCGAGTACCGCGAGCAGGTGCTGCCCGCCGCCGTGACCGCACGCGTGTCGGTCGAGGCCGGCGTCGCGCTCACCTGGCAGCGCTACATCGGCGACCGTGGTCGCGCGGTCTCGATCGAGCACTTCGGCGCCTCCGCCGACTACAAGACCCTGTTCCGCGAGTTCGGCATCACGGCTGAAGCCGTCGTCGCCGCCGCCAAGGAATCGCTCGCGTCGGCCTGACGCGCGCCTGAAGAGGAGACACCCACAATGACCAACTCCCCCACTGCAGCCCTCTCCGAGGCCGGCGTCAGCATCTGGCTCGACGATCTCTCGCGTCAACGTCTCGTCACGGGCGACCTCGAGCGACTCATCGCCGAGCGCAACGTCGTCGGCGTCACGACCAACCCCACGATCTTCGCCGCCGCGCTGAAGAGCGACACGTACCACGAACACCTCCACGAGCTCGCCGTCGCGGGCGCCGACGTCGACACCGCGATCTTCGACATCACGACCGACGACGTGCGCGCCGCCTCCGACGTCTTCCGGCCCGTCTTCGACCGCACCGGCGGCGTCGACGGCCGCGTCTCGATCGAGGTCGCACCGGGCCTTGCTCGCGACACCGCGGGCACCATCGCCGAGGCCAAGGCGCTGTGGGCGAAGGTCGACCGCCCGAACGCGCTGATCAAGATCCCGGCGACGCACGAGGGACTCGAGGCGATCACAGCCGCGACGGCCGCCGGCATCAGCGTGAACATCACGCTGATCTTCAGCCTCGACCGCTACCGCGAGGTCATCCACGCGTACTTCACCGGACTCGAGCAGGCCAAGGCCGCGGGCATCGACCTGTCGACGATCCACTCGGTCGCGTCGTTCTTCGTCTCGCGCGTCGACACCGAGATCGACAAGCGCCTCACGGCGATCGGCACCCCTGAGGCCCTCGCGCTCAAGAGCAAGGCCGGCGTCGCCAACGCCCGCCTCGCCTACAAGCTCTACGAAGAGGAGTTCGCCACCGAGCGGGCGACGGCACTGCTCGACGCCGGTGCCAACCGCCAGCGGCCGCTCTGGGCCTCGACCGGCGTCAAGGACCCGGCGCTGCCCGACACCCTCTACGTGACCGAGCTCGTCGCGGCCGGCGTCGTCAACACGATGCCCGAGAAGACGCTCGAGGCCACGTTCGACCACGGCGTCATCGAGGGCGACACCATCACGGGTGCCTACGCCGACGCCGGCGCAGTGCTCGACGCGCTCGGCGCCGTCGGCGTCGACTACGACGACGTGACCCTCACCCTCGAGAACGAGGGCGTCGAGAAGTTCATCGTCTCGTGGGGCGAGCTCATCGACAGCGTCCGCACCGCACTGGAGGCGGCTCGATGAGCTTCCGCATCTCGGTGAGCGGCGCTGCCGCCGACGCGGTGCGGCGCACCGTTCCCGGGCTCGTGAGCGACCTCGTCGCGAGCGGCATCACCGCTCAAGACGCCGCGCTCTGGGGTCCCGAGGCCGAAGCCGAGTCGGCGAAGCGTCTCGGCTGGACCGAGGCCGTCGCCGTGTCACGGCCGCTCGTCGCCGAGATCGAGGCGCTCCGCGAGCAGCTCGAGGCCGACGGTGTCAGCCACATCGTGCTCGGCGGCATGGGCGGGTCGTCACTGGCTCCCGAGGTCATCACGCGCACGGCGCGCGTCGACCTCACCGTGCTCGACTCCACCGAGCCCGGGCAGGTGCTCGCCGCGCTCGGCGACCGGCTCGAGGCATCCGCTCTCGTGGTCTCGTCGAAGTCGGGCTCGACCGTCGAGACCGACAGCCAGCGCCGTGCCTACGAGCAGGCGTTCCGCGACGCCGGCATCGACCCGGCGAAGCGCATCATCGTCGTCACCGACCCCGGTTCACCGCTCGACGAGTCGGCACGGGCCGCGGGTTACCGCGTGTTCAACGCCGACCCCAACGTGGGTGGCCGATACTCGGCGCTGACCGCCTTCGGCCTCGTGCCGTCGGGGCTCGCGGGCGCCGACATCTCCGAGATCCTCGACGAGGCCGAGACGATCGAGCTCTCGCTCGCGATCGACAGCCCCGAGAACCCCGGTCTCGTGCTCGGTGCGGCGATCTCCGCGACGTCACCGCTGCGCGACAAGCTCGCCATCGTGGCCGACGGCACGCACATCGTCGGCTTCGCCGACTGGGCCGAGCAGCTCATCGCCGAGTCCACGGGCAAGGAGGGCACCGGCATCCTGCCCGTCGTGCTCGACAAGGACGCACCCGAGCTGACGGCAGACCTGCCCGACGTCCAGGTCGTGCGACTCGTCGACGACGCGGGCGACCAGATCTTCAGCCACCACGACACCGGCGAGATCCGGGTGTCCGGAAGCCTCGGCGCGCAGCTGCTCGTCTGGGAGTACGCGACCGCCGTCGCCGGACGCATCCTCGGCATCAACCCGTTCGACCAGCCCGACGTCGAGTCGGCGAAGATCGCGGCACGCGGCCTGCTCGACGCACAGCCCGCGCCCGAGCCCGCCGCCTTCGTCGAGGACGGCATCGAGGTGCGCGGAACGCCCGAGGTCATCGGCGCGTCGAGCAACCTCGAGTCGGCGATCGACGTGCTCCTCGAGGAGCTGCCCGAGAACGGGTACATCTCGGTGCAGGCATATGTCGACCGGGTCGCGCACCCCGAGGTCGCCCGCATTCGCGACCGACTCGCCGCGCGCTCGGGTCGCCCGGTCACGTTCGGCTGGGGTCCGCGCTTCCTGCACTCGACCGGTCAGTTCCACAAGGGCGGTCCGGCCGTCGGCGTGTTCCTGCAGATCACCCAGTCACCGGTCGAAGACCTCGCGATCCACGAGCGTCCCTTCACCTTCGGCCAGCTCATCGCGGCCCAGGCATCGGGTGACGCGAGCGTGCTCGCCGACCACGGCCGCCCGGTGCTCACCCTGACGCTGACCGATCCGTCCGCGAACGTCGCGGCACTGCTCGACGCCGTCGGCTGATCCTCGAAGGAAGACGCATGCAACCGGTCCCGATCTCCGCGGGGCACAACCCGCTCCGGTCCGCCAAGGACTATCGGCTCAATCGCATCGCGGGCCCGTCGAGCCTCATCATCTTCGGCGTGACGGGCGACCTGTCACGCAAGAAGCTGATGCCGGCGGTCTACGACCTCGCGAACCGGGGCCTGCTGCCACCGGGCTTCGCGCTCGTCGGGTTCGCCCGTCGCGACTGGGCCGATCAGGACTTCGAGCAGGTCGTGCACGACTCGGTGAAGCAGTACGCCCGAACCGAGTTCCGCGAAGACGTCTGGCGCCAGCTGGCGCAGGGCATCCGGTTCGTCCCGGGCGACTTCGACGACGATGCGGCGTTCGATCGACTCCGCGACGTCGTTCAGGAACTCGATCGCGAGCGCGGGACGATGGGCAACCACGCGTTCTACCTGTCGATCCCGCCGAAGTCGTTCCCGCTCGTCACCGAGCAGCTCAAGCGTTCGGGCCTCACCGAGCAGCGCGACAACCAGTGGCGGCGCGTCGTCATCGAGAAGCCGTTCGGCAGCGACCTCAAGACGGCACGCGAGCTGAACGACGTGGTCGCGTCGGTGTTCCCGCCCGACTCGGTGTTCCGCATCGACCACTACCTCGGCAAAGAGACGGTGCAGAACATCCTGGCGCTGCGCTTCGCGAACCAGCTCTACGAGCCGATCTGGAACGCCAACTTCGTCGACCACGTGCAGATCACGATGGCTGAAGACATCGGCGTCGGCGGCCGGGCCGGCTACTACGACGGCATCGGCGCGGCGCGTGACGTCATTCAGAACCACCTGCTGCAGCTGCTCGCCCTCACGGCGATGGAGGAGCCGATCTCGTTCGAGGCCGGCGACCTGCGTGCCGAGAAGGAGAAGATCCTCGCTGCGGTGCGGCTGCCCGAAGACCTCGCCGCGGGCACCGCCCGCGGCCAGTACGCCGGCGGATGGCAGGGTGGCGAGAAGGTCATCGGCTTCCTCGACGAAGACGGCATGAACCCCGAGTCGACGACCGAGACCTACGCCGCGATGAAGCTCACCATCGGCACGCGCCGGTGGGCGGGCGTGCCGTTCTACCTTCGTGCGGGCAAGCGCCTCGGTCGCCGCGTGACCGAGATCGCCGTGGTCTTCAAGCGCGCGCCGCAGCAGGTGTTCGCCGACAGCCAGACCTCGCAGCTGGGCCAGAACGCCCTCGTCATCCGGGTGCAGCCCGATGAGGGCGTGACGATCCGGTTCGGCTCCAAGGTGCCCGGCGCCGGCATGCAGGTGCGCGACGTCACGATGGACTTCGGCTACGGCCACGCGTTCACCGAGGCGAGCCCCGAAGCCTACGAGCGGCTCATCCTCGACGTGCTGCTCGGCGACCCGCCCCTGTTCCCCCGCCAAGAGGAGGTCGAGCTCTCGTGGAAGATCCTCGACCCGATCGAGGAGTTCTGGGCGACGCAGGGGCAGCCCGAGCAGTACCGCCCCGGAACGTGGGGGCCGAGCGCTGCAGACGAGCTCCTCGCCCGCGACGGCCGAACCTGGAGACGCCCATGATCGTCGACCTTCCCGACACCACCACCAGCCTCGTCTCGAAGACGCTCGTCAAGATCCGCGAAGAGGGCGGTGTCGTCGCCCTCGGGCGCGTGCTGACCCTCGTGATCGCCACGGCGCAGGGCGACGAGGAGGAGGCCATCGAGGCCGCCAACGACGCCTCGCGCGAGCACCCGATGCGCGTCATCGTGGTCTCGACCGACCCGGGCAGCGACACCTCCGAAGTGGCCCCGCGCCTCGACGCCGAGATCCGCGTCGGCGGCGACGCGGGCGCGAGCGAGGTGATCGTCCTGCGTGCGTGGGGCGACGCGGCGCGCGACGAGGAGAGCCTCGTCATGGGGCTCCTCCTGCCCGATGCGCCCGTCGTCACCTGGTGGCCGGGTGCGGCTCCCGAGGTGCCGGGCACCTCGCCGCTCGGGCGCATCGCCCAGCGGCGAATCACGGATGCCTCGACCCAGGCCGACCCGCAAGCGGCGCTTCAGGCGCTCTCGGCGAGCTACATGCCGGGCGACGCGGACTTCGCGTGGACGAGGCTCACGTTGTGGCGAGCCCAGCTCGCCGCGGTGCTCGACCAGCCGCCGTATGAGCCGGTCACGGGTGTCCAGGTCACCGGCGCCATCGACTCGCCGTCGACCACGCTGCTCGCGGCGTGGCTCCGCATGCAGCTCGGCGCGCCGTCTGCGTGCAGGCTCACGGGCATCGAGGCGGGATCGCACGGCATCCACGGGGTGCGCCTCGAGCGCGCGAGCGGAACGATCGAGCTCGTGCGCGACGTGCCCGGCGTGGCGACGCTTCGCCAGCCGAGCCAGCCCACGCACGATGTCGCGCTCCCCCGTCGAACCCTCCGCGACTGCCTCGCCGACGAGCTTCGGCGCCTCGACCCCGATGAGCTGTACGGTGAAGTCATCAGGAGCGGTCTCGCTCAACTCGCCGACAGTGTCGAGGAGGTCACTGCGTGACGAACGAACGGCGCGTCCTCGTCCATCCCGACAAGGCGAGCCTCGCGGGCGCGGTCGCGGCCCGATTCATCACGAAGACGCTCGACCTGCTCGACGCGCAGGCGGTGGTGCACGTCGTGCTCACCGGCGGCTCCATGGGCTCTGCGGTACTCGAGGCGGTCGCCGCCTCGCCCGCGCGCATGTCGGTCGACTGGTCGCGCGTGCACTTCTGGTGGGGTGACGAACGCTGGGTCCCCGAGCGTGACGCTGAGCGCAACGACGAGCAGTCCCGCGTGGCACTGCTCGACGACCTCGACCTGCCCGAGTCCAACGTGCATCCGTTCCCGACCTCCGACTCGGGGCTCACGCTCGACGAGGCGGCCGTCGACTACGCGGCCGAGCTCGCTGATCACGGCGTCGACGGGTTCGCGCACCCGATCTTCGACATCACGTTCCTCGGCGTCGGTCCCGACGGGCACATCGCCTCGCTGTTCCCGCACCGTTCGGGAATCCAGGTCACCGACCGCACCGTGATCGCCGTGCGCGATTCGCCGAAGCCGCCGCCCGAGCGGCTCAGCCTCACGCGTCCGGTCATCAACGCGTCGCAGCGCATCTGGCTCGTGCTGGCCGGGGCCGACAAGGCCTCGGCGCTCGGACTCGCCCTCGCCGGAGCGAGTCGCGACGAAGTGCCGGTCGCCGGCATCAAGGGCCGTCGCCGCACGGTGTTCTTCGTCGATCACGACGCGGCAGCCGAGGTGCCCGAGTCGCTCATCGCGCGCGACTACTGATCGGGCCGAGCGAGCAGACACGCATGAGGGGGACGGCCACCGGCCGTCCCCCTCATGCGTCGTTCGTCGCGCGTCAGTCCTTCGGGAGCTGTCCGCGTCGCGTGCGAAGCTGCGTGAGCGCGTCGTCGAGCAGCGCGGCAGCCTCGTCTTCGGTGCGGCGCTCCTTGACGTAGGCGAGGTGCGTCTTGTAGGGCTCGAGCTTCGAGACCGACGGCGGGTTCTCGCGGTCGCGACCGGCGGGCAGGCCCGTCGACGGGCTGTCGATCACGTCGGGGATCTCTTCTTCGGGCAGGTTCGCCGCGAAGTAGCGAACGGTCTCGTTGCCGCGCGCGTCCCAGTAGCTGACGGCGATGCGATCGGCGTGGAAACCGCGATCCTGCTCGCCCATCGGCCCGGCACCGACTCGCGAGCCGCGGATGGCGCTATTGCCTGATGCCATTGGTGCCTCCTGGTCAGATTCCGGCGTCGAACTTGGTGATCAGCCCGAGCACCACGATGCACGTGATCCACACGAGCCCGAGGATGACCGTGATGCGGTTGAGGTTGCGCTCAGCGACACCCGACGCTCCGAGGCTTGACGTGACACCGCCTCCGAACATGTCGGAGAGGCCGCCACCACGGCCCTTGTGCAGCAGGATGAGCAGCGTCAGCAGGAGGCTCGTGAGACCGAGCAGCACCTGCAGGACGACCTGGAGAATCTCCACGGTGAACCTTTCCGGGCACGACGCAGGGGGTCAATGCCGTATCGAGTATAGCCGCACTTCGCGGCGCCCTTCGGGCGACGCGTCAGGCGCCGACGTGCTTCTTGAACCGGACGATGCTCGAGAATTCGTCGATGTCGAGGCTGGCGCCGCCGACGAGCGCGCCGTCGACATTCGGCTCACGCAGGAACGAGGCGATGTTGGCCGCCTTGACCGAGCCCCCGTAGAGCACGCGCGTGGCCTGTGCGACGTCGTCGCCGACGAGCTCCACGAGCAGCGCACGAAGCGCCGCCGCGACCTGCTCGGCCTGGGCGGGCGTCGCCGCCTGCCCCGAACCGATGGCCCACACGGGCTCGTAGGCCACGACGAGCCCCTTCGACCCGTCGATGCCCTCGAGCGCCGCGCGCAGCTGCGCCACCGGCACCGCGCTCGGGCCGTGGGTCTCGAGGTCTTCGGCCGTCTCGCCCACGCACACGACCGGCACGAGCCCGTGTCGGTGCGCGGCCGTGATCTTGGCGTTGACGTCGGCGTCGGTCTCACCGTGCAGCGTGCGACGCTCGGAGTGTCCGATGATCACGTAGCCGCAGCCGAGCTGCGAGAGGAAGGCACCCGAGATCTCCCCGGTGTAGGCGCCGGAGTCGTGCGCCGACAGGTCTTGCGCGCCGTAGCCGATCGGCAGCGAGTCGGCCGCGACGAGGGTCTGCACCGAGCGCAGGTCGGTGAACGGCGGGAAGACCGCGACCTCGGCGTCGGCGAAGTCATGCCTCGCGTCGGCGAGCGACCACGCGAGCTTCTGCACGAACGCGATCGACTGCAGGTGGTCGAGGTTCATCTTCCAGTTGCCCGCGATGAACGGGGTGCGCTTCACTGCCATCCGAGGATCTCCAGTCCGGGGAGTTGCTTGCCTTCGAGGAACTCGAGGCTTGCGCCTCCGCCCGTCGAGATGTGGCCGAATCGGTCGTCGTCGAATCCGAGCTGGCGAACGGCGGCGGCCGAGTCGCCGCCACCGACGACGCTGAGCCCGTCGACCTCGGTGAGCGCCTCGGCGACCGCGAGCGTGCCGGCCGCGAACGGCGCGAGTTCGAAGACGCCCATGGGACCGTTCCAGAACACGGTCTTCGAGTCGCGGATGTGCGCCGCGAAGGCTGCGGATGTCTCGGGGCCGATGTCGAGCCCGAGGCCGGATGCCCCGAACGGCGTCTGCTCGATGGCGTCGGCCGGCGTGACGACGTGCTCGGCGTCGGCCGAGAACGACGCCGCCACGACCACATCGGTCGGCAGCACGATCTCGACGCCGCGCTCGGCGGCCTCGGCGAGATAGCCCTTGACGGTCTCGATCTGGTCGGCTTCGAGCAGGCTCGAGCCCACCTTGTGACCCTGGGCGGCGAGGAACGTGAAGAGCATTCCGCCGCCGATGAGCAGCCGGTCGACACGGGGAAGCAGGTGGGCGATGACGCCGAGCTTGTCGGACACCTTCGACCCGCCGAGCACGACCGTGTACGGGCGCTCGGGCTTCTCGGTCAGGCGGTCGAGCACATCGAGCTCGGCGTCGATCAGGAGACCGGCCGCACTGGGCAGCGCCCGCTCGAGCTCGTAGACGCTCGCCTGCTTGCGGTGCACGACGCCGAAGCCGTCGGAGACGACCGCGTCGGCGAATGCCGCCAGTTCGCCCGCGAACGCGGTGCGCTCGGCCTCGTTCTTCGAGGTCTCGCCGGCGTTGAACCTGAGGTTCTCGAGCACGAGCACCTCGCCGTCGCCGAGCGCGGCGACCTTGGCCGAGGCATCGGCACCGACCGTATCGGTCGCGAACGCGACCGGGGCGTCGAGCAGTTCGCCGAGGCGCGCCGCAACGGGCGCGAGGCTGTACTTCGCATCGGGCGCGCCCTCGGGCCGCCCGAGGTGGGAGACCACGATGACGCGTGCGCCCTGGCCGACGAGGGCCTCGAGCGTGGGGACCGACGCCCGCACGCGGCCGTCGTCCGTGATGACCCCGTCCCGCAGGGGGACGTTCAGGTCGCAACGGACGACGACGCGCTTGCCGGCGAGCGGACCGAGGGAATCGATCGTTCGCAGGGTCACGGATGCTCGATTCAGAGTCGGTCGGCGACGTACTCGGTGAGGTCGACGAGGCGGTTGGAGTAGCCCCACTCGTTGTCGTACCAGCTCGAGAGCTTCACCTGGTCGCCGAGCACGCGCAGGAGGCCTGCGTCGAAGATCGACGAGTGCGGGTCGGAGACGATGTCGCTCGAGACGATCTCGTCTTCGGTGTACTTGAGGATGCCCTTCATCGGGCCCTCGGCAGCGGCCTTGTAGGCGGCCTTGACCTCGTCGACCGTGACCGGACGCGACGAGGTGACCGTGAGGTCGGTGATCGAACCGGTGGGCACGGGAACGCGAAGGGCGAAGCCGTCGAGCTTGCCGACGAGCTCGGGCAGGACGAGGCCGAGCGCCTTCGCGGCACCCGTGGAGGTGGGGACGATGTTGATCGCGGCGGCGCGGGCGCGACGCAGGTCCTTGTGGGGGCCGTCCTGCAGGTTCTGGTCGGCGGTGTACGCGTGCACCGTGGTCATGAGGCCGCGCTCGATGCCGAACGCGTCGTTGAAGACCTTGGCGAGCGGGGCGAGGCAGTTCGTGGTGCACGACGCGTTCGAGATGATGTGGTGCTTCTCGGGGTCGTACTGGTCTTCGTTCACGCCCATGACGAACGTGGCGTCCTCATCGGTCGCGGGCGCCGAGATGAGCACCTTCTTGGCGCCGGCCTCGATGTGCTTGCGCGCATCGGTGGCCTTGGTGAAGAACCCGGTCGACTCGATGACGATGTCGACGCCGAGTTCGCCCCAGGGCAGGTTCGCGGGGTCGCGCTCGGCGAACGCCTTGATCGCGTTGCCGTTCACGATGATGTGGTCGTCGTCGTAGTCGACGGTCGCGTCGAGACGGCCGGTGACCGAGTCGTACTTGAGCAGGTGCGCGAGGGTCTTGTTGTCAGTGAGATCGTTCACCGCGACGATCTCGAGGTCGGCGCCCTGAGCGAGCGCGGCACGGAAGTAGTTGCGGCCGATTCGGCCGAAGCCGTTGATGCCGATCTTTACAGACACAGATCTCTCCTGTTTGGTGTAGCGCGGACGCGCACGTGCACGGGTGAACTGATCGGACGGCGGTGTCCCCGGACGGATCCGGGGACACCGTCGCGTTTACGACAGTAGCAGCAGCCCTGAGGTCTTCTCACCCGCGGTCTGGAACCGGCGCTGCACGTTGTCCCAGTTCGCGATGTTCCAGAACGCCTTCACGTAGTCGGCACGCACGTTCTTGTAGTCGAGGTAGTACGCGTGCTCCCAGACGTCGAGCATGAGCAGCGGCACGATGCCGGCCGGCAGGTTGCCCTGCTGGTCGAAGAACTGCACGATGATCAGGCGTTCCCCGATCGAATCCCATGCGAGCACCGCCCAGCCCGAGCCCTGCACGCCGAGCGCCGTGGCGGTGAAGTGCGCCTGGAACTTGTCGAACGAACCGAACTGGTCGTCGATCGCCGCGGCGAGTTCTCCGGTGGGCTTGTCGCCGCCGTCGGGCGACAGGTTGGTCCAGAAGATCGAGTGGTTGACGTGGCCGCCGAGGTTGAACGCGAGGTCCTTCTCGAGCTTGTTGACGTTGGCGAGGTTGCCAGAGTCACGGGCTTCGGCGAGCTGCGCGAGCGCCGTGTTGGCACCGGTGACGTAGGCCTGGTGGTGCTTCGAGTGGTGCAGCTCCATGATGGTGCCGCTGATCGAGGGCTCGAGCGCCGAGTAGTCGTAGGCGAGGTCGGGCAGGGTGTAGTCAGCCATTGCTTCTCCTTGTCAGATGCGCCGGGTACCCGGGCGTCTCCCCGGCGTCCGCGGCTGCATTTCCGAGTCTATGCCCGTTGCGCGAGCGGGTGCCGGTGCTTGACACGCGCGGCAATGAGGGTCACCGGATGTCCCGACCGAGCATGATCGTCGGGCCGGTGCTGCCCGCCTGAACGGACGACGGGGCTCAGACCTCGTCGAGGTCTGCGGGCAGGCTCGCTTCGGTGCCCGGGACGCCGAGGTCGGCGGCGCGCTTGTCGGCCATCGCCAGGAGGCGGCGGATGCGACCCGCGACCGCGTCCTTCGTCATCGGCGGATCGGCGTGATGCCCGAGTTCGTCGAGGCTCGCCTCGCGATGCGCGAGCCGCAGCTCGCCGGCGTACTTCAGGTGGTCGGGGATGTCGTCGCCGAGCAGTTCCATCGCGCGCTCGACGCGAGCGCACGCGGCGACGGCAGCCTGGGCCGACCGTCGCAGGTTGGCGTCGTCGAAGTTCACGAGCCGGTTGGCCGTTGCCCGCACCTCGCGGCGCTGTCGCAGCTCCTCCCAGTTGCGCACCGTGGTCGTCGCCCCCATGACGGCGAGCATCGCGCTGATCGCCTCACCGTCTCGGATGACGACCCGGTGCACCCCGCGAACCTCGCGCGCCTTCGCCGAGATGCCGAGTCGCCCGGCAGCGCCGACGAGGGCCATCGCCGTCTCGTTGCCGGGGCAGGTCACCTCGAGCGCGGCCGAACGACCCGGATCGGTGAGGCTCCCCTGCGCGAGGAATGCGCCGCGCCAGATCGCGGCGACCTCGTCGCGCGAGCCCGTCGTGAGCTTGTTCGGGAGTCCGCGGACGGGTCGACGGCGGGCATCGAGCAACCCGGTCTGGCGAGCGAGGGTCTCACCGCCGTCGAGCACCCTGACGAGGTACTGGTTCGTGCGGCGCATTCCCGAGGGGGCGATCACCGAGACATCGGGTCGCACGCCGTAGATCTCCCCGAGGTCGCGAGTCACCCTGCGCGCGATCGTCGGCGTGTCGAGCTCGGCCTCGATGGCGATGCGGTTCGAGATGATGTGCAGCCCACCGGCGAATCGCAGCACCGCTGCGAGCTCGGCGACCCTGACGCTCGTCTTCGAGACCTCGACTCGGGCCAGCTCTTCTTTCACGTCAGCGGTCAGTGCCACCAGGTCTTCCAATCTGTGTTTCGGGTCGTCGGCGTCATTCGCGGCCGAGGTCGCGGTGCTTGACGCTCACGGCGACGCCGGGCATCTTCGCGAGGCGTTCGCTCAGTGCGCGCACGAGCGCGACCGAGCGGTGCTTTCCGCCGGTGCATCCGATGGCGATCGTCGCGTGCCGCTTGTTCTCACGCTGGTAGCCGGCCATCACGGGTTCGAGCGCGTGCGCGTAGGCGTCGAGGAACTCTCGCGCGCCGGGCTGGTCGAGCACGAACTCGCTGACCGCCTCGTCTTCGCCGGTGAGGTGCCGAAGCTCGGGCGACCAGAACGGATTCGGCAGGAACCTCGCGTCGGCGACCAGGTCGGCGTCGGTCGGAGCACCGTACTTGAACCCGAAGCTCAACATCGTGACCCGCAGCCCGGCGTGGTCTTCGGGCGCGAACGTCTCGGTGATGAGGGTCGCGAGCTGGTGGATGTTGAGGTCGGAGGTGTCGACGACGATGTCGCTCGCCTCGCGGAGCGTCGCGAGCCGCGCACGCTCGATGCCGATGCCGTCGAGCAGGGTGCCGTCGCCCTGCAGCGGGTGCGGGCGCCGCACCGACTCGAAGCGGCGCACGAGCACCGCGTCGTTGGCATCGAGGAAGACCACCCGCACGTTGACGCCCGCCCGGAGCGCCTGGATGATGTCTTGCAGCTCGTAGAAGAAGTCGCGGCCGCGGATGTCGACGACCGCGGCGAGGCGGGGCAGCGAGGTGCCGGCACGCTCGACGAGCTCGACGAGCGGGCGCAGCATCTGCGGCGGAAGGTTGTCGACGACGTACCAGCCGAGGTCTTCGAGCGCGTTGCCGACCGTGGTTCGGCCGGCTCCGGACATGCCGGTGACGATCAGCATCTCCTGCTGCTCGTTCTCCCCCGCGGTCATCCTGCTCCCCTTCCGCGTGTCGACATCCCAGCCTACCGGGGCGCCGGGGCGCCGTCGGCGCGCAAGTGGCCGTGCACCGTGCTGGCGAGCGCCGGGCCGATGCCCTTCACCTCGGCGATCTCGGCCTCGGTCGCGGCTCGGAGTCGCTTGACCGAACCGAAGTGGCGCAGCAGCTCTTTCACGCGCGCCGGCCCGAGCCCGGGGATCTCGGAGAGCACCGAGCCGATGTCGCGCTTGCGGCGTTGACGTTGGTGGGTGATCGCGAAGCGGTGCGCCTCGTCGCGGACGCGCTGGAACAGGAAGAGCGCATCGCTGTTTCGGGGCAGGATGACCGGGAAGTCGGCGCCGGGCGTCCAGATCTCTTCGAGGCGCTTGGCGATGCCGCACAGGTAGATGCCGTCGACGCCCGATTCGGCGAGGGCGCGTGCCGCTGCGGCGACCTGCGGCTGGCCGCCGTCGACCACGAGCAGGTTCGGTCGATAGGCGAACTTCTTGCGCCGGCCGGATGTCTCGGCCGCGTCGTCGCCGTTCGCCTCGCCCGTCGCCGCGGGCGCGCTCTCGTCGGGCTCGTCATCGGCAGGACGCGCGAGGTATGCCAGCCGACGGGTGAGCACCTGGTGGATCGAGTCGGTGTCATCGCTCGACTGCGGAATCGTGAACCGGCGGTACTCGTCCTTGCGCGGGAGCCCGTCTTCGAACACGACCATCGAGGCGACGATGTTCGTGCCGCTCAGGTGCGAGACGTCGTAGCACTCGATGCGAAGTGGGGCGTCGGCCATGCCGAGCGCCTCTTGGATGTCTTCGAGCGCTCGCGAGCGAGTGGTGAAGTCTGCGCTGCGGCGCGTCTTGTAGAGCATCAGCGTCTGCCTGGCGTTCTGCGTCGCGGTCTGGAGCAAGCGCCGCCTTGTCGCCTCGCAGTGCGACGCGGAGTCGCACCTTGCGCTCGGCCAGCGTGCCCAGCCAGCTCTCGAGCGCCTCGGCGTCGTCGGGCAGCTCGGGCACGACGACCTCGCGGGGCGGCCGCATGTCGTCGCCGTAGGCGTTCTGCACGACGAAGTCGACGAGCTCGCCGAGCGGCACGTCGAGCTCTTTGTCGACGGTCCACGACCGCACCCCTCGCACACGACCGCCTCGCACGATGAACTGCTGCACCGCGGCCGCGAGCTCGTCGTCGTCGATGCCGAACACGTCGATGTCGACGCCCTCGCCGAGCACCATGGCGCTGCGCTCGAAGAAGGCGTTCGCGGCCTTCAGCTGATCACGGAAGCGCGCCGCCGACTCGTAGTCCTGCGCCGCCGCGGCCCTGAGCATGCGATCACTGAGTTCGCCGACGATGCGCCGGTCCTGATTCTGCATGAACCCGACGAATCGATCGACGTTCTCGCGGTGCTCCTCGATCGAGACACGGCCCGAGCACGGGCCGAAGCACCTGCCGATCTGACCGGCGAAGCAGGGCTTGCCGCTCGCGATCGCACGCCGGTAGTCGGAGTCCTTGCAGGTGCGGATCGGGAACAGCTTCAGCAGGATCTCGAGCGTGTCGTTGATCGCCCACATCTTCGGGTACGGGCCGAAGTACCGCGCGCCGGGGATCTTGCGGTTGCGCGTGACGACCGCACGCGGTGCCTCGTCGCCGAGCGTCACCGCGAGGTAGGGGTAGGACTTGTCGTCTTTGAAGCGCACATTGAACGGCGGCTTGAATTCGTTGATCCACGTGATCTCGAGCTGCAGCGCCTCGACCTCGCTGCCGACCACGGTCCATTCGACCGACGCGGCGGTCGTGACCATGCGACGAGTGCGCTCATGCAGGGTGCGCAGCGGCGCGAAGTAGTTCGAGAGTCGCGCTCGCAGGTTCTTCGCCTTGCCGACGTAGAGCACGCGACGCTCGGCGTCGCGGAAACGGTACACGCCGGGAGAGGTCGGGATCTCGCCCGGCCTCGGTCGGTATGGAACGCCTTGGGTGCTCGAGGACGCAGTGCTCATCGCCTAGCTGGCGACCTCGGTGCGCGCGGCCGCTCCGAGGATCTCCCGGAGGAAGTACCCGGTGTGGCTCTCCTTCACCGCGGCCACCTGCTCGGGCGTGCCGGTGGCGATGATCTGCCCGCCGCCCGAGCCGCCCTCGGGGCCGAGGTCGATGATCCAGTCGGCGGACTTGATCACGTCGAGGCTGTGCTCGATGACGATGACGGTGTTGCCCTTGTCGACGAGCTTGCCGAGCACCTTCAGCAGCTTGCGCACGTCTTCGAAGTGCAGCCCGGTCGTCGGCTCGTCGAGCACGTACACGCTGCGGCCGTTCGAGCGACGCTGCAGCTCTGTGGCGAGCTTCACCCGCTGCGCCTCGCCGCCCGAAAGGGTGGTGGCGCTCTGCCCGAGCTGCACGTACCCGAGCCCGACGTCGACGAGCGTCTTCAGGTAGCGGTGGATGGCCGAGATCGGCTCGAAGAAGTCGGCGGCCTCTGAGATGGGCATCTCGAGCACCTCGGCGATGTTCTTGCCCTTGTAGTGCACCTGCAGGGTCTCGCGGTTGTACCGCTTGCCACCGCACACCTCGCACGCGACGTACACGTCGGGCAGGAAGTTCATCTCGATCTTGATCGTGCCGTCACCTGAGCACGCCTCGCAGCGACCGCCCTTGACGTTGAAGCTGAAGCGGCCGGGCAGGTAGCCGCGTGCCTTCGACTCGGTGGTCTCGGAGAACAGGGTGCGAATGCGGTCGAACACGCCCGTGTACGTCGCCGGGTTCGATCGCGGGGTGCGCCCGATCGGCGCCTGGTCGACGTGCACGACCTTGTCGAGCTGGTCGAGGCCGGTGACGCGCCGGTGCTTGCCCGGCACCTTGCGGGCACCGTTGAGTCGATTGGCCAACACCTTGTAGAGGATGTCGTTCACGAGCGAGGACTTGCCGGAACCACTGACCCCGGTGACCGCGGTGAAGGTGCCGAGCGGGAACTCGACGTCGACCCCGCGGAGGTTGTTGGCCGCGGCTCCTTGGACGGAGATCATGCGCTCGGGGTCGATCGCGCGACGACGCTCGGGCGTCTCGATCTCTTTGCGGCCGGAGAGGTAGTCGCCCGTCAGCGAACGCGTGTTCTTCACGAGATCGGCGTAGCTGCCGGAGTGCACGACGGTGCCGCCGTTGACGCCTGCCCCGGGACCGATGTCGACGATCCAGTCGGCGGTGCGGATGGTGTCTTCGTCGTGTTCGACGACGATGAGCGTGTTGCCGAGGTCGCGCAGCGCGATGAGCGTGTCGATGAGGCGACGGTTGTCGCGCTGGTGCAGGCCGATGCTCGGCTCGTCGAGCACGTACAGCACTCCCGTGAGACCGGAGCCGATCTGCGTCGCCAGGCGGATGCGCTGGGCCTCGCCGCCCGAGAGCGTGGCCGCCGCGCGCGCGAGGTCGAGATAGCTGAGGCCGACGCGGATGAGGAAGTCGAGTCGGACCTTGATCTCGCGCAGCACCTGGGCCCCGATGGCCTGCTCGCGGTCGGTGAGCTGCAGCCGATCCATGAACGAGCGGGCATCGGTGAGGCTGAGCAGCCCGACGTCGGCGATGCTGTGGTCGTGGATGAGCACCGAGAGCACCTCGGGCTTCAGCCGCTTGCCGTCGCACACCGGGCACGGCACTTCGCGGAGGTACTCGGCCCACCGCGCACGCTGCACGTCGGTCTCGGCCTGCACGTACTGGCGCTCGATGTAGGGCACGACACCCTCGAAGCCCGACGTGTAGCTCATCTCGCGGCCGTAGCGGTTGCGCCACCGCACCTTGACTTCGAAGTTGTCACCGCGCAGCACCGCGGCGCGTGCCGCGTCGGGAAGGTCTTGCCACGGGGTGTCGAGCGAGAAGCCGAGGTCGCGGGCGAGCCCGTCGAGCAGCTTCTCGTAGTAGTTGTAGAGGCTCTTGCCCTGTGAGGTCCACGGCAGGATGACCCCCTCGGTGATGCTGAGCAACGGGTCGCCGAGCAGCAGCTCTTCGTCGACCGACATGCGCGTGCCGAGCCCCGAGCATTCGGGGCAGGCCCCGAACGGTGCGTTGAACGAGAAGGTGCGCGGCTCGATCTCGGTGAGCTGGATCGGGTGCTGGTTGGGGCACGAGAGCTTCTCGGAGAATGTGGCCCACGCCTCGGGGCCGGTCTCGTCGACGTAGTTGATCTGCACGAGCCCGTCGGTGAGCCGCAGCGCGGTCTCGAGCGAGTCGGTGAGCCGGCCGAGCAGGTCGGGCCCCGCGACGAGACGGTCGACCACGACCGAGATGTCGTGCTTGACCTGCTTCTTCAGCGTCGGGCGGTTCGTCGAGCCGGATCATGTCGCCGTCGACCACCGCGCGCGAATACCCCTGTGCTGCCAGATCGCGGAAGAGGTCGACGAACTCGCCCTTCTTCTTCGACACGACCGGGCTGAGCACCTGGTAGCGGGTGCCCTGCTCGAGCTCCATGAGCTGGTCGGCGATCTGCTGCACCGTCTGCCGCTGGATCTTCTCGCCGCAGACCGGGCAGTGCGGTACGCCGATGCGCGCCCACAGCAGTCGCATGTAGTCGTAGATCTCGGTGATGGTGCCGACGGTCGACCGCGGGTTGCGGTTCGTGGACTTCTGGTCGATCGACACCGCGGGGCTGAGCCCCTCGATGAAGTCGACGTCGGGGCGGTCGACCTGGCCCAGGAACTGGCGCGCGTAGGCGGAGAGCGACTCGACGTAGCGGCGCTGACCCTCGGCGAAGATCGTGTCGAACGCGAGGGACGATTTTCCGGAGCCGGAAAGGCCCGTGAACACGACCATGGAGTCGCGGGGAATCTCGACGTCGACGTTCTGCAGGTTGTGCACGCGGGCACCGCGGACACTCAGGTGCGAATGGGCATCGAGACGTGAAACTGGCACCCTACGAGTCTAAGGAGACCCACCGACATCGAGGCCGGTGCGGCACCTGCTGTCAGCGAACATACGTTCGACTGCTACCCGAGGTGGCCGGCCTTCTCCATCTGCCGCAGCTCGCGCTTGAGCTCTGAGACCTCGTCGCGCAGGCGTGCGGCCAACTCGAACTTCAGCTCGCCCGCAGCCTCGAGCATCTGCCCGTTGAGGTCGCGGATGAGCTCTTCGAGGTCGTTCGCGCCCTCGGCCGCGATGCCTTCGCGCCGCAGGTTGGGCACCGGGGCCCTTCTGCGGTCATCGCGCCCGGCGAGGAGCTTCGCGGTATCGGCCTCTTCGCGCGCGAGCACGTCGGTGATGTCGGCGATGCGCTTGCGCAACGGCTGCGGGTCGATGCCGTTCACCCGGTTGTACTCGACCTGCTTCTCGCGGCGACGCGTCGTCTCGTCGATCGCCGATTTCATGGAGTCGGTGAGCACGTCGGCGTACATGTGCACCTCGCCCGAGACGTTGCGCGCGGCGCGGCCGATGGTCTGGATGAGCGAGGTCGACGAGCGGAGGAAGCCCTCTTTGTCGGCGTCGAGGATCGCGACGAGCGACACCTCGGGCAGGTCGAGGCCCTCGCGCAGCAGGTTGATGCCGACGAGCACGTCGTAGACGCCGGCGCGGAGTTCGGTGAGCAACTCGACGCGGCGCAGGGTGTCGACGTCGGAGTGCAGGTAGCGCACCCGTACACCGGCCTCGGTGAGGAAGTCGGTGAGCTCTTCGGCCATCTTCTTGGTGAGGGTCGTGACGAGCACGCGCTCGTCGCGCTCGGCACGGATGCGGATCTCTTCGAGCAGGTCGTCGATCTGCCCCTTCGAGGGCTTGACGACGATCTGCGGGTCGACGAGCCCGGTGGGCCGGATGATCTGCTCGACCACGCCGTCGGCGATGCCCATCTCGTAGCGCCCGGGCGTGGCCGAGAGGTACACCGTCTGGCCGACGCGGGCCTTGAACTCGTCCCACTTCAACGGCCGGTTGTCGAGTGCGCTCGGCAGCCGGAACCCGTGCTCGACGAGCGTGCGCTTGCGCGACGAGTCGCCCTCGTACATCGCCCCGATCTGGGGCACGGTCACGTGCGATTCGTCGATCACGACGAGGAAGTCGTCGGCGAAGTAGTCGAGCAGGCAGTGCGGCGCCTCGCCCGCCTGACGGCCGTCGATGTGCCGCGAGTAGTTCTCGATGCCCGAGCAGAAGCCGATCTGCTCCATCATCTCGAGGTCGAACGTGGTGCGCATGCGGAGTCGCTGCGCTTCGAGCAGCTTGCCCTCGCGCTCGAGTTCGGCGAGTCGCTCTTCGAGTTCGATGCGGATGGTGCCGATCGCTCGCTGCATGACCTCGGTGCTCGCCACGTAGTGCGAGCCGGGGAAGACCGGCACCGAGTCGAGCTTCGCGACGACCTGGCCCGTGAGCGGGTGCAGGCTGTAGAGCGCCTCGATCTCGTCGCCGAACATCTCGATGCGGATGGCGAGTTCTTCGTAGATCGGGATGATCTCGATCGTGTCGCCACGCACTCGGAAGTTGCCTCGCGAGAAGTCGACGTCGTTGCGCTGGTACTGCATCGAGACGAACTTGCGGATGAGCCAGTCGCGGTCGACCCGCTGGCCGACCTGCAGCGGCATCATCGCCCCGAGGTACTCTTCGGGCGTGCCGAGGCCGTAGATGCACGAGACCGACGACACCACGACGACGTCGCG
This sequence comes from uncultured Actinomycetota bacterium, assembly GCA_963836825.1. Lineage (GTDB taxonomy): Bacteria > Actinomycetota > Actinomycetes > Actinomycetales > Microbacteriaceae > Agromyces. Next base: position 201,171 of record CAWILI010000005.1, read on the forward strand.
CCGGCTCAGCAACGAGTTCGTGGTCGAGTGCCGCAGCCGCTCGACCTCGGTGTTGATCGACGAGTCCTTCTCGATGAAGGTGTCGGTCTGCGGAACGTAGGCCTCGGGCTGGTAGTAGTCGTAGTACGAGACGAAGTACTCGACGGCGTTGTTGGGCAGCAGTTCGCGGAACTCGTTCGCGAGCTGCGCCGCGAGCGTCTTGTTGTGCGCGAGCACGAGGGTGGGCCGCTGCACCTGCTCGATGAGCCAGGCGGTGGTCGCCGACTTGCCGGTGCCGGTGGCGCCGAGCAGCACGACGTCGGTCTCGCCGGCGTTGATGCGACCGGCGAGTTCGGCGATCGCCTGCGGCTGGTCGCCGCTCGGACGGTAGTCGCTGATGACCTCGAACGGACGGACTGATCGAGTGGCCTGCATCCTTCAAGTCTAGGAGCGGCCACCGACACTAGGCCCGGCTGCGCTCCTTGACGATGCGCCCCCAGAGCGCGTCGGCCTGGCTCATGGTGTGGGCGAGCGTGCCGTCGGTGTCGATCACGACATCGGCGATCGCGAGTCGTGCGGTGTTGTCGACCTGGGCGTCGACCCGCGCCTCGGCCTGCAGCAGGTCGAGGCCGCGCTCCTCGACGAGCCGCTTCACCTGCGTGCGTCGAGGTGCGTTGGTCACGACGATGAGGTCGAACGGGTGGTCGACGGATGCCTCGACGAGCAGCGGCACGTCGTAGACGACGACGGCCGACGGATCTTCGGCCTCGGCCTTCGCGATGAGCCGCGCCCGAGAGCTCGCGGACGGCCGGGTGCACGATGGCGTTGAGCCGCGCCCGTGCCGCGTCGTCGCGGAAGACGTGCTTGCCGAGCTTCTCGCGATCGAGCGTGCCATCGGCCCGGAGGAACTCGGCGCCGAACTGCTCGACGATCGCCGCGAGCGCCGGCGAGCCGGGCTCGACCACGCGTCGAGCCAGCTGGTCGGCGTCGAGGTGCACCGCCCCGTGCTCGACGAGCCTGCGCGCGACAGTGGACTTTCCAGAGGCGATGCCGCCCGTCAGACCGATGAGATACACGAGACCACTCTAATCCGGCGAACTCGACCCGACGGACGGGGTGCGGCGGTCGCGAAGAACCGCGAGCACGGAGCATCCGTCGACCGCTCACTGAACACGCAGAACCGAGACGGATGTCCCGGGAAACGCCCGAAGGCCGGCCCCTGACGGGACCGGCCTTCGGTGTCGCGAATCGCGACGTGTCAGTTGCTCGAGAGCTTCTCGCGCAGCGCCGCGAGCGACGCGTCGTCGGCGAGGGTGCCCGCGCCGGCGGTGTCGCTCGAGAACGACGCGCCAGCCGAAGCGAACGAGTCGTCGGCCACAGCAGCAGCGTTCGCCGCGGCGACCTGCTTCTTGTGGGCCTCCCAACGAGCCTGGGCGGCAGCGTAGTCCTGCTCCCACTTCTCGCGCTGGGCCTCGAAGCCCTCGCGCCACTCGTTGGTCTCGGGGTCGAAGCCCTCAGGGTACTTGTAGTTGCCCTGGTCGTCGTACTCGGTGAGCATGCCGTAGAGCGCCGGGTCGAACTCGGTGCCCTCGGGGTCGACGCCCTCGTTCGCCTGCTTCAGCGAGAGCGAGATGCGGCGACGCTCGAGGTCGATGTCGATGACCTTGACGAAGACCTCTTCGCCGACCGACACGACCTGCTCGGCGAGCTCGACGTGCTTGCCCGACAGCTCCGAGATGTGCACGAGGCCCTCGATGCCGTCGGCCACGCGAACGAACGCACCGAACGGCACGAGCTTCGTGACCTTGCCCGGTGCGACCTGGCCGATCGCGTGGGTGCGGGCGAAGACCTGCCACGGGTCTTCCTGCGTCGCCTTGAGCGACAGCGAGACGCGCTCGCGGTCGAGCTCGACGGAGAGCACCTCGACGGTGACCTCCTGGCCGACCTCGACGACCTCGCTGGCGTGCTCGATGTGCTTCCACGAGAGCTCGGAGACGTGGACGAGACCGTCGACGCCACCGAGGTCGACGAACGCACCGAAGTTGACGATCGACGAGATGACGCCCTTGCGGATCTGGCCCGGGTGGAGGTTCGCGAGGAACGTCGAACGCGACTCGGACTGCGTCTGCTCGAGGAGCGCGCGGCGCGAGAGCACGACGTTGTTGCGGTTCTTGTCGAGCTCGAGGATCTTCGCCTCGATCTCCTGGCCGAGGTACGGCGTGAGGTCGCGCACGCGGCGGAGCTCGATGAGCGACGCCGGGAGGAAGCCACGGAGGCCGATGTCGACGATCAGGCCGCCCTTGACGACCTCGATGACCGAACCGGTCACGACGCCATCGGCTTCCTTGATCTTCTCCACGTCGCCCCATGCGCGCTCGTACTGCGCACGCTTCTTGGACAGGATGAGGCGGCCTTCCTTGTCCTCCTTCTGGAGAACGAGCGCCTCGACGGTGTCGCCGACGCCGACGACCTCGCTGGGGTCGACGTCGTGCTTGATGGAAAGCTCACGCGAGGGGATGACACCCTCGGTCTTGTAACCGACGTCGAGGAGCACCTCGTCGCGGTCGATCTTCACGACGGTGCCCTCGATGAGGTCGCCGTCGTTGAAGAACTTCAAAGTCTTCTCGACCGCGGCGAGGAAATCGTCAGCAGATCCGATGTCGTTGATTGCGACCTGCTTGGGCGCCTTGGTCGTTGCGGTTGTCATGTAGTGAATGCTCCGTAAAGGACAAAATCGAGCCCATCGCGCGGTTGAGCGTTGATTGGTTTCCGCGATGGGCATGCGGACAGGGATGTCACACGAGTGACGCTCCATCGTAACCGCTACCGGCGTCGGTCGCAATCGGCCCTGGTCGAGGTGTCTTCCGTCACCCGGGAGGCGCCATGGCGTTGATTCTCGCGTCGAAGGTCATATCCCTCGTCGCACGATAGTTCAGGTGCACGGATGCGGCCACGGTGTTCGCACCGTCGTGCAGGGCGGATGCCGGGATCGTGACGACGACCTGCGGCGCTGCCGTGGTTCGTGGCGCTGCCGTGGCATACGAGCCCGCGCTGAGCACGCCCGCCGGCATGTTCCGCCGCGCCACCTCGACGCCGTTGACGTAGACGACCACCCCGTCATCGGCACGGGTCGTCAGCGTGACGCCGGTGAGGACGTCGGCGTCGGCGACGGTGAACGTGTGCCGGAACTGCGCACTGAGCGGCCTTCCCGACGTGGGCGGCGGGACGTCGACGACCGTCGCGATGCCGGGGGCGCCGAAGCCGAACAGCGCGCTGCCGGTGTTCCACCCGAGATCGTTGAACGCGGGCGTGGTCCAGCCCGTCGGCCAGCTGCCGCTCCGATACTGCCAGCGCCACTGGCTGCCGGTGTCGACCAGCACGACGGGAACTGGATCGGAGGGAGCGGGATCGGTCGTCACCGCGACCGTGGCCTCCTCGGATTCGAGCCCGGTGGTTCCCACGGCCCGGACGCCGTACGAGTAGGCGGTCGCCGCTGAAACCTCTGCGTCGACCATCGTCGTGGTCCCGCCGGGCAGCGTCGTGAGGGGCTGACCGTCCCGCACGACCATCCAGCTCTGCACGGGCGTCGCATCCCCGGGAGCCCAGGAGAGGGTCACCTCGTCGTGGGTGCTCTCGGCGGTGAGCGACGGCGTCGCCGGCGCCGTAGGCTCCGTGTCGTCCACGCGCGTCGCCGCCATGACCAGCTCGAACGACGCATCAGTGGTGGCGCGGTAGTTGAGGTGCGTCGAGGCCGCGATGGTGTTGGTGCCGTCGTGGAGGAGGCCCGCGGGAACGAGGAACTCCGTCGGGCTTGCCGTCGCCGCCGAAGTCCTCGGCGCGGCGGTCGCATAGGTGCCCGACGTCACTGCGCCCGTCGGCATATTGGACCGACCGACCTCCACGCCGTTGACGTGGAGCACGACGCCGTCGTCGGCGCGGGTGATCAGTCGCACGTCGACGAGTTCATGCGCCTGGGCGAGCTCGACGCGATGTCGGAACAGCATGCTGAGAGGGCGATTGGAGGTGGGCGCCGGCTTGTCGATCACGGTCGCGATGGTGCCCGAACCGCGTCCGAGCGGCGCGGCTCCCCTGGCCCATGCGCTGTCGTCGAACGACTCGCCGGTCCATCCGGCAGGCCAGGCGCCGCTCTCGTACCGCCAGCTCCACGGGGACCCGCCGGCGAGCAGCACTACCGGGTCGCCCCCGGGAGGCGAGTGCATGTCGTACGAGAGCGTGAAGCGGCTGTCGGCGTCGTTCTCCATCTGCTGCAGGTACGGCGAGTAGGTGAACGCGTCGATGGTGTCGCTGGCGGGATGGAACGTGTAGTAGCGCAGCCACCCGTTCCCGCCGTTCGCGCGGTCCTGGTAGTCGCTGAGGATCTGGTGCACGGGCCTGCCGCACGCGTTCGGGTCGGTGCGTCGTGCCTCGCTCAGCTCGCCGTCGTGCCAATGCCCGTTCACCACCATGAAGATGTTGCAGTTGCGGTAGACGAGCTCGTTCCAGACATCGTTCGCCGACTTCGGCACGGTGTCGGTGCGGATGACGGTGTTCGATCGGTTCCCCGTCGTGGTGATGAAGCCGTGCGTCGCGAGGATGACGCGACGATCGGGATACGCGTCGATCACGCGCTGCGCCCAAGCCAGCGAGTACGCGGGCGACTCGAACTCGAGGTTGAGGATGAGCAGTTCGAGTCCGCCTGCGTCGAGCAGCGCGTAGTTGTCCTTGTTCTGGCGATCGATGCCATCGGGGCCGAACTGGTTCTGGCCGAGGTAGCCTCCGTATCGCACCGACGTGGAATTCCACGTCGCTGCTGCGTACCGGCTCGGCGGGAAGTACGTGTCGTACGTACTCGACTCCCCCGTCGTGATGCTGAGATCGTGGTTGCCCGGGAGGACGGAGCTGGGGACGCCCGCTGCATCGAGGATCGCCATCGATCGGCTCGCGCGGCTCCACTGGTTCACGTTCGGCCACGACTCCACGAGGTCGCCGACGTGGATTGCGAACCTGGTGTCCAGGTCGTCCGCCTGGTCGACGATCCACTGCGTCTGCTGGTCGAAGATCGCGTCGATGCCGCCGGTGTTCGTGTAGCCCTGCGTGTCGGGAATCACCACGATGGTGAAGTCGTCCTCGGCCGCGATCGCGACGTCGGTCGGGAGCAGCACGAGCGCCACCAGCGAGGCGGTGGCGGCGATCGACGCCGACACCAGCCGTCGTTTTCGAAGTGCGCTTCCAACTCGGGTCATCGGAGCATCCGCTTGCGAGTCGTGGTCCGACTCGTCATCGCTAGGTCTACGCCGATCGGCGAGACACCGCTACACCCCCGAACGGGGGCAGCGCCGGTGAAATGGCGCTCCCCCGCATCGCAGGGTCAGTCGAGCAGCGCTCGACGCAGGGTGTCGAGGCCCACCCCGCCGAGTCCAAGGGCCCGCCGGTGGAACTCGCGGATGTCGAACGATGCACCCTCGCGCCGCGCGAACTCGTCGCGCAGCTGCTCCCAGATGCGCTGGCCGACCTTGTACGACGGCGCCTGGCCCGGCCAGCCGAGGTACCGATTGACCTCGAAGTGCACGAAGCCCTCGTTCATGTTGACGTTCTGGGCGAGGAACTCGAACGCGTAGTCGCCCGTCCACACGCCGTTGCCGTCGGGCCGCTGCTTGCCGAGGTGCACGCCGATGTCGAGCACGACGCGCGCGGCGCGCATGCGCTGGCCGTCGAGCATGCCGAGGCGATCGGCGGGGTCGTCGAGGTAGCCGAGACCCTGCATGAGCCGCTCGGCGTAGAGCGCCCATCCCTCGGCGTGGCCCGAGGTGCCGGCGAGCTGGCGACGCCAGGTGTTGAGCTGCCCGCGGTTCACGACGGCCTGACCGATCTGCAGGTGATGGCCGGGCACGCCCTCGTGGTACACGGTCGTGAGCTCGCGCCAGGTGTCGAACTCGGTGACGCCCTCGGGCACCGACCACCACATGCGCCCGGGGCGCGTGAAGTCGTCGCTCGGCCCCGTGTAGTAGATGCCGCCCTCTTGGGTCGGCGCGATCATGCACTCGAGGGTGCGGATCTCGGCGGGGATGTCGAACTGCGTTCCCGCGAGCTCGGCGACGGCGCGGTCGCTCGTCTCCTGCATCCACCGTTGCAGGGCGTCGGTTCCGTGCAACTTGCGGCTCGGGTCGGCGTCGAGGATCGCGATGGCCTCGGCGACGGATGCCCCGGGCGAGATCTCGTTCGCGATGGACTCCTGCTCGGCCACCATGCGCGCGAGCTCTTCGACGCCCCACTCGTAGGTCTCGTCGAGGTCGATCGCGGCGCCGAGGAAGCGCCGCGACTGCAGGGTGTAGATGTCGCGGCCGACCGCATCGTGCTCGCCCGCCGACGGGCTGGAGCTCGCCCTCGAGGAAGTCGGCGAGCCGGCCGTAGGCCGCCGCGGCCTCGAGCGCGCCGTCGCCGAGGTGCCGCTTGAGGGTCTCGGGGAGCTCGGCTTCACCGGCCTTCGCCGACCCCGCGAAGCTGCCGAAGAATCCGTCGGGGCGCGCGTGCTTGCGCACCTGCACGGCGACCTCGCGTACCTGGCGCACCGCCGGGACGATTCCGCGGCGCACACCCTCGCGAAGGGTCTCGACATACCCGTCGATCGCACCGGGCACCGCCGTCAGGCGCTTGGCGATGCGCTCCCACTCGGCGGTGTCGTCGGTGGGCATGAGGTCGAACACATCGCGGATCTCTTGCGCCGGGCTGGCGATGACGTTGAGGTCGCGCAGGTGCAGGCCGGCCTCGTGCTGCTCGAGCTGCGAGCTCGAGCTCGCTGCCGAGGTCGGCGACCGTGATGCGGTCGACGTCGTCGACGGGGGTGGCGGCGCGCAGCGCCGCGAGCGTCTCGCGCGTCGCCGCGATCGCACGTTCGTGGCCGGCCGGCGAATAGTCGGCGAGCCGCTCGTCTTGGGAGGTGCGGCCGATGTACGTGCCGATGCCCGGGTCGAGCTCGACGAGCGTGTCGACCCACCCCTCGGCGATGCGATCGACGTCGGTCGGGGTGCGCTCACTCGATGACATAGGAGCGAGCATAGGGCAGGGCACGGACACCGCACAGCGTGCCGGCGACCGGTGCGACGACCGTCGCGGATCGGGTCAGTGCGCGGCGTCCTCCCAGTTGGCACCGCGACCGATCTCGACGTCGAGGGGGACGAGGAGGTCGGCCGCGTGCCCCATGCGGTCGCGCACGATCGCCTCGAGCGATTCGGACTCGCCCGGTGCGACCTCGAAGATGAGCTCGTCGTGCACGGTGAGCAGCATTCGGCTGCCGAGCCCCTGCGCGGCGATCTCGGCTTCGACGCCGACCATGGCGATCTTCATGACGTCGGCGGCCGAGCCCTGGATCGGGGAGTTCAGCGCGGCGCGTTCGGCGTTCTCACGAAGCACGCGATTGGGGCTGTTGAGGTCGGGGAACGGACGCCGACGGCCGAAGATGGTCTCGGTGTAGCCGTCGACCTTCGCCTGCTCGACGACGCCGCGCAGGTAGTCGCGAACGGCGCCGAACCGCTCGAAGTACTCGCGCATGAGCTGCTGCGCCTCTGCACGTTCGATGCGCAGCTGCTTCGAGAGCCCGAAGGCGCTGAGCCCGTAGGCGAGCCCGTAGGACATCGCCTTCACCTTGGTGCGCATGAGCGGGGTGACATCGGCCGGGTCGACCGAGAAGACGCGCGCGCCCACGAACCGGTGCAGGTCTTCGCCCGCGTTGAACGCCTCGATGAGCCCCGGGTCGCCGGAGAGGTGGGCCATGATGCGCATCTCGATCTGGGAGTAGTCGGCGGTGAGCAGCTCGGCGAACTCGGGACCGTGCCGGAACGCCTTGCGGATGCGGCGACCCTCGGCCGTGCGGATCGGGATGTTCTGCAGGTTCGGATCGTTCGACGACATGCGACCGGTCGCGGCGCCGATCTGCCCGTAGGAGGTGTGGATGCGCCCGTCGGAGCCGATGGCCTTGTCGAGCGACTCGACGATCTGCCGGAGCTTCGTGGCATCGCGGTGCTCGAGCAGGTAGCCGAGGAAGGGATGCGGGTTCGAATCCTGCAGGTCGGCCAGCGCACTCGCATCGGTCGTGTAGCCGGTCTTCGTGGCGCGGGTCTTCGGCATGCCGAGCTGGTCGAACAGCACCTCCTGCAGCTGCTTCGGCGACCCGAGGTTGACCTCGCGGCCGATCTCGGCGTAGGCCAGCTGGGCGAGCCCCGCGGCCCGGTCGCCGAGTTCGGACGAGAGCGCCGCGAGCTCGGGGTGGTCGACCGTGACGCCGCGCAACTCCATCGCCGCGAGCACCGGAAGGAGCGGCATCTCGACCTCGGCGAGCAGCCGACGTGAGTTCTCGGACAGCGCCCGCAGCACGACGGGCGCGAGGCGCAACGAGTACCACGCGTACTCGGGCGCCCCGGCGTCGCTGCCCTCTTCGGGCACGAGCATCGACGGATCGGCCTGAGGGACCTTCTCGCCGAGGTGGAACGAGACGAGGTCGGCGAGTGACTTCTCTTGCAGGGCGGGGCGCACCAGCCATCCGGCGACGAGCGGATCGAGCACCAGCCCGGTGAACGCGAGGCCCGACCTCGTCAGCGCCTTCAGCTGCCCCTTCGCGTCGGTGATGATCTTGGGGGCGTCGCTGGCGAGCCACGCCTCGAACGGCGCGTACTCGGCTCGACCCGCCTGCCAGGCAACCCGCACCGACTCGTCGGCCGTGGCGATTCCGGCCCCGATCACGAGGCCGTCGAGCACATCGAGGCTGAGCCCCAGACCGGCCGGCTCGGCGACGATCGCCCGCTCGAGCCAGCTTGCGAGCTCATCACCGGTGAGTGCGTGCGATGTCGGAGCGGCCAGCGCCGGCACGGCCTCGGCCGCGACGGGCTCGGCGGGTGCGGCGGCGGGCCTGCCGTTGCCGCCGGTCTCGCCCGCCGCGAGCTTGGTCAGACGCTCCATCAGCGTGCGGAACTCGAGGCGTTCGAAGATCGGGCGCACGGATTCGAGGTCGATCGGCTTGGCGATGAGCTCGTCGAGCTCGACATCGAGTTCGACGTCTCGCACCAGATGGTTCAGACGGCGGTTGCGCTCGGCGTTCTCGCGCCCGTCGCGCAGGTTCTGCCCGACGACGCCCTTGATCTCGTCGGCGTGCGCGAGGATGCCGTCGAGGTCGCCATAGAGGCCGAGCCACTTGACCGCGGTCTTCTCGCCCACCTTCGGGATGCCGGGGAGGTTGTCGCTCGTCTCGCCGACGAGCGCCGCGACGTCGGGATACTGCTCGGGACGGATGCCGTAGCGCTCGATCACGGCGTCGGTGTCGTAGCGCTTGAGCTGCGAGACGCCCTGGGTGTTGGGGTAGAGCAGCGTCACGTCGTCGTTGACGAGCTGGATGGTGTCGCGGTCGCCCGAGACGAGCAGCACCCGGTATCCGTCGGCACGGCCGCGGGCGGCCAGGGTCGCGAGGATGTCGTCGGCCTCGAAGTCCTCTTTCTCGATCGTGCGGATGCCCATCGCCTTGAGCGCATCCTGGAGGAGCGGAACCTGCCCCCTGAACTCGACCGGCGTCTCGCCGCGATTGCCCTTGTACTCGGCGTACTCCTTCGTGCGGAAGGACTGCCGGGACATGTCGAACGCGACGGCGAGGTGGGTCGGCTTCTCGTTGGCGAGCAACAGCAGCAGCATCGACAGGAACCCGTGGATCGCGTTCGTGTGCTGCCCGTCGCGCGTCGAGAAGCTGTCGACGGGGAGGGCGTAGAACGCCCGGAAGGCCAGCGAGTGGCCGTCGATCACGAGGAGGGTTGGCTTATCTGCGTCCGACACCCGACAAGACTACAAGCGGCCGCCGACACCGCCTGACGACCGTCGACGTCGGGGTCGGCGAGGCACCCGCCGCGGTACGAGAACGACGGATGCCGCGACGAGAGCTCTCGTCGCGGCATCCGTGTTCATCGCCCGCGTGCCTGACCCGCGTCAGGCGGGCCGACCGGTCACTTCTTCTGGGCGAGCTGCTCGATGATCGCCTGCGAGACGTCTTTCATGGTGAGGCGGCGGTCCATCGACGCCTTCTGGATCCAGCGGAACGCCTCGGGCTCGGAGAGGCCCATCTTCTCGTTGAGCAGGCCCTTGGCCCGGTCGACGAGCTTGCGCGTCTCGAACCGCTCGACGAGGTCGCCGACCTCGGCCTCGAGCGCGATGATCTGCGCGTAGCGCGCGAGCGCGATCTCGATCGCGGGCAGCAGGTCGTTGGGCGTGAACGGCTTCACGACGTACGCCAGCGCGCCGGCCTCGGTCGCGCGCTCGACGAGCTCTTTCTGGCTGAACGCCGTGAGGAGCACGACGGGGGCGATGTGGCCCTTCGAGAGTCGCTCGGCCGCCGAGATGCCGTCGAGCTGGGGCATCTTGACGTCCATGATCACGAGGTCGGGCCGCAGTTCGGTGGCGAGCGCGACCGCAGTCTCGCCGTCACCGGCTTCGCCGACGACCTCGAAGCCGTTGTCGCGCAGGATCTCGACGATGTCGAGGCGGATGAGCGACTCATCTTCGGCCACGACGACGCGGCGCGGTGCCGGCTGGGTAGATTCGGTGTCTGTCACGGGTGAAAGCCTACGGTATTCTGGGCGAGGCCTCTGGCCGGTGTGGCGGAATGGCAGACGCGGAGCACTCAAAATGCTTTGCCCGAAAGGGCGTGTGGGTTCGACCCCCACCACCGGCACCAAGTACGTCTACGCACCGCCCCGCGTGGGCGGGTGATGCACTCCCCGATGGATCTCGTAGAGGCGGGCGTGTCCGGGCTCGTTCGGGTCGTCGACGATCGGCTCATCTGCCATGAACAGGCGGATGACGTGCGCCAGCTCGCCCGAGTGGCTGAAGTTGATCGCGTGCGCGGCCCCCTCGATCTTCACGATGAGCACGTGCGTGTCGGCCTGGCTGGCGACCTCCTGCACTCGCGCCGGACCGGGCATGAGCGGATCGCGGTCGCCGAGCACCACGAGGGTCGGGATGCGCAGTTCGAGCAGTCGTTCGAGCGACGGGTACTGGGTGAGCGACCGGAACATGCGCACCGTGCTCGAGACGCCGAACCGCAGGTAGTCGGGGGTCACCACGCCCATGAGTCGCGGCGGCTCGCGCGTGCCGTCGCGGCTGATCTGCCCCATCGCACGGCGGAACGGCTGGTTGAAGATGCCGCCCGCCGGTGAGACGAGCACGGCGCGGTCGATGCGGTCGGGATGGTGGTAGGCGAACTCGGTGATGACCGGGCAGCCCATCGAGTTGCCCACGACCGTCGCCCGCTCGATGCCCTTCGGCGTCGAGGAACCTCACGGCCGCGTCGGCGAGGTCGGGGATGTCGAGCCGGTCGGCGGCCTTGCCGCTGCGCCCGAACCCCGGAAGGTCGGGAACGAGGGTGTGGAAGTCGCCGGCCAGCCGCTCGGCGGTCGGCAGCAGGTAGCGGCCCGAGAGCCCGAACCCGTGCACGTGCAGCATCGCCGGCGCATCGGGCGGTTCGGGCGATTCCCGATAGAAGACGTCGACGCCGTCGACGTCGATCCATCGCTCGGCGAGGCTCGAGGCGGGTCGCTTGGGGGTGCGTCGCGCGCGACGCCGCGATTCACTCGACGTGCTGGACTTCGTCGACATCTTCATCCCCCGATCCGCGTCGGACCTGCGAGCCGACTCGGGCTCGCAATGACATGCTCCTCCGAATCGCCCCGGTTCGCATCCCCTGCGTTCGGCCGGTCGCGCAGAATGCGGATGTCGCACGCCGGGCATGCCGAAGGGAGCCGGCCCATCGGGCCGGCTCCCTTCGGGATCGGGCTAGAGCACCTCGCCGACGACGTGCACGCGCACGTCGTTCGTGGTGCCGGGGATTCCGGGAGGGGAACCCGAGATGATGACGACCTTCTCGCCGTTCACGGCCTTGCCGGTCTTGGCGAGCACCTCGTCGACCTGGCCGACCATCTGGTCGGTGTGGGTGACGCGGTCGACGACGAACGACTCGACGCCCCAGTTGAGCGCCATACGGCGGCGGATGGCGGGGTCGGGCGTGAACGCGAGGATCGGGATGACCGAGCGGATGCGGGACATCCGTCGCACCGATTCACCGGTCTCGGTGAACACGCAGAGGTACTTGGCCTCGACGAAGTCGGCCACCTCGACGGCGGCCAGCGTGATCGCGCCGGCCTGCGTGCGGGGCTTGGTGCCGAGCGGCGCGATCCGGTCGAGACCGTGCTCCTCGGTCGACTCGACGATGCGCGCCATGGTCTCGCACCGTGATCACGGGGTACTCCCCCACACTCGTCTCGCCCGAGAGCATCACCGCGTCAGCGCCGTCGAGCACCGCGTTCGCGACATCCGACGTCTCTGCGCGCGTGGGAACCGGGCTGTGGATCATCGACTCGAGCATCTGCGTGGCGACGATGACCGGCTTCGCGAGCCGGCGGGCGATCTCGACCGCGCGCTTCTGCACGATGGGCACCGCCTCGAGCGGCAGCTCGACGCCGAGGTCGCCGCGCGCGACCATGATCGCGTCGAACGCCTCGGTGATCTCGTCGAGCGCGTCGACGGCCTGCGGCTTCTCGATCTTCGCGATGACCGGCACGCGACGGCCGACCTCGTCCATGATCTCGTGCACGCGCGTGATGTCGGCGGCGTTGCGCACGAACGACAGGGCGATGAGGTCGGCACCGAGCTCGAGGCCCCAGCGCAGGTCGGCCTCGTCCTTCTCGGAGAGCGCCGGCACGTTGACCGCGACGCCGGGCAGGTTGATGCCCTTGTTGTTCGAGACCGGGCCGGCGACGACGACGCGGGTCGTGACGACGACGCCATCGGTCTCGACGACCTCGACGCGGACCTTGCCGTCGTCGATCAGCAGGAAGTCACCGGGCTTGACGTCGTTCGGGCAGGCCCTTGAACGTCGTGCCGACGATCTCTTTCGTGCCGACGATGTCTTCGGTGGTGATCTTGAAGATGTCGCCCTCGGCGAGCTCGTGCGGACCGTTCTCGAACTTTCCGAGGCGGATCTTCGGCCCCTGCAGGTCGACCAGCACGGCCACCGCGCGACCCGAGTCGCTCGCCGCCTTCCGCACGTTCTGGTAGACGCCCTCGTGCACGTCGTAGGTGCCGTGGCTGAGGTTCATGCGGGCGACGTCGACGCCCGCATCGATGATCGCCCGGATCTGCTCGTAGCTCGATGTCGCCGGCCCGAGGGTGGCGACGATCTTCGCTCGTCTCATGTGGTTGTGCTCCCGGTATTCCGCGCCGAAGCGCTCGTGGTGGTCGAAGGCGCGCCGCTCGGCGCGTTCGGGGTCAGACGGAGATCGCGCGGGCCGTCGCGGCGATGGGGCTCGGCAGCGAGGTGTCACCTTCAAGGTACCGGTCGACAGCGGATGCCGCAGCCCGGCCCTCGGCGATCGCCCAGACGATCAGCGACTGGCCGCGGCCGGCGTCGCCGGCGACGAAGACGCCCGGCTGGGCGGTCGCGTAGTCGGCCTCGCGTGCGAGGTTGCCGCGGTCGGTGGTCGCGAGCTGCAGCTGCTCGTCGAGCTCGCGCGTCTCGGGACCCGTGAAGCCGAGCGCCAGCAGCACGAGATCGGCCGGGATCTCGCGCTCGCTGCCGGCCTTCGGCACGCGGCGCCCGTCGAGGTACTCGGTCTCGGCGACGCGGATGGCACGCACCTCGCCGACCTCGTTCGCGAGGAACTCGACGGTCGAGGCGAGGTACTGTCGCACGCCGCCCTCTTCATGGGCGCTCTGCACCTCGAAGACGGTCGGATGCATCGGCCACGGCTGGTGCTCGGGTCGCGCCTCGCCCGGCTGCCTGCCGATGGCGAGGTTCGTGACCGAGAGCGCGCCCTGCCGGTGGGCGGTTCCGATGCAGTCGGCGCCGGTGTCGCCGCCGCCGAGGACGACGACGTGCTTGCCCTCTGCGGTGATCTGGTCGAACACCTGGTCACCGGCGAGGTGCCGGTTCGACTGGGTGAGGTACTCCATGGCGAAGTGCACGCCGGGCAGGTCGCGCCCGGGAACCGGAAGGTCGCGCGGCACCAGGGCGCCGGTTGCGACGACGACCGCGTCGTACCGCTCGCGCAGGTTGCTCCCAGGTGATGTCGACGCCGATGTTGACGCCGGCGCGGAACCGGGTTCCCTCGGCCGTCATCTGGGCGAGGCGCAGGTCGAGGTGCTTCTTCTCCATCTTGAAGTCGGGGATGCCGTAGCGGAGCAGGCCGCCGATGCGGTCGTCACGCTCGTACACGGCGACGGTGTGACCCGCGCGGGTGAGCTGCTGGGCGGCGGCGAGCCCCGCGGGCCCCGAGCCGACGACGGCGACGGTCTTGCCCGTCAGGCGCCCCGGCGGCTGCGGCTGCACCCAGCCGTTGCCGAACGCCTGGTCGATGATCGAGACCTCGACCTGCTTGATCGTGACCGCCGGCTGGTTGATGCCGAGCACGCACGCCGACTCGCACGGCGCCGGGCAGAGACGCCCGGTGAACTCGGGGAAGTTGTTCGTCGCGTGCAGGCGCTCGATGGCCGCGCGCCCTTCGCCGCGGTACATCAGGTCGTTCCACTCGGGGATCAGGTTGCCGAGTGGGCAGCCCTGGTGGCAGAACGGGATGCCGCAGTCCATGCAGCGGCCGGCCTGGCGTCGGAGCTGCGCGGGATCGCCCTGCTCGTAGACCTCTTTCCAGTCCATGATGCGCACCGGAACGGGCCTGCGCTTGGGCAGCTCGCGCTCGGTGACCTTCAGAAAGCCCTTCGGGTCAGCCATTCGTCACCTCGATGCAGTTCATGGGCACAGCTCGGGTCCAGACGACCGTCGTCTCAGCCACCGGTCACCTCCAGGATTCGGCCCCAGACGATGTCGCCGTCGGGGTCGAGCCCCTCGTCGACCGCGGTCTGGCGGGTGCGGAGCACTGCGGCGTAGTCGCGCGGCAGCACCTTGGTGAAACGGTCGAATGCGGCGTCGCCCTCGTCGAGGAGCGCGGCCGCGACCGTGGACTCGGTCTCGGCGAGGTGCTGCACGAGCAGGTCGCGCACGATCTCGCGATCGGCGCTGCCGAGCGGGAGCAGCTCGAGCTCACCGCTCGTGAGCGACTCGCGGTTCATCCTGCCCTCGCGCAGGTCGAGCACGTAGGCGGTGCCACCCGACATGCCGGCACCCAGGTTGCGCCCGGTCTCGCCGAGGATCAGCGCGAGCCCGCCGGTCATGTACTCGAGCGCGTGGTCGCCCACACCCTCGACGACCGCGGTCGCACCCGAGTTGCGAACGAGGAATCGTTCGCCGACGATGCCGCGGATGTACATGCTGCCGCGGGTCGCGCCGTAGCCGATCACGTTGCCCGCGATGACGTTGCGTTCGGCGACGAAGCCGCTGTCGTGCGGCGGGCGCACGACGATCTGGCCGCCCGAGAGGCCCTTGCCGACGTAGTCGTTCGAGTCGCCCTCGAGTCGCAGCGTGATGCCGCTCGGCAGGAACGCGCCGAGCGACTGCCCGGCCGAACCCGTGAGGGTGATGTCGATGGAACCGGTCGGCAGGCCGTGCTCGCCGCGCCGGAGCGTGACCTCGTGCCCGAGCATCGTGCCGACCGCACGCTCGGTGTTCTTGATCGGGAGCGCGATCTCGACCGAGCCGCCCTCGTCGAGCACGATGCTCGACCGACGGATGAGCTCGTTGTCGAAGTGCTGTTCGAGCTCGTGGTCCTGCTGGCGGGTGTTGCGCCGCGGGTCGGACTCCGAGAAGTCGGGGCCGAGGAGCACGGGCGTGAGGTCGAGTCCCGACGCCTTCCAGTGGTCGACGGCACGGTCGACATCGAGCAGTTCGCGGCGGCCGATGATCTCGTCGAGCGAGCGGTAGCCGAGCTCGGCGAGGTACTCACGCACCTCTTGGGCGATGAACTCGAAGAAGTTCACGACGAACTCGGGCTTGCCCGAGAATCGCTTGCGCAACTCGGGGTTCTGCGTTGCGACACCGACGGGGCACGTGTCGAGGTGGCAGACGCGCATCATGACGCAGCCCTGCACCACGAGCGGGGCGGTGGCGAAGCCGAACTCCTCGGCGCCGAGCAGCGCCCCGATCACGACATCGCGACCGGTCTTCAGCTGACCGTCGACCTGTACGACGACGCGGTCGCGCATGCCGTTGAGCATGAGCGTCTGCTGGGTCTCGGCGAGGCCGAGCTCCCAGGGCGTGCCGGCGTGCTTCAGCGAGTTCAGCGGGCTCGCGCCCGTGCCGCCGTCGTGCCCCGAGACGAGGATGACGTCGGCGAGCGCCTTGGCGGTGCCCGCTGCGACCGCACCGATGCCCGACTGGCTCACGAGCTTCACGTGCACGCGGGCCTTGGGATTGGCGCGCTTGAGGTCGAAGATGAGCTGCTTGAGGTCTTCGATCGAGTAGATGTCGTGGTGCGGCGGCGGCGAGATCAGCCCGACGCCCGCCGTCGCGTGGCGCGTGCGCGCGACCCACGGGTAGACCTTCGTCGGCGGAAGCTGGCCGCCCTCGCCGGGCTTCGCACCCTGGGCGAGCTTGATCTGGAGGTCGGTCGGCATGCGTGAGGTACATGCTCGTGACGCCGAACCGCCCGGACGCGACCTGCTTGATCGCGCTGCGGCGCTCGGGGTCGAGCAGCCGGTCGAGGTCTTCGCCGCCCTCGCCGGTGTTCGACTTGGCGCCGAGACGGTTCATCGCGATCGCGAGCGACTCGTGCGCCTCCTTCGAGATCGACCCGTAGCTCATCGCACCGGTCGAGAAGCGCTTGACGATGGATTCGACCGACTCGACATCGTCGAGCGGCACGGGCGCCCGGGTTCCGGTGCGCAGCGCGAACATGCCGCGCAGCGTGAGCAGCTCTTCGGCCTGCGAGTCGACGAGCGAGGTGTACTCGCGGAACACGTCGTAACGACGGTTGCGCGTGGAGTGCTGGAGGCGGAACACCGTCTCGGGGTTGAACAGGTGCGGCGAGCCGTCGCGACGCCACTGGTACTCGCCGCCCGTGTCGAGTCGCTCGTGCGCGCGCACGGCGACGTCTTCGGGATACGCGGCCGTGTGCCGGTCGAGGTTCTCGGCGGCGATGACGTCGAGGCCGACACCGCCGAGCTTCGAGGTCGTGCCCGTGAAGTAGTCGTCGATGAACTCGTCGGAGAGCCCGATCGCCTCGAAGGCCTGCGCTCCTGCGTACGACGAGATCGTCGAGACGCCCATCTTCGACATGATCTTCAGCACGCCC
This sequence comes from uncultured Actinomycetota bacterium, assembly GCA_963836825.1. Classification (GTDB taxonomy): domain Bacteria; phylum Actinomycetota; class Actinomycetes; order Actinomycetales; family Microbacteriaceae; genus Agromyces. Next base: position 218,360 of record CAWILI010000005.1, read on the forward strand.
TTGCCGAGCGCCTTGATGACGTTGTGCACGGCCTCTTCGGGCGTGACGCCCGTGATGATGCCCGCCCGCACGAGGTCTTCGCAGGTCTCCATGGCGAGGTACGGGTTCACGGCGGACGCGCCGTAGCCGACCAGGAGCGCCACGTGGTGCACCTCGCGCACGTCACCGGCCTCGACCACGAGGCCGACCTTCATGCGGTTCTCGGCGCGGATGAGGTGGTGATGCACGGCCGAGAGCATGAGCAGTGAGGGAATCGGCGCGAGGTCCTTGTTGGAGTCGCGGTCGCTCAGCACGATGAAGGCCGCGCCCTCGTCGATCGCCTCGTCGACCTCGGCGCACATCGCGGCGAGCCGGTCGCGCATCGCGTTCGGACCCTCGTCGAACCGGTAGAGGCCGCGGATGGTCACGGCGGTGCGCCGGCCCGGCGGTCGGGTCGATGTGCACGATCTTGGCGAGTTCGTCGTTGTCGATCACCGGGAACGACAGCGATACCTGCCGCGCGTGCTCGGGGCCCGCGCTGAGCAGGTTGCGCTCGGGGCCGAGCGAGGTGCCGAGCGAGGTGACCACGGCTTCACGGATCGAGTCGAGCGGCGGGTTCGTGACCTGCGCGAACTGCTGCGTGAAGTAGTCGAAGAGCAGGCGCGGGCGCTTCGACAGCACGGCGATCGGGGTGTCGGATCCCATGGCGCCGAGCGGCTCGGCACCCGTTCGCGCCATCGGCGCGAGCAGGATCTTCACCTCTTCCTCGGTGTATCCGAAGGTGCGCTGGCGACGGTTGACCGATGCCGGAGGGTGCACGATGTGCTCGCGCTCGGGGAGGTCGGAGAGGCTGATGCGCCCCTCGTCGAGCCAGTCGCCCCACGGCGCGGACGCGGCGAGGTCGGCCTTGATCTCGTCGTCTTCGATGAGGCGCCCGGCCTCGGTGTCGACGAGGAACATGCGGCCCGGCTGCAGGCGGCCCTTGCGCACGATGCGGCTCGGCTCGATGTCGAGCACGCCGATCTCGCTCGCGAGCACGACGAGCCCGTCGTCGGTGACGACGTAGCGACCGGGTCGCAGTCCGTTGCGGTCGAGCGTGGCGCCGACCAGGGAACCGTCGGTGAAGACGATCGCGGCCGGGCCGTCCCACGGCTCCATGAGCATCGAGTGGTACTCGTAGAACGCGCGCCGCTCGGGGGTGATCTCGGTCTGGTTCTCCCACGCCTCGGGGACCATCATCATGATGGCGTGCGGCAGGCTGCGGCCGGCGAGGGTCAGGAGTTCGACGACCTCGTCGAACGACGCCGAGTCGCTCGCTCCCGGCGTGACGATCGGCAGGATCGGGGCGAGGTCGCCGAGCACCTCGGACTCGAGCTGCGACTGGCGTGCACGCATCCAGTTGCGGTTGCCCTGGATGGTGTTGATCTCGCCGTTGTGCGCGATCATGCGGAACGGCTGCGCGAGCGGCCACGACGGGAACGTGTTCGTCGAGTACCGCGAGTGCACGAGCGCGAGCTTCGACGTGAAGCGCTCGTCGGAGAGGTCGGGGTAGAACGGCTCGAGCTGCAGGGTCGTGACCATGCCCTTGTAGACCATCGTGCGGCACGACAGCGAGGCGAAGTAGAGCTCGAGTTCGCGCTCGGCGCGCTTGCGCAGGCGGAAGGCCAGGCGGTCGAGGGCGATGCCCTCGACGAAGGCACCGGTCGACGTCGTCGCCGACGACTTCACGAACAGCTGCTGCACCACCGGCATCGCGGCGCGAGCGAGGGTGCCGAGCTCGTCGGGGCGCACCGGCACCTCGCGCCAGCCGAGCACCTCGAGACCTTCTGCGGCGGCGAGGTTCGCGAGGCTGCGCTTGACCGAGCTGCGCGTGGTGGGGTCGACCGGGAGGAACGCGTTGCCGACGGCGTACGAACCGACAGCGGGCAGCGGGAACGAGGTGACCGAGCGGAGGAAGCCGTCGGGAATCTGCGTGATGATGCCGGCGCCGTCACCCGTGCCCGCGTCGGAACCGACCGCCCCCCGGTGCTCGAGGTGCCGCAGCGCGTCGAGTGCTGCGGTGATGATGTCGTGCCCCGCCGTGCCGCGCAGGGTCGCGACCATGGCCAGGCCGCAGGCGTCCTTCTCGGCGCTGGGGTCGTACAGGCCCTGGGCAGGGGGTACCGTTCCGAACCTCGCGAAGGGTGGGGTGAGCGACACAGAGACCGTCCTCATCAAACTCGTTTGCAGCGGGGGACGTCGTCGGCCCTTCAAGGGGTTGTCGATGCGCGTGGTGCGGCGCAGCTTCGGAGAACCTGGTCGGGGCTACCTCGCTGAGGAGGAGGGACGGCTCGGGCTTGTGGCCGCCGTCTCGCCCTGGGGATCGTTCTCGCCCTCGACGCCATCGTCGAGAGAGTCAGAGTCGGACTCGATTTCGTCCGATTCTACCTCAGCGTCGGGTTCCTTCCATTCACGTCCGGGAACATAGGGGCTCGGCTCGTCGCCGGTGTGCCTGCGGCGCTGCACGAGGTAGATGACGATACCGAGCACGACCGCGGCGAAGGACGCCCACACGTTCACGCGGATGCCGAGGAACATCTCACTCGGGTCGAGCCGGATGGACTCGAAGAACGAGCGGCCCAGCCCGTACCAGATGAGGTACACCGCGAACGCCTTGCCCCAGCGCAGGTTCACCTTGCGCTCGAGCAGCACGATGACCGCCGCACCGGCGAGGTTCCAGATCAGCTCGTAGAGGAAGGTGGGGTGGAACAGCGTGCCTTCGGCGAGCCCCGCCGGGAACGCGGGGTTGTCGGCCGGGATCTCGAGGCCCCAGGGCAGGTCGGTCGGCGAGCCGAAGAGCTCGTGGTTGAACCAGTTGCCGAGCCGGCCGACGGCCTGGGCGACCAGCAGGCCGGGTGCGAGCGCGTCGGCGAACGACCAGAAGCGCAGCCCGGTGAGCCTGCAGCCGATGATGACACCGATCGCGCCGCCGATGAGCGCGCCGTAGATGGCGTTGCCGCCCTCCCAGATGTTCCAGATCGCACCCGGCCTGGAAGGGGTTGAAGACGTTGGCGCCCTCGAAGAAGTAGTCGTCGGGATGCGTGAACACGTGGTAGAACCGTGCGCCGATGATGCCGAGCGGCACCGCCCACAGGGCGACGTCGAGCACGACGCCCGGCTCGGCACCGCGCTTCGTCAGGCGACGCGAGGTGATGATGACCGCCAGGACGATGCCCACGAGGATGCAGAGCGCATAGGTCTGGATGGTCAGGACACCCCAGGGCACGGGGATCTCGAGGGCGCGCCACTCGGGGCCGGGACTCGGGATGCTGAACGGGGCGATCACTCGGCTTCTTGCCTTTCCTCGTGAGACTTGCTGGCCCGGAAGGCCAGAGTCAGCGTACTTCACTCGCGGCGCGTGCCGCGCGACAGCTCGGCCGCGAGCTCGCCGACGGCGGCGACGCCGCCCTCGGCGAGGGCCTTCACGAGCGCGGAGCCGACGATCGCACCGTCGGCGTACTCGAGCACCTCTGCGACCTGCGCGGCGGTCGAGATGCCGAGTCCGACGCAGCTGGCCGGCGACCCGGCCTCGGCCAGGCGCGCGACGAGCGTGCGCGCCGCCACGTCGACGTCGCTGCGGGCACCGGTGATGCCCATGGTCGAGACGGTGTAGACGAACCCGCGGCTCGATTCGACCGCGAGTTCGAGGCGTGCATCGCTCGAGGTCGGAGCGGCGAGGAACACGCGGTCGAGGCCGGTGCGCTCGGACGCGGCGATCCAGTCGGCGGCCTCGTCGGGGATCAGGTCGGGGGTGATGAGGCCCGCTCCCCCGGCGGCGGCGAGGTCGTCGGCGAACCGATCGACGCCGTACTGCACCACGGGGTTCCAGTAGGTCATGATGAGCACCGGCGCCTCGACGCGGTCGGTGATGCGGCGCACGGCCTCGAAGCCATCGGCGATTCGGAACCCGTTGTCGAGCGCCTGCTGCGTGGCCGCCTGGATGACCGGGCCGTCCATGACGGGGTCGGAGTACGGCAGCCCGAGTTCGAGCACGTCGACGCCGTTCTCGACGATCGCCACCGCCGCCTCGACGCTCTCGTCGAAGTCGGGGAATCCGACGGGGAGGTACCCGATGAGGGCGCCGGATGCCTCGTCGTTGCGCCGCGCGATCGACCGGCCCGACCGTCCTCATTCCGCCCCCTCCTGGTCGTAGAGGCCGAAGTACTCCGCAGCCGTGTCCATGTCTTTGTCGCCGCGACCCGAGAGGTTCACGAGGATCGTCGCGTCGGCGCCGAGTTCGCGACCGAGCTCGAGCGTGCCCGGCGAGGGCGTGCGCCGACTCGATCGCGGGGATGATGCCCTCGGTGCGGGTGAGCAGGCGCAGGGCCTCCATGGCCGCGGCGTCGGTGACGGGTCGGTACTCGGCCCGCCCGATCGCGGCGAGCCAGGAGTGCTCGGGACCCACGCCCGGGTAGTCGAGGCCGGCCGAGATCGAGTGCGACTCGATGGTCTGGCCGTCGTCGTCTTGGAGGAGGTAGCTGCGCGCGCCGTGCAGCACGCCGGGTCGCCCCTTGGTGATGGTCGCCGCGTGACGGTCGGTGTCGACGCCCTCGCCTGCGGCCTCGAAGCCGTACAGGCCGACCTCGGCGTCGTCGAGGAACGCGTGGAAGATGCCGATGGCGTTCGAACCGCCGCCGACGCAGGCGGCGACCGCGGTCGGCAGGGCACCGGTCAGCTCGAGCACCTGGGCTCGGGCCTCTTCGCCGATGATCTTCTGGAAGTCGCGCACCATCTCGGGGAACGGGTGCGGGCCTGCGACCGTACCGAAGATGTAGTTGGTCGTCTCGACGTTCGTGACCCAGTCGCGCATCGCTTCGTTGATCGCGTCCTTCAGCGTGCGGGATCCGGTCTTCACCGCGACGACCTCGGCGCCGAGCAGGCGCATGCGCGCGACGTTGAGCGCCTGGCGCTCGGTGTCGACCTCGCCCATGTACACGGTGCACTCGAGCCCGAAGAGCGCCGCCGCCGTCGCCGTCGCGACGCCGTGCTGGCCGGCGCCGGTCTCGGCGATCACCCGCGACTTGCCGATGCGCTTGGTGAGCAGCGCCTGGCCGAGCACGTTGTTGATCTTGTGCGAGCCCGTGTGGTTGAGGTCTTCGCGCTTCAGGATGATGCGAGCCCCGCCGGCGTGCGACGCGAAGCGCGGCACCTCGGTGATGATCGACGGCCGGCCCGTGTAGCTGCGGCCGAGTTCTGCGAGTTCGGCACCGAAGGCCGGGTCGAGCTTGGCCAGGTCGTAGGCCTCGCCGAGTTCGTCGAGGGCGGCGATGAGGGATTCGGGCACGAATCGCCCGCCGAAGTCGCCGAAGTACGGACCGGTCTGCGCTCTGAGCGCCATGTCACACCGCCAGGAAAGCTGAGAGGTTTGCGATGGGGTCGCCCGTGACGAGCGCTTCGCCGACGAGCACCACGTCGGCGCCGGACGCGCGGTAGTGCGCGACGTCTGCCGCCGAGAGCACGGCCGACTCGGCGACGCGTACCGCGCCGGCGGGGAACCGCTCGGCGAGTCGGCCGAACAGGTCGCGGTCGAGCTCGAAGGTCGTGAGGTCGCGCGCGTTGACGCCGATGAGCTGCGCGCCGAGTGCGGCCGCCCGCTCGAGTTCGTCGGCCGAGTGCGTCTCGATGAGCGGGGTCATGCCGAGCGCGACGACGAGATCGTAGCAGCTCGCGCAGCGTCGCGTCGTCGAGCGCCGCGACGATGAGCAGCACGAGATCGGCGCCCGCCGCACGCGCCTCGAACACCTGGTAGGGCGTCGCGATGAAGTCCTTGCGCAGCACCGGAAGCGCCACCGCGGCCCGAACCGCCTCGAGGTCGGCGAGCGAACCGCCGAACCTGCGACCCTCGGTGAGCACGCTGATCGCGCTCGCGCCGCCGAGCTCATAGCTGCGGGCGAGTGCGGCCGGGTCGGCGATCTGCGCGAGCGCGCCGCGGGACGGGCTCGATCGCTTGATCTCGGCGATGATCTTGATGTGCGTCGCGGGCCGCAGAGCCTCGAGGGCATCGAGTGCGGGCCGGCGTGCGAGCGCCGCGGCCTCGACGTCGGCGAGCGGTTTCGTCTCGCGGCGCGCGAGTGAGTCGGCGACGGAGTTCGCCGTCAGGTCGGCGAGCACTCAGTGCGCCTTCTCGGCGACCTTCGAGCCGCCGACTCCGTAGCCGGCACGCGCCAGCACCCAGCCCACGAGTGCGCCGACGAGCAGCAGCGCCGCCGATGCCCAGACGAGCCACTGCGTGTCGAAGAAGAAGGCGATCGTTCCGATCGTGAAGGCCACGAGCATGATCGTGACGGCGGTCCATGCCGCGGGCGAGTGTCCGTGGCCGGGCTCTGCGGTCTCAATGCTCATGATGCTCCTTCGTGCGCGGGGGTTTCGCCCGCCAGTCTATCGGTTCGGTTCGGTCGGGCTCGTGTCATCGCTCGCGTCGATGTCGTCGGTCGGGTCGTCGCCTCGGCTGAGTTCGTCCCAGTCGTCGATGGCGCGATCGGATGCCGGCGACGTCGTCTCGCCCGCGCCGGCGCCGCCTGTTCGAGGCGCGCACCGCGGTATCGGCGCGACGACGCCGGCCAGCGCATTCCGGTCGCGAGTACGAGCACCCCGGCGAGGATCAGGATGACCCCGGCGATCACGCCGACCGTCGGCCAGAACGTCGGCGTGACCTCCGCCACGAGCGACGCGGTCGGTTCGGAACCGGCCACGCCCGTGGCATCCGTCACGGCCGGCGAGACGGCCGCGACCGGATCGCCGATCGACAGCGAGGCGGCGAGCACGATGGAGCCGCCGAGCAGCACTTCGAGCACGCCGAGCACGATGCGGATGCCCGGGCCGGCGATCGCGAGGGCGGCGACGAGGGCGAGGCCGGCGAGTCCGAGCGCCGCGAGCGCCGGCGACGCGATGCTGCCGGGCACCGCGATGGCGTCGCCGGATGCCCCGCCACCGGCACTGCTCTCGAGCACGAGGGCGTACCAGGTCTGGCTCCAGCGAGAGCAGCGCGAGGCCCGCCCCGACGATCGTGGCGAGGATCGCGGGCAACTTCATGCGATCGGCGCTCACGGTGCGATCCGGCGCATCGCGTTCGCCACCGCGACCGCGCGCAGCGGGGCGGCGGCCTTGTTGCGGGACTCCTCGAACTCGGCGTCGGCATCGGAGTCGGCGACGAGGCCGGCGCCGGCCTGCACGTGCGCCACGCCGTCGGCGATGGTCGCCGTGCGGATCGCGATCGCGAGGTCGGCATCGCCGCCGAAGCCGAAGTAGCCGACGACTCCCCCGTAGAGCCCGCGTTGCGCCGGCTCGAGGTCGTCGATGATCTCGAGCGCCCGCGGCTTCGGCGCGCCCGACAGCGTGCCCGCCGGGAACGTCGCCCGGAACACGTCGATGGCGTTCGTGCCGGGCATGAGGTCGCCCTCGACCGACGAGACGAGGTGCATGATGTGGCTGAACCGCTCGACCCGCATGAACTCGGTCACCTCGACCGAGCCCGCGGCGCAGACCTTCGCGAGGTCGTTGCGGGCGAGGTCGACGAGCATCAGGTGCTCGGCCTGCTCTTTGGGGTCGGCGAGGAGCTCGGCCTCGAGATCGGCATCCTCCTCGGGGTTCGCTCCGCGCGGCTTCGAGCCGGCGATCGGATGCGTGAACACGCGGCGACCCTGCACCTTGACGAGCGCCTCGGGCGAGGAGCCCACGATCCAGTACGGCTCGCCCGCGACGTCTTCGAGGTGCACGAAGTACATGTACGGGCTCGGGTTGAGGCTGCGCAGCACGCGATACACGTCGATCGGGTTCGCCGTGGCCTCGTGCTCGAACCGCTGCGAGATGACCACCTGGAACACGTCGCCGTCGTGGATGTGCAGCTTCGAGCGGTCGACGGCGCCGAGGAAGTCGTCGCGTTCGGTGCGATGGCGCGGATCGGCGGCGCGCGACGAGGTCGATGTCGGCGAGCCACGCCTCGGCCGGCTGCGCGAGGCCCTGCTGCATGCGGTCGAGGCGCGCCTGTGCGCTCGCTCCAGAGGGCGTCGGCGGGCTCGCCGGCGTCGTTGAGCACCGACGCGATGAGCTGCACCGTGCCCGTGCGGTGGTCGATGACGACGAGCTCGGCGACGAACGAGAACGCCTGGCCGGGAATTCGCGATTCGGCCGGCGGCCGGTTCGGCAGGTGCTCGATCTGCCGCACCGCCTCCCAGCCGATGAAGCCCACGAGCCCGCCGGTGAGCGGCGGAGCGCCCGGCACGTCTTCGGTGCGCCAGCGCTCGAACATCGCCTCGAGGGCCTTCAGCGGCGGCAGCTCGGCCGCATCGCCGAGTGCACGCTCGGCGTCGAGCCCGTAGTCGAGCCACTCGACCCGGTCGTCGGCCTCGGTGAGGACGCCGTATGACGAGACGCCCACGAACGAGTACCGCGACCAGATGCCGCCCTGTTCGGCCGACTCGAGCAGGAAGGTGCCCGGGCGCCCGTCGGCGAGCTTGCGGTAGATGCCCACCGGGGTCTCGCCGTCGGCGAACAGCTCGCGCACGACGGGCACGACCCGGCGACCCGTGAGCAGTCGGGTGAATTCGTCGAACGTGGTCGTGGCAGCGGCCAACGGTCTCTCCTCGTCGTCAGTCGGCGGGCGGGAAGCCCTGCACGACGTCGATCGGATCGCCGTCGAAGCAGGTGCGGGTACCGGTGTGGCAGGCGACGCCGATCTGCTCGACGCGCACGAGGAGCGTATCGGCGTCGCAGTCGAGCGCGGCGGAGCGCACGTACTGCGCGTGCCCCGACGTGTCGCCCTTGCGCCAGTACTCCTGTCGCGAGCGCGACCAGAACGTCACGCGGCCCTCGGTGAGCGTGCGACGCAGGGCCTCGCGGTCCATCCAGCCGAGCATGAGCATCTCGCCGGTGTCCCATTGCTGGATGACGGCCGGCAGCAGTCCCCGGTCGTCGAACACGGCCCGTTCGACGGCTTCGTCGGCGGTCGACTGCAGTGGACTCGCGTCATCGCACGATCCTTCCGTCGGCCGCGAGCGCGGCCTTCACCTCGCCGATGGTGATCTCGCCGTTGTGGAACACGGATGCCGCGAGCACGGCGTCGGCGCCCGCGGCCACGGCCGGGGCGAAATGCGCGACCGCGCCGGCCCCGCCGGAGGCGATGACGGGGACCCGCGAGAGTTCGTGCATGAGCGAGGTGAGCTCGAGGTCGAAGCCCGCCTTGGTGCCGTCGGCGTCGATCGAGTTCACGAGCAGCTCGCCGGCGCCGAGTTCGATCGCCTCGCCGCGCCCAGTCGAGCGCGTCGAGGTCGGTCTCGGTGCGGCCGCCGTGCGTGGTCACGACGAAGCCCGACGGCGTGCGGTCGGAGCGCTTCACGTCGAGCGAGAGCACGAGCACCTGTGCGCCGAACCGGTCGGCGATCTCGGCGATGAGCGGCGGGCGCGCGATCGCGGCGCTGTTGACGCCGATCTTGTCGGCGCCGTGGCCGAGCAGACGCGCGACGTCTTCGGCGGAGCGCACCCCGCCGCCGACCGTGAGCGGGATGAAGACCTGCTCGGCGACCCGCTGCACCATGTCGTAGGTCGTCGAGCGGTCGTCGACGGTCGCGGTGACGTCGAGGAAGGTGAGTTCGTCGGCGCCCTGCTCGGAGTACCGCGCGGCGAGCTCGACGGGGTCGCCGGCGTCACGCAGGTTCTGGAAGTTCACGCCCTTGACGACGCGGCCGGCGGCGACGTCGAGACACGGGATCACACGGACGGCGAGTGACATGTCGGGCTCACAACCGTGCGGCGTGGATGGCGCTCACGAGGATCGCGCGGGCGCCCAGCGAGTAGAGCTCGTCCATGACGTGGTTCATGTCGACGCGCGGGATCATGACGCGCACGGCCACCCACTCGGGGTCCTGCAACGGCGACACGGTCGGCGATTCGAAGCCGGGGGCCGCGGCGGTCGCCCGCTCGAGGTGCTCGACGGGGACGTCGTAGTCGAGCAGCACGTACTGCCGGGCGACGAGCACGCCCTGCAGGCGGCGCACGAGCGTCGCCGTGCCGGGCTTGTCGACGCCCGAGCCGATGAGCACGCCCTCGGACTCGAGGATGACGGGTCCGAAGATCTCGAGGCCGGCCTTGCGCAGCGTCGACCCCGTCGAGACGACGTCGGCGACCGCGTCGGCCACGCCGAGGCGCACGGCGGACTCGACGGCGCCGTCGAGCTTGACGAGCCGTGCGGGCGTGACCCCGTGACCGGCGAGGAAGTCGCCGACGAGGCCCGGGTAGCTCGTCGCCACGCGAACGCCCTCGAGCTCGGCGAGTTCGGTGAACGCACCGGCCGGGCCCGCGAAGCGGAAGGTCGAGTCCCCGAATCCGAGCGGGGCGATCTCCGACGGCATCCGAACCGGAATCGAGCAGCAGGTCGCGCCCCGTGATGCCGACGTCGAGCGCACCCGACCCCACGTACGTGGCGATGTCGCGCGGGCGGAGGTAGAAGAACTCGACGCCGTTGCGGGGGTCGGCGGTGTGCAGGTCGCGCGGGTCACGGCGACCGGAGTACCCGGCCTCCCAGAGCATCTGCGCGGCGGTCTCGGCGAGCGAGCCCTTGTTGGGCACGGCGATTCGGAGCATGGGCTGGTTCGGCATTTCTCGGCTTTCGTGTCGACGGGTCTGATCGGTCATGGACGTGATCAGAGATGTCGGTACACGTCGGCGGGTGCGAGGCCCTTCGCGAGCATGAGCACCTGCAGGTGGTAGAGCAGCTGCGAGATCTCTTCGGCCGTCTCGTCGTCGGTCTGGTACTCGGCGGCCATCCACACCTCGGCCGCCTCTTCGACGATCTTCTTGCCGATGGCGTGCACTCCGGCGTCGAGCTCGCGCACGGTGCCGGAACCCTCGGGACGGGTGCGGGCCTTGTCGCTCAGCTCGACGAAGAGCTCGTCGAATGTCTTCACCCGGTCTACGTTACCCGTGCGCGTGCGCGTGCCGGGACGCGGCGTCACGAAGGCTCGCGATCGCCTCGGCCGGCACATCGGCCCCGAAGACCGCCGACCCCGCCACGAACGTGTCGGCGCCCGCCTCGGCGGCGATGCCGATCGTGTCGACCGTGATGCCGCCGTCGACCTGCAGCCAGACGTCGAGCCCGTGGGCGCGGCGCGCCTCGTCGAGCAGCCCGAGCTTGGGCATCGTCTCGGGCATGAACGACTGCCCGCCGAAGCCGGGTTCGACGGTCATCACGAGCACCTGGTCGAACTCGGCGAGCAGGTCGAGGTAGGGCTCGACCGGCGTGCCCGGCTTCACCGCGATGCCCGCGCGGGCGCCGATCTCGCGGATGCGGCGGGCGAGCCCGACCGGGTCGGACGCGGCCTCGGCGTGGAAGGTCACCGAGTACGCGCCCGTCTCGGCGTACTGCGGCGCCCACCGGTCGGCGTCGGAGATCATGAGGTGCAGGTCGAGCGGGATCGGACTGACCTGCTGCAGTCGGGCGACGACGGGATGCCCGATCGTGAGGTTCGGCACGAAGTGGTTGTCCATGACGTCGACGTGCACGAGATCGGCGCTCGCGATGCGACCGAGCTCGGCCTCGAGGTTCGCGAAGTCGGCGGAGAGGATGCTCGGGTTGATCCGCTGCGTCATGACGCCCAGCCTACCGATCGCCCGTCGACGCCCGCGACGCGCGGTCACGCGGTGCGCTCGAGCAGGGCGATGAACATGGCGTCGGTGCCGTGCCGGTGCGGCCAGAGCTGCACCGTCTCGGGCGCCCCGGCGAGGTCGAGCGGATGCCGCGACACCCCGTCGACGACGGCACGCGTGTCGAGCTGCGACACCTCGCCGGCGTGGCGCTCGAGCGCCGCACGCAGCGTGCCGAAGGTCTCGGCCGTGTGCGGGGAGCACGTCACGTACGCGAGGATGCCGCCGGGCTTCAGCGATCGGATCGCGCCGTCGAGCAGCTCGCCCTGCAGCTTCGTGAGCTCGGCGACGTCGGCGGGCTGCTTGCGCCAGCGCGCCTCGGGCCGGCGGCGCAGGGCGCCGAGCCCGGTGCACGGCGCATCGAGCAGGATGCGGTCGAACCCGCCGTCGGCGCCGAGCGCCGCGGCGTCGAGCTCACGACCGTCGAGCTCGTGCACCTCGACGTCGAGCGGCACCCCGGCGATCGCGTTGCGCACGAGCTCGGCACGTGCGGGCACGAGCTCGTTCGCGGCGAGCACCGCCCCGCCCGCGAGCGCCTCGGCCGCGAGGATCGCGGTCTTGCCGCCCGGGCCGGCGCAGAGGTCGAGCCACCGCTCGCCTGCGACGACCGGGCGAGCCCGGGTCAGTGCGAGCGCGGCGAGCTGCGAGCCCTCGTCCTGCACGCGCACCCGGCCCTGCGATTCCGCGACGAGCGCGAGCGGATGACCCGCCGTGAAGCCGAGCGGCGAGTACGCGTTCGGCGTGCCGAGGTCGTCGGGGCCCGGGACATCCGAACCGGGAAGCGCGACGAGGTTCACACGTGGTGCGGCGTTGTCGGCGGCGAGCAGCGCGTCGAGCTCGTCGCCGCGCTCTTCGTGGGCGAGGGCGGCGCGCAGGGCGCGCACGATCCACTTCGGATGCGACGACACGGCCGCGAGCTTCGCGTCGGCGCCGCCCGGGGTCTCGCGCTCGACGTGCTCGCGCCACTCCTCGGGCGACGTGCGCGAGATGGTGCGCAGCACCGCGTTGACGAAGCCCGTCGCGCCGGGCGCGAGCCGCTTGGCGAGCACGACCGACTCGTTGACCGCGGCGTGCGTCGGCACGCGCGTCGAGAGCAGCTGATGGGCGCCGAGCCGCAGGATGTCGAGCACCGGCGGATCGATGCGGTCGGTCGGGCGCCCCGCCGCGAGCGCGATGACGGCGTCGTAGAAGCCCTGCATGCGCAAGGTGCCGTAGCCGAGCTCGGTCGCGAGTGCGGCGTCGTCGGGGCTGAGGCGCGAGCGTTCGATGCGTTTCGGCATGAGCAGGTTGGCGTAGGCCTCGTCGGTGCGCACCGCCTCGAGCACCTCGTAGGCGACGATGCGCGCGGGTGAGACGCGCACCTGCTTCGGTTCGCGGGGGCTGTCGCGACGCGGGGCGCGGCCGCCGCCCGTTCGCCCGCCGGCGCTGCCGCGGTTGCTGCTGCGTCGCTCGCCACCCGTACTGCGTTCGTCGCTCATCGTGCCACCGCCTCGTCGACGCCGAGTCCTCGCCACCAGTCGGCGGCGCCCATCGCGGTGCGACCGGCGGGCTGCACTCGCAGCAGTTCGACGGCGCCGTCTGCGGTGCCGACGACGATGCGCCTGCCCTGCGCGCGCACGTGACCCGCAACCGGATGATCGCTGGCCGTCGAACGGACGCGCCTCGAGCACCTTCAGCCGCGCCCCGTCGACTTCGGTGAAGGCGCCCGGTTCGGGAGTGACGCCCCGGAACCTCGCGTCGACCGCTGCCGTCGGCTGCGCCCAGTCGAGGCGGGCGTCATCGATCGTGAGCTTCGGGGCGAACGACGGCTCGCCGGCCTGCGGGGTCGAGACCGCCGTGCCCGACGCGATCGCGTCGACGACGCCGGCGGTGAGATCGGCTCCTGACATCGCGAGCGCCTCGAGCAGCTCGCCGGCGGTCTCGCCTGCGCCGACGGCACGCTGCTCGGTCGCGAAGACGTCGCCCGCGTCGAGCTCGGCGACGAGCTGGAAGACGGATGCCCCGGCGACCGCGTCGCCCGCGATGAGCGCCTGCTGCACGGGGGCGGCGCCACGCCACGCGGGCAGCAGCGAGAAGTGCAGGTTGATCCAGCCGTGTACGGGCAGCGAGAGCAGCGGTTCGCGCACGAGCCCGCCGTACGCCACGATCACGCCCAGGTCGGGCTCGAGCGCCGCGATCGCCGCAGTCGCCCGCTCATCGAGGCGCGCCGCCTCGACGACCGGCACCCCGAGTCGCTCGGCGGCCTGCGCCACGGGCGACGGCGTGAGCACGCGCTTGCGCCCGAGCGGCGCGGGCGGTCGCGTCACGACGCCGACGACCTCGTGCGGCCCGGCGACGAGGCGCTCGAGGGTCGGGACAGCGGGCGCCGGAGTGCCGGCGAAGACGAGACGCAAGTGGGGCACACTCCATTCTGGCGGATCGGGCGCGCCGACGGGCGGTGCCGCCTACGACACCTCGGGGTCGTCGAACCGCACGCGCAACGTCGGCGCCTTGCGCACGGGCTGCCCCGCGATCGGTCGTCGGCGCTCGGTCGCGACCCTGATCTGCTCGGCCTTGAGGATCTCGGCGAGCCGGGTCGCGGCGCCGTAATCGGCCCGCACGATCGCGCGCTCGAGTCCCGCGTCTTCGGGTACCGGCCCGAGCACGTCGACCGCCGCGCCGAGCTCGTCGATCGCGCTGAGGGCGTGCTCGAGGTGCTCGCGCCTGGCGCGCACGGTCGCGACCCGCACGGCGGGCGGGAACCGGAGCTCGCGGCGCGCCGCGAGTTCGGCCGACGCCCACCGGTCGTGCCGCCACGTCGCGAGGGCGGTGCCGATGGCGCCGCCCACCCCGACGAGGAACACCGGCGCCCCCGGCGCTGCGAGCGCCGCCGCATTCGACCACCACCGCAGGCAGTCTTCGGTCACGCGCAGCGACTCGCGCACCAGCATGCGCTCGCCGTCGAGGAGCAGCACGGCACGGTACCCGCCCTCGGCGACGGGCTCGGCGCTGCGAGTCGCGACGACGAGCTGCGGGGTCGCGTCGACCGTGAGCACCGGGCGCTCGCCGTCGGACCGCACGATGCGCACCGCCGGGAACGCGCGACCCAGGTCTTCGGCGGTGCGTGCGGAACCCGCGGTCGCCCCGCGGAGCTTCGTGCCGTCGCAGTTCGCGCAGCGCCAGTCGGCGGCGCTGCGGCCGCAGAGTCGGCAATGCGGCGCACCCGTGGCGGTGGGTGCCGCCAGCGCTCCCCTGCACGCCGTGCACGACGCGGGCTCACGACACGTGTCGCAGACGAGCGACGGCGCGTACCCGGGCTGCGAGACCTGCACCAGCACCGGGCCGAGCCTTGAGCGCCTCGGCCGCGGCGGTCCACGCCGTCGACGGGATGCGGGCCGCACGGGCGCGCTCGTCGGCCGCGGCCTGGTTCTCGGTGATCACGACGTGCGGGCGGGTGGCGCGAGCGCGCGGGACCGCACGCACCCAGCCGATCTCGACCAGCCGCTGCACGTCGACGCTGCGCGTGTGCCCGAGGAACAGCAGGGCCGCCCCTGACTGCTCCTGACGCACGAGTGCCGCATCGCGCGCGTGCACGCCCGGAGCGAGGGGCTCGGCCTGCAGGGTGTCGCCGTCGTCCCACAGCGCGATGAGCCCCAGCCGATGCGCCGGTGCGTAGACCGCCGACCGGTTGCCGACGATCACGCGAGCGACGGACTCGCCCGCGCGCAGGAACCCGCGGTAGCGCTCGGCGCCGGGTTGGCGTGCATCGGTGCGGATGACGCGACTCGGGTCGATGCGATCGGCGAGGGCCGCCTCGAGCTGCTGCTGATCGCGGTAGTCGGGGACGACGAGGATCGCGCTTCGGTCGTCGGCCAGCGTGCGGGCGGCCGCTTCGGCGAGGGTCACGGCCCACGCGCCGACCCATGCTCCGCCGTCGAGGCGCACGGGCTGCGGAACCGCGGCGAGGGTCATCCGTTCGCCGTCGCGAAGCCCGCGCTCGACCGCGCCCTCGTCGTACCCGGTGATCGGCGGCGGATCGACGGGCAGCGGCCCCGGCGGCGTCTCGTCGGCGAGCCACGCCTTCTCGGCGCGCACGTACCGGCCGGGGATCGCGAGGCGCAGGATGTCGCTCGCATTGCCCGCGGCGCGATCGGCGAGCCGACGTGCGAGACGCCAGACGTCGTCGTTCAGCATCGGCACCTCGGACACGACATCGTCGAGTTCGGCGAGCCTGCCGCCGTACTCGCTCGTCTCGGCGAGCTCGACGATGAATCCCTGGGCGATGCGCCCGCCGCTGCGCAGCGGAACGCGCACGCGTTGCCCGGCACGCACGACGGCAGCGAGGCGCTCGGGGACGGCGTAGTCGAACAGCTGGTCGAGCTGCGGCAGCGGCGAGTCGACGAGCACCCTGGCGATGGGGCCGCCGCTCACGTCAGAGCCCGGAGGCGGCGCGCAGGTCGTCGACGCGGTCGAGCCGCTCCCACGTGAAGTCGGGCAGCTCTCGGCCGAAGTGGCCGTAGCTCGCCGTCTGCGCGTAGATGGGGCGCAGCAGGTCGAGGTCGCGGATGATCGCCGCCGGCCGCAGGTCGAACACCTCGCGGATCGCGGCGATGATCTGCTCGTCGGGCAGCGCGCCGGTGCCGAACGTCTCGACGTAGAGCCCCACCGGCGACGCGGCGCCGATCGCGTACGCGACCTGCAGCTCGAGACGGTCGGCGAGGCCCGCCGCCACGGCGTTCTTCGCGACCCAGCGCATGGCGTAGGCCGCCGAACGGTCGACCTTGGACGGGTCTTTGCCGCTGAACGCGCCGCCGCCGTGCCGGCTCGCACCGCCGTAGGTGTCGATGATGATCTTGCGGCCCGTGAGCCCGGCGTCGCCCTGGGGCCCGCCGATCTCGAATCGGCCGGTGGGGTTGATGAGCACCTTGAGCCCGGGTCGTGCGAGCTCGACGGTGTCGAGCACCGGCCCGATGACGAGCTCTTCGACCTCGGCGCGCAGCTGCTCGGTCGAGACCGACGTCGAGTGCTGGGTCGAGAGCACCACGGTGTCGACGGTCTGCGGCCGCTGGCCGTCGTAGCCGACCGTGACCTGCGTCTTGCCGTCGGGGCGCAGGTAGTCGAGCTCGCCCTGCTTGCGCACCGCGGCGAGTCGCTCGGCCAGGCGGTGCGCGAGCCAGATCGGCACGGGCATGAGCTCGGGGGTCTCGCGGGTGGCGTAGCCGAACATGATGCCCTGGTCGCCGGCGCCCTGCTGGTCGAGCACGTCGACGCTGGCGCGCTCACGCGCCTCGAAGGCGTGGTCGACGCCCTGCGCGATGTCGGGCGACTGGCCGCCGATCGACACCGAGACGCCGCACGAGCGCCCGTCGAACCAGACGTCGGACGAGTCGTAGCCGATCGACGTGACCTTCTCGCGCACGATCGCGGGGATCTCGACGTAGCCCGAGGTCGTCACCTCGCCGGCGACGTGCACGAGCCCGGTCGTGACGAGGGTCTCGACCGCGACCCGGCTGTGCGGGTCTTGCGTGAGCAGCGCGTCGAGAATCGCGTCGGACACCTGGTCGCAGATCTTGTCGGGGTGCCCCTCGGTGACGGACTCGGAGGTGAAGAGGCGGAGTGCGCTCATGTGCGGTCGGATTCCTTCGGTGTTGCTGCGAGTGCCGAGCGGTGGTCGCGAGGCGGTGCGGTCGTCAGTTCAGCTTCGAGACAACCACGTCGAGGATGCCATGGGCCACCGACGCCTTGCTTCCGTGAAGCCGTGTGACGATCTCGCCGTCGTCGCCGATCACGACCGCCGAGTTCTCGTCGGTCGCGAACCCCTCGGTCCAGCCCACACGGTTCACGACGAGCAGGTCGGCACCCTTCGCCTCGCGCTTGGCGCGGCCGAGCTCGAGGATGCGCTCGTCGTCGGGCTCGGTCTCGGCGGCGAAGCCGACGAGCATGGTGCCGTCGTGCGGGGCGTGCCCCAGCCCGGCGAGGATGTCGGGATTGCGCACGAGTTCGAGGGTGAGCCCGTCGTCGGACTGGTCCTTCTTGATCTTCGCCTCGCTGACCGCCGCCGGACGGTAGTCGGCGACGGCGGCCGCCATCACGACGACGTCGGCGCCGCGCGACGCCTCGATCACCGCCGCCTGCAGTTCGAGCGCCGTCGAGACGCGGCGGATGTCGCAACCGGTCGGCTCGGCGACCTCGAGGTTCGCCGCCACGAGCGTGACCTGGGCGCCGCGCGACCGCGCGGCCTCGGCGATGGCGATGCCCTGCTTGCCGCTCGAGCGGTTGCCGAGGAACCGCACGGGGTCGAGCGGTTCGCGGGTGCCGCCGGCGGAGACCACGACGTGACGACCGGCGAGGTCGCCCCGTTCGGCCGAACCGACCGGAGCGAGCGGATGCCGCGACAGCGAGCGCGGCGTCGACGATCGCCTCGGGCTCCTCCATGCGGCCGGGGCCGCTGTCGGCGCCGGTGAGCTGGCCCACCGCCGGGCCGACGACGGTGACGCCTCTGGCCCGCAGCGTGGCGATGTTGGCCTGCGTGGCCGGGTTGCGCCACATCTCGGTGTGCATGGCCGGCGCGATGACGATCGGCGCCTCGCTGGCGAGCACGGTGTTGCCGAGCAGGTCGTCGGCGAGGCCCGGTCGCGAGCTTCGCGATCGTGTTGGCCGTCGCCGGCGCGATGACGATGAGGTCGGCCGCCTGCCCGATCGCGACGTGGCGCACCTCGGCGACCCCTTCGTAGAGGTCGACGTGCACCGGGTTGCGCGAGATCGCCTCGAGCGTCGGGCGCCCGACGAACCGCAGGGCTCCCTCGGTGGGCACGACGTGCACGTCATGCCCGGCGAGCACGAGCGCCCGCACGACGCCGACGGCCTTGTACGCGGCGATGCCGCCGGTGATGCCGACGACGACGTTGAGGGTCACGCGGCCCTCTGGGTCACTCGGCCAGCGGGCGGAGCCGGAGCTTGTCCTCGTTGATCTCGTGCATCGCCACCGACAGCGGCTTGTCGTCGATCGAGGAGTCGACCAGCGGGCCGACGTTGTCGAACAGGCTGCCTTCGTGGAGGTCGGCGTAGTAGTCGTTGATCTGGCGCGCGCGCTTCGACGCGAAGATGACGAGCTGGTACTTCGAGTCGACCTTCGAGAGCAGGTCGTCGATGGGCGGATCGATGATGCCGGACAGCTTCTCAGCCATGGGGTGACTCCTTAGATCGAGGGTGCGCGCCCGCTGCGCGCGAAAAGTCGTGACGAGGGCAGCTCAACGCCGACCCTTGCGAGATCTCATCAAGTCTACGACCTTCTGGGCGGCCTCGCCGACCTCGTGGTTCACGACCTGGTGGTCGAACTCGTCGACGGCGGCGAGTTCGACCTTCGCGGTCTCGAGCCGACGCTGCTGTTCCGACGGGCTCTCGGTGCCCCGGCCGACCAGCCGGCGCACGAGTTCGTCCCACGTCGGCGGCAGCAGGAAGACGAGCGTCGCCTCGGGCATGGCACGGCGCACCGAGCGCGCACCCTGGATGTCGATCTCGAGCAGCACGCTGTTTCCCGCGGCGATCGCCTCGTCGACGGCCCGGCGCGGGGTGCCGTATCGGAACGCGTTGTGCACGGTCGCCCACTCGAGCAGTTCGCCCGCCTCGACCATGCGATCGAACTCGGCGTCGTCGACGAAGAAGTAGCTCTCGCCCTCGACCTCGCCGGGCCTCGGGGCCCGGGTCGTCGCCGACACCGACAGCCGCACGTCGGGGTGGTGGCGCCGGATGTACTCCGCCACGGTGCCCTTGCCGACCGCGGTCGGTCCGGCGAGCACGACCAGCCGGTCGCCGGTGCCGCCGTGCGCGGCGACCCAGTCGGCGACGAACTCGCGCAGGCGGCGCCGCTGCAGCCGGCCGAGACCGCCGAGCCGCTTCGACGTCGAGATCTCGAGATCGTGCATGATGCGCGCGGACTTCGTCACCCCGATCGCGGGGATCGAGGTGAGGAACTCGGTGACGCGCAGCCGGCCCTCGACGCCCTCGGGCTGCTCGAACGCCTCGCGCAGCACGTCGAGCGGGCTGCGCGCGCCGTCGGCGATCTGCGACTTGACGGCGGCACGGGCGCGGCGCGCTGCCACGGCGGCGCGGGATGCCGCGACACGGTCGACCTCGGGAGGGGTGCGCGTCGTGGCGGCTGCACCCGACGGGGTGCTCGGTTCACTGATGGGCTCAGGCAATTGCCGCTCCGTACTCGTCGACCCGGCGGCTGATCACATCGACCAGCCCGTCGGGACCCGCTTCGAGGATCGATCGGGATTCGTTCGCGATGACACCGCCGGCGAACGCACCGAACCGGGCGCGAAGCTCGCCGGGTTGGGCTCCCTGGTGGCCGAAGCCGGGTGCCAGCACCGGAAGACCGGGACGGGGCACCTCGACGTCGATGCTGATGCCGGCGAGCCCGAGATCGGTCGTCGCGCCGAAGACGACGCCGATCGACCCGAGTGCACGCGTCGCAACATCGGGTCGTCCGTGATTCCAGCCGATGACGCCCTGCGTGATGGCGTTCGCGACCGTGCTGCCCGCGCGCGACGACTGCTGCAGCACCGCGCGCTGGATCGCGGCCGCCTCGGGGTTCGAGGTCGCGGCGAGCACGAACAACCCCTTGCCCGCCGCATCCGCGGTGGACATGACCTGTTCGATCGACCCGAGTCCCTGGTAGGCGCTGATCGTCATGGCGTCGGCCTCGAGCGGCGATCCGGGTCGCAGCCACGCCTCGCCGTAGGCATCGACGGTCGAGCCGATGTCGCCGCGCTTGACGTCGGCGATCACCAGGAGCCCGGCGTCGCGCGCCTCGCGCAGCACGCGTTCGAGCGCGGCATAGCCTGCCGCACCGTGCCGCTCGAAGAACGCGACCTGCGGTTTCACGATGCCGACCCGACCGGCCGCGGCCTCGACGGTGCGCAGGCCGAGCTCGCGGGCGCCCTCGGCCGAATCGGGCTGGCCCCAGCGTGCCAGCAGCCCGGCGTGCGGGTCGATGCCGACGCAGAGGTGGCCGTAGGCGGCGAACACGGCGTCGAGCCGGTCGCCGAACGAGGTCACGTCGCCGTTCATGCCGTCATCGCCCTGCGCTCGGCGTACTCCTGCAGGCTGGTCACCTCGAACCCGTCTCCGACGACATCGAGCGACGCGACGGCCGCCGAGAGCTCGGCGATCGTCGTGAACAGCGGGATGTCGGCGGCGACCGCCGCGGCGCGGATCTCGTAGCCGTCGGCACGCGCCGAGCGCCCGCTCGGCGTGTTGACGACGACGTCGACCTCGCCGCGGTGGATGAGCTCGACGACCGATGTCGCGTCGTCGGTGGCCTTGTCGCTGAACTTCAGCACCTCGCGCGCCTTGATGCCGTGGCGGCGCAGCACCTCGGCGGTGCCCTCGGTCGCGGTGAGCTCGTAGCCGAGCTGCTGCAGGCGCAGCACCGGCAGCACGATCGAGCGCTTGTCGCGGTCGGAGACCGACACGAAGACGGTGCCGGACTTCGGCATGCCGCCGTACGCGGCGAGCTGGCTCTTCGCGAACGCGCGCGGGAAGTCGCGGTCGATGCCCATGACCTCGCCGGTCGAGCGCATCTCGGGGCCGAGCACCGAGTCGACCATGATGCCCTCGCGGGTGCGGAAGCGGTGGAACGGCAGCACGGCCTCCTTCACCGCGACCGGCGCGTCGAGCGGGATGCGCGAGCCGTCGGACTCGGGCAGCATGCCCTCGGCCACGAGCTCGCGGATCGTCGCGCCGACCATGATGCGGCTCGCCGCCTTGGCGAGCGCGATGCCGAGCGCCTTCGAGACGAACGGCACGGTGCGGCTCGCACGCGGGTTCGCCTCGAGCACGTAGAGCACGCCCGCCCCGATCGCGAACTGCACGTTGAGCAGGCCGCGCACGCCGATGCCCTCGGCGATCGCGCGCGTGGCCTCGCGCACGCGGTCGACCTCGGCGCGGCCGAGCGTCACGGGCGGAAGGGTGCAGCTCGAGTCGCCGGAGTGGATGCCGGCCTCCTCGATGTGCTCCATGACGCCGCCGATGTAGAGCTCGGTGCCGTCGTAGAGCGCGTCGACGTCGATCTCGATGGCGTCGTCGAGGAACCGGTCGACGAGCAGCGGATGGCTCGGACCGACGATGCCCTGGCCCTCGATGCGCACGAAGTAGTCGGCGAGCGAGGGCGAGTCGTAGACGATCTCCATGCCGCGTCCGCCGAGCACGTAGCTCGGGCGCACGAGCACCGGGTAGCCGATGCCCTCGGCGACGTGCACCGCGCCGGCGACGTCGATCGCGGTGCCGTTCTTGCGGCGCGAGCAGGCCCGCCGCGTCGAGGATGCCCGAGAACAGGCCGCGCTCCTCGGCCAGGTCGATCGCAGCGGGGCTCGTGCCGAGGATCGGGATGCCCGCCGCCTCGAGTCCCTTCGCGAGGCCGAGCGCGGTCTGCCCGCCGAGCTGCACGACGACCCCGACGAGCTCGCCCGACTGCGACTCGGCGTGGATGACCTCGAGCACGTCCTCGAGCGTGAGCGGCTCGAAGTAGAGCCGGTCGCTGGTGTCGTAGTCGGTCGAGACCGTCTCGGGGTTGCAGTTGATCATGATCGTCTCGAACCCGGCGTCGGAGAGGGCGAACGACGCGTGCACGCACGAGTAGTCGAACTCGACGCCCTGGCCGATGCGGTTCGGTCCGGAGCCCAGGATGACGACCTTCTTGCGGGTCGACGGCTCGACCTCGGTCTCGAAGTCGTAGCTCGAGTAGTGGTACGGCGTGAGCGCCGGGAACTCCCCCGCGCACGTGTCGACGGTCTTGTACACCGGGCGGATGCCGAGGATGTGCCGCACCTCGCGCGCGTCGGCTTCGCTGCCGAAGCCGCGCAGCTGCGCGATCTGCGCGTCGGAGAAGCCGTGGTCCTTGGCGAACAGCAGCAGGTCGGTGTCGAGCGCCTCGGCCGCCGGCCACGGTCTGCGCGACCTCGTTGATGAGCACGATCTGGTCGAGGAACCACGGGTCGATCTTCGTCGCGTCGAACGCCTGCTCGATCGTGGCGCCCGTGCGCAGCGCCTGCTGCACGAGGACGATGCGCCCGTCGGTGGGCACCGACGCGAGCTCGAGCAGCTCGTCGACGCTGCGCTCCTCGTCGCCCCAGTGGAACGACGAGCCGCGCTTCTCGAGCGAGCGCAGCGCCTTCTGCAGCGCCGTCGCGAAGTTGCGGCCGATGGCCATGGCCTCGCCGACCGACTTCATGGTCGTGGTGAGCGTCGGGTCGGCCGCCGGGAACTTCTCGAACGCGAACCGCGGCACCTTGACGACGACGTAGTCGAGCGTGGGCTCGAAGCTCGCGGGCGTCACGCGCGTGATGTCGTTCGGGATCTCGTCGAGCCGGTAGCCGATGGCGAGCTTCGCCGCGATCTTCGCGATCGGGAAGCCGGTGGCCTTCGAGGCGAGCGCCGACGAGCGCGACACGCGCGGGTTCATCTCGATGACGATGATGCGGCCGTCGGCCGGGTCGACGGCGAACTGGATGTTGCAGCCGCCGGTGTCGACGCCGACGGCGCGGATGATGTCGATGCCGATGTCGCGCAGCTTCTGGTACTCGCGGTCGGTGAGCGTCAGCGCCGGGCGCGACGGTGATCGAGTCGCCGGTGTGCACGCCGACGGGGTCGACGTTCTCGATCGAGCACACGACGACCGTGTTGTCGGCCGTGTCGCGCATGAGCTCGAGCTCGTACTCCTTCCAGCCGAGGATCGACTCCTCGAGGAGCACCTCGGTCGTGGGCGAGTCGTGCAGGCCCTGCGTCGACGATGCGCACGCAGGTCCTCCTCGGTGTAGGCGAAGCCCGAGCCGAGACCGCCCATCGTGAACGACGGCCGCACGACGAGCGGGTACCCGAGGTCGAGCGCGAACTCCTTGGCCTGCTCGAGCGTCTTCGCGACGTGCGAGCGGGCGACCTCGGCTCCGGCCTCGATCACGAGGTCCTTGAAGAGCTGGCGGTCTTCGCCCTTGCGGATGGCATCGACCTTCGCGCCGATGAGCTCGACGCCGTGCTTCTCGAGGATGCCCGCGTCGTGCAGGGCGATCGCCGCGTTCAGCGCGGTCTGGCCGCCCAGCGTCGGCAGCACCGCATCGGGCCGCTCCTTGATGATGATCGACTCGATGATCTCGGGCGTGATCGGCTCGATGTACGTCGCGTCGGCGAAGTCGGGGTCGGTCATGATCGTGGCCGGATTGGGGTTCACGAGGATGACCCGCACGCCCTCGGCACGCAGCACCCGGCAGGCCTGCGTGCCCGAGTAGTCGAACTCGGCCGCCTGTCCGATGACGATCGGACCGGATCCGATGACGAGGACGCTGTTGATGTCGTCGCGCTTGGGCATCAGTGCTCCTTGGACTCGCTGTCGCGTCGCGATGACCATGTCGCGGAACCGGTCGAAGAGGTAGTTCGCGTCGTGCGGGCCGGCCGCCGATTCGGGGTGGTACTGCACGCTGAACGCGGGGATGTCGAGGCAGTTGAGGCCCTCGACGACGTTGTCGTTGAGGTCGACGTGGCTCACCTCGACCCGCCCGAAGCCCTCGCTCGAGTCGCTCACCCGATCGATGGGGGCGTCGACCGCGAAGCCGTGGTTGTGCGCGGTGATCTCGACGCGGCCCGTGGCCCGGTCGAGCACGGGCTGGTTGATGCCCCGGTGACCGAAGGTCAGCTTGTAGGTGCCGAATCCGAGCGCGCGGCCGAGCAGCTGGTTGCCGAAGCAGATTCCGAAGTAGGGCACGTCGTTGCGCAGCACGGTGCGCAGCAGGTCGACGTGACGATCGGATGCCTCGGGGTCGCCGGGCCCGTTCGAGAAGAACAGCGCGTCGGGCTCGATGGCGAGCACGTCGTCGGCGGTCGACCGTCTGCGGGAGCACGTGCACGTCGAAGCCGCGCTCGGCGAGGTAGTTGAGGGTCGAGGTCTTGACCCCGAGATCGAGCACGGCGACCGATCCGACGCGTTCGCCGGTGGCTTCGACCGTGTAGCGCTCTGCGGTCGAGACGTCGCCCGAGAGGTTGCGGCCGGTCATCTCGGCGCCCGACTGCACGAGCGCGAGCTGCTCGCCGTGGCTCAGCGCCGCGTCGTCGCCCGAGAAGATGCCGGCGCGCATGGCACCGGCCGACCGCAGGTGCCGGGTGACGGCACGGGTGTCGATGCCCGAGATGCCGACGACACCCGACGCGACGAGGTCGTCGTCGAGGCTGCGTTGCGAACGGTGGTTCGACACCACCCGGGAGGGGTCGCGCACGATGAACCCGGCGACCCAGATGCGCGCCGACTCCTCGTCTTCGTCGTTCATGCCGGTGTTGCCGATGTGCGGCGCCGTCATCATGACGATCTGCCCCGCGTACGACGGGTCGGTCAGCGTCTCCTGATACCCGGTCATGCCGGTCGCGAACACGGCCTCGCCGAGGGTTCGGCCGCGGGCGCCGTAGGCGCGCCCCTCGTAGCGCTTTCCGTCTTCGAGGACGAGCACGGCGGGCTCGCTCGTGCGGCCGTCGGCGGAGGTCCCAGCGGTCTCAGCCATCCCGATGGTCTCAGTCATCGTTGTGGGGGTCTCAGCCATCCGAGGCCTCGCTCTCGTGTTCGAGCCGCGGTGCGGCGGGCGCCGCGGCGATGTCGTTGACGGCCCGGATGATCCTGGCCGCGTCGCCCGCGTAGCGGGCGCGAAGGTAGCTGTCGACGCGGGGCGCCGGGTCGGCGTCGTCGGCCGCACGAGGCGTCCACGTCACCGCTACGAGCCCGTCGGGTTCGACACCGCGATCGATCACATAGCTCGCGGTCGACGCGCCGACGAGCCTGTCGGCGGGGATGAAGGTCGTCGACTCCCCGGCGACCCGCAGCACCAGTCCCCCGGCCACCACCTCGACGTGCGCGGCACCGCGGAACGCGAGTCCCTGCACCGCGAGGCGCTCGAGCGGATCGCCCACGGGCGTCGTCGCCACGTAGAGCACCTCGGCCTCGAGCGCGGGAGCGCCGAGCGACTCGGGCAGCGGGTACGACGAGAGCGACTCGTCGCGCGCGGTGCGACGCCGCCATGACCGGTACATGAGCCACACGATGAGGGCCACGACCGCGAATGCGACGATTCCGCCGATCCACTTATCCATTCGCCACCTCCTGCGCGAGCGCGGCGACCTCGCCGGCATCGCGCACGGCGCCGTTCGCGTAGGTCGCGTATCCGCCGTGGAACGTCGCCACGACGCGTCCGGGCAGGGAGCGCCCGAGGTAGGGCGAGTTGACGCTGCGCCCGGCGAGCCGGTCGAGATCGAAGACGGATGACCCCGACGGGTCGTAGAGCGTCAGCTCGGCGGCCGCTCCCGCGGCGATCGGCCTCACCGTGGCCCCCGAGTCGCCCGATGCGTGCCGGCGCGTGCGACAACACGCGCGCGACATCCGCCCAGTTCATGAGCCCCGTCTCGACGACCGCGGCGTGCACGACCGACAGGGCCGATTCGAGGCCGACCATGCCGTTCGCCGCGGCGTCCCACTCGCTCTGCTTCGCCTCGACCGGGTGCGGTGCGTGGTCGGTGGCGACGATGTCGATCGTGCCGTCGGCGAGCGCTGCGCGCAGCGCGAGCGTGTCTTCGGTGCGGCGCAGCGGCGGGTTGACCTTGAATCGCGGGTCGTAGCCCGTGATCAGGTCTTCGGTGAGCAGCAGGTGATGGGGGGTGACCTCGGCGGTGACGTCGATGCCGCGGGCCTTCGCCCAGCGGATCACCTCGACCGACCCCGCGGTCGAGACGTGGCAGACGTGCAACCGGCTGCCGACGTGCTCGGCGAGCAGCACGTCGCGCGCGATGATCGACTCCTCGGCGACGGCCGGCCAGCCGGTGAGGCCGAGTTCGCCCGAGAGCGCGCCCTCGTTCATCTGGGCGCCCTCGGTGAGGCGCGGCTCCTGCGCGTGCTGGGCGATCACGCCGTCGAACGCCTTGACGTACTCGAGTGCGCGGCGCATGAGCAGCGGGTCGGACACGCAGAATCCGTCGTCGCTGAAGACCCGCACGTTCGCGCGCGATCGTGCCATGGCCCCGAGTTCGGCGAGTTCGGCGCCCTTCAGGCCGACCGTGACCGCGCCGATCGGCTGCACCGTGGCGTAGCCCGCCGCGTCGCCGAGGCTCGCCTCCTGCTCGACGACGCCCGCGGTGTCGGCGACGGGAAAGGTGTTCGCCATCGCGAAGACGGCGGTGAACCCGCCGGCGGCCGCGGCCTGGGTGCCGGTGAGCACGGTCTCGCTCTGCTCGTAGCCCGGCTCGCGCAGGTGCGTGTGCAGGTCGACGAGGCCGGGCAGCGCGACGAGCCCGTCGGCATCGAACACCGTCGCGCCGGCGGCATCGGCGATGCTGCCGACCTCGGCGATGACGCCGCCGTCGAGCAGGATGTCGGCGCGCTCGCCCGTCGGCAGCGTCGCACCGGTGATGAGATGGCGTTCGCGCATCAGGCATCACCCCGCTCGCCCGACAACAGCAGATAGAGGGCGGCCATTCTCACTGATACTCCGTTCGCGACCTGCTCACGCACCGTCGATCGAGGTGAATCCGCAGCTCGCGCCGAGATTTCGAGCCCGCGGTTCATGGGACCTGGGTGCATGACCATCGTAGTGCCGGGCAGCCGATCGAACCGGGCGTCGTCGAGGCCCCAGGTCCTGGCGTACTCGCGGCTGTTGGGGAAGAAGGCGGCGTGCATGCGCTCGGCCTGGATGCGCAGCATCATCACGACATCGGGTGACGCGTCGAGCGCGGCGTCGAGGTCGTAGCCGATGGTCGCGGGCCACGCCGTGGTGTCGACGGGCAGCAGCGTGGGCGGGGCGACGAGGTCGACCTCGGCGCCGAGCGTCGTGAGCAGCCACACGTTCGAGCGGGCGACGCGCGAGTGCAGGATGTCGCCGACGATCACCACGCGGACGCCGTCGAGCCCTCGGCCGCGCGAGGCGGTGCCGTGCAGGCGGCGACGCATCGTGAACGCGTCGAGCAGGGCCTGCGTCGGGTGCTCGTGGGTGCCGTCGCCCGCGTTGATGACGCCGGCATCGATCCAGCCGCTCGTCGCGAGCGTGAGCGGGGCGCCCGAGGCGGGGTGGCGGATCACCACGCCGTCGGCGCCCATCGCCTGCAGCGTCTGCGCGGTGTCCTTCAGGCTCTCGCCCTTCGACACGCTCGAGCCCTTGGCGCTGAAGTTGATGACGTCGGCCGAGAGTCGCTTCGCCGCCGCCTCGAACGAGATGCGGGTGCGGGTGGAGTCCTCGAAGAACAGGTTGACGACGGTCTTGCCGCGCAGCGTCGGCAGCTTCTTGACCTCGCGCTCCTGCACGGCCGCCATGTCCTCGGCGATGTCGAGCAGGCCGATCGCGTCGTCGCGCGCGAGGTCGCGGGTGCCCAGCAGGTGCATCACTCGTCGCCCCCCTCGATCGTGACGGCGTCGTCGCCGTCGATCTCGAGCGAGTCGCACGTTGATGCGCTCGCGCGTCGAGCTCGGCAGGTTCTTGCCGACGAAGTCGGCGCGGATCGGGAACTCGCGGTGACCGCGGTCGACGAGCACCGCGAGGCGCACCGCGCGCGCCCGGCCGAGGTCGGCGAGTGCGTCGAATGCCGCCCGGATCGTGCGACCCGAGTAGAGCACGTCGTCGACGAGCACGACGGTCTTGCCGTCGATGCCGCCGGCCGGAACCTCGGTGGGCGACGGGGTGCGGGTGCGCGTGTGCCCGAGGTCGTCCCGGTACATGGTCACGTCGAGCGCACCGGCGAGCGCGGCCGGCGCATCGGGTTCGATGCGGGCGATGATCTCGGCGATGCGACGCGCGAGGGCGACACCCCGTGTGGGGATGCCGAGGAGGACGAGATCGGAGCTTCCGCGATTGGACTCGAGGATCTCGTGCGAGATGCGGGTGAGCGCCCGCTGGATGTCAGCCTGACTGAGCACGGCACGTGCCATCATCCGACTCCCTTCTCCGCCTCACGGGACGGCCTTAAAGGATGTCAACTCGCACGAGTCTACCGTGTCCCGCGACCGAGGGCTGTCGTGTGACGGCTCGACCGGCTAGCGTGCGAGCATGCGCGCGCACCCCTCTCGGCCGTGGGCCGTCGCCACGGCGCTCATCGCGGCAGCATGGGCGTTCTTCCTGCTGCCGCCGCAGCAGGCGGTCTGGTCGGGTGCCGACAGCCCGCCCTGGCTCGTCGCGATCGACTCGCAGCCGGTGTACGACGGCATCCGCCTCTGGCTGGCGTCGATGGGACTGCACGACTATTACCTCGTGTTCGGCGCCGCGGCATCCGTCTCGTTCCTGCTCCTCTGGTTCGCGACCGGACCGACGTTCCTCGCGCTCGGCTGGAGCGGCAGGGTGCTCGGTTGGTTGCTGCTGATCTCCGCGGCGGTCACGTTCCTCTCGTATCTGAACCACCCGACGGATGCCCCGTTGCACGTGTTGTGGGGCGCCGAGGCCTTCGCACTGCTCGCGATCTGCCTGTGGGCGATGATCGTCGCGCTCGTGGCGCCACGCGGTGCGGCGCCGGTCTGGGAGCGTCTCGTGCTCGCCGCGACGCTGCCCATCGTGGTCGGCGCGACGATCCTGTTCACGTACTGGCCGCACGGAAGTCTCATCGGGCTGGGCATCGAGGCCGCGGTGCTCGCCGCGTGGGCGCCCCGCGCCGACGTGGAGCCGCGAGACGACACCGCGAGCGCCCGGATGGCGTGACACATGCCGCGGGCGGCCCCTGAATGCTCAGGGACCGCCCGCGGCGGAGGTTGCGATCGGACTTCAGCGGCGACCGATGGGGCGCTTCAGCGCGACCGCACCGACCACCATCGCGGCGGCGACGAGCACGACGTCCTTGAGGATGTACTGCGCGGTGAGCGTCGGGCCCGCAGCCGAGAAGAGCTCGCCGGTGAAGAAGACGAGCGGCGAGAAGATGCCGACGAACGTGGCGGCGAGCGCGAGCAGGCCGATGCGCAGGAAGACGCCGGTGATGAAGGTCAGGCCCACGAACACCTCGAGGGTCGCGGTGATCGCGAGTGCGGCGTAGCCGTCGATCATGCCGAACGACAGCGCATTCCAGGTGCTGCTGACGAGGCCCTCGACCGGGCTGGCGCCGGGGATGAACTTCAGCGCTCCGAAGACGACGAAGACGAGGCCGAGCGAGACGCGCAGGGTCGGCTGACCGGCGCGGGCGAGGAAGCGCTGCACGACGGCCTGTGCGGAGTTCGCACGGTCGAGCACGGCGTCGAGACCCGAGGCAGTCGAGGCGCGGCCGCTGCCGATGGTGGTGGAGGACATGATGGTTCCCTTCGAAGACGGTGTGTGGGGGTGAGTTGCCGGAAGCGGCGACATGACCATCACACCGAAACGGCGGCGGGCGGTCGCCCGGAGGTCCACTGAACGTGCGCCGGGGTGCACACCGAGCGCGTCTCAGTGCAGCCGCGCACGACTCCCCCGTTCGAGGGGTGCGCGCGAATCCCCGCGCATGGTGGGATGGACCATGGTCGAGGTGATGATCGCCGTCATGCCGTTCCACGGCCACGTCGCACCGCTGGCGGCCGTCGCCGAGGCATTCCTGGCAGCCGGGCACGGCGTCCGCGTCTACACGGGCTCGGCGCACGCCGACCGGTTCGCTGCCGTCGGCGCCCGAGTCGTGACGTGGGCGTCGGCGCCCGATTTCGACGAGCACGACCTGCCGGCGACCTTCCCCGCGCTCCGCGGCAAGAAGGGCCCACGGCAGATGCTCACGAACGTCGAGCAGCTGTTCGTACGAACCGGGGCCGACCAGGCCGCCGACCTGACGCGCGCATATGCCGAGCAACCGTGGGACGTCATCGTCGCCGACGGCTTGAGCATGGGCGCGCGCTTCGCGTCCGAGCTGACCGACACGCCATGGGTCACCGTCAGCATCGTGCCGCTCACCATCCCGAGTCGCGACCTGCCCCCGCCGATCCTCGGGCTCTCACCGGCCACGGGGTTCGCCGGACGCCTGCGCGACAGCGTGCTGCGGGCGGCGACCCGCGCGGCGACCCGTGGACTCCAGCGTGCGTACTCCGAGGAACGTGAACGTGCCGGTCTGCCGCCGAGCGGCCTTCCGCTCGATCAGGCCTTCATCTCCCCCGAACTCGTGTGCGCCTCGGGCGTCGCCGAACTCGAGTACCCCCGATCCGACCTCGCGACGCAGGTCGTGTTCGTCGGCGAACTCACCCGCCCGCGCGCGAACGACACCGCCCTGCCGTCGTGGTGGCCCGACGTCGAGTCATGCGCCGACCCGATCGTGCACGTCACCCAGGGCACGCTGAACGTCGACCCGCACGACCTCATCGAGCCGTCCTTCGCCGCGCTGGGCAGGCAGCCGGTGCTCGTGATCGCTGCCACCGGCCCGGCCGATGCCGCGGCGTTGCCGTTTCCCGCGCCGCCCAACGCCCGCGTCGCCGGGTTCATCCCCTACGGCGCACTGCTGCCCCGCGTCGACGTCATGATCACGAACGGCGGTTGGGGCGGCGTGCTCGCCGCGCTCGCGCGGGGCATCCCGCTCGTCGTCGCCGGAGGCGATCTCGACAAGCCCGAGATCGCCGCCCGAGTCGCGTGGGCCGGCGCAGGCATCAACCTGCGCACCGGGCGTCCGCGACCGCGTGCGATCCTCGCGGCCTGGCGGCGCGTCAGCGCCGACGCCTCGTATCGCACGAACGCGCAGCGGCTGGCCGAATCGCTCGCCGCTCACGACGGCCCGCGCGAGGTCGTCGAGCACACCGTCGGCGCTGCTCACCCGAAGGCGGGCCACCGGAACCGAGCGATTAGGCCTTCGCGTGCGAGACGGCTGCGAGCAGCCCGTTCACGAACCCGGCCGAATCGTCGGTCGAGAGCACGGTGGCCGCTTCGACGGCCTCGGCGATCGCCACCGGATCGGGCACGGCGTCGTTGTAGACGATCTCCCACACGCCGATGCGCAGCAGCGCCCGGTCGACCGCGGGCATGCGGTCGATGGTCCATCCGCGCGAGTGCGTCTCGATGAGCTCGTCGATCTCGTCGCGGTGGTCGACGATGCCGTCGACGATCTCGCGCGCGTACAGCCACGACGCGGCCCGCTCGGGCTCGTTCGCGGCCTTCTCGGCCTCGACGACGAGCATCTGCTCGACCGGGACCTGCCGCATGTCGGCCGAGTACAGCATGTCGAGCGCGCGCTTGCGCGCCTTCGTGCGTGCGCTCACTAGTCGTTCACGCGGCCGAGGTAGTCGCCCGTGCGGGTGTCGACCTTGACCTTCGTGCCCGTCTCGAGGAAGAGCGGCACCTGGATCTCGTAGCCGGTCTCGACGGTGGCGGGCTTGGTGCCGCCGGTCGACCGGTCGCCCTGCAGGCCGGGCTCGGTGTAGGTGATCTCGAGCACGACCGAGGCCGGCAGGTCGATGTACAGCGGGTTGCCGTTGTTCAGGGCGATCGTCACGGCCTGGTTCTCGAGCATGAAGTTCGCGGCGTCGCCGACGACGGTGCTCGACACGGTGAGCTGGTCGTAGTCGGTCGCGTCCATGAACACGAAGCCTTCGCCGTCGTTGTACAGGTAGGTGAAGTCGCGGCGGTCGACGTTCTCGATCTCGATCTTCGCGCCGGCGTTGTACGTGCGGTCGACGGTCTTGCCGGTGACGACGTTCTTCAGCTTCGTGCGGACGAAGGCTCCGCCCTTGCCGGGCTTGACGTGCTGGAACTCGATGACGCTCCAGAGCTGGCCGTCGATCGAGAGGACGACGCCGTTCTTGATGTCGGCGGTGCTTGCCATGCGAATGGGATCCGTTTCAGTTGCGAAGAGGCTCGGCCGGAATGGGCCGCAGAAGTTCAGTCGGTCGAGTTTAGTCGCTGTGCTGCGACGGCGCCAATGCGGGCGGATGTCCCGTGCGCGAGGTCCTCGCACCCGTTGGGCCCGGCCCGCAATCGCGCTCGGCGCTCACCCGTTCCTGACCACCCAGTCGACCGCGAGCCGGTAGGAGTCGCTGCCGAAGCCCGCGATCACCCCGGTCGCGATCCCCGAGATGACGCTCGTGTGCCGGAAGGTCTCACGGGTGTGCGGGTTCGACAGGTGCACCTCGACGAGGGGAACCCCGGCCTGCTTGAGCTGCGCCGCCGCGTCGCGGAGCGCGTAGCTGTAATGGGTGAACGCCGCCGGGTTGAGCACGACGGGGAATCGCCGGTCGACCGCCTCGTGGATCCACCCGATGAGCTCGGCCTCGTCGTCGGTCTGGCGCAGGTCGATCGTGACGCCTGCGGGCACCGACGCCTCGAGCGACGCCCCGATGTCGGCGAGGGTCTCGTTGCCGTAGACCTCGGGCTCGCGTGTGCCGAGCCGGCCGAGGTTCGGTCCGTTCAGCACGAGGATCGTCGTCATGCGAGCAGCTTAGCGGCGGGACATCCGCTCGCTTCGGCGCTCAGGACCCGATCTCCTGGTACGCCGCGAACAGCAGCGACTGGTCGGGAGCGAGCATGACCGTGGGCTTGGCGAGGTCGTCGAGCACGATGAACCGCAACTGGCCCGCACGCGCCTTCTTGTCGCGCTGCATCGTCGCGAGCAGCGTGTTCCAGCGGCCCGCCGGGTAGCTCGTCGGCAGGCTGAGCAGGTCGAGCACCCGCTTGTGCCGGTCGGCGACCTCGTCGCTCAGCCGCCCCGAGAGGCGCCCGAGCTCGGCCGCGAACATCATGCCGACGGCGACCGCCGCGCCGTGCCGCCACTGGTAGCGCTCGGCGTGCTCGACCGCGTGGCCGAGCGTGTGCCCGTAGTTGAGGATCTCGCGCACGCCCTGCTCGGTGAAGTCCTCGGAGACGACATCGGCCTTCATCTGGATCGCCAGTTCGATCGCACGCCGGAACTCGGGCGTCGACGGGTCGGTCGCACGCTCGGGGTCGGCCTCGATGAGGTCGAGGATCTCGGGGTACCGGATGAAGCCCGCCTTCACGATCTCGGCGAACCCGGCGAGGATCTCGTTCTTCGGCAGGGTGTCGAGCAGCTCGACGTCGCAGAGCACCGCGGCGGGCGCGTGGAAGACGCCGACGAGGTTCTTGCCCTCGTTGGTGTTGATGCCGGTCTTGCCGCCGACGGCCGCGTCGACCATGCCGAGCACCGTCGTCGGCACCTGCACGACGCGCACCCCGCGCAGCCAGGTGGCGGCGACGAAACCGGCGAGGTCGGTGATCGCTCCCCCGCCGAATCCGACGATCGCGTCGGTGCGCGTGAAGTCGGCCTGTCCGAGCACCTGCCAGCAGAACGCCGCCACTTCGACGCGCTTGCCGGCCTCGGCGTCGGGAACCTCGGCGAGCAGCACCTCGTAGCGGTCGCTGAGCGATTCGCGCAGTGCGGCGGCCTTCGCCCCGAGCGTGGCGGGGTGCACGACGAGCACCTTCTTGGGCGCGGTGCCGAGCGCGTCGGCGAGCTCGCCGAGCACGCCTGCGCCGATGACGACGTCGTAGCCGGTCTCGCCACCCACCCGGATGCTCGTGCGCGTCTGGCCTGCCGTCATCGTGTTCCTCCGAATCGCTCGGTGATGGCATCGACGATGCGTGCGACCGAGCGGCGCGACGTATCGATGGAGAGATCGGCCACGGCCTCGTAGAGCGGCCGGCGTGCCTCGAGGATCGCGCTCCACCGGTCGAGCCCGCCGTCGGCGATCAGCGGCCGATTGCCGCCCGCGAGCCTCGGCCGCACCGCTTCGCGCGAGACCTGCAGCCACACGACGGCGAGGCCGGCGAGGTCGTCGCGGGTGTCGGGGTGCAGCACGGCGCCCCCGCCGAGCGAGATCACGGCCTCTTCGCGAAGCGCCTCTGCCACGACCTCGCGCTCGACGATGCGGAAGTACTCCTCACCCTCGCGGTCGAAGATCTCGTCGATGGGCCCGTAGCGTTCGGCGATGCGCAGGTCGGTGTCGATGAACGGCGCATCGACGGATGTCGCGAGCCGGTGCCCGACGCGCGACTTGCCCGCGCCCATCGGGCCCACGAGCACGATCGGCAGCGCGAGCCGCGCGCCGTCAGGCACGGTCGGTGGCGACCTCTGCCGAGGCGACGGCCGTGCGCAGGGAGTCGGGGATCGCGGCGAGGTACGACGTGAGGTTGCGGCGGGTCTCGTCGACCGAGTCGCCGCCGAACTTCTCGAGCACGGCGTTGGCGAGCGTGAGCGCCACCATCGCCTCGGCGACGACGCCGGCCGCGGGCACCGCGCAGACGTCGGAACGCTGGTGGTGCGCGGCAGCGGCCTCGCCGGTGGCGACGTCGACCGTGGGCAGGGCGTGCGGCACGGTCGCGATGGGCTTCATGCCGGCGCGCACGCGCAGCACGGTGCCCGTGGACATGCCGCCCTCGGTGCCGCCCGCGCGGTCGCTCGACCGCGCGATGCGGCCGTCGACCTGGTGCAGTTCGTCGTGCGCCTCGGAACCGCGTCGCGTGGTCGTCAGGAACCCGTCGCCGACCTCGACGCCCTTGATGGCCTGGATGCCCATGAGCGCGGCCGCGAGCTGCGAATCGAGCCGGCGGTCCCAGTGCACGTACGAGCCCAGCCCCGGCGGCACGCCGTAGGCGAGCACCTCGACGACGCCGCCGAGCGTGTCGCCGTCCTTGTGGGCGAGGTCGACCTCGGCGACCATGGCGGCGGATGTCTCGGGGTCGAAGCAGCGCAGCGGGTCGGCATCGAGCCGGTCGACGTCGTCGGGCATCGGCAGCGGCCTGCCCTCGGGCACGCGGACCGGCCCGATCGAGAGCGTGTGCGCGACGAGGCGGATGCCGAGCTCGGCGAGGAACGACCTGGCGACAGCGCCGAGTGCGACGCGGGCGGCCGTCTCGCGGGCGCTCGCGCGCTCGAGCACGGGGCGCGCCTCGTCGAAGTCGTACTTCTGCATGCCGACGAGGTCGGCGTGGCCGGGGCGGGGCCGCGTGAGCGGCGCACCGCGACCGCGGCCGAGCGCGGCCGGGTCGACGGGCTCGGGGCTCATGACCTCCTGCCACTTGGGCCACTCGGTGTTGCCGATGCGCAGCGCGATCGGGCTGCCGAGGCTCACGCCGTGGCGCACGCCGCCCGAGATCGCCAGTTCGTCCTGCTCGAACTTCATGCGGGCACCCCGGCCGTAGCCGAGTTTGCGGCGCGCGAGGTCGGCGCGGATCGAGTCGAGCGAAACGGGGATACCGGCGGGAAGACCCTCGAGGATCGCGACGAGCTCAGGCCCGTGCGACTCTCCGGCGGTGAGCCAACGGAGCATGACTCCTATCCTTCCACAGGGTCAACGCAGGGCGTCGCGCATGACGGCGAGCACCCCGTCGTCGTCATCGAGCGGAGTGTTCGGATCGCCGTTCACGAAGATGCGCACCTGCAGCAGCGCCTGGTGCAGCAGCATGCCCAGGCCGTGCACGACGCGTCCGCCGCCCTCGAGCCACGAGGCTCCGAGCACGGTCGGCCAGGGGTCGTAGGCGACATCGAGCAGCGGTGCGGCCGAGACCAGGGCGCGGTTCGGCACCACGTCGAGCTCGGCGGTTCCGGGCAGCGTGCTGATGACGAGATCGGCGTCGTCGATCTCGGCCAGCGCCGCGAGCGGCGCTTCGTCGACGACGAGCCCGAGTCGCCGGCCCAGCTCGGCGATCGGCTGGGAGGCACCGGGCCGCCGCACGAGCACGCGAACGTCGCGCGCGCCGAGTTGCGACATCGCCACGAGTGCCGACAGGGCTGTGGCTCCGGCGCCCACGATCGCACCCCGCGCCACCCGACGGACATCGGATTCCGCGAGCGCGCGCACGATGCCGCCGATGTCGGTGTTGAAACCGCGGCGCGACGTTCCGTCGAACAGCACCGTGTTCGCCGCGCCGGTGAACCGTGCGACCTCGTCGATGTCGTCGAGCATCGGCAGCACGTCCTGCTTCAGCGGCATCGTGAGCGACAGGCCCCGCCACGAGGCATCCAGCCCGTCGATGAAGCCGCCGAGGTGCCCGCCGTCCATCTCGACCGCCGTGTACTCCCAGTCGAGCCCGAGCCGCGCGTACGCCGCGCGATGCAGGGCGGGACTCTGCGAGTGCCCGATGGGCGACCCGAGCACCGCGAGTCTGGCTCGGGGCATCGGCTCAGCCATACTCGGGGTGCTCGTCCATCCACGCGAGCCACTTCGCCACCGCGGCGTCGTGCTCTTCGACGGTGGAGGAGAAGATCGTCTCGCCCGTGTCGAGGTTCCACGTCACGAAGAACAGCCACGGACCGTCGGCGGGATGCACCGCCGCGTCGATCGCGAGGTCGCCGGGGTTCGAGATCGGTCCGATCGGCAGCCCCGGATGCACATAGGTGTTGTAGGGGTTGCCGGCGTCTGCGCGCTCGGCGTCGGTCGTCGTCACGAGGTGCGTGTTGCCCGTGCCGTAGGCGACCGTCGCGTCGGACTGCAGGAGCCCGCTCTCCCACTGCGCCGGATCGAGGCGGTTGAGGAACACGCGCGCGACCTTGTAGAAATCGTCGCGCAATCCGGCTTCGCGCTGCACGAGCGCGGCGAGCACGATCGTCTTCCAGCGATCAGCCGGCGCCACGCCCGCAGCATCGAGCGCTTCGAACTGACGGTCGACGAGCGTCTGCAGCACCGCATGCGCGTCGACATCGGGGTCGAGCGTGTACGTCGCCGGGAAGAGGAACCCCTCGAGCGTCGTCGCCTCGGCCGGCAGCCCGTAGTTCGCCGGCGGCTCGGCCGCGGCGGCCTGCAGCTCTTCGAGGGGGATGCCCGTGCCCTCGGAGATGAGCGGCAGCGCATCGACCGTGGCGGTGCCCTCGGGAATGACGAAGGTGTTCTCGAGCTTGTTCGACGGGTCGAGCAGCGCGTCGAGCGCCGACTGCGCGCTCATCTGCTCGGCCATGCAGGTACGCACCCGGGTAGAAGATCGGCGTCGGATCGGCGTCGGCGAGCACCTCGGTGAACGCCTCGGTACTGGCCACGATGTCTTCGGTGACGAGGTTCTCGGCGATCGAGCTGCCGGTGTCTCCCTCGTGGATCATGAACACCACCTCGCCGGTGCCCGTGCCCTCGTAAGTCCTCGGCGGGCTGGAATCGGTCGATCAGCGCGGTGATCGGGCCCTGCAGGAAGAAGAAGGCGCCGAAGCCGAGCGCGACCACCACGACCAGCCCGATCAGGCAGCCCCACGCCCCGCGACGCCGGTGAGGCGGCTCGGGTTCATGCGGGTCCGACGTCACGGTACGCCGCTCACTGCGCGACGGTGCCGTGAGCGGATCGAACTCGGTGGTCTGCGACGGCACCGCCGCCAGCGCCGCCGTCGCGGCGTGCGCCGCTGCCGTCGCCGCCGCGTGCTGTTGCTCGGCCTCGATCGCGGCCGTCCGCCGCTGCTCGGCTTCTCGAGCCTCGCGACGTGTCATCGGCCGACCGGCCTCAGGCGCGGAGCCGTCGACCGGTGCCGGTTGCGACGGCGCGCGACGGAGCTGATCGCCGACGGCGGGTCGGCGCTGCTCGCCGGCGAGCAGGGAATGCCAGTCGGATGTCGCCGAATCGGTGTCGTTGCGCTCTGGCGGGAGCTGGGTCACAGGGGTTGTTGCCCTTCATCGGTGTCGACGGAGCGCCCGGGCGGGTTTCCCGAGGCGCGCTCAGCGTCGATGGCGTGTTGCAGAATGATAACGGCTGCAACTTGGTCGACGATGGGACGCTGCTTCCGGGTCGACTTCCCGGTCGCCCGAAGGGCCTGTTGGGCACTCACGGTCGAGAGCCGCTCATCGACCAACCGCACCGTGGCGCCTGCCGCCGCCAGCCGTTCGGCGAACGCGATGGCATCGTCGGTCGATGGCGTCGTGGCCCCCGAGAGCGACAGTGGATTGCCGACGACGAGTTCGATCACCTCGAACTCCGCCGCGAGCTCGAGGATGCGCCGCACGTCGTCGTCGCCCTCGGCCGATCGCGCGACGGTCTCGACGGGCACCGCGAGCAGACCGCCGGCGTCGCAGCGCGCGACGCCGATG
Organism: uncultured Actinomycetota bacterium; assembly: GCA_963836825.1. Taxonomy (GTDB): domain Bacteria; phylum Actinomycetota; class Actinomycetes; order Actinomycetales; family Microbacteriaceae; genus Agromyces. The sequence continues at coordinate 256,947 of CAWILI010000005.1, forward strand.
CGGGCGCGGCCGACGTCGATGCCGAGCCTGGCTCCGGAACGCATGCGTCGACTACCCGGCGAGGCCGGCGCGCACCGCCGCGAGCGCCGCGGGGATCGCGGACACGTCGCTGCCGCCGCCCTGTGCGAGGTCGGGCTTGCCGCCGCCGCCGCCGCCGAGCACACCTGCCGCGGTCTTCGCGAGCGCGCCGGCGTTCGCTCCGGCGTCGCGGGCGGCGGGTGAGGTCGCCACGATGGCGAGCGGCTTTCCGCCCGCCTCGCCCGCGAGTGCGACGACGGATGCCGCGTCGCCGAGCTTCGCGCGCACCGAGAGCGCCAGCGATCGGAGTTCGTCGCCCGACCCGAGCGAACCGACCGACTCGGCGACGAGCAGCACGTCGCCGACACGGGTGGCCTTGGCCGCGAGTTCGGGCACGCGATCGTTCAGCGCCTTGGCTTCGAACGCCTGGATGCGCTTCTCGGCCGCCTTCAGGCTGGTGACGAGCTCACCGACGCGGTCGACGAGCTGTTCGGGACGGGTCTTCAGCGACGAGGTGAGCTCCGACACGAGCGCACGCTCGGCCGCGAACCGCTGGAACGCCTCGAGGCCGACGAGCGACTCGACTCGACGGTTGGACGCACCGACCGACGACTCGCCGACGATGTTGATCATGCCGATCTCCGCGCTCGTCGCCACGTGCGTGCCCGCGCAGAGCTCACGCGACCACGGCCCGCCGATGTCGACGACACGCACGACGTCGCCGTACTTCTCGCCGAAGAGCGCCATCGCCCCGAGCGACTTCGCCTCGTCGAGCGGCATCTCGCGGGTGACGACCTGCAGGTTGTCGCGCACGGCCGCGTTCGAGATCTCCTCGATCTCGCTGCGGGTCGCGGGCGACAGCGCCGAGTTCCACCCGTAGTCGAGGCGCAGGTAGCCGGCCTTGTTGTACGAACCCGACTGGTGGGCGTTCGGGCCGAGCACCTGGCGCAGCGCGGCGTGCACGATGTGGGTGCCGGAGTGCGCCTGGGTCGCGCCGCGACGGTAGCCCTCGTCGACGAGGCTCGTGGCGCGCGCGCCCACACCGACTTCGCCCGACGTCACCTTCACCGTGTGGCTGATCAGGCCCTTCACGGGCTTCTGCACGTCGAGCACCTCGAGCTCGAACCCGTCGCCGACGATGCGGCCCTGGTCGGGCGCCTGCCCGCCGGACTCCGCGTAGAGCGACGTCTCGGCGAGGATGACCTCGGCGGTCTGCCCGGCGACTCGCACGGTTCGCCGGTGCGCCGTCGACGAGGATGCCGAGCACGCTCGACTCGGTCGCGAGGTCGGTGTAGCCCGTGAAGATCGTCTCGCCCTTGGCGCGGAAGTCGGCGTACACCGAGAGGTCGGCGAGCACCTTCTTCTTCGACTTCGCGTCGGCCTTCGCGCGGGTGCGCTGTTCGGTCATGAGGGTGTCGAACGCGGCGCGATCGACCGAGAGACCGGCCTCGTCGGCCATCTCGAGGGTGATCTCGATCGGGAACCCGTAGGTGTCGTGCAGCAGGAACGCGGTGTCTCCGGCGAGCTCGCTCGCGGCCCGACTGCTTGGTCTCGGCGACGGCGCCGTCGAGGATCGAGGTTCCGGCGACCAACGTGCGCAGGAACGTCTCCTCTTCACCGAGGGCGAGCTGCTCGATGTGGGCGTAGTCGCTCGCGACCTCGGGGTACGCCGCCTTCATCGCGTCGCGGGACGCCGCGAACAGTTCGCGGAAGGTCGGGCCCTCGACGCCGAGCAGGCGCATCGCACGGATGCTGCGACGCAGGAGTCGGCGCAGGATGTAGCCGCGCCCCTCGTTCGACGGGCTGACGCCGTCGCTCATGAGCATGAGCGCAGAGCGGACGTGGTCGGCGATGACGCGCATGCGCACGTCGTCGTCGTGGTTCGCGCCGTAGGTGCGACCCGAAAGCTCGGCGGCGCGGTCGAGCACCGGGCGAACCTGGTCGATCTCGTACATGTTGTCGACGCCCTGCTTGATGAAGGCGACGCGCTCGAGCCCCATGCCGGTGTCGATGTTCTTCTTCGGCAGGTCCTTGACGATGCGGAAATCGGTCTTCGACTTCACGTCGTCGATGAGGTACTGCATGAACACGAGGTTCCAGATCTCGACGTACCGGTCGTCATCGGTCGCCGGGCCGCCGTCGATGCCGTACTCGGGGCCGCGGTCGAAGAAGATCTCGGAGCAGGGGCCGGCCGGGCCGGGCTGCCCGGTGTGCCAGTAGTTCGTGTCCTTGCCGAGTCGCTGGATGCGCTCTTCGGGCAACCCGGCGATGCGCTTCCAGAGCTCGATGGCCTCGTCGTCGTCTTCGTAGACGGTGACCCACAGGTCGCTCGGCTCGAAGCCGTAGCCGCCGTCGGCCTCGGGCGTGGTGAGCAGCTCCCACGCCATCGAGATGGCGCCCTCCTTGAAGTAATCGCCGAACGAGAAGTTGCCGCTCATCTGGAAGAAGGTGCCGTGCCTCGGGGTCTTGCCGACCTCTTCGATGTCGTTCGTGCGAATGCACTTCTGCACGCTCGTCGCCCGCGGGTACGGCGAGGGAACGAGACCCGTGAGGTACGGCACGAAGGGCACCATGCCGGCGACCGTGAACAGCAGGGTCGGGTCGTCGGAGACGAGCGAGGCCGAGGGGACGACGGCGTGTCCGCGCTCGGCGAAGAAGTCCAGCCAACGCTGGCGGATGTCGGCAGTCTGCATGGTTCCGTTCTGGGTCCCGCCCGGGACATCCGGGCATTCGAAATCGGTCGAGTGGTCAGTTCGCGGGCGCCGCGTCGGCGGCCTCGGCCTGCGCGGCGCAGCTCGGCGTCGCGCTCGTGGTAGCCCTCGGCGATGGCGTTGCCGAACGCGCGAGCCTTCGCATCGACCGACGAGAAGAAGTCGCGGCCCTGCTTGGTCTGGTTGACCTGGTGCGCGACGACGAATCCGGCCGCGACGCCGACGGTGAACCACAGAATGCTCTTCACGAGGTGCTCCCTGCTCGATCTCTCGCCGATGCGAAGCGCTCGGCACGCTCGGAACAGTCTAGTGGCGCGCGATGGGCGCCCGCCGAAGACGGAACAGGGGCCGCGGGAAACCCCGCGACCCCTGTTCGAACGCCTGATGCGTCAGCGAGCGGCGTAGTACTCGACGACGAGCTGCACGTCACAGGTCACGGGGACCTCGGCGCGCTTCGGGCGACGGATGAGCTTGGCCTGGAGCTTGTCGAGCTCGACCTCGAGGTAGCCCGGAACCTTGGGGAGCACGTCGACGTGGCCACCGGCAGCGGCGACCTGGAACGGCTCGGTGCCCTCGCTGCGCGCCTTGACGTGCACGAGCTGGCCCGGCTTCACGCGGAACGAGGGACGGTCGACGAGCTGGCCGTCGACGAGGATGTGGCGGTGCACGACGAACTGGCGGGCCTGCGTGATCGTGCGGGCGAAGCCGGCACGCAGCACGAGGGCGTCGAGACGCATCTCGAGCAGCTCGACGAGGTTCTCACCGGTCTGGCCGGCGGTGCGCTTGGCCTCGACGTAGGCGATCTTCAGCTGCTTCTCGCGGATGCCGTACTGGGCGCGGAGGCGCTGCTTCTCGCGCAGACGCACGGCGTAGTCGCTGTCCTGCTTGCGCTTGGTGCGCCCGTGCTCACCGGGAGCGTAGGGGCGCTTCTCCATGTAGCGGGCGGCCTTCGGGGTGAGGGCGACGCCGAGCGCACGGGAGAGGCGGGTCTTGCTGCGTGATTGGTTCGACACGAATGTCCTTTCGGAAGAATCTCAAGTGATGTCCCGGCGCGTTCGCGCACCGGAAGTCTGTGTCAGAGGGATTCGCCAAGGGCGGATCGGCTACAGATCTCACCCATTCGCCGGTGACTCTCTCGCAGCCGCGCTCGAGAATCAGGCTTCAGGCCAACGGACATACTATCACGCGCTCGACCGGCTGCGATCGGCGCCCGGCGCCGCTCTCGTCGGGGACGCGCGGTCGGGCTCAGGCGCCGCCGCGCACGATGCGCCGGAGCTTGGCGAGACGGGCCGAGACCTCGCGCTCGTTGCCGTGCTCGGTCGGCTCGTAGTAGACCGCGCCGCGCAGGGACTCGGGCAGGTACTCCTGCGCGACGACGCCGATCGCGTCGTCGTGCGGATAGCGATAGCCCTTGCCGTGGCCGAGGCGCTTGGCGCCCGGGTAGTGCGCGTCGCGCAGGTGCTTGGGCACCCGCCCCGCCTTGCCCTCGCGCACGTCGGCGATCGCACGATCGATGCCGACGTAGGCGGCGTTCGACTTCGGGGCGGTGGCGAGGTGCACGACCGCCTGTGCGAGCGGGATTCGCCCCTCGGGCATGCCGATGTACTGCACGGCATCGGCGGCGGCGACCGCGACACCGAGGGCGGTCGGGTCGGCGAGCCCGATGTCTTCGGACGCCAGCACGATGATGCGCCGGGCGATGAACCGCGGGTCTTCGCCGGCCTCGATCATGCGGGCGAGGTAGTGCAGGGCGGCGTCGACGTCGCTGCCGCGCACCGACTTGATGAAGGCGCTGATGACGTCGTAGTGCTCGTCGCCGTTGCGGTCGTAGCGAAGCAGGGCGCGGTCGACGGCGCGGGCCACGATGTCGGCGGTGATGAGCGGCTTCACCGGCGCCGGAGCGTCGCCATCGCCGTCGGTCTGCGGTTTCGTCGGTGTCGGTCGTCGGTGTCGCCGTCGTGCCCGGCCGACGATTGCGCGGCGGCGACGGATGCCGCTTCGAGCGCCGTGAGCGCGCGCCGGGCGTCGCCCGAAGCGAGCCGGATGATCGCCGCCCGCGCGTCGGGCTCGAGCTCGACCTTGCCGCCGAGGCCCCGGGGGTCGACGACGGCGCGGTCGACGAGCACGCCGAGGTCGTCGTCGGTGAGCAGCTCGAGCGTCAACAGCAGGGAGCGGGACAGGAGCGGGGAGATGACCGAGAACGAGGGGTTCTCGGTGGTCGCCGCGACGAGGATGACCCAGCCGTTCTCGACGCCGGGCAGCAGCGCGTCTTGCTGGGCCTTCGTGAACCGGTGGATCTCATCGAGGAACAGCACCGTGGAGACGCCGTAGAGGTCACGACTCGCGCGCGCCTCCTCCATGACCTGCCGCACATCGCGCACCCCCGCGCTGACGGCCGAGAGCTCGACGAACTTGCGGCCCGACGATCTCGCGATCGCCTGCGCGAGCGTGGTCTTGCCCGTTCCGGGCGGGCCCCAGAGGATGACCGAGACCGACCCGGACTCGCCGGTGCGGTCGCCGGCGAGCGCCACGAGGGGGGATCCGGGCGTGAGCAGGTGCCGCTGCCCGGCGACCTCGTCGAGGCTCGTCGGACGCATGCGCACCGCGAGCGGGGTCGCGCCCGAGCGCAGCCCCTGACTCGTTTCCACCATGCGCCAAGCGTAGCTGCGGCATCCGACACCACCGGCCGGCGGGGACGCCGCGCGGTGCGGCGATTGGTGCACACCCCGCGCGCCTGCGTAGAGTCGGCAGGCAGGATTCCCGAGAAGGAGCAGCGTGGCAACGAACGACCGACAGGCACGCGAGGAACGAGCACGCCTGCGCACCTATCAGGCCCGCCAGCAGGTGCATGCCGGCAAGAAGCGCCGCCGCGTCCGCGACAACGTCATCGCGAGCATCGCGCTCGTGATCGTGCTCGCGCTCGCCGTCGGCGCGCAGCTGTTCTTCTTCACCGGCGGACCGGGCGCCCCCGACCCCGTCGCCTCCGAGACGCCGACCCCCACACCCGAAGCCGCCGAGGTGCCCTCTCCCGACCTCGCCGAGGGCCGCACGTGGACCGGTTCGCTCGTCCTCAACGACATCCCCCTCGGCGTCGAGCTCGATGGCGCCGTCGCCCCGCAGGCCGTGGCCAGCACCATCAGCCTCGTCGCAGGAGGGGTTCTACGACGGGCTCAGCTGCCACCGCCTCACGAAGGACAGCATCTGGGTGCTGCAGTGCGGTGACCCCAACGGCGACGGCAGCGGCGGTCCCGGCTACAGCTACGGGCCGGTCGAGAACGCACCCGCCGACGGCGTCTACCCGGCCGGCACGATCGCCATGGCGCGCCAGCCCCAGAACGCCGACAGCCAGGGCAGCCAGTTCTTCATCGTCTACGACGACACGACGCTGCCCGCCGACGAGGCCGGCGGCTACACCGTCATCGGGCAGGTCACGAGCGGACTCGACGAGCTGCGCGCCGGGGTGACCGACGCGGGGCCGACCGGCGGCGCATCCGACGGGGCGCCGAGCGTGCCGGTGACCATCACGTCGTTCACCCTCGAGTAGACGACCGCGCCGCTCTCCGACGGTGCAATAGGCTTGATGCCACACTGCCGCCTCGCGCGGCATCCGACCTACGACAGGGTGAGGCCGTGACCGAATCAGATCAGCAACCGTGGGGCCGCGTCGACGAGACGGGCACCGTCTTCGTGCGAACGAGCGACGGCGAGCGGGAGGTCGGTCAGTACCCCGACGCGACGGCCGAAGAGGCCCTCGCGTACTTCGAGCGCAAGTACGCCGACCTCGCCGGCCAGGTCACCCTGCTCGAGCAGCGCGTGAAGCGCGGGGCTCCGGCCACGGACATCTCCAAGGCGGTCACCTCGCTGCGTGAATCGATCGCGAACGCACACGCCGTGGGCGACCTCGAGTCGCTCGCTCGCCGCCTCGAGGCGCTCTCGGGCACCACGAAGGAGCTCACCGAGCAGCAGCAGGCCGAGGCCAAGGCCGCGGTCGCCGACGCGCTCGCCGAGCGCACTCGCATCGTCGAGCAGGCCGAGGCGCTCGCCGCGCAAGACCCGGCGAAGACGCAGTGGAAGCAGGCCACTGCCGAGCTCGACGCGCTGTTCGCCAGCTGGCAGCGCCATCAGCAAGACGGCCCGCGTCTGCCCAAGAACGAGGCCAACGAACTGTGGAAGCGGTTCCGCGCCGCCCGCTCGACGATCGAGACGCACCGCAAGGCGTTCTTCGCCGAGCTCGACGCGTCGCACCGCGACGTCCGCACCCGCAAGCAGGCGCTCATCGAACGTGCCGAGGCGCTCGCCCCGCGCGGTGCCGACGCCGTGGGCGACTACCGCAGCCTGCTCGACGAGTGGAAGCAGGCCGGCCGCGCGGGCAAGAAGCTCGACGACCAGCTCTGGGCACGATTCAAGGCCGCCGGCGACGTGCTCTTCAACGCGAAGGCCGAGATCGACGCGCACGAAGACGAGGCCTACCGCGCGAACCTCGACGAGAAGCTGGCGCTCCTCACCGAGGCCGAGCCGCTGCTCACCGAGACCGACCCCAAGCAGGCTCGCGCCGGGCTCAACCGCATCCAGCGCAAATGGGACGAGATCGGCAAGGTCCCTCGCGACCAGATCCGGGTCGTCGAAGACCGGCTCCGCAAGATCGAGAACCACGTGCGCTCGCTCGAAGACGAGCACTGGCAGCGCGAAGACCCCGAGAAGAAGGCGCGCTCCGAGGGCATGCTCGGGCAGCTTCACGAGGCGATCGAGAAGCTCGAAGCCGAGCTCGCGGCAGCCGAGGCCTCCGGCGACGCCTCAGCTGCGGCATCCGCCCGCGAGGCGCTCGATGCTCGTCGCGCCTGGCTCAAGGCCGTCGGCGGCTGACCCGCGGCACTCCCCCGCAGCGAATGCGGGTGGGCGCGAGTTGTCCACAGGTCGCCGGTCGGCGCGCCGACCGCGCGATCGGATGCTCCAGCATGGGGTCATGGCCAGGCTTCCCGCGGTGCTCGGCACCGACGACCTTCCGCTCGCCGAACTCTGCGCCGCGCGCATCGACGGCGATCTCTTCGCGATCGACGAGGGGTGGGCGCCGATCGACGAGCCCGACCTCCCGAGCCTTCGTGCGGCGGTGATCGCGCTCCGGGTGTCGCGCTCGCTGATCATCGAGCGGCTCTCGGCCGCGTGGGTGCACGACGCAGTCGACACGCCGCCGCGCACGGCGCAGTTCTGCGTGCCGCACGGCTCGCGCATCGCCACGATCGCCGATCGACGCGTCGCGATTCGCGAGGTCGTGCTCACCGACGACGAGTTCGTCGAACTCGGCGGGGTGCGCTGCACGACTCCCGCACGTACCGCGTTCGACCTGCTTCGCGAGACGTCGCTGACCGATGCCGACTCCGAACGCATCGTGACACGGCTGCTCGCCTCGCGTCCTCGGCTCGAAGACCAGATCCGTGAGCGGTTCGATCGAGCCCGGCGCATGCCGCACCGCGCTCGCGCACTCGTACGCCTCGATCACGCCGTCGAGGCGGTGCCACCGGAGCTCGGCCGTTTCGGCTCAGCCGTCGCTGACCCGGTAGACGTCGTAGACGGCGTCGATGCGCCGCACCGCGTTCAGCACGCGATCGAGATGCGTCGTGTCGCCCATCTCGAACACGAAGCGGCTGACGGCCAGTCGGTCGGTCGACGTCGAGACATTGGCCGAGAGGATGTTCACGTGATGCTCCGACAGCACACGGGTGACGTCGGAGAGCAACCCGGCCCGGTCGAGCGCCTCGATCTGGATCTGCACGAGGAACACGCTCTTCGAGCTCGGCGCCCACTCGACGTCGATGATGCGCTCGGGCTCACGCATGAGCGACTGCACGTTGTGGCAGTTCGCCTGGTGCACCGAGACACCCGCACCGCGCGTGATGAAGCCGACGATCTGGTCGCCGGGCACCGGCGTGCAGCACCGGGCGAGCTTCACGAGGATGTCGGGAGCACCCCGCACGAGCACGCCCGAGTCGGAGTGCCGTGGCAGCGGCCGCGATCGCACGGGGATCGGAAGGTCGGGCTCGTCGCCCTCGTCGACGTCGCGGACGAGCGAGACGACCTTCTCGAGCACCGACTGGGTCGAGATATGCCCCTCGCCGACCGCCGCGTACAGTGCCGAGACGTCGTCGTAGCGCAACTGCGCTGCCACTTCGGCGAACGAGTCCTGACTCATGAGCTTCTGCAGGGGCAGGTTCTGCTTGCGCATCGCGCGGGCGATCGCGTCGCGCCCCTGCTCGATGGCCTCGTCGCGACGCTCTTTCGTGAACCACTGCCGGATCTTGTTGCGGGCACGCGGGCTCTTCACGAAGCCCAGCCAGTCCTGGCTCGGCCCCGAGTCGGGGTTCTTCGAGGTGAACACCTCGACGACGTCGCCGCTCGAGAGCTCGCTCTCGAGGGGCACGAGTCGACCGTTGACCTTCGCGCCCATGGTGCGGTGGCCGACCTCGGTGTGCACGGCATAGGCGAAATCGACAGGTGTCGCGCCCGACGGCAGACCGATCACCCGGCCCTTCGGCGTGAAGACGTACACCTCTTTCGCGCCGATCTCGAAGCGCAGCGAATCGAGGAACTCACCGGGATCCGCGGTCTCGGCCTGCCAGTCGGAGATGTGCGCGAGCCACGCCATGTCGGTCTCGTTCTGGGGGCCGGGGCCGCCTGCCGAGCGGCCCGTCGTCTGCTCCTTGTACTTCCAGTGCGCGGCGACACCGTACTCGGCGCGCTGGTGCATGTCGTGCGTTCGGATCTGGATCTCGACCGCACGCCCCCTCGGGCCGAGCACCGTGGTGTGCAGCGACTGGTAGAGGTTGAACTTCGGGGTCGCGATGTAGTCCTTGAACCGACCCGGCAGCGGGGTCCATCGTGCGTGGATCGCACCGAGCACGGCGTAACAGTCGCGCACCGAGTTCACGAGCACACGGATGCCGACGAGGTCGTAGATCTCGTCGAAGTCGCGGCCGCGCACGATCATCTTCTGGTAGATCGAGTAGTACTGCTTCGGCCGGCCGACGACCCGGCCGCGGATCTTCGCGGCCTTCAGGTCGTCGTTGATGAGGTCGATGACGTTCTGCACGAACTCCTCGCGCTGCGGCGTGCGCTGCTTCACGAGGCTCTCGATCTCGGCGTAGAGCTTCGGGTAGAGCACGGCGAACGAGAGGTCCTCGAGCTCCCACTTGATGGCCTGGATGCCCAGGCGATGTGCGAGCGGCGCGTAGATCTCGAGCGTCTCGGTCGCCTTGCGCGTCGCCGATTCCGCCGGGACGAACCCCCACGTGCGGGCGTTGTGCAGCCGGTCGGCGAGCTTGATGATGAGCACCCGGATGTCTTTGGACATCGCGACGATCATCTTGCGCACGGTCTCGGCCTGGGTCGAGTCGCCGTACTTGACCTTGTCGAGCTTCGTGACGCCGTCGACGAGCATCGCGATCTCGTCGCCGAAGTCTGCCCGCACCTGGTCGAGCGTGTACGCGGTGTCTTCGACGGTGTCGTGCAGCAGCGCCGCCGCGACGGTCTTCGATCCGATGCCGAGGTCGGCGAGGATCTGGGCGACGGCGATCGGGTGCGTGATGTACGGCTCGCCGCTCTTGCGCTTCTGCCCCTCGTGAGCGCGCTCGGCAACCGTGTACGCCCGCTCGATGAGCGAGAGGTCGACCTTCGGATGATGCATCCGAACGGTGCGCATCAGCGTGTCGACCGCGCCGGTCGGCTGCGCCTTCGAGAAGATGCGCGGCACCAGACGGCGCAGCGAAGCCGTCGAGTTGACTCCGGCTTCGGTCACGCGTCAGCACCTCCAGAACTCAATTATCACCGTTCCTCGAGGTGCGGCGCGCGGATGAGCACACGCCTGCCGCGAACATCACGCAGTGGGGAGCACCTCGGCCGACGGTGAGCTCGCCCGCTCGCGCTCTTTCAGCACCTTCTGGTCGTGCCGGTGGATCGCCGGTTCACCCTCACGCAGCTGCGAGTAGAGCGGCGCCGCGAGGAACACCGTCGACCAGGTGCCGACGAGGATGCCGATCAGCAGCGCGAGCGAGATGTCACGGAGCGTGTCGGCGCCGAGCACGCCCGCGCCGAGGAAGAGGATCGCCGCGACCGGCAGCGCGGCGACGACGCTGGTGTTGATCGAGCGTACGAGCGTCTGGTTCACCGCGAGGTTCACCGACTCGGCGAACGTGCGCCGCGACTCCTGGCCGTCTTCCGCCGTGTTCTCCCGGATCTTGTCGAACACCACGACGGTGTCGTAGAGCGAGTAGGCGAGGATCGTGAGGATGCCGATGGTGGCGGCGGGGCTGATCTCGAGGCCGAACGCCGCGTAGATGCCCACTGTGGCGACGAGGTCGGCGATCAGCGCCAGGATCGCCGCGAGCGACATCTTCCATGTGCGGAAGTAGAGCGCCATGATGATGCCGGCCAGCAGCAGGAACGCCACGAGGCCGACGAGTGCCTGACGCGTGACATCGGCACCCCAGCTCGGGCCGATGAACGACGAGGTGACCTCGCTCTCAGGCACGTCGTACGCCTCGGCGAGGGCTGAGGTCACCGCGAGCGAGTCGGCCTGTTCGAGCTGGTCGGTCTGCACGCGCACGCCGGTTCCGCCGACGATCGTCACGTGGGTGTCGGCGTCGGGCACGACGGATTCCACCGCGTCGATCGCCGGCTGGGGCTCTGCATTCTCGATGCCCGCGATCTGGAACTGCGAGCCGCCGCGGAACTCGATGCTGAAGTTGACCCCGCGGAGGATCGGCACGAGTACCGAGAGCAGGAGCAGCACGGCGACGATCGTGTACCACTTCTTGCGGCCGCCGATGAAGTTGAACGAGCGCTTGCCCGTGTAGAGGTCGTTGCCGAAGGTGGTGAGACGGTTGGCCATCAGGACTCCTTCCCGTCGTTCGAGGAATCGCCGGCGCCGACGGTCGCGGCCGCCTTGCGTTCGGCGATGGTCTGGCGCCGCTGCGCCTCTTTCGCGCTGGACGCGGCCTTCTTCACCGGCACGGCGACGGGCTTGCGGAATTCCGCGCGACCGCGGTACACCGCGCCGAGCGCGTCGGGGTCGAGGCCCGACCATGGGTTTCCGCTCGAGAAGAACTTCGTCTGCGCGAGCAACTGCAGCATCGGGTGGGTGAACAGGATCACGACGATCACGTCGATGATCGTGGTGAGTCCGAGCGTGTACGCGAAGCCCTTGACGCTGCCGACCGCGAGGATGAAGAGCACGATCGCTGCAAGCAGGTTCGTGGCCTTCGACGCGAGCACGGTGCGGAACGCGCGCTTCCAGCCCGCCTCGACGGCGCTGACGAGCACACGACCGTCACGGAGTTCGTCGCGGACCCGTTCGAAGTAGATGATGAACGAGTCGGCGGTGAATCCGATCGCGACGATCAGGCCCGCGATGCCGGCAAGGGAGAGACGGTATCCCTCGCGCCACGACAGGATCGTGATCATCAGGTAGGTGATGATTCCCGCGATCACCAGCGAGGCGATCGTGACCGAGCCGAGCGCACGGTACTGGAACAGCGTGTAGATCACGACCAGGATGAGGCCGATGAGGCCGGCGATCAGACCGGACTGCAGCTGCGACGAGCCGAGGGTGGCCGAGATCGTGTCGGACGACTGCACCGTGAAGCTGATCGGCAGGGCGCCGAACTTCAGCTGGTCTGCGAGCGCCTTCGACGACTCCTGCGTGAAGTCACCGGTGATCTGCGGTCGACCGTCGGTGATCGCGCCGTTCATCTGCGGCGCCGTGAGCACTGCGCCGTCGAGCACGAACGCGAACTGGTCGCGCGGGGATGCGCCCTGGCCCTGCAGCCCGAACAGACGAGTGCTGACCTCGGCGAAGTCCTGGGTGCCCTTGTCGTCGAAGACGATGTTGACCGCCCACTGGCCGGTGCTCGCGCCCGTCTGGGTCGTCACCATGCCGTTCGTCGCGTCGGTGATGTTCTCGCCGCTCGCCTCGACCGGGCCGAGCAGGTACTTCGCGCTGCGCTCGATGTCGCACGTGACGAGCGGCTCGTCGGCGGGGGCGACGTTGGTCGAGGCCTCATCGAGTGTCGAGCAGTCGAAGTTGTCGAACTCGTCTTGCAGCGCGGGAGTGATCCACGCGGGGTCGCTGCCGTCGGTGGGCTCGGCCGTCGGCGTCGACTCGAGCTCTTCGGCAGGGTCGCTGGGCTCGGGGCTCGCACTCGGGTCGACCGACTGGTTCGTCGCGGCATCCGCGAGCAGAACGGCCCGGAGTTCGAGCTTCGCGGACTGCTCGATCCGTGCGCGCGTCTGGTCGTCGAGCTCACCGGGGATGCGGACGACGACGTTCGAGCCCTCGGTGTTGATCTCGGCTTCTGCGACACCCGAGGCGTCGACGCGCTGACGGATGATCGAGACGGCCTGGTCGAGCTGCTCCTGCGAGACGGACTGGCCGGTTTCGACCTTCGGCTCGAGGATGATCTGCGTGCCGCCCTCGAGGTCGAGCGCGAGCTTCGGGGTCCACGATCCCTCGCCCCAGATGACGCCGGCGGCGTTGATGCCGAACAAGAGGGCGATGATGACACCCAGCCAGGTGAGGGATCGCCATGCCTTGCGGACTGACGTCGGCCGGGATGACCGCTTCGATGGTGCAGCCACGTTTCTGCTTTCTCTGCAAGAGCCCGCGCGTCAATGCACGGGCCGAGCCTCGGTGATGAGTACTAGTCGTCCGACTTCTTGGTTTCGGGCGTCTCGTCGGTCGTCGACGTGGTCTCGGTCGGGCTCGTCGGCGACACGCTCGCCGAACTCGGGCTCGGCGGCGAGCGACTCGGGCGGCCTCGTCGTCAGCCGACGGCTCGACCACGCGAGCGACGGTCTGACGGTGCACCGTGAGCACCGTGCCGGGCGAGGTCTCGAGCAGCACCTGGTTCTCTTCGTCGTCGATCGAGAGGATCGTGCCGAACACCCCGAAGTTGGTCATCACCTTCGCGCCCGGCTGCACCTTCGACTGCAGCTGCTCCGCGTCGGCCTTGCGCTTGCGCGAGTTGCGGAACATGAAGAAGATCAGCACCGCCAGGACGGCGAGCATGATGATAGTGAACGGATCGAACGTCATGAGGGGGAGTTACCTTCCGGTGTGCGTCGTGCGCACGAAGTCAGAGGCGCTGAGGGCGTCGCCTCAATGGATTATAGGTCATCGATCGGAAGGGCCGCTGCAGCCCCGGGCGCGCGATCGGCGAGGCCGAAATGCCGCCACGCCGACGTCGTTGCGACCCGACCCCGCGGTGTCCGCGTGATGAGCCCGATACGCACGAGGAACGGCTCGACCACGGCCTCGATGGTCTCGGCCTCTTCGCCCACCGACACCGCGAGCGTGTTGAGGCCGACGGGACCGCCGCCGAAGCGCGTGAGGATGATCTGCATCACCGCGCGGTCGAGCCGGTCGAGGCCCAGCGGGTCGACATCGTAGAGCTCGAGCGCTGCGCGCACCGCTGCGAGGTCGACCCGGCCGCCGCGCCGACCCGCGCCGTCGAACCGTGCACGAGCGCGTAGTCGCGAACGCGACGCAGCAGGCGGTTGGCGATGCGCGGTGTTCCGCGACAGCGCCCCGCGATCTCGGCGAGCGCCTCGCGGTCGACGTCGAGTCTCGAGCATCGACGCCGCACGTGCGAGCACCTGCTCGAGCTCGGCCTCGTCGTAGAACTCGAGGTGCGCCGTGAACCCGAAGCGGTCGCGGAGGGGATTCGGCAGGAGCCCGGCGCGGGTCGTCGCCCCGACGAGCGTGAATGGCGACAGGTCGAGCGGCACCGACGTGGCCCCGGCACCCTTGCCGACCATGATGTCGATGCGGAAGTCCTCCATCGCGAGGTAGAGCATCTCTTCGGCCGAGCGCGCCATGCGGTGGATCTCGTCGATGAACAGCACCTCACCGGGCACGAGCGAGCTCAGGATCGCCGCGAGGTCGCCCGCGTGCTGGATCGCCGGACCACTCGACATGCGCAACGGCCGGCCGCCCTCGTGGGCGACGATCATCGCGAGGGTGGTCTTGCCGAGGCCGGGCGGGCCCGCGAGCAGGATGTGGTCGGGCGTGCGCTGCTGCAGCATCGCAGCGGTGAGCAGGAGCTGCAGTTGCCCACGGACACGGGTCTGCCCGACGAACTCCTCGAGGCTCTTGGGCCGAAGCGCCCCCTCGAATGCGAGCTCGGCCTCGGAGGCGAGCACCGGGTCGGTGAGGTCGAGATCACCTGCCTCGCTGTCGCTCGTGGTCATCGCGACCGCCCCGACTGCTGTGCGGGCCCGAGTCGCGACAGCGTGAGGCGCAGCAGCGTCGGCACCGAGGCCGCCTCGGTGTCTGACGCCGCAGCCATCGTCTCGTCGACGGCTTCGGCGGCGACGCGCTCGGACCAGCCGAGGCCCGTGAGCGCCGCGAGCACGCTCTCTGCGGCCCCGCCCGTGACGACGGCGACGGGTCGCGCGGCGCGCCGTGGGCGCGACGAGCTTGCCGGCGAGCGAGACCGTGATGAGCTTGGCCGTCTTGGGGCCGATGCCGCTGACCTTGCGGAACACCGCGTCATCGTCGCGCTGCACCGCCTCGGCGACCTGCTCGGGCGAGAGCGCCGACAGCACGCCCAGGGCCGACTTGGGACCCACGCCGGTGACGCCGATGAGCAGGTCGAACACGTCGAGCTCGTCGCGCGTGCCGAACCCGAACAGGGTGAGGGAGTCTTCGCGCACCACCATGCGTCGTGTGCACGCTCGCCTCGCTGCCCTCTCGGCTCGCGAGCGCGAGCGCGGGCGTCGTGTTGACGTGGAATCCCACGCCGCCGACGTCGAGCACGATCGAACTGCCGCCCGCCGAGAGCACGCGGCCGCGAAGAGAGGAGATCACTGCTTCAGCCTACGGGCCGCCCCCGACACGGCCGCGGAACGCTCAGCGGCGAGCCATGCCCGCTGTGCGGGCGTCAGGCCCGACGCCTCGGCCGGAGCCGCGGCATCCTGAATCGCGGCGCCCGCCGCTCCCCCGGTGCGCCAGGCGTGACAGATCGCGAGCGCGAGCGCATCGGCGGCGTCGGCGGGCTTCGGCACCGCCTCGAGCCCGAGGATGCGGGCGACCATCGCGCCGACCTGCTTCTTGTCGGCCCGGCCGTACCCGGTGATCGCCGCCTTCACCTCACTCGGCGTGTGCATCGCGACCGGAAGCTCGCGGCGAGCTGCGATCAGCATCGCGACACCCGAGATCTGGGCGGTGCCCATGATGGTCGACACGTCGCTGCGGGCGAAGACGCGTTCGAGCGCGACCGCCTGCGGCCGGTGCTCCTCGATGATCGCCTCGATGCCGTCGGCGATGCGGGCCAGTCGGCGCGGCGTATCGAGGTCGGCCGGCGACCGCAGCACGACGACGTCGACGAGCCGCGCGGTGCGGTTGGGCTCGACATCGACCACGCCGACGCCGCATCGCGTCAGGCCGGGGTCGATGCCGAGCACGCGCACGGCGATCGGCTAGTCCTCGGCTTCGAGCTCGGCCTGCACCTCGGGGCTGAGGTCGAAGTTGCTGTAGATGTTCTGCACGTCGTCGCTGTCTTCGAGCGCGTCGATGAGGCGGAACACCTTGCGGGCGGTCTCGGCGTCGATCTCGACCTTGAGGTTCGGCACGAACGCGGCGTCGGCCGAGTCGTAGTCGATGCCGGCCTCCTGCAGCGCGGTGCGCGCGGCCACCATGTCGGATGCCTCGGTGACGACCTCGAACGTCTCACCCTCGTCGGTGACCTCTTCGGCGCCGGCGTCGAGCACCGCCGCGAGGATGTCGTCTTCGGTGGTGCCCTCGGCGGGAACGACGATCAGGCCCTTGCGCGCGAAGTTGTACGCGACGCTGCCCGGGTCGGCCATGGTGCCGCCGTTGCGGGTCATCAGCGTGCGCACCTCGGCGGCGGCCCGGTTCTTGTTGTCGGTCAGACACTCGATGAGCAGGGCGACCCCGTTCGGGCCGTAGCCCTCGTACATGATGGTCGTGTACTCGATGGACTCACCGGTGAGCCCCGCGCCGCGCTTGATGGCGCGGTCGATGTTGTCGTTGGGGACCGAGGTCTTCTTCGCCTTCTGCACGGCGTCGACGAGGGTCGGGTTGCCCGAGAGGTCGGCACCGCCCATCTTCGCGGCGACCTCGATGTTCTTGATCAGCTTGGCGAACGACTTGGCGCGGCGTGCGTCGATGACCGCCTTCTTGTGCTTCGTCGTTGCCCACTTGGAATGCCCGGACATGCGTCTCCTGAATCGCTTTCGTGGCGGGTGAGCCCACCGACAGACCATTGTAAGGCCGCGCCCGTGGCGCTTGCAGGTCGACGAGCGGATGTCGGGGGTCAGGCGATCAACCGAGGATCTTCTGCAGCGTGCGCAGGTTGCGATTCGTCGTCACCGGCTTGTACTTCGCCTTGCCGATCAGCTTGGCGAAGGGGGTCTGCACGGTCGTGCCCTTCACCGGATTCCAGTAGAGCACGCCGTCGCCCGCCGCGAGCGGGTCGACGTCGGGGTCGGCATCGGCGGCGGCCTCCAGCAGTTCGTCGACGACGGCGGGTTCCGAGGCGAAGATCACCCACGGCTGACGCCGCGCGTCGTCCGCATCGAAGGGGAACGCCTCGATGGCCCGTTCGAGCTCCGCCCGCGTCACGAGCACGATCCATGCGTCGTACCCGAAGCGGTCGGCGAGGGCCCGCTCGATGCGTCGTTTCAGCGCGGCGTGGGCTTCTCGCTTCGTCGTCTCGAAGACCACGTTGCCGCTCGCGAGCACGGTGCGCACGCCCTCGAAGCCGAGGCCCTCGAAGAGCTCGCGCAGCTCGGCCGACTTCACGGTGATGCCGCCGACGTTCACGCCGCGCAGCAGGGCGATGTAGCTGGTCACCTCGCAGACGATACTCGCGCGCCGGCGGGGGCGCACCGCCACGTCGGGACGGCGGCACCGGTCAGGTCATGGCGGGAATCGGCCGATCGGGGTAGAGCTCGGCCATGGCGCGGTCGTAGCGGCGCTTCAGGAGCAGCGTGTAGAGGATCCGCACGGGCACGGGCAGGTTCGCGCGCGTCCAGGCGGCCCGCTCATCCTCTGGGATGGTGGCGAGCATCATCCCGAGCTGCAGCGACATGATGTCGCGAGGCAACTCCTTGCGACTCGCCTGCATGCTCTCGAGCGCGTGCTCGCCCATCTGGTCCCACTCCCGCTGCGACAGCATCTCGGCGGCGACGGGAACGATCTTCTCCTCCTCTTCTCCGAGGTGGGCGAAGAGCGTGTCGCGCAGTCGCTCGACCCCGGTCGCGAACGCATCGCGCTGCGCGGCGTCGGCCGACTCCCTCCACGGCGGGAGCAGTGGTTCGAGCACGGCGAGCTGTGCGGCGACCTCGGCGTGCTGGGCTCGCATCTGCTCGACGTGGAGTGCACAGGCGGGTGCGCGCGAGGTGAGCCGATCCCAGAGCACGAGATCTTCGCTCTCGTGGTGCAGGTGGAGCGCGTAGAAATCGATCTTGGCGTAGTCGCCGACGATCGCGGCGCGCTCGCGATCGCCGTCGCCGACCTCTCGGATCAGCAACGGCAGCTCTCGATACAGCCACCGGAAGATGCGATGCACCTGGGCGAGCTCGGATGCGTCGCAGCCGAGCACCTCCCCCTCGGGCTTCGGCTCGGACGAACTGGGCAGTCTGTCAACCATCTCGACCCCCGGATCCGCGCCGACGGCGTCCGCCGTCGACGAATCGCAGCACGGACAACCCGGAGGCTACCCACTCGGGCCGTCGCCCGCATCACATTCACCCACTGATTGGGGGTACGCGCCGCTTCGTCGAGCTCGCACGCGAGTTGCGCCCGACCGCATACCACGTCAGGCCGGGCCCCTCGGCTACCGCTTTCCGTAGACCGTTCGCATCTCCGCCTCGTAGCGCGGGCGCCCGAGCACGCTGTAGAGCACTCGGACAGGCGCCGGGAACGTCGTCGTGAACCACTCATCGCGCTCATCGGCAGGGAAGCTGTCGAGGATCATGCCGAGCTGAATGAGCAGGCGTGAGACGGGGATCCGGCTACGGGCATGTGCACCGAGCTGGTCCCATTCCTTCTGCGTGAACACCGGCCCCGCCACGGGGAGGATGCTCGCTTCCTCGTCGCCGAGGTGAACCGCCAGCACGGCGAGCACATCGTCGAGCGCCGCACGGACCCGCGCACGATCCTCGCGCCGACGCCGACGCCTCCCACGCCGGAATGAGCTCCTCGAGCGCGTCGAGTCGCTCGGCCATGGCGGCGTGCTGCGCACGCATCCGTTCGACGTGTTCCGCACAACCCGGCGCGCGCTCGCTGAGGCGATCCCAGAGCATCTGGTCTTCGCCTTGATGGTGGGCGTGCAGCGACCCCGCGATCTCTCGCGTGAAGCGCCCGACCGCGCGGGCTCGCTCACGGTCGCCGTCGGCCACGCTCTCGACGAGTCGCCGCGCGTCGCCGAAGACCTTGCGGAAGAAGCGGTGCACGACGAGCATGTCGCCGGTATCGCACCCGACTGCGCCCGTGCCCGGAAGCCGCCTCGCCATGGGAACCTCCACTCGGCTCCATTATCGGCGCGAGATCAGGCCTCGGCCACCTTTCGGATGAAGTACTCGTGGAAGCGGTACTCCCCCGTGATCTCGGGGTGGAACGAGGTTCCGAGCAGGTTGCCCTGCTCGACGGCGACGACACGGCCGTCGGAGAGGCGTGGCGAGGGCCGTGGCCGCCGGCCCGACCGACTCGACCACGGGGCCGCGGATGAACACGGCGTGCACCGGCGGCTCGCCGAGTTCGGGGATCTCGAGATCGGTCTCGAACGACTGGTTCTGCGAGCCGAACGCATTGCGGCGCACCACGACGTCGAGGCCGCCCAGCGACTGCTGCCCGGCGATCGCGTCGAGCACGGTGTCGGCGAGCATGATGAGACCGGCGCACGTGCCGTAGACGGGCATGCCCGCGGCGATCGCGGCCTTCAGCGGCGCCTGCAGGCCGAAGGTGCGAGCGAGCTTGTCCATCACGCTCGACTCCCCGCCCGGGATGACGAGGCCGTCGATCTCAGCGAGCTCTTCGGGGCGCCGCACGAGCGACACCCGGGCGCCGAGCTTCGTGAGCACATGCGCGTGCTCGCGGAAGTCGCCCTGGAGCGCGAGAACACCGACGCGGGGGCCGGCCGAAGCCACTGCCCCCGCGTCGAGTGATTCGGTGCGGAGCGTCGTCACCAGCCGCGCTCGGCGAGGCGGTGCGGAGCCGCGAGGTCGCCGACGTTGATGCCGACCATCGCCTCGCCGAGACCGCGCGAGACCTCGGCGATGACCGACGGGTCGTCGTAGAAGGTCGTCGCCTTCACGACCGCCGCAGCGCGCGCCTCGGGGTTGCCCGACTTGAAGATGCCCGAGCCGACGAAGACGCCGTCGGCGCCGAGCTGCATCATCATGGCAGCGTCGGCGGGAGTGGCCACGCCGCCCGCGGTGAACAGCACGACGGGGAGCTTGCCGGTCTCGGCGACCTCGAGGACGAGGTCGTAGGGGGCCTGCAGCTCTTTCGCGGCGACGTAGAGCTCGTCGCGGGTCATCGACTTGAGCTGCGTTGATCTCGGAGGTGATCTTGCGGATGTGCTTGGTCGCCTCGGAGACGTCGCCCGTGCCGGCCTCGCCCTTCGAGCGGATCATCGCCGCGCCCTCGTTGATGCGGCGAAGCGCCTCGCCGAGGTTGGTCGCACCGCAGACGAACGGGGTGTTGAAGGCCCACTTGTCGATGTGGTTCACGTAGTCGGCCGGCGAGAGCACCTCGGACTCGTCGATGTAGTCGACGTCGAGCGCCTGCAGCACCTGCGCCTCGACGAAGTGGCCGATGCGGGCCTTCGCCATGACGGGGATCGACACCTCGGCGATGATCGCCTCGATGAGGTCGGGGTCGCTCATGCGGGCGACGCCGCCCTGTGCGCGGATGTCGGCGGGAACGCGCTCGAGCGCCATGACGGCGACGGCGCCGGCGTCTTCGGCGATGCGCGCCTGCTCGGCGGTGACGACGTCCATGATGACGCCGCCCTTGAGCATCTCGGCGAGGCCGCGCTTGACGCGGTTCGAGCCGGTCTGCGAGGTCGCGGCGGGCGCGGGGACGGAAGCTTCGGTCATGGTGTCAATCCTAATCGTCGGGGAGATCGCGCACGGCGCCGCGATGGAGGCCGCAGGGCAGTGCATTGGACACCGCGTCCAGCGGACGCGGCTGGATCGGTCAGGCGGGCCAGGCCCGTGCGATCTCCTGCCGGACCTCGCCGAGCAGGCGGGGCAGCGCCTTCGTGCCGGCGATGATCGGGAAGAAGTTCGAGTCGAGCGCCCAACGCGGCACGATGTGCTGATGCAGGTGCTCGGCGATGCCCGCGCCGGCGATGCGTCCCTGGTTCATGCCGATGTTGAAGCCGTCGCAATGCGACACCTGCTTCACGACGCGCATCGCCACCTGCGTGAGTTCGCCGATCTCGGCGACCTCTTCGGGCGTCGCCTCGTCGTACGTCGCGACGTGGCGGTACGGACAGACGAGCAGATGCCCGCTGTTGTAGGGGAACAGGTTGAGCAGCACGTACGCGTGGCGCCCCCGGGCGACGATGAGCGACTGCTCGTCGTCCATCTCGGGCGCCCGGCAGAACGGGCACGCGTGCTCGTCGGGCTGTTGGCCGTGCTGGATGTAGACGAGGCGGTGCGGCGTCCACAGCCGCTGGAACGCGTCGGGCACGCCGGCGAGGTCGGCCGAGGAGTCGGTCGGGACCCCGGAGAACTCGTCGGGCTGGTAGCTCGTCATGAGAAGAGGTCGTCGCGAGTCGTGACCTGGCGCCGTTCGTCGATCGACGCCCGGATGTGCGCGACCGCCTCGTCGATCGCCACGCCGTTCTCCTGGGTGCCGTCGCGGAACCGGAAGCTCACGGTCTCACCGGCGCGGTCCTGCTCACCGGCGATGAGCTGGAACGGCACCTTCTGCGGTCGTGTGCGTGCGGATCTTCTTCTGCATGCGGTCGTCGCTCGTGTCGAGCTCGGCCCGCACGCCCGAACCGCGCAGCAGCTCGATGATCGCCCCGAGGTAGGGGACGTACTCGTCGGCGACGGGGATGCCCACGACCTGCACGGGCGCGAGCCAGACCGGGAACGCCCCGGCGTAGTGCTCGAGGAGGATCGCGAAGAATCGCTCGATCGAGCCGAACAGCGCCCGGTGGATCATGATGGGCCGCTTCTTCTGCCCGTCGCGGTCGGTGAACTCGAGGTCGAAGCGCTCGGGCAGGTTCGGGTCGACCTGCACCGTGGAGAGCTGCCAGGTGCGGCCGATCGCGTCGCGGGTCTTGAGGTCGATCTTCGGCCCGTAGAACGCGGCCTCGCCGGGCATCTCGGTGAGCTTGAGCCCGCTCGCGCGGGCGACGTTGCGCAGCGCGTTCGTGGAGTAGTCCCAGAACTCCTCCGAGCCGATCCACTTGTCACTCTGGTCGTCGCGCATCGACAGCTCGAGCTCGAAGTCCTCGAGGCCGAAGTCGCGCAGCATCGAGATGACGAAGTCCATGACCTTGGTGGTTTCCTCCTCGAGCTGGTCGGGCGTGACGAAGAGGTGCGAGTCGTCCTGCGTGAAGCCGCGCACGCGGGTGAGTCCGTGCAGCGCACCCGACAGCTCGTTGCGGTACACGGTGCCGTTCTCGGCGAGCCGCATCGGCAGGTCGCGGTAGCTGCGCCCGCGCTCCTTGTAGATGAGGATGTGCATCGGGCAGTTCATGGGCTTCAGGTAGTAGTCCTGGCCCTGCTTCGTGACGTTGCCCTCGGCGTCGCGCTCCTCGTCCATGCGGATGGGCGGGAACATGCCCTCCTTGTAGGTGACGAGGTGGTTCGACTGGAGGAAGAGGTCCTCCTTCGAGATGTGCGGGGTGTACACGTAGGTGTACCCGCCGGCGACGTGGCGACGGCGCGCGTGCTGCTCCATCTCCATGCGCACGACACCGCCGCGCGGATGCCACACCGAGAGCCCCGAGCCGATCTCATCGGGGAAGCTGAACAGGTCGAGTTCGCGCCCGAGCTTGCGGTGGTCGCGCTTCGCCGCCTCTTCGAGCCGGTGCTGGTAGGCGCGCAGCTCGTCTTTCGTGGTCCACGCGGTGCCGTAGATGCGCTGCAGCTGCGGGTTCTTCTCGGAGCCGCGCCAGTACGCCGCCGCGAGGCGCATGAGCGCCCAGCCGTTGCCGATCATGCGGGTGTTCGGCAGGTGGGGTCCGCGGCAGAGGTCCTTCCAGACCGTCTCGCCCGTCTTCGGGTCGACGTTGTCGTAGATCGTGAGCTCACCGGCGCCGACCTCGACCGATTCGTGGTCGTCGCCGCTTCCCTCGCCGTGACCGGCCCCGCCCTTGAGGCCGATGAGCTCGAGCTTGTAGGGCTCGTTCGCGAGCTCGGCACGTGCCTCGTCGTCGGTGACCACGCGCCGCATGAAGCGCTGCCCCGAGCGGATGATGCGCGCCATCTCCTTGTCGAGCGCCTTCAGCGCTTCGGGAGTGAACGGCTCGGCGACGTCGAAGTCGTAGTAGAAGCCGTCGGTGACGGGCGGGCCGATGCCGAGCTTGGCCTCGGGGTTGATCGTCTGCACGGCCTGGGCGAGCACGTGGGCGGCGGAGTGCCGCAGGATGCTCAGCCCGTCGGGCGAATCGATCGTGACCGGCTCGACGACGTCGTCGTCGGTCACCGTCGTCGCGAGGTCCTTGAGCTCGCCGTTGACGCGCATCGCGACAACGGATCGATCGGTGAAGAGCGCGAAGCCGTCAGCCACCTTGATCCACTCCTTGGATTCTCGAAAACGAACCCTTCAACTGTAGTGGTGCGCCGGGTTCCGCCCGCGCGAGCGTCGTGGCGCCGTCCGGCGATCGGATGTCCCGGCCACGCGATCGAGCGGACGCCTCGGGGCGATCCCTGATGCGGCAACCCGGAGGCAGTTCTAGAGTCTTCCTCATGTACACAGAGAAGGAATCTCCGTTCGGCGACGCCTACGATGACCGAATCGTCGGCATCGGCGACTTCGAGCCGGATGTCTCAGTCGAGGACTGGGTGGCCAAGTACCGCCTCGGCGACCTCGTCGGCGGGCCGATCTTCTGGACCGCCATCGAGACGCTCACGCCCACCCGCACGATCGGCAAGGGCCGCACGAACCTCACGCTGATCCGCCCGA
The DNA here is from genome assembly GCA_963836825.1 of uncultured Actinomycetota bacterium. Classification (GTDB taxonomy): domain Bacteria; phylum Actinomycetota; class Actinomycetes; order Actinomycetales; family Microbacteriaceae; genus Agromyces. Next base: position 280,839 of record CAWILI010000005.1, read on the forward strand.
CGATCCTGCAGACGGATGCCGCGACGCCGTACGCCGGCTTCGACCGCCGTGAGTCACCGAACCGCAATCCTGCGGTGTCGGTGCACTTCAACCCCGGCGCATACGGTGCCACGGGGCCCGGCACCTACGTGTTCGCGTTCGCCGTCGAGGCCTTCGGCACGGCCGCGTTCGCGCCGACCGGGTACGCGGGCAGCGGCGTCGTGGATGCCGCGGGCTCGGTCTCGTTCAGCGGACGCCGTACGATCACCGTGATCCTGCGGAACGTGCAGCCCGGCCAGGACACGTGGGCGGCGATCGAGCAGACATCGGGCGCGGCCTGGTCGTGGTTCAGCACCCGCATCAGCCTTCCGCCGCTCGTGCTCGAGGTCTTCCAGCCCTAGGCCGAACCTCCGCACCGACGACAGAAGCCCCGGCCGATGGCCGGGGCTTCGTGGTTGGTGGGCGATACTGGGATCGAACCAGTGACCTCTTCCGTGTCAGGGAAGCGCGCTACCGCTGCGCCAATCGCCCAGAGCCGTGATGATTATCGCAGCTTGGAGGTGGATACGGGATTCGAACCCGTGTATACGGCTTTGCAGGCCGCTGCCTCGCCTCTCGGCCAATCCACCGTGCATGGGTTCACCACCAGAAGAACGGGAATGAACTCGCGCTCATTCCCGATCAGAGCGGATGACGAGATTCGAACTCGCGACCCTCACCTTGGCAAGGTGATGCGCTACCACTGCGCCACATCCGCATTGCCCGCATTTCTGCGTGCAGAGAGACTCTAACGGATTCGGTGAACGAATCACAAACTGAGCCGACCGCGTGGCACGTTCCCCCCGGTCATTCGCAGATTCCGGCGCGGAAACCCGGGCGTGTCGAGTCGAAACGGCCCCGCCGGCGGCGATGCTCGACGCAACGTCACGCGCGCCGCGCCGATGTGCATTCGCCCGGCTCCGTCGGCTAGTATCGAGTCCGCGGTCACCGCGTGTGACCGCGAATCCCACATGGGCGATTGGCGCAGCTGGTAGCGCGCTTCCTTCACACGGAAGAGGTCGTCGGTTCGAGCCCGGCATCGCCCACGAACGCCCCCACTCCACTGGGGGCGTTCTTCATTTCCGCTCTCGGTCAACCCGTTGCGGCAGCCGTCCCCTCCGTCTAGCGTGACCGCCATCTGGCGCTTCGACGCGAGGAGGATTCCATGTCCGGTGAAATCTCGTTCATCGAGTTCGGAGCGGCTGACGCCATGACCGCCCGCACCTTCTACGGAAAGCTGTTCGGCTGGTCGTTCGAGTCCGGTCCGGGGGGCGGCGGTTACGTGATCGACGGCGCCGGGGTGCCCTCGGGCGTGCACGGCGGCGATCAGGGGGCCGCGCCGTACGTCTTCTTCAGGGTCGACGACCTCGACGCCGCCGTGGCCGCAGTCGAGCGACTCGGAGGCACCGTCGACGCGATCCCGGGCGCGGAGGATGAGGCCTCGACGGCGATCTTCGGCGAGTTCCGCATGTGCCACGACGACCAGGGCTCGCCCTTCGGACTGCATCGTCCGCCGCGCCACTGAGTGTCGCGAGCCGACGCGGCCGCAAGTCGGGTGGTCAGCGCCAGCCGTAGCGGTCGGCGAGCGCATCGGCGACGAGCGCGTACCGGCGCGAATCGAGCGATGACGCCTCGCGACGAATTCCGCCGGCCCGCACGCGGAACACCCGGTCGATGCGCGCCCAGCTCGGCCGGCCTTCGGGGTCCCACGCGCCATCGCCCAGGGCGACGAAGTCGCGATCACCGTCGTGCGCCTTGCTCGTGAGCTGCACCGCGAGGAAGTCGCCGGCGTTCGAGGCGGCGACGATGACGACGGGGCGGTCCTTGCCGCGCCCGTCGCGCTCTTCGTAGGGCACCCAGGTCCACACGATCTCGCCCGGGTCGGGCTCGCCGTCGCGTTCGGGCGTGTACGCGAGCCGAACCTTGCGCAGGCGAGCGGGGTCGATCTCGATCGTGGCGTCGTGACCGGCCTGTCCGGGCGAGAGCTCGGAGTCCCCCGTCATCACGGTCGTCGTCGACGAGCGGCGCGGGGCCGCGACATCCGCTGATTGCTTCGAACCGCCCGTGAACAGGGGCCGCAGGACACGACCGAGGGCGGTGAGGAAGCGGCTGGTGTCTGTCACACCGGCACACTACCCCACCGCCCTCGCGGCCCTTCGACGGGCTCAGGGACCGGGACTAGACGGTCTCGAGCTTGTACGCGTCCTCGCCGTGCACGACGGTGTCGATGCCGGCGATCTCGTCCTCGTCCTTCACCCGGAAGCCCATGGTCTTCTGGATGATGAAGCCGATGACGTAGGCGAGCACGAACGAGTAGATCAGGACCGAGAAGGCCGCGATCGCCTGCACCAGAAGCTGCGTGAGGTCACCGCTGTAGATGAAGCCCGTGGTGTTGGCGAAGAAGCCGAGGAAGAGGGTGCCGATGAGGCCGCCGACGAGGTGGATGCCCACGACGTCGAGCGAGTCGTCGAAGCCCCAGCGGAACTTCAGGTCGACCGCGAGTGCGCAGACGGCTCCGGCGAGCAGGCCGAGCACGATGGCCCAGCCGGGCGTCAGGAAGGCACACGCCGGGGTGATCGCGACGAGGCCCGCGACGGCGCCCGATGCGGCTCCGACGGACGTGGGCTTGCCGTCCTTGATCTTCTCGACGACGAGCCAGGCGAGCAGGGCGGCTGCGGGGGCTGCGAGGGTGTTGATCCACGCGAGGGCCGCGGTGCCGTCGGCGGCGAGCTCGGAGCCGGCGTTGAAGCCGAACCAGCCGAACCACAGGAGACCGGCACCGAGGAGCACGAACGGCGGGTTGTGGGGCACGTGCGCGCCCTTCGAGAAGCCGACGCGCTTGCCGAGCACGAGTGCCAGGGCGAGCGCCGCCGCACCGGCGTTGATGTGCACCGCCGTACCACCGGCGAAGTCGAGCGCACCCACGCCGAAGAACTCCTGCATGCCGTAGGTGATCCAGCCGCCGTAGGCGAACGAGCCGTCGTCGGCGAGGCCGAAGTTGAAGACCCAGCTGGCGACCGGGAAGTAGACGATCGTCGCCCACACCGCGGCGAAGACCATCCAGGCGCCGAACTTCGCCCGGTCGGCGATGGCACCGGAGATCAGCGCGACCGTGATGATCGCGAACGTCGCCTGGAAGCCCACGAAGGCGAGCGGCGGGTACGCAGCACCCTCAGGCGTCTCGAGGAGGCTGGTGAGGCCGATCGCCGACCAGTCGATCGACCAGGGCGCTGCCAGTCCGTCAGCCGAGGGGAATGCGATCGCGTAGCCGTAGACCACCCACAGCACGCCGATGAGGCCCATGGCGCCGAAGCTCAGCATCATCATGCTGATGACGCTCTTCGCCTTCACGAGGCCGCCGTAGAAGAACGCGAGTCCCGGGGTCATCAGCAGCACGAGTGCCGCCGATATCAGTAGGAACGCGGTGTTGCCTTGATCCATCTCGAACCTCTTTCAGATGCAGGGGTTGGGGGAAACCTGTGCCGCCAGTCTCATGACGGGACGTTTCGAGAGGGACCGTGTTGTGTTTCGCGTTCGTTACGGCATGGGCCGTTGAGGTAAACAGCACGTTTCGTCGGGCCCCGCAGCCGCCGTGAATCCGGCGGCGGTTCCCGTGTCTCGCGTGCTTCGCGCCATACGGCCGGAGACCGCGAGGGGGTCAGTCGTGCGGCGGGAGCTCTCCGGTGGTGAGGGCGATCATGCGCGACATCGCGCGCAGGTACTTCTTGCGGTAGCCGCCGTGCATCATGTCGCCGCCGAACACCTCGTCGAGCGGGAGCCCGCTCGCGACGATCGGCACCTCGGCGTCGTAGACCCGGTCGATGAACGCCACGAGGCGCAGGGCCGCGTTCTGGTCGGTGAGCTCGTGCACGCCGTCGAGCGCGATGACCTCGATGCCGTCGATGAGCTTGATGTACTTCGACGGGTGCACCGTGGCGAGATGGGCGATGAGCTCGTCGAACCCGTCGAGCGAGACGGCGTGGCCTCGCTCGGCGAGCGCCGCCGCGGTGTGCGCGACGTCGAACTCGGGGTCGAGCGCGGCCGCATGCCCCTCGGTGTCGCGGCGGCGGTAGTCGAGGCCGTCGATGCGCAGGGTCTCGAAGTTCGACGACAGCGCGTGGATCTCGCGGAGGAAGTCGGCGGCGGCGAAGCGGCCCTCGCCGAGCGCGTTCGGCGGCGTGTTCGACGTCGCCGCGACCCGCGTGCCGCCGGCCATGAGCTCGCCGAGGAACCGCGTCATCAGCATCGTGTCGCCCGGGTCGTCGAGTTCGAACTCGTCGATGCAGATGAGGCGCGCGCCCTTGAGCAGCTGCACCGCCGGGGCGTACCCGAGCGCGCCGACCAGCGCCGTGTACTCGATGAACGTGCCGAAGTACTTCGGCCCGTGCGCCACGTGCCAGAGCGCGGCGAGCAGGTGCGTCTTGCCGACGCCGAATCCGCCGTCGAGGTAGACGCCGGGGAGCTCGATGCGTGCCGGCCGCTTGCGCGAGAAGAACCCGCCGGGCCGCTGTGCTGCGCGCCATGCCCCGGCGAACTCGTTGAGCCGGTCGAGAGCCGCCTGCTGCGAGGGGAAGTCGGGGTCGGGTCGATAGGACTCGAACGATGCGTGCTCGAACTGCGGCGGCGGCGTGAGCTCGGAGGCGATCTCGGCTCCGGAGATCGTCGGGTTGCGATCGACGATGCGGACGAGGGTCTTGCTCGGTGCCGAGGTCATGCTGGTGGAGCTCCCGTATTGCATCGGATGACGGGTCTTGTGACTTCGCCCCGCGCGCCGCGTAGATTCGTGGTGGACAGGTGATCAGCCTAGTCCGCTCCCCCACTCGTCCCCGCCCGACCGGGCGTTCCAGGAGGTAGTCATGGCCGCCGAGTTCGACGCAGCCCCGAAGCTCGCCGAGTACGCCCATCCCGAGCGGCTCGTGACGACCGAATGGCTCGCCGCGCACCTCGGCGAACCCGGCCTCGTCGTCGTCGAATCCGACGAAGACGTGCTGCTCTACGAGACCGGACACATCCCCGGCGCCGTGAAGATCGACTGGCACACCGAACTCAACGACCCGGTCGTGCGCGACTACGTGAACGGCGAGCAGTTCGCCGCCCTCCTCGGCTCCAAGGGAATCTCCCGCGACACCACCGTCGTGATCTACGGCGACAAGAACAACTGGTGGGCCGCCTACGCGCTCTGGGTCTTCACCCTCTTCGGGCACGACGACGTGCGCCTGCTCGACGGCGGCCGCGACCTCTGGATCGCCGAGGGCCGCGAGCTCACCACGGTGGCACCCGAGGTGACCCTGGTCGAGTATCCCGTCGTCGAGCGCGACGACCGCGCCGTGCGCGCCTTCAAGGACGACGTGCTCGCCCACCTCGGCAACCCGCTCGTCGACGTTCGCTCCCCCGAGGAGTACAGCGGTGAGCGCACGACCGCTCCCGCCTACCCCGAAGAGGGCGCGCTTCGCGCGGGTCACATTCCCACCGCGGCATCCGTGCCGTGGGCCCGTGCCGCCGCCGGCGACGGAACGTTCAAGACCCGCGACGAGCTCGACGCGATCTATCGCGGCGAGGTCGGCCTCGAAGACGGCGACGACGTCATCGCCTACTGCCGCATCGGCGAACGTTCGAGCCACACGTGGTTCGTGCTCACGCACCTGCTGGGCTTCGAGAAGGTGCGCAACTACGACGGGTCGTGGACCGAGTGGGGCAGCGCCGTGCGCGTTCCGATCGTGACCGGCGCAGCGCGCGGCGAACTCCCCGCGCGCTGACAGCCGGTGGGCCGGCGGGCCGGCGCCGCGTCCGGGCATGGGAGAATGGACCTGATGGACCAGACGACCCTTCCCGCGACGCTCGCCGAGACGCGCGACGACTTCCTCGCCCTCGAGGTGCGAGACCGACTCCAACTGCTGCTCGAGTTCTCGAACGAGCTCCCCGAGCTGCCTGAGCGCTACGCCGACCACCCCGACCTGTTCGAGCGCGTCGTCGAGTGCCAGTCGCCGGTGTTCATCTTCGTCGAGGTCATCGACGGCATCGTGCACCTGTTCGCCACGGCGCCCGCCGAGTCTCCGACGACGCGCGGCTTCGCCTCGATCCTGGTGCAGGGCATCGACGGCCTCACCGTGCAGGAGGTGCTCGACATCCCCGCCGACTACCCCCAGTCGCTCGGGCTCGGCGAGGCGGTGTCGCCGCTGCGCGTCCGCGGCATGACGGGCATGCTCGCCCGCACCAAGCGGCAGTTGCGCGAGCGCGTCGCCGCGCAGTCCGAATCCGCCGGCGCGTAGCGGCCCCAGGCGCTACTCAGCCGACGATCTCGGCCTCGTCGCCGAGCTGTTGGCCGCTCTGCGAACGTCGCGTGAGCCAGCCCGTGATGAGTGCCGTCCAACGCTCGGGATCGTGATTCCAGAGCTTCGTGTGGCGCGCGCCCTCGAACACCTCGAACTCGATGAGATCGGGTCGGGATGCCGCGAACCGGCGTGACCCGTCGATGGGCACGAACCCGTCGTCGACGCTGTGCATGAGCAGGATCGGCACGTCGAACTCGTCGGCACGAACCACCGGATCGAGCTCCTCGAGGCTGATCGGAGCCGCCACGCCGGCGAGCCCGCCGCTGAACGGGCCGCCGAGCAGTTGCGACACGCTGTCGCCGATCGCGCGAGGCAGGCCGAGCGCACTGCCCTGGAAGCGCAGGATGTCGACCCAGTCGATCGCCGGCGAGTCGAGCATGATGCCGACGAGCCGCTCGCGCGCGTCCGCCGAACGCAGCACGGCCTGCAACACGATGGCGCCGCCCATCGACCAGCCCATGAGCACGATCTCGCGCGCCCCGTGCTCCTCGGCGAACCGCACCGCGTCGACGACATCGGCCCACTCGGTGCCGCCGAGTCCGTACTTGCGGTCGACGCTCTCGGGCGCTTCGCCGTCGTTGCGATAGGAGATGAGCAGCGTGTTCCACCCGACCTCATGCGCGGGCCTCACCGCGCGGAGCCCCTCGGTGCGTTTCCCGCCGCGTCCATGCACCTGGATCACCCATCGGCGTGCGTCGCCGGCCGGGACGAACCAGGCAGGCGCCGGGCCGAGCGAGGTCTCGACGATCACGTTCTCGTATGGCAGGTCGAGCTCCCACGGGCCGAGGTGGTACGCGCTGTCGACACGACCCCGCGCAGCCCCCTCGAGCCGCCCGAAGTCGACCGACTCGATGCGTCGACGCACCACCCCGTCATCGCCGGCGATGACATCGCCGAACCGCGCATGCCCCGCGTCGTGGTCGAACCAGAACCCGTAGCGTCCCCGCATTCGCGCCTCATCGGAGTCTTCGAGCACGATCTCGGCGGCACCCCGGTCGACCTCGAGAATGCGGACGTCCTCGTCTCGCCGGGCGGGCGGGGTCACCACCCGTCGCGCCATCACCACCGTGAGCACGGCCGCGGCAGCGGCTGCTGCTGCGAGGCCGGCGGCGAGGAGCGTCGCCGCAGCGGTGGCGATGCCGATCGGCCCGACTCTGCTGTCGCCTCGACCCATGCGATTCCCTCCCGACGATGCCGTTCGTGTGCGCCCGGGCGCGGCGTGCCGCCCACGTGCGTTCCGATCGAGACTCTAGTCTGCAGACGTGCCCGACGATGCGAACCAGACGCCTGCCGAGTTCGAGGCCGCACTCGTTTCGGTGCGCGCTGCGGTGCCGCGCGCGGAGCTCACGATCTCCGAGATCACCGCGCCCGCATCGCTCGCCCCCTTCGCGGTCGCGCTGTCGGCGGATGTCTCGCCCTCGCGCCATGGCGACGACTCCGAGCTCGGAACGGGCCGGTTCATCCTCTTGTACGACCCGACCGAGCCCGAGGCGTGGGGCGGGCGCTTCCGCGTGGTGTGCTTCGCACAGGCACCGCTCGAGACCGACATCGGACTCGACCCGTTCCTCGCCGATGTGGCATGGTCGTGGCTCATCGACGCACTCGACGCGCGCGGTGCCCGATACATCGCCGCCTCGGGCACCGCCACCAAGATCCTCTCCACCGGATTCGGTGAACTCGCACACCAGGGCGACGGTGCCCAGATCGAACTGCGTGCCTCGTGGACGCCCCTCGACGCCGCGGTGGCACCGCATGTGGAAGGCTGGGGAGAGTTGTTGTGCATGCTCGCAGGACTTCCGCCCCACTCCGAAGGGGTGACCGCACTGCCACGTCGGAGGTCGCACCGTGGATGAGTTCCGGGTGATCGAGACGCCCGCCGAGTTCGACGACGCCGTTCGTCGTCTGCTCGACGGCGAAGGTCCGATCGCGGTCGACGCCGAGCGGGCGAGCGGATTCCGCTATTCGCAGCGCGCCTACCTGATTCAGATGTTCCGGCGCGGCTCGGGCACGTTCCTCTTCGACCCGCCGCAGATCCCCGATTTCTCGGCGCTCGAGGCCGCCATCCGGGCCGACGAATGGGTCTTGCACGCAGCGAGCCAAGACCTCGCCTGCCTCCGCGAGGTCGGGCTCGACCCCGAGCGCATCTTCGACACCGAGCTGGCCGCCCGCCTGCTGGGCATGCCACGGGTCGGACTCGCGTCGGTCGTCGAGGAACTGCTCGACATCAAGCTCGCCAAAGAGCACTCGGCTGCGGACTGGTCGACGCGCCCGCTGCCGCAGTCGTGGCTCAAGTACGCCGCGCTCGACGTGGAACTGCTGGTCGACGTGCGCGATCGCCTGGCCGAGCGCCTCGTCGAGACCGGCAAGGCCGACCTGGCCGCCCAGGAGTTCGACGCCGTGCTGCACCGCGCCGCGAAGCCGCCGGCTGCCGAACCGTGGCGCCGGCTCTCCGGCATCCATGCGATGCGCAGTCCACGAAACCTCGCAGTGGCCCGCGAACTGTGGCTGTCGCGCGACGCGCTCGCGGTCGAACTCGACAGCGCGCCCGGGCGTCTCGTCCCCGATGCGTCGATCCTCGTGGTGGCGCGCACACTGCCGTCGACGCGCCGCGCACTCGCCGACATGCGCGAGTTCACCGGGCGCGCGAGCCGCACCGAACTCGATCGCTGGTGGACGGCGATCGAGCGCGGCCTGACGACGACAGAACTGCCCGCGGTTCGCGTGCACAACGACTCGCCGCCGCCACCGCGCGCGTGGGCATCGCGCAATCCCGAGGCCGACGCCCGACTGCGCGTCGCGAAGGCGGCCGTCGCAGAGGTGGCCGAATCGTTCGACATGCCGGTCGAGAACCTGCTCACGCCCGACTACCTGCGTCGGGTGGCATGGTCGCCTCCCGCCGATCCCGATGCCGCATCGGTCGGCGCGGCCCTCACCGAGCTCGGCGCGCGCGCGTGGCAGGTTGAGGCAACCGCACAGACAATCGCCGATGCCTTTGTGGAGGCGTCACAAGCGCTGCGTGACGCGACCTCGACCGATTCGTAGGTTCCATCAACCGATTCCGCCCCGTTCACGACGGGTTCGTAGGATCGGTGCATCCTGATCGAAAGTGAGCTGCAGCGTGGCTGATCAAGCTGAAGTCGTGTTCGTCGACGGGGTCCGCACCCCGTTCGGCAAGGCCGGCGACAAGGGCATGTACTGGAACACCCGGGCCGACGACCTGGTCGTGAAGGCGATCGTCGGACTCCTCGAGCGCAACCCGAACGTGCCGAAGGACCGCATCGACGACGTCGCGATCGCGGCGACGACCCAGGCCGGCGACCAGGGCCTGACCATCGGACGCACGGCCGCGATCCTCGCCGGCCTGCCCAAGACGGTGCCGGGCTTCGCGATCGACCGCATGTGCGCCGGCGCGATGACCTCCGCCGCGATGATGGCCGGTTCCATCGGCTTCGGCATGTACGACCTCGCGATCGCCGGCGGCGTCGAGCACATGGGCCACCACCCGATGGGATCCGGCGTCGACCCCAACCCCCGCTTCCTCAGCGAGCGCCTCGTCGGCGAAGACGCCCTCGTCATGGGCGCGACCGCCGAGCGCATCCACGACCGGTTCCCGCAGCTCACCAAGGAGCGCAGCGACCGCTACGCCCTCGCCAGCCAGCAGAAGACCGCCGCCGCATACGAGGCCGGCAAGATCCAGCAAGACCTGGTGCCCGTCGCGATCCGCACCGAAGCGGGTTGGGGGCTCGCCACGCGCGACGAGGTCATGCGTCCCGAGACCACGCTCGAGGGCCTCGCCGGGCCTGAAGACGCCGTTCCGCCCGCACGGCCGCATCACGGCGGGCAACGCGTCGGGCCTCAACGACGGCGCGACCGCCGCGATCCTCGCGTCGGGCGCCGCCGCGAAGGAGCTCGGCCTCACCCCCAAGATGAAGCTCGTGAGCTTCGCCTTCGCGGGCGTCGACCCCGAGATCATGGGCATCGGGCCGATCCCGGCCACCGAGAAGGCGCTCCGCAAGGCCGGCCTCACGATCGACGACATCGACCTCTTCGAGATGAACGAGGCGTTCGCCGTGCAGGTGCTCTCGTTCCTCGACCACTACGGCATCGCCGACGACGACCCCCGGGTCAACCCCTGGGGCGGCGCGATCGCCGTCGGGCACCCCCTCGCCTCGTCGGGCGTGCGCCTCATGAACCAGCTCGCGAGCCAGTTCACCGAGCGCCCCGACGTGCGCTACGGCATCACCAGCATGTGCGTCGGCCTCGGCCAGGGCGGAACCATGATCTGGGAGAACCCCAACTTCAACAAGAAGGCGAAGAAGGCGTGACCGACTACTCGACCATCGATTTCGACTCCCTCGTCGCCCTCGCAGGCGACGACGAGGTGGTCACGCACTCGTACGTGCGCGACATCCCCCTGTCCGGCGGCAAGACGCTCGCGCTGATCACCCTCGACAACGGCCGAGACCACACTCGGCCGAACACGCTCGGGGCGGCCACGCTGCTCGAGTACGCGAAGGTGCTCGACGAGCTGAAGGCGCGCGCCGCCGCCGGTGAGATCCACGCGGTGGCCGTCACGGGCAAGCCGTTCATCCTCGCGGCCGGCGCCGACCTCTCGAAGGTCGCCGAGATCCCCGACAAGGAGACCGCGAAGAAGTTCGTGCAGCTCGGCCACTACGCGCTCGGCAAGCTCACCGACGTCGGCGTGCCGTCGTTCGTGTTCTACAACGGCCTGGCGCTCGGTGGCGGACTCGAGATCGGCCTGCACGCCGACTACCGCACCGTCGATGCCTCGGCGCCGGCGCTCGCGCTGCCCGAGGTGTTCCTCGGTCTCATCCCCGGCTGGGGCGGCGCGACCATCCTCCCGAACCTCATCGGCATCGAGAACGCGCTCAAGGTCGTCATCGAGAACCCGCTGAAGCAGAACCGCACCCTCAAGGGCCAGGACGCCTTCGACCTCGGCATCGCCGACGCGATCTTCCCGTCGGTCAACTACCTCGAGGACTCGCATCCGGTGGGCCGACGACGTGATCTCCGGACGCGTCAAGGTCAAGCGTCCGAACGAGCCCGGCAAGGTCGAGCGCCTCGTCAAGTGGGATGCCGCCATCGGCATCGCCACGAAGATGCTGAAGAGCCGCATCGGCTCGGTCCCGCAGTCCCCGTACGCCGCGCTCGACCTCATGAAGGCCGCCAAGAGCGGCACCCGCGCCGAGGGCTTCCAGCGCGAGGACGAGGTGCTCGCCGACCTCATCGCGGGCGACCAGCTCCAGGCATCCGTCTACGCCTTCAACCTCGTGCAGAAGCGCACGAAGCGGCCGGCCGGCGCACCCGACAAGGACGCTCGCGAAGAAGGTCACCAAGGTCGGCGTGATCGGCGCCGGCTACATGGCGAGCCAGCTCGCCCTGCTGTTCGTGCGCCGCCTGCGCGTGCCGGTCGTCATCACCGACATCGACCAGGAGCGCGTCGACAAGGGCGTCGCCTACATCGCCGGCGAGATCGACGCCCTGCTCGAGAAGGGCCGCATCTCCCCCGACGAGGCGAACCGCCTGAAGGCGCTCGTCACCGGCACGACCGACAAGGCCGACTTCGCCGACTGCGACTGGGTCATCGAGGCCGTCTTCGAGGAGCTCGAGATCAAGCAGGACGTCTTCGCCGAGATCGAGCAGTACATCTCCCCCGAGGCCGTGCTCGCCACGAACACCTCGTCGCTCTCGGTCGAGCAGATCGGCGCGAAGCTCGCGCACCCCGAGCGGCTCGTCGGCTTCCACTTCTTCACGCCCGTCGCGGTCATGCCGCTGATCGAGGTCGTGAAGACGCCGCACACCGATGACGCGACGCTGTCGACCGCGATGGTCACGGCGAAGAACCTCAAGAAGAACGCGGTCATCACCGCCGACACCCCCGGGTTCGTGGTCAACCGCCTGCTCGCCGTGCTGCTCGGCGAGGCGATGCGCGCGGTCGACGAGGGCACCTCCTTCGAGACCGTCGACCAGGCGATCGCGCCGCTCGGCCTGCCGATGGCGCCGTCGGCGCTGCTCGACCTCGTCGGGCCTCAAGGTGGGCGCCCACGTGCTCGACACGCACCACGCGGCGTTCCCCGACCGGTTCTACCGCAGCGAGAACCTGCACAAGCTCGCCGAGTACGGCAAGCTCCTCGACAAGGACGACAAGGGCAAGGTCAAGGGCTTCGACAAGGGCGCGCTGAAGATCGTGTCGGGCGGCAAGAACCCCCGCAGCGCCGACGACATCCTCGTCAGCCTGCAGGACGGCCTGGCCCGCGAGGTGCGGCTCATGCTCGACGACCAGGTCGTCGCCGCGCCCGAGGACATCGACCTCTGCATGATCCTCGGCGCCGGCTTCCCGTTCCAGATGGGCGGCGTGACGCCCTACCTCGACCGGGTCGGCGCGTCCGAGCGGGTCTTCGGCGACACGTTCCACCACCCGCGCATCGCGGGCGTCGCGGCATAGCGTCCGACGCGATCACCGAAGGGGCCCTCGATGAGGGCCCCTTCGTGCGTTGCGGGCAACCGCGACCGCGGGACATCCGCTGCGTGCAGACGCGACGCGAGAGCGCAGGTCAGACGCGGGGCTGCGGACGCGTGTCGGTCGACACGCCCGACTCGGAACCGGCCCCGCGTGCGTGCGGCAGCTTCGAGCCGAGCACCATCGCGGTGACATCGCGGGCGATGTGCTGCGGGGTGAGGCCGACGCGCTCGAGGATGTCGCTTCGCGCGCCGTGGTCGAGGAACTCGTCGGGGAGGCCGAGCTCGGTGACGGCCGTGTCGACGCCCGCCTCGCGGAGGTCTTGACGGATGCGGGTGCCGATGCCGCCGACCCGGATGCCGTCTTCGAGGCTCACGACGATGCGGTACTCGGCGGCGAGCTCGATGAGGCTGCGCGGCACGGGCACGACCCAGCGCGGGTCGACGACGGTGGCGCCGATGCCCTGCGCCTCGAGTCGCTCGGCGACCTCGAGTCCGATGCCGGCCATCGGGCCGACGGTGACGAGGAGCACGTCCTTGCGATCGGACTCGACGAGCACGTCGACGCCGTCGTCGGTGCGACGGACCGCGTCGTAGTCGACGCCGACGGTGCCCTTCGGGAATCGCAGCACGGTCGGGCCGTCATCGACCGCGACGGCCTCGCCGAGCTCCTCGGCGAGACGCACGGAGTCGCGCGGCGCCGCGATGCGGATGCCGGGGACGACCTGCAGGATCGAGAGGTCCCAGACGCCGTGGTGGCTCGGGCCGTCGGGCCCGGTGACGCCGGCACGGTCGAGCACGAACGTCACGCCGGCCTTGTGCAGCGCGACGTCCATGAGCACCTGGTCGAACGCGCGGTTGATGAAGGTCGCGTACACCGCGACGACCGGGTGCAGGCCGCCGAACGCGAGGCCGGCCGCCGAGGTCGCGGCGTGCTGCTCGGCGATGCCGACGTCGAGGACGCGGTTCGGGAAGCGCTCGGCCATGCGGTGCAGTCCGGTGGGCCGGAGCATGGCGGCGGTGATGCCGACGAGGCGGTCGTTGCGCTCGGCGAGATGCACGAGCTCATCGGCGAACACCGAGGTCCACGACGGCGCCGACGGCGACTCGAGCGACTCGCCGGTCTCGGGGTCGATCTGGCCCGACCGCGTGGAACTGGTCGGCCGCGTCGAGACGCGCGGGCTCGTAGCCACGGCCCTTCTCGGTGATCGTGTGCACGATCACGGGCGCGCCGTAGTCCTTCGCCTGACGAAGCGCCCATTCCATGGACGCGCTCGTCATGACCGTCGATCGGGCCGATGTACTTGATGTCGAGGTTCGAGTACAGCGCCTCGTTGTCGGTGAACCGGCTGAGGAATCCGTGCAGGCCGCCGCGAACGCCGCGGTAGAACGCGCGTGCCGGGCCCGCCCATGCGGTCGAACGCGCGACTGCTCGACAGGTGCAGGTTGCGGTAGGTCTGCTGGGTCCGCACCGTGTTGAGGAAGCGCGCCATGCCGCCGATCGTCGGAGCGTACGACCGGCCGTTGTCGTTGACGACGACGACGAGGTTGCGGGTGTTGTCGTCGGAGATGTTGTTCAGCGCCTCCCACGTCATGCCGCCCGTGAGCGCGCCGTCGCCGACGACGGCGACGACGTGGCGATCGTCTTGGCCGGTCATCTCGAAGGCGCGCGAGATGCCGTCGGCCCACGACAGCGAGCTCGAGGCGTGCGAGCTCTCGACGATGTCGTGCTCGGACTCGGAACGCTGCGGGTACCCGGCGAGACCGCCGGTCGTGCGCAGCGACGAGAGGTCCGGCGGCCGGTGAGCAGCTTGTGCACGTAGGACTGGTGCCCGGTGTCGAACACGATCGCGTCGCGCGGCGAGTCGAACACCCGGTGGATGGCGATCGTCATCTCGACGACGCCGAGGTTCGGGCCGAGGTGACCGCCGGTCTTCGACACCGACGCCACGAGGTACTCGCGGATCTCGCGGGCGAGCTGATCGAGCTGCTCGGGACTCAGCGCGTCGAGATCGCGCGGTCCGGAGATGGTCTCGAGCAGGGTCATGCGTTGCCTCCGGGATATCGCGGCCGAGCCGCCGAACGGAACGAGTCTACGCTTGGCTCGCTGTGAGCCCGGGCAGACTTCGGGGCGACCGGCGTGTTCGCCGATCGCCCCGAAAGGTGCTGCTGCTCAGACGAGCGAGCGGAGCACGTACTGCAGGATGCCGCCGTTGCGGTAGTAGTCGGCCTCGCCCGGCGTGTCGATGCGCACGACCGCGTCGAACTCGACCGTCTGCTTTCCGGCGGGCGAGTGCTCGCTCGGCTCGGCGACGACGTGCACCGTCTTCGGGGTGACGCCCTCGTTCAGCTGCCTCGAGGCCCGTGATCGAGACGACCTCGGTGCCGTCGAGGCCGAGCGACGCCCAGCTCTCGCCGGCGGGGAACTGCAGCGGCACGACGCCCATGCCGATCAGGTTCGAACGGTGGATGCGCTCGAAGCTCTCGGTGATGACCGCCTTGACGCCGAGGAGGCTCGTGCCCTTGGCCGCCCAGTCGCGCGACGAGCCCGAGCCGTACTCCTTGCCGCCGAAGATGACGAGCGGCGTGCCCTGGGCCTGGTAGTTCTGGCTCGCGTCGTAGATGAACGACTGCGGGCGCGTCGGCCTGGGTGAAGTCGCGCGTGTAGCCGCCCTCGACGCCGTCGAGGAGCTGGTTCTTCAGGCGGATGTTCGCGAACGTGCCGCGGATCATGATCTCGTGGTTGCCGCGGCGCGAGCCGTAGGAGTTGAAGTCCTTGCGGTCGACGCCGTGCTCGGTGAGGTACTGACCAGCGGGGCTGTCGGCCTTGATCGAGCCGGCGGGGCTGATGTGGTCGGTGGTCACCGAGTCGCCGAGCTTGGCGAGCACGCGGGCGCCCGAGATGTCGGCGACCGGGGTCGTCTCCATCGTCATGCCGTCGAAGTACGGGGGCTTGCGAACGTAGGTGGATGCCTCGTTCCACTCGAACACCGAACCGGTCGGCGTCTCGAGGCTGCGCCACCGCTCGTCGCCCTCGAAGACGCTCGCGTACTGGTGGGTGAACATGTCCTTGTCGATCGAGCGTGTCGATCGTCTGCTGCACCTCGGCGGCGTCGGGCCAGATGTCCTTCAGGAACACGTCGTTGCCGTCGCCGTCTTGACCGAGCGCGTCGACCTCGAAGTCGAAGTTCATCGACCCGGCGAGGGCGTAGGCGATCACGAGCGGCGGGCTCGCGAGGTAGTTCATCTTGACGTCGGGGTTGATGCGGCCCTCGAAGTTGCGGTTGCCCGAGAGCACCGCGGTGACCGCGAGGTCCTTCTCGTTGACCGCCGCCGAGATCTCGTCGATCAGCGGGCCCGAGTTGCCGATGCAGGTGGTGCAGCCGTAGCCGACCGTGTAGAAGCCGAGGTCTTCGAGGTCTTTCGGTGAGACCCGCCTTCTCGTAGTAGTCGGTGACGACCTTCGAGCCCGGGGCGAGCGTGGTCTTGACCCACGGCTTCGCCTTGAGGCCCTTCTTCGCGGCGTTGCGGGCCAGCAGGCCCGCCGCGAGCATGACCGAGGGGTTCGACGTGTTGGTGCACGAGGTGATCGCCGCGATCGCGACCGCGCCGTGGTCGAGCGTGAACTTCTCGCCGCCGGCGAGGGTCACCGGGGTGGGGTTCGACGCCGTCGCCGGGGCGTGGCTGCGGTGGTGGTGCTCGTGGTGGCTGTGCTCGTCTTCGGGCGAGTTGCCGGGCGGGTCGGACGCCGGGAACGACTCGGAGATCTCGAGGTCGACGAGGTCGTGGTCGACCGTCGCGTAGTTCAGGAGGTCTCTCTCGAAGGCGGCCTTCGAGCCGGACAGCTCGATGCGGTCCTGGGGGCGCTTCGGTCCGGCGATCGACGGCACGACGGTGCCGAGGTCGAGCTCCATGTACTCGCTGAAGGCGGGCTCGGTGTCGGCGTCGTGCCAGAGCTTCTGGACCTTCGAGTACGCCTCGACGAGGGCGACCTGCTCGTCGCTGCGGCCGGTGAGGCGCAGGTAGTCGAGCGTGACGTCGTCGATCGGGAACATCGCGGCGGTCGAGCCGAACTCGGGGCTCATGTTGCCGATGGTCGCGCGGTTCGCGAGCGGCACGGATGCCACGCCCGAGCCGTAGAACTCGACGAACTTGCCGACCACGCCGTGCTTGCGCAGCATGTCGGTGATCGTGAGCACGACGTCGGTGGCGGTGACGCCCGTGGGGATCGAGCCCGAGAGCTTGAAGCCGACGACCTTGGGGATGAGCATCGAGACGGGCTGGCCGAGCATGGCCGCCTCGGCCTCGATGCCGCCGACGCCCCAGCCGAGCACGCCGAGGCCGTTGACCATCGTGGTGTGCGAGTCGGTGCCGACGCAGGTGTCGGGGTACGCGCGGAGGACGCCGTCGACGGTGCGGGTGAACGTGACCTTCGCGAGGTGCTCGATGTTGACCTGGTGCACGATGCCGGTGCCCGGGGGAACGACCTTGAAGTCGTCGAACGCGGTCTGGCCCCAGCGCAGGAACTGGTAGCGCTCGCCGTTGCGCTCGTACTCGATCTCGACGTTGCGCTCGAGGGCGTTCTCGGTGCCGAAGAGGTCGGCGATGACCGAGTGGTCGATGACCATCTCGGCGGGGGCGAGCGGGTTGATCTTGTTCGGGTCGCCGCCGAGCGCGAGCACGGCCTCGCGCATCGTCGCGAGGTCGACGATGCAGGGCACGCCCGTGAAGTCCTGCATGACCACGCGAGCCGGCGTGAACTGGATCTCGGTGTCGGGCTCGGCGGTGGGCACCCACGAGCCGAGCGCCTCGATCTGCTGCTTGGTGACGTTCTTGCCGTCTTCGGTGCGGAGCAGGTTCTCGAGCAGCACCTTCAGGCTGAACGGAAGCTTCTCGTAGCCCGGCACGGTGTCGAGCCGGAAGATCTCGTAGGTCTCGTCACCGACCTGGAGCGTGTCTTTCGCCCCGAAACTGTTCACTGCTGACACGATGCCCTCTCCTTCGCGGATGCCGCCGAACACGCGGACGACATTCCATCTTCCCTGTCGGCATGGGGCTGTTCCAGCAAGGGTAACCTAAGCCGTTCGCCCGCCGTCAGGCCTCGCACTGCGTGCGAATTTATCTTGACGTCGAGATAACTGTATCACTTCGCGGTGCGTTCCGACGACGGGTACACGGCGCGCACGACGAGCCAGCTGAAGATCAGCACGAGGGCGTAGAGCGGCACTCCCATGAGCAGTCTGGTGGCGCCGAGCGCCTCGACGTTGTCGACGAGGTAGAAGGGCACCTGCACCAGCAGCCGGCCGACGAAGAGGCCGATCCACACGAGCGTGAGGAACTGCGCCGCACGGTACTTCCGGCGGTCCTGCTTCCACGCGAGGCCGTCGCCCATGAGGAACCCGACGACGAGCCCGATCGCCGGCCAGCGCACGAGCAGCGAGATGATGAGCGCGAGCGCATACGCCGCGTTCGTGAAGAAGCCGAGCACGTAGTTGTCGCGGGCGTTGCCCGTCCACAGCGCGAGCGCGGCCGACGCGAGCACGCCGATCAGGCCGGCGATCGCCTGGGTGGGCTGGCCCTTGGTGGCGATGCGCACGACCGTGAACACCACCGCGAGACCGACGGATGCCGCGAGCGCGGGGATCAGCGCGGCCTGCGGGTCTTGGCCGCCGAAGGCCGTGAGCGAGCTGTACACGACGAGGAACACGAGACCCGGCAGCAGCGCCTCGAGTATGCCCCGCACTCCCCCGACGGCGATGAGCAGGTCGTGGCCGCTCAGCTTCTCGTCGCGCGCGAGCGCGCCGAGGCCGCTCTTCTCTGCGGCCGCAGCGAACTGGCGGCCGAACTCGGACGCGTCGGGCGGACTCGGCGCCGCGGCATCGGCTCGCTCGTCGTCGCGCTCGGAGCCCGGCGAGCCCGCGGAATCGGTCATCGTCGCTACGCGGTCGGCGCGCCGGCGGACGACGCCGGCATGCGCAGCGGGATCAGGTCGCGCGGCGGCATGGGGGTCGACCCGCGGACGACGACGATGGAACGGAAGAGGTCTTCGACGAGCGCGGCCGATGCCGGGTCGACCGCAGCCTCGCCCGCGATGACGCCGCGCAGGAACCAGCGCGGACCATCGACGCCGATGAAGCGGGCGAGCCGCATCTGCCCGGCCTGACCCTCGGCGGCCGCCACCGGGATCTGGGCGAGCAGCTCGGGACCGAACGCGCCCTCGCGCATGGTGGTGGTGCCGCCCTGTCGCGCGATCTGGTCGGCGATCTGCGCGCGGATCTCGTGCCAGAGTCCGCTCGAGCGCGGTGCGGCGAACGGCTGCACCTGCAGCGTCGAGTTCGCGTAGTCGAGGCCGATGGCGACGACGCGCTTCGTGCCCTCTTCGACCTCGAGGCGCAGGTGCAGACCCTCGCGCGGGAGGACCTTCACGCCGCCGAGGTCGACGTACGGACGGACCGGGTTGGCCTCGGACTCGTCGAACGGACCCGCCGACGCACGGTCGTCGGGGGCGGACTTGGGCTGCTCGGCGGGCGTTCCGCCGGTGTTCTCGATGTCGCTCACGCGTTCACTCCTTGCTTGTGCTCCCCGAATCCCGTGGAGCCGAACCCACCCTCGCCGCGCATGCTGCCGGGCAGTCGCTCGACCTCGACGAACCGGGCTCGCGTGACCGGCATCACGACGAGCTGGGCGATGCGATCGCCCGCCTCGATCGCGTACGGCTCGCGCGCGTCGGTGTTGAGCAGCGCGACCCTGATCTCGCCGCGGTAGCCCGCATCGACCGTGCCCGGCGCGTTCACGATCGTGATGCCGTGCTTGAAGGCGAGTCCCGACCGCGGCACGACGAACGCGACGTAGCCGTCGGGCAGCGCGATCGCGACTCCGGTGCCGACCGTTGCGCGCTCGCCCGGAGCGAGCACCACGGACTCGGATGCATGGAGATCGGCGCCCGCGTCGCCCGCGTGGGCATACGACGGAACGCGCTCGGCGGTGATCAGCACGTCGACGGAATCGGTCACTGTTCGAGGGTAGTGCAGAAGTCTGGTGGGATAGAGCCATGCCCGACTACCGCGAGAAACTCTGGCCGACGCCCTGGATCTACATCGCCAGCGTGCTGCTGATTCCCGCGAGCATCCTCGTGCTCGCACCCGTCTCGATGCCGGCCGGGATCGTGACCGGAGTCGTGCTCTACCTCGCGCTCGTCGGGTCGCTCGCGCATCACCGCCCCGGTGATCGAGGTGCAGGGCGGTCGCCTGCGTGCCGGCCGCGCCGAGATCGCGCTCGACGACATCGGTGAGGCGACGCCGGCCGATGAGGAGCAGGCTCGCGTCGAACGTGGCACGGGCCTCGACGCCCGTGCGTTCCTCGTCATCCGCGGATGGATCAAGCCCGTCGTGCGCGTTCCCGTCGTCGACCCCGCCGACCCGACGCCGTACTGGCTGATCTCGACGCGTCGACCGAAAGAACTGGCCGCCGCGATCAACAGATCGCGACGGCCTGACGTGCAGGAGTCGGGCGCCTAAGCCGCGCACTCCAGGCAGATCGGTCCGAGCTTCGTCTCGTGGTCGATCTGCGAGCGGTGCTTCACCAGGAAGCAGTTCACGCAGGTGAACTCGTCGGCCTGCGGGGGCAGCACGACGACATCGAGCTCGACGTCGGAGAGGTCGGCGCCCGAGAGGTCGAAGCCTCCGGGGTTGTCGGCGTCGTCGACGTCTACCACGCCCGACATCTTGTCGGGGACGCGCTCCTTGAGGGCCTCGATCGACTCCGAGTCGTCGTCGGTCTTCCGCGGTGCGTCGTAATCCGTTGCCATTCCCATCCATTTCTTCAACGCCGGAGATTCGGCGGGCATAGTCTGCATCAAATCGGTTGCCGAAGCAAACCCGTTTACGCGGGGGTTCGCGCTGCTACCTCCTCAACTTCCGGCACGCCCGGGGTATTCCCGGCCGGTCCCGATGCCTCGTGGCATCCTTGGGCGCAGACGAAGGCACGGAAGGGCTTGTCCCATGCAGGAACTGAAGGTAATCGGCGTCGAGAACGGCGCCTTGCTCGCCGCCTCCGACGATGGCGCACGCTTCCGGATCGAGATCGACGAGGTGCTCCAGTCGCGGATCCGGCAGGCGCAACCCGAACAGCACACCGGACCGAAACCGTCGCCGCGCGAGATCCAGGCGCACATCCGCTCGGGCCTCTCGGCCGAAGAGGTCGCAGAGGTCACGGGCGCCGCGGTCGAGTACATCCGCCGATTCGAGGGGCCGGTGCTCGCGGAACGCGAACACGTCGTGACGAGCGCCCTGGCTGTGCCCGTCAATGCGACGATCGAAGGCGAGCCCTCAGACGAACCCGCGTCGTTCGGCGCAGTCCTGCGCGAACGGCTCGCGAAGCTCGGCGCCGAGGGCGAACGATGGGCGAGCTGGAAGGACGACGAGCGCGGCTGGATCGTCAAGCTCGAATTCACCGCCGACACGATCGACCACGATGCGCGCTGGAGCTTCGAACCACGCAAGCAGGCGCTGCAGCCGCTCAACTCCGAGGCGATCACGCTCTCGCAGCAGGGTGAGCTCAAGGGCGGCCTCATCCCCCGCCTGCGCGCCGTCAGCCCCGACTCCGACGAGTCGCGCTTCGACAGCGGCGCATTCACGTTCGATGAGCACGAGCAGAGCGATGCCGACACCGCGCCGCACCTCGAGCCACTTCCGTACGCGCGCACGCCGCAGACCTCGAGTCCTGCCGCTGCGCGAGCCGCGATCAAGCGCGCCGATGAGCCCAAGCAGTCGCTCAGCGAGACCGCCGACCTGCTCGAGGCGCTGCGCCGTCGACGCGGCGAGCGTGAGGCTGCGGGCGGCGAGGCCGAGCTGACCCCCGCACAGCCCCACTCGCCCAAGCCTGCTCCCCCCGCGGCGCCGGCGGCGGTGGAGCCGCCTCAGCCCCAGCTTCCCATCGAGACGGTCTCCGCCGACGAGAAGCCCGGTGCCGGAGCGCGCAGCATCTGGGGCAAGTCGGCCACCGCGCCCACCGCGAACCGCGCGGCCAAGAAGGGGCGGGCCTCGATGCCCAGCTGGGACGAGATCGTGTTCGGTGCCCGCACCGACGACGACCTGGCCTGAAGCCGTCGCTCACGCCGAGCTCCACGAAACCGGCTTGCGTGACGCGCCGGCACGCGCCTGCCACTGAGTGGGAGCCGTCTGCGGCTGCCGCTGACTGAGACCGAGCGCCGGCGCGGCTACGCCGACTTCTCAGCCCGGCGCTGCTTGTGCGGCACGATGGTCGGCGCCGCGTTGTCGAGCACCGCGGCCCTGGTGACGACGACGCGCGCGACACCGGTGGTCGACGGCACCTCGAACATGATCGGGCCGAGCACCTCTTCCATGATCGCGCGAAGGCCGCGGGCACCGGTCTGCCGGAGCACGGCGAGATCGGCGATGGCCTCGAGCGCCGGCTCTTCGAAGTCGAGCTCGACACCGTCGAGCTCGAACATGCGCTGGTACTGCCGCACGAGCGCGTTGCGCGGCACCGTCAGGATCTCCATGAGCGCGTCACGGTCGAGCGGCATGACGGTGGCGACGACCGGGAGCCGGCCGATGAACTCGGGGATGAGCCCGAACTTGTGGAGGTCTTCGGGGAGCACCTCACTGAAGATGTCGGCCTCGTCTTCTTTGTTGTGCAGCGGGGCGCCGAACCCGATGCCGCGCTTGCCCGCACGCGACGAGATGATGTCTTCAAGGCCAGCGAACGCGCCGGCCACGATGAACAGCACGTTCGTCGTGTCGATCTGGATGAACTCCTGGTGCGGATGCTTGCGCCCGCCCTGCGGCGGCACCGACGCCACCGTGCCCTCGAGGATCTTCAGCAGCGCCTGCTGCACGCCCTCGCCCGAGACGTCCCTCGTGATCGACGGGTTCTCGGCCTTGCGGGCGATCTTGTCGATCTCGTCGATGTAGATGATGCCGGTCTCGGCGCGCTTCACGTCGTAGTCGGCCGCCTGGATGAGCTTCAGGAGGATGTTCTCGACGTCTTCGCCGACGTAGCCGGCCTCGGTGAGCGCGGTGGCGTCGGCGACGGCGAACGGCACGTTCAACTGCTTTGCAAGCGTTTGCGCGAGGTAGGTCTTGCCGCAGCCCGTGGGCCCGATGAGCAGGATGTTCGACTTCGCGATCTCGACGTCATCGTGCGCGCGGTCGGCGGTCGTGAGGGTGGTGCGAGCGCGAACCCGCTTGTAGTGGTTGTAGACCGCGACGGCGAGCGCCTTCTTGGCGGCCTCTTGGCCGATGACGTACTCCTCGAGGAATCCGAAGATCTCTTTCGGCTTGGGCAGCTCGAACTCGCCGGCCTCGGTCTCGCCGGCCTCGGCGAGGCGCTCTTCGATGATCTCGTTGCAGAGCTCGACGCACTCGTCGCAGATGTAGACGCCGGGGCCCGCTATGAGTTGCTGCACCTGCTTCTGGCTCTTTCCGCAGAAGGAGCACTTGAGCAGATCGGCGCTTTCCCCGATGCGTGCCATCAGTGCCTCCCTCTCGACGAGCCTGTTTCGAGCCTAGCCCGAGATCGGCCGGTTGGCGGGTAAGCCTGCGGAATCGACACGCTGCCGAGTTCGCCGGTCGCGAACCGCCGCGGCGACGACGGTTCTGCTTCGTGCACGGGGCATCCGTTCGCATGCGAAACGCGGCGGATGTCGCGGCCGGTGATCGGCCGCGACATCGGCCGCGTGCTCGCAGAGCGTCAGCGCGTGATCGCCGGCAGGCTCTTGCGCGAAGTGAGCACCTGGTCGATGAGGCCGTACTCGAGCGCCTCGTCGGCCGAGAGGATCTTGTCGCGGTCGATGTCGGTGTTGACCTGCTCTTGGGTGCGGTTCGAGTGGCGCGAGAGCGTCTCTTCGAGCCACGAACGCATGCGCAGGATCTCGGCCGCCTGGATCTCGATGTCGCTGGCCTGGCCGTGGCCGGCCTCGCCCATGGCGGGCTGGTGGATCAGCACGCGCGCGTTCGGCAACGCGAGGCGCTTGCCCGGCGTGCCCGCAGCGGCGATGACCGCGGCTGCCGAGGCGGCCTGACCGAGCACGACCGTCTGGATGTGCGGACGGATGTACTGCATCGTGTCGTAGATCGCGGTCATCGCGGTGAACGAGCCACCGGGCGAGTTGATGTAGAGGATGATGTCGCGGTCGGGATCCATCGACTCGAGCACGAGCAGCTGCGCCATGATGTCGTCGGCCGACGCGTCGTCGACCTGCACGCCGAGGAAGATGATGCGGTCCTCGAAGAGCTTCGCATAGGGGTCTTGCCGCTTGTACCCGTAGGCCGTGCGCTCTTCGAAGCTCGGCAGGATGTAGCGCGAGCCCGGGGCCTGGACGCCGTTGAAGGCGGTGCCGCCGAAAGCAGGGATGTTCATTCGCTCGTTCTCTCTTCTCTCGGTGCCTACGCCTGGTCGGTTCCGCCGCCGCCGGCCACATCGAGTGCCGACTCGCGGATGTGGTCGACGAAGCCGTACTCGAGCGCCTGTTGTGCGTTGAACCAGCGGTCGCGGTCGCCGTCGGCGTTGATCTGCTCGACGGACTTGCCGGTCTGCGCCGCGGTGATCTCGGCGAGGCGCTTCTTCATGTCGAGGATGAGCTGCGCCTGGGTCTGGATGTCGCTCGAGGTGCCGCCGAAGCCGCCGTGCGGCTGGTGCAGCAGCACGCGCGCGTTGGGGGTGATGTAGCGCTTGCCCTTGGTGCCCGCGGTGAGGAGGAGCTGACCCATGGACGCGGCCATGCCGATGCCGACCGTGACGATGTCGTTCGGCACGAACTGCATGGTGTCGTAGATGGCCATGCCCGCCGTGATCGACCCGCCGGGCGAGTTGACGTAGAGGTAGATGTCTTTCTTCGCATCTTCGGCGGCGAGCAGCAACAGCTTCGCTGCGATCTCGTTGGCGTTGTCGTCACGCACCTCGGACCCCAGCCAGATGATGCGGTCCTTCAGCAGTCGATCGAAAACACCGGGGCTGGGTGTCGCTTCGGCCATGTGTCGCTCCGTTTCGTTGTCGCGTTCACTCGAATCTATCCGGTGCAACGCACGCGAACGGGGCTGTTCGCCCTAGGCGGATGCCGCCAGCGCCTCGGCGTACGCTGCGAGCGATCTGCGGTACCGCGGCAGGTGCGCGGCGAGGGCCGAGAGGGCGTCGGATGCCGCGCGCCGGGCATCGCCCGCATCGACGAGCGCGAGGGCGCGGAAGGCCACGACGGCGTCGCGCAACTCCCCCGCCTCGGGTGCGATGGCGTCGAGCAGCGCGATCGACTCGAGTGGACGGCCCAGGTTGCGGATCGTCGAGGCGAGCTGGATGTGCGCCTGCACGCGCTCGGAGCCGGCGAGCCCGTTCGCGATCGCCGCGATGTAGAGCGGCTCGGCCTCGACCTCGAGCCCGGCGGAGTCGCGGGCACCCGCCCGTTCGAAGAGCGCGTGGGGGTCGCCCTCTGGGCGCTCGGCTGCGAGGTCGTCGATGCGTCGGACCACCTCTGCGTCACCGAGCTCGTCTGCGCGCGCCCAGACGGCGTCGACCCGTGCCTGCCACCCGGCCTGAGCGTCAGTGCTCATCTCGACTCCTTCGACGAGGAAGCAGAACGGGGCCGGGCATCACGCCCGGCCCCGTTCATGCGAATCGTTCGACGACTACTCGGCGTCGGCCTTCTTCGTGGTGCGCTTGCGCGCGGGCTTCTTCGGCGCTTCGGCCTCGGCTGCCTCGGCGGCCTCAGCCTCGGGTGCCTCGTCGGCCACGGCCTCGTCGGCGACCGACTCATCGGCAGCGGCGTCGTCGGCGGTCTCTTCGGCGTCGGGCACGGCGGTGAATTCGCTCAGGTCGACCGCGTTGCCTGCAGCATCGGTGACCTTCGCCTTGCCGAGCGCGATCGCGAGGGCCTTGTTGCGCGCGACCTCGCCGACCATGGCGGGGATCTGGCCCTGCTGGCTGAGGATCTGCACGAACTCGTTGGGCTCCATGCCGTACTGGGCGGCGCCCTGCACGAGGTACTGGGTCAGCTCGTCCTGGCTGACCTGCACCTTCTCGGCCTCGGCGATGGAGTCGAGGACGATCTGCGTCTTGAACGCCTTCTCGCTGGCCTCGGTGACCTCGGCGCGGTGCTCGTCGTCTTCGAGTCGGCCTTCGCTCTCGAGGTGACGGTGCACCTCGTCGTCGATGACGCTCTGCGCGATCGGCACGTCGGCGAGCTCGAGGAGCTTGTCGACGAGCAGGTCGCGGGCCTGGTTGCCCTGGCCGAACGACTTGTTGCGGGCGACCTGCTGCTTGAGGCTGTCGGTCAGCTCGGCGAGGGTGTCGAACTCGCTCGCGATCTGCGCGAAGTCGTCGTCGGCCTCGGGGAGCTCGCGCTCCTTGACCGCGGTCACCGTGACGGTGATCTCGGCGGTCTCGCCCTCGTGGTCGCCGCCGAGCAGCTTGGAGTCGAACGTGGTGGTCTCGTCGGCCGAGAGCGTGTCGAGCGCCTCGTCGATGCCCTCGAGCAGCTCACCCGAGCCGAGCTCGTACGAGATGCCGCTCGCGGTGTCGACCTCGGTGCCGTCGATCACGGCGACGAGGTCGAGGGTCACGAAGTCGCCGGTCTTGGCCGGGCGGTCGACCGTGATGAGCGTGCCGAACCGGCTGCGCAGGCGGTCGAGTTCTTCAGTGACCTCGTCGTCGCCGATCTCGACCGAGTCGACCGTCAGCTCGAGGCCGTCGTAGGCCGGCAGCTCGATGTCGGGGCGCACGTCGACCTCGATGGCGAGCAGCAGGTCGCCCGAGAAGTCCTTCTCGCTGGGCCACTCGACGATGTCGGCCTCGGGCTTGCCGAGCGGGCGGAGCTCGTGCTCGGCGACGGCCGCGCGGAAGAACCCGTCGAGGCCCTCGTTGACGGCGTGCTCGAGCACGGCGGCCTTGCCGACACGCTGGTCGATGATGGGCGGCGGCACCTTGCCCTTGCGGAAGCCGGGCACGTTGACCTGCTCGGCGATGTGGCTGTAGGCGTGGGTGATGCTGGGCTTCAGCTCCTCGGGCGTCACCGAGATGGTGAGCTTGGCGCGCGTCGGGCTCAGCTTCTCAACCGAAGTGGTCGGCATGTGGAAGATCTCCTGATTGTGTGGAAGTTCGTGTCGAGTCGTAGAACTCGTCGGGGCGACAGGATTCGAACCTGCGACCTCCCGCTCCCAAAGCGGGCGCTCTACCAAGCTGAGCTACGCCCCGAGTCGTCGACTCAACTCGTCGATTCACCCGCGCGGGCATGCCGAAACACGCGTCATACGGGTGGACCCACGAAAGTCTACTGCACACGACGGACCCGTCGCTGTGCGGTCGCTGCGACGGCGCGCCTGTGGAGGGCCCGCCACCTCGGTACCTCGCGCGTGGCAGAGTGTGCGCATGACCGACAGTCCCACGACTGCGCCGCACGACCTGCGCCGCTGGCCGTCCGACCCGGGGCAGCTCGCCGACACGACGCTGTGCCCGGCGTGCTTCGCACCCTTGACCTCGGCACGCTGCTCGCGGTGCGACCTCGACCTCGCCGTTCCCGCGGCATCCGAACTGCTGGCGATCGGCAGGCGCATCCGTGACGACGAGGTCGCCCGGCAACGGGTGATCTCGCAGATGCGCACGGCGCAGACGGCGAGGGTGCAGACCCTCGCCGTCGCCCCGACGATTCCCGCGGCCACCTCGATCGAGGTCGTCGCACCGCCGGTCCCGCTTGCGCCGCCCGCCACGCGGGCGGTAGCGGTGTCAGGCCCTGAGACCGGCGCGCGAGCGGATGTCCCGTCGCCCCCCTCGACTCGTCGACGGAGTGCCGCCGGCACCCGCCCGCGGTGGTCGATCGGGCGTGCAGGTGCTGCTGCTCACGCTCGGGAGTGGTGCTCATCTCGATCACCGCGATCGTGTTCCTCTTCGTCGCCTACCTCGTCGCGAGCCTCGAGGTGCGATCGGTGATCATCGCTGCGGCGAGCGTGCTGGTGCTCGCGGTCGCGTGGTTGCTGCGGGCGAGGCGACTGCCCGGAACCGCCGAGGGCGTCGCCTCGGTCGCGATCGTGCTGCTCCTGCTCGACGTGTGGATCGTGCGCGTCAACGAGCTGTTCGGCACCGACGAGACTCGACGCCGCGGCATATGCCGGCGGAGCGTTGCTCGTCGTTGCGGCGATCCTCGCCGGCACCCGCGCGGTGAGCGGCATCCGGGTGACGGGCTTCGCCGCGGCCGCACTGATTCCGCCGGCCGTCTTCCTGCTCGTCTTCAGTGCCGCACCGGCCGCACGAGTTCGGCACGGGCGCATGGGCGGGCACGCTGGCGACGTCGCTCGTCGGCACCGCCGCGTTCTTCCTGCCGCGCATCCCCGAGCGGGCGATCATCGCGGGCGCCGGGTACGCGGGTGGCACGCTCGCGCTCGTCGCGGCGGTGTTCGCGATGCCCGAGCTCGCCTGGCGCCACGTCTGGACCTTCCTCGCGGTCCTGATCGCATGGGCGGCTGCGTTCGTCGTCTCGCGCCTGCGCTCGGCGTCGGTCGCTGCCGGCTGGTCGGCGGTCGCCGCACCGGTGCTCGGCGTGAGCGCGGGCCTCACCGCCTCGGTCGCCGTGTTCGTCGAGTCGGACCCGCAGACCGCCCTCTGGCTTGCGCCGCTCACGTCGGGGATCGTCGCATGCGCCGCCGCGGTGTGGGCGCGTCGGCCCGGGCGCGTCGGCGCCGACGGCCTCCAGGTGCTCACCGGGGCGGGCGCCGTGGCGGGCGCCGCCTCGATCCCCGCGCTCGTCGTCGCGACGGGCGCGCTCGTTCGCATTCTCAGCGCGAGCGTGCCGCCCTGGCAGCACGAGGTCCTTCCCGAGTTCGACCCGGCATCCGAGGCACCGGTCGCGGCGCTCGTCGCCCCGTTCGTGATCGCCGCCGGCGTGATCGGCGTGCTCGCGCTGCTCCGACGACTCCGCAGGTTGGCGGCGCTGCCGACCGGGCTGCTGCTGCTCGCCGCGCTCGCTGCCGGGTCGATGGCAGAGCACGCCGTCACGGCTGCGGTCGTCCTGCTCGCCGTCGCCCTCGCCGCACTCGTCATCGCAACCCTGCCGTTCACGCGAGCGCCGGGCCTCATCCCCGTGCTGGCGGCGGGCGGCATGCTCGGTGCGGTGCTCGCATCGACGCTGGGATACGCGAGCGCGGCACTGTGGCCGTGGACGAGCGCCGCCGTGCTCGTGCTCGCCATCGCCGGTCGCGTGCTCGCCCGGCGCATCTGGCCGCAGACGAGCGCGACCGCCATCGGCGCGGCACACGTCGCCATCGCTTCAGCGCTCGCGATGGGTGCGCTCGTCGCGCTCGTACCGTGGCTCGCGACATCCGACGTGCGTCTCGCGGCACCGTGGGACGCGCCGTGGATGTGGGTCGCGACCGGAGGGGCGCTGCTGCTCGCCGCCGGAGCGTTCGTGCGCCTCGGCAACGCTGCCGATCGCATCGCGTTCGTCGTGCCGGCGCTGCTCGCCACGGTCAGCGCGCTCGGCGTCGCCCTGCTCGCCGCGCCCGAGGCGGGGTGGCGATGGGTGCCCGCCATCCTGCTCGTCGTCGCGGGCCTCGGATGGATGCGCGCGTCGAACCCGCTCGTGACGAGAATCGTGTTCGCCGCGACGGCACCGCTCGCCCTCGGGTACGCCCTCGGCACGCTCGTCGCGCAGCTGTTCGGCGACGACGTCGTCGGCATCGGAGTCGCCGCCGCAGCCCTGCTGGCCGCGGCACTGGCGCACGTCGTCGCCCCCGCAGCACGCCGCGCGCCGTCGATCATGTGGGTGATCGCGGTCGCCGTGGTCGGTCGTGATCGCGCTGGGTTACGCCGTTTCGGCGGCTCCCGAGCCGTGGCTCGTGCTGCTCGTCCTCTTCCCCGTGCCGATCGTGCTCGCCGCCCTGCGGGGCGACCCGTTCACGGCGACCGATCCGATGCGCCATCTGGCGTGGCTCAGCCTCGCGCTCGGCATCGCCACGGTCTGGGCGTGGCTGGCGGGCGACGGCGTCGACGACGTCGAGGCCTACACCCTGCCGCTCGCGGCCGCGCTCGCCGTGACGGCAGGGCTCATCACGTGGCGCCGTGCGCCCTCCGGCGCCACGGCGACCGGCCGCACGGCCCTCTTCGGTGCTGCGGCCGCGGTCGCCGTGCTGCCGAGCGTCGCATCGACCGGTGATTCCGAGTTGCGCACGCTCGTGCTGTGCGCGACGGGTGCCGTCGTCGCGCTCGCCTCGGCATTCCTGCCCGACTCGGCGCGTGGCGTGCCGATCCGACTGCTCGGCACCGCCACCGGGTGGACCGCGGTGACCGGCGCGGCCCTCGTGCGCGGCAGCGCCGTCGCGGCCGGCGTCGACGACAGTGTGCTGCCGGTCGAGTTCTGGCCGCTGATCGCGCTCGCGACGGGCGCAGTCGTCGCGGTCCTGTGGGCCCGCGACGACACTCGGCCCGGCGTCGTCGCCGAGGCGCTGGTCGCGGCATCCGTCGCCCTCGCCGCCGTGCCGACGCTGATCGCCATCGCCTTCGGGGTGCAGAGCGACCTGCGCGCCGCCGTGCTGTTCCCCGCGCTCGCCGCGGTGCACATCGCCGGTGGCGCAGTCACCGCGCGCCCGATCGCCGGCGCGATCTTCGCCTGGACGACCCGCGGTCGCGCTCGTGATCGGCGGTGCCATCGCACTCGCGAACGGCAACGTCGACCCGTTCGACATCGTCACCGCCTCGGTCGGCGTCGCCTTCATCGGCTGGGGTGCGCTCAGCATGCGACGCTCCCCCGAACTCGGCAGCTGGCCCGCGCTCGGTGTCGGTCTCGCAGTGCTGCTCGTGCCGCCGCTGATCGCCGACTTCACGGATCCCGAGTTGTGGCGCATCGTCGCCCTCGGCCTCGCGTCGGCGGCAGCGGTGCTCATCGGCGCGTTGCGACGACTGCAGGCGCCCCTGCTGTTCGGCGGCGCGGTGCTGCTCGTGCACGCGATCGCACAGCTCTGGCCCGTGATCACGTGGCTCTACGAGGCGGTGTGGTGGTGGCTGTGGCTCGGCATCGCCGGAGTGATCTTCGTCGTGCTCGCCGCGACCTACGAGCGGCAGCTGCGCCTCGCGCGCGGAACGATCGGCAGGATCGCGGCCCTGCGCTGATCGCACCGCCGTCGCGCGCACCCCGGCGTGCACGGCCCGGCCGCGTCGGTGTACTAACATGATGCAGTGCCCGCAAGCGGGTGCGCGGGGATGTAGCTCAATGGTAGAGCCTCAGTCTTCCAAACTGATTACGCGGGTTCGATTCCCGTCATCCCCTCCATACACGGCGGCGCATACGCCCCATTCTCCGAGCTACCGGCCCCGCGTCGAGTTGGTTCTCCGCGCCCTGCCGCGTCACCTCGCCGGCGCCATCGAGAGCGGGCGAGCGGATGCCGCGACATCCGCTCGCCGGAACGTCAACCCCAGATCAGCCGAGCCTTCCCTTCCTTGAAATACCCGGGCATCTGCGTAGCGTTGAACGTGACAACGAGACAGGGAAGGTTCACACGATGACCGACATCCAGACCGCACCGAAGACCGGATCGAACGCCGACGTCGCCGCAGGCGTCGCCCAGTACCTCACCCCCGTCGTACACGAACTCATCGCCCTCGCCGTCAACGGCAAGCAGGCGCACTGGCACGTTCGCGGCGCGAACTTCATCGCCGTGCACGAGTTGCTCGACGAGGTCGTTGCGCATGCGCAGGACTGGTCCGACCTCGCGGCCGAGCGAGTCGTCGCGCTGGGCCTGCCGATCGATGGGCGCCTCGCCACCGTCGCGTCGAAGTCCGACGCCGAGAACCCCAAGCTCGGGTTCCTCCCCTATGACGAGGCGATCGCCGGGGTCGTCGGCCAGATCGACGTCGCGACCGAGAAGGTCAACGCCGCGATCGACGGTCTCGACGAGCTCGACCCGGCGAGCCAGGACGTCGTGATCGAGATCCGCCGCGGGCTCGACAAGGACCGCTGGTTC
This sequence comes from uncultured Actinomycetota bacterium, assembly GCA_963836825.1. GTDB lineage: Bacteria > Actinomycetota > Actinomycetes > Actinomycetales > Microbacteriaceae > Agromyces. The sequence continues at coordinate 312,628 of CAWILI010000005.1, forward strand.
CTCTTCTCGCACATCGCCGTCAAGTAGCGATGGCGGGCTGACGGGCCCGGGTGCAGAATGCCGATATGACGGCTGATGCACCCGGGCCCGAGTCGTCTCCCGACGACGAATCCGAGCACCTGACCGACGCGCAGCGGTCGCTGCGCGCGCAGATGCTCGCCACCGAGCACTGGAGCCTGCTCGCGTCGCGGAGCACCACGCAGGGTGAGGTGCTCACCCGCATCGCGATCTTCATCACGCTCGTGTCGGCGGGGCTGCTGTCGCTCGGGGTGCTCGGCAACGTCACGGGGTTCCGCGGGTGGTTCGGCGTCGCCGCCCTCGGGGTGTTGTTCCTGCTCGACGTTCCTCGGCCTGATCACGCTCGTGCGGGTCTACAACACGGCGACCGAGGACCTCATGTACGTGGTCGCGATGAACCGGCTCAGGGGCGCCTACGTCGACCTCGACCCGGGCATCGAGCGCTACTTCCTGGCGTCGGCGAACGACGACGTCGTCGGTGCCCAGCAGACGTACTACTCGTTCCACGCTCGGGGCAGCGGCAGCGTGGTGTTCGGAAGTTCGATGATGGTCATCACGGTCGTGACCGCCGCGGTCGCCGGCTTGTTCATCGGCGGCGTCGCGATCGGGCTCAACGCGCCCGTCTGGCTTGCGGTCGTGCTCGGCATCATCGCCGGACTGGCGCTGCTCGTCGGCGCGATACGTCGGGGGTACCGCATGTACCTGCACGTCTGGCGCACCCACGTGCCGCTGCGCACGAGCGCGGGCGCGTGAGCCGCGGCGAGCGGAAACCGCTCGGCAGGTGCCGTCAGCGCTGCAGCCAGGTGAGCACCGCGAGCACGCGTCGGTGATCGGTGCCCGAGTCCTCGAGGGCGAGCTTCTGGAAGATCGAGGTGACGTTCTTCTCGACGGCGCCCACGCCGATGAAGAGCTGCTTCGCGATGCCGGCGTTGGTGCGGCCCTCGGCCATGAGCTCCATGACCTCGCGCTCGCGCGGCGTCAACGAGGTGAGCGGGTCGCTGCGCCGCGAGAGCAGTTCGCGCACGACCTGCGGATCGAGCACGGTGCCGCCCTCGCTCACCCGTTCGACCGCGTCCTCGAGTTCTTCGAGCGACGCCACGCGGTCTTTCAGCAGGTACCCCATGCCGCCCTCGCCCGAGGAGAGCAGCTCGTGCGCGTACGTGCCCTCGACGTACTGGCTGAGCAGCAGCACGCCGACCGACGGCATGCGCCGGCGAAGCTCGATCGCCGCACGCACGCCCTCGTCGCGGAACGTGGGCGGCATGCGCACGTCGAGCACGGCGAGGTCGGGCTGCGTCTCGTCGAGCGCGGCGAGCAGCGAATCGGCCTCGCCGTAGGCGGCGACGGTCTCGAAACCCGCCTCGTCGAAGAGCCGTACGAGCCCCTCGCGCAGCAGCATCGAATCCTCGGCGAGCACGATGCGAAGCGGGCCGCGAGAGGGGTCGGTCATGCCCCCAGACTATCGGCGGGCGAGCGGTCTCGATGCGGCTCTGGCGGGGCCTACTCGGCCACCGGCGGGGCGACGGATGCCGCGACGGGGGTGTAGGGAATGTGCGCGCCGATCGCGGTGGGGCCGCCGACGGGACTGTCGACGACGAACATGCCGCGAAGGCCCTGCACGCGCTCGGCGAGGCCGGCGAGGCCGTGCCCGGGCTGGGCGGTCGCGCCGCCGCGGCCGTTGTCGGTGACCCAGAGGTCGAGCCAGTGCCCCGCCTGCCCCATGTCGCGGGTCGACGCCACGAGGCGGATGCCCCGCGCCTCGGAGTGCTTCGCGGCGTTCGTGAGCAGCTCTGCGGCGACGAAATAGACGTTGCGTTCGATCGAGGCCGGCACCGAGGCATCCGATGGAAGGTCGATCTCGACGGTGACCGGCACCGGGCTGCGAGTGGCGAGCGACTGCAGGCCGACCGCGAGGCCGCGGTCCTGCAGGATCGGCGGGGCGAACCCGCGCGAGAGCGCGCGCAGTTCGTCGAGGGTCTCGCGGGCCTGGTCGCGGGCTTCGCCGATCAGTTCTCGAGCCTGCTCGGGATCGCGTTCGAGCTTGCGCTCGATCGTCGCGAGGTCCATCTGCAGCCGCACGAGCCGCTGCTGCGGGCCGTCGTGGATGTCGCGCTCGAGCCGGCGCAGCGACGCGTCCTCGGCCTGCACGGCGGCGCCGCGCGACGCCGCGAGCTGGGCGACCTCGCGCTCGAGCGCCTCGGACCGCCACGCGCCGAGCGTGCCGCGGGCGATCACGTCGTGCAGCAGGGTGAGCCCGCGGAAGACGAACGGCAGCGTCGCCAGGAAGATGAGCCCGACGACGAACTCGAAGATCGCCTCGCCGAGCAGCGGGTCGATGTTCCACGTGTTGCCGGGGAACAGGAAGTCGATGACGACGTCGTGCAGCCAGAAGTCGTTCGCGTCGCGCGCGTCGGGAATCGTGCGGTACCAGATCCAGGCGGTCGTGCCGCCGAGTGCCACCGAGGTCCACGCGACCGTGATGCTCCACGAGATGACGCTCACGATCGGGTTGATGATCATGCCGTGCAGCAGGTAGAGCCAGTAGTGGCCGTCGATGAACGGCGCCCACATCGTGCGCCAGAAGCCCTGGTCGCGGTCGCTGTGCTCCCACGCGGGACGAGCGATCCTGCGGCCGGCCGGCCCACTCCAGCCGCACCAGCTCGAGCATTCCGAAGCCGCGCGCCACGTAGAGCGACGCGACGACGATGAAGATGCCGACGATGATCGCGATGAGCCCCAGGCCGGTGAAGAACGCCGTCGCCAGCACGACGAGCGCGATGATCGCGATCGGCATGGTGAGGATGAGGAAGGCGAACTCGCGCGGCACGGTCGCCCACAGCGACCAGTAGCCGCGGCGCTTCGCCGGGCGGGTCGTCGATCGGCGGCTGTCGGAGTGTCGTGTCAGTGCTCATGGCGGGTTCCCTCAGTCATGGTCGCACGCTGACCCGGCTCGACGACGGCGAACTGCCCCATCATCCCCTGATCCTCGTGCCACAGCAGGTGGCAGTGGTACATGTACGGCGTGTCGGCGTCGGCGTAGTCGTCGAAGCGCATGAGCAGTTCGTACTCGGTCTCGGGCTCCGTGAAGATCGTGTCCTTCCACCCGGCGAGCTCGGGCGGCGGCGCGGCGCCGTCGATCGCGGCGATGCGGAACTGCACGTCGTGCACGTGGAAGCTGTGCGGCAGGCTCGTCGCGTTCTCGACGACCCAGCGCTCGAGCGTGTCGACCGTGACCGTCTCGTCGATGCGCCCCATGTCCATCGCGTCGCCGTTGATCTCGAAGCTGTCGTTGAGCTCGAACCGCCGGGTCGTGGCGACGTCGGCCTCGTCGAAGTCGGCGATCGTGTTGAGCTGGGCGGGCACGCGCGGCAGCAGGATCGAGCGTGTCGGCCGCGCGCAGCTCGAGCACGTCGAACGCGTCGTTGCCGCCGTTCATGTCGGCGACCGGCCCGACGAGTCCGGCGATGTCGGGCGTCATCTTCGACTGCAGCACGACGCCGCTCGCCCGGCGTCACCCGCACGAGCACCTCGGCGCGTTCGCCGGGCGACAGCCGCACGCGGTCGAGCGGCACCGGCGCCTCGAGCAGCCCGCCGTCGGTCGCGATGAGGTCGACCGGTCGTCCGTCGCTCCAGGTGAACGCGTAGGTGCGTGCCGTGGATGCGTTGAGGATTCGCAGGCGGACGAGCTCGTCGGAGACGTCGAGGTATGGGCCGCGCGTCCCGTTGACGATGAGCTCGTCGCCGAGGCCGCCGGCGTAGCCGCGTTGCGCGCTCTCGCGCTCGCCCTCGGCCGAGAAGCCGCTGTCCTGCACGATCACGGGCACGTCGTCGACGCCGTACTCACTCGGCAGCCCGAGCGAGCGCTCGTGCTCGTCGTGCAGGATGAACATGCCCGCGAGCCCGCGCGCGACGTGCTTCTCGGTCTCGCCGTGCGGGTGCGGGTGGTACCAGAGCGTCGCGGCCTGCTGGTCGATGTCCCATTCGGGCGACCATGCAGCGCCCGGGTCGACCATCTGGTGCGGGCCGCCGTCCATCTCGGCGGGAAGGTGCATGCCGTGCCAGTGCACGGTCGTGGGCTCGTCGAGCGAGTTGGTCACGTCGACCCGCACGCGCTCGCCACGGTCGGCGACGAGCGTCGGCCCGAGGTAGCTGCCGTTGAATCCCCAGGTGTCGCTCGCGACGCCCGGCTCGAACTCCGTCGTTCCCGCCCGCGCGTCGAGCGCGAAGACTCTGGTGCCGTCGGCGTCGACCGTCGATTCGGCGAGCGGCGGGATCGCGAGCGGCCTGTCGAACTCGACGTCACCGACCGTGGAGATCGGTCCGGGGCCCACGATGCCGCAGCCGGCGAAGGCGAGGGTGACGAGCCCGCCGGCGGCGATGGCCCCGAGTGTCGTGGCGACGGTCGCCCGTGGTCGGCGTAGGGAGGTCTGAAGCATGACTCAAGCCTCGTGATTCGCCGTCGCCCTCCCCAGCCGGTGCGCGCCCGAATGCCGACGGGGGTTATCCCCCCCCGCTGGTCGAGTCAGAGGGCGCGGTGCGTGAAGCGCCCGCCGAGCAGCGTCGCCGCGACCGGCATGGTGCGAAGCTCGTCGGCGGATGTCGCGAGCGGGTCGCTCTCGATGACCGCGAGGTCTGCCGTGCCGCCGGCCGTCGGCAGGATGCCCCGACCACCGGTCGATGCGGCGAGCGCGGCACGCGCCTCGATGGCCTGCTCGGGATGCCACGGCTCACGGCCGTCGCGCGAACGCCCGACGGCAGCCGAGATCGCGATCCACGGGTCGAGCGGAGCGACGGGCGCGTCGGAGCCGAGGGCGAGCTCGACGCCGGCTGCCGCGAGCTCGGCGAGCATGAACGCGCGATCGGTGCGTCCGGCCCAGTAGTGGTCGGCGACGTCGCGGTCGTCCATGGCGTGCTCGGGCTGCACGCTCGCGACGACGCCGAGGTCCGCGAAGCGGGCGACATCCGATCGCCGCAGCAGCTGCGCGTGCTCGATCGAGCCGCGCACGCCCGCGCCGGGCGCGCCCTGCGCTCGTGCCGCGAGCTGCTCGAACGCGTCGAGCACCCGGGCGTTGGCCTGGTCGCCGATGGCGTGCACGGCCGGGGTGATGCCGGCCTCGGCGGCGCGGATCATGAGCGGCACCAGTTCGTCGTACGGCACGGTGGCGAGGCCGTAGGGATGATCGTCGCCCTCGAGCCCGGGATAGGGATCGAAGCACCACGCGGTACGCGTGTTCAGCGAGCCGTCGGTGATGACCTTGTACCCGCCGACGGTGACGAGCCCGCCGGTCGCGGGCACCTCGTCGCCCGTGCGCATGCCCTCGGCGATCGCCCGCTCGAGGTGCTGGGTGTAGATGCCGAACGACACGCGCAGCGCATCGAAGCCCGCTGCGGCCCGCCGCGCCCAGTCGTCGCGGTTCCAGCGCATCTCGTAGTCGGTGATGCCCACGACCCCGCGCGCCGCAGCGCGCGCGGCCGCATCGGCGACCCAGTCGTCGAGCACCTCGTCGGCGACGTCGTCGATCTCGCGGACGAGGCGGAAGCAGTCGTCTTCGCGCAGCAGGCCGCTCGCGTCGGTGAGGTGCTCGACGCCGTGGCGGCGCAGCGCGGCCGTGTTCAGCCAGCACGCGTGCAGGTCGGCCGACACGAGCACCACCGGCACGTCGCCCGAGACCGCGTCGAGCACCGCTCGGCTCGCCGGGTCGGGCCAGAGGCTGTCGCGATAGCCGAATCCGATGACCTCGCTCGCGCCGGCGGCGACGGATGCGCCGACCAGCGCCGCGACCTCGGCGGCCGAGCCGGCGCCGGCGACGTCGAGGCGTCGCGACACCATCGCCCACTGCGAGAAGTGCACGTGGCGGTCGTGGAGTCCGGGAACGACCCAGCGACCGTCGAGCTCGACGCGATGCGCGCCGACGGGCGCTGCGGACGGCGCCGGAGGGTGCGATCGTCGCGATCACGCCCTCGTCGAGGTACAGGTCGAAGAGACCGGCTTCGCCGGCGAGGCGGGCGCCCGCGAGCAGCGTCGGCCCCGCGACATCCGCACCGGGCCGTGCACCTGCCGCCGTCATCGGCGAGCCGCCCGCAGCACCTCGTGCGTGCGACGCATCTCGGCGGCGAGCGCGGGACTGGCATACGGTCCGTCGCCCTCGAGCTCGGCGATGATGCGGTCGACGGTCTCGTCGGGCCGGTTCTGGCTCATCTTGTTCTTCGCGGTGAATCGGGCGATCGGAATGCGCAGCCCGACCGTGCCCGTGGCGATGCGGTCGGCGTACTCGGAGTTCGCGACGGTGCCGCGCATGCGACGCGGCTCGGGCATCGCGTCTTCGAAGTGGTCGACGAGCGCCTCGAGCACGCGCAGGTTCTCGTCGGCGTCGAGCAGCTCGGGGGTGCCGTGCAGGTGCGCGGTGACGAAGTTCCACGTCGGAACGGCGGGGTTCGCGTCGTACCAGCCGGGCGAGATGTACCCGTGCGGTCCCTGCACGATGACGAGCACCTCGTGGCGCCCGAGCTCGTGCACGATCTCGTCGGGCCGGCCGACGTGGGTGAGCAGCACGATGCCGTCGGCGGCCTCGTCGAGCAGCACCGGGTAGTGCGAGGCGACGAGCCCCGAGGCATCGGTCATGCTCACGATCGTCGCCCAGGGGTGCTCGCGGATGACGTTCTTCACGCCGTCTTCGCTGGCGAGCGTGAAGCTCGGGTTCTGCCGCATCGAGGTCCCTTCGGTCGGATGCCTCCACGCTATCGCGCGCCGAGCGGCGGCTACGCTGGCGGGATGGTCGGGCGCGGGGGTGATGAGCGGGCACGCCTCAGCCGCACGCCGAAGACCTGGCCGATCGTCGCGGTGCTCGCCTTCGCCGGCGCGTGCTCGTCGTTCATGTTCACGATCGTCGTGCCGATCCAGTCGGAGTTGCCCGTGCTGCTCGACGAGAGCCGCGACGCGACCGCCTGGGTCGTGACGGTGACGCTGCTCACGGCGGCGGTGACCACGCCGATCGCCGGACGGCTCGGCGACCTCTACGGCAAGCGCCGCATCGTGCTGGCGCTCATCGCGGTGCTCGTCGTGGGCAGCATCATCGCGGGCGCGTCGCATTCGCTGCCGGTGCTGCTCGTCGGCCGGGCGCTGCAGGGCGCGGTCACCGGCGTCATCCCCCTCGGCATCGCGATCCTGCGCGACCACCTGCACGAGGATCGCATCGGCGGGGCGGTCGCACTCGTGAGCGCGACGCTGGGATTCGGCGGCGCGCTCGGCCTTCCCGCGAGCGCCTTGATCGCCGAGCGCACGGACTGGCACCTGCTCTTCTGGACGTCGGCGGCGCTCGGCGTGGTGCTGTTCGCACTCATCGCACTGGTCGTTCCGGTGAGCACGCTGCGCACACCCGGGCGTTTCGATGTGCCCGGCGTCGTCGGGCTGTCGATCGGCCTGTCGGGCGTCCTCCTCGCGGTCGCGCAGGGCAACGCGTGGGGCTGGACTTCGCCGGCCACCCTCGCGTTCGGCCTCGGCGGCCTGGCGGTGCTCGTGATCTGGGGCTGGTACGAGTTGCGCGTCACCGACCCGCTCGTCGACCTCCGGGTGGCGGCCCGTCCACCGGTGCTCATCACGAACCTCGCCTCGATCGCCATGGGGTTCGCGTTCTTCTCGTCGAACATCACGCTCCCCCAACTGCTCGAGCTGCCCGCCGCGACCGGCGTGGGGCTCGGGCTCTCACTGCTCGCCGCGAGCCTGGTGCTCATGCCGTCGGGGCTCGTGATGATGGCGATGTCACCGGTCGCCGCGCGGCTCAACCGGCGCTACGGGGGCAAGTTCCTGCTCGTGGGCGGCGCACTCGCGATCATCGTCGCGTACACGCTCGCCCTCGTGGCGTCGACCGAGGTGTGGCAGATCTTCCTGCTGAACGCGATGATCGGCGTCGGCATCGGGCTCGGCTACGCGGCGATGCCGATCCTCATCATGCACGCCGTGCCGGCGACCGAGACCGGCGCCGCGAACGGCCTCAACGCGCTCATGCGATCACTCGGCACGAGCGGAGCGGCGGCGGTGATGGGCACCGTGCTCGCGACGACGGCGATCGAGATGGACGGCGTGCAGGTACCGACCCGCGAGGGATTCGACCTGACGTTCCTCATCGGACTCATCGCCGCGATCGTCGCGGCCGTCCTCGGGCTGCTCATCCCGAAGCCGCATCGCATCCCCGGCGAGCACCCGTCGCTGCCCGACGACGTCGCCTGAGCGCGAACACGGTTTCGGCAGGCGACGCGCGTCACGCCTGGCAGTAGGGGCACCAGTAGAGCTTGCGGCCGCCGAGCTCTTCGAGCGCGATGTTCGTTCCGCACACCCGGCAGGGCAGGCCCTCGCGCTTGTACACCCAGTGCCGGTCGGCGCGGTTGGCCATCGCGGCGCGGTACGCCTCGGGGTCGAGGTCGTCCATGGTCATCATCTGGCCGGTCTCGACGCCGATGGCCAGCAGCTTCGCCCAGTCGCGCCAGAGGTGGCGCACGTGCTCTTCGGGCACCTGCCTGCCCGGAGTGTGCGGGTTCTGACGGGCCCTGAACAGCAGTTCGGCGCGGTAGACGTTGCCGATGCCGGCGACGACGGCCTGGTCCATGAGCAGCAGCGCGATGGCGGTGGGCTTCTTGCGGATCACCCGCGTGAACCGTTCTTCGGCCTCGGGCCCCGAGTCGAGCAGCGGGTCGGGACCGAGCTTGCCGACGACGGCCTCGACCTGGGCCGGGTCGAGCACCTCGCACGCGGTCGGGCCGCGCAGGTCGGCGACGATCGTGTCGGTGAGCAGGCGCACCCGCACCTGGCCGATCGGCTCGGGCGGGAACGTGTCGAGGGCGTTGCCCTCCTTCTCGGACTCCGACATGCGCAACCGCGTGCGGCGCGGGGCGCCGATCGAGGTGAGGGAGTTCTCGCCGGCGCTGTCGAACACCACGGCGTCGGGGTTCGGGCGGTCGAGGAACGTGCCCTTCTGGTTGGTCTGCCCCATGCGGCCGTTCGCCGACGCGATCGTCGCGTCGAGCAGGATGTCGCCCGCGAAGTCCCACGCGCCGTACATGCCGAGGTGCACCCGCAGCCACACGTCGCCCTCGAACCCGAGGAACATCTGCTTGCCCACGGCGCGGGCATCGGTCATGCGCCGCCCGTCGATCTCGGCCGCGCCGACGGCGAACCGGCCCTGCGGACTCGACGCGCGCACGACATGCCCGACGAAGTTGCGCTCGAACTGCCGGGTGATGCGGTGGACGGAGTGACCCTCGGGCACGCTCAGGACCCGGTCGCCGAGCCCGTCGAAGCGTCGAGGCGATCGACGCCCTTGCCGGCGATGTCGCCCGTGGTCTCGTACTCGAAGAGCTGCGCGATGCGCCGCACGTGCCGCTCGTCGCCCGAGAACGGCTCGGCGATGAACGCGTCGATGTAGCGGATGGCCTCTTCGACGGTGTGCTGGCGCGCGCCGATCGAGATGACGTTGGCGTCGTTGTGCTCGCGGGCGAGGATGGCGGTGTCCATGCTCCACACGAGCGCGGCGCGGATGCCGGTGACCTTGTTGGCCGCGATCTGCTCGCCGTTGCCCGACCCGCCGAACACGACGCCGAGGGTGCGCACGCCCGCGGCCTGGTCGCGCGCGACGGCCTGTGCCGCATTGATGCAGAACGCCGGGTAGTCGTCGAGCGCGTCGTACTCGGTCGGTCCGTGGTCGATGACCTCATGGCCGCCGTTGGTCAGGTGGTCGACGAGGGTACGGCTGAACTCGAGGCCGGCGTGGTCGGTCGCGATGTGGATGCGCATGCGCCAAGTCTAGGGATTTCGCACCCACGTGAGCGCGCGCCCGTGCGGCTGCGCCCACGCGAGCTGCACGCCGTCGAGGGCGAGCACGAAGTCGACGCTGTCGTTCTCGACGTCGGTGCGCACCTCGATGCCGGGGATGATCGAGCGGGCCTCGACCGAGAGCCAGTGGCCCGGCAGGCCTCGCACGGTGTCGACGAAGCGCGCGCGTGCCGCCTCGTCGAGGTACGCGATGACTGCGGTGTGGAACACCACGAGCGTCGCATCGGCGGGTGCCTCGGCGGCGAGCGCGGCGAGTCGCTCGTTGAGGTCGCCCGCGACGATGCGCGGCGGGTCGGCGGCGGCGATGCGCGCGGCCGACTGCAGCCTGGCGCGCCGGTCGTCGTGCTCGGGCCAGATGAGCGCGTCGAGCCAGGCGAGGTCGTCGGGGCGCGTGACATCGAGCGGGTTGAGATCGATGCCGGCGCGCCAGACGACCTCGGGCAGGCGGTCGGGAACGGGCACCGGCCCGTCGGTGGCGCAGTCGAGCACGACCTCGCTCGGCCCGTCGGCCGGATCGAGCTGCGGATGCCCCGGATACCGGTAGCTGTAGCGGTCGGGGTACAGGCAGAGACCGGCGGATGTCCCGACCTCGAGCAGCGCGACGGGCCCGTCGATGCCGGCGAGCGCCGGAACGTGCAGCGCGCAGCGGGCGGCCTCGTTCGTCTGGGTGGCGTGGGAAAGGGCGGTGGCACGCACTTCGGGCCAGTGCGCGTGCAGCCAGTCGCGGAAGACCTCGTAGGGCGCGAGCGGCGGCGCCCTGGAAGCGAGCGGCCGAGAACACGAGGTTCGGCTGCCGCTTGGCGGGCGGCAGCTCGTCGACGAGGGCGATCGTGCCCGGGTCATCCGCCACTCCGAGCGCCCATGCCTCGTACGTGGCCGACATTCCCCGCGCCTCGACCTCGGCGAACGCTCGGTATCGCTCGGCCGTCGGAGCGTTGGAGTCGACGCTGGTGCGCATACCGACACGGTACGGCGGCGGGTGTGGGGAATCAACGCAGGGCGGGCGACCTCACGCGTACTGGGGGGCGCACGCGCGCTGACCGATCGATAGTGTCGGCGGCACATCGAATCGAGGCAACATGCCGCTGATCATCACCTGCGCGGTCCTCCTGGCAGTGGGAGTCGTCGTGACGATCGTCTGGTGGCGCGAGCGATTCACCGCGCCGCCCACCCCGTTCACCCGCCCGCCTGGCTCCGACGACTCGGAACCCGGCAGGGTGCGACACGTCGACGGTCTGCGTCTCTACGCCTGGTGGGCTGCCGTGTTCATGGTGATCGGCACGGCGACGGGCATCCTGATCACGGGTGCCGGCGGGCGGCTCATCATGCGCCTGCTCGCGATGACGTCGCCTGAGGCGACCGGACGCCTCACCGAGGGGCAGGCGGCCGTCGGTGAGATCTCGCTCGAGGGGACGCTCGCCTTCGCGTGTTCGGTGCGTTGCCGTTCGCGTTCGCGTCGGCTGCTGCTCTACCTGCTCGTCGTGCCGTGGCTGCCGAGGGGAGCGACTCGGCGGGCTCGCTCCTCGGGGCGGTGATGTTCATCACGGTGTCGCCGTTCATCGATCCGCTGCGGGCCGAGAACTTCGACTTCGACCTCGTGGGGCCCGGGTGGCTCGCGGTGGTCGACCTTCGCCCTGCTCGCCCTGCTGCAGGGCGCCGCGCTGGCCGCGATCGCCGGCCGGCTGAGCCGCAGCCTCCGGCTCATGACCCGGCGGAACTGGCCCCAGACCGTCGTGCCGCTGCTGCTCGCGGTGGTGCTCGTCCCGATCGGCGCGGTGCTCGCGGTCGGAGGGCTCGTCACGTTCGCGTTGCCGCGGCTGCTGCCCTGGTTCCTCGACATCCGCGCCTCGCGCACCGGGGTCATCGTGGGTCGCGTGCTGCTGGCGCTCGCGGTGGTCGCGGCCCTGCCCGCGTTCGTCGGCGCCGTGGTCTCCATCTGGGGACGCTGAGCCCGGGACATCCGTCGACCGATCACCGACCCGAGCCGCTCCTGCGTGCGCCGCAGCCGGGTCTAGGCTGGATCACGTTGCCTGCGGCCACGAGCCGCGTCGATACGCGAAGGAGCGCACGTGCCCGGAGAGAACCTCACCCGAATCGAAGCCGAAGAGCGCGCCGCGCTCGTGACGGTGCACGACTACGACGTCGTGCTCGATGTCACGACGGGCCCCGACGTGTTCGCGAGCACCACCACGGTGCGCTTCGCGGCGTCGACGCCCGGATCGTCGACGTTCATCGACGCGATCACCGCGGCCGTGCACTCGGTCACGCTGAACGGCGTCGCGCTCGACCCGGCCGAGGTCAGCGACGGCGTGCGCATCCAGCTGCCGAACCTCGCCGCCGAGAACGAGCTCGTCGTCGTGGCCGACGGCAACTACATGAACACCGGCGAGGGCCTGCACCGCTTCGTCGACCCCGTCGACGACGAGGTCTACCTGTACACCCAGTTCGAGGTGCCCGACTCGCGCCGCATGTTCGCGGTGTTCGAGCAGCCCGACCTGAAGGCGTCGTTCCGGTTCACGCTCACCGCTCCGGCGCACTGGGAGGTCGTGTCGAACTCCCCCACGCCCGAGCCGGTCGACGCCCACGACGGCGCGAAGACGTGGGCGTTCTCGCCGACGCCGCGCATCTCGAGCTACATCACCGCGCTCGTCGCCGGCCCGTACCACGTGGTGCGCGACGAGCTCACGCGCGCCGACGGCCGCGTCATCCCGCTCGGCGTGTTCAGCCGCAAGAGCCTCGCCGAGCACCTCGACGCCGACTACATCTTCGAGAAGACGAAGCAGGGCTTCGAGTACTTCGAGGCGAAGTTCGACGTGCCGTACCCGTTCGAGAAGTACGACCAGATGTTCGTGCCCGAGTACAACGCGGGCGCCATGGAGAACGCGGGTGCGGTGACGTTCACCGAGTTCTACGTGTTCCGCTCGAAGGTGACCGATGCCGTGCGCGAGCGCCGCGTCGTCACGATCCTGCACGAGCTCGCCCACATGTGGTTCGGCGACCTCGTCACGATGAAGTGGTGGAACGACCTGTGGCTGAACGAGTCGTTCGCCGAGTGGGCGTCGACCATCGCGACCGCCGAGGCCACCGAGTGGACCGAGGCGTGGACGACCTTCAACTCGATGGAGAAGAGCTGGGCCTACCGCCAAGACCAGCTGCCCTCGACGCACCCGGTCGTCGCGACGATCAACGACCTCGAAGACGTGCTCGTGAACTTCGACGGCATCACCTACGCCAAGGGCGGGTCGGTGCTCAAGCAGCTCGTCGCCTGGGTGGGCGTCGACGCCTTCTTCCAGGGTGTCTCGGCGTACTTCAAGAAGCACAGCTGGGGCAACACGACCCTCGCCGACCTGCTCGCCGAGCTCGAGACCGCCAGCGGTCGCGACCTCTCGGCATGGTCGGGCCTCTGGCTCGAGACCGCGGGCGTCAACACCCTGCGCCCTGAGATCGAGACGGATGCCTCGGGCGCGATCACCACCTTCGCCGTGCTGCAGTCGGCCACCGCCGAGCACCCCACCATCCGCCCGCACCGCCTCGCGATCGGGTTCTACAACCTCTCGGGCGGCAAGCTCGTGCGCGACCACCGCGTCGAGCTCGACGTCGACGGCGAGCGCACCGAGGTCGCCGAGCTCGTCGGCCATCGCGCGCCCCGACCTCGTGCTGCTGAACGACGACGACCTCGCCTACGCGAAGATCCGCCTCGACGAGCTGTCGCACGGCGTCGCACTCGGCAACCTGTCGTCGATCGAGGACCCGCTCGCCCGGGCCCTCGTGTGGAGTTCGGTGTGGGACGCGACGCGCGATGCCGAGACGCGCGCGCGCGACTACCTGGCCCTCGTGCTCGGAAACATCGCGGCCGAGACGGAGTCGACGACGCTGCGCATCGTGCTCGCGAACGCCGTGCTCGCGGCGAGCGCGTACACCGCCCCCGAGCGGCGCGCCGACGGAGCGCGGTCTGCTCGCCGACGGCTTCTGGAGGCTGGCGCAGGAGGCGGAGCCGGGCAGCGATGCGCAGTTCCAGTTCGTGATGAACTTCGCTGCGATCGCCGAGGCCGGGTCGCATGTCGACGAACTCGCCGCGCTCTACGACGGTTCACGCACGCTCGACGGGCTCGAGATCGACACCGATCTCGGCTGGGAACTGCTGATCGCGCTCGTCGCCGCCGGCCGCGCCGGCGACGCCGAGATCGACGAGCGCCTCGCGGGCGACAACACGGCGACCGGCCAGCAGTCGGCCGCGCACGCCCGCGCCGCCATCCCGACCGCCGAGGGCAAGGAGCGCGCCTGGGCGTCGCTCATCGACGTCGACACGGCGACGAACACCGTCGTGCGCGAGACGGCCGAGGGCTTCCTGCGCGGCGACGCCGCCCTGCTCGAGCCGTTCGTGGAGCGCTACTTCGAGATGCTCGAGCGCATCTGGGACGACCGCAGCTACGCGATCGCCGAGAAGCTCGTCGACGGCCTCTACCCGTCGCCGCTCGCGAACCGCGCACTCGCCGACGCCAGCCGCGCCTGGCTCGACGCGCACCCCGACGTGCCCGCGCTGCGCCGACTCGTGATCGAGCGGCTCGCCGGCGTCGACCGTGCCCTCGCCGCGCAGGAGCGCGACGCGCAGGACGCGTAGCCGCAGCCGTCGTCCCCTCCGGGGCGGCGGGCGTGGTACCCCGGTACCACCGCCCGCCGCCCCGAAACCGTTCCACAGGGCCGATGTGCCCGCGTCGCGGCATCCGTAACTTCGATGTCATGATCACTGCAGAAGGACTCACCAAGCGCTTCGGCGCGAAGACCGCCGTCGACGACATCTCGTTCACCGTGCGCCCCGGCCAGGTCACCGGCTTCCTCGGCCCGAACGGCGCCGGCAAGTCGACCACCATGCGCATGATCGTCGGCCTCGACCGCCCGAGCGACGGCAGCGTCACGGTCAACGGCAAGACGTACGCGCAGCACCGTGCCCCGCTCCGCGAGGTCGGCGCCCTGCTCGACGCGAAGGCCGTGCACACCGGCCGCACCGCCGAGAACCACCTCCTGGCGATGGCCGCCACGCACGGCTTCGGCAAGCAGCGCGTGCGCGAGGTCATCGAGCTCACCGGCCTCGAGTCGGTCGCGCGCAAGCGGGTCGGCGGCTTCTCGCTCGGCATGGGCCAGCGCCTCGGCCTCGCCGCGGCGATGCTCGGAGACCCGGCGACGCTGCTGCTCGACGAGCCCGTCAACGGCCTCGACCCCGAGGGCGTGCTGTGGGTGCGCCAGTTCGTGCGGCACCTCGCCTCCGAAGGTCGCACCGTCTTCCTGTCGTCGCACCTGATGAGCGAGATGGCCATGACCGCCGACCACCTCATCGTGCTCGGCAAGGGACGCATCATCACGGATGCCCCGGTGGCCGACGTCATCGCCGGCGGCACGCGTTCGCGGGTGCACGTGCGGTCGCCGCACGCGTCGCAGCTCGCCGACCTGCTCGCCGGGCCCGACATCACCGTCATGCGCGCCGAGTCGGGCGTGCTCGAGGTCACCGGCCTCGAGGCATCCGGCATCGGCGACCTCGCCGCCGCAGCACTCGCTCGCCATCCACGAACTCACCCCCAAGAACGCGTCGCTCGAGGAGGCCTACATGGCCCTCACCGCCGACGCCGTCGAATACCGCACGGAGGCACTCCGATGACCACCATCACCCCCACCGAACCGCGCACCGCCCTGCGCTCGCCCGCGAGCGCACTGAGCTTCGGCGGCGTGCTCCGCTCGGAGTGGATCAAGATGCGCACGCTGCGCTCGACCGTCTGGTCGTACATCGCCGTCGTCGCGCTCGACCCTCGGCATGGCGCTGCTGCTCGCCGCTCACCACCGCGAGCGGCGTCGACGGCGCACCCGACATGCTCGGCGGCCCCGCCGAGGCGCAGGTCGGACTGTTCGTGCAGGCGTCCACGTTCGGCGTGTTCCTCGCGCAGCTCGTGGTGGCCGTGCTCGGCGTGCTCGTCATCAGCGGCGAGTACGGCACGGGCATGATCCCGCTCCACGTTCACCGCCGTGCCGAAGCGCCTGCCCGTGCTCGCCGCGAAGGCCGCGGTGCTGTTCGTCGTCGACCTTCCTCGTCGGCCTCGTCTCGACCGTCGGCGCGTACTTCGTGTCGACCGCGGTGTACTCCGCTCACGACGTCTCGGCGAGCCTCACCGATCCCGACCTGTACCTGCCGCTCCTCGGCGCGTCGCTCTACCTGGCGCTCGTCGCGGTCTTCTCGCTCGGCGTCGGCATGATGGTGCGCTCGAGCGCCGGCGGCATCGGCATCGTGCTGGCGTTCCTGCTCGTCGTGCCGACGATCCTCCAGCTGGTGCCGGCCGACTGGGCGCAGGACCTGCACCCGTACCTGCTCGCCACGGCCGGCACGAACATGTTCGCTCCGACCGAGATCACCGGCACCGAGACGCTCACGACCTGGCAGGACCTGCTCGTGTCGCTCGCGTGGGTCGGCGCCTCGCTCAGCGCGGCGCGCGGTGCTGCTCGTGAAGCGCGACGCGTAAAGTCCTGTCCATGACCCAGTCGTGGCCCGCCCCCGACCACCCGAATGCGGTGGCCGGGGGCGAGCCGCGCCTGCCGAAGCCGCCCGGCGTGTTCCGGCAGTTCTGGGCGCGGCATCCGCGGCTCACCGACGGGCTGATCGCCGGCATCTACGGCGTGCCGTCGATCGTGAGCGCGATCATCACGGCCCTGCAGTACGGGCTCCCGATCTGGCTGGTCGTCATGCAGGTGGTCGTGGTGCTCGGAGCCGCCGCGGCGTTGCTCCTGGTGCGCCGCACCCGTCCGTGGCTCGTACTGGGCCTCGGCTGGCTCGCGTGCCTGGTCTCGGCCCCGTCAGGGTCGATCGACATCCTCGCGATCCTGATCGCGCTGTACGCGCTCGCCGTGTACGCCTCGTCGCGCGCCGCGTGGATCGGCTTCGGCATCTCCGTGGCGATCGGCGCCCTGACCTCGTACCTGTCGACGTGGCTCCGCGGCAACCTCGTCGTCGAACCGTTCGACTTCGACCCGCTCGGCTCGTCGATCACGTTCGCCGTGTTCATGCTCATCGCGACGCTCATCGGCGTCACGGTCGGCAACCGACGCCGGTACCTCGACGCCCTCATCGCCCGCGCCCACGACCTCGCCCGGGAGCGCGACCAGCAGGCCGAGCTCGCCGCCGCGACGGAGCGCTCGCGCATCGCCCGCGAGATGCACGACATCGTCTCGCACGGCCTGACCGTGATGATCACCCTCGCCGAGGGGTCCGCGGCGACCGCCTCCCGCGATCCCGAGCGCGCCGCCGACGCGATGCGCCACGTCGCCGACGCCGGGCGCGACGCCCTCGGCGAGATGCGCCGCATGCTGGGCGTGCTGACCGGGCCCGCTGAGGCGGCCGCCGAACGCTCGCCGCAGCCCGATGTCGCAGCCATCCCCGCGCTCGTCGACGGCTTCCGCGAGGCCGGCCTGCCGGTGCGGCTGACCACGTCCGGGCCTGCGATCACCGAGCCGACCCTGCAGCTCACCGTCTACCGCCTCGTGCAGGAGGGGCTCACGAACGCCCTGCGCCACGCCGCGCGGCGCACAGCGGGTCGACGTGCTGGTCGAGCGACGCGACGACGAGATCTCGGTCACGGTCGAGGATGATGCGACGCACGCCGCACCGCAGATGACCGGCGCCGGCCGCGGCCTCGCCGGACTCCGCGAGCGCGTCGCGCTGTACGGCGGAACCGTCGAGGCCGAGCCCCGCCCCGGCGGGGGCTGGCGGCTCCACGCCACGCTCCACGGGGCATCCGATCGCACCGAAGGAGACGCATGACCGACGACCGCCGCCTCCCGAATCCGCGTCGCGATCGTCGACGACCAGGCCCTGGTTCGCACCGGATTCCGCATGGTGCTCGAGGCCGAGTCCGATCTCGAGGTCGTCGGCGAAGCCGGCGACGGCGCGGCCGCGATCGACCTGGCGCGATCCACCGCGATCGACGTCATGCTCATGGACGTGCGGATGCCCGGCATCGACGGCATCGCCGCGACCGCGGCCGTGACGGCGGCCGAACGCCCGCCGCGCGTCATCGTGCTCACGACCTTCGACCTCGACGAGTACGCCTTCGCCGCGATCCGCGCGGGTGCGAGCGGCTTCCTGCTGAAGGACGTGCGCCCGCAGGAGCTCGTCAGCGCGATCCGCACCGTGCATGCCGGTGAGGCCGCCCTCGCCCCGCGCGTCACCCGTCGGATGATCGAGATGTTCGCCGACGCGCTGCCCGATCGCCGGTGATGATGCCGCGCCCGCGCCGTCACTGCTCGACGCGCTGACCCCGCGCGAGCGCGAGATCCTCGTCGCCATCGCCGAGGGCCTCAACAACACCGACCTCGCCGCGCGCTTCCACCTGTCGGAGTCGACCGTGAAGACCCACGTCGGACGCATCCTGCAGAAACTCGACGCGCGCGACCGCGTGCACCTGGTGATCATCGCCTACGAGCACGGGCTCATCCCGCCCGGCACGGTCGGCGAGCGTCGGTAGGCTGGCTGGGCACATCGACGCGAAGGGGTCTCATCAATGCCGGCTGCCAATCTCACCCGGAGCGAGGCCGAAGCCCGCGCCGCCGCCATCGAGGTGCGCGACTACGCCGTCACGCTCGACCTGACCCGCGGCGCCGAGACCTTCTCGAGCGAGACCGTCGTGCGGTTCGGCGCGACCCCGGGCACGTCGACGTTCATCGAGGCGACGACGCGCGAGGTGCACGAGATCGTGCTGAACGGGCATCCGCTCGATCCGTCGGCCAGCGACGGCGCGCGCATCCGCCTCGACGGCCTCGCCGCCGAGAACGAGCTCAGGGTGGTCGGCACGTTCGCCTACACGAACACGGGCGAGGGCCTGCACCGCTTCGTCGACCCCGTCGACGACGAGGTCTACCTGTACACCGAGTTCGCGGTCGCCGAGGCGAACCGCGTGTTCGCGGTGTTCGACCAGCCCGACCTCAAGGCGTCGTTCCGCTTCACCATCACCGCGCCCGGGCACTGGGAGTTCCTGAGCAATGCGCCGACACCCGAGCCGGTCGTCGACGGCGACCACGCCACGTGGGCGTTCGAGGCGGGCCCCGTGATGTCGAGCTACATCGTCGCGCTCGTCGCCGGCCCGTACGCCTCGTGGCGCGACCGGGCGACCAGCGTCGACGGCCGCGAGATCCCGCTCGGGCTCTTCACCCGCGCCTCGCTCGCCCGGTACGCCGACCCCGAGGTGATGTTCGAGACCGTGAAGGCCGGTCTCGCCTTCTACGAGCAGGCGTTCGGCGTGCCCTACCCGTTCGGCAAGTACGACCAGATCTTCGTGCCCGAGTACAACTGGGGCGCCATGGAGAACGTCGGCGCGGTCACGTTCAACGAGTCGTACCTGTTCCGTGCGCGCGTCTCCGACGCCCGGCGTGAGCAGCGGGCGATCGTCGTGCTGCACGAGCTCAGCCACATGTGGTTCGGCAACTCGGTGACCATGAAGTGGTGGAACGACCTGTGGCTCAACGAGTCGTTCGCCACGTGGGCGTCGACGCTCGCGACCTCGCAGATCACCGAGTTCACGGGCGTGTGGGCGACGTTCGCGAGCGACGAGAAGACGCACGCCGCCGAGCAGGACCAGCTGCCGTCGACGCACCCCATCGTCGCGGTCATCGACGATCTCGCCGACGTCGAGGTCAACTTCGACGCGATCACCTACGACAAGGGCGCCTCGGTGCTCAAGCAGCTCGTCGCGTTCGTCGGGCTCGACGCGTTCCAGCAGGGCGTCGGCGCCTACCTCGCCGCGCACGCGAACGGCAACGCCACGCTGCGCGACCTGCTCGACGAGCTCGAGAAGGCGAGCGGGCGCGAGCTGACCCGCTGGTCGCAGCTGTGGCTCGAGACCGCGGGCGTGAACACGCTGCGCGCGGTCGTCGAAACGGATGCCTCGGGCACGATCACCGCCGCACGCGTCGAGCAGTCCGCGGCCACGCAGCACCCGACCCTGCGCCCGCACCGGGTCGCGCTCGGGTCGTACACCCTCGACGCATCGGCGCTCACGCGCACCAATCGCGTCGAACTCGACATCGACGGCCCGAGCACCGAGGTGCCCGAGCTCGTCGGTCTGCCGCGTCCAGACCTGCTGCTCGTGAACGACGACGACCTCACCTACGCGAAGGTGCGGCTCGACGAGCAGTCGTTCGCGGTCGCCACCGAACACCTCGCCGGCATCGCCGACCCGGTCGCCCGTGCGGTGGTGCTCGGGTCGGCCTGGGACGCCGTGCGTGACGCCGAACTCGCGCCGCTCGCGTTCGTGCGCCTCGTGGTCGCGAACATCGGCCGCGAGACCCAGTCGGCGGCCCGCGGCCTCGCGCTCGACCGCCTCGAGACCGTGCTCAGCCGCTACCTCGCCGAGGAGCACCGCGAGCAGATGGCCGCAGAGGCCGGCGACGCCGTGTGGGCGCTCGCCGAACTGGCCGACGCCGGCTCCGACACGCAGCTGCAGTTCGTGAAGGCGTTCACCCGCATCGCGGCGACGGCGGCGCACGCCGACGTGCTCGGCAGCCTGCTCGACGGGTCGATCCGGCTCGCCGGGCTCGAGATCGACCTCGACCTGCGGTGGGAGCTCGTCATCGCCCGCTCCGTGCTCGGCGCGGGCACCGATGAAGAGCTCGCCGACGCCCTGCACCGCGACGACACCGCCAAGGGGCGCCAGCTCGCCGAGACCGCGCTGGCCGGTCGACCCGATCAGGCATCCAAAGACGCCGCGTGGCGACGGGTCATGACCGACACGACGCTCTCGAACGACCTCGCCCG
Organism: uncultured Actinomycetota bacterium; assembly: GCA_963836825.1. Classification (GTDB taxonomy): domain Bacteria; phylum Actinomycetota; class Actinomycetes; order Actinomycetales; family Microbacteriaceae; genus Agromyces. The sequence goes on from CAWILI010000005.1 coordinate 333,261, forward strand.
CGCGATCGCCGACGGCTGGCGGCGCACGACCTCGCCCGAGCTGCTCGCGTCGACGGTCGAGGAGTACTTCGAGCGACTGCAATCGGCGTGGGCCGAGCGCGGCTTCACGATGGGGCGCATCATCGCGACGCGGCTCTTCCCGTCGCCGCTCGTCACCACCGAGCTCGCCGATCTCACCCGCACCTGGCTTGCCGCCAACCCCGAGCCCGCGCCGCTGCACCGGCTCATCGCCGAGCAGCTCTCCGAACTCGAGCGTGCGCTCGCCGCGCGCGAGCGCGATGCCAGCGAGCTCTCGGTCACGGCTCAGTAGACTTTCGCAGCATGTTCAGTTCTGAGGCACCCACCTCGCCGAGCCCACCCCGGTGAGCGGCGACTTCTGGGCGGGCATCGTCGACTACTGGGTGACCAACTGGGACGACGTGCTCGGCAACCTCATCTCGATCGTCTTCATCATCGCGATCGCCCTGCTGATCCGCTGGGTGCTGCACTTCGTCATCGAGCGCGTCGTGAAGCAGGTCGTCACGGGCGTCAAGAAGAAGCAGGACGTCACCGACACGCAGGCGCTGCAGGCAACGCCCTCGCCGCTCGCCGCGGTGCGCCTCGTGCAGCGCACGCGCACGCTCGGGCTCGGTGCTCACGAACATCGTCAACGTGACGCTGTTCATCATCGTCGTGCTGCTCATCGTCAACACGATCAACCCCGAGGTCCTCGCCTCGTTCGCGCTGCTGACCGCCGCGATCGGCGCGGGGCTCGGCTTCGGCGCGCAGAACATCGTGAAGGACGTGCTCAACGGCCTCTTCATGGTCGTCGAAGACCAGGTCGGCGTCGGCGACATCGTCGACCTCGGGCCCGCCACCGGCATCGTCGAGGAAGTGCAGATCCGCATCACCAAGGTGCGCGACGTGAACGGCACGCTGTGGTTCGTGCGCAACGGCGAGATCCTGCGCGTCGGCAACATGTCGCAGGGCTGGGCCCGGGTCATCCTCGACCTCGCCGTGCCGTACGACGTCGATGTCGACGCCGTCGAGGCCGAACTGCTGCGCACCGCCACCGAGATGTCGCAGACCGGCAAGTGGCGCTCGCGCATCCTCGAGAAGCCCGAGGTGTGGGGTCTCGAGTCGATCACCGACGACGCGCTCATCATCCGCGTCGTCATGAAGGTGCGCTCCTCGGCGAAGGACGACGTCGCCCGCGAACTGCGCATGCGACTGAAGCGCGCCACCGACGCGATGGACGTCAAGCTCCCGAGCCTCGTCGAGCGTCGTGCTCACCGGCTTCGACGGGTGCGACCCGGGTCAAGGGCGCGAAGCCGCCGCGCACCGCGCCGAGTGCCATCGTCGAGGGCGCTCCCCCCGCCAAGGCGCGCCCCAACCGGGCGCCGCGTGCGCCCCGATCGCCGAAACCCCCGACACCGCCCACCGGAGACCCGTCATGACCGAACACCGCCAGCCCGAGACATCCGCGGTGCCATCACCCGCGAAGGTGCCCGCCGCGAGCGTTCCGCTGCGCGGAAGCGAGCACGGCGCAGCGCTCGGCGTCTCGTTCTACGAGACCGTCGGCGGTCGGCCGACGTTCGAGCGACTCGTCGCCGAGTTCTATCGCGGCGTCGCCGACGACCCGGTGCTGCGGCCGATGTATCCCGAAGAAGACCTCGGCCCTGCCGCCGAACGCCTCACGATGTTCCTCGTGCAGTACTGGGGCGGGCCGGGCACGTACAGCGAGCAGCGCGGGCACCCGCGGCTGCGGCTGCGGCACCAGCCGTTCAAGGTCAACCCCGAGGCGCGCGACCGCTGGCTCGCGCACATGCGCACCGCCGTCGACTCGCTCGAGCTGCCGCCGCTCGCAGAGGCCACTCTGTGGGATTATCTGCAGCGGGCGGCATTCGCGATGGTCAACACGTTCGACGACTGACGACTGACGACCGATCGCAGCCGACCCGACCCGCGACGCGCCCCACCACCCGAGACGAAGGAGTCCACGTGGCCGCAACCCCCGCCCCCGCCGACCGCACCCCCGCGACAGCGCCCGAGCCCGACGCCATCATCGTCGGCGCCGGACTCTCGGGCCTCGTGGCGGCCGCCGAGCTCGTCGACGCGGGCAAGCGGGTCGTCATCGTCGAACAGGAGCCGGCGGCGAGCCTCGGCGGGCAGGCGCACTGGTCGTTCGGCGGGCTGTTCCTCATCGACTCCCCCGAGCAGCGCCGCATGGGCGTGAAGGACTCGCTCGACCTCGCGAAGCAGGACTGGGACGGCACTGCCGGGTTCGACCGCGACGACGACGAATGGGGCCGCCGCTGGGCCGAGGCGTACCTCGAGTTCGCCGCCGGCGAGAAGCGCGCCTGGCTGCACGAGAAGGGCGTGCGCTTCTTCCCCGTGGTCGGCTGGGCCGAGCGCGGCGGCTACAACGCCATCGGTCACGGCAACTCCGTGCCGCGGTTCCACATCACCTGGGGCACCGGGCCCGGCGTGCTCGCCCCGTTCATCGCACGCGTGAAGGCCGGCGAAGCGGCCGGGCTCGTCGAGTTCCGGCACCGCCACCGCGTCGACGAGCTGATCGTCGAGTCGGGTGCCGTCGTCGGCGTGCGCGGTGCGGTGCTCGCAGCCGATGCCGCGGGGCGGGGCGAACCCTCGAACCGCGAGGTGGTCGGCGACTTCGAGCTGCGCGCCGGCGCGGTGGTCGTCGCTTCGGGCGGCATCGGCGGCAACCACGACCTCGTGCGGCAGTTCTGGCCCGAGCGCATGGGCACGGCGCCCGCGTCGATGCTCTCGGGCGTGCCCGCGCACGTCGACGGGCGCATGCTGCCCATCTCCGAGCGGGCCGGTGCACGCCTCGTCAACGGCGACCGCATGTGGCACTACACCGAGGGCATCACCAACTGGGATCCGATCTGGCCGATGCACGGCATCCGCATCCTGCCCGGCCCGTCGTCGCTCTGGTTCGACGCCGAGGGCAAGCGGCTCCCGGTGCCGCTCTTCCCCGGGTTCGACACGCTCGGCACGCTCGAGCACATCGTGTCGACCGGCCACGACCACTCGTGGTTCGTGCTCACGCAGAAGATCATCGAGAAGGAGTTCGCGCTCTCGGGCAGCGAGCAGAACCCCGACCTCACCGGAAAGGACCTGAAGCTGCTCGCCCAGCGCATCGGATCCGGCGCGCCGGCGCCGGTCGAGGCGTTCAAGCAGCACGGGGTCGACTTCGTCGTCGCCGACACGCTCGACGAGCTGCTCGACGGCATGCGCGCCCTCTCACCCGAGGTCGAGATCGACACCGAGAACATCACGCGCGAGGTCGTGGCGCGTGATCGTGAGGTCGACAACGAGTTCTCGAAGGACCTGCAGCTCACGGCCGTGCGCGGCGCCCGCAAGTACCGCGGCGACAAGCTCATCCGCGTCGCGACGCCGCACAAGATCCTCGACCCCGCGGCGGGTCCGCTCATCGCCGTGAAGCTGCACATCCTCACCCGCAAGAGCCTCGGCGGCATCCAGACCGACCTCGACTCGCGCGCGCTCGGCGCCGACGGCGCGCCCGTTCCCGGGCTCTTCGCCGTGGGCGAGGCGGCCGGCTTCGGCGGCGGCGGCGTGCACGGCTACCGCGCGCTCGAGGGAACGTTCCTCGGCGGATGCCTCTTCACGGGTCGTGCCGCCGGCCGAGCCATCGCCAGACGATCGTCGGTCGAGTAGCGCCCGACGCAGGAGGACGCGTATCGAGACCCTACGCCTTCAGCGTCCAGGGCTTGCGTCGCACGAGCACATGCCCGCGACGCGACGTGAGCCTCGTCCACGGACCGGTCTCGAACAACCGCACCGGGTCGTCGCCGAGGAAGCCGAGGCTGAACGCGGCGAAGGCCGCACCGGCGGGCACGTACTCGAGCCCTTCGACGCCGCGACCCCACACCTCGGAGCGCACTCGTTGCACGAGCTGCTCGCCCGTGCCATCGGGAATCGCGGTGGCGACCTCGTCGATGCCCGCACGGGCGGCGGTCTCGAGCGTCGCGGCATCGGTCTCGCCGAGCGCGCGCCAGCCGCCTCGCGGCGGTGAGATTCCCGCCCAGGTCACGGTGTTCACTTCGGGCGGGCGCGACATGCTCACCACACGCGATTCGTCGTCGCCGACCTCGGAACGGGCCCGGACGATGCGTTCGACGAGTGAGCGCATCGGCACGACCGAGTCGAACTCGGCGTCGTCGGCGAGCGCGAAGGTGCGCAGGCCGAGCACGGTCGGGCTCTCGTCGAGGATGCCGCGCGGGTAGAGGATCGCGGTGTAGACGGCGAGGATGCCCGAACCGGCGACGAGGCGCACCGACCCGTCTTCGACGCGGCCGGCACGTTGCAGGTAGGTGTGAAGGTCGCCGAGCGACAAGCTGTCGGCGAGCGTGAGTTGTTGTGCCATCTGATGTCTAAACTACCAAGGGCGCGGCGATGCCCCGGGCCGGTCGCGCGCAGTTACGACAGCGACGGTCGCGCACCGACACGGAGGAACGATGAACGGTCCCATCGACGGCCTGCTGAGCACGTTGAACCTCACCGACACCGGAGCGCGCACCCGCGAGGACATCTTCACCGGGCCTTCGCAATGGATGCCGCTCGGGCGCGTGTTCGGCGGGCAGGTGCTCGCGCAGTCGCTCGTCGCGGCGATGCACACCGTGCCGGCCGACCGCACCATCCACTCCATGCACGGGTACTTCCTGCGACCCGGCGATGTGCAGCATCCGATCACGTTCTCGGTCGACCGCCTGCACGACGGTCGCTCGTTCACCACCCGCCGCACGCAGGCGTACCAGAACGGTGAGCCGATCCTCTCGCTGATCGCGTCGTTCCAGACGTCCGACGAGGGCGTCGAGCACCAGGTCGACATGCCCGAGGACCTGCCCGACCCCGAGAGCCTCCCCTCGACCGCCGACGTGCTCGGCGAGTTCGACCACGACGTGGCCCGCTACTGGTCGAACCAGCGCGCGTTCGATGTGCGGCACGTCCCCTCGCCCATCTACCTCACGGTCGACGGCGAGCGCGTCGCCGCGGCAGGCCGTGTGGATGCGGGCGTTCGGCCGCCTGCCCGACGACCCCAACCAGCACCGCGCGGCGCTCGCCTACGCGAGCGATTACTCGATCCTCGAGCCGGTGCTGCGTGCCCACGGCATCGCCTGGTCGACGCCTGGACTGAAGGTGGCGAGCCTCGACCACGCCATGTGGTGGCACCGCGACGCCCGGGTCGACGAGTGGTTGCTCTTCGTGCAGGAGTCGCCGTCGGCGGGCGGCGGGCGCGGTCTCACGCTCGGCCGCATCTACACGCGGGCCGGCGTGCTCGTCGCCAGCGTCGCCCAGGAGGGCATGGTGCGCGTTCCCCTGGGTGAGGCGACCGACTGAACCGAACGCGAGCCGATCTCGTTCTAGGGATACGGTGCGTGTTCTGGATCCATTCGACTGAATGAAATTCCGTGGGGCTACCGCGCCCGCGCCGCCGGTTCCCCGAGAATGGGGCCAGACCGCGCATACGGCGCGGGCGATCGCGACCGAAGGAGACCTCTCGATGACGGATCCCACCGAACTCACGCGGCGTACCATGCTCACGTTCGGGTCGCTCGGCGCATTCGGCGGCGCGCTCGTGCTCGCCGGTTGTGCTGCGGATGTCTCGCCCGATGACGACTCCCCAGCACCGACGCCCGAACGCGACCGAGGATCCCTCGGTCGAGCCGAGTGCCGCCCCCGACGCTCCTGCCGTCGGCGACGACATCGCAGCGCTCGCCGACGTCCCCGTGGGCGGCAGCATCGACGCCACGATCAACGGCGAAGCTGCGCTCGTCTCGCAGCCCACCGCCGGACAGGTGGTCGCGTTCAGCGCGATCTGCACGCACCAGGGGTGCGTGGTCGCCGCGGCCGGCAACGGAGTTCCATTGCCCGTGCCACGGCTCGATCTACGACGCCGCGACCGGCGAGGTGATCACCGGGTCCCGCCATCGAACCCGCTTCCCGAGATCGCCGTCGCCGTGTCGGGTGACCGCATCGTCGCGGCCTCCTGATGGACTACGAGATCGCGGGACTGCCGCTGCACGTGCTGCTCGTTCACGCCGTCGTCGTGCTCGTGCCCCTGCTCGCGCTGCTGCTCGTGGTCATCGCCGCGTGGCCGGCCGCCCGCCGGGTGCTGTGGCTGCCCGCGCTCATCGGCGCCGCCGTGCTGCTGCCGCTCGGCCTCGTGACGATCGAGGCCGGCAAGTGGCTCGAAGTTCGGGTCCCTCCGGCTCCGCTCATCCAGGAGCACACCGCCATCGGCGAAAGCATCGTGCCGTGGCTCGTCTCACTGCTCGTGCTCGCCGCGGTCGATCGCCGCATGGGCGGTCGTCGAGTTGCTCTCGGCGCGGCGCGCGGCCGGTGACGAGCCGGCACGTCCGGGCCGGGGCATCCGCATCGGGGTCGGGGCCGTGCTCACGCTCGCCGCGCTCGGTCGTCGCGATCGGTTCGACGTGGACGCTCGTGCAGATCGCCGAAGCGGGCAGCCGCGCGGTATGGGAGGGCTCGTTCAGCGACGTGCCCCTCGAGGACTGAACGGGGTCGCCGACGGCACTCAGCGGCGGCGGAGGGTGAGCGGCTCTTCGAGGTACGGCTCCCACGCTGCGCGTTCGGAATCGCTGATGCGTCGCGGACGCTCGGTCGCGGCGTCGACGACGACGATGGTCGTCACCGCGCGGGTGTACAGCACGCGAGGTTCGACGTCGGCCGGCGAGAAGACCTCGTAGCAGACGTCGAGGCTCGCGCCCCCCATGTGCCCGATCCACAGCTCGATGTCGAGTGGCTGGCGCTGGTACGGGATCGGCGCGAGGTACTCGACCTCTTGCCGCGCGATGAGCGTGATCGTGTTCGAGCCCGGGCTGGCGTCGAGCACCGCCGTGGAGGCGCCCACGGCGTGCTCGGACGTGTCGTCGCTCACCCAGAACGCCTGGATGCGCGCCTCTTCGAGGAGGCTGAGCATGCGGGCGTTGTTCACATGGCCGTAGGCATCGAGGTCGCCCCACCGAAGCGGGGTGGGCACGTGCAGGCGCATGTCAGTCGCGGGTGAGCTTGCGGTAGGCCGAACGGTGCGGCTTCGCCGCGTCGGGCCCGAGGCGCTCGATCTTGTTCGCCTCGTACGACTCGAAGTTGCCCTCGAACCAGTGCCAGTACGACGGGTTCTCGTCGGTGCCCTCGTAGGCGAGGATGTGCGTCGCGATGCGGTCGAGGAACCACCGGTCGTGGGTGATGACCACGGCACAGCCGGGGAACTCGAGCAACGCGTTCTCGAGGCTCGACAGCGTCTCGACGTCGAGGTCGTTCGTGGGCTCGTCGAGGAGCAGCAGGTTGCCGCCCTGCTTGAGCGTGAGCGCGAGGTTCAGGCGGTTGCGCTCACCACCCGAGAGCACGCCGGCCGGCTTCTGCTGGTCGGGGCCCTTGAATCCGAAGGTCGAGACGTAGGCGCGGCTGGGCACCTCGGTCTTGCCGACCTGGATGTAGTCGAGCCCGTCGGAGACGACCTCCCACAGGGTCTTCTTCGGGTCGATGCCACCGCGGGACTGGTCGACGTAGGAGATCTTCGACCGTCTCGCCGACCTTCAGCTGGCCGTCGTCGAGCGGCTCGAGACCGACGATCGTCTTGAAGAGCGTGGTCTTGCCGACTCCGTTCGGGCCGATGATGCCGACGATGCCGTTGCGCGGCAGGGTGAAGCTGAGGCCGTCGATGAGCACCCGCTCACCGAAGCCCTTCTGGAGCTTCTTCGCTTCGAGGACGATGTCGCCGAGGCGGGGGCCCGGCGGGATCTGGATCTCCTCGAAGTCGAGCTTCTTCGTGCGATCGGCCTCGGCAGCCATCTCCTCGTAGCGCGCCAAGCGAGCCTTGGACTTGGCCTGACGTCCCTTCGCGTTCGAGCGCACCCATTCGAGCTCGTTCGCGAGTCGTTTTGCGAGCTTCGCGTCCTTCTTGCCCTGGACGGTCAGACGCTCCTGCTTCTTCTCGAGGTACGTCGAGTAGTTGCCCTCGTAGGGGTAGAGACGACCGCGGTCGACCTCGCAGATCCACTCGGCGACGTGGTCGAGGAAGTACCGGTCGTGGGTGACGGCGAGCACGGCGCCGGGGTACTTCGCGAGGTGCTGCTCGAGCCAGAGCACGCTCTCGGCGTCGAGGTGGTTGGTGGGCTCGTCGAGCAGCAGCAGGTCGGGCTTCTGCAGCAGGAGCTTGCAGAGCGCGACACGGCGCTTCTCACCGCCGGAGAGCACCGAGACCTGCTCGTCGCCGGGCGGGCAGCGCAGTGCGTCCATCGCCTGGTCGAGCTGCGAGTCGAGGTCCCACGCGTCGGCGGCGTCGATCGCCTCTTGCAGGGTGCCCATCTCGGCGAGGAGGGCGTCGAAGTCGGCGTCGGGCTCGGCCATCGCGTGCGAGATCTCGTTGAAGCGGTCGAGCTTGGCCTTGATCGGGCCGACACCCTCTTGCACGTTCTCGAGCACCGTCTTGGTCTCGTCGAGGACGGGTTCCTGCATGAGGATGCCCACCGAGTAGCCGGGGGTGAGCTTCGCCTCGCCGTTCGACGGCTGGTCGAGGCCGGCCATGATCTTCAGGATCGTCGACTTGCCAGCCCCGTTCGGGCCGAGAACGCCGATCTTCGCCCCGGGGAGGAACGCCATCGTCACGTCATCGAGGATGACCTTGTCGCCGACCGCCTTGCGGGCGCGAACCATCGAGTAAATGTAGTCAGCCATATCGCCTACCAGTCTATGGGTCGCGTCTGACCCACGAGACAGCCGCCGTGGCCGAGGGCGGGCCGCACGGCGCCGTGGTACCCGCCCGACTCGGGCCCGTACTGGCCGACGAGGCACTCGTCGCCGAGGCGAACCGAGAACTGCACCGAGCCCGCCTGCAGGTCGACGGTCGTGCGGTCGGCGGTGACCTGCATCGCCGACCGGTCGAATCCTGCCGCGGTGAGGGCGTCGATGAAGTCGCGCCCGCCCGCCGAGTCGTTCGCGGCGACGACGGCGAGGTTCACCGAGTCGAAGAAGGCGAGGTTCTCGGCGGCCGGGAGGTCGAGTCGCACCCCGGGCGCCGCGGTCGCCTCGGGACCATCGGAGGTGACGGGTGCGGCGACGGACGGCACCGGGGACGCGGACGGTGTCGGCGACTGCGGGAGCAGCGAGCAGCCCGCGAGTCCGAGAACCACGACGACTGCGGCGAGCGCGACCGATGCCGCCGTTCCGATCGGTTGTGCCACCATTCTCCTCAGCTGTCGTGCCGGCCACCCGAGCCGAGTCTATGCAGTCGCGCGGCGACGACTCGGGCGGCCGGGTCGCGCGGATCAGTCGGCGGCTCCTGCGGTGGCGAACACCTCGCCGGTGCGCTCGTCGGCGTCGTCGTACGCCGCGAACTCCTCGTCGGGATCGGACGCTCCGAAGTCGGTCGACGCCCAGCCCCCCGCGCCGCGTCGGCAGCTTCGGGATCGAATCCGATCGACGACTCGGCGGCAGCGCCGTCGGTCTCGTTGCCGTCCGCCGCAGCTCCTGCGGCGCGCGGCTTCTCGAGTCGGCCGTACGTCGTGACGCACCACGAGAGGTCGTGACCGATCGAATCGGCCTCGATCTCGACGCTCGTTCCGGACTTCGTGCCGTTGTTCCACTCGCGCTGACGCAGCCGCCCGCGAACGACGAGGCGTTCGCCCTTGCGCACCGAGAGGCTGGTGTTGACGGCGAGCTGGCGGAACGCCGAGACGGTGTACCAGTTGGTCTCGCCGTCCTCCCAGGCGCCCTTCACGCGGTCGAAGTACCGGTGCCGCGAGGCGAACCGGAACGAGGTGATCGCGAGCCCCTGGTTGGTGACGTGGTGTCGCGGGTCGCTGCCCACGATGCCGGTCAGGGTGATGGTGTCGGTCATTGTGCACTCCTCGGTCGGGCGCCGCCGCGGATCGACGGCTCGCGGTCCCGGGGCGACCTCGTGCCGGACGACGCCCCGGAACCGCGTGACTCGAGCCTCACGCCCGCGGTGGGACATCCGACTGCGCATTCGCACACCGGTGGAGAACCGTGCGAAGGGCGACGCTGTCGAGGAGGAGTGCCTGGACGACGCCGGCGCGGGCGCGGCGCGTCCTCGGGTCACCATAGAGTGGCCCGATGAGCTTCGTCGCGCACCCTGAACGTTACGACAACATGCAGTACAACCGAGTCGGCCGCAGCGGGCTGAAACTCCCGGCCCTGTCGCTCGGCCTCTGGCACAACTTCGGTCACGACCGCGCCTACGAGACGCAGCGCGCGATCGTGCGCCGCGCGTTCGACCTCGGCATCACGCACTTCGACCTCGCGAACAACTACGGCCCCCCGGCCGGCAGTGCCGAGGAGAACTTCGGTCGCATGCTCGCGACCGACCTCGCGCCGTATCGCGATGAGCTCATCGTCTCGTCGAAGGCCGGGTACGACATGTGGCCGGGCCCGTACGGCGAGTTCGGGTCGCGGAAGTACCTGCTCGCGTCGCTCGACCAGAGCCTGCGACGCCTCGGCCTCGACTACGTCGACATCTTCTACTCGCACCGCCCCGACCCCGAGACGCCCATCGAAGAGACGATGGGCGCGCTCGCGACCGCGGTTCGCCAGGGCAAGGCGCTCTATGTCGGAATCTCGAACTACGGCCCCGACGAGACGCGTGCCGCCGCGGCGGCGCTCGAGGCCGAGGGCGTGCCGCTGCTCATCCACCAGCCGCGCTACTCGATGTTCGATCGGCACATCGAAGACGGACTCTTCCCGGCGCTCGACGAGGTCGGTGCGGCGAGCATCGTGTTCTCCCCGCTGGCGCAGGGCCTGCTGACCGATCGATACCTGTCAGGGGATGTCCCGGCCGGGTCCCGTGCCGCGACGAGCCGGTTCCTCTCGCCCGACCGCATCAGCGCCGAGTACCTCGAGCGCGCCCGTGCCCTCGATGCGATCGCGACCGAGCGCGGGCAGTCGCTCGCCCAGCTGGCGCTCTCGTGGGTGCTCCGGCAGCCGCTCGTCTCGAGCGCGCTGATCGGGGCATCGAGCGTCGCCCAGCTCGAGCAGAACGTCGCCGCGCTCGATGCGGCGCCGCTCACCGAGGCCGAGATCGACCGCATCGAACCGTTCGCCGCGCACGGCACCGCGCTCGGCTGAGTTCGTCGCCGCCTCGTCGTTCGCCGCGATTCGAGCAGGTCGGATGTCGGTGGGTCCGCGTATCGTCGCTGACACACCGCAGGGCCGGCTGCACGATGAGAGGAGCGCCATGAGCACCGCCGTACTCGCACGAACACGTGAGCCCTTCCCCGTCGCCGTGCCCGGCCTCACGATCTCGCCTGCCGCACCCGACCTGTGGCGCGTCGCGCGACAGAGCGGCGCCGTCGTCGGTCACATCGAGCGCCACGGTCGCGACGAGAGCGAGCGATATCTGGCTCGACGCGTGCTGCCGGGCGGCATCCGATCGATCGACCTCGGCGAGTTCTGGTCGCCGCGCGAGGCGGCCGAGCTCTTCCGATGAGGCACGAGTGCCCTGCGGTCGTGCGAATTCTTGGCGCGCCGCAGGCGAGTCGCTTCGACACCGCGCCGGCGCGGTAGCCTGCGGCCATGCAGCTGTGGAACGACTTCATCGCATGGATCACGTCGAGCGATGCCCAGACGGCGGTCTTCACGGCCGCGGTGCTGTTCGTCGCGGTGCTCGCAGCCGGCCTGCTCGCCGCGTGGATCTCGGCCGGCGCGATCAAGCGGGTCGTCGCGCAGCGCGACCGCGAGGCGAAGACGGCAGCGATCGCCGCGCTCGTCGATGCCGCGACCGAGGCGTCGGTGTGGAACTCGCTCACTCCGCAAGAGCAGGTGCTCGCAGACCGTGTGGTCGGTCAGGCCGACATCCAGGTGCGGTTGCTGCCGATCCGCGGATCCGACGTCGCGGCGAACTGGGCGGCTCACCAGCTGCACGAACTCAAGCGGGCCTCCGCGACGTTCGGGTACCAGCTCGACCCTGCCGTGGTCGAGTTCCGTGATCGTCTCCTCGAGTGGCAGCGCCACCCGGGGCGCACCCGCAAGCAGTTCCAGAACGATCTCGATCGCTGGCGCACCCAGCGAGTCGAGCAGCCCGAGCTCGAGACCGTCGACCAGCAAGACGCATGGGTCGCAGCCCAGCACCACGAGCGCTACAGCGAGACCGTCGCGATCAACGACCCCACGGCAGACGCCGCGACCGGGCCGACCCAGACGGTGCCCAGCGACCTTCCCAGCCGCTGAGGCCGGTCAGCGCCACCACTCGTCGAACATCGAGACCGGCACGGTGCGCTTATGGCGCGTCTGCATGAACCGAGCCTCGATCTTCTCGGCGATCTCGGGATCGATGTCGTCACCTTCGAGGAACGCATCGATGTCGCGGTAGCGCAGCCCGAGGTTCGCTTCGTCGGACTGACCCGGGACGCCGTCGAGCAGGTCCGCGGTCGGCACCTTGAGGAAGAGCCGCTCGGGCGCCCCGAGGTGTTCGAGCAGCGACCGCCCCTGCCGCTTCGTGAGGCCGGTCAGCGGCAGGATGTCGGCTCCCCCGTCGCCGAACTTGGTGAAGAACCCCGTGACCGCTTCGGCGGCGTGGTCGGTGCCCACGACGAGCAGTCCGCCCTCGCCCGCGAGCGCGTACTGGGCCACCATTCGCATGCGCGCCTTCACGTTTCCCTTGCCGAAGTCGCTGATCGGGGCATCCGTCGCCTCGGCGAAGTCCGCCGAGAGGCCGTCGACGCCGCCGCGGATGTTGAAGACGACGGTCTCCTGCGGGTCGATGAAGTCGAGTGCGAGCTGCGCGTCGTCCTCGTCGCGCTGCACGCCATACGGAAGCCGCACTGCGACGAATCTCGCAGCGCCTCCCTCGGCGGCGACCTCTTCGACCGCGAGTCGGCAGAGGCGCCCGGCGAGCGTGGAGTCCTGCCCGCCGCTGATGCCCAGCACGAGGCCCTTCGCTCCGGTTGCGCGCAGGTACGCCTTCAGGAAGTCGATCCGCGCGCGCACCTGCTCGGCCGGGTCGATGACGGGGGTGACATTGAGTTCGGCGATGATTCGCGCCTGCACGTCTCGCATGCCCCGACGATACCGTCGGCGTGTTTCGAGCGGGAAACACGGCTCGCGGCATCGACGCTCGCCGGAGCGGGCCGATCCGACTCCCACTAGCATCGCGACTGGGGGTGTGGTCGCGCACCGACGGGAGGGGCCATGGAAGTCTCGGTCAGCACGATGCTGCTTCGTGCCCGGCGATCGCCGCAGTCGCGCCACTGCTCGTGCGCGGGGTCGGGCGCTGGCTGGCGATTCCGCTCGTCGTGTTCGAGATCGTGCTCGGCCTGCTGCTCGGGCCGGCCGTGCTCGGCTGGGTGGTGCCCGACGCCTTCCTCGACCTCCTCTCGGAGTTCGGTCTCGCGATGCTGTTCTTCCTGGCGGGCAACGAGATCGACTTCCGCACGATCCGCGGCCGTCCGCTGAACCGTGCCGCGATGGGATGGATCATCTCGCTCGCGGCCGGCCTCGGCATCGGCGCGCTCGTCGCGGTCGACCTGCCGTCGGCGGCATTCATCGGAATCTCGCTCACGTCGACCGCGCTCGGCGCGATCCTCCCGGTGCTGCGTGACTCGGGCGACCTGGGCACGCCATTCGGCATCTCGGTGATCGCGCTCGGTGCGGTCGGCGAGTTCGGGCCGCTGCTGGCGATCTCGCTGTTCCTGAGCGGACGCTCGCCGCTCGTCGCGGCGCTCGTGCTGCTGCTCTTCGCACTCATCGCCGGCACCGCCATCTGGTTCGCGGCAAAGGGCGTCGGCGAGCGCATGCATCGCGCGATCACGGCGACCCTCCATACCAGCGGGCAGTTCGCGGTACGGCTCGTGCTCTTCGTGCTGCTCGCACTCGTCGCGCTCAGCATCGTGCTCGACCTCGACATGCTCCTCGGCGCGTTCACCGCCGGCGTGATCTTCCGCCTCCTGATGGCGGGTGCGCCGAAGGCCGACGCCGAGGCCGTCGAGTCGAAGCTCGAAGCCGTCGGATACGGATTCCTCGTTCCCGTGTTCTTCATCAACACCGGCGTCGAGTTCGACCTCGCCGCCCTGGTCGCCGACGGACGCACACTCGCGATGCTGCCGTTGTTCGTGGTGCTGCTGCTCGTCGTGCGCGGAATCCCGTCGCTGCTCGCCGCACAGCCCGACGCGAGTCGTCGTGATCGGATCGCGACGGCCCTCTTCGGGTCGACCGGTCTGCCGATCATCGTCGCCGTCACCGCGATCGGCGTCGAACGCGAGGAACTCGACACCGGAACGGCTGCGGCGCTCGTCGGCGCGGGAATGCTCTCGGTGCTGCTGTTCCCGCTCATCGCACTCGCCATCCGGCGCACCGGCGATCGATCGCGTCGACGAACGATGACCGACGACGTCGGCATTCCCGCCGAGGGCTGAGCACGCGCCGCCGCAGCGCGGCCGATCAGCAGGCGATGGCTATGCTGTCTGATGCACGCTCCATCGTCGCCCCCCGTAGCTCAGTGGACAGAGCAGGTGGTTTCTACCCACTTGGTCGGGAGTTCGAATCTCTCCGGGGGGACCATCCGTGCCCGTCGGCTCGGCGGTTCGTGTCGGCGCTCCCCGCTAGACTCGCCGCATGGCTTCCTCGAGTGACCGACTGGTCTGGATCGACTGTGAAATGACCGGGCTCGACCTCGAGGTCGACGAGCTCGTCGAGATCGCGGTCATCATCACCGACTACGACCTGACCCCCGTCGACGCGGGGCTCAGCATCGTCATCAAGCCCGATGCGAGCGCGCTCGAGTCGATGGGCGAGTTCGTGCGGACGATGCACACCGAGTCCGGCCTCATCGAAGAGATCCCCAACGGCGTGAGCGTCGCCGACGCCGAGTACCAGGTGCTCGAGTACGTGCTGAAGCACGTTCCCGCAGAGCAGAAGGCGCCGCTCGCGGGCAACTCCATCGGCACCGACCGCGCATTCCTCACGAAGTACATGCCGCGCCTCGACGCGCACCTGCACTATCGCAACGTCGACGTCTCGTCGATCAAAGAGCTCGCGAAACGCTGGTACCCGCGTGCCTACTTCAACGCACCCGCGAAGAACGGCGGCCACCGCGCCCTCGCCGACATCCTCGAGTCGATCAGGGAACTGCACTACTACCGGCGCGCCGTGTTCGTCGCCGAGCCCGGTCCGTCGAGCCAAGACCTGCAGACCCTCGCGGCATCCGTCGTGGACGAGTTCGCCCCCAAGGTGTAGTAGTCTCTTCTAGTTGCCAGATCGCTTCGGCGGTCGACACATGGTGGGTATAGCTCAGTCGGTAGAGCGCCTGGTTGTGGTCCAGGAGGTCGCGGGTTCAAGCCCCGTTACTCACCCCAAGAACGCCTGGTTGTGGTACAGAATCAGGAGGAGGTCGCGGGTTCAAGCCCCGTTACTCACCCCAATGCCGCTGATCGGAGCAGGCCGTGCACCTCGACGCCGAAGCCTTCGAAGCGCTGGTCGTCGATGAGCTCGACGAGCTGCCCGACGACATGGTCGACGGCCTCGAGAACGTCGTGTTCGTGGTCGAGGATCGCCCTGAAGACGGCTCGCTCGACACGCTCGGCCTCTACGAGGGGTGGGCGCTCACCGAGCGCGACCGGTACGGCTTCGGCGAGATGCCCGACCGCATCATCCTGTTCCGCGAACCGCTGCTCGCCATCTGCGACGACGAGAACGAACTGCGCGACGAGATCCACGTGACCCTCGTGCACGAGATCGCGCACTTCTACGGCATCGACGACGACCGGCTGCACGAGCTGGGCTGGGCCTGACCCAGACCGGGTTACCCTGAATCCATGAATCTCCGCCCCGGCCGCATCGTCGGCATCACCCTCGGGGCAGTCGCGATCCTCGCCATCGGCGTGTACGGGCCGGCCATGCTCCTCGGCCCGCTCCCCGAGCCGTCGGTGCGCCTCGCGACGACCTCGGCCGAGACATCCGATGCGGGCGCCGCGGCGCCCATCGTGCTGCCCGACGAGGGCGCGAGCGCGCTCGCCCTGGTGTCCGAAGAGGGCAGCGCCGAATCGCTCGCGGTCGCCGGCGACACCGAGGCCGTGCCGATCGGCGGCGCGGTGAAACTGGTGGCGGTGCTCGCGACGCTCGAGTCGCTGCCCCTGCCCGCCGACGGTGACGGCCCCGGACTGCGGATCGGCCCCGCCGACTACACCGACTACCTGCGATACGAGGCCGAGGGGTCGCGCACCCTGCAGGTCTCCCCCGGCGACACGTGGTCCGAGCGCGATGTCGTGCGCGCCGTGCTGCTCGCCTCCAGCAACAACCACGCCGACACGCTCGTGCGCTGGGCGTTCGGCAGCGTCGAGGCCTATGTCACGGCCGCGAACGAGTGGCTCGCCGAGCAGGGGTTCACGGCGACTCGCGTCGCCGACGCGACAGGCCTCTCGGGCGACAACGTCGGCACCCCCGAAGAGCTCACCCGGCTCGCGGCGCTCGTGCTCGCCGATCCCGAACTCGCGGCGATCTACGAGACGCCCGACTCCAACACGCTTCGGCGCGCGCAACGTGCCCGACGTCGTCGACCGGCTCGGCAACGAGGGAATCCGTGCGATCGCGCGCAGCTACACCGATGAGGCAGGTGTCAGCTTCATCTACTCGACGACCGTCCCCGGGGTCGAGGGCGAAGAGCCCCGCCGCGTCATCGGCGCGATGACGCTCATGCCCGACTACGACACCCTCGACGCCGCCGTCGTGCAGACCAAGGAGTCGGTGGCGGCCGCTGCGCAGCCGATCAGCGTCATCACCGCGGGCACGAGCTACGGCCGCGTCGAATCGGCGTGGGGCGACACCGCCGAGTTGATCGCGACCGCCGACCGAACGGATGCCGCGTGGGGCAGCGACCCCGGCGAGGCGTCAGTCACCGTCGAGAGGTTCACCACGGCCCCGGCGGGGCGCGTGGTGGGCAGCGTCGCGGTCGCGACGGCCGACGGCGACCTCACGTCGGAACTCGAGCTCTCGAGCGGCATCGGCGATCCGGGTCCGCTGTGGCGGCTCGTGAACCCGGTTGCGCTCATCAGCGCGTTCGTTGCGGGCCAGGCGAGCTGACGACGCGCTCGCGCCGAGCGCCCGAGTCGCCTCCGGCTCGCTGAGCGGCTGAGCCGTCAGCCTCAGTCGTTGTTGTCCTCGTCGAACTCGACGGGGTCGGAATCGCCCGCGTCGAACCGGAATCGAACCCGAAGCTGCCCGTTGACCTGGTGCTCGTCGACCGCGTCGTACCAGAAGAGCGACTCGAGCCCATCGACGGCGGCGACCATGCCGACGCGCTTCTCGGGCTTGCCCGAGACGAGAATGCGATGCTCGAAATCGCCCTCGAGCGGACCGTCGATGAACTCCGCGACGTACTGGGCGCCTGCCGTATCTGCACTCATGTCACTACCGTAGTCCTCGCGGCCCCGCGGCGGCAGGGACACGCGAACGATGCCGCGGCGGATCGGTGCCCGCGTCTGCGTCCCCGGCTCAGATGTCGACGGCGCGCACCCGGATGGCGTCCTGAAGCGCCGGTTGCGTGCGGCGGACATGCCGACGCCACTGCCGCTCCCACATGTCCCAGTACGGGTCGAAACGCCCCTCGTCGCGGTCGAGCGCACGTCGCTTGCGAACGCGATCGGATGCCTCGACCCACACCCGCACGGCGCGCGATGCCGCGCGCCCCGCGGTGATCGCGCCGCACCCCTCGATGACGAGGGCGTGGCCGGGCCGGCTCACCTCGAGCGTGCCGGCACGATCGGCCGCCCAGTCCCACCGTCGCCAGTGGCCGACCCCGCCCCGCAGCAACGGCGGCACGAGGGTGCGCGCGAGCTGCTCGCCGGCAAGGTCGAGCCCCGACCAGCCCGGGTACACGTCATCGAGGCGCACGAGCGTGGGCGCGACGCCGGGCCACGCCGCGACGACCGCATCGGCGAGCGTCGACTTGCCGGCACCGCTCGGCCCGTCGATGAGCACGATCGGCGTTCGGTGTCCGCGCACGGCGGCGACGATCGCCGCGACCGCCGGGGTCGCAACGCCGTCACGCCCAGACAAGGTTCCAGCTTCCGGTGAGGATCGCCGCCGACACGGACACGACCGCGACGAGGCATCCGACCGCGATCACGCGCCACTCGGGCGCGCCGAACGTCGCCGTGCGCGCCCAGGTGCGCTCGACGGGGGCACCGAACCCGCGCGATTCCATCGCCGTCGCGAGGGTTCCGCCACGACGGATGGCGAGCACGAGCAACGCGAACGCCTGGCCGAGGCTGCGCCGGACGACACCGAGATCGGCGACACCACGGGCCCTGCGGGCGAGCGCCAGGGTGCGCCAGTCGTCGATCGACGAGCCGACGAGCCGCAGCGCCGCGAGTGCGCCGAGCACGAAGCGCGCGGGCAACCTGAGCGTCTGGGCGAGCCCGTCGGCGAAGTCGGTGGGATCGATCGTGAGGAAGAGCACGACCGCGGGCAACGCGATGGCGATCACGCGCGCCATCGTGGCGAGCCCGATCGCGATCGACCCCTCGCTCACCTCGATGAGGCCGAACTGCCAGTACGTCGTGCCCGATGGCTGCCCGTAGAGCACCATGCTGATGCCGGTGAGCGGCGCCGCGATCCAGACGGGCAGGGTGCGCGGCGACCACAGCAACGGACCGAGCCCGACCGCGGTGAACACGATGAGCTCGCAGAGGATCGCGACACCCGCCGAGACGGGGTCGAGCGTGAGCACCAGCCCGATCGAGAGCGGGATCGTCGCGGCGACCTTCGCGACGGGATTGATCGTCGCGAGTGGCAGGTCGGGGCGCACGGTGGCGATGCTCATGCCGACACTCCCCCGCCGTGCGATCGACCGCGCGCCGGGACATCCGTCATCGCGGCAGTGCCGTCGACGGCCAGCGCGAACCGCGAGTCGGCGACCGCGTCGATGAACGTCTCATCGTGCGTCACGGCGACGACGCCGACGCCCTCGTCGCGAAGGTCGGCGATGAGGCGCGCGAGCTCACGCCAGGTGTTGGCATCCTGCCCGAACGTGGGCTCGTCGAGGACGAGCATTCGCGGTCGGGTCGCGAGCACCGTCGCGACCGAGAGACGGCGTTTCTCGCCGCCCGAGAGGGTGAACGGGTTCGCCGCCGTGAGCGCCTCGAGCCGCAGCGACGCGAGCAGCGGCTCGATGCGTTCGCGGCGCTCGGCCGGCGACATCTTGAGCGCGCGGGGCCCGACCTCGAGTTCGGCGAGCACCGAACCGGTGAGGAACTGGTGCTCGGGATGCTGGAACACCGTGCCGATGCGGGTGAGCAGGTCTCGGGAGCGCCACCGCCACGGCTCGGTGCCGCGCGCGCCGGCCATCGGCGCCCCGGGTTCGAGACGGCCCCCGTCGGGTCGCAGCAGGCCCGCCATCGTGAGCGCGAGGGTCGACTTGCCGGCGCCGTTCGGCCCGGTGATGGCGGTGATGCGGCCCGAGTCGACCCGCAGGTCGATGCCGCGCTGCACCGGAACTCCGGGAACGCGGGCGACATCGAGCCGATGTGCGGTCATGAGCGGCTGGATGTCGCGTGCCCTCGAGGGATGGGCGTGCCACGGGACATCCGACGGCAGCCAGACGCCGGCCGCCCGAAGCGGCGCCGCCTGCCCGACGAGCACCTCGTCGGGACTGCCGTCTGCGATCACTCCGCCATGGCCGAGCACGACGACCCGGTCGACGACCGGCAGCCACACCGACACGCGGTGCTCGATGACGACGAGCGTCGCTCCCGTCTCGTCGGCGACCCGGGCCACGGCGTCGCGCACCTCGTGCACCCCTTCGGGGTCGAGGTTCGCGGTCGGCTCGTCGAGCAGGATGAGGCCGGGTCGCATCGCGAGCACGCCGGCGAGGGCGAGACGCTGCCGTTGGCCGCCCGACAGGGCTGCCGTCGAGTGATCGAGCGGCAGGGCCAGCCCGACGGCGTCGAGCGCCGCGCCGACGCGGCCCCAGATCTCGTCGGCCGGAACACCGAGGTTCTCGAGGCCGAACGCGACGTCGTCGCCGACGCGGGCCATCACGATCTGCGAATCGGGATCCTGCAGCACGAGGCCGGAACGCCCCCGTGCGGCCGACGCCGGACGACCGTCGACCATGAGCTCGCCGAGCGACTCGCCCTCGTCGTCGCCGCCCAGAACGCCGGCCAGCCCGTGCAGCAGCGTCGACTTTCCCGCGCCCGAGGCGCCGAGCAGCAGCACCCGCTCGCCCGGTTCGACGCGCAGGTCGAGGCCGGACGACGGCGTGCGCTCGTCGGCCGCCGTGCCGCCACCCCCAGCCCCGCGCCTCGATCGATGCGGGTGCAGAGGCGGCGATTGCGCCGCCTGCCACGTCAGACCGCCTGAAGCTCGCGCCCAGCAGCGAATCGGCCGAGCGCGCCGGCGCGAGCGAGCCCGCGCATCGCGAGCCACGACAGGCCTCCCGCGATGAGCGCACCGCCGACGACCGCCGACAGCGTGTAGATCGTGGCGAACGCCGGAGCGGCGCCGGCGTACCAGAGGACCAGGTCGTTGATGGCCATGCCGAGCCCCGCCGCGGCGCCCGCGAGCAACGCGACCGGGAACCGCCAGTAGCGGTACAGGAAGAGCGCGAAGACGAGCTCAGCGCCGAGACCCTGCACGAGGCCGGCCTCGATGGTCAGCAGCCCGCCCCACTGGCTGCCGATGAGCGCCGAGACGATCGCGGCGACGAGCTCGGTGTACAGCGCGGCACCCGGCTTGCGGATGATGAGCCCGCCGAGCACGCCGGCGATGAGCCAGACGGCCGCGGGCGCCGCCTGCAGCCCGGGAAGGAGCGCCTCGATGGGTGCCGAGATCGGCGCCCAGGCGACGCCCCACGCCCAGAAGACGACGCCGACGGCGACGCCGATGACACTCGCGACGACGATGTCGACGACGCGCCAGCGCAGGTTGCGTGCGCCGTTCGTCGTCTCGGAACCGGATGCGGAGATGGTTGCGTGCACGATTCGTGCCCTTTCTACTCGTGGAAAGAGGCACGGGAATTTGAGATGTGTTCAGCCTCCCTGCGCTGGCATGACCCAGATCAGGTTCGACGGTCGAAGGTTGAGAACCTTCCTCTCAGCCCGGCTCACCGGACTCCCGTGTTTCAGCGTCGAGTATACGCCGACGCGCCGAGCGTCGCCGCTCGTCGGTGCGACAGCGGGTGCGCCCGGCGTCGTGCTCGCAGCTGCCGGGTCAGTGCTTGAGCGCGCGGATGACCCAGCGAAGGGCCTTGCCGGTGACCCACACGAGCGGGGTCGCCACGAGGATCAGCCCGATGAGGTTCGGCTCGAAGCGCACGTCACCACCGCGACCGACATATGCGCCGAGGGGAATGGAGATGCCGCCACCGCCGCCGCCGCTGCCGCTGCCCTGGCCATGGATGTCTTTGCCACCGCCACCGCCGTCGCCGCTTCCGCTGCCACCGCCGAAGCCGTACGACCCGAGCGCGACAGGGATGACCTTCGTGCCATCGATGTCGACCGCATCACCGTAGGAGGTCTTGACGCCGACGCCGGCCACGGTGCCCGCAAGTTCCAGTACGAGTTCAGTCATGCGGGCAACGCTACCCGCGCCGTGCGTGGGTTACCAGCCCCAGCCTGCGGCGGCCTCGGCGGCGTCATCGGCGGCGGCGTCATCGTCGGGGGCGTCAGCGTCGGCGGCGTTCGAGGACGCGACCGTTCTGCACGCCGTTCGCCGGGACGAACGAGCGTCGCCGGAGTGACGGCACCCCTGCCGAACTTCGCCGTGACCTCGTCGATGGTGCGTTCGGCGTCGCGCCAGTCTTCGTCGGGGTCCCAGAGCATCGCCCCGGTCGTCGAGACGCGCAGGTGCTCGGCGCGCACGCCGATGAGCCGTACCCGCTCGCCATCGCCGATGAGTTCGCCGAGCGCGTCGGAGACCTCGTCGTAGATGCGCCGGGCGACGTCGGTGGGTTCGGAGAGCGTGCGCGACCGGGTGACCGTGCGGAAGTCGCCATAGCGCAGCTTCAACACCACGGTGCGGCCGACCATGCCCGCCTTGCGCAGCCGCACGGCGACGTTGTTCGAGAGGCGCAGCAGTTCGCGGCGCAGATCGGCGGGGTCGGTGAGGTCGTGGCTGAACGTCGACTCGTGGCCGATGCTCTTCTCGGTGCGCGTGGTGTGCACGTGTCGCGGGTCGATGCCGTTGGCGAGGCTGCCGAGCTTCGCCGCGAGTGCCGGCCCGACCGCGCGTTCGAGGGCGGGCGGCGGCATCGCCGCGACGTCGCCGACGGTGCGCAGCCCGAACCGAGCGAGCGACTCTTCGGTGACACGCCCGACGCCCCAGAGCGCAGACACGGGCAGCGGGTGCAGGAATGCGATGGTGTCGGCCGCCGGCACGACGAGCATGCCGTCGGGCTTCGCCCGACTCGATGCGACCTTGGCGACGTACTTGGTCGCCGCGACGCCGATGGAGCACGTGAGCCCGGTCTCGTCGAGGACGCGCTTGCGGATCGTCCACGCGATCTCGGCGGGGCTGCCGTGCAGGCGACGCGCCCCCGACACGTCGAGGAAGGCCTCGTCGATCGAGAGCGGTTCGACGAGCGGGGTGATCTCTTCGAAGATCGCCATGACGCGCTTCGAGTACGTCGAATAGCTGGCGTAGTCGCCGCGCAGCACGACCGCGTTGGGGCAACGCTGCAGGGCGACCGACATCGGCATCGCCGAGTTCACCCCGTACCTGCGGGCCTCATAACTCGCCGCCGCGACGACGCCGCGCCCGGCGGTGCCGCCGACGAGCACCGGCTTGCCGCGCAGGTCGGGTCGCTTCAGCAACTCGACCGAGACGAAGAACGCGTCCATGTCGACGTGCAGGATCGGGGTCGCCGAATCGTCGACCGGGCCGCTGGTGACCTGGCGCGACGAGCCGTCCTGCTTGCTCATGGTGCGACCCTAGCCGGTGCCACCGTCAGCGCGACGAGCGCGACCGATCAGAAGCCGCCGAAGTCGCCACCGCCGAAGTCACCACCGCCGAAATCGCCGCCGCCGCCGAAGTCGCCGCCGCCGCCGAAGTCGCCACTGCTGTCGGCGCCTGACGGCGTCGGCAGCGCCCGCGTCGGCCGCGCCGGCGTCGCCGCCCGCGTCACCGCCGGCCTCGAACGCGGAGGGGTCGGGCAGGAACGCCTGCGCGATCGCCGACCCGATGACGACGCCGGCGATCGTGCCGAGCATCGAGCTCCCGATCATCTGCCCCATCGACGGTGCGCCCTGCGCACGGCCGGCACCCTGGGCACCGGCTCCGTTGAAGGCGCGTTCCATGCTGCCCGGCGATCGAAGCTCGGCGCGAGTCGCCGCACGCGCGAGCGCGCTGGGCTCGTCGGAGACGAGCCGCTCGCCGGCGGGCATCTGCTCGGCGAGCGAGCGGTAGACAGCCTGACGCTGCTCGGGAGTGAGCTTCGCGAAGGCCTCGGTGTGCACCGCCTCGATCGACTCGGGCGGTGCCGTGCGCAGCAGGTACCGGTAGCGCTCGACGGCGAGTTCGTCGTCGCTCAGCTGCCGAGCCTGCGGAACCGGCGGCGCGGGGCGCTGGTCGCGCGAATCGCCGCCGCCGAAGAGTCGATCCAAGAAGCCCATGATGTCCTCGCCAATCGTTCAGGGGACGACCAATCTATGGCCGTCAGCATCAAGCCTGCTGTGAGCTGGTCGCGGTGCGCCGGCGGCGCTCGCTACTCGACGTGAGTGGAGGCGCGCTCGAGCACGAGTTCGCGCACGCGCGCCGCATCGGCCTTGCCGTGCATCGCCTTCATGACCGCGCCGATGACCGCGCCCGCGGCCTGCACCTTGCCGTCGCGGATCTTCGCGAGCACGTCGGGCTGCGAGGTGAGCGCCTCGTCGATGGCCGCGATGAGCGCGCCGTCGTCGGAGACGACCGCGAGTCCACGAGCATCGACGATCTGCTGCGGCGAACCCTCGCCCGCGACGACGCCCTCGAGCACCTGCCGGGCGAGCCGGTCGGTGAGGGTGCCGGCCTCGACGAGCTGCGCGAGCTCGGCGACGTGCGCCGGGGTCACGAGGCCGACGGCATCGTGGCCGGCGGCGTTCGCGAGGCGGGCGATCTCGCCCGTCCACCACTTGCGTGCCGCGGCGGGCGTCGCGCCGGCTTTCACGGTCTCGTCGAGCTCGACGAGCAGGCCCGAGTTCGCGACATCCTGGAATTCGAGATCGGTGAAGCCCCACTCGGCCTTCAGCCGGCGCCGGCGGGCGGCCGGCGGCTCGGGAAGCGCCGCGCGCAACTGCTCGATCAGCTCGGCCGACGGCACGACCGGCAGCAGGTCGGGCTCGGGGAAGTAGCGGTAGTCGTCGGCGTCGGACTTCGGCCGGCCCGGGCTCGTGGTGCCCGTGTCTTCGTGCCAGTGGCGCGTCTCTTGCGTGATCGAGCCGCCCTTGGCGAGGATCGCCGCCTGCCGCTGGATCTCGTAGCGCACCGCCCGCTCGATCGAGCGGAACGAGTTGACGTTCTTCGTCTCGGTGCGGGTGCCGAGCTTCTCGGCGCCGCGCGGACGCAGCGACACGTTGGCGTCGCAGCGCAGGTTGCCGCGCTCCATGCGTGCCTCTGAGATGCCGAGCGAGAGCGCGATGTCGCGGATGGTCGAGACGTAGGCCTTCGCGAGCTCGGGCGCGTCGGCCTCGGCACCGAAGATCGGCTTCGTGACGATCTCGACGAGCGGCACGCCGGCGCGGTTGTAGTCGACGAGCGAGTACTCGGCGCCCTGGATGCGGCCGGTCGAGCCGCCGACGTGCGTGAGCTTGCCCGCGTCCTCCTCCATGTGCGCGCGCTCGATCGGCACCTGGAAGACCCGGCCGTTCGCGATCTCGACCTCGACCGAGCCCTCGAAGGCGATGGGCTCGTCGTACTGCGAGATCTGGTAGTTCTTCGCGAGGTCGGGGTAGAAGTAGTTCTTGCGCGCGAAGCGGCTGGACTCGGCGATCGAGCAGCCGAGCGCGAGGCCGAGCGAGATCGACGAACGCACCGCGTCGCCGTTGACCACCGGCAGCGAGCCGGGCAGGCCGAGGCACACCGGCGAGACGAGCGTGTTCGGCTCGGCGCCGTGATACGCCGAGTTGGCCGGGTTGGGGGCCGGCGAGAACATCTTGGTGGTCGTGTTCAGCTCGACGTGCACCTCGAGGCCGATGACCGGCTCGAAGAGCTCGAGGGCCTTGTCGAAGTCCATCAGTTCAGCGCGGGCCATCAGAGTGCGCCTTCCTCGGTCGCGGTGAGCTCGTGGGTGGAGAGGTCGGGCGCCTTGGCGAGCAGCGGCCCGCCCCACTCGGCCTCGAGCAGCTGCTCGAGTGCGCCGCCGACGTTGTAGAGGCGTGCGTCTTCGCGCGCCGGCGCGAGGAACTGGATGCCCACGGGCAGGCCGTCTTCGGGCGCGAGGCCCGGCAGGCACCGAGATGCCGGGAACGCCGGCGAGGTTCGCGGGGATCGTCGCGATGTCGTTGAGGTACATCGACAGCGGGTCGGCGAGCTTCTCGCCGAACTTGAACGCGGTGGTCGGCGCCGTCGGCGAGGCGAGCACGTCGACCTGCTCGAAGGCCGCGTCGAAGTCGCGCTGCACGAGCGTGCGCACCTTCTGTGCGCTGCCGTAGTACGCGTCGTAGTAGCCGGCCGAGAGCGCGTAGGTGCCGAGGATGATGCGGCGCTTCACCTCGGGGCCGAAGCCCGCCTCGCGCGTGGCCGCCATGACCTGCTCGACCGTGCCGCCGCCGTCGGGCGTGACGCGCAGGCCGAAGCGCACCGAGTCGAACTTCGCGAGGTTCGACGACGCCTCGGCGGGCAGGATCAGGTAGTAGGCCGCGATCGAGTACTCGAAGTGCGGGGCCGAGACCTCGACGATCTCGGCGCCCTGCTTCTCGAGCAGGTCGAGCGACTCGTGGAACCGCTGGCGAACGCCGGCCTGGAAGCCCTCGCCGTCGAGCTCCTTGATGACGCCGATGCGGAGGCCCGAGACATCCGCTCGCCTGACGGCCTCGGCCATCGACGGCCAGGTCTCGGGGATCGACGTCGAGTCGAGCGGGTCGTGCCCGGCGATGACGTCGTGCAGCAGGGCGGCGTCGAGCACGGTGCGGGTGACCGGGCCGATCTGGTCGAGCGACGAGGCGAGCGCGATCGAGCCGTAGCGGCTGACCGCGCCGTAGGTGGGCTTGACGCCGACGGTGCCGGTGACGTGCGCCGGCTGGCGGATGGATCCGCCGGTGTCGCTGCCGAGCGCGAGTGGCGCCTCGAAGGCGGCGACGGATGCCGCGGAGCCGCCGCCCGACCCGCCGGGG
Source organism: uncultured Actinomycetota bacterium (assembly GCA_963836825.1). GTDB lineage: Bacteria > Actinomycetota > Actinomycetes > Actinomycetales > Microbacteriaceae > Agromyces. The sequence continues at coordinate 359,558 of CAWILI010000005.1, forward strand.
ATGCGCTCGAGGTCCCACGGGTTGTGCGTCGGGCCGTAGGCGGAGTGCTCGGTCGACGAACCCATGGCGAACTCGTCCATGTTGGTCTTGCCGAGCGGCACCAGGCCGGCCTCGCGCACCTTCGTCACCGGGGTCGCGTCGTAGGGCGGGATCCAGCCCTCGAGGATGCGCGATCCCGCGGTCGACGGCATGCCCTTGGTGACGAGCACGTCTTTGACCGCGATCGGCACGCCCGCGAGCGGGCCGAGCTTCTCGCCGGCGGCGCGCTTGGCGTCGACCGCGGCGGCGGTCTCGAGCGCGTGCTCGCCCGCGACGTGCAGGAACGCGTGCACGGCGCCGTCGACGGCGGCGATGCGGTCGAGATGGGCACGGGTCGCCTCGACCGAGGAGACCTCGCCCGCGGCGAGCTTGGCGCCGAGATCGGCGGCGGACAGGCGGATCAGGTCGTCGCTCACTGCTCTTCTCCCAGGATCGCCGAGACCACGAATCGCGAGCCGTCGGACTCGGGGGCGCCCGCGAGCGCCTCGTCGACGGTCAGCACGTTGGTGCCGACCACGTCGTCGCGGTACACGTTCTGCATGGGGATCGGGTGGCTGGTGGGCGGCACGTCTGGCGTGGCCACCTCGCTCACCTTCTCGACCGCGTGCATGATCTGGGCGAGCTCGGTCGTCAAGTGCCCGATCTCTTCGTCGGTGAGCGCGATGCGTGCCAGGTTCGCGAGGTGCGCGACCTGCTCCGCACTGATTTCGGACATGCTGCTCCGTCGTCTCGTGGTGGGGATCAACCGATTCTATCGGGGTGCGCCGAAGAGCCCGATGCCGTAGCGGTGCAGCAGTTCGTAGGCGTCGGCGTAGGTCTCGGGTTCCTGCTCGTCGGGACCGCCGTACTTCGCGATCAGCAATCCCAGCAGGCCTCGCGCCGGCGGGCTCAACGGCTTGTCCTTGTGGGCATGGCCCGGATGCGGGGCGTCGGACTGCGGGTTCGGCGGGATGTACTGCGGGGTCGTCGACGGCCACGTCAGCGGATGCCGCGGGGCATCGAGGTTCACCGCCGAGAACATGTCGTTCGCCTCGGCGTCGCGCCGGGTGAGCGGCTTCAGTCCGTGCAGCTTCGCGAGGGTCGCGATGACGGCCCCGTGGTGCATCTCGTCGTTGATCACGCTGCCCGCACTGCGTGTAGGCCGACACGGCGATCGCCGGCACGCGGCATCCGAGGCGGTCGAAACGGAACCCCATCTCGCCGGCCGTCTCGTCGACGTCGGGCGGCGTCGCGGCGGGCGGTGGCACGTGGTCGTAGCAGCCGCCGTGCTCGTCGAAGGTGATGAGCAGCATCGTGTTGAGTGCGTTCGAACCGTCGGTGCTGGCGCTCTGCTTGATGGCGGAGTAGATCTCGTGGATCAGCGCCTCGCCCGCCCTGACGTCGGACATCGCGCTGTCGACGACCTCGGTTCCGTCGACGTCGCTCTCGCGCAGCCTGCCGAACGGCGGATGGAAGTCGTTGTGGTTGTAGATCATGCGCGGCTCGATGAACGCGTACGCGGGCAGCTCGCCGTTCTCGACGTCGGCGTGGAACTGCTTCATGGTCGCGAAGTGGGCGGTGCGCCAGTACTTCTCGAGCACGGGTGCGTGCAGCACCCCGGTGAACGAGACGAGCTGGAGCTCGTCGAAGTAGATGCGCCACGAGATGCCGGCGTCTTCGAGGCGGTTGAAGATCGTCGGCGCGGCCGGTGCGTCGAGCCACTTGGAGTACCCGCCGCCGTGCTTGTTGGTGACGAACCCGTGCGAGGTCGAGGCATGGAAGAACGAGCGGTTGCAGAACGTCTGCGACGGCACGCCCGCGTGCCAGGCGTCGTACACGGCGAAGTTCTTGGCGAGCGTCGAAAGCACGGGGAGCATCTCGGGTGAGAAGGAGCCCATGATCTGCGCCAGTTCGGCGGGGTCGGGTGGGCTGCCCTTCTTGAGCCGCTCGTAATTGACGGCGTAGTCGGTGACGAAGCCGTCCATGGTGGGCTCGGCGGTCGACCCCGGTGCGTTGTAGGGCGCCTCCATCTGCTCGACGAACAGCTTGGAATTGCCCGGCGGATCGATCGAGCTGAAGATCTGCGTGTTGACGTGCGGGTACTCCTCGCCCGGGTCGGGGTCGGGTCGCCGCATGATCTCGTCGGTGGTGCCCTCGTAGACGTGGGCCGCGATGGAGGTGCCGTCGGGCGCCGTGTTCTGATAGTCACCGAAGGCGAGGCCGTCGAACTCCTGACCGTCGGGCAGGTCGTCGGGCGAGTACAGCCAGCCGAGCAGGTTGTCGAACGACCGGTTCTCGCCCATGACCACCACGAGGTGGTCGAATCCGGGCTCCTTGCGCGGGGTGAACGCCGCGAAGTCGTCGGCGCCCTCCTGGTATCCGAGGGCGTGCCCGATCGAGGCGCCGATCGCTGCGCCCACGCCGCCGCCCACCACGGCGCCCGCGGCTGCGGCCCCGCCGAGCTTCAGGAAGTCGCGGCGGCTCGATGCCGCCGGAGCCGTTCGGCGCCTCGTCGCGCTCGGCTCCGACGCCGGTGCTCTCCCCGTGTCCTGATCGCCTCCACGTCGTTCCCCCTGACGTTCGGTGTGCCACGCTCGTCAGTCGAGCGCGGCCGGCCCCTCGGTGACGAGCACCGCGAACTGCGCCGCGTCGAGCACTCGGATGCCGAGCTCTTCGGCCTTGGCGAGCTTCGAACCCGCGCCGGGGCCCGCCGCCACGAAATCGGTCTTCTTCGAGACGCTCGAGGCCGACTTGCCGCCCGCCGCGATGATCGCCTCTTGAGCTCCCTCGCGCGTGAAGCCGTCGAGGCTGCCGGTCGCGACGACCGTGAGGCCGGCGAGCACTCCCCCGGCGTCGGCCGAGGCGCCGGGACCGGGATGCCCGGGGGTCGCGAACTGCACGCCCGCGGCCGTCCACCGCTCGACGATCTCGAGGTGCCAGTCGACGCCGAACCACTCGATGAGCGAGTCGGCGATGATGCCGCCGACCCCCTCGACCTCGGCCAGCTGCTCGCGCGTGGCCGCGCGGATCGCGTCGAGCGATCCGAACCAGTCGGCCAGCGCTCGCGCCGCGACCGGGCCGACGTGCCGGATGTTCAGCGCCACCAGCAGTCGCCACAGCGGCTTCGTCTTGGCCTTCTGGATCTCGTCGACGAGTTTCAACGCGCTCGCCGAGGGCTGCGGGCCGCTGAGCCCTGCCTTCTTCTCGGCTGCGCTCGGATTGCGCCGGAACGGGGCGCGCACGCGTGCCGCCCCGTCGTCGTCGAGCTTCGGAAGCCCCGTCTCGGCGTCTTTCACGATGACCTCGATCGGCAGCAGGTCGTCGATCGTGAGGTCGAACAGGCGCGCCTCGCTGACGAGCGGCGGCACCTCGGGTCGCTCGGGCTGCGTGAGCGCAGCCGCCGAAACCTCGCCGAGCGCCTCGACGTCGAGCGCGCCGCGCGAGCCGATGTGCTCGACCCGCCCGCGCACCTGCGCGGGACAGCTGCGGGCGTTCGGGCAGCGCAGGTCGATGTCGCCCTCTTTCATCGGCCGCAGCGGCGTGCCGCACTCGGGGCACTCGGCGGGCATCACGAACGCGCGCTCGGTGCCGTCGCGCAGTTCGACCACCGGCCCGAGCACCTCGGGGATGACGTCGCCCGCCTTGCGCAGCACGACGGTGTCGCCGATGAGCACCCCCTTGGCCTTGACGACGTCTTGGTTGTGCAGCGTCGCCTGGCGCACGACCGAACCCGCGACCCGAACCGGCTCCATGACCGCGAACGGCGTGGCCCGACCGGTGCGGCCGACGCTCACGACGATGTCGATGAGCTTCGTGTTCACCTGCTCGGGCGGGTACTTGTAGGCGATCGCCCACCGCGGCGCCCGGCTGGTGGCGCCGAGTTCGTCGTGCAACGCCAGTTCGTCGATCTTCACCACGATGCCGTCGATCTCGTGCTCGACGGAATGGCGGTGCTCGCCGTAGTACGCCACGAACTCCTGCACCGCGCCGACCGAGTCGACCACGCCGTAGCGCGTGCTCGTCGGCAGCCCCCAACTCGAGAGCAGCTCGTAGACCTCGGACTGCGACGAGACGGGCGGATTCGGCCACGCCCCGACGCCGTGCACGAGCATCGTGAGCCGGCCCAGCCGGTCGCGCATGAGCGCGAGCTGCGCGGCGTTCTTGTTCTCGGCCTTCTGCCTGAGCGACCCGCTCGCCGCGTTGCGGGCGTTCGCGAACTCGCGCTCGCCTGCAGCGGTCTGGTTGGCGTTCAACTCGTCGAACAGCGCGGTCGGGAAGAAGACCTCGCCACGCACCTCGACGATGGCCGGATGACCCGACCCCGCCAGCCTCGTGGGGATCGCCGGGATGTACCTGACGTTCTCGGTGACGTCTTCGCCGACACGACCGTCGCCGCGAGTCGCCGCGCTCACCAGCCGCCCGTGCTCGTAGCGCAGGTTGAGCGCGAGCCCGTCGATCTTGAGCTCGCAGAGCCAGTGCACCGGCCGGCCGGCGGCGGCCTCAGCGCGGGTGGCCCACTCGGCGAGCTCGTCGGCCGAGAACACGTTGTCGAGGCTCAGCATGCGCTCGGCGTGCTCGACGGGCGCGAAGAGGGTCGTCTCGCCGCGACCGCCGACAGTCAGCGTGGGACTGTCTTGGCTCTGCAGCTCGGGGTATGCCCGCTCGAGCGCCTCGAGCCGGTGCATGAGCTCGTCGTACTCGGCGTCGGAGATGATCACGGTGTCGCGCTCGTAGTACGCGTCGCGTGCCTCATTGATGCGGATGGTGAGGCGTTCGACCTCGTCTGCCGCGTCGGCCAGGCTGATGCGCTCGTCGATCTCGTCGTTCACGTGCCAAGTCTAGGGACGACCCACGACAGCGTGCAGGTGCGACGGATGCCGCGGGCCAGGCCACGCGGCATCCGTACGCGCCCTGACGCGGTCATGGCGCGGTACGCGGGCTCCTCGAGCCCGGCGCGGTCGACGCGACGGTGGTACCGGGTTCCGGTCCAGCCGCCGAGCAGCGCGCCGGCGAGGCTCGCGAGGGCGACGATCACGGCCGTGACGATGCCGGCGACGGTCAGCTCGCCCTCGCTCACGGGGATGCGCGGGAACGCGTTCAGGTCGACCAGGACGTCGTACTGGCTGCCCAGCACGACGCTCACGAGCGCGACGACGATCGCGATCACGAGCGCCCACACCCACACGGCGAGACCCTGCTTGAGTCCGTTGAAGCGGGCCATCCGCCCGGCGACGTACCCTCCGCTGAAGTAGGCGACGAAGAGCACCACCAGCAGGGCGATCGCGCCGATCCAGCCGACGGTCTCGGCGTTCTGCAGCGCCTCGTCGGTGGCGTCTTCCGGCGTGCCGGCGACGCCGAGCCCGAGTGCGGCGCCGGCGGCCGCGAGGAGCGCGGTGAGGATCGCCGCGGTGCCCATCGCGGTGAGCCAGCCGAAGAAGGCCGAGCCGACCTTCACGCCGCCGAAGCGCTCGCGCTGGCGGTCCTCGATGTCGTGGGCGAGTCCGGCCCGGTAGTCGGCCTCGGCCCGGTAGTCGGCATCGGTCCGCGCATCGGCGGCAGCTGCCCGGTGCTCGGCGGCGGTCTGCTCGTCGACGGCGGCGGCACGGTGATCGGCCGCGGCCTCAGCACGGTCGTCGGCGGCTTCGGCGCGGTGTTCGGCCGCGACGCGCTCGTCGACGTCGGCTGGGTCGCGCCGCACTGACGCCCTCGTCGTACGCGGGCGTGGTGATCGGACGATCGGCGGGGCGATCGATGGGGTCTCTCGGGATGGTCACGATGTCCTCCTCGGGTGACGGCACGCCGGATCTGCGGCGTCGACGCGACTGTACGCCGGTCGCCGCCGTGCGCGGCACGGGCTTGACATCGCACGCATCGGCGCACTAATGCGCGCGCTTGCGCGCCTCCTGCCTGCGGTCTGCTGCCCGTTCGAGTGGCCGCCCTGCGACCTGACCGCGAGAGTTCGCCGTGAGGCGCCCGCTACCCCTCGACCCCGAACCGATCGACGCGGCGGTGGTACCGGACCCCGACGACACCGCCGAGGACTGCACCACCCACGCTCACCACGGCGACGACGACCGCGGCGATGATGATCGCGATCGTCAGCATGCCCTCGGGGACCGGGAGGCGCGGGAACGCGTCCACGTAGCCGAGGATCGCGTTCTGGATGCCCAGCACCACGCTCATGATCGCGACCGCGATCGCGGCGACGAGCGCCCAGCCCCAGACGGCGAGGCCCTGCACGATGCCGCTGAAGCGGGCCATGCGACCGGCGACGTAGCCGCCGCAGTAGAACGCGGCCAACAGCATCGCCAGCAGCGCACTGACGCCGATCCACGTGACGGTGTCCGCGTCGAGCGGCACGTCGCGCACCCATGCCCCTCGGGCTCTGCACCACGTCGAACCCGAGTGCGACACCCGTGACGGCGAGGAGCCCGGTGATGATCGCCGCGACGCCCACGGCGATGAGCCACCCGAAGAAGGCCGAGCCGATCTTCACGCCGCCGAATCGCTCGCGCTGGCGTTCGACGACCTCGTCGATGGTGAACGGGCCCGAGTCGACGACGTCGTCCCACGCGTCGGGTCGCGGGTCGATGGTCGTCACGGGGCTCGTCATGGGCCCGGTGTCCAGGTTCCGGAACGGCGTGGCCGGGTCTTCGTTCGGGAGGGCCTGGTATCGGTTCGGATCGATAGAGTCGCGTGGGTAGGACACGGAGTCTCCTCATCATTCACTCGGCGCCGGGGGTAGCGCCGTGGCGAATCTACGCGAAGCCGGTCGCCGAGGCGAGGCGTTGCCCCGCTGTGCCGCACGACGAACGCGTTCCGGCAGCGCCGAGCGGATGCCGCAGCCGCCGGAGCGGGGAATCCGCCGACGGTCAGATCCCGACCGGCACCGCGCTCACGGTGCGGTCGATCGTGAACTGGCCGAGCACGCGGGTGCCGACGTAGATGACGGCGGTCTGCCCGGGCGCGACGCCGTCGAGCGGATGACCCGGGGTGACGACGAGCTCGTCGCCCTCGAGCACCGCGACCGCGGGAACCGGGTCGGCGTGCGCGCGGATCTGCACGTCGCAGTCGAACGCCGACGTCGGGTCGGCGGGCGGCAGCCCGGCCCACGAGAATCGCGAGCCGGCGATGAGCCCGACCGCCAGCGCCTCTTTGGGGCCGACGACGACGGTCTTCTCCTTCGGCCGCACCTCGAGCACGAACCGGGGCTTGCCGTCGTCGGCCGGCGTGCCGAGCCGGAGCCCGCGCCGCTGGCCCACCGTGTAGGCGTGGGCGCCCTCGTGCGATCCGACCACGGCGCCGGTGCGGTCGACGATGTCGCCGGTCGCGGTGCCGACCTTCTCGGCGAGCCAGCCCTTGGTGTCGCCGTCGGGGATGAAGCAGATGTCGTAGGAGTCGGGCTTCTGCGCGACCGAGAGCCCGCGGCGCGCGGCCTCTTCGCGCACGAGCGCCTTCGACGGCGTGTCGCCGAGCGGGAAGTAGGCGTGCGCGAGCTGCTCTGCCGTGAGCACGCCGAGCACGTAGCTCTGGTCTTTCGCCTCGGCGCTCGCCCGGTGCAGCTCGCGGTGGCCGTCGGCGTCTTCGACGATCTTCGCGTAGTGGCCGGTGGCGACGGCGTCGAACCCGAGCGCGAGCGCCTTCTCGAGCAGGGCGGCGAACTTGATGCGCTCATTGCAGCGCATGCACGGGTTCGGCGTGCGGCCGGCCGAGTACTCGGCGATGAAGTCGTCGACGACGTCGGCCTTGAACCGCTCGGAGAAGTCCCACACGTAATAGGGAATGCCGAGCACGTTGGCGGCGCGCTGCGCGTCCATCGAGTCTTCGATCGTGCAGCAGCCGCGGCTGCCGGTGCGCAGGGTGCCGGCGTTGCGGCTGAGCGCGAGGTGCACCCCGACGACCTCGTGCCCGGCCTCGACGGCGCGCGCGGCAGCGACGGCGCTGTCGACGCCGCCGCTCATCGCTGCGAGAACCTTCACCCCTCCAGTGTAGGCAGGGCCTCCTGAGCGGATGCCCCGTGCCCGCGTGTCAGCGGTCGAACGAGGTGGCGCGGGCGGCGAGCCCGGCCCGGGCGGCCTGTGCGTGCGCGGCGGGCAGCGCGGCGAGGAACGCGTCGACGTCGGCGTCGGTCGACGTGTGCCCGATCGTGATGCGCAGCGCGCCGCGGGCGTCGGCCTCGGAGCGGCCCATGGCCATGAGCACGTGCGACGGCTCGGGCACCCCCGCCTGGCAGGCCGAGCCGGTCGACACGGCGACCCCGGCCGCGTCGAGCAGGAACAGCAGCGAGTCGCCCTCGCAGCCCGGGAACGAGAAGTGCACGTTGCCGGGCAGCCGCCCGGCCGGGTCGGGGTCGCCCGAGAGCCGTGCCGACGGCACCGCGGCGAGCGCGCCCGCGATGAGCCGGTCGCGCAGTGCGGCCATGCGAGGTGCGTCGTCGTCGAGGCGCGCCGCGACCACGCGCGCCGCCGCGGCGAACGCGGCCGCCGCCGCGACGTCTTGGGTGCCCGATCGCACCTTGCGCTGCTGCCCGCCGCCGTGGATGAGCGGCTCGACGGCCGCCGTGCGGTCGAGCACGAGCGCACCGATGCCGGCGGGTCCGCCGATCTTGTGCGCCGAGGCGCTGAGGGCGACGAGACCGGCCCCGCGCGGGGCATCCGTTGCTCGTCGGAGGCCGTGGAAATCGATGGGCAGCTGCCCGTAGGCCGAGATCGCGTCGACGTGCAGCGGCACGCCGGCGCGCGCGGTGAGGCGGGCGACCTGCTCGACCGGCTGGATGGTGCCGACCTCGTTGTTGGCCCACAGCATGGTGACGAGGGCGACGGATGACCCATCGCCGAGCGCCGCCTCGAGGGCGTCGAGCCGCACGCGCCCGACCTCGTCGACCGCGATCTCGTCGACCACGGCGCCCTCGTGGTGTGCGAGCCACTCGACGGTGTCGAGGGTGGCGTGATGCTCGCCGGCGGGCATCAGGATGCGTCGACGCGACGGCGTCTGGCGCTGCCACCAGATGCCCTTGACGGCGAGGTTCACCGCCTCGGTGCCGTTGCCGGTGAGGATCACCTCGATGCCGTCGGCACCGAGGGTCGCCGCGATCTGCTCGCGCGACTCCTCGAGCAGGCGCTTGGCCTGCTGGCCCGCGCTGTGGATCGAGGCGGGGTTGCCGACGACCGCGAGGGCAGCCGTGAGCGCCTCGATGGCCTCGGGCAGCATCGGGGTGGTGGCGGCGTGGTCGAGATAGACCATGTGTCCTACTGTAGAACCCATGTCTGCGCCCGATCCCCTGCATGACCTCGGTGTTCGCGCCGGGGCCGACGGCGGTGAGATCCGCGTCTGGTCGGAGCACGCGACATCCGTCGACCTCGTGATCTTCGACGCCGACGACCTCGATTGGGCGTCCGAACGCACCCCCCTGACCCGCGACGAACACGGGGTGTGGAGCGGCGCCTCGGCGGCGCTCGTGCCGGGTGCGCACTACGGCCTGCGGGTCGACGGCCCGGCCGGATTCGACCACGCGTTCAACCCGGTGCACTCGCTGCTCGATCCCTATGCGACGGGCCTGGCGAAGGCGCACGACGGCTCGTGGCGCGGCGTCGCGCTGGCCCCGCTGACCGAGTCGGGATTCGACTGGGGCGGCGTCGGCAAGCCGCGCACCCCGCTCGACCACTCGGTCATCTACGAGGCGCACCCGCGCGGTTTCTCGAAGCTCAACACCGCGATCCCCGAGCCGCTGCGCGGCACCTACGCGGGTCTCGCCCACGACGCGTCGCTCGAGTACCTCACCGGGCTCGGCGTCACGGCCGTCGAACTGCTTCCCGTGCACGCGTTCGTCGCCGAGGAACGGCTCGTGCGGCAGGGCAAGCTCAACTACTGGGGGTACAACACGCTCGCGTTCTTCGCCGCGCACGCACCCTACGCGTCGGCCGCGGCCCAGGCCGAGGGCGCGGCGGCCGTGCGCCGCGAGTTCGCCGGCATGGTGAAGCGACTGCACGAGGCGGGGCTCGAGGTGATCCTCGACGTGGTCTACAACCACACCGCCGAAGAGGGCCGGCAGGGTCCGACCTACTCGTTCCGCGGCATCGACAACGCGGCGTACTACCGTCACGACGCGCACGGGCGCTACGTCGACACGACGGGCTGCGGCAACTCGCTCGACTTCGGCCGCGAGCCGGCGCAGCGGCTCGTGCTCGACTCGATGCGGTACTTCGCCGAGGAGTTGCAGGTCGACGGGTTCCGGCTCGACCTCGCCGCCACCCTCGGCCGCGACGACCACGAGCAGTTCACGCCCGAGCACCCGCTGCTGCAGGCGATGCTCGCCGACCCGGTGCTCAGCGCATCGAAGCTGATCGCCGAGCCGTGGGACGTCGGCCCCGGCGGCTGGCAGACCGGCAACTTCCCGCTGGGCTTCAGCGAGTGGAACGACCGCTACCGCGACCGCATGCGCGACTTCTGGCTCGGCGACCTGCGTCGCGAGCGCGCCGACGACCCGGGCGTCAGCGGCATCGGCCGGTTCGCGACCCGCCTCGCGGGCTCGTCGAACACGTTCTCGCTCGAGCGGGGCCCGCTCGCGAGCCTCAACTTCATCACCGCGCACGACGGCTTCACCCTCGCCGACCTCACCGCCTACGACGTCAAGCACAACCTGGGCAACGGCGAGCAGAACCGCGACGGCACCGACAACAACAACTCGTACAACCACGGCGTCGAGGGGCAGGCGGTCGACCCGGCGATCCGCGCGGCGCGGCGTCGCAGCATCCGCAACCTGCTCGGCACGCTGCTGCTGTCGGCGGGCGTGCCGATGCTCACCGCCGGCGACGAGTTCGGCCGCAGCCAGCGCGGCAACAACAACGCGTACTGCCACGACTCGTCGCTGACGTGGCTGGCGTGGGACGCCGCGCAGCGCCCGCGGTTCGCGCCCGACCTGCTGGCGACGACGCGCCACCTCATCCGGCTGCGCGCCGAGAACCCCGCGCTGCGCCCGGTGCGCTTCGGCCGGCTCGGCGTGACCACGCAGAACGCGTCGCAGATGGACTGGTTCAACGCCGAGGGCGGCACCATGACCATCGACGACTGGAACGAGCCCGGCGAGCAGACGCTGCAGTTCCTCGCGGCGTCGACGCCCGAGTTCGAGGAGTACAACCGCATCCTGCTCGTCGTGCACGCGAGCGAGTCGGCCGCCGACGTCGTCCTCCCGGTGCACGCGGGCGTCACCGGGTACACGTTGCTGTGGGATTCGGCCGAAGAGGCTCCCGGCGACGGGCTCGGCACCGAGCACGCGCCGGGCGAGCAGCTGACGATCCACGGACCGTCGATGCGGCTGTTCCGCGTCGACGGCTCGCCGGCATGACCAAGCGACCCGATGCCGCGTCCGCGGCGTCGGCCGGAACCCCGGCGACGCTCGCCCTCACGAGGGCCGGCATCGCCTTCACCGCGCTCGCCTACGACCACGACCCGCGCGCCGCGGCCTACGGGCTCGAGGCCGCCGAGAAGCTCGGCGTCGACCCCGAGCGCGTGTTCAAGACCCTGCTCGCGAGCGTCGACGGCGAGCTCGCGGTCGGCATCGTGCCCGTGGCGATGCAGCTCGACCTGAAGGCGCTCGCGCACGCGCTCGGCGGCAAGCGCGCCGAGATGGCCGACCCGAAGGTCGCCGAGCGCAAGACGGGCTACGTCGTCGGCGGCATCAGCCCCATCGGGCAGAAGACGGCGCTGCCGACCGTGCTCGACGAGTCGGCCATCCTCTGCGAGACGATCCTGGTGTCGGGCGGTCGCCGCGGGCTCGACCTCGAGCTCTCCCCCGACGACCTCATCGCCGTCACCGCGGGCCGCTACGCGCCGATCGCCCGCGCCCGCTGAACGCCGCGGTCGAGCGGCCTGCGCGTTCAGCCCGCGACGGCGACGAGCCCGAGCTCGGCCGGTGACCGGAGCAGCGGATGCCGCGGCACCGCCCGAACCGTGTACCCGAAGGCTCCGGCCCGGTCGAGCACGACGGTGCCGGTGTAGAGCCGCGGGCCCGACGGCGTCGGCCGTGGCCGAGGCATCCGTCACGTCGGCCGGCGCGAGCGGCGCACGCCGCACGGCGTCGATCGTGTCGTCGTCGCGGCTGCGGCCGTACACGACCTCGACCGTCACGTCGTCGGCTGAGAGCCCGTCGAGCTCGACGTAGGCGCGCAGCTGCAGCTGGTCGCCGACGTGCGGGCTGTCGACTCCGCCCGATTCCACGTGCGTGACGTGCACGTTGGGCCACGACGCTGCGCACACGAGCCGTCCACGCGGCGAGCTCGCGCGCGTTGCGGGCCTCGTCGGCGATCATCACCGCCGCGTGCTCGGCCGCCGGACGGTAGAGCTCTTCGACGTACTGCCGCACCATGCGGTCGGCACCGAGTTCGGGCGCGAGGGTCGCGAGGGTCTGCCGCACGCGGCGCACCCACTCGACCGGCACGCCGTCGCCGTCGCGCTCGTAGTAGCGTGTGGCGACGTGATGCTCGAGCAGCTCGTAGAGCGCCGCCGCCTCGAGCGCGTCGCGCTCACCGGCATCGCCCGCGGCATCGGCCGACGGAATCACCCAGCCGTAGTCGTCGCCCGCGAACTCGGCCCACCAGCCGTCGAGGATCGACAGGTTGAGCGCCCCGTTCATCGCGGCCTTCATGCCCGACGTGCCGCACGCCTCGAGCGGGCGCAGCGGGTTGTTGAGCCAGACGTCGCAGCCGGGGTAGAGCACCGATGCCATGCCGATGTCGTAGTCGGGGAGGAACACGATGCGGTCGCGCAGCTCGGGCTGCTGCGCGAACTGCACGAGCTGCTGGATGAGCCGCTTGCCCTCGTCGTCGGCGGGATGCGACTTGCCGGCGATCACGAACTGCACCGGCCGTTCGGGGTTGGTGAGGATCGCCTTCAGCCGCTCGGGGTCGCTGCAGCATGAGGGTGAGCCGCTTGTAGGTCGGCACGCGGCGGGCGAAGCCGACGGTCAGGGTGTCGGGGTCGAGCACCTTCGAGATCCACTTGGGGGCCGCGGCGCCCGAGCGCTGCTCGCTCCACGCTTCGGCGAGGCGGCGGCGGGCGTCTTCGACGAGCTGCAGGCGCATGCGGCGCTTGACGTTCCAGAACTCGCCGTCGCTGAGCGCCGGGCTGCGCCAGTCGGCGTGCTCGGTGTCGCCCGTGCCGAGCGTCGATTCGGCGACGCCGAGCAGGGCCGCGTCGGTCCACGTCGGCGCGTGCACGCCGTTGGTGATCGAGGTGATCGGCACCTCGTCGGCGTCGAACCCGGGCCAGAGGTCGCCGAACATGCGCCGGCTGACCTGTCCGTGCAGCTTCGAGACGCCGTTCGCGTGCTGCGCGAGCCGCAGCCCCATGACCGCCATGTTGAACGCGCTCGTCGCCGGGTCGGCGCCGGGCTCGACGCCGAGGGCGAGCGCGTCGGCCGGCTCGACGCCGGGCAGCAGCGAGCTCGTGACGTACCGCTCGACGAGTCCGCGATCGAACCGGTCGATGCCCGCGGGAACCGGCGTGTGCGTCGTGAACACCGTGCCCGCGCGCACGAGCTGCAGCGCCTCGGCGAACGTGAGCCCCTCGCCGATGTAGGTGGCGATGCGCTCGAGGCCGAGGAAGCCGGCGTGCCCCTCGTTCATGTGGAACACGTCGGGCGCGGGCGTGCCGCTGAGCGCGGTGAATGCCCGCACCGCGCGGGCGCCGCCGATGCCGAGCAGCAGCTCCTGCAGCAGGCGGTGCTCGCCGCCGCCGCCGTAGAGACGGTCGGTGACCGTGCGCAGCTCGTCGGTGTTCGCGGGGATGTCGGTGTCGAGCAGCAGCAGCGTGATGCGACCGACGGACGGCCTTCCAGATGCGGGCGTGCAGGCTCGCGTCGTCGGGCAGCGCGAGGGTGATCTGCACGGGCGTGCCGTCGGGGTTGCGCAGCACCGAGAGCGGCAGGCCGTCGGGGTCGAGCACGGGATAGCGCTCCTGCTGCCAGCCGTCGGGCGAGATCGACTGCGAGAAGTAGCCGGCCTTGTAGAAGAGGCCGACGCCGATGAGCGGAACGCCCAGGTCGGATGCCGCCTTCAGGTGATCGCCCGCGAGGATGCCGAGGCCGCCCGAATACTGCGGCAGGGCCTCGGTGATGCCGAACTCGGGCGAGAAGTACGCGATCGTGGCCGGCACTCGGGCGCCGAGCGACTGGAACCAGCGCGGCTCCGAGAGGTACTCGCGCAGTCCCGCACGCTCACGCTCGGCCCATTCGACGTAGCCGCCGTCGGCCGCCATCGCCTCGAGCCTCGCCGGGTCGACCTCGCCGAGGAACGCGATCGGGTCGCGCTCGCAGGTGCGCCACAGCTCGGGGTCGATGTGCTCGAACAGGCGGCGCGTCGGCTCGTGCCACGACCAGCGCAGATTGCCGGCGAGCTCTTCGAGCGCGCTCAGCGAGCCGGGAACGACGGCACGGACGGTGAACTTGCGGATCGGCTTCACGACGTCCACCTTATGGGCGGTGCGTGACGAATGTGTGAACCGCCGGGTCACGCCGATCGAGCGATTCCGCGCTACGGTCGAACCGTGACGACCGCCCCTGTGCTCGCCGGCCGCATCCCCGTGACGCGGCTCACGCCGGCCCTGCCCGATGACCGCTGGCGCCCCAAGGCCTTCGACGGCGAAGTGGTGCCGTTCCGTGCGACCGTGTTCCGCGAGGGGCACGACCAGGTCGGCGCGATGCTCGTGATCACGAGCCCGTCGGGCGTCGAGCGGCGAGAGCGCATGTCACCCATGGCGCCCGGCACCGACCGGTGGCAGGCGAAGGTGCTGCTCGACGAGGTCGGCGAGTGGCACTGGCACGTCACGGGATTCGACGACGAGATCGCCACGTGGCGGCATGACGCCGCACTCAAGATCGACGCCGGAGTCGACGTCGAGCTGATGTACGAGATCGGCGCGCGGCTCATCGATCGCGCGGTCGCCGAGAAGACGCGTGCCCGCGCGACGCGCACGAAGCTGACCGCGCTGGCGACGGCACTGCGCGACCCCGCGACATCCGCCGCCGAACGGCGTGCCCTCGTCGACGACCCGCTGCTCGCCGAGTTCGTCGGCCACCCGCTCGCGCGCCTCACGACCGACTCCCCCGAGCACACGATCCTCGTCGAGCGCCGTCGCGCGGGCGTCGGCTCGTGGTACGAGTTCTTCCCGCGCTCCGAGGGCGCGAAGCAGTGCAAGGACGGCCGGTGGAAGTCCGGCAGCTTCCGCACCGCGACCCGCCGGCTCGACGGCGTCGCGGCGATGGGCTTCGACGTGGTGTACCTGCCGCCGATCCACCCGATCGGCGTCACCAACCGCAAGGGCCCGAACAACACGCTCAACCCGGGCCCGCACGACCCCGGCTCGCCGTGGGCGATCGGCGGGCCGCTGCGCGACGGCAGCGCGGGCGGCCACGACGCCGTGCACCCCGACCTGGGCTCGCTCGCCGACTTCCGCGCGTTCGTGCGCCGCGCCGACGCGCTCGGCATCGAGGTCGCACTCGACCTCGCGCTGCAGGCCGCCCCCGACCACCCGTGGGTCGCCGAGCACCCGAACTGGTTCACGCAGCTGCCCGACGGCACCATCCGCTACGCCGAGAACCCGCCGAAGAAGTATCAGGACATCTACCCGGTGAACTTCGACGACGACCCCGAGGGCATCTTCGCCGAGGTGCTGCGCATCGTGCGGCACTGGATGAAGCAGGGCGTGCGCATCTTCCGCGTCGACAACCCGCACACGAAGCCGCTGTGGTTCTGGGAGCGGCTGATCGCGGCGATCAACGCCGACGACCCGGGCGTCGTGTTCCTCGCCGAGGCGTTCACCCGCCCCGCCATGATGCAGGCGCTCGCCATGGTCGGGTTCCAGCAGTCGTACTCGTACTTCACCTGGCGCAACACGAAGGAGGAGCTCGAGGAGTTCCTGACCTCGGTGTCGCAGGACACGGCCGACTTCATGCGTCCCAACCTGTTCGTGAACACCCCCGACATCCTCACCGAGTACCTGCAGTTCGGCGGGCCCGCGGCGTTCACGGTGCGCGCGACGATCGCCGCGACCGCGGCGCCGCTCTGGGGCGTGTACGCGGGCTTCGAGCTGTTCGAATCGGTCGCGCGCCCGGGTGCCGAAGAGGCGATCGACAACGAGAAGTACGAGTACAAGCCGCGCGACTTCGCCGCCGCCGAGGCCGAGGGCCACTCGCTCGCGCTGTACCTCGGCATCCTCAACCGCATCCGCGCCGACCACCCCGCGCTCGGCCAGCTCCGCAACATCCGCTTCCACCACAGCGAAGACGACTCGGTGCTCGTGTACTCGAAGCACCTCGAGGGCCGGTTCACCGGCCGACGGCCTCGACGACACGATCATCGTCGTCGCGAACGTCGACCCGCACTCCGTGCGCGAGACGACCGTGCACCTCGACCTCGCCGACATCGGGCTCGACCCCGGCGCGCGCTTCGAGGTCGAAGACCTCGTCACCGGTACCGTCTGGGAGTGGGGTGCGTCGAACTACGTGCGACTCGACGCGTTCACCCGCCCCGCGCACATCCTGCACGTGAGAAGGGGCATGCATGCCTGAGCCAGTCGCCGCACCCGTCATCGCCGACGAAGAGCTCGCGGCCGTCGCCGAGGGGCGTCACACCGACCCGCACTCGGTGCTCGGCCAGCACGGCTTCGACGTGGCCCACGAGCGCGGACCGTTCACCGCCATCCGCACCCGACGACCGCTCGCCGACTCGGTCGACGCGGTGCTCGCCGACGGCACCGCCCTGCCGCTCGAACACGTCGGGCACGGGGTGTGGGCAGGCGCGGGCGCGTTCGGCCCGACCGACTACCGCGTCGTGGCGCGCTACAACGGCGACACCGAGTGGTCGAGCGACGACCCCTACCGCTTCGCCCCGACGATCGGCGAACTCGACCTGCACCTCATCGCCGAGGGCCGGCACGAAGAGCTCTGGAAGAGCCTCGGAGCCCGCTACCGCGATCACTGGGGCGTCGCGGGCGCCGTGCACGGCACCGCCTTCACCGTGTGGGCGCCGCGCGCCCGCGCGGTGCGCGTCGTCGGCGAGTTCAACCGCTGGGACGGCACCGGCCACGCGATGCGCAGCATGGGCGCATCGGGCGTGTGGGAACTCTTCGTGCCCGACCTCGAGCCCGGCACGATCTACAAGTTCGAGATCCTGACCGGCTCGGGCGCCTGGGTCATGAAGGCCGACCCCATGGCCCGGCAGGCCGAGATCGCGCCGGCGACGGCGTCGGTCGTGAGCGCCAGCACCCACGACTGGCGCGACGGCGAGTGGATGTCCCGGCGTGCCGCCACCAACCCGCACGAACTGCCGATGTCGATCTACGAGCTGCACCTCGGCTCGTGGCGTCCCGGCAAGGGCTACCGCGAGATCGCCGACGAGCTCATCGAGTACCTCGACTGGCTGGGCTACACGCACGTCGAGTTCATGCCGCTGGCGGAGCATCCGTTCGGTGGTTCCTGGGGCTACCAGGTCACCGGGTACTTCGCCGCAACGAGCCGCTACGGCTCGCCCGACGATCTCAGGTACCTCATCGACCGGCTGCACCAGGCCGGCATCGGCGTGCTCATGGACTGGGTGCCGGGGCACTTCCCCAAAGACGACTGGGCCCTCGCCCGCTTCGACGGCGAGCCGCTCTACGAGCACGCCGACCCGCGACGCGGCGAACAGCTCGACTGGGGCACCTACGTGTTCGACTACGGCAACCCCCGCGTGCGCAACTTCCTCGTGGCCAATGCGCTGTTCTGGCTCGAGGAGTTCCACGTCGACGGCCTGCGCGTCGACGCGGTCGCCTCGATGCTGTACCTCGACTACTCGCGCGAAGAGGGCCAGTGGGAGCCGAACATCTACGGCGGGCGCGAGAACCTCGAGGCGCTCGGCTTCCTGCAGGAGGCCAGCGCCACGGCCTACAAGCGCAACCCGGGAATCGTCATGATCGCCGAGGAGTCGACGTCGTGGCCCGGCGTGACCGCGCCGACCTCGAGCGGTGGGCTGGGCTTCGGCTACAAGTGGAACATGGGCTGGATGCACGACACCCTGCAGTACATCCAGAAGGACCCGATGTACCGCTCGCACCACCACAACGACCTCACGTTCTCGTTCCTCTACGCGTTCAGCGAGCACTTCGTGCTGCCGATCAGCCACGACGAGGTCGTGCACGGCAAGGGCTCGCTCATTCGCAAGATGCCCGGCGACCACTGGCAGCAGCTCGCGAACGTGCGCGCATACCTGTCGTACATGTGGGCGCATCCCGGCAAGCAGCTGCTGTTCATGGGCCAGGAGTTCGGGCAGCTCTCCGAGTGGAGCGAGGAACGCGGCCTCGACTGGTGGATCCTCGACCAGCCGACGCACAAGCAGCTCGCCGAGTTCGTCGGGTCGCTCAACCGCGCCTACCGCGCGATGCCGCAACTCTGGCAGCTCGACGACGACTCGGCCGGCTTCGAATGGGTCGAGGGCGGTGCCGCGGCCGAGAACGTCATCGCGTTCCTGCGCTACGACCGCGAACGCCGGCCGCTGCTGTGCATCGTGAACTTCGCCGGGCGCCCGCACGACGGGTTCCGCGTCGGGCTGCCGCTCGCGGGCCGCTGGCGCGAGGTGCTGAACTCCGACGCGCTCGAGTTCGGCGGTTCGGGTGTCGGCAACCTCGGCGGCGTCGAGGTGACGGATGCCCCGTGGGCCGGGCGGCCCGCATCGGGCGTGTTCACCCTGCCCCCGCTCGGGGCGGTCTGGTTCACGCTCGACTGATTCGATCGGTCCCGTCTCGCACCGCCGAGTCACCCCGAATGGTCGCGCGTGATCGCGTGCGGCAAGACGGGGTGACTCGGTGGTCGAGGGGCGCGCCGGCGTCAGCGCCGACCTGCGCCTCAGTACAGCAGGCTCGCCAGCCGGCGGCGCGCCACCGCGACCCGCGGATCGTCGGTGCCGACGACCTCGAACATCTCGACGATGCGTTCGCGCACGAGCTTCTTGCCGTCGGCGTCGAGCGTCGGGAACAGGTTCAGCAGCCGGTCGAACGCGTCATCGATGTGGCCGCCCGAGAGGTCGAGGTCGGCCACGTCGAGCTGGGCGCCGAGGTCGTCGGGTGCGGATGCCGCAGCCGAACGGATCTCGTCGAGCGTCTTGCCCTGCAGCCGGGCGAGCAGGTTCACCTGGGCGAGCCCGGCGCTCGCGAGTGCGTCGCGCGGGTCCTGCGCGATCGCGGTGCGATAGGCCGATGCCGCGGCGTCGTAGTCGCCTCGCTCGATGGCGTCGTAGGCCTCTTGGTGCAGCGGCGGCAGGGGCGGCTCGACCGGCTCGGCGCTCGCCGCTTCGGCGCTCGGTTCACCGGCCTCGCCCGCTTCGATGCGGCCGGTCACGCCGTGCTGGGCGGCGAGCTCGAGCAGCTGGTCGAACACCCCGGCGATCGCGTCGTCGGGCTGCTCGCCCGCGAAGAGCGGCACGGGCTGGCCCGCGACCAGCGCGACGACCGTGGGGATCGACTGCGCCTGGAGCGCCTGCACGAGCTGCGGGCTGCGGTCGGCGTCGGCGGCAGCGAGCACGAGACTGCCCCCGCGCGCACGCACGAGTCGCTCGAGCGAACCGAGCAGCGCCTTCGACGGCTCGCTCCACGTCGCCCAGAGCGCCACGATGACGGGCACGGTGCGCGAGAGCTCGAGCGTGTGCCCGAAGGCCGCGTCGTCGGTCTCGAAGACGATCTGGTCGCCCGGCACCGACGTGGCGTGGGCGCCGTGCTCGGGCTGGGAGCCCTGCTGCTGGCGCTGGACGAGCGCCGACAGGTCGACGGCGCCGCGCAGGGCTGCGCCCGACGGCGGGATCGCGTTCGTCATGGGACCTCCGATGCTCCGATGAGGCTCTCGGACCAGCCGAGCAGCCGGATCTGTTGGTTCTCGTCGCCGGCGCCGACACCGGGCACGTAGAACAGCAACTGCATGCCGATCTCGCGCTGTACGCCCTTGGCGCTCTTCTCGGTGAAGCCCGAGAGCGCGGCGCCCGGCGCACCCGACTCGAATCCGATCGTACCGCCGTCGTTCGGCGTGACCTTCTCGGTCTGCGTGATCGAGACGGTCACGAGTGCGCCGGCGTCGTTCGTGGCGAGTGCGATCGTGGGGCTGTCGCCGACCGCGTTCGAGAACGCGATGTCGGCCGTCGTCGCGGCAGGGCGTCGGAGATCGCCTTCTGGCCGGCGACGCCGAGCTGCTCGCGCAGCAGGTCGCCTTCGGGGTCGAACGCCGACGCGAACTCCGACTCGTCGCCCTTCAGCAGCACATCGGCATAGGCCGCGGCGACCTGCCCGGTCGGCATGACGAGGCCCTTGAACTCGGGCGAGATCGGGGCCGCGCCGATCGATGCGGGAGCGACCTCGGGGACGTCGGCTTCGGGAGCCAACGCCATCGAGTAGAGCACGTGGTAGTTCTCGCGCGGCGACTCCTGCACGAGTACGAGCGCGGTGGGCGCGATCGTCGGGTCGTCGGCGTTCCTGCGCGATCGTGAGCACGGTGCGCGGCCACCCGGTGACCTGCTGCGGCAGGGTCAGGGTGAGCGGCGACGCCGGGATCGCCGGCGGTGCGGGATGATCGGGCAGGGTGCCGCGGATCGTGTAGTTGGCGACACGGGACTCGAGGGCCGGACCGACGAACCGCTCGGCGGCGCGCGGTGGCGTCGCGCGCCTCGTCGACCTCGCCCGTGAACACGGCGAGGCGACGCATGATGCGCTCCATCTGCGGCACGGTGACCGCCGGCTCGACCGTGGGCTCGTCTGGTGCGACGGTCTCGGTGGGCTCGGCGGAGGCCGGCGGCGTCGCCGGGGACGAGGTCGCGGGGGCCTCGCCCTGGTCGAAGCTCGGCCAGTAGTCGGCCGAACAGGCACTCAGCGCGAGCGCGGGAACCAGGAACACCGGCACGAGCGCGACGCGCTTCGCCCGACCGATCGCCCGCTTGCCGCCGGTGAGCTGACGCCGCGGCGGCTTCGGTGCGCTCGGCAGCTTGCCGCGGGGCCCCTTGGGCAGGTTGCGGCGGGGGCCGCGGGAGCGACGGTGGTGCAGGAAGCCGGAGATCACGAGGCCGATGCCGACGAGGAACACGAGGGCGCCGCCGACGATGAGGGGTCCGGCCATCGGGGTGGCATTGTCGAGCGGCCAGTCGAGTTCGACCTGCGTCGGCGCCGAGCTCAGCCCGTCGGAGGCGATCAGCACCGAGATGTCGTCGGGCACGTCGATGGTGGTGGTGAGCGTGCGCTCGGCCGTGAACTCGTCGAGCCACAGGTCGGAGCCGACGGGCGAGGCCGCGGCGAGCGCCTCGGGGTCGGGCGCGGCTTCGGCCCCGGGGGTCGGCGTCGGGTCGGTCGCAGGGGTGGTCTCAGTGGGAACCGCCGGCAGCGGGTCGTCGACCGGAGCGACGGTCACGACCTCGCTCGAGAGCTCTTCGGTCTCGGCGTTGTAGGTCACCGACTGGTACGGGGTCTCACCGAGCCATGCCTCGACATCGCCACTGCGACCGTAGGAGATGAACACCGTGTCGCTGCCCGACGCCGTGATGGTCTGCTTTCCGGGCTGCGCGGCGAGCGCCTCGGGCTCGACCACGACGAACGCGGTCTCGCCGCTGAACTCAGCCGACAACGCCACCCGATCGGGTTCGAGGAACACCGTGCGCTGGGCGATGCCGAGCCCGATCATCACTGCCGCAGCGATGAACGCCACGATTGCGAAGACGAAACGCACGAACTACCTCCAAAGGCCGCACGCAGCGGCACCGACAAAAGACATTCCACACTACTGTCGCTGTCTGGGAGTCTCCTAACCGCCGGCTGAGCATCCGGTGTCGGGCCGCCCGCGCGGATGCCCCGTACAATCGACACATCCCGCATGAGCCCCCACGAACGCGGGTCAGACCCCGGAGGAAGAATTGGCCGTCGAAGAGACCGAGTTCACGCAGGTGTTCCGCGGATACGACAAGGACGAGGTCGACAAGGCGCTCAACACCCTTCGTCGCGACATCATCAATGCGAACACGCAGTCCGCCGACAACGCGAAAGAGAACAAGCGGCTGCTCGCTCGCATCGAGGAGCTCACCGCCGAGCTCGAAGAGGTCGGCAGCCCCACGTTCTCGGGCCTCGGCACCAAGCTCGAGAACACGCTCCGCGTGGCCGAAGAGCAGTCGACCCGCCTCATCGCCCAGGCCGACATCGACGCCGAGAAGCTCCGCCGTGCCGCCGAAGACGAGGCGCACCTCATGCGCTCCGACGCGCACGAACTCGCCGAGCGCACCCTCACCGAGACCCGCGCCCAGGCCAATCGACTGCTCGAGAACGCACGCGCCGAGGCCGACGACATGGTCGCGCGAGCACACGAGACGAGCGAGCAGCTGCGCCAGGACGCCGCCCGCGACGCCGCAGCGATCCGCGGTTCGGTCGCCACCGAGGCGGCAGAACTGCGCACGAGCGCCAAGCGCGAGTCGGCCGCGGCGGTGTCCGCTGCCGAGCGCAAGGCCTCCGAGATCCTGACCGCCGCGAACACCGAGGCGAACGAGGCCCGGGCGACGGCGGCCGGCCTCGCACAGGAGACCGAGCAGACCCGCGCAGAGGTCGCCATCGAACTCGACCGCGCACGCGCCGATCTCGCGCGTGAGACCGAGCAGGCCCGCATCGACCTCGCCGCCGAGACCGAGCAGGCCCGACTCGACCTCGAGCGCGAGTCGGCAGAGGCGCGTGCCGCCATCGACGCCGAGATCACCGAGCGCCGTGCGGCACTCGTGCACGAGCTCGAGCAGGCCCGCACCGACCTCGACCGCGAACTCGAGGCGTCACGCGCCGAGCTCCTCGAGCAGCGCGAGCAGACCAAGGTCGACCTCGATCGCGAGGCCGAAGCCGCCCGCCTCAAGCTCCAGCACGAACTCGAGCGCATCCGCGCCAAGCACGCGGCCGACCTCGACCAGATGCGAGCCGACCTGGCACTCGAGCAGGAGCAGGCGCGCGCCGACTTCGACGCCGAGTCCGAGCTGGCCCGCATCGACCTCGACAACCAGCTCACCGCGCTGCGCAAGAAGACGACGCACGAGGTCAACCGGCAGCGCCGCGAGATCGAGAAGGCCCGCCTCGACCTCGAGTCCGAGCTCACGACCAAGCGCGACGAGGCCGAGCAGGAGCTGCTCACGGCACACCAGGAAGCGGTGGCCCAGACGCAGCAGTTCCTCGCCGACGCCAACGCCGAACTCGCCGACGCCGTCGCCCGCACCGCCGAGAGCCGCGCCGAGGCCGAGCGCCTCGGAAGCGAGGGCCGCGCCGAGATCGCAGGCGTTCGCGACAAGGCCGACGAAGAGGCGCGCGAGCGCATCGCGGCGGCGCACGACCAGGCCCGAAAGCTGATCGCCGACGCCGAAGAGCGCACACGCGCCCTCGTGGCGGACGCCGAAGACCGGCTCTCGCAGATTAGGATCGAGCGCGACGCGGTCGCCGGGTACTTCGAGAGCCTCCGCGGCGTGCTCACGGAGGCTGAGCGAGTGGCGGCAGCCACGAAGAAGTAGTCCGGCGAAGGGAGCGCGGCGGTTCCATGAAGATCCAGAACGCGTTCCGCATCGGGCTGCTCGGCACCCTCGGCGTGGGTGTCGGCCTGCTCATCATCACCTCGATCGCGAACCTCTCGACGATCATCACCTACATCGGTGCGGCACTGTTCCTGGCCCTCGGCCTCGATCCGGCGATCAGCTGGCTCGAGCGCCGGGGGCTTCCGCGTTGGGCGGCCATCCTCATCGTGATGACCGGGGTCGGCCTGCTCGTCGCCGCCCTCGTGCTCGCCGTCGCGCCGATCATCGTCGAGCAGGTGAGCCAGTTCGTCGAAGAGATCCCCCGCATCGTCGAACTCGTCAGCTCGCAGCAATGGATCGACACCCTCAAAGAGCAGTTCCCCCAGATCCGGGTCGACGAGGTCATCGAACAGGTCACGACCGGACTCACCGAGTTCGTCACCAATCCCGACAAGCTGAGCGAGCTCGCCGGCGGAGTGCTGCTCGTCGCGGTCGCCATCGGCAGCGGCGTCTTCGCCGTCATCATCGTGTTCATCCTGATGCTGTACTTCACGGCATCGCTCAACGCGATGAAGCGCGCGACCTACCAGCTCGTACCCGCATCGAAGCGCGAGCGCTTCGCCGACCTCACCGAGCAGATCACGCAGTCGGTCGGGCGGTTCGTGCTCGGGCAGGCATCGCTCGCCGCCGTGAACGGCGTGCTCAGCTTCATCTTCCTGTCGATCATCAACGCACCGTTCCCAGCGGTGCTCGCGTTCCTCGCGTTCCTGTTCTCGCTGGTGCCGCTGGTCGGCACGCTCACCGGCTCGGTGATCATCGTGCTCGTCTGCTGGATCCCGGGCCTCGGGTCACCGCTGACGGCGCTCGTCGCCGCGATCTACTACATCATCTACATGCAGGTCGAGGCATACGTGCTGAGCCCGCGCATCATGAACCGCGCCGTGAAGATCCCGAGCGCCCTCGTCGTCATCGCCGCACTCGCGGGCGGCGCGCTCGGCGGCATCCTCGGCGCGCTCGTCGCGATTCCGGTCGCCGCCGCGGGGCTGCTCATCATCAAGCAGGTCGTGATCCCCCGCCAGAACGAGCGCTGAACCGCCCGGTCAGGCGGTCGGCGAATCGGATGTCGCGGGCCACACCGTCGGCAACGGCAGCGCCTGACGGGTTCACCACCGCGACGATCTCGTCGAGCACGCGCTTCGTCTGCGATTCGCCCACCCAGAGGTGCTTGCCCCCGGCGACGTCGATGCGTCGCAGCCTCGGGAGCCCGGCGAAGCGCTCGGCGGCCTCAGCGGGCCGCAGGTAGTCATCGTGCTCGGGGATGAGCGCGACGAGCGAGGGCGCGGCGCCGTGCCAGCGGGCGAGCTCGTGCTCGCTCGTGCGATGCAGCGGCGGCGACAGCAGGATCGCACCGTCGATGCCGTGATCGAGGCCGTACTTCAGCGCGAGCTCGGTGCCGAACGACCACCCGACGAGCCACGGATGGGGCAGGGCACGGGCTTCGACGAATGACATCGCCGCCGCGACATCCGCTCGCTCATCGATGCCCTGCCCGAACGAGCCGTCGCTCGTGCCGCGCGGCGAGGTCGTGCCGCGCGTGTTGAACCGCAGCACCGCGAGGTCTGCGAGCGCCGGGAGGCGCGCCGCCGCCTTGCGGATGATGTGGGAGTCCATGAAGCCGCCGGCGGTCGGCAGCGGGTGCAGGGTCACGAGGGTGGCCACGGGCGGTCGGTCGACGGGCGTCGCGAGCTCGCCGACGAGCGTGAGCCCGTCGGAGGTGTGCAGCTCGATCTCTTCGCGGATCGCGGGCAGTTCGACGCCCGCCCTGATCTCGACCGGTTCGTTCGGGTTGCTCATCGTTCGCCGATCCTCCAACAGTGGATATGCCAGTGCCGGCGCGCCGCGAGGTCGGCCGCATCGCCGAGCACGCCGTCGGCACGCCACGCCACGAGGTGCGCGACGCCCGGAGCGACCTCGAGCCCGCAACCCGGGCAGAGGTACGCCTTGACGGCCTGTGCCTCTGAGACGGGCTGCACGTTCCATTCGCGCCCGGCGCGCACCTCGGTGCGCCGCCAGCCGGCCGACAGCCGGTCGACATCGAGTTCGGGATGCCCCTCGCGAGCACGAGCCGCCCGTCCCCGGGATCGGTTCGCGCGTGCCATGTCACCAGTCTACGGGCGGGCGAGGCGCGACCAGTCCGCGGCGACCGCGGCGACCGCTCAGTACCAGCCGACGGACTGGGAGTGCCCCCAGGCGCCGCAGGGAGTGTCGTAGCGGCCCGAGATGTACCCGAGGCCCCATTCGACCTGAGTGGCGGCGTTCGTCTCCCAGTCGGCGCCCGCCGTGGCCATCTTCGAACCCGGGAGGGCCTGCGGGATTCCGTAGGCGCCGCTCGAGGCGTTGTAGGCATTCACGCGCCAGCCCGACTCCTTGTTCCACAGCGCGACGAGGCAGTCGAACTCGGACGAAGCCCAGCCGCGCGCCGCGACGGCGCCGGCGGCGTAGGCCTGCGCGGATCCGGGATCGGGGGTGATCGCAGGCGGCGCCCAGCCGGAACCGCTCGACGCCGGCTCGATCACGACCACGGGCTTCTTCTCGACGACGTAGTTCTCGGCGCTGCCGACGGCGACCGAGTAGTCGCCCCCGGCGGCGACCGATTGCACCGCCTCGCCGCCGAAGCGCTCGCCCTCGGCCGCGAAGTTCGACGAGGCCGTCGCGCCGGAGTAGGGATCGACGATGTTCACGAGCAGGAAGCTCGCGGCGGCGCAGAACGCGAAGACCACGGTGGCAGCCTGCTTGACGGCGCCGCGTGTGCTCGTACGGGTGGCCGGAGCCACTGACGGCCTCACGTCTTCCGTATCGCCCGCGCCTGTATGTCTACCCACAATTCGTAGAGCCTAGCCGACGCCTCGTGCTCGACGCGAACGTCGACCGGCAGGTCAACGAACCGCCAGCATGACGTCGACGACCGCGTCGAGCACGAGGTCGACCTGCGCCTCGCGGTAGCCCCCTCGCTGCGTCGCGAAGACCACGGTTCGCACGTCGTCGACCGAGATGGGCCATCCGTCGCGGAAGTATCGCGTGAGCTTGTCGGCGAAGCGATCGACCTCGCGCACGTTGTAGCCGAGCACCAGCGGGTTCATGCGGTCGAAGCGCTGCGTCTCGGGCCGCGCGAGCCGGTTCGACACCACCTGCGCCGTCGTTCGCGCCTCGCGCAGCCACGCCTCGTCGCCGTGCAGCCGCGAGGCCACCTGCCGCTCCTGCGCGGCGAACGCGTCTTCGAGGCGCTCGAGCGCGGCGTCGACGTGCGACGTGGAGTACCCGCCCTTCTGCATCGCGAACGCCGTCAGCCGGATCTTCTCGGACGTGAGCGGGGCATCGCCGGGGCGCGGTGCGCCGTTGTAGGCGCGGCGTGCGACCTCGAGGAACTCCTCGACCTGGGCGGTGTTGTAGCCGAGCCGGGGCTTTCGCGCGTGCGGGAAGATGGAATCCACCGCACCATTATCGCCGACGCTCACCCGAACACGAGGAAGGCCACGTAGGCGACCGCCGCAGACGGCAGGATCGAATCCAGCCGGTCGAGGAATCCGCCGTGGCCCGGCAGCCACGAGCTCATGTCCTTGATGCCGATGTCGCGCTTGATGAGCGACTCCGCGAGATCGCCGAGCGTGGCGCTCAGGAAGATGGCGGCGCCGAAGATGAGGCCGAACCACCACGTGTTGCCGAGCATCAGCGTCGACAGCAGCACGCCGGCGACCAGGCTCGCCCCGGCACCGCCCGCGAAGCCCTCCCAGGTCTTCTTCGGGCTGATGATCGGCGCCATCTTGTGCTTGCCGAACATGAGCCCGAACGCGTAGGCGCCGGTGTCGGCGGCGACGACGACGACGATGAACGCGAGGGTCCACCACTGACCGCCCTCAGCTGCGGTGAGCACGACGGCGAAGGTCGCGAGGAACGTGACGTAGCCCTGCACGAACGTCGCTGGCGGCGAGGTCGCGCAGCAGCGCGCCGCCGCCGGTGCGGTGTGAGGGCACCGCCTGCTCGGCGAGCCGCCAGAGCGATCACGATCACGATGCCGCCGAGCACGGCCAGCAGCTGGCCCCCGGCGCCCCCGTAGTAGGCGAGCGGCACGGCGACCACGGCGACGACGGCCGACACGATGCGCGGCACGTGATAGCCGCCCTTGCGCAGGGCCTGAGCGAGCTCGTAGCTCGTGAAGCCCACGAGGACGGCCGCGAACAGCATGAACAGCTCTTTGATCACGAGCAGGCTCAGCAGCAGGACCGCGCCGAACGCGAGCCCGATCAGGATCGCGACGATGAGGTTGCGTCCGGTGCGCGCCTCGATCTTCTGCTGCGCCTCGTCGAACTGCGCCCTGCCGACCTCGAACTGGCGCTCGATGTCGGCCCTGCGCGCGTGCACCTGGGCCTTGAAGTCCTCACGCGCGGTTCGTTCGTGGCCCCCGGCGTCCGACTGATCCTCTTCTGGGACGCCCGACATGATCGTGCCTCAGACCTCGAGGAGTTCGGCTTCCTTGCGCTTCAGCGCGTCGTCGATCGCGTCGACGTTGGCCTTGGTGATGTGCTCGAGCTCCTTCTCGCCGCGCGAGACCTCGTCGTCGCCGACCTCGCCCTTGAGCGCATCGAGGTCGTCCTTCGCCTTGCGGCGGATGTTGCGCACCGAGACCTTCGCGTCTTCGGCCTTCGTGCGCACGATCTTCACGTACTCCTTGCGACGCTCTTCGGTGAGCTCGGGCAGCGTGACGCGAATGATGTTGCCGTCGTTCGACGGGTTGGCGCCGAGGTTCGGGGTGTCGCGGATGGCCTGCTCGATGTCCCTCAGCGCGCTCTTGTCGTACGGCGTCACGACGAGCGTGCGCGCCTCGGGGTTCTGCAGCGAGGCGAGCTGCGCGAGCGGCGTGGGCGTGCCGTAGTAGCTCACCATGATCTTCTGGAAGAGCTGGGGGTTCGCCCGCCCCGTGCGCACGGTGGCGAAGTCGTCTTTCGCGACCTCGACCGCCTTCTGCATGCGGGTTGTGGCATCGGAAAGTACATCCGCGATCACGGGAACTCCTTTACGGTTCGCTGTTCGGCCAGTCTATCGACTGGAGGGCTCGACGCCGTTGCTCACGACCGTGCCGAGGTCTGCCCCGAGGATGGCGGCGGTCACGTTGCCGGCCGGCTCCATGCCGAACACCTGCATCGGCATGCCGTTGTCCATGCAGAGGCTGAACGCGGTGGAGTCGACGACCTTGAGGCCGCGCTGCAGCGCCTCCTGGTAGCTGATGCGGTCGATCTTGTGCGCGTCGGGGTTCGTGCGCGGGTCGTCGGAGTAGACGCCGTCGACGCCGTTCTTGGCGACGAGCACCACGTGCGCGTCGATCTCGAGGGCGCGCTGCGCGGCGACCGTGTCGGTCGAGAAGTACGGCAGGCCGGCGCCGGCGCCGAAGATGACGACCCGGCCCTTCTCGAGGTGCCGCTCGGCGCGGCGCGGAATGTAGGGCTCGGCGACCTGGGTCATCGAGATCGCCGACTGCACGCGGGTCTCGGCGCCGGCCTGCTCGAGGAAGTCCTGCAGCGCGAGCGCGTTCATCACCGTGCCGAGCATGCCCATGTAGTCGGCGCGGCCGCGGTCCATGCCGCGCTGCGAGAGCTCGGCGCCGCGGAAGAAGTTGCCGCCGCCGACGACGATCGCGATCTCGACGGTGCGCGCGGCATCGGCGATCTCGCGCGCGAGCGCGCTCACCACGTCGGGATTGACCCCGAGCGCTCCCCCGCCGAATGCCTCTCCTGAGAGCTTCAGCAGCACCCTGCGCTTGCGTTCCGTCATCGCCGACCCCGTTCTTCGCTTGCCCGTGTCAAAACTAGTGGTTCACCCCGTGCGGCGCAGCCGGTTCGGGATGTCTCGTGCGCGGCGTCGCGGCCGGAGCTCGGCTCGCGACATCCGCGCACAGAAAAGGGAGTCCGGATCGCGCGTGCGATCCGGACTCCCTCACGTCGACTTAAGCGCCGACCTTGAAGCGAGCGAAGCCGCTCACCGTGAGGCCCGCGTCGGAGAGGACCTTGGCGACGGACAGCTTGTTGTCCTTCGCGTAGTCCTGCTCGAGCAGCGCGACCTGCTTGAAGTACGCGCCGAGGCGACCCTCGATGATCTTCGGAAGGGCGGCCTCGGGCTTGCCCTCGTCGCGCGAGATCTGCTCGACGATCGCGCGCTCCTTCTCGACCGACTCGGCCGGCACGTCTTCGCGAGTGAGGTACTCGGGGTTCGCGAACGAGATGTGCTGCGCGACCGAACGAGCGGTCTCGGCGTCGGCACCGGCGTAGCCGAGCGACGACGCCGACCTGCGGGGGCAGGTCCTTCGACGTCTTGTGCAGGTAGATCGCGAAGTGCTCGCCCTTGACGAGGCGGATGCGACGAAGCTCGACCTTCTCGCCGAGGATCGCCGCCTCTTCGTTGATCACGTCGGCGACGGTCTTGCCCGTCGGCGGGAGCCGCGAGACCGGCTTCGACGGTCTCGGCGCGCGCGGCGGCGACGGCCGCGAGCACCTGCTCGGCGAGCGCGACGAACTTGTCGCCCTTGGCGACGAAGTCGGTCTCGCAGGCGAGCTCGATGAGGGTGGCGGTGCCGTCGCCGTTCTCGACGGCGGCGACGAGGCCCTCGCTGGTGGAGCGGTCGGCACGCTTCGCGTTGCCCTTCGCACCCTTGAGGCGCAGGAGCTCGACGGCCTTCTCGAGGTCGCCGTCGGCCTCGACGAGTGCGTTCTTGGTGTCGACCATGCCGGTGCCGAGGCGCTCGCGCAGGGTCTTGACGTCTTCGAGGGTGAAGTTGGCCATAGTGTGACGTCTCCTGGACTCGTGGACTTACTTGGACTCGGCAGCCGCGTCGTCGGCGGCAGCCTCGGACTCGGCGGGGGCGACCTCGGCCGCAGCCTCTTCGACGACCTCAGCGGTCTCGGCAGCAGGCTCTTCGACGACCTCGGCGGCAACTCGCGCCTCTTCGACGACCTCGGCAGCGCTCTTCGACGGCCTCGGCGGAAGCCTCGACCTCAGCCTCGGCGACCTTCTCGGTCTCGGCCGACGACTGCTCGGGGGTGGTCTCGGAACCGGCCTGGAGAAGCTCCTTCTCCCACTCGGCGAGCGGCTCGACAGCCGAGACGTTGCCCTCGGCCTCGGGCTTCTGGTGGCGCTGGATGAGGCCCTCGGCTGCGGCGTCGGCGATGATGCGGGTGAGCAGGCCCACCGAGCGGATCGCGTCGTCGTTGCCCGGGATCGGGTACTGCACCTCGTCGGGGTCGCAGTTGGTGTCGAGGATGCCGATGACGGGGATGCCGAGCTTCTTCGCCTCGTCGATCGCGAGGTGCTCCTTCTTGGTGTCGACCACCCAGAGGGCCGACGGCGTCTTCGTCAGGTTGCGGATGCCGCCGAGCGACTTGTGCAGCTTGTCGAGCTCGCGCTTCTTGATGAGGAGCTCCTTCTTGGTGAAGCCGCTCGTGGTGCCTTCGAAGTCGAGCTCCTCGAGCTCCTTCATGCGCGCGAGGCGCTTGGAGACCGTCTGGAAGTTGGTGAGGAGGCCGCCGAGCCAACGCTGGTTGACGTAGGGCTGGCCGACGCGGGTCGCCTGCTCGGCGATGGACTCCTGAGCCTGCTTCTTGGTGCCGACGAAGAGGATGGTGCCGCCGTGGGCGACCGTCTCCTTGACGAAGTCGTACGCCTTGTCGATGAAGGCGAGCGACTGCTGCAGGTCGATGATGTAGATGCCGGAACGCTCGGTGAAGATGAAGCGCTTCATCTTCGGGTTCCAACGGCGGGTCTGGTGCCCGAAGTGCACGCCGCTGTCGAGCAGCTGGCGAATGGTGACGACGGCCATGAGCCGTACTCCTTTGTTCTCAGTTGTCGCTCCGGCCGGCGGCCTGGAGCCCTGGTGCCCGGCACGGCTCCGCCCTCTGCATGAGTGGGACTGAGTGGAGTCGGTGGCCGAATGGCACGCGTAGTCACCCCGGCAGGCCGAGGTGCTCCCGATACTCTACCATCGGCACCCGTCCTCCCCAACCACGGCGGGCGGTCGCACGCCGCACAGATCTGCGCCGTCGACCTGCGGATGTCCCGCCCCCGGCCAGCATCGGACGCATGACCGAATCCGGCTCCGCCGCCCGTTCCGCACCCGGCGCGCGCGCGATGCGTCGGCTCGAGTTCGGCGCCAGCGGCGCCGTGCTGGTCGTCGCGTTCGGTGCCGCACTCATCGCGATCTCGCCGCCCGCCGCGAGCGCCCTCGGGTTCGACGCGGCTTCGACGTCGGCGCCGAACACCGTCGGCACCGTGGCGCCCGCCGCCTCCGACGGCTGGACCTGGCCCGTGCCCGCGCCGATCCGGGTGGTCTCGCCGTTCCGCGCCCCGCCCACGCCGTACAAGGCCGGGCACCGCGGCATCGACCTGCTCGTCGAGCCCGCCGCCACGATCGTGGCGGCGGCACCCGGAACCGTGAGCTTCGCCGGCATGGTCGCCGGCCGCGGCGTGGTCGCGATCGACCACGGCGACGGGGTCGTGAGCGCCATCGAACCGGTGGCGGCGTCGGTGGCGCAGGGCGACGTCGTGTCGGCGGCGACGTGATCGGCACCGCCGCACAGGGTGGTCACTGCACGGGCGACTGCGTGCACTTCGGGGTGCGGGTGCACGGCGAGTACGTGTCGCCGTTCCTGTTCCTCGGCGGACTGCCGCGGGCCGTGCTGCTGCCGCTCGACTGACCGCCGGCTGCTGCGGCGCCGGCTCGCCGGCGGTGTCAGGCGCGGGGATGCGCCATGCGGTAGCTCTCCTTGAGCCGCTCGGCCGAGACGTGCGTGTAGATCTGCGTCGTGCCGAGGCTCGCGTGCCCGAGGAACTCCTGCACCGCGCGCAGGTCTGCGCCGCCGTCGAGCAGGTGCGTCGCGGCGGTGTGCCGGAACGCGTGCGGGCCGCTCGGGCCGGTGCCCGGGATGTCCTCGAGGATCGACGCGACGAGCCGGTAGACGCTGCGCGCGCCCATGCGCGCGCCGCGCGCGCCGACGAAGACGGCCGATGTCGCCGCGCGACCCTCGAGCATCAGCCGGTCGCGCCGACTCGAGGTATCGATCGATCGCGCGGGCGGCGGGCGCACCGTAGGGCACGACCCGTTCCTTCGAGCCCTTGCCGGTCACGCGCACGGTACGGCGACGGCGGTCGACGTCGCCGACGTCGAGGCCGACCAGCTCGGAGACCCGAAGCGCCGACGCGTAGAGCAGTTCGGCGATCGCGACGTCGCGCACCGCGACCGGGTCGTCGCCCGCGGCCCGGGCCGCGAGGCGCGCGAGGGCGTCGTCGAGGGCGGGCGCGCCGACCACGCGTGGCAGGGTGCGCTGGGCGCGCGGAGCCTTCAGTCGCGCACCGGGGTCGCTCGCGAGGTCGCCGCGCCGGGACATCCAGTGCGTGAAACCCCGAGCGGATGCCGCACGCCGGGCGATCGTCGCCCGCGCGAGGCCGCGCTCGGTCGCGACCCAGAGCCAGTCGCGCAGCACGGCGAGGTCGATGCCGTCGGCCGTCGTGATGCCGCGCTGCTCGGCGAACCCCAGCAGGTCCACGAGATCGGCCCGGTACGCGGCGACGGTGTGGCTCGAGTACCCGCGCTCGGTCTTCACGTGCGCGAGGTAGTCGTCGAGGACCGCGTCGAGGCTCACACCCTCAGGTTGCCCCCTCACGGCCGCGACGGCATGACGGCGCGCTGGGCGGGGCCCGGTCGGAGGCGTTCTCGGCTCAGGCCGACGGGCTTGCGCGAGAACCGCTCGAGCCGCTCGTCGGGCGGGAGCGCCTCGATCTCGGCGAGGAAGTCGTCGTCGAAGTTCGAGACCGTGGCGAACGGGCCGACCGGCACCACCGAGGTCACGACGCCGTCGTCGAACAGGTGCACGAGGTTGAACGATCGACCGCCGTCGACGCCGACGAGCTCGGGCGGCGTGGCCGAGACGTCGATCGTGTAGGCGGTCGCGCCGGCGACCGCCACGGGGATGCCGGCGAAGCTGCCGTTCGTCGGATAGTGCAGGTGCCCGCCGAGGATGAGGCGCACGTCGCGGTCGCGCAGTACCCGTGCCAGCTCGTCTTGTCCGCGCAGTTCGAGCACGTCCATGAGCGCGACCGGGGTGGCGATCGGCGCGTGGTGCATCGCGAGCACCGTTCCGTTCGGCGCGGGCTCGGCGAGCGCGGCGTCGAGCCAGGCGATCGCGTCGGCGCCGAGCTCGCCGTGGTGGTAGCCGGGCACGGTCGTGTCGAGCGCGATGATGCGAAGGCCGTCGACGTCGACCACGTGGTGCACGGGCGAGGTGTCGGCTGCCGCGCCGAGCAGGTCGCGCCGGAACGGCCCGCGTTCGTCGTGGTTGCCCATGACCCAGACCAGCCTCGCCTCGGCCGCGGCGGCGAGCGGCTC
Source organism: uncultured Actinomycetota bacterium (assembly GCA_963836825.1). GTDB lineage: Bacteria > Actinomycetota > Actinomycetes > Actinomycetales > Microbacteriaceae > Agromyces. The sequence goes on from CAWILI010000005.1 coordinate 393,530, forward strand.
GAGCACGGCGCGTACCCGCGCATAGGCGTCGGGCTCACCCAGGTCGGTGACGTCACCGGTGACGACGATCGCGTCGAGCGCGGTGCCGTACCGTTCGAGCTGCCGCGCGGTCTGCGCGAGCGCGCTCACCGTGTCGGCGACGCCGCCGAGCGGGGCACCGCCGTCGAGCAGGTGGGTGTCGCTCACGTGCGCGATCACCTGCTTCGCCGCCGGATACCTGCCGAGTTGTGGATGCACCATCTCGCCCTCCCCCAGCCACACTAGGGCGTGCCACCGATGGGCCACGGCGAGGCGCGCTGGCCGTGTCATGCGGTGCACCGGCTCGTCACGCCGTGCGTCGGCGCAGCCAGCGACCCTCGCGCCGCACCACGACGCCATCGGCCTCGAGCTCGCCGAGCACCGACATCACGCGCGATGAGACCACGCCGCTGCGTTGCACGATCTCACCGAGCTCCCGCGGGGTGCGCGTGCTGAGCTCGTCGAGCACCCGCACGCCATCGGGCGTCTCGGCCACTCCGCCCCAGCCGGCTCCGAGCCCGTCGAGGGTCGGCGACGGCGAGCCGACGGCGAGCTCGGCCATCTGGGCCGCATCGACGACGCAGACGGCGTCGTACTCGCGGAACAGGCGGTGGCATCCGGCGGAGGCGGGACTGGTGACCGGCCCCGGCACCGCGCCGAGCGGCCTGCCGAGGGCCGATGCGTGACCGGCGGTGTTGATCGACCCCGAGCGCAGGCCCGCCTCGAGCACGACGGTCGCGTCACTCGCCGCGGCGATCAGCCGATTGCGCTCGAGGAACCTCCATTTCGTCGGTGCGGTGCCGCACGGCACCTCGGAGATGACCGCCCCGTTGCCCGACGCGATGCGCGTGAGGAGCGACTCATGGCCCATCGGATAGAACCGGTCGATGCCGCCCGCGAGGAACGCCACCGTCGTGCCGTCACTGGCGAGCGCCGCGCGATGCGCCATGCCGTCGATGCCGTAGGCGCCGCCCGACACGACGACGAACCCGCGATCGGAGAGCCCCGCCGACGCCTCACCCGCGACGTGCTCGCCGTACCCGGTGGCAGCGCGCGCACCGACGAGGGCGATCGACGGCGAACCGCCCGCGAGCGCGTCGAGGCGCCCGCGCACCCACAGCCCGAGCGGTGCGTGCCAGCCGAGTTGATCGAGGCCGGTCGGCCATTCCGCGTCGGTCGGAATCAGGAATCTCGCACCGACGCGCGCGGCCTGCCCGATCGATCGTGCGAACAACGCCTCGTCGATGCGCGGCGTCCATCGCTTGAGGCCGTCGTCGGCGTCTTTCGGCTCGATCAGCTCGCCACCCCGGCCGACGGTCTCGATGAACTCTCGCGGCGAGCACCGCTCGAGCAGCAGGTCGGCCGTCGCCGACCGGGCCGAGTGCAGACACCGCGCGGCCGAGCACGCCGTCACCGGGCTCGGCGAGCACGCCGAGCACCATGCGCGCGGTCGGGCTCGAGCAGCTCGTGCACGTCGGTCGTCGGGCGCGGCCGAAGCGTCGAGAGCAGTTCGCGATGCTCGGCGACGAGCCGGAGGATCGTGTTCATCGGTCGATTCCCTTCTTGAAGAACAGCGCCCGGGTCACATGCTCGGCGCGGGGTACGGCCGAGCCGTCGAGGTCGGCCAGGGTCCAGGCGACCTTGAGCACGCGGTCGTAGCCGCGCATGGTGATGCCGCCGCGCTCGAGCGACCGATCGAGGGCCGCGACCGCGCGACCGCCGGGGTGGAGGCCGCCGGCGCCACGCAGCCATGGTCCGGGCATCTCGGCGTTGGTGCGCCACGGCGTGCCGCGAAGCCGCTCGGCGGCGACCGCTCGCGCTTCGATGACCTTCGCCCGCGCATCGGCGCTCGAAAGACCGGGTTTCTCACCCGCGGCCCGCAACGCGGCCAGGGTGATGCGCGGCACCCGCAGCTGCACGTCGACCCGATCGAGCAGCGGACCCGAGATGCGACCGAGGTACCTGCGCCGCGCGATCGGCGGACACGTGCACTCGGCGGTGCCGTCGTTGCCGCACGGGCACGGGTTCGCGGCGAGCACGAGCTGGAACTTCGCGGGGAAGCTCGCCACGGCGTTCGCCCGATGGATCGCGATCGTGCCCGACTCGAGCGGTTGGCGCAGCACGTCGAGCACCGCGGACGGGAACTCGGGCGCCTCGTCGAGGAACAGCACGCCGTGCGAGGCGCGGGCCGCGGCTCCCGGACGGATGAGCCGGCTTCCGCCGCCGACCATCGCCGCCGCGGTCGCCGTGTGGTGCGGCGCCTCGTAGGGCGGCCGGAACGAGAGCCCCGACGCGGGGCGCATGCCGGCGAGCGACCGGATGGAGGCGACCTCGAGCGCCGCGTCGGCGTCGAGGTCGGGCAGGATGCCGGGCAACCGCGACGCGAGCATGGTCTTGCCCGCGCCGGGCGGGCCGAGCAGGTACACGTGGTGCCCGCCGGCCGCCGCGACGAGCATGCCCTCGACGGCGTCGTCGTTGCCGCTCACCTCGGCGAGGTCGCCGGGTGCCTCGATCTCGGCATCGGCCGGCGTCGCCGCGGTGGTCGACGACGGCACCGTCTCGACCTCGCGTTCGTCGTACTCGCCGCCGTGCCAGATCGCGGCCTCGAGCAGCGAGGCGACCCCGACCACGCGGATTCCGGGGACGAGTGCCGCCTCGGTCGCATTGCCGGTCGGCACCATGACGGTGTCGTGGCCGGCGCGCGCCGCGGCGAGCACCGCCGGGCAGGATGCCGTCGATCGGGCGCAGCCGCCCGTCGAGCCCGAGCTCGCCGAGGTGCACCACCCGGTCGACCGACTCGGTCGAGAGTTCGCCGGCCGCTGCGAGGCAGGCGATCGCGATCGCGAGGTCGAAGCCCGACCCGTGCTTCGGCAGCGCGGCCGGCGACAGGTTGACGGTCAGGCGGCGCGACGGCAGGGGGCAGCCGGCGTTGATCGCGGCGGAGCGCACGCGGTCGCGCGCCTCGCCGAGGGCGGCATCGGGCAGGCCGATGATGATGAAGGCGGGCAGCTGCGACGACAGGTCGGCCTCGACCTCGACGATCGAGCCGGTGAGCCCGAGCAGGGCGACCGAGCGGGTGCGGGCGACGGGCATCAGCTGATCCCCTCGAGGTGCTCGATGAGCGCCGGGGACTCCGCCGGCACGAGCACGGCGACCGCGTCGATGCGGATGCGCGCCGCCGACGCCTCGCTCGACTCGCACCACGCGATGGCCAGTCGCCGCAGCCGGGCGAGCTTGATCGGGCGTGATCGCCTCGAACGGATGCCCGTAGTCGCCGTTCGAGCGCGTCTTCACCTCGATGAAGACGAGGTCGTCGCCGTCGCGGGCGACGATGTCGATCTCACCGAGCCGGCATCGCCAGTTGCGCTCGAGCACGGCCATGCCCCGTGCCTCGAGGTGGTCGACCGCGAGCTGTTCGCCGCGCCGACCGAGTTCTGCGTTGTGCGCCATGTGCACCTCCGCGAACAGCGTCGCGGAGGGACATCCGGAGACCGGCGCGCAGCCGCGTCACCGTGCAGAACCGGTGACCGGCCCGCGTTGTCGAGGACGAGTCAGCGCAACGCGCTACTCGTCGAGCGCGAGCTCTTTCGGCAGCTCGAACTCGCGCGTGGCGAGCTCTTCGACGTTGACGTCCTTGAAGGTGAGCACGCGCACCGCCTTGACGAACCGGTCGGCACGGTAGACGTCCCAGACCCAGACGTCTTTCATGGTGAGCTCGAAGTAGAAGTCGTGCTCGGTGTCGCGCCGCACGAGCTCGACCTCGTTCGCGAGGTAGAACCGTCGCTCGGTCTCGACCACGTACTTGAACTGCGCGACGATGTCACGGTACTCGCGGTACAGGGCCAGCTCGACCTCGCGGTCGTAGTCTTCGAACTCGTCCTCATCCATCGGACTCATCCTACGCTGAGGTCGAAGAGCGTCGGCGCCTCGGGCGGCCGCTCGTGCAGCCAGGTCTTGCGGTGCAGCTCGCTCGCGCCGTGCTCGTCGATGGCCGCGAAGTGCGCGCGGCTCGAGTAGCCCTTGTTCTCGTCCCAGGAATAGAGCGGGGTGGCCACGTGCGCGCGACGCATGCCGCCGTCGCGGTGCACCTTGGCGATGACGGATGCCGCTGCCACGGACGCGCAGTCGCGGTCGGCCTTGATGCGGGTCGTGACCCGCGCCCGATGCTCGATGGCCCCGCTCAGCCAGTCGTGGTTGCCGTCGAGGATGAGCGGCAGGTCGATGACGTCGACGGGCAGTTCGAGGGCCGCGAACGCCCGCGCACCCGGCGAGCCCGAGGCAGGCCATGATGCCGAGCTCGTCGATCTCGGCCGCACTCGCCTCGCCGACGGCCCACGATCGCACCCAGCCGGCCGCTCGGGGCGCCATCGCCTCGCGGCGCGGCTCGGTCATGAGCTTCGAGTCGCGCAGGCCCGCGGGCATGCGGCGCACGCCGGGGTCGATGACCACCATGCCGACGGCGACGGGCCCGGCGAGCGCGCCGCGGCCCACCTCGTCGCACGCGAGCACGAGCGGCGCCCCCTCGTCGAACAGCACGCGTTCGACCCGCAGGTTGGGGATGACGGAGGGCGACATCAGCCCGCTGCCTCTTCGACGCCGTCGAAGACCGACGGGTAGTTGTCGAGCCAGGCCCAGTGCGAGATCGGCCAGCTCACGACGAAGGCGCGGCCGACGACGTTGTCGACCGGCACGTAGCCCTCGAGCGGGGTTCCGCCGTTGTACCGCGAGTCCTTGGAGTTGTACCGGTTGTCGCCCATGACCCAGAGCGATTCGTCGGGCACCGTGACGTCGAAGTCGAGCTCGGAGACCTTGGTCGTGCCGGGCGGCAGGGCGACGTAGGGCTCATCGAGCGGCACCCCGTTGACGCTCATCTGCCCGAGCGCGTTGCAGCACACGACATGGTCGCCGGGCAGGCCGATGACGCGCTTGACGAGGTGGTCGTTCGAGTCGGGCGCCGAGAGCCCCACGAAGGCGAGGAACCAGTCGACCGCCGCGATGAGGGGCGGCTGCGAGGGGTCGTCGCGGGCCGGCAGCCACCCGCCCGGGATCCTTGAAGACCACGACGTCGCCGTGCTGGATGGGTGCGAGGTCGGGCACGAGCTGGTTGACGATGATGCGGTCGTCTTGCACGAGCGTCTGCTCCATCGACGCCGATGGGATGAAGAACGATCGGATGAGGAACGTCTTGATGAGGAACGAGACCAGCACCGCCACCAGGAAGATGACGAGGAGGTCGCGAAGGAAGAGCAGCGTGCTGCGCTTTCGGCGTGCCGATGCCGAGCCCGCGCGTTCAGTACGCGTGCTTGTTTCTTCTTCAGTCATTTAACCGCCCGAGCTCCCCACCAGTCTAAGGTGGGGAGCTCGGGTTCGAGTTCGCGTCGGAATGCGATTCGCGCGAGGCGGATCAGCTGGTGGCGCGCTTCTCCTTGATCTTGGCCTTCTTGCCGCGCAGCTTGCGCAGGTAGTAGAGCTTCGCGCGGCGCACGTCACCGCGGGTGACGATCTCGATGTGGTCGATGACCGGCGAGTGCACCGGGAACTTGCGCTCGACGCCGACCTGGAAGCTGACCTTGCGGACCGTGAAGGTCTCGCGAACGCCCTCGCCCTGGCGGCCGATGACGACGCCCTGGAAGACCTGGATACGCGAGCGCGTGCCTTCGATGATGTTGACGTGCACCTTGACGGTGTCGCCGGGGCGGAAGTCGGGGATGTCCGACCTCAGGCTCGCGGCGTCGACATGGTCGAGGATGTGCATGATGGTTCGCTCTCTGCGCCCGCAACCGGTCGAACGCGGATCTGAAAATGGAAGTGTCTGGTGCCGCCCGCGCGAACCCTCGATGAACGTTCGCGCTGTGCGTGCTCCCCGGAGGCAGAGCTCTGCGGCGGCACAATCGTCTATTCTGCCATGCCGGGTGCCTGTCAGGCAAAGCGAGCGAACGGATGCCCCGTGCGCGACGCTCCCGTCAGTCGCGCACCTCGCGCACGATGATGACGTCGCCGTCGTCGTCGCCCGGATCGGATCGCGTCGACGGGTCGCGCGTGCCGGGGCCTGCCGGCCCGCCCGGCTGCTGGGCGGCGAGTCGCTCGAACTCGTCCATCGAGGCCTTCATGCGCTTGGCTCCGTCGGAGATGAGCTGCCACAGCGAGACCCAGAATGCCGCGATCGCCAGGATGACCGCGAACACCGCGAACCAGGCGCCGCCGGGACCGTAGAAGCCCGTGCCGATGATCGAGAGGTGCCAGGCGCCGAGCACCGCGACATCGAGCCACGACGTGGCGCGCTCGGCCCGCACCGTCGGGCGGGCGTTGACGAGCAGCGCGATGATGCCGAGCGCGATGAAGGCCACGGGGACGACCAGGGCGAGGCCGAGCGTGCCCCAGCCACCCGAACCGAACACGGCCCAGCCCACGAGAAGCCACACCGGCAGCGCGATGACCGCGATGAACTGCCAGCGGTAGAAGAGGCGCCGGAGGAGCATGTTCCAAGGCTAACGGCCGCAGCTTCGAGTGAGCCGGGTGTTCACTCAGGGCGGAGCCGACAGAATGGACTGCGGAGAGGATGGGCATGATCGAACTGAGGACCCCTGCCGAGATCGAGCAGATGCGCCCCGCGGGCCGTTTCGTGGCGAGCGTGCTCGAGGCCACCGCGGCCGCTGCCGACGTCGGCGTGAACCTGCTCGAGCTCGATGCGCTCGCGCACGAGCTGATCAGGAAGGCCGGCGCCGAGAGCTGCTACATCGACTACCACCCCTCGTTCGGCGCGAGCCCCTTCGGCAAGGTCATCTGCACGTCGGTCAACGACGCCGTGCTGCACGGCCTGCCGCACGACTACCGGCTGCGCGACGGCGATCTGCTGAGCCTCGACTTCGCCGCGTCGGTGAACGGCTGGGTCTCCGACTCCGCGATCTCGATCGTCGTCGGCACCCCGCGCGACGACGACCTGCGACTCATCGACACGACGCAACGCGCCCTCGAGGCGGGCATCGCGGCCGCCCGGGTCGGCAACCGCATCGGCGACATCTCGCGCGCCATCGGCGACGTCGCGAAGGCCGGCGGCTACACCGTCAACACCGACTTCGGCGGCCACGGCGTGGGCCGCACGATGCACGGCGACCCGCACGTGCCCAACAGCGGGCGCCCCGGGCGCGGACTGCCGCTGAAGGCCGGCCTCGTCATCGCGATCGAGCCGTGGTTCCTCGAGACGACCGATCGCATCTTCACCGACCCCGACGGCTGGACCCTGCGCAGCGCCGACGGCTCGCGCGGCGCGCACTCCGAGCACACGATCGCGATCACCGACGGCGACCCGATCGTGCTCACGCAGCGCGGCTGAGCGCCAGCGCCTCCGCATAGCGGTCGAGCACGAGTCCGACGAGCGAGGCGGGCGGAGCGGCATCCGCTCGCAGCACCGGCGCGGTCGTGACGTCGCCGCCCGCCGCGACCGCGAGGTCGTGGAAGTACCCGGGCGCGAGCAGGTAGCTCGAGACGACCACCCGCGACACCGGATGCGTCGCGCGCGTGCGCGCGATCGCGTCGGCGAGCGCGGGCCGCGCCGCCGAGAGGAAGCCGACCGCCACGGGTCGGCCGAGCCGAGCCGCGAGCCGACGGCTGACGACCCGGCAGTCGTCGACGGCCCGCACGTCGCTCGAGCCGGCCGCGGCCAGCACGATGCGGTCGTCGCCGCGCAGGCCGGCCTCCGCCAGCCGCTCGGCGAGCACGTCCACGAGGCGGTCGTCGGGTCCGAGGGCGGCGCCGAGGGCGGGCGCCCCGGCGGCGTTCGCGACCTCGCGCGCCAGGTCGACGTGCACGTGGTAGCCCGCGGAGAGCAGCAGCGGCACGACCACGGCCGCGTGCAGCGTCGCCGAGCCCGTCGAGCACGGATGCCACGTCGGGCTGCTGCACGTCGACGAACGCGTCCTCGACCACCAGCTGCGGCGCCGCGCGCCGCACCGCGTCGACCAGGGCGGCGACGGCGGTGCTGCCGTCGGCCGAGGACGTGCCGTGCGACGCCGCGACGAGCGCGGGCGCGCGCGTCATCCGTCGAGCTCCACGTGGATCATGCCGCCGACGATGCGCGTGCGATAGGTGCGGAGCGCGAGGGAGCCGTCGGTGAAGCACTCGCCGGTGCCGAGGTCGTAGACCTCCTTGTGCAACGGCGACGCGATCGTGGGGCGGTCGCCGCGCGAGCCGACGATCCCCCGTGCCATGACGGGCGCGCCGGTGTGCGGATCGTGGTGGTCGACCGCGTACACCTCGTCGTCGGCGAGGCGCACGAGTGCGACCTGGCGCCCGCCCAGCAGCGCCACCTCGCCCCAGCCGGGCTCGAGTTCGTCGACCTCGCAGGCGGTGTCCCAGGTGGTGGTGCGTTCGATGGTCAGCGACATCTCGGCTCCTCTCGTGTCGTGGCAGCGACGCTACGGCGCGGCTGTTTCGCCCGGGACATCCGTCTGTTACAGCGACGTGAAACCCGCCTCACACGACCGCTCGGCACGCGTGCGTTCGGCGTGTGATGCGGTTACGTCCGCGTAACAGGGCCGAAACGGCCCGGCCCTACGCTCGCAACCAATCGAGCCACGGAGGGCCGCAATGACCCACACCACTCACATCGAATCCGGCGTCCGCGACGTCGTCATCGTCGGCGGCGGGCCCGCCGCCCACCGCCTCGCCGACAGCCTGCACGCCCGCGACGACGGCCGCACCCTGCGGGTCACGGTCGTCGGCGAAGAGCTCCACGCGCCATATGACCGGGTCGCCCTGAGCACGCGGCTGGCGGATGTCGCGACCGACCTGACCCTGACGCCGACCTCGATGTGGCACGAGGGCAGCGTGCGGCTGCTCACCGGCGAGCGGGTCGTCGCGATCGACCGCGGCGCCCGCACCGCGACGACCTCCGGCGGCCTGGTGCTGCCATGGGACGACCTCGTGCTCGCCACGGGATCGAGCGCGCCGGTGCCCGACCTCCCCGGGCGGGACCACGCCCGGGTGTATCGCACGATCGACGACGTCGACGCGCTCGTCACCGAGGTTCGCGACCTCGCCGAGGCGCACGGCCGGCCGGCGCGCGTCGTCGTCGCGGGCGGCGGCCTGCTGGGGCTCGAAGCCGCGGGCGGCCTCGCGAAGCTCGGCGCGCACGCCGCGGTCGTGCACTCGGGCGGCTGGCTCATGTCGGCCCAGCTCGACGAGGGCGCGGGTCGTGCCCTCGGGCGCATCATCGCCGGGCAGGGCATCGGGCTGCACCTCGGCGCTCGGCCGTCGGCCGTCGTCGTCGACGACGACGCCGTGGTCGGCGTCGACCTCACGAACGGCCGGCACATCGAGGCCGACCTCGTGGTGTTCGCCATCGGCATCAGCCCCCGCGACGAGCTCGCACGCGAACTCGGGCTCGAGCTCGGCCCGCGCGGCGGCGCCGCGATCGACACGTCGTGCGCGACCTCGGCCCCCGGCATCTGGGCGATCGGCGAGGTCGCGAGCTTCGAGGGCCGCTGCACCGGGCTCGTCGCACCGGCGAACGCGATGGCCGAGGTCGTGGCCGACCGGCTGCTCGGCGGCGCGGCCGAGTTCACGAGCGTCGACGACGCGACGAAGCTGAAGCTCTCGGGCGTCGACGTCGCGAGCTTCGGCGACGCGCTCGCCCGCACCGAGCAGGCGCTCGAGATCGTCTACGCCGACCCGGCGCGCGGCCTCTACCAGAAGCTCGTCATGACCGACGACGCGAAGACCCTGCTCGGCGGCATCTTCGTCGGCGACGCCTCCCCCTACGCCTCGCTGCGGCCGCTGCTCGGCACGCAGCTGTCGAGCGAGCCGGCCGCCTACCTCTCGGCCTCGGGCATGGAGGCGCCGGCCGGCGACGAGCTGCCCGCCGCTGCGCTCGTGTGCGCGTGCAACAACGTGACCGCGGGCACCATCCGCGACGCCGTCACCGGCGCGCACGCCGCGCACGACGACGGCTGCACCGAGCTCGGCGCCCTGAAGGCCTGCACGCGCGCCGGAACCCAGTGCGGCTCGTGCGTGCCCCTCGTCAAGAAGCTGCTCGAGTCCGAGCTCACGAAGGCCGGCGTCACCCCGTCGCGCGCCCTCTGCGAGCACTTCGAGCTCAGCCGCCAGGAGCTGTTCGAGTCGGTGCGGGTGCTCGAGCTCACCTCGTTCGACGAGATCATCGCGCGCCTCGGCACCGGGCGCGGCTGCGACGTGTGCAAGCCCGTCATCGGATCGATCCTCGCCACCCAGCACGGCTCGTACATCCTCGACGGCGGCCGCGGCGGCCTGCAGGACACCAACGACCGCGCCATGGCGAACATGCAGAAGGACGGCACCTACTCGGTGGTCCCCCGCATCCCCGCCGGCGAGATCACGCCGCAGAAGCTCGCCGTGATCGCCCAGGTCGCCACCGACTACGGCCTGTACACGAAGATCACGGGCGGCCAGCGCATCGACCTGTTCGGCGCGCGACTCGACCAGCTGCCCGAGATCTGGAAGCGCCTCGTCGATGCCGGGTTCGAGTCGGGGCAGGCCTACGGCAAGGCGCTGCGCAACGTGAAGAGCTGCGTCGGCTCGACCTGGTGCCGCTACGGCGTGCAGGACGCCGTGGCGATGGCCGTGCAGCTCGAGCTGCGCTACCGGGGCCTCAGGTCACCGCACAAGCTCAAGTTCGGCGTCTCGGGCTGCGCCCGCGAGTGCGCCGAGGCGCGCGCCAAGGACGTCGGCGTGATCGCCACCGACCAGGGCTGGAACATGTACGTCGGCGGCAACGGCGGATTCCAGCCGGCCCACGCCCAACTGCTCGCGAGCGACCTCGACGACGAGACGCTGCTGCGCTACATCGACCGCTACATCATGTACTACGTGCGCACGGCCGACCGCCTGCAGCGCACGGCGCGCTGGATCGAGGACCTCGAGGGCGGCCTCGACCACGTGCGCGACGTCGTCGTGAACGACTCGCTCGGCCTCGCCGACGAACTCGAACAGGCCATGGCGAGGCACGTCGACACCTACGAGGACGAATGGGCGGCGACCCTCGCCGACCCCGAGCGGCTGCGGCGTTTCCGCTCGTTCGTCAACGCCCCGAACACGCCCGACCCGTCGATCGCCCGGGTGTCCGAGCGAGGCCAGCTGCGCCCGGCGACCGCCGAGGAGCGCGAGCGCGGCGAGGCCGTGCTCGTCGCCGGGACCACCATCCCCGTGCGGGGGGCCGACGCATGACCGGCCGCGTGACCCTCGTGGGCGGCGGGCCCGGCCGTGAGGACCTGCTGACCCTCGCCGCGGTGCGCGCCCTCGAAGCGGCCGATGTCGTGCTCTACGACCGGCTCGCCCCCCACGAGGGCCTCGGCAGGCTCGCGCCGACCGCCGAGCTCATCGACGTGGGCAAGCGCCCGGGCCACCATGCGATCCCGCAGCACGAGATCGAGGAGCTGCTCGTCGAGCACGCGCTCGCCGGCCGTCACGTGGTTCGGCTCAAGGGCGGCGACCCCTACGTGCTGGGTCGCGGCGGCGAGGAGGTGCTCGCGTGCCACCGGGCCGGCATCGCGGTCGAGGTCATCCCCGGCGTGACGAGCGCCGTCGCGGTCCCCGGCGCCGCCGGGATCCCGCTCACCCACCGCGGCATCAGCCATCTCTTCACCGTCGTGTCGGGTCACGCGCCGCTCACCGACGACGAGCTCACCCACCTCGCGGGCCTCGGCGGCACCATCGTCGTGCTCATGGGCGTGAACTCGCTGCCCTCGCTCACCGCGGGCCTCGCCCGCCACGGCATGCGCGTCGACATGCCCGTCGCGATCGTCGAGCGCGGATTCCAGCCCGGCCAGCGCACCACGATCGGCAGCCTCGCCGACATCGTGTTCGCCGCCGGGCGGGCTCGCGTGACCTCGCCCGCGATCGTGGTCGTCGGCGAGGTCGTGCGCCTCGCGCACGACGGCGATGCCGAGGCATCCGATCTCATGCAACGCGCGGCGGCATTCGCGGCGGTGGCCACGTGACCGACGTGATGGAGGCGCCGCCGGCGTTCCGGCCCGACCAGCTCGCCGGGTTCCGCATCGGGGTCACGAGCGATCGCCGCTCGGCCGACCTCATCGACGCGCTCGCGCGTCGCGGCGCGCAGGTGCTGCACGCGCCGACGCTGCGCATGGCGAACGCGATCTCCGACGATCCCGTGATCGCCGACACGCGCGCGATCATCGACGCGCGGCCCGACGTGCTGCTCGCGACGACCGCGTACGGCGTGCGGCGCTGGTTCGAGGTGGCGGATGCCGCGGGCCTCGGTGAGGACCTCGTCGATGCCCTCTCCGACACGGCGATCCTGGTGCGCGGCCCGAAGGCGCGCGGCGGCATCCGCGCGGCAGGGCTCAACGATGTCGGCATGAGCTGCCGAGGAGACCACGGAATCGCTCATCGACGCGGTGCTCGCCACCTACCCGAAGGGGCTCACGATCGCCGTGCAGTTGCACGGATTCCTCAATCCGTCGCAGCTCGTGCGCCTGCACGAGGCGCACGCCCGCGTGCTCACCGTCGAGCCGTACCGGTGGATCGAGACCGACGAGACCGACGACCGGGTCGATCGCCTGATCGACGCCGCGTGCTCGGGCGGACTCGACTGCATCACCTTCACGAGCGCTCCCGCCGTGCACGCGCTGTTCATCGCGGCCGAGGCTCGCGGACGCTACGACGACCTCATCGACGCCATGTGCGGTCCGGTCGTCGCGGCCGCCGTCGGCCCCGTCACCGCCGCGCCCCTCATCGACGCGGGAGTGATGCCGATCCAGCCCGAGCGCTTCCGCATGGGCGCGCTCATCCGGCTCGTGTGCGAGCACCTGGAGTCGGCCCGGATCATGCGCCTCGACACCCGGCACGGACCGCTCGCGCTCCGCGGTTCGGTGGTCGACGTCGCCGACCGCCGGGTGGCGCTCGCGCCGGTCGCCCTCGGCATCCTGCGCACGCTCGTGCAGGCGCGGGGCTCGGTCGTCGCCCGCGACCGGCTCGCCGCCGGGCTTCCCGGCACGAACGACGAGCACGCGCTCGAGGTCGCCCTGAGCAGGCTGCGCCAGACCATCGGCGTGCCCGGGCTCATCGCGACGGTCGTCAAGCGGGGGTACCGGATCGATGTGTGACGACGACCTCACAGGCCGGGCCGCCTCGGGTGAGCAGCTGGAGACGCAGGGTTTACGACCCGACCGAGTCGCGGAAACACGGCGCCAATAGCGTCGGCTGCACGAGCTCCACCCGTGACCGACACCCCCGGAGGCACCGATGACCGAGACCCTCAGCACTGCTCCCCCGCACGTCGACCCGGCCCTCGCGCCGCGCCGACCACGACCGGCCCTCGCCACGCGGCCCGGCCGCTGGATCGACCACTGGAACCCTGAGGACGAGACCCAGTGGGAGACCGTCGGCCGCCCGATCGCCCGGCGCAACCTCAACTGGTCGATCTTCGCGGAGTTCCTCGGCTTCGTCGTCTGGCAGCTGTGGTCGATCGTCGCCGTGACGCTGCCGGACGCCGGGTTCGACCTCAGCACCGGCGAGATCTTCTGGCTCATCTCGATCCCGAGCCTCGTCGGAGCCACGCTCCGCATCCCGTACTCGTTCCTCGTGCCGAGGTTCGGCGGACGCAACTGGACGATCATCTCGGCCGGCCTGCTGCTCCTGCCGACGATCGCGCTGGCCGTCTGCGTGTCGAACCCCGAGACGCCGTTCGGCGTGCTGCTCGCCGCGGCGGCGCTCGCCGGCTTCGGCGGCGGCAACTTCGCCAGCTCGATGTCGAACATCACCTACTTCTACCCGCAGAAGGAGAAGGGCTGGGCGCTCGGCCTCAATGCCGCCGGCGGCAACCTGGGTGCATCGGTCGCGCAGTTCGTCGTGCCGATCGTGATCACCATCGGCGCAGCGGCGACGATGAACCTGCCCGTCGCCGGCTGGATCTGGATCCCGTTCATCCTGCTCGCGATGTTCGGCGCCGCCCGGTACATGGACAACCTCTCCAACGCGAAGGCCGACTTCGCCGGCTCGGCGGCGGCACTCAAGGAGCCGCACCTCTGGATCATGTCCCTGCTCTACATCGGCACGTTCGGCTCGTTCATCGGCTTCGCGAGCGTGTTCCCGAAGCTCATCGCCGACCAGTTCCCCGAGTTCTCGGCGATCGCCGTGGGCGGGGCATCCGTCTCGCTCGCCTTCCTCGGCGCCCTCGTCGGCTCGCTCGCCCGGCCCTACGGCGGCCGGCTCTCCGACCGGTTCGGCGGCGCGCGCATCACGATGGTCGCGTTCGCGGCGATGGGAACCATCACCCTCGCGGTCGTGCTCACCCTGCAGGTGGCGAACTTCTGGCTGTTCCTCGGCCTGTTCCTGCTGCTGTTCGCCTCGGCCGGCATCGGCAACGGCTCGACGTACCGCATGGTGCCGGTCGTGTTCGCCGTTCGGGGCGGCGGCACGGGCGACGTGTCGACCCAGCGCAAGGCGGCCGCGGCGCTCGGACTGATCTCGGCGATCGGCGCGTACGGCGGATTCCTGATCCCGCAGGCGCTGAACCTCTCGTTCCAGGCCTCGGGCGGGTACGCGGGTGCGTTCCTCGGCTTCGTCGCCGTCTACGCGTTCCTGCTGGTGCTCACCTACGTCGTCTACGTGCGCTCGGCTCGCCTGAGCGCGCACAAGATCTGAAACGAGACCGGATGCCCCGTCGAGCCGACACCCACTGCCCGTACTGCGCGCTGCAGTGCGCGATGACCCTCACCCCGGTCGAGGTCGCGACGGATGCCGCGGGCTCGACGGATGTCTCGGCCGGCACGGCCGCCGCGACACCGCCGGTGACGGTCTCGGGCCGCGACTTCCCCACGAATCGCGGCGGGCTGTGCAAGAAGGGCTGGACCTCGGCAGAACTGCTCCGCGCACCATCACGCCTCGGCGCCCCGCTCGTGCGGGGCGCCGATGGCGCGTTCCACGAGGCGAGCTGGGACGAGGCCCTCGATCTCGTCGCGGGCGCGCTGCGGGACATCCGCTCGGAATCGGGTGCCGACGCGGTCGGCGTGTTCGGCGGCGGTGGACTCACGAACGAGAAGGCCTACCTGCTCGGCAAGTTCGCCCGCCTCGCACTCGGCACGAGCCGCATCGACTACAACGGGCGATACTGCATGTCGTCGGCGGCGGCGGCGGGCAACCGCGCGTTCGGCGTCGACCGGGGACTCCCGTTCCCGCTCGACGACCTCGACGGCGCATCCACGATCCTGCTGCTCGGCACCAACGTCGCCGAGACGATGCCGCCGTTCATCGGGCACCTTGCGGGCGCACAGGCGGCCGGCGGCCTCGTCGTCGTCGACCCGCGCCGCACGGCGACCGCACGGCTCACCGACGAGGGTCGCGGCCTGCACGTGCAGCCGGCGCCCGGCACCGACCTGGCGCTGCTGCTCGGGCTCACCCACATCGTCATCGCCGAGCGGCTCGTCGACACCGACTACGTCGCCGCGCGCACCACCGGGTTCGACGCGGTCCGCCGCAGCGTCGCCTCGTGGTGGCCCGAGCGGGTGCAGTCGGTCACCGGCGTGCCGGCGCTCACGCTGCGACGCCTCGCCCGACGGCTCGCGTCGGGCACCGGCACGTACATCCTCACGGGGCGCGGCGTCGAGCAGCACGTCGACGGCACCGACACCGCGACGGCCGCGATCAACCTCGCGCTGCTGCTCGGCCTGCCCGGTCGCCCGGGCAGCGGCTACGGCACGCTGACCGGCCAGGGCAACGGCCAGGGCGGCCGCGAGCACGGCCAGAAGTGCGACCAGCTGCCCGGGTACCGCAAGATCGTCGATCCCGACGCTCGCGCCCACGTCGCGCGCGTCTGGGGCGTCGACCCCGCGGTCATCCCCGGTCCCGGCGTGCCCGCCGTCGAGCTGCTGCAGTCGCTCGGGCGACCGGGCGGAGTCCGTGCGCTGCTCGTGCACGGCTCGAACCTCGTCGTGTCGTCACCGAACGTCGAAGCCGTGCGCGAGGGCATCGCCGCGCTCGACCTGCTCGTGGTCTGCGATTTCTTCCTCTCCGAGACCGCGGCCCTCGCCGACGTGGTGCTGCCGATCACCCAGTGGGCCGAGGAGGAGGGCACGATGACCTCGCTCGAGGGTCGGGTCATCCGCCGCCGCCGCGCGATCACCCCGCCCGCGGGCGTTCGCGACGAGCTGTGGATCCTCGCCGAGCTCGCGCGCCGGCTCGAGTGCACCGCCGCATTCGACACCGACCCCGAGCTCGTGTTCGAGGAACTGCGCCTCGCGTCCGAGGGCGGCATCGCCGACTACTCGGGCATCGACTACGCCATGCTCGACCGCGGTGAGGCCGCCTACTGGCCGTACCCGCGCGGCAGCGCCGGCACCCCGCGACTCTTCGCCGACCGCTTCGCCCACCCCGATGGACTGGCCCGGCTCGTCGCGGTCTCGGTGCGCTCGGCCGCGCGCCCGCAGCCGGCCGAGGGCGAGCTCACGCTCATCACCGGCCGGCTGCTCGAGCACTACCAGAGCGGTGCCCAGACCCGCCGCGTCCCCGAGCTCGCCGAGGCGCAGCCCGAAGCGCTCGCCTCGATGCATCCGGCCACGGCCGAGCGGCTCGGCATCGCCGACGGCGACGACCTCGAACTCGCGAACTCGCGCGGCACGGTGCGCTGCCGCGCACGCCTGACTCCCGACATCCGGCCCGACGCCGTGTTCCTGCCGTTCCACTACGGCGACGAGCAGGCCGCGAACCTGCTCACCTCCGACGCGGTCGACCCCGTCTCGGCGATGCCCGAGTTCAAGACCAACGTCGTGCGCGTCTCGCGGATCGCAGCCCTCGCCCGCCTCGTGGAAGCCGGAGTCCCCGCATGACGTGCACTCAGGATCGTCCTCGTCGGCTACGGACCCGTCGGCGCACGCTTCGTCGAGGAGCTGCTGCCCGCCGTGCGGGCCGGCGCCGTCGAGCTCACCGTCGTCGCCGGCGAGGACGTCGAGGCGTACAACCGCGTGCTCGTGGCGGAGTACGCGGTCGGCAACACCGAGCTCGACTCCATGATCGTCGGCGACCGCGTCACGGCGGAGGAGGCCGGCGCCCGCGTGCTCCTCGGCGTCGCCGCCACCTCGATCGACCGTGCCGCGCACGTCGTGCGGCTGAGCACCGGCGAGGAGCTCGGCTACGACCGCCTCGTGCTCGCGACGGGGTCGCGGGCGAACGTGCCGACGCTCGACGGCGTCGAGCGGCATCGCCGCGATCTCGCCTCGCTCGAGAAGTACGCTCGGCACCTCGTGGCGCACGACGACGAGCTGCCGGCGGGCATCACCGCGCTGCGCGACCTCGCCGACGCCGACCGCGTGCTCGAGGCCGTGCGCGAGCGGCGCCGCATCATCGTGCTCGGCGCGGGCGTGCTCGGGCTCGAGCTCGCCCTCGCCGCGGCGCACGCCGGCGCCCAGGTGTGCGTCGTGCACCACGGCCCCCACCCGATGCCGCGCAACCTCGATCGCGGCGGCGGCCAGGTGCTGCGGGCGGCCCTGCGCCGCGCGGGCATCACGGTCATCGCGCACAGTCGTGCCGAGGCGGTCGCGTTCCGCACCGACGCCGACGGCGGCCGCCGGTTCGACATGCTCGTCACGGCCGACGGCAAGCAACTGCGCGGCGACCTGCTCGTGCTCTCGTGCGGCGTGAGCCCGCGCAACGAGCTGGCGACGCTCGCGGGCCTGCGCACCGCCGTCGGCATCGTCGTGCACCCCTCACTGCAGTCCTGGAGCGATCCCGACGTCTTCGCGATCGGCGACTGCGCGCAGGTGGTGGAGCGCACCGACGCGCTCGCCGGCCAGCGCGTGCTGCCCGGGCGCACCGTCGGGCCTGATCGGGCCGGGGTGGCGCCAGGCCGACTGGCTCGCGGCCGCGCTGACGGCCGAAGCCGCGCGGATCGTCGGGCCGACGGGCACGACCGTGCTGCGTCATCCGATCACTCACCGGCCGGGTACCGGCCGAGCGCGACCCGATCGTGATGCTCAAGGCCGAGCACATCGACGTCGTCGCCGTCGGCGAGATCGCCGCCGACCCCTGGGACGACGATGCGCTGCACCCGCGGCGCCGCGTCTCGCAATGGGCCGATCCCGAGCACCTGCGCTACGTGAAGATGGTCACCGAGGACGGCGCGCTCACGGGCTTCGTGAGCGTCGGGATGCCGCGCACCGCCGCCGAGCTCACGCTGCTGTTCGAGCGCCGCGGCGAGCTGCCCGCCGATCGCTCGCTCCTGCTCCGATTCGACGGACCCGACTACGACCCTGCCGAAGATGCCGACGCGTTCGCCCCGGCGACCACCGTGTGCTGGTGCAACGGCGTGACCGTCGGCCGCATCGAGGAGTCGGCCGCATGCGGCAACACGACCGTCGAGTGCGTCGGCCGCGACACTCGCGCGGGCACCGGCTGCGGCGGCTGCAAGGGTCGCATCGCCGAGGTGCTCGCCCGTGTCGCAGAGGCCGACGCGACACCGAGCCTCACCGAGTGAGCGCGGGCGGCGAGCCGCCGTGCGGCTCAGGCGGGCTCGAAGTCGTTCGTGTCGACGGCCGCGAAGCGCTCGAGCACCAGGTCGATGAGCTCCTGCGGCGCCGGCTCGCCGGGGAGCAGGAGCGGGTCGGCGATGAGGTCGCCGCCGGCTCCGGCGGCCGAGTCGTAGAAGGTGCCCGGCGCGAGGAGGTAGGCGCCGACGACCACCCGGGAGCCCGGATGCACCTCGCGGATCATCTCGATCGCGTCGGGAAGTCGCGGGATGGCCGCGGCGATGAACCCGACGGTGACCGGGCGACCGAGCCGCTGTCCCAGCCGGCGGGCGGTCTCGAAGCACTCCCGCACCGCGCGGGGGTCGTTCGAGCCTGCGGCGGCGAGGACGACGGCGTCCTCGTCGTCGAGTCCCACGGCGAGGAGGCGCTGCGCGAGCACCGCGACGATGCGATCGTCGGGGCCGAGCTCATCGGCGAGCCGGGCGCCGCCGGTGAGGTGGTCGAGCCCGAGCGAGAGCCCGGTGCGAACGTGGAAGCCCGCGGAGAGCACGAGCGGCACGATGACCGCGTCGGGCTCCGCGGCGGCAGCCAACGCGGCAGCGACGTCGCGGTTCGCGGCGTCGACGAAGCTGATCGAGACGTCGAGCTCCGGTCGCTCGGACGCGACGCCGTCGACGAGCCGGATCACGGCTTCGCGGTTCTGCGCCGAGGGGGCGCCGTGGGTGACGGCGACGAGGCGGAGGGGGTGTGCGCCGGGGACATCCGCCGGCAGCCCGGCACCGCTCGACCCGACCATCTTCCGCACCGCGCTCTCCGGCGGAATCCGGTCGCGCCGCCGATTTCGACGCTATGCACGGCGTGTTTCGCTGACGGCACCCGCGTGTTTCCGGGACGTGAAGAGTGGCTCACGCCGCGGCGCGACCGATGCGCGCGACCGCGACGAGCGTGGGGTCAGCCCTCGAGCAGCTCGGGCCGCACCCGACGCGTGCGCTCGACCTGCTGCTCGTGGCGCCATGCGGCGATCGCGCCGTGGTTGCCCGAGAGCAGCACGGGCGGCACGTCGAGGCCGCGCCACGCGGCCGGCTTGGTGTAGCTCGGATACTCGAGCAGCCCGTCCTCGTGCGATTCCTCGACGAGGCTCTCGGGGTTGCCGACGACTCCGGGCACGAGTCGGCCGGCCGCCTCGATCATGGCCATGACGGCGACCTCGCCGCCGTTGAGCACGTAGTCGCCGAGGCTGATGAGCCGCACCCGCATGCGCGCGGAGTAGTGGTCGACGACCCGCTGGTCGATGCCCTCGTAGCGGCCGCACGCGAACACGAGGTGCGCCTCGGCGGCGAGTTCGCGGGCGGTCGCCTGCGTGAACGGCTCACCCGCGGGCGACGGCACGACGAGCAGGGCATCGGATGCCCCGTCGCCGACGATCGCGTCGAGCGCTTCGCCCCACGGCTCGGGTTTCATGACCATGCCGGCGCCGCCCCCGTAGGGCGTGTCGTCGACGGTGCGGTGCCGGTCGTGGGTGAAGTCGCGCAGGTCGTGCGCGGTGACGTCGATGAGGCCCGACTGGCGGGCCTTGCCGAGCAGCGAGAGGTCGAGCACGTCGAAGAACGACGGGAAGATCGTGACGATGTCGACGCGCACGACAGCTCTACTCGCCGCGATCGTCGGCGGTGTCGGATGCCCCGGACTCGCCGTCGGCGTCACCCTCGGTCGTGTCGGCTTCGGGTGCGGCGGGCTCGTCGTCGACGAGCTCCTCGAACAGCCCGGCGGGCGGCGTCACGGTGAGCGTGCCGGCCTCGACGTCGACCTCGGGCACGATCGCGCCGACGAAGGGCACCATGACCTCACGGCCCCCGGTCTTCACGATGAGGAGGTCCTGCGCGGGAAGGTGGTCGACGTGCGTGACCTCGCCGATGCGCACGCCGTCGCGGATGACCGAGAGGCCGATGAGCTGGTGGTCGTACCAGGCGTCGGGCTCGGCGGTCTCGTCGTCGTCGTCGGTGTGCGAGACCCAGAGGATCGCCTTCGCGAGACTCTCGGCGGCCGTGCGGTCGTCGACCCCCTCGAAGAACCCGACGGGGTGGCCGTTGTACCAGCGCAGTTCACGCAGGGTGAGGTGCTTGCCGTGCCACGGCGAGGTCGCGGGCACCTGCAGCGAGAACTCCGCGCCCGGCACGAAGCGGCGCTCGGGGTCGTCGGTGAACAGCTCGAGCTTGATGGCGCCCTTCAGGCCGTGCGCCTTGGTGAGGCGGCCGACCCGCAGTTGCGTACCTGCGTCGGCCACGTCAGTCGTCGGTGTCGACGACGTCGACCCGCACGCGGCGTCCGTCGGCGAGGGCCGTGACGAGCGTGCGGAGCGCCTTCGCGGTGCGACCGGCGCGGCCGATCACGCGACCGAGGTCCTCGGGGTTCACGTGAACCTCGAGGACCTCGCCGCGTGCGCTCGACGCGGAGACGACCTTCACGTCGTCAGGGTGATCGACGATCCCCTTGACGAGGTGTTCGAGCGCGGACTGGAGCAAGGCTTACGCCTCGTCCGTCGCGGCCTCGGCCTCAGCCTCGGCGGGTGCCTCTTCGACCTTGGGTGCCGGCTTCTCGGCCTTGGGCTTGAGCACCGGCTTCTTCTTCTCGTCGGCGACGAATTCGGCCTTGGCCTCTTTCACCTGCACCTTGGAGACGGCGTTCGCGTCGCCCTTGAACTTGCCCCAGTCGCCCGTGAGCTTGAGGATCGCCGCGACCTGCTCGGTCGGCTGCGCGCCGACCGAGAGCCAGTACTGGGCGCGCTCGGAGTCGACCTCGATGAACGAGGGCTGCTCGGTGGGGTGGTACTTGCCGATCTCCTCGATGACACGACCGTCGCGCTTGGTGCGCGAGTCGGCCACGACGATGCGGTAGTAGGGCGCGCGGATCTTGCCGAGGCGCTTGAGACGAATCTTGACAGCCACAATTCTCCTGAAAAATGTTGTGAGGTAAGCGAACTGACAGCCGTGAGCGTGGGGTGCACACTCGGCGGAAGCTCTATGGGGTTCTGTACGCCGGATAGAGGGTCGGGCGGTACGGAACTCGACTGACCATTCTTGCAGATATCGCGCCGAAACGAGAATCGCGAGGTTCGGAGTCCCTTCGGTGCGCGGCCGATCTCCGCGACTCACGACGACACGCCGCCACCAAGGCGACGGGTTCGCGTGTCATGATGTCCCACATCGGCTGACGCCGAGAGGACGGGGGCGCCCATGGCCATCGAATTCGCGCGGTCGGCGCGCTCCACCGTCGGCATGGAGTGGGAGGTCGCGATCGTCGATCGCGCCACCGGCGAACTGGCCTCCGTGGCCGATCGGGTGCTCGAGGTGCTCGACGCGGGCAGCCCGGGCGAGCATCATCCGTTCATCACCTCCGAACTGCTCACGAACACCGTCGAACTCGTCAGCGCCGTGCACACGACCGTCGCCGAGACGGTGGCCGACCTCGAGGGCCAGCTCGCCGAGGTGCGCGCCGTCATCGACGAGCTCGGCGACTACGAGCTCATCTGCAGCGGATCGCACCCGTTCAGCCAGTGGTACCACCAGCAGCTCACCGACAAGGCCCGCTACCACAAGCTCATCGAGCGCACCCGCTGGTGGGGGCGCAACATGATGATCTGGGGCGTGCACGTGCACGTCGGCATCGAAGACCGCGACAAGGCGCTGCCGATCCTCGACGGACTGCTCGCCTACCTGCCGCACCTGCAGGCGCTGAGCGCGTCGAGCCCGTTCTGGGCGGGCGTCGAGACCGGCTACGCCTCGAATCGCGCGCTCATGTTCCAGCAGCTGCCCACCGCCGGACTCCCCTACCCGCTCGCCGACTGGGCGGCCTACGAACGCTACGTCGACGACCTCATCCGCACCGGCGTCATCGAGGACCACAGCGAGGTGCGATGGGACATCCGCCCGTCGCCGCGGTGGGGCACCGTCGAGGTGCGGGTGTGCGACGGCGTGTCGACCGCTGCCGAGATCGGCGCCATCGGCGCGCTCGTGCAGTGCCTCGTCGAGTGGATGAGCACCCGGCTCGACGAGGGCGGCACGCTCACCGTGCTGCAGCCCTGGTACCTGCGCGAGAACAAGTGGCGTGCGGCCCGCTACGGCATGGACGCCGAGGTGATCACGGATGTCGCGGGCACCGAGCGTCCCGTCGCCGACGACCTGCGCGACCTGCTCACGACGCTCGCGCCCTTCGCCGAGCGGCTCGGCTGCGCCGCCGAGCTGCAGCAGGTGCGAGCCGTGCTCGACGACGGCGCGAGCTACCAGCGCCAGCTTCGGGTGGCCGAGGCCGCCGGCGGTGACCTCACCGCGGTCGTCGCGCACCTCGCGAAGGAACTCCGCGAGGGCTTCTCACCCGAGCCGGGCGCCGCCTCGCCGGCCGGCTAGGCCGGAATCGCGCGGCGTGCGGATCAGCTCGGCGTACCACTTCGCGCTGTCTTTCGGCAGCCGCTCGAGCGTGTCGTAGTCGACGTGCACGATGCCGAACCGCTTGGAGTAGCCGTAGCCCCACTCGAAGTTGTCCATGAGCGACCAGACCTGGTAGCCGCGCAGGTCGACGCCGCGCTGCCATGGCGCGGTGCGCCGCCGTGAAGTGGCGGCGCAGGTAGTCGATGCGGTCGAGGTCGTGCACGGCGGGACCGTCGGGCGTCTCGGTGACGACGTCGTCGAACGCCGCGCCGTTCTCGGTGACCATGAGCGGCAGGGCCGGGTAGGCCTCGTGCAGCGCGACGAGCAGGTCTTCGAGGCCCGACGGGTCGATGTTCCAGCCCATGGCGGTGTAGGGGCCGGGCTGCACGAGGAACTCGACGTGCTCGGAACCCGGCCACGGGGTGCCGCCCATGTCCTTGTGGCCGTCGGCGTGCGACCGGGGCGAGTGGCCGTCCCACATCTCGACCGTGACCGTGGAGTAGTAGTTGACGCCGAGCAGGTCGATCGGCTGGCGGATCAGCTCGGTGTCGCCGGGCTTCACGAACGACCAATCGGTGACGTCGGCGGTGTCGGCGATGACATCGGCCGGGTACTCGCCGTCGAGCAGCGGACCGAGGAACACGCGGTTCGCGAGTCCGTCGATGCGACGCGCCGCCTCGGCGCCGGTCGGGCCCGACGGCCGGATCACGTGCAGGTTCAGCGTGATCGAGTAGCCGGGGTCGTTCGTGACGACCTCACGGAGTGCGCCGATCGCGAGCCCGTGCGCGAGGTTCAGGTGGTGCACGGCGGCGAGTGCCTTCGCGCCGTCCATGAGCCCGGGTGCGTGCGCGCCCGAGCCGTAGCCGAGGTAGGCGCTGCACCACGGCTCGTTGAGCGTCGTCCACACGGCGATGCGGTCGCCCAGCCGCTCGCCCATGATGCGGGCGTAGTCGGCGAACGCCTCGGCGGTCGCGCGGTTCGCCCAGCCGCCCTCGTCTTCGAGTGCCTGCGGAAGGTCCCAGTGGTACAGGGTGGCGATGGGTCGGATGCCCCGGGCGATGAGCCCGTCGACGAGGCGATCGTAGAACGCCAGCCCGGCCTCGTTGGCGGGCCCGCGGCCGGTGGGCTGGATGCGCGGCCACGCGATCGAGAACCGGTATGCCTCGAGGCCGAGCTCCGACATGAGATCGAGATCCTGCTCGAGGCGGTGGTAGTGGTCGTCGGCGACATCGCCGGTGTCGCCGTTCCAGACCTTGCCCGGCGTGTGGCTGAACGTGTCCCAGATCGACGGGCCGCGCCCGTCTTCTGCTGCGGCGCCCTCGATCTGGTACGACGCGGTGGCGGAGCCGAACAGGAAGTCAGCGGGGAACTCGAGGCCCGCGTCTCGATAGTCGGCGTCGCCGATGGTCATGACAGTGCTCCAGTCGTTTCAGGGGCATCCGTCGCCCTCGTCACTCACTGTACTGCGCGCCGGAAATCCGTCGCCTGCAGGCGGTGAGCGACGCGGCTCAGCGCCCGAGGAACTTCTGCAGCGAGGCGAGCTCTTCTTCGGTCGGGGCGTTCTTGGCGCCCGCGCCGGCGCCGAGGCCGAAGCCCGAACCGGCGGGCGCGGAGCCCTGACCGGCGGGGGTCGCGCCCGACGCGATCGCCGCGTTCTCGGCGGCGCGCTTGGCCGGGTTTCCGGAACGCGAGCCCGACGACTTCTTCTTGCCCTTGGCGGCCTGGCGCTTGCCGCCGCCGTAACCGCCGCCACCGGGGATCGGACCCATGCCGGGGATCTGCGGCATGCCGCCGCGCGCGACCGTCTTCATCATCTTCGCCGCCTGCTCGAAGCGCTGCACGAGCTGGTTGACGTCGGTGACGGTCATGCCCGAGCCCTTCGCGATGCGCAGTCGGCGCGAGCCGTTGAGGAGCTTGGTGTTCTTGCGCTCGGCCGGGGTCATCGACTGGATGATCGCCTCGGTGCGCACGATCTCGCGCTCGTCGAAGTTCTCGAGCTGCTGCTTCATGCCACCCGCGCCGGGGAGCATGCCGAGCATCTTCTTGATCGAGCCGGCGCCGCGCAGCTGCTGCATCTGCGCGAGGAAGTCCTCGAGCGTGAACTGCTCGGTCGCGAGCTTCTCGGCGACCTTCAGCGCCTCCTCCTCGTCGAAGGCCTCTTGGGCCTGCTCGATGAGCGTGAGGATGTCACCGAGGTCGAGGATGCGGCTCGCCATGCGGTCGGGGTGGAACGGCTCGAAGTCGTCGAGTCCCTCACCGGTCGACGCGAAGATGATGGGACGACCGGTGACGGACGCCACCGAGAGCGCCGCGCCACCGCGCGCGTCGCCGTCGAGCTTCGAGAGCACGACGCCCGTGAAGTCGACGCCCTCTTGGAAGGCCTTCGCCGTGGTGACGGCGTCTTGGCCGATCATCGCGTCGATGACGAAGAGCACCTCGTCGGGGTTCGTCGCCTTGCGGATGTTCGCGGCCTGCTTCATCATCTCGGCGTCGACGCCGAGTCGGCCGGCGGTGTCGATGATGACGACGTCGTGCTGGGCCCGCTCGGCCTGCTTGACCGCGTCCTTCGCGACGCGCACCGGGTCGCCCACGCCGTTGCCCGGCTCGGGCGCGAAGACCGGCACGCCGGCCTGGCCGCCGACGATCTGGAGCTGGTTCACGGCGTTCGGGCGCTGCAGGTCGGCCGCGACGAGCATCGGCGTGTGGCCGTCTTTCACGAGCCACTTCGCGAGCTTGCCCGCGAGCGTCGTCTTTCCGGCACCCTGGAGGCCCGCGAGCATGATCACGGTCGGCGGGTTCTTCGCGAACTGCAGCCGGCGCTGCTCGCCGCCGAGGATGCGCACCAGCTCTTCGTTGACGATCTGCACGACCTGCTGCGCCGGGTTCAGCGCCTTGTTGACCTCGTCGCCGAGCGCGCGCTCGCGCACGTGGGCGGTGAACTGCTTGACGACGTCGAGCGAGACGTCGGCGTCGAGCAGGGCACGGCGGATCTCGCGCACGGTGCCGTCGACGTCGGATGCCGAGAGCTTGCCCTTGGTGCGAAGGTTCTTGAACGTCTCCGCGAGGCGGTCAGACAGGTTTCCGAAGGTTGCCATGGTGCCTTCGATTCTAAGCGAGCTTCACGCCGCGGTCATTTCGGCCGTGCGCACGGCCGGCCGGACCCGCCCGCCGGGTCAGGCGTCGAAGCGGACGTCGACGATCTCGCGCCCCATGTCGATCGAGGCGACGAGTCGCGCCTCGGTGTCTTCGGGGGCGAGGCCGTACTCGAACTCGGCGAACACGTCGCCGTCGCGGTCGGCGTCGGGACGCAGGTCGACCCGCACGAGACTCAGCGAGCGCAACGCGTCGATCTGCCGATCGCCCGATTCGCGGGTGATGGCCGCGTCGGCGGCATCGGCCTCGTCACCGTCGAGCACGGCGGTGAGGAACCTCGTGACCGGGCCGTGCCCGTCGAGCTGCCCCACGAACGCGTCGCGCAGTTCGTCGTCGACGAGCTCGAGCTCGCCGACCATCGTGGCGGCCGCATCGAGCGCCGCCGTCGACACGAGGTCGGAGTCGGCGTCGAGCACCACCTCGACGTCTTGGTCGCCGTACTCCTTGCGTTCGGCCCAGTAGTCGCCGATGAGTCCGAAGTAGTCGTGTTCGATCGACATGCGTTCTTGCCTTTCTGCTAGCCGACGAGCTTCTGCGCGAAGACGTGCGGCGTGAACCCGGTGAGGTCGCCGATGCCCTCGCCCTGGCCGATGAGCTTGATCGGCAGGCCCGTCTTCTCTTGCACGGCGAGCACGAATCCGCCCTTCGCGCTGCCGTCGAGCTTCGTGAGCACGAGCCCGGTCACTCCCCCGTGCTCGATGAACGCCTCGGCCTGCGCGAGGCCGTTCTGCCCGGTGGTGGCGTCGAGCACGAGCAGCACCTCGCTGATCGGCGCCTGCTTCTCGACGACGCGCTTGATCTTGCCGAGCTCGTCCATGAGCCCGCCCTTGGTGTGCAGGCGGCCGGCGGTGTCGATGATGACGATCTCGATGCCGTCGCGCTTGGCCTTCTCGACGGTCTGGAAGGCAACGGATGCCGGATCCTGGCCCTCGCGCTCGGGCCGGACGATGCCGACCCCGGCCCGCTCGGCCCAGGTCGGCGAGCTGGTCGACGGCCGCGGCCCGGAACGTGTCGGCGGCGCCGACCACGACCGAGCGGTCGTAGCTGCGCAGGAATCGCGCGAACTTGCCGATGGTGGTCGTCTTGCCGACCCCGTTCACGCCGACGACGAGCACGACCGCGGGCCGCTCGGTGAGCTTGAGCGTCGGGTCGTACTTCGAGAGCCGCTCTTCGACGTTCTCGCGCAGCATGCGCTGCACATCACGCGGGTCGGTGGTCTTGTACCGCTCGACCTGGGCCTTGATCGCGTCGACCATCTCTTCGGTGACGGCCGGCCCGAAGTCGGCACGGATCAGGGCGGACTCGAGGTCGTCCCACGTGTCCTCGTCGATCGTCTTCGCCCCGAAGACCCCGCGAAGGGCCGCGCCGAGCGACCAGGATGCGCGTTCTGCCATGCCACCAGCCTAGGGGCGAAGCGCAGGCGGCGCCCTCCGCCCGCGGGTCGGCGCCCCGTCGGCGACGCGGCGTCCGCGTCGCCCCTCGCGCCTGATACAAGGGCCGCATGGAGCGGCGCAAGGGGTTGCCGATCCGTGCCCGTGGGAGGAGTGTCGAGGACCGTACGGAAGGAGTGCGCATGACGATCGATCGGATTCCACGCCTCGCACGAACAACTCCCGCCCAGCCGCCTGCTCGACGCGGTGAAGCACGCCGAGCAGGCGGGCTTCGACGCCGCGATGTGCAGCGATCACCTCGAGCCGTGGAGCGTGCGGCAGGGCCACTCGGGGTACGCCTGGAGCTGGCTCGCGGCCGCGCTCGAGGCCACGAAGTTCTCACTCGGCGTCGTCACGGCGCCCGGGCAGCGGTACCACCCGGCGATACAGGCGCAGAAGATCGCCACCCTCGCCGAGATGTACCCCCGCCGGTTCTGGGCGGCGATCGGCAGCGGCGAGGCGATCAACGAGCACGTCACCGGCGACCCGTGGCCCGAGAAGGAGGAGCGCGACGCCCGGCTCGTCGAGACGATCGACGTGATGCGTCGCCTCCTCCGCGGCGAAGAGGTCTCGGTCGACGGGCGCATTCGCGTCGACCGCGGGCGGATCTGGAGCCTCCCCGAATCCCCTCCGCCGCTGTTCGCCGCCGCGGTGAGCACCGAGACCGCCCGCGACGCAGCGGAGTGGGCCGACGGGGTCATCACCGTCGACCAGCCGCTCGAGGCGATGCGCGAGTTCATGGACGCCTACCGCGACGCCGGCGGCAATGGGCCCATCGCCGTGCAGGTGCACCTCAGCTGGGCGCCGACCGACGAGGAGGCGCTCGCGATCGCCCACGACCAGTGGCGCCAGAGCCTCGTTCCCGCGCACCTCGCATGGGAACTCGACTCCCCCGAGGCGTTCGATGAGCGCACGGCGGACGCCACGCCCGAGCAGGTCGCCGAGACCCTCGTCGTCTCGGCCGACCCCGCCCGTCACCTCGACCACCTCGCCGGCATCGCCGAGCTCGGCGTCGACCGCATCTACCTGCACCACGTCGGAACCGAGCAGCACCGCTTCATCGACACCTTCGGCGAACGCGTGCTGCCCGCCCTGCGGAGCGCCGGCCGATGAAGATCACCGACCGCAGCGACCTCTGGTGGAAGACGGCCGTCGTCTACTGCCTCGACGTCGAGACCTACATGGACTGGAACGACGACGGTTCGGGCGACTTCGAGGGCCTCGCGAATCGGCTCGACCACCTCGCCGAACTCGGCGTCACGGTGATCTGGCTCATGCCCTTCCAGCCCACGCCCGACCGCGACGACGGCTACGACATCACCGACTTCACGGGCGTCGATCATCGGCTCGGCGCGCTCACCGATGTCGCGGAGTTCACCCGTACGGCGCGCGATCGCGGCATGCGCGTGATCATCGACTTCGTGATGAACCACACGTCCGACCGGCATCCGTGGTTCCGGTCGGCGCGGCGAAGCCTCGACGCCCCCTACCGCGATTACTACGTCTGGCGCGATGCACCCCCGAAGAAGCAGGCTGCGACCGTCTTCCCCGGCGAGGAGGACAGCGTGTGGGAGCTCGACGAGCGCACGGGCCAGTACTACCTGCACAGCTTCTACCGCCACCAGCCCGACCTCAACATCGCGAACCCCGCGGTGCGCGACGAGATCACGAAGACGATCGGCTACTGGCTGGAGCTCGGCATCTCGGGCTTCCGGGTGGATGCGGTGCCGTTCCTCATCGAACCGCCCGAGGGCGTCGAGATCGGCGACCCGCACGAGTTCCTGCGCGACATCCGCAGGTTCCTGCAACGCCGGTCGAGTGACGCGGTGCTGCTCGGCGAGGTCAACCTGCCCTACGAGCAGCAGCTCGACTACTTCGGCCGAACGGGCGACCAGGCCGAGCTCACGATGCAGTTCGACTTCATCGGCATGCAGGCGCTCTACCTGTCGCTCGCGCGCGAGGACGCCCGTCCCCTCGCCGAATCACTCGCGAAACGGCCGCAGCTCGAACCCGAGGCGCAATGGGCGAACTTCGTGCGCAACCACGACGAGCTCACGCTCGACAAGCTGAGCGAGTCCGAGCGCCAGGAGGTGTTCGACGCGTTCGCGCCCGAGGAGTGGATGCGCGTGTACGGACGCGGGATCGTGCGGCGCCTGCCGACGATGCTCGACGGCGACCCACGTCGCATCCGCATGGTCTACAGCCTGTTGTTCTCGCTTCCCGGCACGCCCGTGCTCTTCTACGGCGAGGAGATCGGCATGGGCGAGAACGCGGCGCAGGAGGGGCGGCAGGCCGTTCGCACGCCGATGCAGTGGACGAACGAGCCGAACGGCGGCTTCTCGCGGGCGTCGAAACGCCGGCTCCGCGCCCGTCCGCCCGAGGACGGGTATGCGCCCGAGCACGTGAACGTCGAGGCGCAGATGCACGACCCCGACTCGTTGCTCTCGTTCATCCGCGAGCTCGCCGTGCGGTACCGCAGCTCGCCCGAGATCGGCTGGGGCGCGCTCGACGTGCTGCCGAGCGGCAGCGACGCCGTGCTCGCGCACCGCATCACGGCCGACGTCGGCCGCTTCGTGGGGCTGCACAACTTCGCCCCGACCCCGACGGTGGTACCGCTCGACCTCGGCCCGGTCGCGCCCGACACGCAACTGTCCGACCTGCTCCACGTCGACCGCTACGACCTCGACGAGCGCGGCCGCATCGACGTGCAGCTCGACGCCTACGGGTTCCGCTGGTTCCGCATCGTCGAACCCGACGACCGGCGGCTCACCTGAGGCGAGAAGCAGAGCTGCGGATGTCGCGGCGCGACGCGTGACCCGCGTCGCGGCATCCGCTCGGCGAACGCGTCAGCTCGCCCGTGCCTCGCGCTCCTCGCGCACCCGCTGTCCGACGACCGCCGAGACGCCGTCCTGGCGCATCGAGACGCCGTAGAGCGCGTCGGCGATCTCCATCGTGCGCTTCTGGTGCGTGATGACGATGAGCTGGCTCGAGTCGCGGAGGTCTTCGAAGGTCGAGAGCAGGCGGCCGAGGTTGGCGTCGTCGAGGGCCGCCTCGACCTCGTCCATGATGTAGAACGGGCTCGGACGGGCCTTGAAGATCGCCATCAGCAGCGCGACCGCCGCGAGCGAGCGCTCGCCGCCCGAGAGCAGCGAGAGGCGCTCGATCTTCTTTCCGGCCGGCTTCACGCTCACCTCGATGCCCGTCGTGAGCATGTCGTCGGGATTCGTGAGCGAGATGCTGCCCGACGCCGCCCGGGAAGAGCACGGGGAACACCTCGGCGAACGCCGCCTGGGTGTCGTCGAACGCGCTGCGGAAGATCGACTCCATCTTGGTGTCGATCTCCTCGATGATCGTGATCAGGTCCTTCCGAGTGTTCGCGAGGTCGGTGAGCTGCTCGCTCAGGAACTGGTGGCGCTGTTCGAGTGCCGCGAACTCCTCGAGGGCGAGCGGGTTCACGCGGCCCAGCTGCGCGAGCTTGCGCTCGGCCGCGGCGAGGCGTCGCTGCTGCTCGTCGCGCTGGAACGCCCTCGGCTCGCCGCCCTCGTCTTCGGCCGGGATCTCCTGGTCGGGACCGTACTCGGCGACGAGCACCTCTTCGCTGAGGCCGAGTTCGGACTCGGCGCGCTCGACGAGTCCGCCGACGTGCAGCTTCTTCTCGTAGATGCGCAGTTCGAGCCCGTGCACGTCTTCGGTGACGGCGTGCAGGCGTTCTCTCACCGCCGCCTCGTCGCGCCGCACCGCCTGCAGCTCCTCGTTGCGGCTCGCGCGCTCGGCCTCGGCGCGCCCGAGCGCGACCCGGGCCTCGGCGACCGACGCGTCGACCGAGGCGAGCGCCTGCGGCAGCACCTCGGCCACTCGGCGTGCCGACTCGAGCTGGGCGCGACGGATGACGGCTCGGCGTGCGGCGTCGGCGGCGGCCTGGCGCTCGGCGTCGAACTGCGCCTGCATCGCCCGGATGCGCGCCTCTTCGGCCCGCACCCGCTCCTTCGCGGTCTCGAGCCGGAGCTTCGCCTCGACCTCGGCTTCGCGCGCCGACTCGAGGGCCGCGAGCGCGCCCTCGCGCGCCGCCGTGTCGAGCACGGGTCGGGGCGTCGACCGCACGAGTTCGAGGGCTTCCTTCGCCGCGGTGGCGGCACGCTCGGCGTCGGCGACCCGCTCCTCGGCGTTCGCCGCGGCCTGCCGCAGTCGCTCGGAGTCGGCCTCGGCCGCCTCGGCCTGAACGCGGGCCCGGTTGAGCTGCTCGGTGCGCTGGGCGAGCTGCGCGTCGAACTCGCGCAGCGCCGCCAGGGCGCGCTTGGACTGGTCCTTCGACTGCTCGACGATCTGCCGCTGCTCGGTGAGCTCGTAGCGGCTGCGCTCGATCTCGGCACGCACCTCTTCGAGGCGCGCTGCGGCGCGGTCGCGTTCGGCGATGAGCTCGATGCGACTCTGCTTCTGCCCCGAGCCGCCGCGCAGCACGAAGCGTCCGATCACGGTGCCGTCCTTCGTGATCACCGTGGCGGGGCGCGACGACGCGGCGATCGCCGACGCCGCAGCCCGCGCTGCAGCGAGGTCGTCGGCGATGAGCACCTCGGCGAGCAGGCCGTGCACGCCGGCGGGGGCGGTGACGACCGCCGACGCCGGGGTGAGTCCGTCGATCCCGGCAAGCGGCTCGGCAACGGTCGTCGAGCCGGCGTCGGCGAGCGCGAGTGCGACCCGGCCCAGTTCGCCGGTCTCGGCCCGGTCGAGGGCGCGGTAGGCGGCGTCGCGGTCGTCGACGAGCACGGCGTCGGCGAGCGATCCGAGGGCGGCGGCGATGGCGGCCTCGTAGCCGGGCTGCACCTGCATCGCCTCGGCGAGCAGGCCGCGCACCCCGTCGACGCGAGCGGCGACCAGCGCTGCCGAGCCGTCCTTCTGGTCGAGCGCCAGCGACAGCGCCTGCGTGCGCGCGCCGAGCGCGCCGTGCTCGCGTTCGCGCCCGTGCAGCTCATCGCGGATGCGGTCGATCTCGGCCTCGGCCTCGAACACCGCAGCCTGCGCGAGCTCGTACGCCTCGTCGAGGTCGGTCTCGGCGGTCTCACGGGTGTCGGCGGCCGCCTCGGCCTCGGCGAGTGCCGCTGCCGCACGCGACCGGCGCTCGGCAGATGCCTCGAGCGCGTTCTCGTGCCGCAGCACCTCACCGCGCACGGCCGCGAGCTTCGACGCGGCCGAGTCGGCCTGGCCCGCGAGCTTCGACAGCTCGAGGTCGTAGGCCGAGACGAGCGCGCTCTGGCGGGCGATGCCCTCGTCGACGGTGTCGAGTTCGACGCGACGACGCATGGTCGCCTCGTGCGCGTCGTCGAGGGCGGATGCCGCAGCACCGACACCCTCGCGGATGCCGTCGAGCTCGGTCGCGGCGCTGTCGATCATCTCGCGGGTGACGCTCGGCGAGGAATCGGCCTCGTCGGATGCGCTCTCGAGCAGCGCGATGCGCTGCCGGGCGAGCGAATCGAGCGAGCGCAGGTTGCCCTGCGCCTGCTCGAGCGCGAAGCTCGTCGACCGCGCCCGGTCGACGTCGTCACCCGACTGCGCCGCCTCGAGCCTCGTGACCTTCGCCTGGTGCCGCTCGAGCTGGTCTTGCAGGCCGAGCCGCTCGGCGTGGCGTTCGTGCTCGCTGCGGCCGTGCGCGTCGAGCGCGCGCCGCAGGCCGACGACCTCGTCGGCGAGCAGCCGCGCCCGCGCGTCGCGAACCACTGCCGCGATCGTCGCGGCCTCGCGGGCGACCTCGGCCTGACGGCCGAGCGGCTTCAGCTGGCGACGGATCTCGCCGGCGAGGTCGGAGAGGCGCGTGAGATTGGCCTGCATGGCATCGAGCTTGCGCAGCGTCTTCTCTTTGCGACGCCGGTGCTTGAGGATGCCCGCGGCCTCTTCGATGAAGCCGCGACGGTCTTCGGGGGTGGCGCGCAGCACCTGGTCGAGCTGGCCCTGCCCGACGATGACGTGCATCTCGCGCCCGAGGCCCGAGTCGCTGAGCAGCTCCTGCACGTCGAGCAGGCGGCACTGCTCGCCGTTGATGGCGTACTCGCTCGCGCCGTTGCGGAACAGCGTGCGCGAGATCGTCACCTCGCTGTACTCGATCGGCAGCGCGCCGTCGCTGTTGTCGATCGTCAGGCTCACCTCGGCGCGGCCGAGCGGGCCGCGCGTGGACGTGCCGGCGAAGATGACGTCCTCCATCTTGCCGCCGCGCAGCGTCTTGGCGCCCTGCTCGCCCATGACCCAGGCGAGCGCGTCGACGACGTTCGACTTGCCCGACCCGTTGGGGCCGACGATGCAGGTGACGCCCGGTTCGAACGCGAACGAGGTCGGCTGAGCGAAGGACTTGAAGCCCTTGAGCGTCAGGCTCTTGAGGTACACGTCCCACCCTCCCCTGTCCGCGAGAACGCTGCGGACTACGGTATCCGAGGTTCGCACGCGCGAAGCGCACGCGCGCCGCGCGCGACGAAAGCACCTCTTGCCGCGCAATCGCAGCCTCGGTAGTCTAAGCGGCTGCCCGAACGGCGGCGCACCGACCTGAGGAGGCGCGATGGCGGTCGAGATCCGACCCGTCACCTTTCCCGACCGGCTGGGCTCACCCGAGTCGGTCGAGTTCGAACGATACGCGGAGTTCGCGATCGCGATCGAGGTCGAGCGGTGGGGCGACGACCGCCTCGCCTACTCGCCGGCCGAGATGCTCGCCATGTACCGCGACGAGACCTACGAGAAGCGGCAGGCGTTCGCAGCGTGGGACGGCGACGCGTGCGTCGGCCGAACGGTCAGCTGGTGGGAGCGCGACCCGGCCGCGAAGACCGGCACCGTCATCGTCGAGGTCGCTCCGGCGTACCGCCGTCGGGGCCTCGGCAGCCGCATGCTCGAGCACGCCGAGGGCGTGATCACCGATCTCGGCAGGTCGATCTACATGGGGTGGGTCGACTATCCGATCGCACAGCTCGCCCTGCCGGGTCCGCGGTTGTCGGCCCCCGACGGCGACGCCACGATCCCGGCCGAACTCCCCAGCGTGCGGTTCGCCACACGTCACGGCTACGTCATCGGGCAGCTCGAACGCTCGAGTGCGCTCGAGATCGACGGCCGCGTCGACGAGTTCCGCGCCGAGTCGGCGCGGCGCGAGGCTGCGGCATCCGACTATCGCCTCGTCGGCTGGATCGACCACGTCCCCGACGAGCTCGTCGACAGCTACGCCGCAGCACGCGCGCGCATGGCGCTCGACGTGCCCGCCGGCGGCCTGACGATCGACGAGGAGCAGTGGGACGCCGACCGCGTGCGCGTGCACGAGTCGCAGGCGACCGGAGGCGGGCGCACCCTGCTCGTGCAGGCCGCCGTCGCGCCCGACGGCTCCATCGCCGGATACACCGAGCTCGAGCTGCCGCCCGGCAAGCGGGTCGCCTACCAATCCGACACCCTCGTCGTCGCCGCCCACCGTGGCCACGCCCTCGGCATGCGCATGAAGCTCGCGAACCTCGTTCGCCTCGGCGAGGTGGCGCCCGAGCGCACGACGGTCTACACGTGGAACGCCGACGAGAACGAGCACATGCTCGCCATCAACATCGCCCTGGGATTCGAGCCGCACGGCATGTCAGCCGAGTTCCAGCGCGGCTGAGCGCGCCGTGGTCGAGCGCGGTCAGGCGGCCGAGGTCGCACGCCGCGGCGCGCGCCGCCGCTGGCACTTCGGGCACCGGTGCGACGAGCGGTTCATGAACGGCTCCCTCACCATGGCCGTGCCGCACCGCGGGCACGGCAGTCCGGCGCGCCCGTAGGCGTTCAGCGAGTGCGCGAAGTATCCGGATGCCCCGTTGACGTTGACGTATTGCGCGTCGAAGCTCGTGCCGCCCTCTGCGAGCGCCTTGGCGAGCACCTCGCGCACGGCGGCGAGGAGTTCACGCGACCTGCGGGCGCTGATCGACGAGGCCGGCTGGTCGGGGTGCAGGCGCACCGCCCAGAGCGACTCGTCGGCGTAGATGTTGCCGACGCCGCTGACGACGCCCTGATCGAGCAGCACGCGCTTCACCCCGCTCGACCGGCGCGCGAGCGCCGCGACGAACGCGGCGTCGGAGAAGGCCGGGTCGAGCGGGTCTCGGGCGATATGGGCGACCTGGGTGGGAATGCTGCGTGCCCACTCGCCGGTCACGCCCGCTGAGAACCCGGCCACGTCGCCGTCGGCGGTCGGCACGAGCCGGTCGACCGCCAGCGAGCCGAACGTGCGCTGGTCGACGAAGTCGACGCGGAGTTCACGGTGCACGGGGTGCTCGAGATGCAGGCGGATGCGGGCGTGGCGATCGTCGCCGGCATGGTCGGGCGTGCGCAGCAGGATCTGCCCGCTCATGCCGAGGTGGCCCACGATCGCGCGCTCACCGCCGATCGGCAGCCACAGGAACTTTCCCCGGCGCACGGCGGCGTCGATGCGGGCGCCCGTCGCGAGCGACTCGAATGCGCCCATCGTTCGATCGTGTCGCGTGAGCGCACGCTCGTCGAGCACGTCGACGGCGGCGATCGTCGCGCCGGTGACCGCGGGAGCGAGCCCGGCGCGGACGACCTCGACCTCGGGAAGCTCGGGCATGTCAGCGGGGCGGGTTGAGGAGCATCCACGCTTCGAGCGCGGCGGCCATCTCGGCCTGCTTCTTGCTCGAGCCCTCGCCCGACGCCACGACGAGGTCGCCGACGTTCACCGTGGCGACGAAGTGCTTGTTGTGATCGGGGCCGCTCTCGGCGACCGCGTACGAGGGGGCCGGGGCGCCTCGGCGCGCCGCGATCTCCTGCAGGCTCGTCTTCGGGTCCATCGCCGCACCGAAGCGGGAGGGGTCTTGCATGAGCGGTTCGACGAGCCGCAGCACCAGGTCGGTCGCCGCATCGCCGCCGGCATCGAGGTAGACCGCGCCGATGATCGCCTCGACCGTGTCGGCGAGGATCGACGGCTTGTCGGCACCGCCCGTCATCGTCTCGCCCCGGCCGAGGCGCACGTACGGGCCGACGCCGATCGCGCGACCGACCTCGGCCAGCGCGACACTCGAGACGAGGCTCGCGCGGCGCTTGGCGAGTTCGCCCTCGTCGAGCTCGGGGTGGTCGCGGAACAGCTTGACGGTGACGGCCTGCCCGAGGATGGAGTCGCCGAGGAACTCGAGGCGCTCGTTGGTCGGGATGCCGCCGTTCTCGTACGCGAACGACCGGTGCGTGAGCGCGAGGAGCAGCAGGGCCGGATCGATCTCGACCTGCAGCGTGCGCTGCAGCTCGTCGAGCGTGCGATCTTCAGCCTGCGTGCGCTCCGTTCGCGTCACGACCGGTCGTCGGTGCGTCTCGGGCCGACTAGACGTCGGCGACCTTGCGGCCCTTGTACTCGAGGAAGAGCGGGGTGCCCGCCGAGTCCTCGACGACCTTCGCGCGGTGCGGAAGGCTGTAGGTGACCTTGCCGTTCTCGACGGTCTTGACGAGCGTGGGGACCTCGGCCTTCCACTGCGACCGGCGCGCGTGGGTGTTGGCGCGTGACTGCTTCCGCTTCGGAACCGCCATGACTATCTCTCTTCTCTCTGCTGGGCAGCGCTGGATTCGTGTTCCGCGCCGTTGTCTTCGGAAGCCTGCAATCCCGCGAGCGCGGCCCAGCGGGGGTCGGTGTGCTCAGGGGTGACGAGTTCCGGATGATCGGCCAGTCGGAGCCCGGTCTCGGGGTCGAGACCCGGGCAGTCCGGTCGGCACACCGGCTGGAACGGCAGTGACAGCACTACCGCATCTCGGATGAGTGATTCAAGATCCACGTGGTCATCTTGAACCTCATACTCGATGGCTTCTCCAGAATGATACGCGAAAAGCTCTTGGAACTCGACTTGGACCGGCAGCGCGATGTCGATGAGGCACCGCCCGCACTCGCCCTCGGCGGTCGCATCGACCTCGCCGGTGACGAGAACGCCCTCATGAACCGACTCGAGCCGCACGTCGAGATCGAGCTCGGAATCGGCACGAACGCCCACGAGCCCCTCGCCCATCGTCTCGTCGACGACGATCGTGAGCTGCTCTTCGCGCATCTCGCCGGGACGATTGACGAGGTCGCGCACGTTCAGACGGTACGGAGAATGCTTGATGGCCACGATCGACGATTCTACGCGCCCGCGGATTGGCGTTCGCCGAATGCCGCCTGCGCCCGATCGACGAGCGAACGGGGCACCAGCACCGCCCGCATGCGGTCGACGGCTCGCTCATCGGCGGCGAGCGCGTCGCGTGCGATGGCGAGTTGCCCGATCAGGTCGGCGTCAGGCGGAGCCGGGTGCCCGGATGGACCGTAGCGTTCCCGTTCGACGGCGTCACGCAGCGCGATCAGGGCCGCCGCGGCGTCGGCGTCGCCGAATGCCTCGCGGTCGGCGACTCGCGCTGCCACCGCGCGTGGCGTGTCGACGATGCCCACGTCGACCCCGAGGTCGCGTGCGGTCGCGGTGAACTCGGCCCACGCGGCATCGGCCGGCCGTTCGCCGCGCATGATGCGACGGGAACGACTCGCGCGCTGGCCCGCCCGCAGCGCGGCCGGCGCGAGCAGCACAGCGGCGACGAGCAGCGCGATCACGCCGCCGCGCAGCCACCAGCTGTCGGCCGAGGTGAGCCCGCCGCCCGTGCCGCCCAGTCCGCCGCCGGGATCGACCTCGGCGCGGCCGCTCGCGCTCGGCGCGGCGCTGCCGGACTGCGGTACCGGCTCTCCGGCGCCCTGACCCGCGCCGGGACGCGAGTAGTCGGGCACGATCCCTCGGCCGGGCGTCGGTTCGAACGGCACCCACCCGACACCCTCGAAGTACAGTTCGGGCCACGCGTGCAGGTCGTGCGAGTCGACCTCGATGCGCTGCACCCCGCCGACGCGCTCCTGCGAGGGGCTTCCCTGCGTGTAGCCGACCGCGATGCGCGCCGGAATGCCCGATTCGCGGGCGAGCACCGCCATCGTCGACGCGAAGTGCACGCAGTAGCCGGCCCGGGTCTCGAGGAACTGCGCGATGACATCGAACCCGCCGCCGTCGTAGCCCTCCTCGACCGGCGCCTCGGTCGAGTACTCGAAGTCGGGCGAACGCAGGAATGCCTGAATGGCGACGGCGGCGTCGTAGGGCGTCGCGGCGGAGCCGGCAACCTGGGCCGCAGTGTCTGCGATGACCTGCGGGAGGTCGTCGGGGAGCGCGAGGAACGGTTCGACCTCGTCGGGGAGTCGGCGATCGGCGGTGCGCAATTGCGACGGCGTCGGGTCGACCTCGATCCAGTTCGCCTGGTAGCGCTGGCCGGCGGTGTCGGCATCGACGCCGCGCACCGTGAGCGATCCGTCCTGCCAGAACCAGGAGCCGCGGAGGCCGTCGACCCGCGTCGTCGGATAGGGCACGGGCAGCCAGGTCGTGCGCACCTCGTCGATGGTCACGTCGATCGGATGCTCTTCGGTCAGCACCTCGCTCGAGAGGCCGTCGGGTCGGGGCATCGCGTCGACGGTGTTGTCGCCGTCGATCTGCGCCTCGGTGACACCCCACGTGGCACCCTCGAATCGGTCGAGCGTGAGCAGGGTGAAGTACGGCCGCTCGCCGTCGGGCGAGAAGTAGTGGAACGCCGGACGGGGGTCGGGCCTGCGCAGGTCGCGCCCGAGATCGATGAACGGGCTGACGCCCCGTCCGAAGATCGAGCCGGGGCTTCCGGTGCCGAGCAGCAGGCTCGTCGAGATGCTCGGGGTCGAGGCGGCGAGCACCGCCGCGATGACGAGACCGGCGCCGGCGAGCCCGAGCGTGGCGCCGAGCGTCGACGCGATCGGCACCCGAGCCGGGGAGATCACCGTGGCGGCATCGTCGCCCTCGTCGCCGGCCATGATGCGGGCACGACGTCGCACCCGCACGTCGACGCGCAGCAGCAGCAGGTAGGCCGCGGCGGCGAGCACCAGCGTCGGCGCCTCGGCACCGGCCTCGATGATGAATCCCGGGATGAGGATCGGCACGAGCGCCGGCGCCGCGGCGAGCGCGGGCATGCGCACCGTCTGCACGAGGATGTCGACGCAGACCGCGAGCAGCCCCACGCCGAGCGCGAGTGCGAACGAGAGCGCCGGCACGGGGATGGCGGGCACCGACTGCTGCTGGATGGTGCGCTCGGCACCGCCGAGCAGCTCGCCGAACTCGGTGAAGGTGCCGGTGGTGGGCACGATGAGGGCGAAGCTCGTCGCGCCGCCGAACAGCAGGGTGAGCAGGAGCACCAGGATCACGAGCTCGAGCACCGGCACGAGCGACGCGGGGGTGCGGATGGCCCGCAGGCCGGCCCCGCCGAAGAGCGTGCCGGCCGCCACGAATGCGCACATCCACCACCAGCCGCCGCCCGAGATGAGCGGCCCGAGCGCCATCGTCGCCACCGCGATCAGCAGGAACGATGCGGCGGTGAGCGCAAGTCGCTGGCCGCGTGAGAGCGCGATCGGGTCAGGATGCATCGACTCGCCCATCGTGCCCGGTCGGCGTTGTGCGCCGTGTGCGCCTCGGCGTGTCTCGGCGGCGGTCGCCACGATCGGCGCGGTGCCCGCGCGAGCGCTTCGCGGTGGATGCGCGGTGCCGCCCCAGGCGCCGCCGATCTCGGTCGGCTTGCGCACTCGCACGACCCGCCAGTCGGCGTCTTCGAGGACGTCGACGACCCGCGTCGAGGTGGTCGCGGTCACGAACGCGACCGCGGGCTCGAAGCCCGGGCGCAGGGCGACCAGGGTCGCCGCATCGTGTTCGTCGGGCTCGACGAGCACCGCGAATCCGGGCATGCGCGCCTCGCGTGCACGCGCCGGCGCCGACGAGCCTCCGGTCGACGCGGGCCCTGCGGGCGTCTCGCTGCGTATCGGCGACTCGAGGCGCGCGAGGTCTTCGAGCATCGCACCGGTCGCCACCCGGCATGTGGTACTCGCCGTCGCTCGTCGAGGCGATGCCGCCACGGGCGGGGTCGGCGATCGCGTCGCAGCGCACCTGGTAGCCGAGGTCGAGCAGGTGCACGCCGATCGAGGCGGCGACCTCGATGCCCAGCTCGAACCCGGCATGCACGCGATCGTCGAACTCGTGTCTCGTGCCGTGCTGGCGCCCCGACAGCGTGGTGTCGAGCAGGATGCGCGCCTCGGGATCGCCGCGCTGCTCCTCTTCGCGCACCATCAGCTCGCCGCGCCGAGCGGTGGCCGCCCAGTTCACGCGGCGCAGCGGATCGCCGTAGCGGTACTCGCGCGCGATCAACTCGTCGGAGTTGGGGTGGGTGCGACGCTGCAGCCCGTGCAGCACGCCGTCGACGCTCGCCGCCGTGCCGAGCGCGGCATCGAGCGGCGTCACGCGCGGGGTCACGATGAGCTCACGAGCGCTGCCCACGTCGCGGTCGATTCGGGCGAGCGCGAACGGGTCGGTGACGCCCACGCGCAAGGGGCCCACCGCATAGACGCCGCGCCGCGAGACGCGCAGGCGGTATTCGAGGTGCACGGTGTCGTCGCCCGACGGCAGCATGCGTTCGAACGGCCCGATCGCGGGCAGCACCGCGTCGGGCGGAGCGGTGAGGTCGTCGGGTACCCGATCGCGCCAGTGCGCGCCGTCGAAGGTGCGCTTCGAGCGGTTCTTCACCGAGAGCGCCACCCACGTGGACGTGCCGGCGGAGATGGTCGCGGGAGTGAACGTGCGGAAGACGGCGAGCCGCGGCGGGCGCAGCGAGACGAAGAGCGCCGCGATCACCGGCATCGCGATCGCGACGAATGCGAGCAGCAGGATGTCGCGCAGGTCGAACCAGAGCGACACCGCCACGAGCACGGCTCCGACGACCACGAGCGCGCCGCCACGCCTGGTCAGTCGCGGCCAGGAGGCGACTCGGGCGAAGCTGCGCCGCTTCATGATCAGTTCCTTCGAGCGCTGCCGACCGGAACCGGCGTCTCTCCTACGATGCGTCGCACGATGGCGTCGATGAGCGGCCCGCCGTCGCGGTCATGGCTGCCGAGCGCGCGGCTCGTGGGCACGAGGCGGTGCGCCAGCACGGGCACGGCGAGCGCGTCGACGTCGTCGGGGAGCACGAAGTCGCGGCCGTGCATCGCCGCGTGCGCCTTGGCCGCGCGGATGAGCTGGAGCGTCGCGCGGGGGCTCGCACCGAGGCGGAGCTGGCGGTCGTCGCGGGTGGTGCGCGCCAGCTCGACGGCGTACTCCTTGACGGGCTGCGAGGTGAACACGTGCTGCACCGCCCTGATCATGGCACGCAGCTCGTCGAGCCCGACCACCGCGCCGAGGTCGTCGATCGGACTCGAGGTCTCGCGGGTGGCGAGCATCGCGAGCTCGTCGGCCGACGACGGATAGCCCATCGAGATGCGCGCCATGAACCGGTCGCGCTGGGCCTCGGGGAGCGGGTAGGTGCCCTCCATCTCGACGGGGTTCTGCGTGGCGACGACCGTGAACGGCGCATCGAGCCGGTAGGTGGTGCCGTCGGCGGTGACCTGGCGCTCCTCCATGCACTCGAGCAGCGCCGACTGGGTCTTGGGGCTGGCCCGGTTGATCTCGTCGCCGATGACGAGGTTGGCGAACACCGGGCCGCGCTTGAACTCGAACCGGCGGCCGACCTGGTCGAACACGGAGACGCCCGTCACGTCGCTGGGCAGCAGGTCGGGCGTGAACTGGATTCGGCTGACCGTCGCGTCGACCGAGCGTGCGAGCGCCTTCGCGAGCATCGTCTTGCCCACGCCGGGGACGTCTTCGATGAGCAGGTGCCCCTCGGCGAGCACCACCGTGAGTGCCGCGGTGACCGCTTCGCGCTTGCCGGCGATGACGGTCTCGACGTTCTGCACGATGGTCGCCGCGCGCGCGCCGACCTCGTCGATGCTCAGGGTCGTGCCAGGCGCGACGGCTGCTCCCGACTCGCCCACGGCTGCGACCGCCTCGCTCATTGGGTCATCGCCGCCTGCAGGTAGTCGCCGACGACGGCCGGCACGTAGGGGACGACATCGCCACCGAGCGCGGCGACCTGGCGCACCAGCGAACTCGAGACGTGCGCGTTGGCCGGATCGGGCAGCAGGAACACGGTCTCGACGCCGGCGAGGTGCCGGTTGACGATCGCCATGGGCGTCTCATAGGCGACGTCGAGTTGCGAGCGGATGCCCTTGACGAGCACCGATGCCCCGACGTCGGTGCAGTAATCGACGAGCAGGCCCATGCTCCACGAGGCGACGACGATGCGCCCCTCGATGCCGGCGTCGGCGATGGAGCGCTCGATGAGCGACACCCGCTGCGCGATCGGCAGCAGCGCCGACTTGTCGGGGTTGTGCACGACGACGACATGCAGCTCGTCGTAGAGCCCCGCGGCCCGTTCGATGACGTCGAGATGGCCGAGCGTGACGGGGTCGAATGATCCTGGGACGACGGCGATCCGCTGCATACGCCCAGCGTAATGCCCGACAGGCACCGTTGGAGCACGCGGACAGAGTCTCAGCCCTTGCTCAGGTAGCCGCTCGCCTCGTCGTCGAGGCGCCGACGCACGGCCGCCGCGAGGGCCGGATGCCCCGCGAGCCCCGGGTCGTCACGCGAGGATCGTCTCGGCGACCTCGCGGGCGTCGGCGATGACCTCGCCGTCGCGGGCGACCCGGAGGAGCTTCAGCGAAGACCGCCCGCCCGACTGGTCGGCGCCGAGCACGTCGCCCTCTTGACGCAGCTCGAGGTCGACCTGGGCCAGCTCGAAGCCGTCGAGCGTCGCCGCCACGGCATCGACGCGCTGCCTGGCGAGCGAGCCCGGCACGGCGTTCGTGACGAGCAGGCACAGCCCCGGCACGCTGCCCCGGCCGATCCGCCCGCGCAGCTGGTGCAGTTGCGAGACGCCGAATCGCTCGGCGTCGACGACGACCATGACGCTCGCGTTCGGCACGTCGACGCCGACCTCGATGACGGTCGTGGCGACGAGCACGTCGAGGTCGCCGGCGGCGAAGGCGCGCATCGTCGCGTCTTTCTCGTCGGCGCTCATGCGGCCGTGCAGCGGCGCCACGCGGATGTCGGCGAATCGCGGGTGCGCGGCGAGTTCGGCGAGCACCGAGGCGACGGATGTCGCGGGCCCCGCGACATCGGACGGCGCATCGCTCTCGCCGTCGTCTTCGACGACCTTGGGCTCGATGGCCGGGCACACGACGAATCCCTGCCGTCCGAGGGCGACCTCTTCGGCGAGCCGTTCCCAGACGCGGGGCCGCCACCCCGGCCGCTCGGCGAGCGGCACGACGTGCGACTCGATTCCGGCGCGGCCCGCGGGAAGCTGCCGGATGGTCGAGATGTCGAGGTCGCCGAACACCGTCATCGCGACGGTGCGCGGGATCGGCGTGGCCGTGAGCACGAGCACATGGGGCGGCTCGGCGCCCTTCAGGCGCAGCGCCTCGCGCTGTTCGACCCCGAATCGGTGCTGCTCGTCGACGACCACGAGGCCGAGGTCGGCGAACGAGACCTGGTCGCCGATGAGCGCGTGCGTGCCGACGACGATGCGCGACTGGCCCGCGGCGGCTCGCAGCAGCGCCTTCTTGCGCTCGGCCGCCGTCAGTTGCCCGGTGAGGAGGGTCGGCATGAGCTCGACCGAGAGCTCGGGACCGAGCATGCGGGCCATCGAGCGCAGGTGCTGTGCGGCCAGCACCTCGGTCGGTGCGAGCAACGCCGACTGCCCGCCCGAGTCGGCGACCGCGAGCATGGCGCGCAGGGCGACGACGGTCTTGCCCGAGCCGACCTCGCCCTGCACGAGGCGGTTCATCGGCACGGGCTGCTCGAGGTCGTCGGAGATCTGGGCGCCGACGTCGACCTGGTCGTCGGTGAGCGTGAACGGCAGCGCGGCGTCGAATCGTTCGAGCAGTCCGCCCGGGCCGGGCCCGGCGGGCGACCGCGTGGTGGGCG
The DNA here is from genome assembly GCA_963836825.1 of uncultured Actinomycetota bacterium. Taxonomy (GTDB): domain Bacteria; phylum Actinomycetota; class Actinomycetes; order Actinomycetales; family Microbacteriaceae; genus Agromyces. The sequence continues at coordinate 437,857 of CAWILI010000005.1, forward strand.
CGTAGTTCGGCGCGACGCTCGAGCAGCGCCGTCTGCAGCACGAACGCCTCGGTGAAGCGCAGCGTGCGCCGGGCCGCCTTCCAGTCGGCCTCGCGTTCGGGGCGGTGCACCGCCTCGAGCGCCTCACGCTGCCCGTGCAGGCCGCGGGCGGCCCGCACCTCGACGGGAATGGGGTCGTCGACCGCCCCGAGCCCGTCGAGGAGGAACGCGATCGACTTGGCGATCTGCCAGCTCGCGAGCGTCGAGGTGGCCGGGTAGATCGGGATCGGCGCCTCGACCCAGCGCCGGGCGGCGGCGTCGTTCGCGCCGAGCTCGACCGACTCGTCGAAGAGCTCGTAGTCGGGGTGCGCCAACTGGCGCGCGCCCTTGTAGTCGCCGACCTTGCCGGCGAAGATGCCGCGGCGCCCCGGACGCAGGTCGTGCTCGCGCCACTTCTGGTTGAAGAAGGTCAGCGTGAGGATGCCGGTGCCGTCGGAGATCTTCGCCTCGACGATCGAGCCGCGTCGCTGGCGCATGTCGCGCACCCGCACCTCGAGCACCTCGGCCACGATCGTGACGTTCTCGTCGAGCGGGAGGCTCGCGAGCGCCGTGAGCTCGCCGCGCAACGCGTACCGGCGCGGGTAGTGCGCCAGCAGGTCGCCCACGGTGCGGTGCCCGAAGGCTCGCTCGAGCGCCTGCGCGGTGCGCCCGCCGAGGGCGCCCGACAGCCTCGTGTCGAGCGTGTAGCTGCCCGGGACCGCCTCGCCCGGGGCATCCGCCTCTCGCGCCGTCATTCCTCGATCGTAGGCTCCGCCGCCGTCAGCGCCTCGATCTCGGCCCGCACGTACTGGTCATCGGGCCGGGCATGCGGCGAGCTCGCGCTGCATCGCCAGCGCCTCGTCGGTGCGGCCGAGGCTGCGCAGGCACCGCGCCACCGACCATCGCGCGACGTGACGCTGCTCGGCGGTGCCGTACGCGTCGGCGGACTCGACCGCCTGCTCGAACTGCATGAGCGCGCCCGTGAGCCGCCCGGAGTCGTGCAGGGTCCAGCCGAGGTTGTTGTGCAGTGCCACGCCCCAGCGCAGCACCCGGGGGTCGCGGGAGCCGTCGAGCACGTCGAAGCCCTCGGTGGCCCATTCCTCTTCGTGCCCGGCGTCGTTGAGCGCGAGCATGTGCAGTGCGTCGAGCACGAGGAACGTCGACCCCGCGAGCGCCGCCTCGCGCACGCCGCGGGTGAGCTCGGGCACGGCGTCGCCGGGCCGGCGATCGGATGCCGCGATGCGGCCTCGTTCGATCGACACGCGTGCCCGCAACTCGGCGGCGAACGACTCGGGGTCGCCCGGTGCCGCCCCGGTCGCGGCGACGGCGTCGAGCACCGCGAGCGCCTCGTCGGTGCGCCGCTGGATGCCGAGCGCGCGGGCGAGCTGGGTCGACAGCACGGCACGCAGGTGCGGGCTGTACGCGTCGTCGTCGGCGGCCTCGCGGAACCGCTCCTCGCTCGCCGTCGGATCGCTGAAGTCCCAGAGGCGGTCGAGCAGCTGCTGCTCGCTCGCCCGGTGCTTGGACGGTTCGGCGGTCACGGCGTCGGTCGAGTCATCCACGCTTCCATCATGGCAGCGGTGCGACCCCGCAGATATGCTTCCGGGAGCATGACCCGCATCATCGCCGGCTTCGCCGGATCCCTCAGCCTGCAGGTGCCCCGCTCGGGCACCCGTCCGACGAGCGACCGGGTGCGCGAGGCGATCTTCTCGGCGCTCGAGTCACGTGACGCCATCGACGGCGCGGCCGTGCTCGACCTGTATGCCGGTTCGGGCGCCCTCGGCCTCGAGGCGGTGAGCCGCGGCGCCGCCGAGGCCGTGCTCGTCGAACGCGCGAAGCCCGCAGCCGACATCTGCCGCCGCAACGCCGACGCCCTGAAACGCCGGGCTCGCGGCCACGTCGCGCGGGTGAGCGTCGCGCAGAAGGCCGTGGCCGCGTATCTCGAGAGCGCTCGCGGCCCGTTCGACCTGGTCTTCATCGACCCGCCGTACGACCTCCCCGATGCCGCGCTCACGCACGACCTCGCGCTGCTCGCCCCGCTGCTCGCCGACGACGCCGTCGTCGTGGTCGAACGCAGCTCGCGTTCCGCCGAACCCGAATGGCCCGCGGGAATCTCACCCGACCGCCGTCGCGACTACGGCGAGACCGCGCTCTGGTGGGCGACCGCTCGACGTGAGCGGGCGATGCGACGCGGCCGACGAGGCGCGGCCGATCAGCCCGCGCGGCCGTCCCAGCCGGCGTAGGGATCCCAGCCCTCGGCAGCCACGGGCTCCGCGTCGACGAAGAGCCTGCCGGCGGCGTCGACGACCCTGCCGATGGGGTCGAACTCCGCGGGCAGCACCGCGTGCGGCGGGAACGTGGCGAGCAGGCCGTGGTCTTCGGCACCCGCGAGCGCGAGCCGGACGTCGGCGCCGAGGGCCGCCGAGTCGAAGTCGAGACCCACGCCGCTCGCCTCGGCGAGCCGGCGCGCGTCGCGGGCGAGCCCGTCGGAGACGTCGAGCATCGCGGTCGCGCCGGCGAGCGCTGCGGCCACACCCGCCGACACCGGCGGGCTCGGCGCGAGCTGCGCCGCGATGAGCTCGGGATGACGCGCACGAAGGGCCGCGGCCCGCTCGCGATCGGGCTCGCCCGTGGCATCCGTCGCCTCGCCGAAGAGCAGGCGCAGGCCGCGCGCCGCGTCGCCGCGCGCCCCGGCGTGCGCGACGATGTCGCCCACCCGCGCACCCGATCGCAGGATCGGGGCCCGCCCCTCGAGGTCTCCGAACGCGGTCACCGCGATCGTGAGCACCGACGACGCCGAGAGGTCGCCGCCGACCACTCCGGCACCGGGCGCGAGCCGGGCGAGGCCCTCGCGGAAGCCGTCGGCGATGCCCTCGAGCAGCGACACGGGCGTCGTGGGCGGCGCGGCGATGGCGACGACGAGCGCCGTCGGGCGCGCGCCCATCGCCGCGACGTCGGTGAGGTTGGTCGCGGCGGCCTTCCAGCCGAGCTCGAACGGCGTCGACCACGCGAGCCGGAAGTCGGGACCGTGCACCATGAGGTCGGTCGTGACGACGAAGCGCCCGTCGAGCGCGCGCACGACCGCGGCGTCGTCGCCGACTCCGAGCAGTGCCGAGTCGCCCGGGGTGAGACGCGGCAGGACGCGCGCGAGCGTCGCCGACTCGCCGAGCTCGGCGACGGTCGGTTCGTCGGCGACGGTCGGTTCGTCGGAGGCGGGGGCGGCGCTCGTCGAGTCGGACACCAGCTCAGCGTATGCCAATGCCGGATACGCTGAGGGGGATGGAACACGCAGTCGCGCCCGCCGCCCGCCGGCGGTTCACCACCGCCCTCATCGCCCTCGGCGTCGTGCTCGCGACCGCGGGCTGCAGCCCGGCGGTGCCCATGGACGCCGCCGCCGACGCGAGCAGCCCCGACTGCGCCGCCGTCAGTGTGCGCCTGCCCGACGTGCTCGCGAGCGGCACCTCCGCCGAGCAGGCCGAACGCGAGACGAACGCGCAGGCGACGGGTGCGTGGGGGTCGCCGGCGTCGGTGCTGCTGCGCTGCGGCGTCACCGCCCCGGGGCCGACGACCGATCGCTGCGTGAGCGTCGACGGCGTCGACTGGGTCATCGACGAGTCCGACGCCCCGCGATACCGCTTCACGACCTACGGGCGAACGCCGGCCGTCGAGGTGCTCGTCGACAACGACGTGGTCTCGGGGACGACCGTGATCGCCGAGCTCTCCCCCGCCGTCACGGTGATCCCCGCCACCGGGCAGTGCACGACCACCGGAGCGTCGATCGAAGACGCCATCGGCTGAGGCGGGGCACGCCGAGGCCCGCTGCCGGCCGACGGGCTGCTATCGACGCCCCGCCGCGTACCCGACCTCGATGAGCTCGGTGATGAGGTCGGCGTAGCTCAGCCCCGAGTTCAGCCAGCACGTCGGGAACATCGAGATGGGCGTGAACCCCGGCATCGTGTTGATCTCGTTGACGACGAAGCCCTCGCCCGTGAGGAACACGTCGACGCGGGCGAGCCCCTGGCCGCCGATCGCCTCGAACGCCCGCCGGGCGATGCGCTGCAGCTCGAAGAGCTCGCCGTCGCCGAGGTCGGCCGGGCAGATGAGCTCGACGCCCGCGGCGTCGAGGTACTTCGCGTCGAAGTCGTAGAAGTCGCGACCGGTCACGACGACCTCGCCGGCGACGCTCACGCGGATGCCCTCGCCGGGCCGGCCCTCGAGCACGCCGCACTCGATCTCGCGTCCGACGACGGCGGCCTCGACGAGCACCGCCCGGTCTTCGGCGAACGCGACCTCGAGCGCCGCGTCGAGCTCGTCCCATGCCGCGACCTTCGTGACGCCGACCGACGAGCCGGCTCGCGCCGGCTTGACGAACACCGGCAGCCCGAGCCCGCGCGCCCGCCGCGTCCAGAGCTCGCGCTCGTCGTTCCAGGTCTCGCGCGTCAGCGTGATCCACGGCGCCACGTCGATGCCGGCGCCCTCGAGCACGGTCTTCGTGAAGTGCTTGTCCATGCCGACCGCCGAGGCCAGCACGCCGTTGCCGACGTATGGCAGCCCGACGAGCTCGAGCAGTCCCTGAACGGTGCCGTCTTCGCCGAAGCGCCCGTGCAGGATCGGGAACACGACATCGACGTCTCCGAGCGACCGCTCGCCCGAGCCATCCGTCACCGTCAGCTCGCGCGACGCCGCGCTCTCGGGCCAGCGCACCCGGGTGCCGTTGTCGACGACCTCGGGCAGGTGCGCGGGATCGAGGCCGAAGCGGGCCGGGTCGTCGGACTCGAGCACGTACGCGCCGTCGCGGGTGATCCCGACGGGGATCACCTCGAAGCGGCTACGGTCGATCGCCCCCAGCACCCCGCCCGCCGTAGCGCAGCTGATCGAATGCTCGCTTGAACGCCCGCCGAACAGCAGAACCACCCTCAGCTTGTCCATCCTTGGTCCTTTCGCCCTTGGGCTCGTCGTCGGTCGTGAGGTGCGGCGCGATGTCCTTCGGGTCGAGGGTGCCCGCGAGCACCTGCCGAACCTGCTCGACGATGGGCATCTCGACGCCCTTCGCCCGCGCGAGCTCGAGGATCGGCCCGACCGACGCGAGTCCCTCGGTGGTCTGCTGCATCTGGTTCACGACATCGTTGAGGTGGTAGCCCTGCCCGAGCAGCCGGCCCGCGGTGTTGTTGCGCGAGAGCGGCGACTGGCTCGTGGCGATGAGGTCGCCGAGCCCGGCGAGTCCCGAGAGCGTCTCGGGGTGCGCGCCGAAGGCGACGGCGAAGTCGGTCATCTCGACGAGACCGCGCGTGATGATCGACGCCTTCGTGTTCTCGCCGTAGCCCGCGCCGTCGACGATGCCGATCGCGACGGCGATGAGGTTCTTCAGCACGCCGCCGAACTCGGTGCCGATGACGTCGGTGTTCACGAACGAGTGGAAGTACCGGTTGCGGGCGATGGATGCGACAGCCTGGGCGGTCTCGAGGCTCGTCGACGAGACGACCGCCGCCGTCGGCTGCTCCTTCGCGATCTCGAGAGCGAGGTTCGGCCCCGAGATGACGGCGATCTGCGACGCGTCGATCGTCAGCACCTCGGCGATGACCTCGCTCATGCGCATGCCGCTCGACTTCTCGACGCCCTTCATGAGCGAGATGACGATCGCGTTGGCGTTCAGGTGCGGCGCGAACAGCTTGAGGTTGTCGCGCAGCGATTGGCTCGGCACCGACACGTAGACCTGCTCGGCGCCGGCCAGGGCGAGGTCGAGCCGGCTCGTGGCGCGCACGCCGAGCGGGAGGTTCACGCCGGGGAGGTAGTCGCTGTTGCGCTTGGCCTCCTGGATCTCGCGGGCGACCTCGGGCCGCCGAGCCCACATGACGACGTCGGCGCCGCCGTCGGCGAGGATCTTCGCGAACGTCGTGCCCCAGCTGCCGGCGCCGAGTACGGCGACGCGCTTGCCCGCGACCTTGCGGGGGTGGGTTCTATTCTTCAAGTCGACCGGTCTCCTTCTGACCGTGAGCGGTCGGGTCCCAGCGCTCGGCGGGCGCCTGCTCGTGGCGCACCTCGGCGAGCAGGGCCGCGATCGCGTCCATGAGCTCGCCGGTGGCCTTCAGCAGGGTCGCCTGCTCGAGCGGCTTTCCGCGATAGGCGCTCAGGTCGAGCGGTTCGCCGACGATCACGTCGATCGTCTTGCGCGGGAACATGCTGATCTTCTTGCCGTATCGCGGCAGCAGCGCCTGGGTGCCCCAGTGCGCGACCGGAACGATCGGGATGTCGCGTTCGAGCGCGATGCGCACCGCCCCGGTCTTGCCGCGCATCGGCCAGAGATCGGGGTCGCGGGTGAGCGACCCCTCGGGGTACACGACCACCATGCGACCCTTCTCGACGAGCTCTTCGGCCGCGCGCAGCGCCGCGTGGCTCTTGCTGCCCGCGCGCTCGACCGGGATCTGCCCCGACGTGCGCAGGAGCCAGCCGAGCACCGGGTTCTTGAACAGCGACGCCTTCGCGAGGAACCGGGGCGCACGGCCGAGCTTCCAGCTCGCGGCGCCGATGACCACCGGATCGATCTCGCTGTAGTGGTTCGGCGCGAGCACGAAGGCACCCGTCTGCGGCATGCGTTCGCGGTGGTGGAATCGGTACTTGACCGCCAGGCTCAGGATCGGCAGCACCAGCACGGCGAGTACCCAGAAGAACGAGGGGCGGCGGGTCTCGGAACGTGCCTTCGCAGGCTGTTCGGGAGACGAGTCGTCGTGTGGCACTCCCCTATTATGCTTCGAGCTCGAAGTCCGCCCCGAGCAGTTCGAGCTTCGTGATGAAGTTCTCGTAGCCGCGCGCGATGATGCCGACGTTCGAAACCGTCGAGCGGCCCTCGGCCGTGAGGGCCGCGATCAGGTGGCTGAAGCCGCCGCGCAGGTCGGGCACCTCGATGTCGGCGCCGGTGAGCTTCGAGGGTCCTGAGATGACCGCGGAGTGCTGGAAGTTGCGCTGACCGAACCGGCAGGCGCCCGCCCCGAGGCATTCCTTGTGCACGTCGATCGACGCACCCATCTCGACGAGGGCGTCGACGAACCCGAACCGCTGCTCGTACACCGTCTCGTGCACGATCGAGACGCCGTGCGCCTTCGTGAGCGCGACCACGAGCGGCTGCTGCCAGTCGGTCATGAACCCGGGGTGCACGTCGGTCTCGATGATGACGGGCTTCAGCTCGCCGCCGGGGTGGAAGAAGCGGATGCCGTCTTCGGCGATCTCGAAGTCGCCGCCGACCTTGCGGAACACGTTGAGGAACGTGAGCATCTCGGCCTGGCGGGCACCGCCGACGAAGATGTCGCCGTCGGTCGCGAGCGCCGCGGCCGCCCAGCTCGCGGCCTCGTTGCGGTCGAAGAGTGCGCGGTGCGTGTAGCCGTTCAGCTTGTCGACGCCCTCGATGCGGATGACCCGGTCGGTGTCGACCGTGATGATGGCGCCCATCTTCTGCAGGATGTTGATGAGATCCATGATCTCGGGCTCGATCGCCGCGCCCGAGAGCTCGGTGATGCCGTCGGCGAGCACGGCGGTGAGCAGCACCTGCTCGGTCGCGCCGACGCTGGGGTACGGGAGCGAGACCTTGGCGCCGTGCAGGCCGCCGGGCGCCGACATGCGGATGCCGCTCGGGAGCTTCTCGACGATGGCGCCGAAGTTGCGCAGCACCTCGAGGTGGTAGTCGATGGGGCGGTCGCCGATGCGGCAGCCGCCGAGGTCGGGGATGAACGCCTCGCCCAGCCGGTGCAGCAGCGGACCGCAGAACAGGATCGGGATGCGGCTCGAGCCCGCGTGCGCGTCGATGTCGGCCATGTGCGCCGTCTCGACGGCCGAGGGGTCGAGGATGAGCTCGCCCTCTTCGGCTCCCTCGGTGACGGTCACGCCGTGCACCTCGAGCAGGCCGCGCACGATGCGCACGTCGCTGATGTTCGGAACGTCTTTCAGCACGCTCGGGGTGTCGCCGAGGATCGCCGCGACCATCGCCTTCGTGACGAGGTTCTTCGCGCCCTTGAGCTCGATTCGCCCGCGAAGGGGTTTGCCGCCGTTGATCGTGATGCGATCGACGGGCAGTCCCACTGCCGAACCGTGCTGCTTCGCGTCATCCACGAGTGTGTTCACAGACTCCCTGATTCTGCCGGCTCCCTGATGGGGAGCGTCTTGGGCCGCCACGCCGCTCGATGTGTCTCGAACTCGGCGATGGCCTCTTCGTCTCGAAGGGTGAGTCCGATGTCGTCCAGACCCTCGAGAAGCCTCCACCGAGTGTAGTCGTCGATGTCGAAGGCGACCGTGAGCGCGCCTGCGCTCACCGTTCGTGCAACAAGGTCGACGGTCACGACTATTCCCGGGTCGGCTTCGACGACCTCCCAGAGCCGCTCGACGTCTTCGTACGCGACCTGCGCCGCGAGCAGGCCCTGCTTGCCCGAGTTGCCGCGGAAGATGTCGCCGAACCGCGAGCTCACGACGACGTCGAAGCCGTAGTCGCGAAGCGCCCACACGGCGTGCTCACGGCTCGAGCCGGTGCCGAAGTCGGGGCCCGCGATGAGGATCTTCGCACCCTGGTACTCGGGGCGGTTCAGCACGAACTCGGGGTCCTTGCGCCACTCGTGGAAGAGCGCGTCGTCGAAGCCGGTCTTCGTGACCCGCTTCAGGAACACCGCGGGGATGATCTGGTCGGTGTCGACGTTCGAACGGCGCAGCGGCAGGGCGCCGCCGCTGACCACGGTGAACTTCTGCATCAGCGTGCCTGCCCTTCGATCGGTCGAGCCTGCGTCGGCCGAGTCGGCCGCCGGGCCCGTATCGAGACCCAGGTCCCACGGGCTCGAGAGCGTGCCGCGGATCGCGGTGGCCGCCGCGACGAGCGGCGAGACGAGGTGGGTGCGGCCGCCCTTGCCCTGCCGGCCCTCGAAGTTGCGGTTGCTCGTCGAGGCGCAGCGCTCGCCCGGGGCGAGCTGGTCGGGGTTCATGCCGAGGCACATCGAGCAGCCCGCGAAGCGCCATTCGGCGCCGAACTCCTCGATGACCTTGTCGAGCCCCTCGGCCTCGGCCTCGAGGCGCACGCGCGCCGAGCCGGGCACGACCATGACGCGCACGCCCTCGGCCTTCTGCTTGCCCTTGATGATCGAGGCGAACGCGCGGAGGTCTTCGATGCGGCTGTTCGTGCACGAGCCCATGAAGACGGCGTCGACCCGGATGTCTTTCAGCGGCGTGCCGGCCTCGAGGTCCATGTACTCGAGTGCGCGCTCGGCGGCGGCGCGCTCGTGCTGGTCCTCGATGGTCGCGGGGTCGGGCACCGCGTCGGAGAGCGAGACGCCCTGACCGGGGTTGGTGCCCCAGGTGACGAACGGCTCGAGCGTGTCGGCGTCGATGGACACCTCGGCGTCGAACTCGGCGCCCTCGTCGGTGGCGAGCGTCTGCCAGTAGGCGACCGCCTCGTCCCAGTCGTCGCCCTGCGGGCGCGTGCGCGCGGCCGCGCAGGTACTCGTAGGTGGTCTCGTCGGGTGCGACCATGCCGGCGCGCGCACCGGCCTCGATCGACATGTTGCAGATCGTCATGCGGCCGTCCATCGAGAGGGCGCGGATGGCGCTGCCGCGGTACTCGAGCACGTAGCCCTGGCCGCCGCCGGTGCCGATCTTCGCGATGACGGCGAGGATGATGTCTTTCGCCGTGACGCCCGGGCGCAGCGTGCCCTCGACGTTGATGGCCATGGTCTTGAACGGCTTGAGCGGCAGGGTCTGCGTGGCGAGCACGTGCTCGACCTCGCTCGTGCCGATGCCGAACGCCATGGCGCCGAAGGCCCCATGGGTCGACGTGTGCGAGTCGCCGCAGACGACGGTGATGCCCGGCTGGGTGAGGCCCAGCTGGGGGCCGACGACGTGCACGATGCCCTGCTCCTTGTCGCCGAGCGAGTGCAGGCGGATGCCGAACTCGGCGGCGTTGCTGCGCAGCGTCTCGATCTGGATGCGGCTCGTGGGGTCGGCGATCGGCTTGTCGATCGCGAGCGTCGGGGTGTTGTGGTCTTCGGTCGCGATCGTGAGATCGGGACGGCGCACCGGGCGACCCGCCATGCGCAGTCCGTCGAAGGCCTGCGGGCTCGTGACCTCGTGCACGAGGTGCAGGTCGATGTAGATCAGGTCGGGTGTGCCGTCTTCGCCCTTGGTCACGAGATGGGCGTCCCAGACCTTCTCGGCCAGGGTGCGCGGCCGCGCGGTCGTCGCGCTGTCGATGGGTGCGTTCATGCGTTCGTCTTCCTCAGGTTCTCGGTTTCAGCCGACGATGGACTCCGCGACGGGGAAGGCCTCAGAACGAAGCCCCGCCGCGGCGACGAAGCAGGAGTCGTGGCACGCGCACCTCTTCAGGTTACACCGTGTCGATCGAGAGCCGGTCCACGCGCAGGCCGAGCTCGCCGAGGTACAGCGTCGATCCGGCGACGACCTCGGTCGGCGCACCCGGCGCCAACTCGACGATCTCGCCCGAGGGTGGCTGCACTCGAACACCGTTGGTCGAGTGCAGGTCGATGACCGTCACCACGCCCGTGCGGGCGTCGATGACGGCGTGCGTCTTCGAGACCGACCGGGCCGGGTCGACGACCGAGACGGGTCGGGCGTCGGCGTGCAGCACGCCGGATGCCACGGGGTCGCGCCCGACCACGATCGGCACGGTGAGCAGCACCTCGAATCCGCCCGGTCCGCTCAGCCGGAACGGGCCGGGTGGAGCGGATGCCGCGGGGGCCGGCAGCGGCCGGCGCCGGCGCGACCGGCGCGGCCGGTGGAACGGCGGGCTGCCCGACGGGCCGCGGCGCGGGCGGGCCGGGGGGCACCGGCGTGAACTTCGGCAGCGCTCGTGCGGGCGCGCGTACCGTGCGCTCGGGCGCTGCGGGCGTGCTCGACGGCCGATCGGCAGGCTCGGGCGCGTTCGGGATCAGTCCCGGAGGGGGGACGATGAAGTCCGGCGCAACCACGCCACCACTCTAGCGTCGTGAACGGATGCGGTACCGGGCGACGATCCTGCGCACGCGGCCGACCGCGGCCGAGACCGCGTGGCCCGCGGCATCCGCTTCGGTCCAGCGCTTCGTGACCACCTCGTCGCTCACCGACTCGCCGTCGAAGACGTCGCGATCGACCGTCGCCGCGAGCGTCGCGAGCCGCAGGGGCTCGCCGTTCTCGGTCGTGGCGGCGACACCCTGCTCGACGACCTGGCGATCGAGCTCGCGCGCGGTCTGCAGGCGCGTCGCCTTCGCCGGCGGCTCGAAGCCGAGCTCGGCGTAGCGGTCGACGAGCTCGTCCCACGCGCCGGCGGCGCCACGGTCGTTGGGTCCCCTGCGACGCTTCGCACGCCGGCGCCGCTTCGCGAGCGCGACGAAGAGCAGCGGCAGCAGCACGATGGCGGCGGGGATGCCGACCGCGGCGGCGGTGACCCAGACCCAGCCCGGGATCTGGAAGGGCCGGTCGCGATCCTCGTCGTCGGTCTCGTCGATCTCGACGGTCGTGAGCAACTCGTCTTCGACGTGCTCGGAGCGCGGAGGCTGGCGCACCTGCGGCTGGGGTTCGGACTTCGGCTTCGGCGTCTGCTCCTGCGGCACGTCGACCTGGTCGGGAGTCGGCCGGAACGAGATCCATCCCACGCCCTCGAACGGCACCTCGACCCACGCGGTGACGTCGGCGCCGAGCACCTCGACCTCGTCGTCGCCCTCGGCGATCTCGGGTGCGAAGCCCATGACCACCCGCGACGGGTAGCCGAGGTGCCGGGCCATGAGCGCCATCGCGGCGGCGTACTGCTCTTCGTCGCCGACCATCTGGGTGCGCGTGAACAGCTCGATGAGGCGGTCGGCGCCGTGTCCGGCGCGCGAGGCGACCGAGTCGGAGGCGAGGCCGTGGCTGAGGAAGCCGTTGGTCTTCAGGCCCCGCTCGATGTTGCGCAGCTGCTCGATGGGGCTCGTCGCCTCGCCCGCGTACTCCTCGGCCTTGGCCGCGACGACGTCGGGCAGGTTCTCGACGGGCGTGAGCTCGAGCGACGCGACCGGGGTGTCGATGAGCTGCTCGGTGTCGGGCTCCTGCTGGATCCTCGCCTCGAGACGGTACCTGGCGCCCTCGTCGATGCCGCTCGTGAGCACGGCCGTGCCGGCCGCGGCGTTGTAGCGCAGGTCTCCCCCGCGCGCGGCGCTCGCCTCGTCGAGGAGCTGCAGCGAGGATCCGTAGCCGACGGTGGGAAGCCACACGTCGTCGTACCCGTCGACCGAGATCTCGACGTCGCGCGAGCTGCCGAGCGTCGCGAGCTCAGGCGCCGGCAGCGTCTCGCCGATGATCGCGTAGCCGCCGTCGGCAGCGGCCTGCTCGGGGCCGGCCACGTTCCACAGTCGGCCCGTGTACGAGTCCATCGCGGCGAGCCGCAGCGTGTCGCCGGGCTCGAGCCCGGTCGCGGTGAACAGCGGCTGCTCGGCGAGGTCCTTCGTGTAGTTGCGGAACCCGGCGAGCGGGCTCGGGAACTCGAGCGGGTCGAACGGCGGCACGATCTCGTCGCGCAGCACGAACCGCTCGGGGGCGACGGGGGCGATGGCGAGGCCGGCCACGGCCCCGATCGCGACGGCCCCGGCGACGACGACCGCCGAGCCGCGCAGCTTCTGCGTGCGCAGGCGCTTGGCGCCGTCGCCGCTCGCCTCGACATCGGCGCCGCGACGCCAGGCGAGCCAGACGAGCGCGATGGTCGCGAACGCGACGCCGCGCACGCCGGCGAGGTACGCCTCGTCGGTGCCGAGCAGGATGCCCGACAGGTAGAGCAGCACCGGGCCGATGAGCAGCAGGCTCGACCGCAGCACGGTGCGACGCTTCGGCAGCCAGCGGATGACGAGCATCGCGCCGACGAGCGACACGATCCAGGCCGCGAAGTACGGCACCGCGGCGATGTAGTAGGGCGCCTCGACGGGCGTGCCGATCGTGACGATGTCGGCCCACCCGTAGACGGCGCCCAGGGCGAGCCCCGTGAGCGACGCAAGGCTCGGCAGCACGCCGAAGAGCGCGAGCGCCGGCATCGTGAACGGGGTGCCGAGCACGAAGTAGGCCGCGAGGCCCAGCAGCACGGTCGTCAGCACGCCGAGGCGCAGCAGCGACCCGACCACGGCGGCGAGCGTGCCGATGACGATGCCCGCGACGGCCGCCACGAGGAAGTTGAGGTCGCCGAAGCTCGTCTCGTACCCGGCGATGCCGAGCAGCGAGAGCACCGACAGCACGATGAGGTCGGTGACGACGGTACGGGGAAGCCGGTTCACGGTCGCACCCTCCGCACGAGTCGCTGCAGGTCGGAGAGCGAGCCGACGGTCACGACCGTCGTGCCCGCGATGCTCGCGATGCGCGACGCGGCGCCGACCTCGACCCGGAAGGCGAGCATCTGCGTGTCGGGCCCGAAGACCGTCTCGACCGACCGGAAGTCGGCGAGCGGCACGGCCGAGCCGCCCACGATGATGGCGACGCTCGCCGCCGCGAGCCGCTTGGTGCCGTCGCGCACGTACTCGCGCAGTGAGTCGAACGCGCCGTCGACGGCCTCGATGCGGCTCGTGTCGTCGAGCAGCGCCGTCGGCGTCGCGGTGCGCAGCTTGCGCCCCTCGGTGACCACGTCGAGGCGTGTGCCGTCGCGGATGACCTGCACGCCGAGCGAGGCGAGCACCGAGACGCCGAGCTCGAACTCGTCGTCGGACGCGTAGTGCGAACGCTCGGTCGACTGCAGCAGCACGAGCTGCGAGCGTCGCGTCTCCTCGTACTGGCGCACCATGAGCTGTCCGGTGCGGGCCGACGTGCGCCAGTGCACGTTGCGCAGGGGGTCGCCCGGCTCGTAGGCGCGCAGCGCGTGGAACGAGATGTCGTTGTCGGTGATCGTCTTCGTGATCTCGCCCTCGAGGTCGCGCACGAGCCCCGCCGCCGAGGGCTGCAGCCTCGCCGTGACCGGGTGCACGAAGAGCTCGACGGGATCGGTCCAGCGCACGACGCGGCGCAGCAGTCCGAGCTGGTCGCCGCGCACCGACGCGGCGGGCCCCGCCACGATCACGGCACGGCGGTTGGTCGGCACGGCGAACAGCTCCTCGTGCTGCTCGGCGGGTGCGATCGCGGGGATCACGAACTCGGCGAGTCCGGCGCCCACGGGCAGTTCGAGCCGCGACGGGATCGACGGCGCACTGCCGACGTTCTCGACGACGAGCTGGCCGAGCGCCCGTTCGCCCGCGACGACGCGGCTCGGCTGCAGGGCGATGTCGACGCGGTACTGCATGCGCCCGAAGACGAACGGCACCGAGACGAGCACGGCGGCCGCGAGGGTCGCCCCCAGGAACGCGAACTCGACCCAGCCGAAGCCCCACGCGAGCGCGAACGACACGACGACGGCGCCGAGCACGAGCCATCCGGTCGTCGAGACGACCCCGGTGACGGGCGCCGTGAACGCGGCAACCCGCTTCGCGGTCGCGGCGAGCCGGTGACCGACGGAACGAGCGGATGCCGCGACCGAGCGCCCGGCAGCACGGAATGCGATGCGCGCCTGCGAGGGAACCCGGGGCGCACGTGCCTCGGCCGTCATGCCGCCCGGTAGGCCGGCGGAGCGACGTCGACGAGCACGCCCGAGACGATGTCCTCGGCGGCGACGCCGGCGAACTCCGACTCGGGGTCGACGATGATGCGGTGCGCGAGCACCGGCACCGCGAGGTCGCGCACGTCGTCGGGGGTCACGTAGGTGCGGCCATGCGCGATCGCCCAGGTCTTCACCGTGCGGGCGAGGGCGAGGGCGCCGCGCATGCTGACGCCGAGCGACGAGTCCTTGTGCGCGCGCGTCGCGGCGACGATGTGGTTGAGGTACGACAGCACGGCCGCGTCGACGTAGACCTCGGAGGCCAGCTGCGCCATGGTCGTCACCGAGCTCGAGGCGATGATCGGCGAGACCTTCGACGCGCGGGCGCGGTTGGCCGAGTCGAGCAGCAGCGTCACCGCGGTGTCGTGGTCGGGGTAGCCGAGCGAGGTCTTGATGAGGAACCGGTCGAGCTGCGCCTCGGGCAGCGAGTAGGTGCCCGCCTGCTCGACGGGGTTCTGCGTCGCGATCACCATGAAGGGGCTGCCCACCTCGTAGCTCACGCCGTCGACGGTGACCCGGCCCTCCTCCATGACCTCGAGCAGCGACGACTGGGTCTTCGGGCTCGCCCGGTTGATCTCGTCGGCGAGCACGATCGACGCGAAGATCGGGCCGCGGTGGAACTCGAAGTGTCCCTTGCCCTGGTCGTAGATCGTCACGCCGGTGACGTCGGAGGGCAGCAGGTCGGGCGTGAACTGGATGCGCGAGTTCGTGCCGTCGAGGGTGTTCGCGAGCGCCTTCGCGAGCACGGTCTTGCCGGTGCCCGGGAAGTCCTCGAGCAGCACGTGCCCGTCGGAGAGCAGCGCGGTGAGGACGAGCTCGATGACCTCGCGCTTGCCGAGGATCGCCTGGTCGATGTTGTCGACGAGCTTCGAGAAGGCGTCCTGGAACCACTGCGCCTGTTCTTGGGTCACTGCCATGTCTGCTCCTTTGATGTGTGCGGCGTGCGTTGCGTGACGCGCGCGGTCACCACGTGTTGTAGCCGAGGTTGTTCCACTGGGATCCGCTGATGGCGCCCAGGGTGCGCGAGGTGCCTCCGCTGACGTTCTCGAACCGCACCGCGATCGTCTCGCCGGCGGCTCGGATGCCGAGGTGGTTCTGCAGCTGCAGCTGCCCGTTCGCGCCGATGGCGATCGTGCTGCTGGTAGCCGCAGCAGGCGCCGCCGTTGATCGTCGCGTAGACGCGATAGCGACCGGGATCCATGTCGCTCCACGTGATGCGCACCTCGGCGCAACCGCCGCCGCCGCTCTGGCACGACCGGCTCGGCCCCTTGCCGATGGTGCCCGACGGCACCGGCGGCGGGGCGTTCTGCACGCCGACGTTGACCGACGCGATGTTGCTCGTGCCGCCGCCGTTGTTGTTGACCGCGCGTACGTCGATGCTGTGGGTGCCCGCGCCGACGCCGCCGAACGACGTCGACGTGCCGCTCACGTCCTTCCAGCCGCCGTTGCCGATGCGCGCCTCGTAGCGCACGCCGCCGCCGCCGGTGTCGCTCGGCACGTTCCAGTCGACGTTCACGGTCGTCGGCGCATATCCGGCAGCGCTCGCGGACAGGTTGCGCGGAGGGCTCGGCTGACCGTACGGGGTTCTGCGTCGTGCCGCCCGATTGGGCGCTCCAGCCGATGCCGTTCTCGGCGCGCACGGTGAACGTGTACGCCGTGCCGTTGGTGAGCCCGCCGATGCTCTGGTCGACGCCGGCCGCCGAGGCGTCGAACATCTGCGACCCGCCGTTCCAGCGCACCTCGTAGCGGGTGATCGGCGAGTTGTTGGTCGCCGGCGCACTCCACCGCACCGTCGCCGCGCCCGAGGCGGCCGAGACGATCGTCGGGGCGTTCGGCGCGTCGGGCTCATCGCGCACGATCACGGTGACACGCCCCTGAGTCTCACGAGCGGCATCCTTCGTGCCGTCTTGGATGCGGTAGATCACGCTGAGCGTGCCGGTGAACGCCGCACCCGTGCGAACACTGATGCCGGTGTCGGTGAAGCTCACGGACGCGTTCGACCCGACGTCGACCTGGTCGATCGCCGCGGCGACGACGCGCAGCGGCACGCCGTCTTGCGCGAACGGGTTGAAGTCGTTCGCGAGCACATCGACGGGTATCGTCTCAGCGCGCTGCATGTACACCGGACCGTCGTCGTTCGCCTGCGGCAGCGCACGGGTCGACGAGACGACCTTGACGTCGATGTAGCCGGGCACGGTGAACTCGTTGAAGTTCACGTCGAACGTGAGCCGGGTCGCCGCGCCGGGCTGCACGCCGAGCGGCGACGACACGCGCAGCGTGGCGCCGTCGACGATCTCGGCGTTGATGTCGCCGGTCGTCCCGGCGAGGTTCGTGTAGGTGATGCGCTCGATG
This sequence comes from uncultured Actinomycetota bacterium, assembly GCA_963836825.1. GTDB lineage: Bacteria > Actinomycetota > Actinomycetes > Actinomycetales > Microbacteriaceae > Agromyces. The sequence goes on from CAWILI010000005.1 coordinate 454,826, forward strand.
TTGTCGGGGTTGGGCTGGTCGCTCGACGAGCGCAGGTCGAGCTCGATCGGCGCCTCGCCGGCCTCGAGCGTCTCGGAGCGCGGCGTGAACGTCGGCGGCGTGTCGTTGAAGTCGGGGTCGCCGACGGTGATCGGAATCGTGAGCACCGCCTTGCGGCCGATCGGGTCGGTCGAGTTCGCGCCGTCGGTGACCTCGAACGTCAGCGACGCCTCGCCGCGGTAGTCCTGCGCGGGTGCGTACCGCAGCGTGGTGCCGTCGACGAACGCCGGCTCGCGCGCGTTGGTCGACGACGCCGTCAGGACGAGCGCGGGCTTGCCCGACGGCACCTCGACGAGGTCCGAGACGCTCCACTCGATCTGCCCGTTCATCGGCACGATGACCTGGCCGATGTCCTTGAGGAACGGGGCCGGGAACTTCGCGCGCTCTTCGGCGGCGAGCTCTTCGGGCGTCTTCGGCTTCTGCGTCTCTTCGACGACGGGCTCGTCGTCGCCGGTCGGCACCGGGGGCACGATCACGAACGCCATGGCGTCGAGGTCGTCGAGATCGTTCGTCAGCCGGTAGGCGACGGCGAAGCGCTGGCGGCCGGGCGTCACGTCGATCGTGCCGTCGTCGTGCACCTCGGCGCGGTCGGCGTTCGGGCCCTCGACGGTGACCACGAGGTCTTCGACGAGACCGCCCGGGTTGGTGGCGTCGCCCAGCGGGCTGACCGTGATGGGGGTGTCGTCGACGACCTGCTCGGGCTCGATGACCTGGTCTTCGGCGGTCGGCGGCAGGATCACCGCGTCTTCGGTGACCGCGACCTGCAGGAACGCCGCGTCGGCACCGCCGTGGCCGTTCGAGATCTCGTAGCGGATCGTGTAGGCGCCCTCGGCGTCGGGAGCCTCGACCACGACGCGTCGGCGGTCGCGGATCTCGGCCTCGATCCCCTCGTCGACCTCGGGCAGGTCGGCGACGTGCAGCTGGAATCCGCTCGGGTCGGAGTCGTTCAGCAGCACCTCGACCGAGGCGGTGCGGCCGGGCTTCATCTCGATCGTGTCGTCGACCGCCGTCGGGGGCAGCTGCACGGCCGGGCGCGGGATCACGCCGATGCGGATCGTGCCGGTCGCGGTGGCGCCGAACGTGTCGCGCAGCTCGTAGGAGAACTCGTCGGTGCCGGCCGAGCCCGAGAACGCCTCGTACGTGAACGAGGTGCTCGTGCGCTCGACGACGCGGCCGAGGTTCGGGGCGACGGTGATGCCCGTGAGCATCACCGAGTCGCCGTCGGGGTCGAGGCCGTCGAGCGGCACGTCGATCTTGACCGCGGACCCGGCGAACGTGCGCGAGGTGAGCGGCGTGGGCAGCGGCGCGCGGTTCTCGCCGGCGTCGCGGGCCACGACGGTGAAGCTCACGGTCGCTCGCGCGGTCTGCTCGAAGTCGTCGCCGATCGTGTACACGGCGGTGTAGACCCCGGGCTGTTCGGGAGCCTGGTACCGCACGGTGTCGCCGTCGACGAAGGCGAGGCCCGGCGAGCGCGTCGGTGTCGGCGAGGTCGGGCAGCACGTGCAGGGCGGCGGCGTCGGGGTGGTAGTCGTTGGCGAGCACCGGCACGGTCACGATGTCGCCCGCCCGCACGTTGATGCCGTCGTTGAGCGCCACCGGCGGCTGGTGCTTCACGAGCGGCGGCACCGGCACCACCGTGACGGTCGCGGTCGACGAGTTCACGCCGTCGGAGACGGTGTAGGCGAACTGCAGCTGCCGGTCGAGCGCGGCCGATGCGGTCACGCGGGTCACGGTGTTGGTGAGGATCTCGACCGACACCAGTCCCTCGGTCGCGGTGTCGTCGATCGACTGCACCGCGAGCACGCGGCCCGAGGGCGACACGTCGTTCGCGAGCACGGGCACCGTGAGCGGCTCGCCCGGTCGCAGGTACGCGGTGTCCTTGACGGCGATCGGCGCAGGGGCGACCTCGGGCGGCTCGGTCACCTGCACGCGCAGCAGGCCCACGCTCACCGTGGCGCCCGCGCCGAGGTTGTACAGGAAGATGACCTCGCCGGGCTCGCCGCTCGAGAACGCGATCGTGCCGCGTTCGAGGTTCGGCGTGACGGATGCCCCGTCGGGGACGCCTTCGACGCCGAGCAGTTCGAGCGCCGCACCCGACGGCGACAGGTCGTTGGCGAGCGGCTCGATGAGCACGGTCTCGCCGACGAACACCTGCGCGAAGTCGGGGGTGCCGATGGGGTTCAGCGAACCGGCCGGCTTCACCTCGACGACGAGGGTTCCGGCCGCCGTCGTCTGCCCGTCGCTGACCGTGAACTTGACCTCTTTGAGCCCGAGCTCGGCCGACTTGTGCTCGAACGTGAGGTAGCCGTCGGGGCTCGACCGCACCGAGTCGCCACCCGTCGGCGAGGCGTTCACGAGGTAGAGGTCGTCGCCGTCGGGGTCGTTCCAGTCGGCGAGCACGTTGTACGAGATCTTCTGGCCCTGTTCGACGCTCACGGCGCCGGAGCGGATCGAGACGGGTGCCGCGTTCTCGGATTCGGGCACGATGCGCACGTTGACGGATGCCTCGGCCACGCCCGCGCGGCCGTCGTCGACCGAGTAGCGGAACGACACCGAGCCCGCCGCGCCCTCGGCGGGCGAGAACTGCAGGGCACGCCCGCCGTCGATGAGCTCGAGCCTGCCCGAGGCCTCGGACACGTCCGTCGTCGAGGCGACCGTCAGCACGTCGCCGTCGGGGTCGGTGTCGTTCTCGAGCACCTCGAGGATCGTGGTGCGGCCCGGGCGCACGCCGTACTCGTCGTCGCGGGCGAGCGGCGGCCGGTTCTGGTCGGTGCGCTCGGCGAGCGTGTCTTCGAAGGTCTGCTGCGAGCTCTTCTCCTCGCCCTCCTCCTCTTCGCTCTCTTCGGGAGGGGTGACCTCTTCCCAGTTGTCGACGAGCCTGAGGTCGGAGTCGACGAGCCAGGCGTTGCCGTTGGTGAGGTTGTTGAGCACGATGACGTCGCGGTTGACGCGGAACTCGAGACGCGAACCGCCGGTGGGCTGCTCGATGTCGAGCAGCGTCGGCTCGCCCTCGCCGCAGGCGGAGAGGTAGCGGCCGGTCTCGGCCCACGCCCCGTGCACGCAGCCGTCGAGCCACACCGGCGCCGCGACATCCGTGGCCGTCGTCGTGGACCCGGGCGACTCGTTGTCGAGTTCGCGCACCTCGCCGCCGCCGAGCGGCACCTCGAGCAGGCCCGCGGCAGTGGCGACGTAGGCCGCGTCGTGCTCGGCGCCCGACTGCTGCAGCCGCAGTCCGGCGTCGGGAAGCTCGACGCTGCGGTCGTCGACGATCAGGGCGTTCGCGTCTTCGTCGAACACGACGGCCCGCTCGCCGACCGCCGCCAGCTGGTGGGCGCCGAGCTCGGGCACGGTGTGCTCGCTCGGCTCGTCGGCGCCGCGCTCGAACCGCAGCAGGGTCGATTCGCCCTCGGCAGTGGCGAACACCGTGCCCTTCGGGCTGACCGCGACGTGCCCTTCGCCGCCGAGTTCGGCGATCGGGTCGCTGCCGCGCCAGTCGAACGACAGCTGGTCGCCCGCCGCGACGGTCCACAGCTCGCCCTTGGGCGAGAGCACGGCCAGCACGTCGCCGCCATAGGCGATCTGCGACGCCGGTGGCACGTCGATGCGCTCGACGAGCGTCGTGAACGACGGGTCGATGCGCTCGATCGAGCCGACGCCCGGGTCGTAGATGAACGCGTCGCTGCCGTTCTGGAACACGTCGATCTCGTTCGAGGCGGTCGAGACGGCCGCGTCGAGCTCTTCGATCTGACGGTTCAGCCGGCCGGCGAGCAGGTCTTCGGCGTTCGTCACCCAGACCTCGCGAGCGTGCAGCTCGGGGTCGGTGACCGGGTAGCCCTGGTGCAGCACCGCGAACCCCAGCGGCACCCCCGCGAGCACCGCGATGGCCGTCCCCGACGCGATCGATTTGCGCGCGCGAAGCCAGGTGGTGAATCGGCTCACGTGTGGTCTCCCCGGGGCGTCCGTCGGTAGGGTTCGTCGGATGGGCCCGCTCAGACTGGCGGGCCGGGCATCAACCTAACATGTCCCGATGGCGGGCTGAAATGGGGAGTCCTCCCCGTCGACCTGTTCACCCATCGTTCACCGCGGGCGAGTCATCGGCGGTGTCGAGCAGCACGAGATCATCGGCGCTCACGAGCCGGGTGGCGACCGCGTACTCGACCAGCCGAGCACGGCGGTTCGTCGCGAGCTTGCCCCGCCCGCCGCGCAGCCCCTCGACGCCGAGCTTGTCGAGCTTCTCGCACACGTTGTCGAGCTTGCGGTTGAAGGTGGTCATGCTCCACCCGAGTCGCGCCGCAGCCTCGGCCGAGCTCGGCACCTGTGCGCGGCCCGCGGTCGGCTGTGCGAGCACGTTCTCGGCGAGCGCGACCACGAGCTGCCGCTGACTCGTCGTGAGGGCCACGGGCAGCATCGTCGTGCTGCCGGCCGAGGTCGTCGCGGTGAGCGACGTGTTGTAGAAGTCCTCCTCGGCGTGCACGGTGAAGTCGTACGTGGTCGCACCGGCGCTGAACATGACGTGCACGGTCTGGAACACGAGCGGCAGCTTCGCGCCGGGGGCGACCCACGCCTGCACGCTTCCGGTGGCATCCGACACGGTCGCCGAGAGCAACTGCCCGACGTTCGCGAGCCACCACAGCCCGTACTCGGACGAGAGCGTCAGGAAGGTGCGATGCAGGTACGGGTTGTCGTCGATCGTGAGGTCGGACTCGCGGCCGATCGTGAACGGCTCCCCCGACTCGACGGTGTACCACTCACCGCAGTACTCGACCTTCAGCGGCCTCATCCGGAGCATCCCCTCACCGGCTCTGACGTCTTGCTTCCCCGTTGCACCTGCACGTCGATGCACACGGCCCCCGCGGCCGACCCGGCGACCGTGATCGTCGGCCCCTCGGTCACCTCGGTCTGTCCGCTGCCGTCGGCGCGCTTCCAACGGTAGCGGTCGCCGTCTTCGGCATCGTCGTGCGAGACGGCGAAGGCGACGGATGTCCCGTCGGCGCTCGTGACGCCGGGCTCGACGGTCGGCGCCGGCACGGTCGCGGCGATCACGGCGTCTTCGCCGGGCGAGGTCGGGCCCGTCTCGGCGGCGGGAGGCGCCACGCTTCCCGACAGCGCGATCGTCACGCCGACGACCGCGGCGACGACCAGGGCGGCCGCGACGCCGACGATCAGGCCCAGCTTCGAACGACGCGGCGCCGGATCGTCGCCTGCCTCGCGCGCGCCATCGGCCTGCGGTGGGCTGAGCGCGGGGGGCGTTGCCGGCGCCGATGCGGCGCGTCGCGGTCGCACGATCGTGGCGTCGGGCGCCTCGGCGGGGGGCGCACCGATGCCGGCGGACCCGGCCCTCGTGCGCACCACGGTGCCGTCATCGACGGGCGCGGCGCGGTGCAGGTGCGACGTCGCCCGCCAACGGTGGCTGGGCCGCGATCTGCTGGGGGGTGCGCGCACGCGTGCGGTCGTCGTCGTGCGCCGGCGTGCCCGGCGCGGGGGCGATCGGCTCGCTGCGCGGGGCCTGCGCCTCGACCGTGCGCACCGAGCGCGCGCGGGTGGCGTCGGCCGCATCGTCGTCGGCGGGTGCCTCGGGCGACGAGGTGAGGTTCGGCACCTCGATGCTCGTCGCCGCGTATCCGAGCTCGAGCTCGATGCGCTGCAACGCGCGGGCGAACTCGATCGCGCTCGGGAACCGGTCGTCGCGGCGCTTGGCCATGCCCTTGGCGAGCACGGCCGTCAGGCTGCGCGGCACGTCGGCGCGGTCGATGGGCGTGATCGCGCCGCGCTCGATGCGCCCCATGAGGTCGAGCGAACCGTTCGGCCGGCCGGGGATCTCGAACGGCGTGCGACCCGCGACGAGCGTGTACACGGTGGCGGCGAGCGAGAACACGTCGCTGCGGGTGTCGGGCTTGGGGTCGTCCTCGAACATCTCGGGCGGCGACCACGGCACGCTCATGCCGACCGCCGACTGGCCCGACCCGGTCGCCGAGGCCTCGGGGGCGGTGACGGTGTGCACCGGGAGCTCGCCGTCGAGGTTCGATGAGATGCCGAAGTCGGTGAGCGCCGGCCACCCGTAGGCGTTCGTCAGCACGTTCGCGGGCTTGATGTCGCGGTGCAGGATGCCGGCGGCGTGGGCGGTGGCGATCGCCCCGGCGAGCCGCACGCCCGTGCGGAGCGCGTCTTCGATCGTGAACGGCTGGCGCTTGTAGCGATCGGAGAGGCTCGGGCCCGAGCAGTACTCCATGACGAAGTACGGGCGGCCGTCGGTCGAGACGTCGGCGTGGAAGATCGTGACGATGAACGGGTGGGCCGACAGCTGCGCCATGAGGTTCGCCTCGGCGACGAACTGCGCCCGCGTGTCGCGGCCGAGCTCTTCGGTGAGCAGCACCTTCACGGCGACCTGGCGCCTGGGAAGCTTCTGCTCGTAGAGGAACACGTCGGCGAACCCGCCCGAGCCGAGCAGGCCCATCGACGTGTAGCCGGTCAGCTCGGGCGGGGTCGACGGAGCGCGCCGCATCACCTGCCGACCACCTGGAGGGTGCAGCCGCCGCCGAGGTCGACGACGGTGCCGATGAGCACGGGCGTCGGCTCGCCTGCGCGCAGCTTCACGGGAGGCTTGCCCGGCGCGACGACGAGCGTGCCGTTGCGCGAGTGCAGGTCGGTGATCACGACCGTGCCGCCCTCGAGCGCCAGTCGCACGTGGCTGCGCGAGATGTCGGGATCGCCGTGGCCGATCGTGACGAGTCGCGGCAGCCGACCGCCCGAGACCTTGCTGACGCTCGGCGCGCGGCCGAGCACGAGCTCGTGCCCGATGGGCTCGAGCGCTCCGTCGGGCATTCGCAGTTGCGGCTGCGGCTGCGGTGGCTGCGAGGCGGCGTGATCGGTGTCGTCGCCGGGCATGGGCGCCGCGTCGGCGACCTTCGCCGCTTCACGCTCGGCGCGCAGGCGACGGATGTCGACACTCGCGATGGTCAGTCCGTCGTGGTCGCCCGGGTCGGCCTGATCGCCCTGACCGCTCGACGAGCCCGAGGGGCTCGACGGCCGGCCGCCGATCGCCGGCGCGGGGATCGGCTCGATGAAGTCGGTGACGGTCTCTTCGCCCAGAGGGGCGATCGTCTGCTCGGATGCCGCGACCACGGCCGTCGCGTCGACCGGTGTCGCGGCGGCAGCGGTGACTGATCGGCGCCGGCACCGCGTGCGGCGTGGTCGGCGGCGCGGCGGGGCCCGTCACCGGTGCGGGCGGAGCGGCGGCGACGGCGGGCACGACCGCAACCGAGGACGTCGCACGCGCGGGCACCGCCACGCGCCCCGCGGTCACGATGCCGTCGATGATCGGAAGCCAGTCGTCACCGGCCTCGGCGCCGAGCGCCTCGACCGCGAACTCCGCCGGCACGTCGAGCACGCGCTCGGTCCACGTCGAGACGCCGACACCCGAGATGCGGGTGCCGCCCACCGTGACCTCGAAGTCGCCGCGAACGAGCACGCGCACGAGGCCGGCCTGCTGCGTGATGGGTCCAGGTGACGAGCGCGAAGTCGGGGGTGTTGCCGAGGCCCCGCGCGGTGAGCCGCTCGATGACCGCGGTGGTCGCATCGGCCGACAGCGTCGGCCACAGCTCGCCGACCGTCGTCGCCGCGTCGTCGCCCGCGACGACCAGCACGGCGCCCGGCCGCACTCCCGCGATCCGTCGCCGTGATCCATCGGACAGGTACTCAGCCATCTGCGCCCCCTTCACTTCGCGGCCTCGTGGTCTCGACCGACTCGTGACCACGGTCGCGAGTCGCGTCGGAATCATCGTCGTCGCCCGCCCCGATCGTCGATTCGACGACGACGACGCTGACGTTGTCGCGCCCGCCGTGCTCGAGCGCCGCGTCGACGAGCTCACCGGCCATGCCCGCGGCGTGCACGGCATCGCCCGCGAGGACCGACGAGATGCGCTCGTCGTCGAGCTCTTTCGTGAGCCCGTCGGAGCACACGAGGAACATCTGCCGCCCGGCCGCCGGAATGAGCCAGATGTCGGGATCGACGACCTCGTCGGCGCCGAGCGCGCGCGTGATCACGTTGCGGTCGGGGTGCCGTTCGGCGTCGTCGGGGCTGATGAGCCCCGCGTCGACGAGCTCCTGCACGGCCGAATGGTCGACGCTCAGCTGATCGAGCGTGCGCCCGTCCCACGCGTAGACGCGCGAGTCGCCGATGTTGAAGACCATCCAGTGGAAGCCCGCCCCGTCACCGGTGTCGACGAGCACGACGCCCGAGAGCGTCGTGCCGGCGACCGCGGTGCCCTCTTCGCCCTCGTCGCTGAGCGCGCGCACCGCGTCGTTCGACGTGTGGATCGCGTCGAGGACCTGTTCGGGCGTGGGCGGAACCCCCGGCTCGAGGTGACGACGGAAGGTGTCGACCACGGCCTGGCTCGCGGCATCGCCCCTGGCGTGCCCTCCCATGCCGTCGGCGACGAGGTACACGGGCGCCTCGGCGAGGAACGCGTCCTCGTTCACCGCGCGCACGCGGCCCACGTCGGACCGGGCGGAATGGGCGATGAGCGCCGACCCGCGGGTCAGCGAGACGATGCCCTCGACATCACCTGGCACGGGTCTCCTCTGTGGGGGTCGATGGGCGTCGGCGATCGTCGACGGCGCGAGCAACGCCGCCGGCGTCGCCCATACACGCTAGCAATTCCTGCGCGGGCTCGTGGACCGCCGTGGAACGCCCTACCGCTCGGCGCGGTCGGTCTCCTCGGCGCGGTCGCCCTCGGCGGTGAAGTGCGGCACCTCGTCGATGCAGCTTCGCGCCGCGACGCTTCGACTCGATGTTGGCCTTGATGAGGCTCGCGACCGTGGCGACGGCCATCGCCGCGACGATGACGCCGAGCGAGGCCCACGTCGAGATCTCGGGCGCCCACTCGATGGGCTCGCCGCCGTTGAGGAACGGCAGCTCGTTGACGTGCAGGGCGTGGAACACGAGCTTCACGCCGATGAACGCGAGGATGAACGCGATGCCGTACTTGAGGTACTCGAGGCGCTCGAGCAGGCCGCCGAGCAGGAAGTACAGCTGGCGCAGGCCCATGAGCGCGAACACGTTCGCGGTGAACACGATGAACGCGCTCTGCGTGATGCCGAAGATCGCGGGGATCGAGTCGAGCGCGAACAGCAGGTCGGTGGTGCCGATGGCGATGAACACGATGAGGATCGGCGTGAACATGCGCGTGCCGTCGACCGTGGTCTTGAACTTGATGCCGTCGTAGTCGTCGGAGATGCGCACGCGCTTGCGGAGCATCCGCACGACCAGGCCCTCGGACTCCTCGGCGTTCTCCTCGCGGTGCAGGAACGCCTGCTGGATCGCCGTCCACACGAGCCAGGCGCCGAAGATGTAGAAGATCCAGCTGAAGTTCTCGATGAGCTGCGCGCCGAGCAGGATGAAGACGCCGCGGAAGATCAGCGCGAGCAGGATGCCCACCATGAGCACCTCCTGCTGCATCTTCTTCGGCACCGAGAACCGCGCCATGATGATGACGAACACGAAGAGGTTGTCGATCGAGAGGCTGTACTCCGTCAGCCATCCGACCACGAACTGCCCCGCGAACTCCCCTCCCGCGAACACGAGCATCAGCAGCGGCGAAGATGAGCGCGAGCGCCACGTAGAAGACGACCCACAGGGTCGACTCACTGAACGACGGGATGTGCGGCCGCTTGATGCACGAGCAGCAGGTCGGCGATGAGGATCAGGGTCAGAACGACGAGCGATCCGACCTCGAACCAGACGGGAAGTTCGAGCACAGGGAGCCTTTCGGGGATTCGGGGACGGCGGAGGTCCGAAAGTCTCTCCCAGCTCCGCCGTGGCGGCCCCCGCGACCGGAGCGCCTGCAGCGGCGCTCGTATTGACGATCGTGGGTCGAGGCGTTCGCCTCGCGGGATACTCCCCTTCGCATCGGCGAGTCTAGCCGACGCCGGCGTGAGTGCGGTGAGCGAGTCGATGAGGGCGAGCCGACGGATGTCGCAGGCGCGTCACCCCCGGAACGCCGAATGCCCTCGCAGAAGCGAGGGCATTCAGGTGTCGTCGTCAATCACATGAGTGACCCCAGCGGGATTTGAACCCGCGCTGCCGCCGTGAGAGGGCGGTGTCCTAGGCCGCTAAACGATGGGGCCGTATCGACAACTTGAAGAGTATGACACAGGCTCGGGGCGTCCGCCAAATCGACGCGCCCGGGTCATCGGCCGGTGGTCAGGCGAACACCGAGAGCGCGCCGGGAACCACCTCGATCTCGATCGGGAGTGAGCCGATGCGCTCGCCGTCGGCGTAGGCGACGGCATCGTCGGCCTCGATGACGAAGTGCCTGCCGGTCAGGAACTCGACCGCGGGGTGGTCGACGTGGGTGCCGGCGAACACCTTCGGGAACACGGCGATGAGCCTCGCGCGTGAGAGCGGATGCACGATGAGCACGTCGAGCACGCCGTCGGCGAGATCGGCGTGCGGCACGATGCGCATGCCGCCGCCGAGAGACGAATTGTTGGCGACCGAGATGAGCATGGCGCGCTGCTCGCGCCGGGTGCCGTCGATCGTCAGCGTGTAGCGTCGCGGACGGAATGTCGCGAGCTCGCGGAGCATCGCGATGGTGTACCGACTCGGCCCGCGCGGACGGGACATCCGATTCGCGCGCTCGTTGACGACCGCGTCGAAGCCCGCCGAGACCACGCAGGCGAACCACGTCGATCCGACTCCGTGGCGGATCAGGCCGGCGTCGATGCGGCGGGGCGGCTCGACGGAGCCGATCGACCAGCGCGTCGAGGGCCGCTGTCGGGTCGTCGTGCGGCAGGCCGAGGCCCCGCGCGAGGTCGTTGCCGGTGCCGGCCGCGACGATGCCGAACGGGATGTCGGTCTGCGCGACGAGGTTGACGGCGAGCGACGCCATGCCGTCGCCGCCGACCACCACGAGGCCGTCGGTGCCCTGCGCCACCGCCGACTCGGCCTCGCGCCGCAGGAGTTCGAAGTTCGCCTCACGCAGCATCGACACCTCGTAGCCCTCGGCCAGCAGCCGCTCGACGACGGCCGCGCCGACCCACCGATTGCGCCCGAACGACGCCGCGGGGTTCACGGCGACGACGAGGCGCTTCGGCGACTGGGACATGCTGCGATTCTGGCAGGCACGCCGGGCCCAGCCGCGCAACGGGTTGCGCCGCGTCGCGCGGCGGGTGTTGGCTCGAAGCATGCGCCTGACGAAACTCGAACATTCCGCACTCGTCATCGAGCACTCCGGCGACCAAGCTCTTCATCGACCCGGGCAAGTTCACGACGCCGATCACCGAGGCAGCGGGCGCCGTGGCCGTCGTGATCACCCACCAGCACGACGACCACTGGACGCCCGACCAGCTGCGACGCATCGTCGAGGCGAACACCGAGGTTCGGCTCTTCGGTCCGGCGGGCGTCGCGGCCGCCGCAGCCGACTTCGACATCGAGGTGGTCGACGCCGGTGACGAGGTCGAGGCCGGGCCGTTCCGGTTGCGCTTCTTCGGAGGACGGCACGCGATCATCCACCCTTCGATCCCCGTCATCGACAACGTGGGCGTGCTCGTGAACGATGCGCTGTACTACGCGGGCGACTCGTTCACGGTGCCCGAGGGCGTCGCCGTCGAGGTGCTCGCGGCGCCGGCGGCCGCACCGTGGATGAAGATCAGCGAGGCCATGGACTACATCGAGGCCATCGCGCCCCGCCGGGCCTTCCCCACGCACGAGATGCTGCTCTCACGCGCGGGCAAGACCCTGTCGAACACGCGACTCGCCTGGGCGACAGAGCAGGGCGGCGGCGAGTTCGTGCCGCTCGAGCCGGGTGACACCATCGACTTCTGACCGCTTCCGTGGTTGCGCGGCCCCGTGTGGTTCTCGACCGCCCCATTTGCGTGCGTCACCGGTCAGTCGTCGTCGTCGCCGTTTCCGGGGCCCCCGTTGCCACCGCCGGGCCCGTTGCCCGGGCCATTGCCGGGCCCGTCGCCGCCGCTGTTCCCGGGCTCGTCGCCGCCGTCTCCGCCGTCGGACTCGTCGTCGAACGACTCGACCGGCCCCGGCGCCGCCTCGGTGAACTCGTCGCCGCCGTACTTCGCCGCCGCCACCGACATCACCATCGGCCACATGCGGTGCCGGGCGGTCGCCGCCTGGCCGCTGTCGAAGGACGTTCCGCGCTGGTTCCGGTCTCCGGTGACGCTGACGACCGCGGCCACCGTCGCGACCTTCGTGCTCGCGCCGGCCATCCAGGTGTCCTTCGCGCCGTCGGTGGTTCCGGTCTTTCCGATGAGCGGCACCTGCGGCACGGTGTTCTGGTTCGACTGCTGGGCGGTGCCGCTCGTCATGACCCGGCGCAACGCGTAGTGCATGCCGGCGGCGACCTCGGGCGAGACGGACTGCGTGCAGATCGACTTCGGCGGTGCGACCTCTTTGCCGTCGCGGCCGACGATGCGATCGATCGCGATCGGGCTGCACGTGACGCCGTTGTTGGCGATGCCGGCGAACGCGACCGCGAGGCTCAGCGGCGCGATCTCGTTCGTGCCGATCACGGTCGACGGGCTCTGCTCGAGCGGGTTGCCGTTCGCACGGTGCATCCCGAACGCTTCCGCGGTCTTTCGGATGCCGCAGAGGTCGAGCTCCTTCGCCATGCCGACGAATCCGGTGTTGATCGACCCGATCGTCGACTTCCAGCGCCGAGTAGTTGCCACCGGACTCGTTCGCATCGTTCCTGGGGTTCCAGCCCTCGGCGTTGGTGTTCCAGTCGCCCAGGCAGCTGTCGCGGAAGGTGCCCCAGTTCGACTTCACCGCCGAGTCGACGCGCTCGTTGAGCGAGTGGCCTTCGTTCAGCCATTGCGCGAGCGTGAACACCTTGTACGTCGATCCCGGCTGGAATCCGCTCGACCCGCCCTGCGCGTAGTCGGTGTTGTAGTTGATGCTCGTGTACTGCGGACCCTTCTGCAGCACCAGCGGGTCTTGGCTGTAGACCTTGTTCTGCACCATCGCGAGCACCCGCCCGGTGCCGACCTGCACGCTCGAGATCACTCCCCCGACGTCCCAGCCGGGGTAGGTCATCGGCACGTTCTCGCGCGATCGCCCTGTCGGCGGCGGCCTGCAGGTCCATGTCGAGCGACGTGTAGACGTCGTAGCCGCCGCGGCGGAAGTTCAGCATGCGCGTCTCGGCGTCTTCACCGAAGATCGGGTCGGTCTGCAGGATGTTCTTCACGTAGTCGCAGAAGTACGCGCTCGCGCCGGCGGTGTGACACCCGGTGCTCGGCTCGGTGATCTTCGGCTCGACCGGCGTGGCGACCGCCTCGTCGTACTGCGCGCGAGTGACCTTGCCGAGGGCGAGCATGCGGCCGAGGATGTAGTTGCGCCGGCCGAGGTTCTGCGCGTACCCGTTCGCCGCGCCGTTGGTCTCGCTGTTCGGCTTGTCGAGCTGGAACTTCACCGGGTTGTTCACGATCGCCACGAGCGACGCCGCCTGCGCGAGCGTGAGGTTCGACGCCGACGCGCTGAAGTAGTAGTTCGCGGCGGCCTCGATGCCGTAGACGGTGCCGCCGAAGCCCGCGATGTTGAGGTAGCCGAGCAGGATCTCGTCTTTGCTGTAGCGCTTCTCGATGCCGATCGCGAGCCGCATCTCTTTGATCTTGCGATCGATGGTCGTCTCGGTCACCGCGTCGTAGCAGTCGTCTTGCACGGCCTCGTCGAGGTTCAGCTCGCATTCCTGCACGCGCACGTTCTTGACGTACTGCTGCGCGAGCGACGAGCCGCCCTGCGTCTCACGCCCGCTCGCCGTCGTGACCGCTGCGCGCAGGGTGCCCTGGATGTCGACGCCGCCATGGTCGTAGAACCGCGGGTCCTCGCTCGCGATCGTCGCGTCTTTCACGTCTTGGTCGATCTGGCTCCACGCGACCTCGACACGGTTCTGGTCGTAGAACGAGGCGAGCAGCACCGGCTTTCCGTCTTTGCCGGTCGCGTAGATGTTGCTCTTCTCGGACAGTTCGTCGATCTCGAGGTAGCCGGGCAGGTTGTCGAACATTCCGATCGTTCCGGATGCCGCGAGCCCGACCATCGCGATCGCCGGCGTCGCGGCGGCCACGACGAGGGCGGCGACCGCGGTGCTCGCAGCGACGAGCCCGACGAGCCCTCCGATGACACCGACCGGGGTTCTCGTCTCGGCGAAATCCCGGTTGCGCTTGTTTCGTTCGACCATGGGCAGGGTCCCCCGCGGTGAGTGTACGTTCTGTCCGCTTCAATCGAACCTCAGCAAGCGGCTCCCTGTCCAGCAGCGATCGACGTGAGTCGTCGCCGATCTGCCGGCGGGCGGCGCCTCAGCGCTGCGCGGCCGGCGGCGTCTGCGCCGGAGGTCGCTGCGGCTGGGGCATCCGTCGCACCGTACCGAACCGCTCGGCGACCGGCACCAGCAGCAGCGGCCGTGCGAGCACCCAGCCGCCGATCATCGCCACGATCGACACCGCGAAGATCACGAACCCGACCCAGTCGTCGCCTTCGCGCGCGGCGTACATGTGGTTGAGGTTGCGCAGCGCACTCGTCGTGAGCACGAGCACGACGTGCACGAAGGTGAACAGCAGGAAGAACAGCATCACCGGGTAGTGCAGGGCGCGCGCGAACCGCTCGGGCGGCGCCTTCGAGAGGGCGCCGCGCATCGGCCAGCCCGGCGAGAGCCGCAGTCCGGTGATGATCGCGAGCGGCGAGGCGATGAACACGACCGCGAAGTACGACAGCACCTGGGCGTCGTTGTACGAGACCCACGAGTTCTCGACGGGCCACTCGAGCGACGCGTACTGCAGCACGACCGAGATCGAGTTGGGCACCACCGACCAGTCGGTCGGCACGATGCGCACCCATTGCCCGGTCGCGAACAGCAGCACGACGTAGACGCACGCCGTTGAGCACCCAGAACGCGTCGACGACGAGGTGCAGCCACACCGAGATGCCGAGCCGGCGCGGGGCGCCGTCGGTGCGCGGCCAGCGGGTGTTGTCGCGCGTCCAGAACGCGGGCGGGCGGGTCTTCGAACGCACGATGAGTCCGGTGCGCACGATCATCACCAGCAGGAACGCGTTGAAGAAGTGCTGCCACGCGAGCCAGGCGGGGATTCCGACCGGCGCACCCTCGGGCAGGTCGCTGTGGCCGGGGTACTCCGCGATGAACTCCTGCACCGCCGGCAGCGTGCGCAGGCCGCGCGCGACGAGCACGACGACGACGAACAGTACGACGGCACCGATCGCGATCACGACGAGCCGTTTCCATGAGACATCCGACAGCGCGGAACGTAAGGGTGACGGCACGCCCATCAGCGTGACAAACCGGGGCGTCGGATGCAACTCGGAGCGGTCGGCCGCTGCGAGCGGCTGCACGCTCAGGGCATGAAAAAAGCCCGGCGAAACCGGGCTTCGATCACTGCAGAACTTGCTGGGGTACCTGGACTCGAACCAAGAACAACGGTACCAGAAACCGCCGTGTTGCCAATTACACCATACCCCAATGGCCTGAAACGGATGTCCCGGGCCGAGAGTCAACTGTAGCCTACCGCGCCGCCCCGGCCAAACTGAGCGAGGCTCGCTGGCCGGGGCGCGGGTGGTCTCGATACGCGCTTCGCGCACCTCGACCGACGGCGCGTTCAGCCGACGAGCTCGGCCAGCCGATCGATGCGTGCGAGGGAGTCGACCTTGCCGAGGATCTGCATCGACTCGAAGAGCGGCGGCGACACGCGCCGGCCCGAGACCGCGGTGCGCACGGGGCCGAAGGCCACGCGCGGCTTGAGCCCGAGGCCGTCGATGAGGGCGCCGCGCAGGGCCTCTTCGATCTCGGTGTGGGACCACGAGTCGGCGGGGAGCCGGTCGAGCGCCTCGCGGGCCGCGCCGAGCACGGCACCGGCGTCGGCCGGAAGCGCGCCGACCGCGGCCTCTTCGAACTCGAGCCCCGCGGAGTCGGTGAAGAGGAATCCCATCATGCCGGGCGCCTCGCCGAGCAGGCCGATGCGCTCCTGCACGAGGGGCGCGGCCTCGACGAGGATCGCCTGCTCGCCGGGAGTGATCGGCGTCGACACCGCGCCGGACGCCTGCAGGTAGGGCACGGTGCGCGCGGCGAACTCGCCGACGTCGAGCTGACGGATGTGGTCGCCGTTGATGGCCTCGGCCTTCTTCAGGTCGAAGCGCGCCGGGTTCGGGTTGACGTTCACGACGTCGAACGCCTCGACCAGCTCGTCGCGGCTGAACACGTCGCGGTCGGCCGAGAAGCCCCAGCCGAGCAGCGCGAGGTAGTTGACGAGGCCCTCGGGGATGAACCCGCGGTCGCGGTGGTGGAACAGGTTCGACTCGGGGTCGCGCTTCGAGAGCTTCTTGTTGCCCTCGCCCATGACATAGGGCAGGTGGCCGAAGCGCGGCACGAAGCTCGTCACGCCGATGTCGATGAGCGCGTGGTACAGCGCGATCTGCCGCGGGGTCGACGAGAGCAGGTCTTCGCCGCGCAGCACGTGCGTGATGCCCATGAGCGCGTCGTCGACGGGGTTCACGAAGGTATAGAGGGGTGCGCCGTTCGGGCGCACGACCACGAAGTCGATCGTCGATCCGATCGGGGAAGTCGATGCGGCCGCGCACGAGGTCGTCGAAGCCGAGGTCGGCCTCGGGCACGCGCAGGCGCAGCGCGGGCTGGCGCCCCTCGGCGCGGAACGCCGCCCGCTGCTCGTCGGTGAGGTCGCGGTCGAAGTTGTCGTAGCCGAGCTGCTTGGCACGGCCGGCGGCCTCGTTGCGGGCGTCGATCTCTTCGGCGGTCGAGTAGCTCTCGTAGAGGTGCCCGGCGGCCTTCAGCTGCTCGATGACGTCGGCGTAGATCTCGCCGCGCTGCGACTGCCGGTAGGGGCCGTGAGGGCCGCCCAGGCCGACGCCCTCGTCCCAGTTCAGGCCGAGCCAGGTGAGCGCGTCGAGGATCTGCTCGTAGCTCTCTTCGCTGTCGCGCGCGGCGTCGGTGTCTTCGATGCGGAACACGAACGTGCCGCCGGTGTGGCGCGCGTAGGCCCAGTTGAAGAGGGCGGTGCGCACCAGGCCGACGTGCGGCGTGCCGGTGGGTGAGGGGCAGAAGCGCACACGGATGTCGCCACCGGTGGCCTGGGTGAAGGGATGGGCTGTGTCAGACATCCCCCCAATGCTATCGACCGGCGAGGCCCTCGAGCGCGGCGATCGCGACACCCACCGCGGGCGCCCGTTCGGCGCCCTTCGCGGTGACGAGATGCAGCGACCGCACATCGGCGCGAGCTGTCGGGCGCACGACGACTCCGGGGTGGCGCGGCGACGCCCCGAGGGCGAGTGCCGGCAGCAGCGCCACCCCGAGGCCCTGCGCGACCATGCCCTCGACGGCGACGAAGTTGTCGGTCTCGAACGCGATGCGCGGCACGAAGCCCGCGGTGCCGGCCAGTTCGAGCAGGTGGCCGCGGCAGCGCGGGCATCCGGCGATCCAGGGTTGGCCGCTCAGGCGCTCGAGGTCGACGACGTCATCGGCGGCGGCGGGATGCCCCGCCGGAAGCACGAGCTGCATCGGCTCATCTCCGAAGGGCCGCACCTCGAGGCCGCGGGCGCTCGCGCGATGGGGATCGTCGCGGTCGCCCGGGTAGCTGAACGTGAGCGCGAGGTCGGCACGATCGGACCGCACGGCCGCGACCGCCTCGGGCGGCTCGGCCTCGACGTAGGTGAGGTCGATGCCCGGATGCGATGCGGTGAGGGCGGCGATGAGGCGCGGCACGAGGGTCGCCGACGCCGACGGGAACGCGACGAGCCGCACGCGTCCGGCGCGAAGGCCCCGGATCTCGTCGAGCTCACCGGCCGCCGCCTCGAGCGCGGTCGCGACGGCGTTGGCGTGCCGCGCGAGCACGCGGCCCGATTCGGTGAGACGGATGCCCCGGCCCACGCGCTCGACGAGCGCGATGCCCGTGCGCTCCTCGAAGCGCCGCAGCTGCTGGCTCACGGCGGGCTGGCTGTAGCCGAGCGCGTCGGCGGCAGCCGTGAGCGAGCCGTGCTCGGCGATCTGGCGCACGACGCGCACGGTCTGCAGGTCGAGCGATGCGGCAAGCGCTTCGGTCGAGGCGATCGACATGATCGAATCATAACTCACTCGAATGCGTGTGATCGAACACTGGCGGTTGTCGAATGAATCGAAGGCGCGAAGACTGGTCGGCATGCACCCCTCACGCGATCGTTTCGCCGCCGGTCGCGGCTATCTCGCGGCATGCACGCTCGGCCTGCCCGCCGACGTCACCCGCGACGCCGTGCGCCGCGACCTCGAGCGCTGGTCGCTCGGCGAGGCGACGGCCGCCGACTACTCGGCTGCACTCGAGCGCGCTCGCGGTCACGCCGCGACGCTGCTCGGCACCGCGCGCCGACCGCATCGCGACCGGCTCGCAGGTGTCGGTGTTCGCGGGCCTCGCCGCCGCCTCAGCGCCCGCCGGCGCCGAGGTGCTCTGCGTCGACGGCGACTTCTCGTCGGTCGTCGGCCCGTTCCTCGCGCGCGGCGACCTGCGCGTGCGGCACGTGCCGCTCGACGCCCTCGCCGACGAGGTCACGCCGTCGACCTGGCTCGTCTCGTACTCGCTCGTGCAATCCGCGACGGGCGAACTCGCCGACGCGGCATCCGTCACCGCAGCGGCCCGCGACGCCGGCGCCCTCATCCTGCTCGACACCACGCAGGCCACGGGGTGGATGCCGACGACCGACCTCGACGCCGACCTCACCGTCTGCCACGCCTACAAGTGGCTCGGCGCACCGCGTGGTGCGGCGTTCGCCGCCGTGAGCGACCGCGCCGTCGACGAGTTCGTGCCGCACACCGCCGGGTGGTACTCGGGCGACGACCCCTGGGCGTCGTGCTACGGCCCCGAGCTGCACCTCGCCGAGGGCGCACGCCGGTTCGAGGTCTCCCCCGCGTGGCACGCCTGGGCCGGGGCCGAGGCCGCGCTCGGATTCGCCGCGTCGCTCGACATGGACGACGTCCGTCGGCACGATGTCGGGCTCGCGAACGCGTTCCGCGAGGGGCTCGGGCTCGAGGCATCCGACAGCGCGATCGTGACGTGGCCCGACGCCGACGGCAGCGACCTCGCGGCGCTCACCGCCGCGGGCGTCGTCGCATCGGGGCGCGCCGGCCGCGCGCGCGTCGCGTTCCACCTCTGGAACGACGACGAGGACGTCGCTCTCGCCGCCGGCGCCCTCGGGCTCGGCGCACGCCGCGCGAGATGACGCGAATCGACCTCCGACGCACGGCGGAAGGTCGATCTGCGTCACCTCGACCCGCGGTGGCGGGTCAGCGTGGCGGGTCAGCCGGCTGAGCGGACCGTGTTGGAGAGGGTGCCGAGCCCCGAGACCGTGACCTCGACCGTGTCGCCGTCGACGATGGGGCCGACGCCGGCCGGGGTGCCCGTGAGGATCACGTCGCCGGGAAGCAGCGTGAACACGCTCGAGGCGTAGGCGACGATCGCCGGCACGGAGTGCACGAGGTCGGCGAGCCGGCCCTCCTGCTTGCGCACGCCGTTGACGCTCGTCTCGATGGTGCCGTCGACGAAGTCGACCTCGGTGTCGATCACCGGGCCGAGCGGGCAGAACGAGTCGAACCCCTTCGCCCGCGCCCACTGCCCGTCGCGCTGCTGCAGGTCGCGGGCGGTGACGTCGTTGGCGATCGTGTAGCCGAAGATCACCTGGTCGGCGTCGGCCTCGCTGACGTTCTTGGCGATGCGCCCGATGACGACGGCGAGCTCGCCTTCGTGCTCGACCCGCTCGCTCTGCTTCGGCAGCACGATGGAGTCGTCGGGCCCGATCACCGACGTGTTCGGCTTCAGGAACAGCAGCGGCTCGGCCGGGGCCTCGCCGCCCATCTCGGCGGCGTGCTCGTGGTAGTTCTTGCCCACGGCGACGACCTTCGAGCGCGGGATCACGGGAGCGAGCAGCTTCACCTCGCCGAGCGGCACCCGCTCGCCCGTGGGCTCGAAGCCCGCGAACATGGGGTCGGCCTTCAGCACGACGAGCTCGTCCTCCTCCTCGTCGACGATGCCGAACGAGATGGTCTCACCGTGACTGAACCGCGCGATCTTCATGCGACCAGCCTACGGGGCAGTCGGCCGGAGCCCTGATCGAGGCCGGGTACCGCCATCCACTCTCCCTGTTCACGGCCGACGGCGCGGAGTACCGTTGGCGGGGCAGGCCTGCTGGAACGAGTCGGCATGAGGGGAATGCGTGGACGCGATCCGGATGCATCGCGCGGCGTCACGCGCCGCCTCGACGAGCGTCGGGATGCTCCATGAGTGGCGTGCTCGCCGCGAGCCGCCTCGCCCGCGCCGGCGCTTGCGCCGACGCCATCGTGCTCCTCCTCGCCGCCTGCTCCGCTCCGAGCGCGCACCTCGGACGGTCAGACCGCTGCTCCATCGACGAGCCCTGGCTCCGAGTCGAGCGCCTTCATCCCCGGCGACGGTGAGCGCGCACGGCCTCGTAGAGATCGGCGATGGCCGCGAGATGTACCTCGAGTGCGCCGGCACAGGTGGACCGACGGTCGTGTTCATCTCCGGCGCCGGCGTCGCCGCAGACAACTGGAGCTACGTCGGCGACCCGACCGACGCGTCCGATCCGGCGATGCCCGACGCTGCGGCGGTCTTCCCGGAGACCGCGCGGTTCACCACGGCCTGCGCGTACGACCGTCCGGGCACCGAGCAGATGGAGGGCGCCGCGGGCCGGTCGACGACGGTGCCGCAGCCGACGACGGCGCAGGATGCCGCTGCCGACCTCCACGCCGTGCTCGAGAGCGCGGAGATCCCGGGGCCGTACGTGCTGGTCGGGCACTCGTGGGGCGGGATGATCGTCACCGCCTACGCCAGGGCCCACCCCGACGACGTGTCCGGCCTCGTTCTCGTCGACCCTGGGTCCCAGTACCTGCAGACCGCGTTGCCGCCCGATGTCTGGGAGAAGTGGATGCAGGACATCGCAGCCGCCGGGCCAGTCGAACCCCGAGCGCGAAGCTCCCGACTATCCAGCGAGCATCGCCGCGCTCGAGGTCGCTGCTCCCCTTCCGGCCGACATCCCGGTCGTCGTGCTCAGTGCCGACCGGCCGTTCGACTACCTCGGCATCGGTGATCCCGAGGAGTATTGGCCGAACTGGCTCGATGCCGCCTCGCAGCTCGCGGCCTCATTCGGCGCACCCCATCTCACCGAGACGTCGAGCGGGCACTTCGTCGGCAACGAGAGCCCCGCGCTCGTCGTCGATCAGATCTGCGCGATGGTCGCGAACTGCTCGAGGCCCTCGGTGGCCACGTACACGTCGGCCATCGCCCGGCCCGCTGGAATCGCCGGTCACGCGTCGAGGCGCGTGAGCCACCCGTGGCGGTCTTCGACGCGGCCGTACTGGATGCCCGTGAGCTCCTCGCGCAGCGAGAGCGCGAGCTCGGACGCCGCCTCGCCGTCGTGCACGATCTCGAAGTCTTCGGCGAGCAGCCGCCCGATGGGCGTGATCACGGCGGCCGTGCCGCACGCGAACGCGCCGACGATGTCGCCGGATGCCGCGCCCTCGCGCCACTCGTCGAGGGTGACCCTGCGGCTCTCGACCACGTGGCCGCGGTCCTTCGCGAGCTGCAGCACCGAATCGCGCGTGATTCCCTCGAGGATCGAGTCGGACTCGGGAGTGACGAGCGTGCCGTCCTTGTACACCAGCACGACGTTCATGCCGCCGAGCTCTTCGAGGTACGTGCCCTCGTCGAGGAACAGCACCTGCTGGCAGCCGTGCTCGGCGGCCTCGGCCTGGGGCAGCAGGCTCGACGCGTAGTTGCCGCCGGTCTTCGCCGCGCCCGTGCCGCCCTTGCCGGCTCGCGCGTACTTCGTCGACAGCCAGATCGACACCGGCTGCACGCCGCCGTGGAAGTAGGCGCCGGCAGGGCTCGCGATCACGTAGTACGCGACCTTCTTCGCGGGGCGCACCCCGAGGAACGCCTCTTTCGCGAACATGAACGGGCGCAGGTACAGGCTGGTCTCGGGCGCGCTCGGCACCCAGTCGGCGTCGACCGCGATGAGCTGCTTGAGCGACTCGATGAAGATCTCGCTCGGCAGCTCGGGCAGCGCGAGCCGCGCGCGCCGAGCGCTGCATGCGCGCGGCGTTCTCGTAGGGCCGGAACGTCCAGATCGACCCGTCGGCGTGACGGTAGGCCTTCATGCCCTCGAAGATCTCCTGCGCGTAGTGCAGCACGGCGGCCGACGGGTCGAGCGCGATCGGGCCGTAGGGCGAGACGCGCGGACGGTGCCAGCCGCCCTTCTCACTCCAGCAGACGTCGACCATGTGGTCGGTGAAGTGGTTGCCGAAACCCGGGTCGGCGAGGATCGCGTCGCGTTCGGCGGGCGTCTTCGCCTGCTCGTTGCGGGTGACCTGCCAGATGAGGCCTGCGGCCGACGGAGCCTGGAGCGGGAGGTTGATCGTCATGGTGTGCTTCCTTCGTGCGCTGGATCAGTCGAGTGCGCCGATTCGGGCGACGATCGCGTCGCCGACCTCGGAGGTCGATCGTTTCGCGTCGCCGCGGTCGGCGACATCGGCGGTGACCGCCTCGCGGACCTTCGTCGCGGCGCCTGCCCGGCCGAGGTGGTCGAGCAGGAGCGCGATCGAGAGGATCGCGGCGGTGGGGTCGGCGATGCCCTTGCCGGCGATGTCGGGAGCCGAGCCGTGTACGGGCTCGAACATGCTGGGGAATCGGCCGTCGGGGTTGATGTTGCCCGAGGCTGCGAGGCCGATGCCGCCGCTGATCGCGCCGGCCAGGTCGGTGAGGATGTCGCCGAAGAGGTTGTCTGTGACGATGACGTCGAATCTAGCAGGATCGGTGACGAGGAAGATCGTCGCGGCGTCGACGTGCAGGTAATCGACCGTCACATCGGGGTACTCGGCGCCGACCGCGTCGACGGTGCGCTTCCAGAGCGAGCCGGCGAACACGAGCACGTTGGTCTTGTGCACGAGGGTGAGCCGCTTGCGCGGGCGAGCGGATGCCGCGGCGAACGCGTATCGCACGACTCGCTCGACCCCGTAGCCGGTGTTGACCGAGACCTCGTTGGCGACTTCGTGCGGGCGTGCCCGCGCGGATCGCGCCGCCGTTGCCGACGTAGGGCCCCTCGGTTCCCTCGCGTACGACGACGAAGTCGACCTCGCCGGGATTCGCGAGCGGGCTCGCGACGCCGGGATACAGCACCGACGGCCGCAGGTTGACGTAGTGGTCGAGCTCGAAGCGCAGCTTCAGCAGCAGTCCGCGCTCGATGTTGGCGCCCGCGAGGCGCGGGTCGCCGGGCACGCCGCCGACGGCGCCGAGCAGGATGGCGTCGTGCCCCTTGATCGCGTCGAGGTCGTCGTCGGTCAGCACGTCGCCGGTGTCGAGGTAGCGCTGGGCACCGAGTGAGAAGCGAGTCTGCTCGAACGTGAGATCGGTGCCGTCGGAGACCGCGGCGAGCACCCTGAGTGCCTCGTCGACGACCTCTGGACCGATCCCGTCACCGGGAATCACCGCGAGCCTGACCGCTTCACCCATGAACGCTCCTCCGAATGTCAACCCCTCCAGCGTACTGTCCCGCCGCGGCACGGCTGCTCGATACACTCGGCCTCAGGACGAGGCATCCGCCTCATCGAAACGCGGCCGCGAGGCCGCCGAGAGAAAGCAGGACGTATATGAGTATCGGCCTCGGAATCGTGCTCTTCGTCATCGGCGCGATCCTCACCTTCGCGCTCAACATCACCGTCGACTGGATCAACCTGCAGCTGGTCGGCTACATCCTCATGGGCGCCGGCGTCGTAGTGGTCATCTTCGGCATCGTGCATGCTCGCACGCCGCCGTCGCACGGTGGCGACCTCGCACACGACCGTCGACCCGGCGACGGGCGACCAGGTCACCCGCAACGAGCGGTCGACGCCCGAGGACCCCACCGCCCTCTGACGGGCGCGCTCACTCCCCGCGCGACTCGCGCGCGCGGCCTTCGGGTTGCGCAGGGTGATCGCGCCGATGATCGCGGCGGCGACCATGAGCGCGACCCCGATCAGCGAGGTCACGACGACGCCCTCGTCGAAGGCGAGCGCAGCGGATGTCGCGAGCTGGTCGGCGATCGATGCGGGCAGCTGCTCGGCCACGGTGACGGCGCCCGCGAGCGTCTCGCGCGCCGTCTCGGCCTGGGCGGCGGTCAGCGCGGCGGGCAGTTCGATCGCGGCGCGATAGTGCGCCGCGAGGATCGACCCGAGCGCGGCCGTGCCGAGCACGGCGCCGAGCTCGTACGCGGTCTCGGAGACCGCTGACGCGGCGCCCGCCTTCGCCGGCGGGGCGCTCGAGAGGATGAGCTCGTTCGAGACCGTCTCGGCCGCGCCGATGCCGACGCCGAGCAGCACGAACGCGATGACGACCGGCGCGATCGAATCGGCGGTCGCGTTGAGCGCGATGAGCGCGTAGCCGGCGGCCGAGAGCGTCGAGCGCGACGGGCACGAGCACGCGCGGCCGCACGCGCCGGGCGATCGGCACGACGACGAGCCCCGCGACGATCATCGCGACGAGCCCGGGCAGCAGCGCCATGCCCGCGGCGACGGGCGTGAGCCCGGCGATCAGCTGCAGGTGCTGCGACACGAAGAAGAGGAAGCCGACGAGCGCGATGACGCTGAACAGGTTGATGAGCACCGCGCCGCCGAACGAGCCCTGGCGGAACAGCCGCACGTCGAGCATCGGCGAGCTGCTGCGCAGCTGGCGGCGCACGAACCACGCGCCGGCGGCGAGGCCGAGCACGATCATGACGACGCCGCCAGCGGCCGAACGCCCTCGGTCGCGAGCGACTTGATGCCGTAGACGACCGGCCCCATCGCCGCGAGCGAGAGCAGCGTGCTCGACGAGGTCGATGCGGCCCGGGTGCGGGGTCGCGGCTCTCGGGGATGAGCAGCGGCACGAGGATCAGCATCGGCACCAGCACGGGCACGGCGAGGAGGAACACCGAGCCCCAGTGGAAGTGCTCGAGCAGGACTCCGCCGACGATCGGGCCGAGCGCGGCTGCCCGCCGCGAAGCCCGACGCCCAGATCGCGATCGCGAGTCGTCGCTGCTCGCGGTCGGCGAAGACCGTGCGCAGCAGCGAGAGCGTCGACGGCATCAGCATCGCGCCGAAGAAGCCGAGCGCGGCGCGGGCCGCGATCAGCGCCTCGGCGGTCGGCGCGAACGCCGCGGCGACCGAGAGCACGGTGAAGCCGATCGATCCGATCAGCAGCATGCGGCGACGGCCGTAGCGGTCGCCGGCACTGCCCATCGCGACGAGCAGTCCGGCGAGCACGAGCGGGTAGGCGTCGATGATCCAGAGCTGCTGCGCCGCCGTCGGCGCGAGGTCGCGCGAGATCGCGGGCAGCGCGAAGCTCAGCACGGTGTTGTCGACCGAGACGAGCAGGGTCGGCAGCATGAGCACCGCCAGGGCGACCCAGGCTCGGCGAGGTGCCCGTGCGCGGCGCGGGTGCGGGTGCCGGTGCGATCGGGGATCGTGCTGGGTCGGCGTGCTGCGTCGTGGTGAGGTCGGTCATCGTCTACTCGTTCATCATCGCGGTTACTGTACCGTCTGGTTGGTATAGTAACAGACATGAGACCGGCACCGGCCAGAATGGGGTCATGAGCCGCCCCCCAGCCGCCCGCGAGGCGGTGCTCGACGCCTTCGAGCGCATCATCATCGCCGAGGGCGAGCGCGCGCGCGACGCTCGACGCCACGCGCGAAGGCCGCCGGCGTCTCGAAGGGCGGCCTGCTGTACCACTTCGGCTCACGGCACGCGCTCATCGCCGGACTCATCGAGCGGCTGCATCGGCTGGTCGACGAGGACGTCGACCTCATCCACTCGGCTCCCGAGGGCGCGATCTCGTACTTCGTCCGCTCGTCGGTCGACCTGGAGTCGGCGCTCGACCACAGCTTCGTCGCCACGGTGCGGCTCGCCCAGGGCGGCGACCGCCAGGCCGCCGAGGCGATCGGTGCCGTGCGATCGCGGTGGCTCGAAGAGATCGGCCGGCACGTCGCCGACCCGTCGCTGGCCCTCGCGATCACGCTCATCGGCGACGGGCTCTATTACCACTCGGCCCTGCGCGCCGAGGTCGACCTCGGCGCCGACGACACCGGCGACGAGATCGGCCGTCGCCGAGATGGACGCCCTCGTCGCCCTGCTCGAGCGCATCGCCCGCGAGTCGCCGGTCGAGTAGCGACGGATGCCTCGTACGCGAGACCGCTGCAGCGGCAGCGTCGCTCGACGGCATCGCGCCGACTCGACCGATGGACTCGCTACTCGGTGATGTCGACCTCGACGAAGAGGTCGGCGTCGATCGCCTCGCGCACGCGGTCGAGCACGTCGGTCGGCACGGGCGAGTCGACGGTCAGCACGCTGAGCGCCGAGCCGCCGGCCTCGCGGCGCGCGATCTGCATGCCGGCGATGTTGATGCCGGCCTCGCCGAACTCCTGGCCGTAGACGGCGACGATGCCCGGGCGGTCGGTGTACTCCATGATGATGTGCGTCGTCGCGATCGGCACCTCGATCTCGAAGCCGTTGACGCCGACGAGCTTCTCGATCTGCTTCGGGCCGGTGAGCGTGCCCGCGACCGAGACCTGGCGTGCCGTCGGCGAGCGCACCCGTCAGCGTGATGACGTTGCGGTACTCGGGCGAATCGGGCGAGGTGATGAGGCGCACCTCGATGCCGCGCTGCTCGGCGAGCAGCGGCGCGTTCACGTACGACACGGTCTCGCTGACGATGTTCGTGAACACGCCCTTGAGCGCGGCGAGCTTCAGCACGCTCACGTCGTAGTCGACGAGCTCGCCGCGCACCTCGATGTCGATGCTCGTGAGCCGGCCGTGCGCGAGCCCGGCGAACAACTGCCCGAGCTTCTCGACGAGCGGGATGCCCGGACGCACGTAGGGGTCGATGACGCCGCCGGCGACGTTGACCGCGTCGGGGACGAGCTCGCCGGCGAGCGCGAGGCGCACCGACTTCGCGACCGAGACGCCCGCCTTCTCTTGCGCCTCGTCGGTGGAGGCACCGAGGTGCGGCGTGACGATGACGTTCGGCAGGGCGAGCAGCGGCGACTCGCGCGGCGGCTCCGAGACGAACACGTCGAGGCCGGCGCCGCCGATGCGCTTCGGCGACGAGCGCGTCGTGCAGGGCGTCTTCGTCGATGAGGCCGCCACGGGCGACGTTGACGATGAACGCGGTCGGCTTCATCTTCGCGAACTGCTCGGTGCTGATCATGCCCGTGGTCTCAGGGGTCTTCGGCATGTGGATCGTGATGAAGTCGCTGCGCTCGAGCAGTTCGTCGAGGCTCACGGTCTGCACGCCGAGCTGCTGCGCCCGCGCCGCGGTGATGTAGGGGTCGTAGGCGATGATCTCGGTGCCGAACGCCTGCAGGCGCGCGGCGATGAGCGCGCCGATGCGGCCGAGGCCGATGATGCCGATGGTCTTCTCGTAGAGCTCGGTGCCCGTGTAGTGCGACCGCTTCCACTCGCCCTGCGCGAGCGCGGCGTGCGCGGCCGGGATGTGCCGGGCGAGGCTCAGGATGTGCCCGACGGTGAGCTCGGCGGCCGAGATGATGTTCGAGGTCGGCGCGTTCACGACCATGACGCCGGCCGTGGTCGCGGCCTTGATGTCGACGTTGTCGAGGCCGACGCCGGCACGCGCGATGACCTGCAGCTTCGGGTGCCGCCGCGATCGCCTCGGCATCGACCTTCGTCGCCGAGCGCACGAGGATCGCGTTCGCGTCGGACAGCGCGTCGAGCAGCGCTGGGCGGTCGGTGCCGTCGACGTTGCGGATCTCGAAGTCGGGCCCGAGGGCGTCGACGGTGGCGGGCGAGAGTTCTTCGGCGATCAGCACGACCGGCTTTGACACGAACGGTTCCTTCGGGATGATGCGCGCCTCACGCGCCGACGAGAGCGCCCCCGCCTTTGGCGGCGCCGATACCGGCACCACTTTACGGGAGACCCCGGCCGGGGGCCGACTTCGTGACGTCAGGGGACGACGATGCCGCCGGCGACGCCGAGCAGCACGGTCAGCGTCAGGAACAGCGCCGCCGAGACGGCGAGGCCCGCGAGGTACAGCGCCGCCTTCGCGACCACGCCGCGCCGGCGCCCGAGCGAGAACGCGACGACGAACGACGCGATCGGCGCGACCAGGGCGGCGACGAGCAGCACCCAGCCGAAGGCCGAGAACGCGAGCCCGAGGCCGGTGAGCTGCACGATCGATCCCACGACCTCCCACACGTCATACGCGAAGAACAGGCCGAACAGCACCGCGAGCGCGACGTCGAGCCAGAGCGGGGTGCGTGGTTGCGCGGCCGGTGGCACGACCGCGGCGGTCTCGGCGCTCATGCGGTCACCCCCAGCACGAACGGCACGGGCACGAGCACGAGCGCGCCGCCGATGAGCCACAGCAACCGCGATCGCCGAGCTGCCGGAGAGCCAGAACGACAGCCCCAGCCAGAGCGCCGGTGCGAGCACCGCGAGCCACAGCCCGAGGGTGTACATCGCGTCGTCGACGACGCCGAGGCCGGGTGCCGTCGTGCGCAGCGCGGTGATGAACCAGCCGATCGTGTACAGCAGGTAGATGCCGCCGAGCACACCCGAGCACGACGAGTTCGACCGAGCCGGTCTGCGCGGGGCCGTCGGCTTCGCTGTCGGATGTCGCGGCCTCGGCCTCACCGTCGACCGCCCCGGTCGCGGCATCCGTCGCTTCATCGGGCGCTGCCCGCGAGCGGCACCGGCTGTCCGACGGTCTTCCAGCCGGGCGCGAGCGTGGGGTCGTCGTCTCCGTCCCAGCGCAGCGCGTCGTCGTCGGGGT
>CAWILI010000006.1:0-27699 GCA_963836825.1 uncultured Actinomycetota bacterium
CATGTGCATGTCGAGGTACTGGTAGGTGCCGAGGCGACCGCCGAAGTACACGTCGTGTCTCGCCCTCCTGCAGCTCGCGATAGGCGAGCAGCGCGGCTCGGTCGTGCGGCGTGTTCACCGGGTAGTACGGCTCGTCGCCGCGGTCGGCGAACCGCGAGAACTCGCGCATGATGATGGTCTTGTCGGCGGGGTACTCGCGCTCGGGGTGGAAGTGCCGGAACTCGTGGATGCGCGTGTAGGGCACCGACGCGTCGGCGTAGTTCATGACCGACGTGCCCTGGTAGTCGCCGACCTCGACGACCTCGCGCTCGAAGTCGAGGGTGCGCCAGCCGAGCTCGCCGGCGGAGTAGTCGAAGTACCGGTCGACCGGCCCCGTGTAGACGACCGGCACGTTGCCGACGGTCGCCGACTTGTTGATGGGCTGCGACTCGTCGAAGAAGTCGGTGCTGAGCTTGACGTCGATGTTCGGGTGGTCGGCCATGCGCTCGATCCACGCGGTGTACCCGTCGACGGGCAGGCCCTCGTAGGTGTCGTTGAAGTAGCGGTTGTCGTAGTTGTAGCGAACCGGAAGCCGGCTGATGACCTCGGCGGGCAGCTCGGTCGGGTCGGTCTGCCACTGCTTCGCCGTGTAGTCGCGGATGAACGCCTCGTAGAGCGGGCGGCCGATCAGCGAGATCGCCTTCTCTTCGAGGTTGGCGGCCGACTTCGTGTCGAACTCTCCGGCCTGCGAGGCGATGAGGTCGCGCGCCTCGGCGGGCGAGTAGGCGGCACCGAAGAACTGGTTGATCGTGCCGAGGTTGACCGGCAGCGGGAACACGACGCCGTCGTGGTTCGTGTAGACCTTGTGCTGGTACGACGTGAACGCGGTGAAGCGGTTGACGTACTCCCAGACGCGCTCGTTCGACGTGTGGAACAGGTGCGCGCCGTACTTGTGCACCTCGATGCCCGTGGTCGGGTCGTCTTCACTGAACGCATTGCCGCCGATGTGGTCGCGACGGTCGATGACCTGCACCTTGCAGGCCGAGCTCGGTCGCGGCGCGTTCGGCGATCGTCAGCCCGAAGAACCCCGACCCGACGATGACGAGGTCGGTCATCGCACGCCTCCCGCGCCGATGACGAGCCTCGGAGTGCCGACCCAGCGGTCGGCCGCGGTGGCGTTGCGGCCGTCGACGAGCAGGCGGATGCCCGGGACATCCGTCGCACGACAGCTCGGCGTAGTCGGCGTGGTCGGCCTGCACGATCGCGAGGTCGGCGGACTCGCCGATGTGGAACGGGGTCCAGCCGAAGCGCTCGAGCTCGGCGTCGGTGTACAGCGGATCGTGCACGGCGACCTTCGCGCCGCGCGCCTGCAGCGCCTCGACCGTGGCGAACACGCCCGAGAACGCCGTCTCTTTGACGCCGCCGCGGTAGGCGGCGCCGAGCACCACGGCGGTGAGGCCGGTGAGGTCGCCGAGCACGCCGGCGGCCTGCGCCACCAGCCGGCCGGGCATCGACGCGTTCAGCAGGCGCGCGGTGCGCACGATCTCGGCGTCGTTGTCGGTCGAGAGGTAGAGCCGCGGGTACACGGGGATGCAGTGGCCGCCGACCGCGATGCCCGGGCGGTGGATGTGGCTGAACGGCTGCGAGTTGCACGCCTCGATGACCGCGTAGACGTCGATGCCGACCTCGTCGGCGTAGAGGGCGAACTGGTTGGCGAGGCCGATGTTGACGTCGCGGTAGGTCGTCTCGGCGAGCTTCGCCATCTCGGATGCCTCTGCCGAGCCCATGTCCCAGACCCCGTTGGGGCGGGCGAGGTCGGGACGCTCGTCGAAGGTGAGCACCGACTCGTAGAACTCGATCGCACGGGCCGCGCCCTCGGGCGAGAGCCCGCCGACGAGCTTCGGGTACTTGCGCAGGTCGGCGAACACGCGGCCGGTGAGCACGCGCTCGGGCGAGAACACGAGGTGGAAGTCGGTGCCCTCGCGGAGGCCCGAGACCTCTTCGATGAGCGGCTTCCAGCGGCCGCGGGTGGTGCCCACGGGAAGCGTCGTCTCGTACGAGACGAGCGTGCCGGGCGTGAGGTGCTCGGCGAGCGAGCGGGTCGCGGCGTCCATCCAGCCGAAGTCGGGCTCCCACGTGGTGTCGTTCACGAAGAGCGGCACGACGATGACGACGGCGTCGGCTTCGGGGATCGCCTCGGCGTAGTCGGTGGTCGCGCGCAGGCGGCCGGCGGGGACGAGCTCGGTGAGCTTCTCCTGCAGGTGCGCCTCGCCGGGGAACGGCTCGGTGCCGGCGTTGACGAGGTCGACGACGGCCTGGTTCACGTCGACGCCGACGACCTCATGGCCCTGATCGGCGAACTGCACAGCAAGGGGGAGGCCGATCTTTCCGAGGGCCACGACGGCGATACGCATGGGTTCGAGTCTAACCCGCGGCCGGCTGCGCACCCGTGCGCCGGCAGAGCGCCGCTACCCGCGTGCGGCCAGCCACGTCGCGGCCGAGAACCGCAGCGGCGCCTCACGTGCGGCGATGCGGCCGAGCTTCGCCGG
Organism: uncultured Actinomycetota bacterium; assembly: GCA_963836825.1. GTDB lineage: Bacteria > Actinomycetota > Actinomycetes > Actinomycetales > Microbacteriaceae > Agromyces. The sequence goes on from CAWILI010000006.1 coordinate 2,529, forward strand.
CAACAGCGCCGCAGGCGTCGCGAACCGACGCCGCGCCGCCGACCGCGCATCGACGACCTCATCGCCGACGCCGGGGTCGGCGATGGCCGCGATCAACGCGCGGTCGGCGCGCGACAGCACATCGACGGCCGACGGAGCCAGAGCGCTCGACGGCGCGGCACGACCTCGGCGAGCGCGTCGTCGATCGCCCGGCAGCCACGCGCCGGCTCGGTGATGCACGGCGCCGAAGATCGAGATGCGCCACAGCTTCGCGGCGAGCGCCGCTCGTGCACTGGGCGGCAGGGCGGCGACCCACTCGTCGGCGGCGAGCGCCGGCACCGCGGCGAGCTCGTCGCCCAGCGGGTCGGCGGCGTGAACGTGATGCGCACGGCGTCGTCGTGGATGAGGTACTCGCCTCCGGTGCGCACCCGGCTGATCGGGGCGCCCGAGAACCAGAGCCGGGTCGAGTAGGCGAGGTCTTCGCCGGTCGCGAGACCGGGGGTGAACCGCATGGTGCCGAACCGCTCGCGGGCGACGAGCCCGAGGGGCGCGGTCCGGTAGGCGAGCCGATCGCTGACCCCGTCGAGGCGGGCGGCACGGGCGGGTCGGGTCGGCGGGGTCGGCACGCGCCGCGCCGCCCGCGTACCGGAGCGGCGGGGATGACGACATCGCTGCGGTGGCGCTCGGCCGCGCCGAGCCACGCATCGACCGCGTGGGCGGACAGCTCGTCGTCGGACCCGACGATCGAGGTGAAGCGGGCCGTCGACAGCTCGAGTCCGCGGTTGAAGGGTCCCGCGGGGCTGCCGACGCCGTCGTCGAACTGCTCGAGCTGCACTCGGGGATCGTCGGCGAAGGCCCCGAGCCGCCCGGCGATTCCGTCGACGGGCGTGTTGTGGCAGACGACGAACACCCGGGCGACACCCGATGACGTGAGCACCGAGCCCACCGACCTCGCGATGTCGCGCCGGGGATCGTGCACGGCGATGACGACGTCGACCTCAGGCGCGGGCACCGGCGATCCTCTCGGCATCGGCGTAGACCGCTGCGTAGGCGTCGCGTCGGCCCTGCTCGGTGAAGCGCTCGGTGACCGATCGGGCCACCTGCTCGGCGGTGCGGCCGGCATTCGCCTCGACCACCCGCTCGACCGCGTCGGCATACGCCGAGGGCGACTGCTCGTCGACGAGCACGCCGTCGGGCTCGTGCACGAACTCGGCCTGCTCGCCGCGCGAGCCGACGACGACCGGACGACCACTGGCGAGCGCCTCGGCGATCGCGACGCCGAAGGTCTCACGAGTCGTCGGCAGCACGAAGACGTCGGCCTCGGCGAGCGCGGCCGACACCTCGCCCGGGGCGACCCGGCCGCGCAGCGACACGCGGTCGGCGATGCCCAGTCGTTGCGCGAGCGCTTCGACCTCGGCCCGCATCGCGCCGTCGCCCAGCCAGACGAGCCGGGCGTCGTGCCCTCGCGGCGACGAGCTCGGCGAGCGCCCCGACCGCGACATCGGGGCCCTTGCGCGGCACGAGCCCGCCGACGCCGACGAGCCGCAGCACGCCGTCGTCGCGACGGGGAACGAGCACTCGGGCACGGTCACCGCATTCGGCACGACGACGACCGGTCCGCGTCGAACCCCGCGGATCTTCTCGGCGAGCTGCGAACCCACCGCGACCACGACATCGGGCTTCTTCAGCAGGCGCATCGTCGCGGGCACGCCGATGCGGGCGGGCAGCGGCACCGTTGCGGGCGCGAGCAGGCCCGACCAGTGCTCGGTGTGCACCCACGGGCGTGTCACGTCGAGTCGGCGGAACGGCAGCAGTGCCGAGGCGGCCATGCTGTGCACGAGGTCGTGATCGGGCAGCATGCCGCGCAGTTCGCGGGCCGCGGCGGCCACGCTCAGCGGGTTCGCGGGCGTCATCGCCAGCGATTCGAGCGACCAGCGACGGCCGTCGGATGTCGCGCCAGGGCGCCCTTCGGCACGGGGGGCCGCTGACAGGTGCACGACATGCACGTCGTGATCGCGCGCGATGAGGTCGATGTCGCGCTCGACGAAGATTCCCGACTCGGGTGCCTGGGGCGTCGGCAGCCAGGTCGTGACGACGAGCAGTTTCACGCCTCGACGCTATCAGCGCGCGCCCGCCGAAGCGGCGGACCGGACGTCCCTCGCCTAGACTCTCCCGACGTGAAGGTAGTCAGCGTCGTGGGCGCGCGTCCCCAGTTCGTCAAACTCGCACCGATCGCCAAGGCGGCCGCAGCCGCGGGCATCGAGCACGTCATCGTGCACACCGGGCAGCACTACGACCCGATGCTCTCCGACGTCTTCTTCGAAGATCTCGGCATCCCCTCCCCCGACGTGCACCTCGGCGTCGGCTCGGGCAGCCACGGCGTGCAGACCGGCTCGATGCTCGGCGCGCTCGACGCGGTCTTCGACGAGCACGCTCCCGACTGGGTGCTCGTCTACGGCGACACCAACTCCACGCTCGCCGCGGCCGTCAGCGCCGTCAAGCTGCACTACCCGTTGGCCCACCTCGAGGCCGGCCTGCGCTCGTTCAACCGGCGCATGCCCGAGGAGCACAACCGCGTGCTCACCGACCACGCCGCCGACGTGTGCCTCGCGCCGACCGAGGTCGCCATGGGCCATCTGGCGAACGAGGGCCTCGCCGACCGCTCGGTGCTGGTCGGCGACGTCATGACCGACGTGCTCTTCCAGGTGCGCGACAGCGTCGCCGGCGCCCCGTCGGCGCTCGTCGACGAGCTCGGCCTCGCACCCGGCGGCTTCCACGTCGCGACCATCCACCGCGCCGAGAACACCGACGACCCCGCCCGGCTCGCCGAGATCGCCGCAGCGCTGTCATCGCTCGAGCACCCGGTGATCCTGCTGGCCCACCCGCGTGTCGTCGCGAAGGCCGCCGCGCACGGCATCGAGCTCACCCAGGGCTCGCTCGTCGCGCACGCGCCGCTCGCCTACCCCGACCTCATCGCCGCGGTGCTCGCGAGCCGCGGGCGTCGTCACCGACTCGGGCGGCCTGCAGAAGGAGGCGTTCCTGCTGCGCGTGCCCTGCACGACGGTGCGACCCGAGACCGAGTGGGTCGAGACGGTCGAGCTCGGCTGGAACGTGCTCGCGAACACCGCCGACGAGATCGCCGCCGCGCGTCAGCCGCCCGGCGCCGCAGCCGACCGACGCCGCGCCCTATGGCGACGGGCGTGCGGCCGAACGGGTCATCGACGAACTCCTGCGCCGCGCGGGCTGATCGCCGGCTCAGCGCGGCAGCAGCGAGCGGACGAGGTCTGCGGCGCGTGCGCCAGTGACGCGTGCGTCATATTCGCGCGCCCAGAGCGCACGGGGCGAATAGGCCTCGTCGGGCGCGTCGAGCACGGCACGGATGACCCGTGCGATCGCCTCGGGCGCGGCATCGGCTTCGACGACCTCGCCGGTGCCCAGCGTCGGCGAGCACGAACTCGGGGGTTCCGCCGACCGCGGTCGCGACGACCGGGATGTCGTGCGCGATCGCCTCCATGATGCTCACCGGAACGCCCTCGGTCGAGCTCACGTTGACGAACACGTCGACACGGTTCGCCGCATAGAACTCGAGCACCTCGTCGTTGGGCGTCTGCCCGCGCAACTCGACCGTGAGCCCGGCCGGCAGCTCGGCCGCAGCCTCGCGCAGCGCGGGCATGAGCGCGCCGTCGCCGAAGTGCACCCAGCGCACCGGCGAGTCGTGTCCCAACCCGGAAGCCGACGCATCGCCTCGAGCAGCAGGCCGACCCGCTTGATCTCGCTCACGGCCGAACACGACACCACGAGTCGCTCGCTCCCCCGCGGCGCTCGATCGACCGCGCTCGGGGCCGAACACGCCGAGGCGGCTGACGACGGTCTTGCCATCGAGCGCACAGCGCCGGTAGGTATCGGCGAGGTACCGCCTGCCGTCGTCGGAGATCGCCAGCACGAGGTCGGCGCGGGCGAACGAGGAACGGCGGAACGGAAGGTATCCGACCTGTGCGCGGTGCTCGTAGAGGTCGTAGCCGTGCAGGCGCACGGCGCGTGCTGCGACGCCCTGCAACCACGCCAGCCCGAGCCCCCCGCCCATTCCCCAGAAGGCATATGCGACGGTGTCGGGGTCGCCCGCGATGGCGTCGCGTACCACGCGCGGTGCGCCTGCGTGATGCCGAACCCTGGCGCCCATCAGGAACAGCCGGAGATGACCGAGGAGCCTCCCCGAGACCAGTTCGCCCCACGAGGCGGCGACGAGCGACGCGGCTGCGCGGCTCGAGCACCGCACGCGGGCTGTCCTCGGGGGCGACTCGAACAGGTTGCCGCCGAATCGCACCGAAGGGGGCAGGTCGACCATGCCGACGTCGGTGCCGCGCGCGTGGCAGAACACCACGACGTCGTCGAACCGCGCCGCGAGAGCGTCGATCTCCTTCTCGACGAACGCCGCGTCACCCGTGCGATACGGGTAGTCGTTCGTGAACAGCAGCAGCCGGCTCACGACCGTTCCCGACGAGGCGACCGATCGCCTCAGCCCACGCCTCGACCTGGGCTTCGCCGGAGAGCGCCCGCGCCGAGGCATCCGATGCCTGCTTCCAGCCGGCGACCGTCTCGGGGGCGAGCCCGTCGAGCACTGCGGCGAGATCTGCGGCGGTGAACCCACGGCGACGGCACCGAACCCGTGCTCGGTCGAGCACCCGCGCCATCTCGGGCGAGGGCCCGATGATCACCCCGAGCCGGGCCTGCACGTAGTCGAAGAACTTGTTCGGCAGCGCCCACGCGGTTGTTGAAGTTCACCGGCGGCAGGATGTGGATGCCGACGTCGTGCGCGTTGAGCGTGCCGACAGGTCGTCGTAGGCACGGGGTCGTGCAGCGTGATGCGATCGCTGGCGGCCGCCCGTGGCGCGGACCTCGTCGAGGAACGCGGGATCATTCGGCGTGAGGTAGAGCGACGAGCTCGAGGTCGGAGCGAGTCGCGTCGACCGCGTCGAGGATCGCGGTGATGTTGCGGTCGCGCAGCGCGGCGCCCGAGTGCACGAGCCGCAACGGCGAGCAGACCGGCGTGGCACTGAGGTCGGCGTACGGGGCGGCATTCGTGACGACTCCCGGCGGTGATGCCGAATTCGCGCGCGTACTCGTCGGCGATACCCTGCCCCACCGTCGTCACCGACGCCGCCTTCGTCACGAACTCGCGGCACATCCAGCGGATGAACGGGGCGACGAACAGCCGCCACTGCGACACGTCCTCTTTCTGGCGCGGCGCGTACTCGTGGAGATCGGCGTGCACGCCCGTGCGTCGGCTTCAGCGAAGTGCGAGCCCGACGGTGTCGACGTCGTCGGCGAGCACGACATCCCACTCGGTGCCCTCGAGGCGCCTGAGCCGCGAACGCGATCGCCCGATTGTCCCAGTAGGCCGTCGAGAATCGGCGCATCACGACGGCGGCACGGTCGTACCGCCAGATCGCGAGTTCATCGGGCACTCGAACGTGTCCGGCCACCCCCTCGGGGGCGGGACCGTAGCCGACGGTGTGCAGTTCGTATTCGCCGGCCAGGCGCCGCACCTGCTTCAGCACCCGCGCGTCCGACGCGATGGTCGAGAACGAGATGATCAGCAGGCGCGGAGCGCTCACCGGCGCTTCCTCTGCATCTGCGCGCGTCACGAGCCGGTCCCAGACGTCGACCTGACGGTCGCCGCCGAGCTCTTCGGCATGCGCGTGGGAGTTCGCCTTGAACGCCGTCACCGACTCGACCGTCAGGCGCTCGATCGCGGCCTGCGACGCCTCGAGGGTGAAGTCGTCGGCGACCTCGCCGATGCCGTAGTTGTCGACGTAGTACTGCATCTCGGACGACGGGCCGATGACGACGCCGAGGCGCGCCTGGATGTAGTCGAAGAGCTTGTTGGGCAGCGCAGCTTGTTGTTGAAGTTGATGGGCGGCAGCACGTGGATGCCCACGTCGTATGCGGTGAGCGTCTCGGCGAGCTCGGCGTACGGCACGGGATCGTGCACCGTCACCCGCTCGGACGTCGCCGCGAAGTCCTTGAGCTCCTCCAGGTAGGGCGGGTCGTTCGCGGTGAGGTAGAAGTCGAGCGTCACGTCGTTCGCGGCGGCGTCGACCGCCTCGGCCATGATGTGCAGTCGCCGGTTGCGCAGGCAGGCGCCGCTGTGCACGAGCCTGATCGGGGTGTCGACCGGGCTCGGGACGGCGTCTTGGTACGGGGCGGCGTTCGTGACGAGCTCGGCATGGAAGCCGAAGTTGCGCTCGTACTCGTCGACGATGCCGCGGCTCACCGTCGACCACGACCACGCCTTCGTCACGTATCGGCGCACGACGTACTCGAACCACGGGGTGATGCGCTCGTGCCACAGGGCGTGATCGTCGTGCAGTCGGGGGCTGTACTCGTGCAGGTCGGCCAGCACGCCGTGCTTCGGCTTGAGCTTCACCGCGACGGGAACGGCCTCGACGTCGTTCGCGATCGCGATGTCGAAGCGGCGACCCTTGAGGTGCTCGCGCGACCACTTCACCGCCGACAGCCGCCAATAGGCCTTGCGGTAGTGCTTGAGCGTGATCAGCTTGCCGTCGAGGTCGTTGTAGCGCTGGTCGTCGGGGATCGAGATGTGCTCGACGACTCCCTCGGGCGCCGGGCCGTAGCCGCATGTCGTCACGGCGTAGTCGCGGGTGAAGTGCGCGACCTGCTTGAGCACGCGCGCGTCACGGGCGATCGGCGAGTACGAGAGGATCAGCATCGTGGGTCGACTGCTCATGACGGACGGACCTTCCTTTCACGCTTGAGGTAGTAGAGCACATATCGGCGAAGCGTCGACTCGCGGCCGAAGCTGCGCAGCGGGTTCTTCGTGAGCCACCGCTCGCGCCGGCCGGCACGGTTCGAGACGAGCACGTCGGCGGTCACACGCGCGACCGTGGGCTCGGCGAGCAGCCCGTCGAGCACGCGGCGGTCCTTCAGGTTGAACGCGGTGAGCACTCCGGGCGCGAGGGCGAGCAGTCGGCGCAGCACGCCCGCGAGGAACTCGACCTCGTCGTCGCCGCCCCAGTCGCCCGGCGTGCGGCGGGTGACGGCCGCGCCGACGACGCTGATGCGCGCGAGCTTGATCGCCAGGGCACGTCGATGCGCCTTCGGGAGTTCGGCCGGGAGTGCGCGGTCGAGGAGCCCGGTGATCGGAGCGAAGCTCTCGGGCAGCGGCAGGGGCGCATGCGTGGTGCGCTCGACTGCGTCGACGCCGATCACGTAGCAGGGCGCCTTGCCCATGAAGTCGACCCGGCGCCCGAGCGACCAGAGTCGGATGCCGAACTCGAAGTCTTCGCCGACGCGCATGCCCTCGGTCATCTTCAGCCCGAGGCGCCGGATCTCGGCGAGCTCGACCAGCCCGAGCGGCGCCGTGCGATAGAAGAGCCGGTCCTTCGCGGCGTCGACCCGGCGGATGCGACCGATGCGCACGAGCGGGTTGGGCATGATCGTCTCGCCCTGTAGGCGGATTCGCGCGATCGCGGCCGCAGGTCGCTCGGCTCGCACGTGCCGCACCCAGGCGCTCATCGCGCCCGGCTCGAGGAAGTCGTCGGAGCCCAGCACGGCGAAGTACTCGGCCTCGGCGAGCTCGAGGCCGTGGTTGTAGGGACCCGCCGCGCTCCGCACGCCGTCGGTGAACGACACCACCCGCCACGAGCCCGGGATGCCCGCCAGGCGCTCTTCGAACACGTCGGCGCCGAGCCCGTGCGCGACGACGGTCACGCGCACCTGGTCGCGCACGTCGTCGTCGTGCAGCACCGAGGCGACGGCACGCTCGATCGGGCGGGACTCGTCGTGGCAGGCGATGACCACGTCGACGAACGGCCGGCTCACGCGAGCCCCGCGAGCTGGGCCTGCTCGGCGAAGTTCGGAACCGTGGCGACGAGCTCGTCGAACAGCCGCGGGCCGCGATCGTGCCGTCTTGCATGAAGCAGATCAGGTCGCTCTCGCGGATCGTCGAGAGGCGGTGCGCGACCGAGACGATCGTGACCTCGCCCCTCAGCCCGCGGATCGCCGCGGTCACGAGCGATTCGGTCTTCGTGTCGAGCGCGCTCGTCGCCTCGTCGAGCACGAGCACGAGCGGGTCGCTGTAGAGCGCGCGGGCGATGCCGAGGCGCTGGCGCTGGCCGCCCGAGAGCGCGAGGCCGCGCTCGCCGATGCGTCCGCGCAGGCCGCCCTCGCGGACCGCGATGACATCCCAGAGCTGCGCCCGTTCGAGCGCGGTGCGCACCTTGTCGAAGTCGATCTCGTCGTCCTCCCAGGCGAGCGCGACATTCTGCGCGATCGTGCCGTCGAAGAGCGCGACGTCCTGCGGCACGTAGCCGACGCGCGAGCGCCAGGCGGCCAGCACGTCTTCGAGGTTCTTGTCGTCGAGCGTGATCGTGCCCTGCTGCGGCACGAGGAGGCCGAGCAGCACGTCGATCATCGTCGACTTGCCGGCGCCCGACGAGCCGACGAAGGCGAGCGAGCTGCCGATGGGGATCTCGAGGTCGATGTCATGCAGGGCGGGCGCGTCCTCGTGGCCCGGGTAGGCGAACGCGACGTCGTCGAACCGCAGCACCTTGGGCGAGCCCACGATGGGATCCCGTCCGAGCTTCTCCGCGGCGTCGACGTGGATCTGCGATGCCTTGATGTCGAAGATCACCGCCTGCACGTGCGGCACGTTCGCCGTCGTGGTGGTGACGATCGACTGGAACCCGGTGAGCGAGGGGATCAGCCGGAAACCGGCGACCGCGAAGAGCGCGACCGAGGCGAGCGCCGACTCAGACCGCCGGCGAAGTACCCGACGCCGCCGACGAGCATGAAGCCGCCGACGAGCGCCGCATTCAGCACGAACGCGGCAGCGAGCCGAGGAAGTTCATGTTCGCGCGCGCCCGCGTGCTGAACGAGCGGTTGTAGTTCACGACGTCGGCGACCTCGGACGCCTTGTTGCGCAGCGTGATCTCCTTCAGCGCCTGCACCATCTCGGTCATCAGCGCGGCGACCTTCAGCGAGTAGTCGCGCGAGACGCGACCGGCCTGACCGACTTGCCCGAGACGACCCAGTACATCAGCGCCATGATGGCGCCGAGGTAGGCGACGGTGATGAGCGCGGTGAGCGGCTGGGCGACGATGATGATCGCGAGGATCGTGACGAAGCTCACGAGGAGGGCGGGCAGCTGCACGATCGGCAGGAGGAACCCGCTCGTCGCGTTGGCGATGCCGACGTCGGCGATGCGGACGAGCTGCTGCGGTGTTGCGCGCCAGGCGGTGCGTCCACGGCGCCTTGATGTACGCGTCGAAGAGGCGGCGGCCGATCTCGAGCTCGAAGCTGGCGAACTTGCGGGTCGCGAACCACTGCTGCACGATCGCCAGCACCGACTTCCGAGGATGAGGAAGGCGACGGCGCCGACGATCCAACGTACGCGTCGGGCCCGAGCCGCCGACCACCGGGAAGTTGATCGACGCCCCGAGCATCATCGGCGCCAGGCAGAGCGCGAGCAGCATGATCGCGGTGATGTCGAGGATGGTCAGCAGGCACGAGACGAGGATGTATCGCCAGAGATACGACTTCGCGTCCCCCGGCAGCCAGTGCAGAAGGTCGCGAAAGGTGTTCCACACGAGCTTCATGCGCGCGGCGTCCTGTCCCGATGACGATTGGACATCCTGCTAGTCTCCCATGCCCGAGCTGACCGAAACCTCAACCGGGGCGCCGAGGAATGCGCCGCAGCGCCTCGGCCGAGCGTCGCCCGTCGTGGATCTTCGCACGAACGCCGGACCGGCGGCTGCGACCTCGCGAGCATGCTCGCGACTCGGCCACGCATCGCGAAGCACCGATTCGAGTCGATCGGCGCGGGCTTCGACGATCGGCAGGTCCAGGCCGGTGCGTTCACGCACCGTTCGGCGTGAACGTCGGACACATGGCTCACCACGAGCCGGCCTGCGACGAGGGCCTCGCATGCGGCGACGCCGTAGGTGCCGAGCGGGAACTGGTCGAGCACGATGTCGGCCCCGCCGTAGACCTCGGGCATTGCGTCAGCCGGCACGCCCGCACCTCCCGGTACTCGATGAGGCCCTCGGCGTCGAGCCGGCGAACGGTGTCGGCGATCAGCTCGCTTCCCTTGAGGCCGGCGTTGCTCGGTGCGTGGACGACGACGGGGCGGTCCCGCTCGAGCGGGGGCCCGTCGCCGCGCCCGACCAGCGGTCGACGTCGACGACCACGGGCAACCAGGTCGCTTCGGGCACGTACGGCAGCAGGTCGGGTGTCGAGACGAAGATCGGAAGGCCGCTGTCCGCGATGAGCGGCGATTGCGCGCCGCGACCTCCTCGAGTCGGCGGTCTCGGGATACCGCCCGCCGATGAACGGCGAATCCGGGTCGGATGCCGCGTGCCGGCTCGGAAGCCGGATGTCGCTCCCGTGCCAGAGCAGGGCCACGTGCAGGCCCTCGTCGCGCAGGAAGCGGATCTGGTCGAGGATCGCGCCATCGGTGCCGAAGAGATGCCGACCCGGACTCGATGATGACGTGCGTGAATCGTCGGACGACGGCCCGCCGTTGCGCGCGCTGCCACGGGCGGTTCGCGACGAAGAACGCCGTGGGCACCGCATGGTCGGCCGGGAACGCGAAGACATCGTCCGCGTTCCGGTACATGAAGTCGGCGGCGGCGACGCCGGGCAGCCGCTCGGCGGCCCTCGCCCACGCGTACCCCTGACCGGCGGAGTTGACCGGGCCGACGAACAGCCGCGCGACGCCGTCGCCGACGCGCGTCGTCCCGCCTCGGCGACCGCGCGGCGGCGGCCCGGGAAGCAGCCGATCGGCGATCGGGTCGGGGAGCGCGAGCCGCCGCCGTATGCGCGAATCGCATGATCGAGTTGCTCACCTCGCCGCCCCCTCGACGACCTCGGCCGCACGATCGCCGGTCGCGGCGATCGACGCGTGTGCGCCGCACCCAGCCCGACGATCCGCGTGCGATCGGAGGGCGTCGGCTGGGCCGAGAGCGCAGCGACGAGCGCGTCGGCGACCTGCTGCGTCGTCGTAGTCGACGGCAGTGCCGATGGCGGCCTCACGGACGACGGCGACGGAGGCGCCCTCACCCGCGAACAGCACGGGGGTTCCGCACGCGGCCGCGGCGAAGATCTTGGTCGGGACGGCGAAGTCGTAGCCCTGCCCCGGCTTGAGGCTGACGAGGCCGACGCGCGCCGAGCGCAGGCGCACCGCCGCCTCTTCGGGCGGCAGGAGATCGACGAAGTCGACGGCGTCGGGCGCGACCGAGGCGGCGAGCGCGCGCAGGTCGTCCCACGCGCTGCCCTGGCCGATGAAGACCAGCCGGGCGTCGGGGACGCTGCTCGCGCACGCGCGGCATCGCGCGGACGAAGACCTCGGCACCCTGCCACTCCGAGGTGGTGCCCGCGTAGACCGCGGTCGGCGGGCCGTCGACGCGTGGCCGTCGGGCGTGAAGATACCCGGTGTCGACCCCGTTGCGCACGACCGCGACGCGGTCGCGCCGCGCGAGCCGGCGCACGCGCTCGGCGACGCCGTCGGTGACGGCGATCACGTGGGCGGCCCCGGCGAGCGCGGCACGCTCGAGCCGGCGCACGGCGCCGACGACGAAGGCGGGGGCACCGGTCGACTCCGCGGCATCCGACCAGACGTCGGCCGCGTAGTACACGTACGGCGTTCGCCGGATCGCCGCGGCGACGCGGACGACGAACCCCGTCGTCGGCGGCGGCTCGGTGACGATGACGTCGGCGCGCCGCCCGAACAGCAGCCGGAAGAACAGGGGAACGTCGAAGGTCAGGTACTGCACGTAGCCGCGCACCTGGCCGCGCGCGTCGCGGAGCACCGGAGCACGCCGGACGCGGATCCGCATCGTGCACCGGTCGCCGGCGCCGGGTCGCCGGACCCGTCGTCGTCGTCAGCACCGTCACGTCGTGGCCGCGCGCGGCGAGCGCGCTCGCCGAGCGCCGCCAGCCGGAACGACGGCGGCGGCCGGCTCGGGCGCGAAGATGCGCGATGGCGATCGTGACGCGCATCGGACTCAGAACTCGACCGACGTTGCCCGGTCGCGGCGGACTCGATCGACGCCCTCGACGACCGCGAGGGTGCGCAGGCCCTCGCTCCATCGTCACGACATCGCTGCGCACGCCGAGCACCGCGTCGCGGAACGCCTCGTGCTCGACCCGCAGCGGCTCGCGCTTCGCGAACGCGAACCGGGTGACGTCGCCCTCGGACACGCCGCGGAACGCGGAGACGGACTCCCACTCGAGTGGCGACGGTGCCGTTGCGCGTAGAACGTGAGGTCGCCGGTCGCCGTGTCGGCGACGAAGGCGCCGCGCTCGCCGGTGACGATCGTGACGCGCTCCTTCATCGGGCTCAGCCAGTTGACGACGTGGTTGACGATGACGCCGTTCTGCAGGCGCCCGGTGGCGAGCGATCATGTCCTCGTACTCGCGGCCGCTCTTGTGCAGCGGTCTGCGCGAAGACGATCGCGTAGTCGCTCTGGGCGACCCACGCGGTGAGGTCGATGTCGTGCGACGCCGAGGTCCTTCGCCGACGCCGACATCGGCGATGCGGGCCGGGAACGGTGCCCTGGCGCCGCGTGGCGATCTGGTAGACCTCGCCGACGTCGCCGGCCGCGATGCCGGCGACGCAGCTCCTGGAGCGCCGGGTTGAACCGCTCGACGTGCCCGACGGCGCCGACGAGGCCCGCGCCGGCGAACGCCTCGGCCATCCGCGGCCCGGCCTCGACGCGTCTGCGGCGATCGGCTTCTCGACGAGCGTGTGCACGCCCGCCTCGGCGAGCTTCAGCGCGGCGTCCTCGTGGAAGCGGGTCGGCACCGCGACGACCGCGATGTCGATGCCGGCGGCGATCAGCGCGTCGACGTCGGGCAGGACGTCGAGGGCGCCGGCGACGCCGTGCGGGTCGCCGCCGGGGTCGGCGATGGCGACGAGGTCGACGCCCGTCGAGCTCGCGGAGCACGCGGGCGTGGTGGCGCCCCATCATGCCGACGCCGAGCAGCCCGGCGCGCAGCTCGGCCATCAGGCGCCCGCCCCGGCGAGCGCGTTGACGCGCTTCGACGATGCGCTCGAGGTCGCTCCGCGTCAGCGACGGGTGCACGGGCAGCGAGACGACCTCGGCGCGCCGCGCTGCTCGGTCTCGGGCAGGTCGAGCCCGGGCGCGAAGTGCGTCGAGCGACGGGAGGCGGTGGTTCGGGATCGGGTAGTAGACGCCGCTGCCGACGCCGTGCTCCTCCTTGAGCGCGCGCGACGAAGCCGTCGCGGTCCTCGGGGACCCGGATCGTGTACTGGTGGTAGACGTGCACGGCGCCGTCGGCGACGGGCGGCACGACGACGCCGCGCGAGGTTCGCGTCGAGGAACGCGGCGTTCGCCTGGCGCGTCGCCGTCCAGGCGTCGACCTTCGTCAGCTGGACCCGGCCGATCGCGGCGTGGATGTCGGTCATGCGGGCGTTGAAGCCGACGACCTCGTTCTCGTACTGCGTCTCCATGCCCTGGTTGCGCAGCAGCTTGCACGCGCGCGCGACGAGCTCGTCGGCGGTCGCAGGTGACCATGCCGCCCTCGCCGCTGGTCATGTTCTTCGTCGGGTAGAGGCTGAACATCGCGAAGCGCGCCGAAGGTGCCGACGGGCGGCCGTCGCAGCGACGGCGCCGTGCGCCTGCGCGGCGTCCTCGTAGAGGGCGATGCCGTGCTCGCTCGGCGATCGCGCGCGAGCTCGGTCATGCGCGCCGGGTGGCCGTAGAGGTGCACGGGCATGATCGCCCTTGGTGCGCTCGGTGATCGCCGCCTCGACCGCGGCCGGGTCGAGGTGAACGTGCTCGGGCTCGATGTCGGCGAACACCGGGGTCGCACCGGTGAGCGCGACGGAGTTGCCGGTCGCCGCGAAGGTGAACGACGGCACGATGACCTCGTCGCCCGGGCCGACGCCGGCGGCGAGCAGGCCGAGGTGCAGGCCCGACGTGCCGGAGTTCACGGCGACGACTGGCGCGGCCCTGCGACGAAGTGCGTCGGCGAACTCGCGCTCGAACGCGGCGACCTCGGGGCCCTGCGCGACCATGCCGCGAGCGCAGCACGCGATCGACGGCCTCGCGCTCTTCGTCGCCGATGATCGGCTTGGCGGGGGGATGAAGCTCAGTCATTCGTTCTACCTCTCTCAGTGCTCCGTCGGCCTCTGCGTAGCATGCGCCGCGGTCACGGGGCACTGCCACGTCCGTCGCCGTCTGCGATCGAGCGGATGCCCGGCCTTGCCGACCCAGCCGATGCGCCGGGCGGGCACGCCGGCCACGAGCGCGAAGTCGGGCACGTCCTTGACGACGACGGCGCCGGCCGCGACCGTCGCCCACGCGCCGATGGTGACCGGCGCGACGCACGACCGCGCGCGCGCCGATCGACGCGCCCTCGCGGATGGTCACGCCGACCGGCTCCCAGTCGTGGGCGCTCTTGAGCGAGCCGTCGGGGTTGATCGCGCGCGGGTAGGTGTCGTTGGTGAGCACGACGGCCGGGCCGATGAACACGCCGTCGCCGAGCACGGCGGGCTCGTAGACGAGCGCGTAGTTCTGCACCTTGCAGTTGTCGCCCAGTCGCACGCCGGTGCCGATGTAGGCGCCGCGGCCGACGACGCAGTTCGCGCCGAGCACGGCCTCCTCGCGCACCTGCGCGAGGTGCCAGATCGAGACTGCCGTCGCCGATCGACGCGTCAGCCGAGACGTCGGCCGACTCGGCGACGCGAACGCTCGGAGTGGTTGACTCAAGTGGGGACTCCTCGCGCCGGATCGGCGGTCGCATGTGCGCGCCCAGCCTATCCTGTTCTGCAAGAATGGGCCTGATGGACAGCTCCGCCCAGGTCGACCGCGCGGCGCCGACTCATCGCGACACCTGGATCGTCATCCCGCTGTACAACGAAGAATCCGTCATCGGCCGACGTCGTCGCAGAGCTCCGCGAGCACTTCGACCACATCGTGTGCATCGACGACGGCAGCACCGACGGCTCCGCCGCCGTCGGCCGCGGCGGCCGGCGCGCGCGTGCTGCGGCACCCGGTCAACCTCGGCCAGGGCGCCGCCCTGCAGACCGGCATTCGACTACGTCTGCGACGCAGCCCGGCGCCGGCTACATCGTCACGTTCGACGCCGACGGCCAGCACCGCATCGAGGACGCGATGCGCGATGCTCGACCTCGCCGAGCGCGACGACGTCGCGATCGTCTTCGGCTCGCGCTTCCTCGACGACCGCACCAACCCGGGCTGGCTCAAGCAGGTCGTCCTGAAGACCGCCGTGTGGGTCACCAACCTGACCACCGGGCTCCGGCTCACCGATGCGCACAACGGGCTCCGCGTGATCCGAGCCGATGCCGCGGCGCCGCATCGACCTCGAGCAGGACCGCATGGCCCACGCCACCGAGATCGTGCTGCAAGCTCGGCCGCACGGGGCTGCCGTGGCGCGAGTACCCGGTCGAGCTGCTCTACACCGACTACTCGAAGGCGAAGGGCCAGTCCGTGCTGAACTCGGTCAACATCCTCGTCGACCTGCTGGTGAGGTGACGCCATGTGGATCCAGATCCTCCTCGTCGTCGCCGTCATCGTCATCGGCCTGTTCCTCGCCCGCCCGCACGGGCGGCGACAGCCACCTCGCGATCCGGCGCCTGTTCATGTTCGCGTTCGTCATCGTCGCGATCGTGTCGATCCTGTTCCCGCAGTGGCTGACGCTACATCGCCAACCTCATCGGCGTCGGCCGTGGAACCGACCTGCTGCTGTACGCGCTCGTGCTGGCGTTCCTCATCTCGGTCGCGACGACGTACCGGCGCAACGTCCAGCTCAACCGCCGCATCACGCACCTCGCCCGTGAGATCACGCTCGCCCGCGCCGAGGCCGAAGACGCGCTGCGTCGCGCTGCGGCGCATCGATGCGCGTCGATGCGGCGACGCGGGTCGACCGCGCCGCAGACGTCGAGGCGCCGGGCCGCGACGACGCCGCCGGCCAGGTCGGCTGAGCCCGGCCGCCGCTGCAGCCGCCGGCTCGCCGTGACGCGAGCCGACCGGTCGTCAGCCGCAGCCGAGCCGATCAGTCGCAGGCCGTGATGCGGTAGAGCACGGCATCGCCCTCGCGGTCGACCTCTTCGGCGACGCCGGCCTCCTCGAGGTCCTTCAGGCCCACGAAGGGCGTCGCACCGTCGATCCTGACCCCGGTCTCGCCGGAGTCGCGGAAGTACGTGCCGAAGTCGAGCACGTGCGTCACGCCCGCCTCGCGCACCGCCTCGCACACCTCGGGATCGTCGAGCGCCTCGTTCAGCTTCGCGTTGATGAGCGGGGCCTGCGGGTACACGTACGAATTGAAGTGCGGATTCAGCATGTGCCTGCCGGTGAGCGCGTAGGCGAACGCCGTGCCCGTCCACGGGTTGCCGGCGATCACGGCGTCCTCGGCCACGTGCTCGGGGATGCGCTCGATGAGCGCTCGCTCGCTGCCCGACAGGATCGGCGCGTCCTCGGCGTCGGTGTACGCCCGGGAGGTCAGCGGCGAGCTGAGCCCAGATCGCGGCGCTCTGGGTGCCGACGACGAGCAGGGCGAGCAGGGCGGCTGCGACGATCCTCGAGCGGCTTCGAGGTGCCCGGCTGCACGCCGAGCCTCGGCAGCACGAGGCGCTGCAGCGCACTCGCCAGAGCGCGATCGCCCCGAACACCGCCATCGGCACCGCGACGATCGACGAGCAGCGAGGCGAGCCGCGGCGGGTCACGGTAGAAGATGCCGACGACGAGCGCCCGCAGCCGCCACGACGGGCCGGCCGCGGCGACGACGAAGAGCAGCACCGCAACCGCCCAGCCCGCGACGAACCACAACTTGTCGCGACGGCGGATGAGGTCGACGACGCCGACCACGGTGAGCACCGCCGCGAGGATCGCGACGAGTCCGCCCGTCGAACCCGTGGGTGACCGCCTCGCACAGGGCGACGAACGCGTTCGTGTAGGCGGGCCACGGGGTGTTCTCGCCGATGCGGCCGAACCAGACCCACGCCGCGGCGAAGACGACGAGCGCGAGCCCGAGCACGATCCATCCGGCGACCCGCACGAGCGCCCGACCGCGTGCGCACGGCGCCGACGACCCTGCATCACCGCGAGCGGAAGCATGATCGCCGCCCAGCCGAACGCCGCGGCCGGCTGCGCGAAGGCGACGGCGATGAGGGCTGATCACGAGCAGCACCGAACGGAAGATGATCCCGCGACGGCGCCACGCTCGCTCCTGGCCGAGCGAGAAGCCCAGCGCGAGCGCGATCGGCAGCAGCGCGAGCGCGAGGAAGTAGGGGTAGAGCACGCCGAAGGTGAGCATCCACGAGCGGGAACGCGGGGAACGCGGCGCAGAGCACCCCGACCGCGGCGATCGCCGATCTGCTCTTCGGCAGCAGCGAGCGCATGAGCAGCATGCAGCCGGCCGGCCAGACGAGCGTCGCGATCGACGAGGTTCACCGCGTTGACGGCTGCCGGGATCGCGACATCGGCCGAGGCGGCGACGAGCGACGTCACGCCATGCCAACCGGCCGGGTAGAACGCGGTCTGGCCGGCCGGGAGCACGAGGCCCTGCAGGTCGAACGACGACGCGCTGCCGGTCTCGACGATGTACCTGATGCCGTTGAGGTGGAAGAACGCGTCGAACGTCTGCGAGATGCTGTCGGGGCGCTGGAAGCCGATGACGAGCTGCACGCCGATGATGAGCGCCGCGACCGCGAGCGAGCCGATGGTCCACGCGGTGAACTGCGGCTCGGGTGCGGGGCCGCGGGCGGCCCGCCGGCGCACCAGCTGCCGTGCGACCCCGGCGACGATCGCGACCGCGCCGGCGGCGGCCGACACGCTCACGAGCGACCAGTCGATGCCGAGCCGACCGAAGACGATCGCCGCGACCGAGACGAACGCCACGGTGATGGCCGGGCGCCGTCGCCCACAGCGTGAACCTGCGCGCGCCGATCGCGAGGCCGAGCGCGAGGCCCGGCACGTAGAGCACCGCGACCGCGAGCAGCAGGACCGGTGCGAACTCCAGCCAGGTCATGCGGTCGTTCCGCGCACGCCACTCGTGCGCGCGCCAGGCGGAATCGACCATGTCGTCGAGCGTCGCGCGTCGAACGCCAACCGAGGTCGTGCGGCGATGCGGCTCGACGTCGGCGACGACCGACGGCGGGTCGCCCGGGCCGCGGCGGGTCGATGATCGGCTCGACGTCTCGCCCGAAGCGGCGGCGAGGCCGGCCAGCACCTCGCGCACGCTCGCGCCGCGGCCCGTGCCGACGTTGTAGACCAGCGCGTCGGCCGGGCCGTCGGCCGGGTCGGCCAGTGCGTCGAGCGCGGCGAGGTGCGCCTCGGCGAGGTCCATCACGTGCACGTAGTCGCGCACGCCGCGTGCCGTCGGGGGTGTCGAACGAGTCGCCGAAGACGACCGGTGCGAGCCCGCGCGACATGCGGTCGATCGCGATCGTGATGAGGTTCTGCACGTTGGGGTCGCCGAGATCGTCCCAGCCGGCGCCCGCGACGTTGAAGTAGCGCAGGCTCACCGAGCGCAGGCCGTGCGCGCGCGCCGCGTCGCGCACGAGCCACTCGCCGACGAGCTTCGTCTCGCCGTAGGGGTTGATCGGGACCGGTCGCGGCGTCTTCGGTGACCGGGGCGCCGCCGGGAAGGCCGTAGACGGCTGCGGACGACGAGTACACGAGCCGCGTGACGCCCGGCCCGGCGCTCGCCTCGACCACGTTCGCGAGCGAGCCGATGTTGTCGCGGAAGTACATCGCGCGGGTTCGCGACCGACTCGCCGACCTGCTTGCGCGCCGCGAAGTGGATGATGCTCGTCACGGAGTGGACGCTCGATGACCTCGACGCAGGCGGTCGCACGGCGTCGGCGGCGACGAGATCGAACTCGACGAGCGGGGTGTCGCCCAGGCGGTCGCGTCGCCGCCCGAGAGGTCGTCGACGACGACCACGTCGTCGCCCCGATCGCGAAGGAGCCTGACGACATGCGCACCGATGTACCCGGCGCCGCCGGTGATGAGGACTGACACGTCGCTCAGTGTAACCGACCGCGGTGGGAGCAGATCGGCCCCCGGCGGTCAGGGCGCGGTGGTGACGACGCCGGTCGAACTCATCGATATCCGACCGTTCGTGAACGTCTGTCGCCAGCCGTCGGCCCACGAGCCGACCGGCGACGCCGTGGGCGCGCCGATCGCACCGGCGAGCCCGCCCCGGGCCTTCCAGAAGTCCCAGACACCCGACGGCAGCCAGTACATGACCTTCCGGGATCCGTCGTACAGCAGGTACCCCCGCTCGAACCGCTGCGACGACCATCCCGAACCCTCATCGACCACACCTGCGATCGCATACCCGAGCACGCCGCTTCCCGCACGCAGCGCGACCCAGTTGGTACGGAACACCCCCGACACCGCCGCCCCGCCCACCATCGTCACGGCGCCTGCCGGCGCCTGCGTCAACCGAGCCCCGAAGAACAGCTGCACCCACCCTGCCGCAGCCGAACCCGACGGCGACGCCGTGGGCGCGCCGATCGCACCGGCGAGCCCGCCCCGGGCCTTCCAGAAGTCCCAGACACCCGACGGCAGCCAGTACATGACCTTCCGGGATCCGTCGTACAGCAGGTACCCCCGCTCGAACCGCTGCGACGACCATCCCGAACCCTCATCGACCACACCTGCGATCGCATACCCGAGCACGCCGCTTCCCGCACGCAGCGCGACCCAGTTGGTACGGAACACCCCCGACACCGCCGCCCCGCCCACCATCGTCACGGCGCCTGCCGGCGCCTGCGTCAACCGAGCCCCGAAGAACAGCTGCACCCACCCTGCCGCAGCCGAACCCGACGGCGACGCCGTGGGCGCGCCGATCGCACCGGCGAGCCCGCCCCGGGCCTTCCAGAAGTCCCAGACACCCGACGGCAGCCAGTACATGACCTTCCGGGATCCGTCGTACAGCAGGTACCCCCGCTCGAACCGCTGCGACGACCATCCCGAACCCTCATCGACCACACCTGCGATCGCATACCCGAGCACGCCCTGGGCAGCCTTCAACGCCTTCCAGTTCGTGAGGTATGCGCCGCTCACGCGGAATCCACCGCGCACGGCGATGCCGCTGGTGGGCTTCCAGCTGACGAAGCCGAACTCGAACGACTGCGTGTGTTCGATGGCATCGGCTCCGGCAACGTCGGACACCGGGTACCCCAGCCGACCCGTCACGCCGCCGTTCGCGTAGTAGTAGGTGGCGATCGACGCCGCGGTTCGGAAGGCACCGAGATCCGCTCGGTAGACGAGTTGACCGCTTCGGAACTGCTGCAGGAGGCCCCCGCCACTGAGTGCCTGTGCCCTGGCGATCGGCGGGCCGAGCCGAGTCCCGGTGGCGCCCCCGTGCCGAAGCCAGGCCGCCACGAGCGCGGGGTGCACCTGCAGCGTGGTCGATCCGAACCAGTCGGTGAAGATTCGCCAGAAGTTCCGGTTGCCGTAGGCCGAACAGCCGTCACCCGTGCCGTAGAGGTTCGCGAGCGCGGCGGCGTTCGGCTGGTACGGCGTGTAGCTGTAGAGCCCGGCGGTCGCCTGGTTCTGAATGTAGACCTGCTCGAGGTTCCGCAGGCGGCGTTCGGGATGCCACGGAATCGGTGTTGTACCGACCAGCCTGGTACTGGCGGATCGCAGGGTTGGCACGGTATTTCTTGAACTGCCAGGCCGCGTGGTACAGCTGATTGAAGAAGCCGTAGTAGTTCGCGTCGCAGTCGGCGGTATCAGGGCACCCGTAGCCGGTGGCAGAACGATACTGCCGGCTCGTCGGCCAACTGTCCGAGACGAGTCCCTGCTCCTTCTCGAGCAGGACGATCAGCGATTGCGGATTGATCCCGCACGCGGACGCGACCTTGAAGATGATGCGAGCGGCCGACTCGTACTGGCCCGCGTAAGCGGCGCAACCCTCGACGCGCGCGGGCTGCGCCCGGGTCGTCTCGAAGTAGTCCTTCAGACAGGTGTAGCCGGCGCGGCATTCTGGAACGCGAGCACTCAGGAATGCCTGGATCTGGTCGACCGTCATCGTCGTGGAGTTGTAGAAGACATCGTCGGCGATGATCTGGCCGGGGTCGAAGTCTCGTCCGTCGGCGGCCTCGGCGGACGGTGGCGACGTGGGCGTGAGCACTCCGGCGACCAGGATCGCGGCGCACAGCACCGCACTGATCACCCCTCGGATGCGCCCCCGTCGCATGCGACCCCCCTCGGATCAGACGCCAACCGCCCCACGCGTCTCGCCGACAGTCAAGCGCACGACGGGCCGGAGCCGAGCATCACTCGCCGGGAGCGGCGGAACCGGCGTACTTGCGGGCACCGCCCTCGACGACCCTCGCGGGTGCGCCGACGAGCAGACTGAAGGGCGGCGCAGAAGTGTGCTCGAGCACCACGGCACCTGCCGCGACGACCGAATGATGCCCGATGCTCGCTCCCATGAGAATCGCCGCGTTCGCACCGACGTACACGTGTGCTCCGATGATCGAGCCGGCTCGTTCGATGTCGGATCGTCGCTCGCTGACGCAGCGTGCGACGGTCGAATGGGTGTAGATCTGCACGCCCGAGGAGATATCGCAGCCCGCACCGATCTCGAGTCCGCCGCTGCCGTCGATGACCGTGAACGCGCCGATCCACGAGCCGTCGCCGATGATGGGCTCGCCGACGATCCACGCATGGGGGTTGAATCGGGTTGGCCGGGCAGCCCGTGGTCGAAGCCGTCAGGTGCGGATCGTGGCCGACATGGCACCCCTCGCTCGCGTTGCTAAGGTGAATTGCGGCGGCGTCGCGCCGCCCGTCCACTCGAAACTCTACGCGTTGGGATGCTCGATGTCCGTACGATCCAAGTCTGTCCTCGTCACCGGCGGCGCCGGGTTCATCGGAAGCCACCTCGTCGATCGGCTCATCGCCGACGAACCGCGCCGGATCACGGTCGTCGACAACTTCTTCCTCGGCAACGAGGACAATCTCGACGGCCGCGCGTGCGCGTCCGGCCGCGACCTCGAGGTCATCCGACTCGATGCCGCCGACCTCGCCGCGATGCAGGACGTCGTCACCGCGCACGAGGTCGACACCGTGTTCGACCTCGCGGTCATCCCGCTGCCCACCTCGCTGACCTATCCCGCGTGGACCGTGCAGACGAACGTCGGAATCGCGACGACCTTCTGCGAGATCGCGCGCCGCGGACCTGATCGAGCGGCTCGTGCACGTGTCGAGCTCCGAAGCGTACGGATCCGCCCGATACGTGCCGATGGACGAGGAGCACCCCCACGATGCGATCACGCCGTACGCGGCCAGCAAGTCGGCCGCCGACCACATCATCGAGTCCTACGTGCAGACCTTCGGCATCGACGCGACGGTGATCCGCCCGTTCAACAACATCGGTCCGCGCCAGAACCCGGGCTCCTACGCCGGGCATCATTCCGATCATCGTCCGGCGGGTCCTCGACGGGCAGCCGATCGAGATCTTCGGCGACGGGGAGCAGACCCGCGACTTCATCTACGTCGAGCGAGACCGCCGACCTCATCGCCCAGATCCACGACGAA
This sequence comes from uncultured Actinomycetota bacterium, assembly GCA_963836825.1. Taxonomy (GTDB): domain Bacteria; phylum Actinomycetota; class Actinomycetes; order Actinomycetales; family Microbacteriaceae; genus Agromyces. The sequence goes on from CAWILI010000006.1 coordinate 25,067, forward strand.
CCGCGATGCCGGGGCCAGGTGCTCAACGTCGCGACCGGCGTCGAGACGTCGGTCAACGAGCTCGTCGCGCGGATCCTCGCGATCATGGGCGCGCCCGACCACCCCGTGATCCACATCGGCGGAGCGCCCGGGCGACGTCCGACGACACAGCGCCGACGTCGACGAAGCTCACCGGCATCCTGGGCCACGCGCCGCCGCCGCTCTCCGACGAAGCCCTGGCGACCACCGATCGAGTGGTACGCGGAGTCGCTTGCATGAGGCTGAACGTGCCGGTCACTCGGAGCCGAGGAGTCCGACGCAGTCGCCGCGGTGCTGCGAGCGGGTATCTCACCCAGGGGCCGCGCACCGCGCGAGTTCGAGCGCCTGGTCGCAGCGATAGGTCGGTACCGCGCACGCGTTCGCGACCAGCTCGGCGACGACTGGGCTGCACCTGGCGCTCCAGCGCCTCGGAGTCGGAGCCCGGCGACGAGGTCATCATCCCCGACTTCAGCTTCCCGGCGACAGCGAACGCCGTCGTCCAGCAGGGCGCGGTCCCGGTGTTCGTCGACATCGACCTCGACACCTTCAACATCGACGCCGGCGCTGCTCGAAGCGGCCGATCACCGAGCGCACCGCGGCGATCATGCCGGTGCACGCGTTCGGCCTCTGCGCAGACATGGACCCGATCAGCACCGTCGCGGCTGCGCCGGCCTCCCGGTCATCGAGGACGCTGCGTGTGCGCTGGCGGGCACCTACCGCGGCAGGCAGGCAGGCTCGCTCGGCACCGCCGGGGTCTTCTCGTTCCATCCGCGCAAGGTCATCACCACCGGCGAGGGCGGGCATGATCATGACCTCCGACGACGAGCTCGCCGAACGGCATCCGGTGCTGCGTGCCCACGGTGCGGTGCGCGGCGAGCTGTACATGGAGTTCGTCGATGCCGGCTACAACTACCGCCTGAGCGACGTGCACGCCGCGATCGGCGTCGCGCAGATGGCACGGCTCGACGGCATCGTCGAGCGCCGTCAGCGAACGCGCGAAGTGGCTCGACGCACTGCTCGAGGGTGTGGGCGGCGTTCGAGTGCCGGTCGTGCCAGACGGGGTCAGCCCCACGTATCAGTCCTACGTGGTGCTGCTCGACGACGACATCGACCGCGATGGCGTGATCCGCGCGATGGCCGCGCGGGGCATCGAGACGACGCTCGGCACGTACGGGATGCATCTCCAGCCCTACTTCCGCAACCGGTTCGGCATCGCAGACGAGACGCTGCCGAACTCCACCCGGGCGCAGCACCAGTGCCTGACGCTCCCGTTGTACGAACAACTCGGACATGCCGACCTCGAGACGGTTGCGCAGGCGCTTGCTGCAAGCATCGCGGAGGCGCACCGCGGATGACGAGCCCGCTCGCCCGCCATCAACGCCGCTTGCTCCAGTTCGCCTACTATGCGTTCGCTCCGTTCGCATGGCTGGCCCCGCGGGTCAGCTGGGTCGTCGGAGTAGAAGAGGTCGCACTCGTCACGCGGCACATCGCGGATGCGATCCCACGCGCCTACGCGGTGGTGCAGCGCCGCCATCCCTTCTACGACGTCGAGTACGACGCGGTCATCCAGACCGACCGGGGCCGGCTCGCGAAGTTCCGGCGGCTCTACGGCGGGGCGCTCATGCTGGCGTGGCTGGCGCATCGCGCGAGAGGATTCATCTACGTCGGTCGCGCGGGCTTCCTCGACATCGTCGACGACGAACGCCGCTTCGAATTCGAGTTCCTGAAGCGTCGCGGCAAGCGAATCGTCACGTACTTCACGGGCACCGACATCCGCTCGCTCCGTCTCATGATACGGCTGGCCGACGAGACCGGCCGGCCGAATATCGGTTCGAAGCTGGCCGGGGGCCGACCGAGCTGTCATCCGACGAAATCGAGGCTCCGCTCGAGCGTCGCGCCGCGGTGGCCGACGACCTCGCCGACGCGATCTACTCGATGTCCATCGACCAGAAGTCCTACTTACGACGACCCACGCTGCCGTTCCGGTACTTCCAACCCGACGACGCCTTCGTCGGGACACGCCCGAGGTTCGACGACCTCGAGAAGTCGTCGTCTCCACGCACCATCCAATCCCACCCTCAAGGGCACACAGTTCGTACGCGAAGCCATGGCGCGCATCACCTCCGAACGACCCCATGTCGAGTACCGGGAGCTGACGGGCGTGTCGAACACGGAGGTGCTCGCTGCACTCGGCGAAGCCCACATCGTGCTCAACCAGTTCTACGCATTCGTGCCGGGCGTATTCGGCATCGAGGCGATGGCGCGCGGCGCTGCAATGCTGTGCAGCGCAGACGAACGGCTCGAGCCCGACCTCTTGCCCGGCGCGAACGATGCGTGGCTGGTGACGCCGCACGAGTCGATCTACGAGAACGTGAACTCGCTCCTCGACGACCCCAAGGCGTTGCGAGCGCTCGCTGCGCGGGGATACCGGTGGGCTCGTGCCAACGCTTCGCATCCGCGTCGGCGTCCTCGCTGACCGCGACGCTCGGGGAGCTCGAGCGGCGACCCCGTTCCGCCGTGCGCCCCTGATCGGCCCACGCGCTCGATGACGCCGGTATGACCTCGTGACGTCGCCGGCAGCGGAGCCGGTTGCTCAGGACGCCGCCGGACGCCGG
>CAWILI010000007.1:0-16074 GCA_963836825.1 uncultured Actinomycetota bacterium
CGTTCGACGCCGACGTGATGTACGACGCCTTCGTCGAGTGGTCGGGCGATCGCGGGCTCGCGCTCTACCCCGCGCAGGACGAGGCGGTCATCGAGATCGTCTCGGGCGCCAACGTGATCCTCTCGACCCCCACGGGCACCGGCAAGTCGCTCGTCGCAGTGGCCGCGCACGCGGCATCCATCGCCCAGGGCGGTCGCTCGTACTACACGGCGCCCATCAAGGCGCTCGTGAGCGAGAAGTTCTTCCAGCTCGTCGACATCTTCGGCGCGCAGAACGTGGGCATGGTCACGGGCGACAGCTCGGTGAACTCCGACGCGCCGATCATCTGCTGCACCGCCGAGATCCTCGCGAACCTCGCCCTGCGCCACGGAGCCGACGCCGATGTCGACCAGGTCGTCATGGACGAGTTCCACTTCTACGGCGACACCGATCGCGGGTGGGCGTGGCAGGTGCCGCTGATCACCCTGTCGCGCGCGCAGTTCATCCTGATGTCGGCGACGCTGGGCGACGTCACCGACATCGCCTCCGACCTCACGCGGCGCACCGGGCGCGACACCGCCCAGGTCACGGGTGTCGAGCGGCCCGTGCCGCTGCACTTCTCGTATGCGAAGACCCCGGTGCAGGAGACCGTCGAAGACCTGCTCGAGACCCGGCAGGCGCCCGTGTACATCGTGCACTTCTCGCAGGCGGCCGCGATGGAGCGCGCGCAGGCGCTGTCGTCGATCCGGGTCGTGACCCGCGAGCAGCGCGACGAGATCGCCGAGGCGATCGGCGGGTTCCGGTTCAACACGGCGTTCGGCAAGACGCTCTCGCGGCTCGTGCGCGCGGGCATCGGCGTGCACCACGCCGGCATGCTGCCGCGATACCGGCGGCTCGTCGAGACGCTCGCGCAGCGCGGCCTGCTGCGCGTGATCTGCGGCACCGACACGCTCGGCGTGGGCATCAACGTGCCGATCCGCACGGTGCTCATCACGGCGCTGTCGAAGTACGACGGGCAGCGCACGCGCCAGCTCAGCGCGCGCGAGTTCCACCAGATCGCGGGGCGGGCCGGTCGAGCCGGCTACGACACGGCCGGCACCGTCGTGGTGCTCGCGCCCGACCACGAGATCGAGAACGAGGTCGCCGTGCGCAAGGCCGGCGACGACCCGAAGAAGCTCAAGAAGGTCGTGCGCAAGAAGGCGCCCGCGGGGTTCGTGAACTGGAGCGCGGCGTCGTTCGAGCGGCTCGTCGACGCCCAGCCCGAGCCGCTCTCCCCGCACCTGCAGCTCACCGCGGCGATGCTCATCAACGTCATCGGCCGCGGGGGAGACGTCGTCGGCGACATCCGCTCGCTCGTCTTCGACAACCACGAGCCGCGCGCCCGCCAGTTCGAGCTCGCCCGGCGCGCGCTCGACATCTTCCGCACCCTGCGCGACGCGGGCGTCGTCGAGGTGCTGCCGCCCGCCGTGGTCGAGTACGGCAGCGCATTCGAGGCTCGCCGAGATCCGGCTCACCGTCGACCTGCAGCCGAACTTCGCACTCAACCAGCCGCTCTCGCCGTTCGCGCTCGCCGCGATCGACCTGCTCGACCCCGACGAGGCGCCCGGCACGCCCGGCGTCGGCACCGGGCACTACTCGCTCGACGTCGTGTCGATCATCGAGTCGACGCTCGACGACCCCCGGCCGATCCTCTCGCAGCAGCAGTACAAGGCCCGCGGCGAGGCGGTCGCCGCCATGAAGCAGGACGGCGTCGAGTACGAGCAGCGCATGGAGGCGCTCGAGGAGGTCACCTGGCCGAAGCCGCTCGACGAGCTGCTCGCCCAGTCGTTCGAGACGTTCGCGTCGAGCCAGCCGTGGGTGCGCGACTTCGAGCTCAGCCCCAAGTCGGTCGTGCGCGACATGTTCGAGCGCAGCATGTCGTTCGGGGAGTACGTGTCGTTCTACCAGCTCGCCCGCAGCGAGGGACTCGTGCTGCGCTACCTCTCCGACGCCTTCCGGGCGATCCGCCAGACCGTACCGGCCGAGGCCAAGAACGAGGAGCTGCTCGACCTCATCGAGTGGCTGGGCGAGCTCGTGCGGCAGGTCGACTCGAGCCTGGTCGACGAGTGGGCCGAGCTCATCGACCCTGCGTCGCACCTGCCCGAGGACGAGGCGGCCGTCGTGCCGCCGGCCCCGCCGAGCGTCGTCACCAACCGTCGTGCGTTCACGGTGCTCGTGCGCAACGAGCTGTTCCGCCGCGTGCAGCTCGCCGCGCTCGAGCGCGACGACGAGCTCGCCGAGCTCGACCCCGACGTCGACTGGCCCGGCGCGCTCGACCGCTACTACGACGAACACGACGAGATCGGCGTCGGGCCGGCAGCCCGGTCGCCGCAGCTCGTCGCGATCGACGAGACGGATGCCGCGAACGGAGTCTGGCGCGTCGAGCAGACGATCGACGACCCGGCCGGCGATCGCGACTGGCGCATCCGCGCCGAGGTCGACCTCGAGGCGTCGGCCGATGAGGGCGCCGCGGTCGTGCGGGTCACCGAGGTGGTGCGGCTCTGATCCGCCGTCGCGGGGCGATTCGTGCGCATTCGCGCGGCTCGACCGGGCAACGGTGCTCATGTGAGCAGCACCGCGATGAATCTCCGGTAACGACCGGATGAGCAAAGCTCGCGACCCCCTTGGCAGGGCCGATCCGCGAACGTATGCTGCGAGAGTCCGCCGGTCTGAGTGCCGGCGGCGCATTGCCGGGGAATGCGAATCCGACGCTCCTCGGGCGACTCGCAGAGGAGACAACGGGATGCAGTCAGATTCCAATGGTGCGGGCCTCCGCGCCAAGGCGACCACACGTTCACGCACGCGGATCGTCGCCGGGGCGCTCGCCGCGGCGACGGCCGTCGGGCTGACGCTCGGCGCGATGGCGCCGGCGCAGGCCGCACCGCCGCCGAAGGGCGAAGAGCCCGCAGCGTCGACATCAACCTCGTCACGGTCAACGACTTCCACGGCCGCATCGAGCAGGCCGGCACCGCCGCCGGCATCGCCCGGCTCTCGACCGCCGTCGACTCGTTCCGTGCCGCGAACCCGAACACCGTGTTCGCCGCCGCAGGCGACCTCATCGGCGCGTCGACGTTCACGTCGTTCATCCAGCAGGACGATCCCACGATCGACGCCCTCAACGCCGCGGGCCTCGACGTCAGCGCGGTCGGCAACCACGAGTTCGACAAGGGCTTCGCCGACCTGACCGACCGGGTGATGCCGAGCGCCGATTGGGAGTACCTCGGCGCCAACGTCTACCACAAGGACACGACCGACCCCGCGCTCCCCGAGTACTGGACCGCGAAGTTCCAGGGCGTGACCATCGGGTTCGTCGGCGCCGTGACCGACGAGCTGCCGTCGCTCGTGAGCCCGGCGGGCATCGAGGACATCTCGGTCGGCAGCCCGGTCGAGGCCGCCAACCGCGTCGCCGACCAGCTCAGCGACGGCAAGCAGAACAACGGCGAGGCCGACATCGTCATCATGCTCGTGCACGAGGGTGCCGCCGACACGACCCTCGCGTCGGCGACCGACCCGAACAGTCCGTTCGGCGAGATCGTGCTGAACGCGAACGACAACATCGACGCGATCGTCTCGGGCCACACCCACCTGCCGTACAACCACGTGATCGACGGTCGCCCCGTCATCTCGAGCGGCCAGTACGGCGAGCGGTTCAGCAACATGGAGATCAGCTACGACCGCGCCACCGAACACGATCACCAAGATGGAGAACACCCTCTACACGATGGCCACGGCGTTCGATGCCGCCGGCAACGTGACGGCGTGGCTGTACGAGCCCGATCCCGAGATCGTCCCGATCGTGACCGCAGCCACCGACGCGTCGCCAACGAACTCGGCAACGTCGTGATCGGCCAGACGTCCGCGGCGTTCAACCGTGCGCAGCGGCCCGGCGTCGTGAACGGCCTGCCCGCGCCTGGTCGAGAACCGCGGCGGCGAGTCGACGCTCGGCAACTTCGTCGCCGACGTGCAGCTCTGGTCGCTGAACGAGGACGACCAGGACCGCGGCGTGCAGATCACGTTCATGAACCCGGGCGGCCTGCGCGCCGACATCAATGCCGGGCGACACGACGTATCGCGAGGCGGCGAACGTGCAGTCGTTCGCGAACACGCTCGTGACGCTCGACCTGACCGGCGCACAGATCAAGGGCATCCTCGAGGAGCAGTGGCAGCCCGCCGCTGCGTCCCGGCCGTTCCTGAAGCTCGGGGTCAACGACGCGCTCACGTACACGTACGACCCGACCGCCGCGCAGGGATCGCACATCACCGAGATCTTCCTCGACGGTGTGGCCGCTCGACCCGGCGGCGACCTACAAGGTGGGCGCCAACTCGTTCCTCGCCTCGGGCGGTGACAACTTCATCACCTTCCGCCAGGGCACGAACAAGGCCGACACCGGCAAGATCGACCTCGAGGCGATGGTCGACTACTTCGAGACGTTCGGCATGCGCCGCACGCCCGACTACGCCCAGCGCGCGGTCGGCGTCGACCTGGTGAGCATCGTCGGCGACCAGGCGACGGTCAACCTCTCGTCGCTCGACTTCAGCACGACCGAGCCGAAGGCCGGAACCGTCACCGTCTCGCTCGGCGGTGCCGTGCTCGGAACCGCTACCGTCGACCCGTCGTTCCCGACCCCGAACACCTTCGACGAGATCGGCCGGGCGACGGTGACGTTCACCGATCCCCGCGGGTGCCACCGCGGCGTCGCGAGTTCATCATCACGACCCCGACCGGCACGACGAGCTCGTTCACGCTTCCGCTGTGAGCTGAGTCTCGACGACACGCACGGAACGGCCCCGGACGCGAGTCCGGGGCCGTTCCGCGTCTCCGGCGGCGGTCGGCTGCTGAGCAGTGACATCCCGAGGTGCGCGGGCGGCTCACGAGCGGCGGTGGCCGAGCCGCCGTCGGTCGCCTAGGCTTCCCGTGTGACTTCGAGATGGGCGCGTGTCGCGCAGGGCGCGGCGATCGCGTCCTTCGCCACCTTCGTCGCCGCACTCTCGCACACCGTCGGTGGCGGAGCGCCGCCGGGGCTGCTCGCCGTCGTGCTCTCGATGGCCTTCTCGACGCTCCTGTGCCTCACCGTCGCGGGTGGTCGCCTCACGCTCGCGCGCACCGTGATCGCGGTTGCGGCCACGCAGTTCGCACTGCACGCGCTGTACTCGGTGCAGGGCGCGGTGCCCGACGCGCGACCGCGGGCTCGACGGGCCACCACCATGGCGCGGTCGACGTGTCGTCGACGGTGAGCTCGCCGGTGTCGTACGACGTCCCGATGCTGATCTCGCACCTGGTCGCGGTCGCCGTCACGGTCGTCGCGATCCGGCACGGCGAGCGTGCCCTGCGGGCGACGCTGCGAGCGATCCGGGTCGCCGTCGCGTCGGTGCTGCCGCGCATTCCGCTGCTCGCCGGGCACGTGGTTGCGCCGGCCTCGACCCGCCGTCACGCGCGCGCCGCGCGCGAGCACTCGCCTGATCGTGCTGTCCGCCATGCGTCATCGGGGACCGCCGGTGGAGTTCGCCGCGGCCTGAGCAGCGTCATCCGACGTGCTGCATTCGTGCGCGCCTGCGCACCCGCGGCTCCGAACCACCTCACACCGGCAGGTGTCGCTTCAGCGACCCACGCACAGAATCAGGATCAGCATGACCATTCGCACCACGACCATCGCCGCTGCCGCACTCGCCGGCGGCGTCCTCCTCGCACTCGGCGCACCGCTCGCCGCGACCGCGCACGTCGGCGTCACGCCGAGCAGCACCGCCGCCGGCAGCAGCACCGTGCTGACCTTCGCGTTCAGCCACGGCTGCGCCGAGTCCCCGACGACGCAGCTGACGTTCGACATCCCCGAATCGATCGAGAGCGTCACGCCGACCCTCAACCCGAACTACACGATCGAGAAGGTCGTCGAGGGCGAGCGCACCGCCCAGGTCGTCTACACCGCGATCACCCCGGTCGACGACGGCTTCCGCGACACGATCGAGCTCTCGCTGCGCCTTCCCGAGGATGCCGAGGGCGAGACCCTCGCGTTCCCGGTGCTCCAGACGTGCGCCGAGGGCGAGAACGACTGGAGCGAGGTCGCCGAGGAGGGCGAGGCCGAGCCCGAGAGCCCGGCGCCGACGATCGTCGTCACCGAGGCGACCGGCGACGAGCAGGGCCACGGCACCGCATCGACCGTCTCCGATGAGCACGCCGAATCGGCGTCGGATGTCGCAGCCACGACCTCCGACGACACGGTGGCGCGGGTGCTCGGCATCAGCGGCCTCGTGGTCGGTGCTGTGGGCGTCGTGCTCGCGATCACCGCGCGCCGCCGTCGCACCGACGGGTAGTCCACGCGATGACCTCGTCGGTCGGGGTCGGGGGTGCTCGTTACACTCGACGGGTGAGCTGGAGCACCGAAACCGACCCGACCGACGAGGTCCCGTGGAATCCTGACGAGCTCGCTCCTCCGCCCGACGACGAGTGGGCGCCGCCGCCTCCCGCCGACTCATGGCAGCCCGACTCCGCTGGGTCGGCGGGCCCTTCGGCATCCGCGTCGCCGGTGCCGTCCGCGTCCGCTTCGACGGCACGCCCCGCGGTGGTCGTGGCCGCAGCGCCGCCGCGCTTCGCGACCGCCGCCGAGGCGCTGCACACCGTCTTCGGCTACGAGCAGTTCCGCGGCGAGCAGGCGGCCATCATCGAGCAGGTGGCGGGCGGCGGCGACGCGGTCGTGCTCATGCCGACCGGCGGCGGCAAGAGCCTCTGCTACCAGATCCCCGCGCTGCTGCGCGAGGGCACGGGCGTCGTCGTGTCACCGCTCATCGCGCTCATGCACGACCAGGTCGACGCGCTCGTGCGCAACGGCGTGCGCGCCGCCTACCTCAACTCGAGCCAGCAGGCGTCCGAGCGCGCCGCGGTCGAGCGCGCCTACCTCGCCGGCGAGCTCGACCTGCTCTACATCGCGCCCGAGCGGCTCAGCAGCGAGTCGGCCAAGCGCTTCCTCGAAGCCGGCACGGTCGCGCTCTTCGCCATCGACGAGGCGCATTGCGTGGCGCAGTGGGGGCACGATTTCCGGCCCGACTACCTCGCCCTCTCAGAGCTCGCCGAGCGCTGGCCCGACGTGCCGCGCATCGCCCTCACCGCCACCGCCACCGAGGCGACGCATCGCGAGATCACGTCGCGGCTCTCGCTCGACGGCGCCCGGCACTTCGTGTCGAGCTTCGACCGGCCCAACATCCAGTACCGCATCGCGCCCAAGGTCGAGGTGCGCAAGCAGCTGCTCGACTTCGTGCGCAGCGAGGGCGTCGACGCCGCGGGCACGCCCGTCTCGGGCATCGTCTACGCGCTGTCGCGCGCGAGCACCGAGAAGATCGCAGGCTACCTCGCCGCCAACGGCGTGAACGCGCTGCCCTACCACGCCGGCCTCGACGCGGGGTTGCGCCGGCGCACGCAAGAGCGCTTCCTGCGCGAAGACGGCGTCGTCGTGGTCGCGACGATCGCGTTCGGCATGGGCATCGACAAGCCCGACGTGCGGTTCGTCGCCCACGTCGACCTTCCCAAGTCGGTCGAGGGCTACTACCAAGAGACGGGGCGCGCCGGCCGCGACGGTGCGCCGGCGACCGCGTGGCTCGCCTACGGTCTGCAAGACGTCGTGCAGCAGCGCCGCATGATCGACGAGAGCCCCGGCGATCTCGCGCACCGGCGGCGGCTGGCGCAGCACCTCGATGCGATGCTCGCGCTCTGCGAGACCGTGCAGTGCCGCAGGCAGAACCTGCTCGGCTATTTCGGCGAGGCCAGCGAGCCGTGCGGCAACTGCGACACGTGCCTCGAGCCGCCCGCCGCGTGGGACGGCACGGTGCCGGCACAGAAGCTCATGTCGACCATCGTGCGCCTGCACCGAGAGCGACGCCAGCGATACGGGGCCGGCCACCTCATCGACATCCTGCGCGGCAAAGAGACGCCGCGCGTGCGCCAGTACGGCCACGACTCATTGGCCACGTGGGGCATCGGCCAAGACCTCAGCGAGCAGCAGTGGCGGGGCGTGGTGCGGCAGCTCCTCGCCCAGGGGCTGCTCGCCACGCACGGCGAATACGGCACCCTCACCGTCACCGATGCCGCGTCGCCGGTGCTCGCGGGCTCGGCCCAGGTGATGCTCCGCGCCGAGCCCGAGCGTGCCGCACGCGCTCGCGGCCCGAAAGCCGCGGCCGCCGCCGCCGACCTCGAGCCCGGCCCAGGCCGAGCTGTTCGAGCAGTTGCGCGCGTGGCGCGCGGGCGAGGCCCGCGAGCAGGGCGTTCCGGCCTACATCGTCTTCGGCGACGCGACCCTGCGCGCCGTCGCCGTCGCCCGGCCCGAGCGCATCGACGACCTCGACGGCATCACCGGCATCGGGGCGAAGAAGCTCGAGGCCTACGGCGAGGCGCTGCTGCAGGTCGTCGCCGGCGGCTGACCCTCGCCGCGCGGGCGTTCGCAGCGACCGTGGCGGCGCGAATCGCGACCCCGGCGCGCCGCGCCGAACAGGCAGGGGTCGCGCTCGGCTCGCTCGCAGCGCTACATTGCAAGCAATGCACTCGGCGGAGGGGACGCACATGTCTGCATCGATCGATCGTCCGGGCGGGGTCACCCTCGTCGCGGTGCTCACGTGGATCTCGGGTCTGCTCGACATCTTCGGCGGCACCATCCTGCTCTTCCAGACGAGCGTCGCATCGACCGTCGAACAGTTCGGCGGGGCGAGCGCGCTGATCGCCTCGGCGATCGTCTCGATCCTCATCGGGGCGATCATCATCATCGTCGCCACCATGCTGCTGCGCGGCAGCAGCGTCGCACGCATGATCGTCACCGTGTTCCAGGTGCTGTCGATCGCGGCTTCGATCTTCTTCGCGATCGCGTATCCGGCGGGCGCGATCGGCGAGTACTTCGGCATCGCGGTCTCGGTGGTCGTGCTCTTCCTCCTCTGGTCGGGGCGCGCGAGCGCATTCTTCCGCGACTGACGACGCTTGTCGATGTCCCATGGCCGGGGTGACCGGCATTTGTAGGGTGCCCACAGCGGCTGTCGAGGCCGCGCGTGACGGTTTGTAGGGCCCGGACGCAGGGTTTCGTCGGGCTCGGGGGCGCCCATACCGTGGGAATCGAAGCCCACGAACGCACACGAAGGACGCACGATGGTTGACACGGCACCCCGTACCACCTCGAAGACCACCAGGCCCGGCTCGGCATCCGCGCACCGCCCCGGCTCGAACTCGGGGTCGAAGATCGCCCGCCCCGGGGCATCCGCACCCGCACCTTCGCCGGCCGGCGACGCAGCGGCGCGCAGCCGAAGGTCGACGTCGCGTCGCTCGGCCGGCAGCTGCTCGGCACGTGGGCGGACATCCGCATCGCCGCGCGCGAGCGCGCCGCACGCCCCGAGCTCCAGCGCATCGACGGCCAGTCCATGGCCGAGCACCGCGAGCGCGTGCTCGGCCAGCTGAAGCTGCTCGTCGAGAACGGCGCCGTGCACCGCGCGTTCCCGAAGGAGCTCGGCGGACACGAAGACCACGGCGGCAACATCGCCGTCGTTCGAGGAGCTCGTCATCGCCGACCCGAGCCTGCAGATCAAGTCGGGCGTGCAGTGGGGCCTCTTCGGCTCCGCCGTGCTGCACCTCGGCACCGAGTACCACCACCAGACGTTCCTGCCCGACATCATGTCGCTCAAGGTGCCGGGCGCGTTCGCGATGACCGAGACCGGCCACGGTTCGGATGTCGCGGCGATCGGCACGACGGCGACCTACGACGAGGCCAAGCAGCAGTTCGTGATCAACACGCCGTTCCGCGGCGCGTGGAAGGACTACCTCGGCAACGCGGCGGTGCACGGCACCGCGGCAGTCGTGTTCGCGCAGCTCATCACGAAGGGCGTCAACCACGGCGTGCACGCGTTCTACGTGCCGATCCGCAACGCCAAGGGCGGGTTCCTCAAGGGCATCGGCGGTGAAGACGACGGGCTCAAGGGCGGCCTGAACGGCATCGACAACGGCCGACTGCACTTCACGAACGTGCGCGTGCCGCGCGAGAACCTGCTGAACCGCTACGGCTCGGTCGCCGAAGACGGCACCTACTCGAGCCCGATCGCGAGCCCCGGCCGCCGCTTCTTCACGATGCTCGGCACCCTCGTGCAGGGCCGTGTCTCGCTCGACGGCGCGGCCACGAGCGCCGCCGCGGTGGCGCTCACGATCGCGATCACCTACGGCAACCAGCGCCGCCAGTTCAACGCGGCGAGCGACACCGACGAAGAGGTGCTGCTCGACTACCAGCGCCACCAGCGCCGCCTGCTGCCGAAGCTCGCGACGACCTACGCGCAGATCTTCGCGCACGACGAGTTCCTGGTGAAGTTCGACGCGGTGTTCTCGCGGCAAGGCCGACACCGACGACGACCGCCAAGACCTCGAGACGATCGCCGCCGCGTTGAAGCCCCTGTCGACCTGGCACGCGCTCGAGACGCTGCAGGAGGCTCGCGAGGCCACCGGCGGCGCCGGCTTCCTCGCCGAGAACCGCATCGTCGGACTGCGGCAGGACCTCGACATCTACGTGACCTTCGAGGGCGACAACAACGTGCTGCTGCAGCTCGTCGCCAAGCGCCTGCTCACCGACTTCTCGAAGCAGTTCGCGAAGGCCGACGCGGGCGCGATGGCGCGGTACGTCGTGCAGTCGACCGCCGAGCGCGCCTACCACGGCACCGGGCTGCGACGCATCGCGCAGACCATCGCCGACTTCGGGTCGACGGCCCGATCGGTCAGCGAGCTGCGCGACGAGAACACGCAGCGCGAACTGCTCACCGACCGGGTCGAGGCGATGATCGCCGAGATCGCCGGGCACCTTCGCGACGCGCGCAAGCTGCCCAAGGCCGATGCCGCGGCGGCGTTCAACCGCCACCAGAACCAGCTCATCGAGGCGGCCCGCGCGCACGCCGAGCTGCTGCAGTGGGAGGCGTTCACGCGCGGCCTCGCGAAGACGACCGACCCCGGCACCAAGCAGGTGCTCACGTGGGTGCGCGACCTGTTCGGCCTCGGCCTCGTCGAGAAGCACCTCGCGTGGTACCTCATGAACGGGCGGCTCTCGCCGCAGCGCGCGCAGGCCGTCACGGCCTACATCGACCGCCTGCTCGAACGGCTCCGCCCGCACGCGCAGGACCTCGTCGACGCGTTCGGCTACAAGCCCGAGCACCTGCGCGCGAGCATCGCGTCGGGCGCCGAGCTCGAGCGTCAAGACGAAGCCCGCGCCCACTACGCGGCGCTGCGGGCGGCCGGCACGCTGCCGGTGCCCGAGAAGTCCAAGAAGTAGCATCCGCACGTCGCGAAGGCCGGGCCCCTGAGGGACCCGGCCTTCGTCGTCGCACGGCAGCGTCGGCGTCAGCGCCGCAGGCGCCGGTAGGCCGCCGCCGCGAGCGGCAGGAACACCGCGGTGATCACGAGTGGCCAGACGGATGCCGCGACCACGGCGTTCTCGGCGAGCCATCCGCTCGTCGTCGCCGGTCGGGTTGCCGAACAACTGACGCGCCGCGGTCGCCGTCGCCGACACGGGGTTCCACTCGGCGATCGTGCCGAGCCACGGGGGCATCGTCTCGGCCGAGACGAACACCGTCGAGAGGAAGCCGATCGGCCAGACGAGCACCTGCACCGCCGTGGTCGCCCCCGGGCCGCGGAAGTGCAGGCCGAGGAAGATGCCGAGCCAGAGCAGCGCGAACCGCAGCCAGAGCAGCAGCACGACCGCGAGGGCGATCTCGGCCGGGCCCGTCGTCGGGTACCAGCCGATGAGCAGGCCGCCGAGCATGAGCACCGCGAGGCTGAGGGCCGACGAACCGAGGTCGGCGATCGCGCGGCCGAGTGCCACCGAGGCGCTCCTGATCGGCAGCGACCGGAAGCGGTCGGTGATGCCGCGCTTCGCGTCTTCGGCCATCGCGGTCATGGTCGATTCGAGGCCGAAGAGCATCGCGAGCGCGAACATGCCGGGCAGCAGGAAGGCGATGTAGTCGCCGCCGCCGGGGATCTCGATCGCCCCGCCGAAGAGGAACCCGAACATCAGGATGAGCATGATGTTGAACGCGAGGCCGAACACGACGCCCCAGGGCTCGCGCACCTGGTGCAGCGCGTCGCGCCCCGCGATGAGCAGGCCCTCGCGCAGCGCGTTGGGGCGACGGTCGCGCAGGTCGGCCGCCGCGGCGATGGGGGAGCGGGCGGTGGTCATCGTGCCTCCTGAGCTGATTCGAGCGTGCCGCCGCCGGTGAGGTGCAGGAACACCTCGTCGAGGGTGGGCCGCCGCAGGGCGAGGTCGTCGACGGTGAGGTCGGCGGCGTCGAGCTCACGCACGATCGGCGCGAGCGCACGCGCGCCGTCGGCGACCTCGACGGTCACGGTGCGGGTGTCGGGGTCGACGGATGCCGCGGCCCGGTCGCCCGGCTGATCGCCTCGACCGCCTCGGCGAGCCGGGCGCCGTCGGCGATGACCGCGTCGACCCGGTCGCCGCCGAGTCGGCGCTTGAGGTCGTCGGGGCTGCCCTCGGCGATCACCCGCCCGTGCTCCATGACCGACACCCGGTCGGCGAGCTGGTCGGCCTCGTCGAGGTACTGCGTGGTGAGCAGCACGGTGGTGCCGGCGGCGGCGATCTCGCGCACCGCCTGCCACACGGTGGCGCGACCGCGCGGGTCGAGGCCCGTGGTCGGCTCGTCGAGGAACAGGATCGCCGGGGTGAGCACGAGGCTCGCCGCGATGTCGAGTCGTCGCCGCATGCCGCCCGAGAATCCGCCGACGGCGCGGTCGGCGGCATCGGTCAGTTCGAACGCCTCGAACAGGTCGTCTGCGCGCGCTCGCGCCCGCGACTTCGAGATGCCGCTGAGGCGGGCGAAGAGCACGAGGTTCTGGCGGGCGGTGAGCGCCTCGTCGACGGCGTGGAACTGGCCGACGAGGCCGATGCGCTCGCGCACCGCGGCGGGGTGCCGCCGGATGTCGATGCCGTCGATCGTCGCGGTGCCGTCGTCGATCGTCGTGAGGGTGGTGAGGCAGCGCACCGCGGTGGTCTTGCCGGCGCCGTTCGGGCCGAGCAGGCCGTGCACGGTGCCGGGTTCGACCTCGAGGTCGAACCCGTCGAGCGCCGTCGCGCGCCCGAAGCGCTTGCGCAGTCCGGCGGCGTGAAGTGCGGGACGGGAACTGGGTCTTGGGGTGGTGGTCGGAGTCATCGTTCTCCTTCAACGTACTGTGTACGGAATTATTCCGAATGCGAGCGTACACCATACGGAGAATGTATGCTAGCCCGCATGGCGACCGTTTCCACGGGTCTGGGCGAACCCGATCGCACGCTTCGGCTGCTGTGGCGCTCGCACCTCGGCGAACCGGTCGGCACGCGCGGGCCGAAGCAGCGATCGAGCGTCGACGAGGTCGTCGACGCCGCGATCCAGCTCGCCGACGACGAGGGCATCGAGGCGGTCTCGATGCGCCGCATCGCCGAGCGGCTCGGGCTCAAGCCGATGTCGGTCTACACCTACGTGCCCGGCAAGGCCGAGCTCATCGACCTCATGTTCGACCAGGTCGCGGGCGAGGTCGCGCTGCCGGTGCTCGACGGGTCGCTTCGCGAGCGGCTGGCGGCCATCGCGCGATTCCAGTGGAACGAGTACCTGCGGCATCCGTGGGTCCTCTCGATCGACACCAGCCGACCGCCGCTCGGGCCCAACGTCTCAGACCACTGGGAGTGGTGCCTGCGCGCCGTCGACGGGCTCGGCCTGACCGACCTCGACATCGATCGCGTCATCACCCTGCTGCTCGGGTACGTGTCGGGCCCGGCGCGCGCGTACGTCGACGCCGAGCGGTTGCGCGCCTCGAGCGAGGAGTCCGACGTCGAGTGGTGGGAGCGCAACGCGCCGCTGCTCGAGCAGATCATGGATCCCGAGCGCTACCCCGTCTCAGGACGGGTCGGGCAGGCGGCCGGCGAGGCCTACAACGCGCCGGCCGACCCGGCCGACGCCTTCGAGTTCGGGCTGGCGCGCGTCATCGACGGCATCGTGGCATACGTCGGGGCGCCCGACGAGCGCTGAGCTACTCGGCGGGCGGCTTCATGAGCGCGCCCGCCGCGAGGCCGACGGCGGCGCCCGCCGCGAGCCACAGCCAGAAACCCGTCCAGAGGCTCACCACGACGCCGATGATCAGGCCGACGACGATGCCGACGATGATCTGCTTGCGGCGGGCTCTGGGTGATGGGGTCTCGGCGGCCATGCCACCAGCCTAGGTGCGCGATCAGGTGCCGCGGGGCCGGTACTCGCGCACGTGCGCCACCTCGAACACGAGCGGATGCGCGGACGTGTCGCGCGGGGCCTCGGTCGGCAGCTCGTAGACATCGAGCATGAGTTGCACCGGGTAGTCGATCGACTGCTCGACGACCTTCACGAGCCGCCCGTCGATGAAGAACCGAAGCCGGTCGGGCAGCCACTCGACGGCGTAGTCGTGGAATCCGGTGAGGTCGCCGTCGACGCGCACCTTCTCGAAGTCCATCACGAGTCGCGGGTCGCGCTGGGGCTTCACGCCGACCCCGACCAGACCGCCGGTCGGCCCGATCTCACTGCCGAAGATCTCGAAGATGCAGATCTCGCCGCAGTTCACCCCCTCGTCTTCGAAGCCGATCGGCCACAGGGCGACCATGGCCGAGGGGTGGCGGATGCCGCGGACCCGCGCCTCGATCACGCCGAAGTGCGGCAGCCAGAGTCGCTCCTCGTCCTGCTCCTCGCGCACGACGAGTCCCGCCCGGAACCGATGCTGGCCCGCCGGGCTGCCCGATCGGCCCCGAGAACTGGCCGGTCTGCAGGTGCGACACGCGCACGTCGCCGTCGTACTCGGGCGACCAGGGGGCGGTGTCCGCGTCGATGCGGAGCTTCAGCGTGCCGCCGGAGACCTCGTATCGCGCACGAGTGGCCGCCCTCGAGCTCCAGTGCGGCGTGTAGTACGGGAACCAGCGCGTGTCGGCCAGGTCGACTCCGTCGAACTGCTCGTCGACCACGAGGTCGTAGCCCGAGAGGTCGAGCTTCGGGGCATCCGTCATCGTCCGGTCCCTTCGTTCGGCGTCCGGTGCGCCGTGCGCCGTCGCTCAGATGAGGCCGAGCGCGCGCACCGCCTCGCGCTCGTCTTCGAGCTCGGCGACGGTCGTCGCGATGCGGTCGCGTGCGAACTCGTCGACGCCGAGTCCCTGCACGATCTGCCAGGCTCCCGACGTCGACACCACGGGGAACGACGAGATGAGGCCCTCGGGCACGCCGTACGACCCGTCGGAGACGACCGCCGCGCTCGTCCACCCGTCAGGGTGTGCCGCCGACCCAGTCGCGCACGTGATCGATGGTCGCCGAGGCCGCCGACGCGACCGACGACGAGCCGCGCACCTCGATGATCTCGGCGCCGCGCTTCGCCACGCGCGGGATGAAGTCGTCGGCGAGCCACTGTCGCGCAGCGTCGCGCCCGCCGAGGCGGGCCGCGAGCAGCGCGGGCACCGAATCGCCGGCCACGGTCGCGTGTTCGACGTCGGGGAACTGCGTCGCCGAGTGATTGCCCCAGATCGTGAGCCCGCGGATGTCGCCGACCGAGCGCGTCGACGGCGACGGCGAGCTGCCCCAGGGCGCGGTTGTGATCGAGGCGCGTGAGCGCGGTGAACCGCTCGCGCGGGACATCCGGTGCATGTGCCGCGGCGATGAGCGCGTTCGTGTTCGCGGGATTGCCCACCACGACGACGCGGATGTCGTCGGCCGCCCCCGCGTTGATGGCCGCGCCCTGCGGGCCGAAGATGCCGCCGTTCGCGGCGAGCAGGTCGCCGCGTTCCATGCCGGGGCCCCGCGGCCGAGCGCCGACGAGCAGCGCGATGTTCGCGCCGTCGAAGGCCGCGTTCGCGTCGTCGTAGATCTCGACGTGCGAGAGCAGCGGAAAGGCGGAGTCCTGCAGCTCGAGCGCGGCGCCCTCGGCCGACTTCAGCCCCTGCGGGATCTCGAGCAGGTTAGTCGCACCGGCGTCTCGGGGCCGAGCATCGCGCCCGAGGCGATGCGGAACAGCAGGGCGTAACCGATCTGCCCGCCGGCTCCGGTGATGGTGATCGTGACCGG
>CAWILI010000008.1:0-174043 GCA_963836825.1 uncultured Actinomycetota bacterium
TTAGAGTGAGCAATGCATCTTTAGAGTGAGCAGTGCATCTTGCACCTGCAGTCAAACCGACCCAACACAGGAAGGCACGCTATGAGCGACCTCGAAGAACCGAAGCCCGGAGTCAGCCGTCGCACGGTTGCCAAGGCCATGGCGTGGTCGGTTCCGGCCATCGCGCTCGCTGTCCCAACTCCGGCGTACGCCGCTTCGCCCGGCTTCCTCACGGTCACCGGCGACGGCTGCAAGCTGCCGGGTAGGGCGACCGACGTATTCAAGGGTTACGCGTTCGAAGGCAGCATCACAACGACTCGCCCGCCGACGTGACCATTTCGATCACCGACATCACCCTCAACGGTGCGGATCTTGGAAACTTCACCGTTGTGGATCTCGAGAACTGTATCGAGCTGGGCTCTACGTTCGTCGTCTCCACACCCACTCTCGACCTCCGCGTGGCGATTCTCACCCAGGGTGCTGGCAACAGCGCGAACGGCGAGCTGATCATCACCTACACTGTCGACGGCTCCCCCGATGCAGTGACCGCGGAGGCGGACGCCACTCCTCCGATTGTCGGTGGTGGCGCGTGCACCACGTTCTCTGCTGCAGAGAAGGTCTGCCTCGCATCCCTCGCTGCGTAGTACGCGTCAACGGAGAGAGTCGGCAGACCGTCCGGTCTGCCGACTCTCCGTCGTTTCGGCAGCCAGGCGACGGAGCTGAATTTCGCGGTCGCCGTGCGGTGCCCTCTGCCGCGTCCGAAACGGGCCAGTAGCTGCCGTTGGTCGAAGGACGGAAGAGGACGAGGAATTCTTGACCGACGTTCTCCACGCCATCACGCCCGGCGATCACTTCTCGCCCCGCACCGGCTCGGCGATCCCGACGGTCGTCGACGGGCTCGCGACTGCGGCAGGCCGTGAGGGCGCGCCCTTTCGGCACTTCGTCGTGCTCGACCGCACGACCATGCGGCCGCGATACAACAGCGCGGCGGTCATCGAGTACACCGGCGCGCGGGGCCCGACGAGACGGGAACGCGTGGTCGACCTCGCCCGCGGACGGGTCGGACTCTCGCGCTCCGCCGTTGCGCGGTACTACGAGCCCGTCGCCGAAGCGATCCGTGCGCGCGAGCCGGCATTCGTGCTCGCGCACAACGCCCCGGTGCTGCCCTGGCTGCTGCGCGACACGGGGCATCGGGTCGTGCTGTACGCGCACAACGACCTCCTGCGCACGTACTCGCGGCGCGAGTCTGGTCGCATGCTCGACGGCGTTGCGGCGATCGTCTGCGTCAGCGACTCGCTGGCCGAGCGCACGCGTGCCGCCCTCCCCGGGCGACTGGCCGAACGGGTTCGAGTCGTGCCCAACGGCATCGATTGCGAGCGGTTCACCCCCGCACCGAATGGCGAGGTCGCGGCATCCGCCACCCGCGATGCGCGGTTGCGCGTCGTGTTCGTGGGACGGATGATCGCCGAGAAGGGACCCGACGTCCTGATCCGCGCTGCCGAGCGCCTCGGGCGTCCCGACCTCGAGTACCTGCTGGTCGGAAGCCATGGGTTCGCCCGCGACGCCCCATTGTCGCCGTATGAGCAGCGAGCTGCGCCGCCTCGCCGACGCGGCGACGGCCGCATCGGGCGCCGGCATCCGATTCGAACCGTTCGTCGACCGGATGGCGCTGCCCGCCCTGCTTCGCAGCGCCGACCTGCTCGTCGTGCCGTCCCGCTGGGCCGAGCCGAGCGGGCTCACCGCCGCCGAGGGGCTCGCCACCGGGCTCCCGGTGATCGCGAGTCGCGTGGGCGGGCTGCCGGATGTCGTCGGGTCGGCCGGTGTGCTCGTCGAACCGGACGACCCGACGGCGCTCGCCGCGGCGATCGCCAGGCTCGCCGGCGACGCGGAGGCGCGGCGGCTGATGTCGCAGCGCGCCCGGGCGCACGCGATCGCACACGACTGGTCGTGGGCATGGTCGAAGCTGCGCCGGGTGCTCGAGGAGCTCTGACGCGCGGGCTACTCGCTCGCGAGGGGTCGAGCCGCCGCAGCACGGCGGCCATCGCGGCGACGCGGTCGCTCCAGTCGGCGACCGCCCCGTCGGCGCCATCGGGGAAGCGCGACGCCGCCGGCACCGCCGCCGCGACCGCCGCCGCGAACGCGTCGCCCGAGGCGATCGTGATGCGCGGGTCATCCGCGTCGCGGAATCCCGCGACCGGGGTCGACACCACCGGGCGCCCGACGGCCTGGTACTCGTAGAGCTTGATGGGGTCGAGGCTGTCGGTGAACTCGGTCACGACGTGCGGCACGACGAGCACGTCGGCGTGCTGCAGGTAGCCGATCACCGCGTCGCGCGGGCGCGGGCCGAGCAGTCGCGCGCCCGCCGACTGCAGCCGCGCAGCCTCGTCGGCCGCCAGGAGGTTCGGGCCGACGAGCACCAGCGTTCCGGCCGAGCCGAGCGCTCGCGCGGTCGCCTCGCAGAGGTCGACGTCGATGCGGTCGGGGTGCACCGTGCCGAGGTAGAGCGCGACCGGGCCGTCGGGCAGGTCCGCCGGGCGCGGCGCGGGGCGGCGGTAGGCATCGACGTCGACGGCGTTGGGGATGAGCGTCACGGGCGCGGGTCGCGCCCTTGCGGCGTGCCAGTTCGGGCGAGCACACGACCACCTCGCGGGCGAGTTCGAGCAGCCGCGCCTCGTTCGCCGCGACCCGGTCGCAGCTCGCTGGGCGACCGGTCGGCCGAGAGCCAGTCGTCGGTGATGTCGTACAGCGTCGGCCAGCCCGAGCGCTCGGCGAGCGTCGCGGCGCCGGGGTCGTTGATCCAGAGCAGCGGATGCCGCATGCCCGAGCGAGCCGGCGGCGCGCATCACGGCCCGCGCCAGGCGCTCGTCGGCGCGCCGGTCGAGTCGGCGGGGCAGCCACTTCACCGGTCGCACCGTCCACAGCCGACCGGGCGCGACATCCGGAACCTCGTGCGCACCCCGCGCGCGAACGACGGACGCCGACCCGACCGCAGGTCGTGCGTCGGGTCGGCGGGCGGCTCGACGAAGAGCACGCGCAACGCGGCATCCGATCGCAGCAGACCCGCGACGAGGTGCTGGTTGCGGCGCCAGACGTCGTCCCACGCCTCGAGCGACACCACGACGAGGTCGGTCATCGTGCGCCCCGATAGACGGCCTCGGTCGCCGCGGTCTGTGCGAGCAGCGAGAACTCGTGCTGCTGACGCCTGCGCGCCGCGAGCGACAGGGCGACTCGGCCGGGCTCGTCTTCGGCGAGCGAGCGGAGGTTGCGGGCCGCCGCATCCGACGTCGTTCGGCGGGAACATCGCACGCGAGTCGAGGCCGGCGAGCGGGTCGAGGTGACCGGCGGCCGCGGCGGCGACGACCGGGAGCCCGCCCGCCATGGCCTCGAGCAGCGTGAGCCCGAGCCCCTCGACCGGGCACGGTGCGATCAGCATGCCGGCGCGATCCATGACCTGCGGGAGATCGGTGCGGTACCCCAGGAATCGCGTGCGACGTCGCCGATCCCGAGATCGGTCGGCGAGCGCTTCGAGCGCAGCCGCGTTCAGGGCCGACGCCCGCGATCTCGAGGGTCCAGCCGTCCTCGGCGAGTCCGGACGCCGCGAATGCGCGGATCCCCACATCGGTGCGCTTCTCGGGCTGGAGGCGCTGCGCGATGAGCACCACCCGATCGCGCAGGGCGCCGTCGCGCAGCGGACGGTTCTCGACGCCTGTGTGCACGACGGTGCTGCGGCCGTCGATGGCGTCGGCGACGGCGTGGCTGATCGCGATCTGCGCGTCGAGGCGCCGCCGCACGAATCGGCCGATCGGCACCGGGCCGACCCGGCCCCGCGGCTTCGCGAAGTGCCGCGTCGCGACGACGACCGGGCGTCGCGACCTCGGGGTCGGACCAGAGCGCCGCGGCCGCGCCGATGTCGGCCGCCGTCATATGCGTGTTCACGACGTCGAACCGGCCGCCGAGACGCCGCACCGCGCGCAACGACGTCGACCGTGCGTGCTGCGGGGATGTGGTCGATGCCGGCGGCGGCGAGGGCCGGCCGCATCCGGTCGGTGTCGCCGCCGATGACGGTGACGCGCGTGGCCGGCGGCGGCCTGTGCGAGCGCGAGCCGCAGCACGAACTGCTCGACGCCCGAGAACCCGTCTGACCGGATCGCGTGCAGGATCCGCAGCGGCCCGATCCTGTCGCCCGCTGACTTCGCCGTGCCGTCCGACGTGCGCCTCGGGGCACTGGTGCCGGTCGGCTCGGCAGCGACTCGACCAGGTCGAGGTACTGGCGAGCGACGCGCGGCCAGGCGTACTGCTCGGCGGTGTGCCGTGCGCGCTCGCGCCGGCTCGTCGAGCATCCGACCTCGAGAGCTCGGCGAGCCGCGCGCCGATCGACGCGGCGTCGCGGTCGACGAGGTAGCCGTTCTCGCCGTCGACGAGGATGTCGGGAGCGAAGCCCACCCGCGTCGAGACGACTGGCAGCCCGCACGCGAGTGCCTCGAGCACGACCAGCGCGTTGGCCTCGTAGGCGCTCGGCAGCACGAGCACGTCGGCGGCCCGGAGGAACGGCACCGGGTCGTCGTGCGCGCCCGCGAAGTGCACGCGGTCGAGCGACGCCGGCGCTCCGCGCCTGCGCCTGTCGCCTGCGGATCATGTCGGCCGAGCCGCCGACGACCAGCGAGGAGCACCTCGGGTGCCGCCCGCAGCGCCTCGATGGCGAGGGGCAGGCCCTTGCGCTCGAACTCGTGGCCGATGAAGACAGCGACGGTGCGGTCGTCGTCGATGCCGAGCGCTCGCACGGGCCTGCGCGCGCTCGGCAGCGTCGGAGGCCGGAACCGCTCGATGTCGACGCCGTTCGGGATGACGTGGATCGGCGCCCGCACGCGGCCGTAGGTCGAGCGCGAGCAGCGTCGGCCTCGGTGCTCGTGAGCGCCACGACCGCGCGGTGGGTGCGCCCGCGGTACCGGATGCGGTCGCGCAGCGCCGTGAACAGGTGCACGGGGTTGCGCACCATCCGCCAGACGTAGTCGCCGCGCGCGCGCATGGCGGCCTGCAGCAGGCCGTGGTTGACGTAGATGTCCCCGGCCATGACGTCGTTGTGGCAGATCGAGACGGCGTCAGGGCGTTCGGCGAGGAATCGCCTCGCTCGGCGCGTGCCGACCGTGCTGAACCAGACGACGTTGCGGGCCCTGGCGAGGTGGGTGCCGAGCGCCGTGCGGCGCGACTGCTCCGTGCGCGGCCTGCCCAGCCTCCGCGGCGGTGAACCGCTCGACCGTGCGCCCCTGCGGCGATGAACTCGCGCTCGAGCGCGTACGCCACGCCGGCGACGCCGCTGCCGGGAGCGATCGTCGGGGCGATCTGCACGATGTGCGTCATCCGTCGCCTCGTGCGACCGGATGCGCCGACCTGCCGCGCGCACGCTCGGCGACGAGGTCCTCGGCGAGCTCGAGGTAGCGCTCGGCGATCCCGCGCCATCCGTAGGGCTCGACGGACTCGCGCGCACGCCGACGCCATTCGGCGAACTCGGCGTCCTCGATCGTCGCGAGCTGCTCCATGCGTTCGCCCACCGCGCGCCCGTCGCGTTCGACGAGGAATCCGTTCACGCCGTCGACGACGACCTCGGGCGCGAACCCGACGGGCGTGGCGATCACGGGCAGCCCGCAGGCGAGCGCCTCGAGCACGACGAGCGCGTTCGCCTCGTAGGCGCTCGGCAGCACGAAGAAGTCGGACGGCGTGCAGGAACGGCACGGGATCACGGCGCGGGCCGAGGAACAGGACCCGATCGCCGACGCCGAGCTCCTTCGCCTCGGCGTAGGCCTCGGCGATGATGTCGTCGTTGCCGCCGAGTACGAGCAGCAGCACGCTCGGCGCGTGAGACAGCCCCTGGATCGCGAACGAGAGCCCCTTGCGCGAGAACTCGTGTCCCACGAAGATGGCCACGCGCTCCTCGGTTCCGAGCTTCAGCTCGGTGCGCGCGGCGAGCCGCTCCGCGGGCGTGGGCGGACGGAACCATTCGAGGTCGACGCCGTTCGGGATGACCTCGACCCTCGGCCGGATGCGGGCCGTAGGTGGAGCGCAGGCTCCGCGGCATCCGCCTCGGAGAGGCACACCACCGCGCGGTGCGTGCGCCCGCGATACCGGATGCGGTCGCGGAGGTAGATGAAGTCGTGGACGGGGTTGCGGTAGATGCCCCAGAGCGACCGGCCCCGCGCCCGCATCGATGCGAGCAGGAGCCCGTGGTTGACGTAGACGTCGCCGACCAGCACGTTGTTGTGCTGATGGTGACCGCGTCGGGGCGGTCGGCGAGGAACTCGCGGGCGCGCATCGTGCCGACCGTGCTGAACCACACCATGCGCCAGCCGCCGCGGATGCGGGCGAGGATCGTGCTCTTCGGCCAGCGCAGCTCGGGGTCGGCGCTGGGCGTCGTGGAACGTGAACCGCTCGACTGTGGCGCCGAGCGATCGGAGTTCGCGTTCGAGGTTGCACGCGACGCCGGCCACGCCGGTGCCCGGGCCGATGAACGGCACGATCTGCACGATGCGGGTCATGCGGCGTCGAGTCCTCGTCGCGCGGAGCGCTGGCCGTCGATCGCCGTACGGGCCCGAGCCGGTAGAGCGCCGCACGCCGGCGGGCCGCGCGCCCGCGGTCGCCGGGCAGCACGATCGCCACGCGCCATCGCCCCGAGCCACTGGCCGAGCGCGCGCCGACTGCCAGCCGAGCGCGCCGTAGTGCTTGCGCAGGTAGCGCTCCTGCGAGGCGTGGAAGTGCGCGTCGCGGCGAGCGGAGTCGCCGCTCGTGCCCGCGCCGACGTGCAGCGCGCGCGCCTGCGGGCACGGCAGCGTGACGCCAGCCGAGCCGGTGCGCGCGGTAGGCCCAGTCGGTCTCCTCGGCGTAGAGGAAGAAGCGCTCGTCGAACCCGCCGACCTGGTCGAGCGCCTCGGCGCGCAGCAGCAGCACCGAGCCGATCACGAAGCGCGGGCCGCGCGCGCAGCCGGGCGAGGCCGAGCGCCTCGAGCCAGGTGCGCGCTCGGCGACGGGAACGGCCACTCGACGCGCGCCGGCCGGCCGCTGCTCGTCGACCTGCGCCGGGCCGACGCTCGCGAGCTCCGGATCGGCGCGCAGCGCCCGGTGCAGCACCGCGATGTCGTCGGCCGAGATGACCGCGTCGGGATTCAGCAGCAGCACGTCGGCGCCGGGTCGCAGGCGGTCGCGCGAGTGCGACGTTGACTCCCGCCGCGAAGCCGCCGTTGCGCCCGGGATCGAGGTAGCGCACGCCGAGCTCGGCGCAGAGCGCCGCGATCTCGGGCAGCGACGAGTTGTCGACGACGGTGACCGGCAGGCTCGGCGACGGGCTCGAGCGCTCGCCGCAGCATCGCGGGCGCGCCGTAGGCGACGACGATGACCTCGAGCTCGGCGGGGCGTTCGGATGCCGCGTGCATGACCGATCGGTAGAGGTCGAGGTAGTCGCGGGCGACGGCGTCCCACGTGCACTCGGCGGCCCGCGCGAGCCCGCTCGCGCGGAGTTCGTCGGCCCGGGCGCCGCCGGCATCGACGCAGCGCGGCGGCGAGGGCGGCGGCGTCGCCGGCGGGGACGACGATGCCGGCACCGCCGACGACGTCGGGCAGCGCGCCGGCGTCGCTCGAGACGACCGGTACGCCGCACGCCATCGCCTCGACGGCGACGCGGCCGAACTGCTCGGTCCACGACGGGGTCGGCAGCGACGGCACCGCGAGCACGTCGAGGGTGCGGTAGAACTCGACGACGTCGTCGGGATCGACGGGGCCGATGAACTCGACGCGGTCGCCGATGCCGCGGGTGCGAGCGAGGTCGCCGAGCTCGCGTGCGAGCGGGCCGGAGCCGGCGATGCGCAGCCGCAGCCGCGGGTCGCGCGCGACGGCGTCGAGCAGCACGAGCACGCCCTTCTCGGGCACGAGTCGGCCGATGAAGCCGACGGTGATCGGCGCTGCCGGGTCTCGATACGGCGCTGACGCGCCTCCTCGACCGGCGCGAGTCGGCGAGCGTCGGCGTCTCGCTGCGGGCGACTCCGCGCCCGGGACATCCGATGGCGTGAATCGCTGCTCGTCGATGCCCAGCGGGATGACGCGCGCGCGCCCGGCGAAGCCCTTGTCTTCGGCGATGCGGGCGGCGTCGGCGTTGCACGCCGAGATTCCGGATGCCTCGCCGAGCGCCCATCGCTCGAACCACCGGAACGGCACGGGGTAGCGCTTGCGCAGGTTCTGCGCGGTGTACAGCACGACGGGCGTGCGGCGCGAGCGACTGAGCGCACGCAGCAGCAGGATCTCGGCGGTGGCGAGCGCGAACGGCTCCTCGTGGAGGTCGATGACGTCCCATCGCTCGCGCAGCGCGCGCATGATGGGGCGCGGGTCGTAGACGAACAGTGCGGGGTGGGTGCCGAACGTGCGCACCCCCGAGACCTGCTCGCCGTCACGCGCCTGAAGGGCGACCGGCGTGCCCCCGCGTGCCATCGCCGCGCGCTGAGCAGTGTCACGTCGACACCGAGGCCGGCGAGTGCGCGCTCGCGTCCGCGCCATTCGTCGACGACGGCGCTGTGCGAGACCCTGAGTACGCGCACTGCACCCCCTCTAGACTCCTAACGGAAACCCTATCCGGGCAGGGGCGGGTGGGGTTGTCGGTCGAGTGTGCAAAAGGGGGCCGTATTGGGTGCGGAGTCGTTCACGGTGCTCGTGGTCTGCGAGGGCAACGTCAACCGTTCGGCGCTCGGAGCCGTGCTGCTCGAGCGATGGGTCGACTGGTACCTCCCGCCGACCCTGCGGGCGCAGGTCGAGGTGACGAGCGCGGGGCTCAGGGCGCCGGTGGGCAGACGCATGGGGTCGAGGGCGAAGGTCATCGCCGAGGCGCTCGGCGCCGACGGGTCGGGCCACCGAGCCGCGCAGATCACCGAAGAGGTGATCCGCGCGGCCGACCTCGTGCTGGTCTCGTCGACGCGGCAGCGTGCGCAGCGTGCTCGAGTATGTGCCGGGCAAGGTGCGCTCGACCTTCACGATGCGCGAGGCCGGCCGAATCGCCGAGATGCTGCCGCCGAGTGCCGGCGCCGACCACGGTCGACGAGCTGCGAGAGCGGGTCGCGTCGCTCGCCGAGAACCGCGGGGTGCCCGGCGACCGATCAGACGGCGACGACATCGTCGACCCCGAGGGCAAGGACGACGAGGCCTACCGCGAGATGACCAGGCAGCAGGTGCCGCCGCTCGCGCGCCTCGCGCAGTTGCTGTTCGGGATGCCGGAGGGCGAGGTGGCGGCGTACGACGCGGCCGCTGAGGCCGCCGAGTTCGCGTTCGGCGGCGAGGCCGTCGACGCTGGCGGCAGGCGCACGACGGAGGCCCAGCCGCGGCAGCGGGGACGGCGCCAGGCGTGACGCGCACGCAGGCGCAGGCGCGGGCGACGCGGCGGCCGGGCCGGCTCGCGCGCGTGTCGCGCACGCGGCCGGCCGACCCCTGCGGGTGCTGCACCTCGACCACACCAACGTCAGCGGCGGCGCCGAGTTCGCACTGCTCCGCATGCTGCGTGCCGAGCCGCAGTGGTCGCCGTACCTGCTGCTCGCGGCGACCCCCGATCGGGCGCTCGGCGTCTACGAGGCGCTCCCGTCTCGCGTCCCGCGCGCGGTCGCGGGTGTTCGACAGCCTGCCGGGGTGACCGCCGGGGGCGTCGGCGCGGCGTTGTCGGTCGGCGCGCGGGTGCTCGCGCAGGCGGCTTCGGTGCGTACGTCGCGGGCGTTCCGCAGCGCCGACCTCGTCGATGCCAACACGGCCCGCGCCGCCGCCTACGGAGCACTGGCGGCTCGCATCTCGCGCGTGCCGTTCGTCGTGCACCTGCGCGACCTCGTCGAGGTCGAGGCGCTCGGCCGGGCGGGCTACGAACTGATGGTGCGGGTCGTGCTGCCGCGCGCCGACGGCGTCATCGCGAACTCGCGCGCGACGCTCGAGTCGGCGCGGCCGCACCTGCGTCGCGGTGCGCTCGCCGAGGTGATCCCGAGCGCGTCGGGGCTCCGCGTCGGGCCGGGCGCCGCGCGGCGAGGCCGCGTCGACGGGTGGGCCGATCACGACGGTCGGCATGCTCGCCCGCATCGACCCGTGGAAGGGGCAGCACCTGCTGCTCGAGGCGTTCGCGCGCGTGTTCCGCGGCCGAGACGTGCGCCTGCAGTTCGCCGGCGACGCGCCGTTCGGGCACGAGGCGCACGTCGAGCACCTGCGCCACCGGGCGTCGGAACTCGGCATCGCCGCGCAGGTCGACTTCCTCGGGCACGTCGACGACGTCGAGACGCTCCTCGCCGGGTGGGATGTCGCGGTGCAGGCGTCGACCCGCCCCGAGCCGCTCGGCCAGAACGTGCTGCAGTACCTCGCTTCCGGTCGCGTCGTGGTGGCGGCCGACGAGGGCGGTCCCGCCGAGTGGATCGTCGACGGCGGCAACGGGCTGCTCGTGGCGCCGCGCGATGTCGATGCGCTCGCCGCAGCGCTCGGCCGGCTCGATGCCGACGACGACCTGCGCAGGCGGCTCGCGATCGCCGCAGCAGCCACCCCGGGCCTGCTCGACGACGAGGCCGTCACCCGGGCGCACGCCGCGTTCTACGAGGCGGTCGTGCGCTCGAGGCGCGGCGCCTGACCGACGTCCGATCGGCGGGTCGCGACATCCGCCGCCGTCAGGAACGCCGTGACCTCGTCGAGCGTCACGTCGGCCCGCAGGATGCGATTGTGCCCGAGGCCGTCGGTGGCGACGAGCCGTGCCGCCGGGGCGTTGACCTCGGCCAGTCGCTCGGACTGCGTGAACGGCACCCGGCGGTCGCCGCGGTCGTGCACGAGCAGCAACGGGGTGGCGTCGGGCAGCGGATGCCGCAGCGCCGAGTAGCGCTCGAACGGGTCGGGTCCGCCGGGGAAGAGCCGGGCGGTGAATCGGTTCGCGAGCGCGTCGCGGCTCGGCGTGTCGAGGCCGAGCGCCTCGCCGAAGCCGTCGATGAAGACCTCGGGCGTGCCGGCGCCGGCGATGCCGACGACCCGGCGTGCGGCGACGCCGTCGTGCACGGCGACGAGGGCGGCGAGGGCGCCGAACGAGTGGCCGACGATGGCGTGGAAGCGCGCCGTGGTGGTGCTGCAGCTCGGTGATGATGTCGAGGTGGTCGACGAGGTAGGTGCCGCGGCCGGGTGAGTCGCCGTTCGCCGGCGCGTCGAACGCGACGACCCGCAAGCCCTCGCTGCGCAGCTCGCGCACGAGCGGTGCGAACACGCTCGCGCGCGACTGCCAGCCGTGCGCGAGCACGACCGTGTCGGCGCCCGAGCCCCACTCGTAGGTGACCACGTCGACGCCGGTGCGGCGCAGGCCCGGGATGCGCACGGTGCCGCGGCGGGCCGCGTGGTGCGTCGCGCGGTCGGCGGGAGCGACGGGCGTTCGCCGGCCGACGCGCATGAAGAGCGGGAAGGCGAGGCGGCCGGCGAGTGCCGGTGAGACCGCGCCGGCGGCGCGGATGCCGGTTGCGATGGCGGATGCTGCGGACATCGGTGTCTCCTCAGGAACTGGATGCTCGAGACCACCCGAGCAACGCGAATCAAACAATACGAACGATCGTGCTCACACTATACGAACGATCGTGCGTAAAATACAAGACATGGCAGGAACTGATGGACGAGCGGCAGAAGTCGATGGCCGACGCGCCCGGGGCGATGCCTCACGGCGCCTCGTGCTCGCGAACGCCGCCGACCTCGCCTCGGTCGACGGCCTCGACGGCCTGTCGATCGGTCGCCTCGCCGCCGTCGCGAACGTGAGCAAGAGCAGCATCGCCACCCTGTTCGGCACCAAGCAGCGACTGCAGCTCGCCACGGTCGCCGCGGCTCGCGAGCGGTTCCAGGAGACCGTCATCGAGCCGGCGCGGGTCGAGCCACGGGGCATCCGCCGGCTCGTCGCGCTCTTCGACGCCTGGATCGCCTACTCGCGCGACCGCGTGTTCCCGGGCGGCTGCTTCTTCGGCGCGGCGCAGATCGACGTCGACGCGAAGGCCGGGCCCGTGCACGACGCGGTCGCCGAGTCGATGCTCGCCTGGGACAGCTACCTCACCGTGTCGATCGGCTACGCGATCGCGCAGGGCGAGCTGGCCGCCGACACCGATGCGGCGCAGCTCGCGTTCGAGTGCAACGCACTGCTCGACACCGCGAACGGCCGCTCGGTGCTCATGACCTCGAACGCGCCGTACGTCCGGGCGCGCCGCGGGCTCGTGAGCCGGCTGCTGGCGGCCGGTGCCGAGCCGGGTGCCGTTGCACCGCTCGCCGACGTCGACGACGAGGCATTCCCCGCTCGCTGAGCTCGCGAGGGGCCTGCCGCGGCGCTCGCGACGCGGCCGCGCGCCGCGCGATCGTCGCGTCAGGCGGCCTGTGCAGCAGTGTCGCGCTTGACCGCGGAGATCTCGAACTCGAGGGTGATCTTCTCCGAGACGAGCACGCCGCCGGTGTCGAGCGCCGTGTTCCATTCCAGGCCGTACTCGCGGCGGTCGATGCGCCGCGTGCCCTCGAACCCGGCACGAAGTGCACCGTAGGCGTCGGTCTGCGCGCCGGTGAACTCGAGGGGGATCGTGACCGGCTTCGTGATGTCGCGGATCGTCAGGTCGCCCGATACCACGAGGGCGTTGTCGCCGACCTCTTCGATCCGGGTGCTGCGGAAGACGATCTCGGGCCACTTCTCCGCGTTGAAGAAGTCGGCGCTGCGCAGGTGCTCGTCGCGCTGCGCGTTGCGGGTGTCGATGCTGGCGACCTTGAGCACGATCTCGGCGGCCGACTCGGCCGGGTCATCGAAATCGACGTGCAGGCTGCCGCTCACGTCGTTGAAGGCACCGCGCACATTGGTCACCATGGCGTGCTTGGCCGAGAAGCCGATGCGAGTGTGCGCCGGATCGAGGTCCCAGTCGCCGCTCAGGTCGGGTCCGTTGTCAGTCATGGTCTCCCCATAGGTCGTTGCACGAACCCTCAAGTCTCGCATCCGCAGGCTGATCGAATGCTCCACGGCGCCCGCGGCGCGCAGCCGGGTCATCCGTCGATCATCGCAAGTGGCACCGACGCGCCCGGACCCGTGTTGCGCCGCGTGACGGCCGGACGCGCCGGGCTCAGGCCTCGAGCACGAGCGCGAGCGAGGTGTCGCCGCACGGCACGACGGTCTGCGCCGCCGGGCAGTGCCGCCGCATCGGTCGCCGACACGACGTCGTGCAGCGGCGCGAGCGCCTCGACGAGCCCGTCGATGCGCAGCAGGGCGCCCGTCGCGCGCCGTGCGTCGGTCGACGCGACGATGCGGCCCGACGCATTGACCAGCGTGCACGGATGCCCCGACTCGCGGATCACCGGCAGCAGCACCTGTTCGAGCCGGGCCACATAGAGGTCGGTGCCGACGAGTCCGACGATCTCGTTCCCGGCGCGCACGGGTGTGGTGATCGTCACGGTGTAGTCGTCGGTGCAGAGGTAGTCGACGTAGGGCCCCGTGAGGTGGCGCGTTCCGGTGCGCGCGGGCACGCGCCACCACTCGAGCGTCGTGTAGTCGCGGAACTGCTCGGAGTCGGGGTCGCTCACCGCCTCGAGGCGGCGCAGCTTCGGTTCGGGGCCGGCGCCGAAGGTGTTCGAGCCGCTCAGCCACCACGCGAGGTGCCACGGCGCATCGGCGAGGTACCCGGGGGAGGCCACGAACCCCGCGCCGGTGATGAGGCTGCCGTCGCGTTCGAGCTCGGGATTCACGAGCGCGGCGACGACGGGGTCGAGGGTCTCGGCGCTCGGAGCGCCGGCGCCGGTGAGCGCGCCCGCGAGCGACCCCGAGAGCTCGCGTTCGAGCACGTCGCGCCACCCGTCGATCATGGCGAAGACGGGGTCGATCGTGGAGGCGATGCGACGGGCGATGTGCTCGGCGCTGACGTCGACGGTGACGCTCATTGCCTCGCTCCTTCCTTGCGTTCGACCGCTGAGACCGTCGAAGCAGGGCCTCCGACGAACTCGTGGACCGGTGCGGGTGTCTCGAGCCGCCCCTTCTCGTCGATGAGCCACTCGACGGCCGAGGCGATGTGGTCGGTGGTCACGCGACGTGCACGTTCGGGTTGCACGTCGCGGATGGCCTGGATGACGTCGAGTCGCGCGGTGCGACTGCGGTCACGTGAATCCTGCTCCCTCAGGCACAGCCAGAGCAAGGGGGCGGCCTCGGCCTGCAGGCGCAGCTCTTCGTGGACGAGGCGCGGCGACTGGCTGACCGCGGCGATCTCGAGCTGGAAACGGCCGACCGCGCGCCGGGCGCCGCCCGGGGTCGCGAGGTCGGCTCGGGCATCGATCTCGACGAGGCTCGTGATGTCGTCGTCGCTCGCCCGGTCGGCGGCGATCTCGGCCGCCATGCCCGCGATCGCGGCGTAGTGCAGCGACAGGTCGCGCAGCTCGATGCGGCTGAGCGCGCGCACCCGCTCGTCGATCATGCGCATCGAGGCGTCGCGGTCGTGGGTCACGAAGCTGCCGCCGTCGCGTCCGCGCCTCGTGAGCACGAGGCCCTTGTCGCGCAGCGCCACGAGCG
Source organism: uncultured Actinomycetota bacterium (assembly GCA_963836825.1). GTDB lineage: Bacteria > Actinomycetota > Actinomycetes > Actinomycetales > Microbacteriaceae > Agromyces. The sequence goes on from CAWILI010000008.1 coordinate 14,516, forward strand.
CCTCCCGTGCGGTGACGACGGCGACGCCGAGGCTGCGCGCGAGCTCGGATTCGCTCGGCAGCCGCTCGCCGTCGCGCAGCACGCCGGCGACGATCGCGTCGGTGAGCCGCTGCTCGACGAGTTCGGCGCGGCCGGCGCCGTCGAGCGGCGAGAAGACGACCGCGCGCGTCGCATCGGCGCGGCCGGTGGCCTGCGGCATCCGACCCTCCCGGCATCTGTGCTCACGAATCCGTGACATGACCGTAACACGAGGGTCTGGACATTTACATCTGGAGTCATATGATTTTGGACGGGGCGAACATCTGGTTTCAGATGTTTGCGGCCGCACATCGAAGGAGATGCACATGACCGAGTCGAACCCGGCCATCCGCCTCACCGGGCTCACCAAGGAGTTCGGGGCAGTGACGGCGGTCGACCATGTCGACCTCGAGATCGCGGCGGGCGAGTTCTTCTCGATGCTGGGGCCGTCGGGATCGGGCAAGACCACGGTGCTGCGACTCATCGCCGGATTCGAGCAGCCGACCGACGGCACGATCGAACTGTTCGGTGAGGATGTCACGAAGCGGGCCCCGTTCGACCGTGACGTCAACACGGTGTTCCAGGACTACGCGCTGTTCCCGCACATGAGCGTGCTCGACAACGTCGCCTACGGGCTGCGGGTGCGCGGCATCGGGCGCAAGGAGCGCAACGCGCGGGCACTGCGCGCCCTCGCCTCGGTTCGGCTCGAGCAGATGGCCGCACGCAAGCCGTCGCAGCTCTCGGGCGGCCAGCGGCAACGCGTCGCGCTCGCCCGGGCCACCGTCGTCGAGCCCAAGGTGCTGCTGCTCGACGAGCCGCTCGGCGCGCTCGACCTGAAGCTGCGCGAGCAGATGCAGGTCGAGCTCAAGGAGATCCAGCGCGACCTCGGCATCACCTTCATCTTCGTCACGCACGACCAGGAGGAGGCGCTCACGCTCTCCGACCGCATCGCCGTGTTCAACGACGGTCGCATCGAGCAGCTCGGCACCCCGTCGGAACTCTACGAACGGCCCGCCTCGCGGTTCGTGGCCGACTTCGTCGGCACCTCGAACCTCTTCGACGCCGACCGCTCGCGCGACATCCTCGGGCGCGAGGGCCACCACTCCGTGCGCCCCGAGAAGATGACCGTGACCCACGACGGCATCGACGGCGTGGGCGTCGTGAACGTTCCCGGCACGGTGGTCGAGGCCATCTACCTCGGCAGCGGCGTGCGACTCGTCGTCGACCTCGACGACGGCACCCGCGTCAGCGTGCTCGAGCAGAACGACCGCGGCCGCGTGCGCGACGACGAACGCGGCGACCGCGTCGTCGTCTCGTGGCACGACGACGACGTCGTGCACCTCGGCACCGAGGTGCTCCCGGGCATCTCCGGCTGAGACATCCGCTCGCCCGCACCGATCACCACCGACCTGCATCACACTGCACCACCCACAGAAGGAGAGAACCATGAAGCGCAATCCGCGCACGGCACGCCGCGGCGTGACCGTCGGGCTCGCGATCGCCTCGATCGCGGTGCTCACGGCGTGCGGCACCACCCAGGGCGGCGGCTCGGACGACGGCCCCGAAGCCGCGACCGAGCTCGGCGAGATGGAGGGCCAGGTCTCGCTGCTCGCGTGGCCCGGCTACGTCGAGGACGGCTCGAACGACCCCGCGGTCGACTGGGTCACCCCGTTCGAGGAGGAGACCGGTTGCGAGGTCACCACCAAGACCTTCGGCACCTCCGACGAGGCCCTGAACCTCATGAAGACCGGCGAGTACGACGTGGTCTCGGCCTCGGGCGACGCCTCGCTGCGCCTGGTGGCCGCCGGGGATGTCGCGCCGGTCAACACCGACCTCATCCCGAACTACGAGGGCATCTACGACTTCCTGAAGGACCAGTCGTGGAACTCGGTCGACGGCGTGCCCTACGGCGTGCCGCACGGCTACGGCGCCAACCTGCTCATGTACAACACGGAGGAGTTCCCGACCGCGCCCACCTCGTGGGACGTCGTGTTCGACAAGTCGGGCGACTACGCCGGCAAGGTGACGGCGTACGACTCGCCGATCTACATCGCCGACGCCGCGGTGTACCTGATGGCGCACAACCCCGACCTCGGCATCGAGAACCCGTACGCGCTCGACGAGGAGCAGCTCGCGGCGGCGGTCGACCTGCTGAAGCAGCAGCGCGAGAACATCGGCGAGTACTGGTCGGACTACCTCAAGGAGATCCAGGCCTTCACGACCGGCGACACCGTCGTCGGCACGAGCTGGCAGGTCATCCAGAACGTGCTCGAGGCGAGGGCGCGACGACCGAGGTCGTGCTCCCCGACGAGGGCACGACCGGATGGTCGGACACCTGGATGATCTCGTCCGAGTCGGAGAACCCGAACTGCGCGTACGCGTGGCTGGACTACATCGCGAGCCCCGAGGCGAACGCCGCCGCCACCGAGTACTTCGGTGAGGCGCCGTCGAACGAGGCCGCGTGCGAGTTCCGCTCGGAGGGCTCGTGCGAGGCGTTCCACGCCGGTGACGAGGAGTACGCCTCGCAGATCTGGTACTGGTCGACGCCGATCGCCGAGTGCCTCGACGGGCGCACCGACGTCGAGTGCACCGACTACTCGGCATGGACCGAGGCCTGGCAGGAGATCAAGGGCTGAGACCGCCCGACCTTGGGGCGGCCCGCACGACGGGCCGCCCCATCCCCCGCTCGACACGACAGGAAACGAATGACGACGAACACACGGGCACCCGCGCCGGCCCCGGCGCGCCCCGCGGTGCCGCGGCCGCGGCACACACCCGCGCGCGCGGCATCCGTCTTCCTCAGCACCCACCCGCGCACGCGACTCGCCCTGCTGCTCAGCGCCCCGCTGTTCTGGCTCGGCGTCGTCTACATCGTGGCGCTCGTGCTGCTGCTCGTCACCGCGTTCTGGTCGGTCGACAGCTTCACCGGCGAGATCACGACCGAGTTCACGCTCGACAACATCGTCGAGGTCGTCACCGGGTCGCTCTACCAGACGGTCACGCTGCGCACCGTGGGCGTCGCGCTCGCGGTCACGCTCATCGACGTGGCGCTCGCCCTGCCGATCGCGTTCTTCATGGCGAAGGTCGCGACGCCCCGCATGCAGCGCGTGCTGCTGATCATGGTGCTGACCCCGCTGTGGGCGAGCTACCTCGTCAAGGCGTACGCCTGGCGGTCGGTGCTCTCGCAGGACGGCATCCTCGAATGGCTCGTGGCGCCGTTCGGCGGCGAGACCATCGGCTACGGGTTGCCGGCGACGATCATCACGCTGTCGTACCTGTGGCTGCCGTACGTGATCCTGCCCATCTACGCGGGACTCGAACGCGTGCCCGACTCGCTGCTCGAGGCATCCGGCGATCTCGGCGGACGCACCTGGCCGACGCTGCGCTTCGTGGTCTTCCCGCTCATTCTGCCGGCCATCATCGCGGGCACGATCTTCAGCTTCTCGCTCTCGCTCGGCGACTACATCACGGTCAACATCGTCGGCGGCGCGAACCAGATGCTCGGAAACCTCGTCTACACGAACGTCGGGCGCGGCCAACAACCTGCCGCTCGCGTCGGCGATCGCGCTCATCCCGATCGTGATCATCTTCGGCTACCTCTTCCTCGTGCGTCGCACCGGCGCCCTCGACAACCTGTAAGGGGCGAACGGATGCGACTCTCCCGGCTTTCCCGCACGACGCTCGGCATCATCACCGGGGCGATCCTGGTGATCGTCTACGTGCCGCTGTTCGTCGTGCTCGTCAACTCGTTCTCGACGTCGACGTCGCTCACGTGGCCGCCGCCCGGGTTCACGCTCGACTGGTGGGTGCGCGCGTTCCAGAGCGCCGGCGCCATGGAGGCCGTGGCGACGAGCGTGCAGATCGCGATCATCGCGACGATCATCTCGCTCGTGCTCGGCACGCTCATCTCGCTCGCGCTGCAGCGGTTCTCGTTCTTCGGGCGTGAGGCGATCAGCCTGCTCGTGATCCTGCCGATCGCGCTGCCCGGCATCATCACCGGTATCGCGCTCAACAACTTCTTCCGCACGATCATGGGCGTGCCGCTCTCGATCTGGACGGTCGTGATCGCCCACGCCACGTTCTGCATCGTGACGGTGTTCAACAACGTGATCGCACGGCTGCGTCGCCTCGGCACCAACTTCGAGGAGGCGTCGGCCGACCTGGGCGCGGGGGTGTGGACGACGTTCCGGCTGGTGACGTTCCCGCAGCTGCGTTCGGCGCTGCTGGCGGGAGGGCTGCTCGCGTTCGCGCTCTCGTTCGACGAGATCATCGTGACGACGTTCACGGCGGGGTCGGGGGTGACGACCCTGCCGATCTTCATCCTGAACAACATGTTCCGGCCCAACCAGGCGCCGATCGTCTCGGTCATCGCCGTCGTGCTCGTGCTCGTGTCGATCATCCCGATCTACATCGCGCAGCGGCTCTCGGGGTCGGAGCAGCGGCGCTGAGTCGATCGCCTGCGCACAGGTGTCGGGATGCCGCCTACAATCACGCCGTGACGACTTCGCTGCCGCCGTTGCCCGCCGGCCTGACCACCCGCCCGCTGACTCGTGAGGACTCGCGGTCCGTCTTCGAACTGATCGCCGCCCAGGAGCTCGAGGACACGGGTCGTGTCGACATCGAGGAGGCCGATCTCATCTCCGACTGGAGCCGCCCGAGCCACGACCTGGCCGCGCGCTCGATCGCCGTGCTCGACGGCGAGCGGATCGTCGGGTACGGCGAACTCACGGGCGCCGACCGCGCCGACGCGGCCGTGCACCCCGAGTTCCGCGGGCGCGGCATCGGCACCTGGATCGCCGGCTGGATCCGCGAGACCGCGCGCCGGCTGGGCTCCACGGTGGTCGGCATGCCGGTGTTCGTCGGGTCGGCCGGCGACCGATTGCTCGCCGACCTCGGCTATCACGTGCGCTGGAACAGCTGGGTGCTCCAGCTTCCGGCGGGGGCCGAGGTGCCTGCACGCGAGCTGCCGCCCGGCTACGCGATCCGCGAGGCGCGCCCCGCCGACCTTCGCGCGGTGCACGACGTGCTCGAGGACGCCTTCCTCGAGTGGTCGGTGCGCGAGCGCGAGAGCTTCGAGGACTTCACGGCCTCGACCCTCGGCCGCCCGGGCTTCGAACCGTGGAACCTGCGTGTCGTCACGGATCCTGCAGGTGAGGTGGTCGGCGTCGCGGTCGTCATCCTCGCCGACGACACGGCGTACGTCGACCGCCTGGCGACTCGCGCCGACCACCGCAACCGCGGTATCGCGCAGGCGCTGCTCGTGGACGCGTTCGCACAGGGCCGGGCGCACGGGGCGACCGTCTCGGAGCTGAGCACCGACTCGCGCACCGGGGCGCTGGGCCTCTACGAGAAGGTCGGCATGGTCGTCACCTCGAACTACGTCAACCGGGCCACGCAGCTCTGACCGAGACCCGATTGCTCAGATGTGCAGTGATCGCCGTGGATCGTGCACATCCGAGCGATTCACCGGGTGTTCGCACACTGGATCTTCCCGTGCAGACGTGGGCCTCGTAGTCTTGCCGCATTGTCGCCCGGGGGCCAGGTCGGCTCTCGCGCAGTGAAGCCGGGAGTGTGCTGATGAAACACGTCGTCCAACGAGCCACCGTCACCATAGCCGCGGGAGCACTGCTCGCCGTGGGGATGGCAGCCGCTCCGGCGACTGCGGCGGTGGCCGCGACACCGACCGAGCTGCTCATCAGCGAGTACGTCGAGGGCTCGTCGAACAACAAGGCGATCGAGATCTACAACCCGACCGAGGCCGCTGTCGACCTCAGCCAGTACAGGCTGCGCGTGTACTTCAACGGCAGCCACGACTCGCATCGTCAATCAGGCGCTCAGCGGGTACCGTTGGCCGCGGGCGACGCCTTCGTCTTCGCCATGGTACGACGGACGCCGCGATCCTCGCCGTCGCCGACCAGACGACCGGGGCCGGCCTGTGGAACGGCGACGACGCGATCGTCCTCGAGACGAGGCGGCACCGTCGTCGACTCGATCGGACAAGTCGGAATCGACCCGGGCACGCAGTGGGGAACCGACCTCACGTCGACCGCCGACAACACGCTGCGTCGTGCGGCGTCAGTGTGCGTCGGCGACACCGTGACCGAACGACGCGTTCGACCCGGCCGCCGAGTGGGTCGGCTTCGCGCAGGACACGTTCGACGGACTGGGATCGCACACCGCCGATTGCGCCGTCGGTCCGCAAGACCGGTCATCAACGAGTTCTCGGCCAGCACCGACCGGCACCGACGTCGAGTACGTCGAGCTGCTCGGTCGAGCCCGGCACCGACCTGAGCTCCTACCGGGTGCTCGAGATCGAGGGCGACTTCAACGCCGGCACGCCGACGCACGCGCGGCGTGGTCGACGAGGTGATCTCGTTCGGCGCTCCCGACGCCGACGGTCGCGTGCTCATGAACGCTGGCGCCAACGCGCTCGAGAACGGCACGATCTCACTGCTGCTGGTCACCGGATTCACCGGTGCGCTCGGCAACGACCTCGACACGAACGACGACGGCGTGCTCGAACTGCCCGCCGGCGTCACGCTCGTCGACTCGATCGCCATCAACGACGGCACGCGCCGGCGACCTGACCTACGGCGGCGTGTCGCTCGGCAGTCGGCTACGACGGCATGGCCTTCGCTCCCGGCGGCGCCTCGCGCATCCCCGACGGCACCGACACCGACACGACCGGCGACTGGGTGCGCAACGACTTCGACCTCGCCGGCATCCCCGGCAACGCCGGAACCCTCGTCGGCGGGCGAGGCGCTGAACACCCCGGGCGCCGAGAACACCACCGAGGCCCCTGAAGAGCCGCCGGTCGAGGCGAACTGCGAGACGACCGTCGTGACGATCGGATCCGTGCAGGGTACGGCCGACCTCTCCCCGAGCGTCGGCGACACGGTCGAGGTCGAGGGTGTCGTCGTCGGCGACTTCCAGTCGACCGGCGGCTACGACGGCTACTACCTGCAAGACGCGGGTGACGGCGACGCCGCGACATCCGACGGCATCTTCGTCTACGCGCCCGGCGGACTCGACGTCGCCGTCGGCGACGAGGTGCACGTCGTCGGCGACGTCAGCGAGTTCTTCGGCATGACCGAGATCACGGCTGACGCCGCGGCCAGTCTGCGCGACGGGACATCGAGCTGCCGGCGGCGACCGAGTTCAGCATCCCGGCCGAACCTGAGGACTACGAGTCGCTCGAGGGCATGCTCGTCACGATGCCGCAGTCGCTCGCGATCCTCGAGACCTTCGAGTACGCGCGCTACGGCACGATCGACATCGGCGTCGACCGGCAGATGACGCCCACGGCGGTCGTCGAGCCGGGTTCGCCCGAGTTCGACGCGCTCGAGGCGCAGAACCTCGCCGAGCGCATCACCATCGACGACGGCCGGTTCGTGCAGAACCCCGACCCGGCGATCCACCCGAACGGCGACGAGTTCACGCTCGCGAACTCGTTCCGCGGCGGCGACCTGGTCGTCGAACCTCACGGGCGTGCTCGATCACCGCAGGGACGGCACCGACAACTCGACGATCCGCTGGCGTGTGCAGCCCACCGAGGGCGCCGACTTCGAGGCCGTGAACCTGCGTGCCGACAACGCCGGTGCCCGAGGTCGGCGGCACGACCAAGGTGGCGAGCTTCAACGTGCTGAACTACTTCACGACGCTGAACTCGCGCGGCGCGAACGACGCCGAGGAGTTCGAGCGCCAGGAGTCGAAGATCGTCTCGGCGATCGCGAAGATCGACGCCGACATCGTCGGGCTCATCGAGATCGAGAACAACGGCGACACCGCGGTGGGCACGCTCGTCGAGGCCATCAACGACGAGGTCGGCGAAGGTACGTACGACTTCATCTCGACGGGCGTGCTCGGCACCGACGTGATCACGACGGCGCTGATCTACAAGCCCGCCGAGGTCGCGCCTGCGGGTGTCCACAAGGTGCTCGACGAAACCGTCGACGCGCGGTTCGACACCGACCTGCAACCGCCCCGCGCTGGCGCAGACCTTCACCGATCTCGAGGCCGGCGGCGAAGTGACCGTGGTCGTGAACCACCTCAAGTCGAAGGGATCGGCCTGTGCCGGCGACCCCGACCTCGGCGACGGTGCGGGCAACTGCAACGTCACGCGCACGCTCGCTGCTCAGGCACTCGCCGACTGGCTCGAGGGTGACCCGACCGGGCAGGGCGCCGGCAACGAGATCATCATGGGCGACCTCAACTCGTACGACAAGGAGGACCCGATCGACGAGCTCCGCGCGGCCGGGTACACCGACCTGCTCTTCGAGTACCAGGGTGAGAACGCGTACTCGTACGTGTTCGACGGGCAGCTCGGCTACCTCGACTACGCGCTCGCCGGAACGGCACTGAACGAGCGGGTGACGGGCGCCGCTGCCTGGCACATCAACTCCGACGAGCCGAACATCATCGACTACGACACGGGGTTCAAGCTGCCGGCGCAGGACGCGCTCTGGGCGCCCGACGAATGGCGTTCGAGCGATCATGATCCGGTGATCGTGGGTCTCGACCTCGATGTCATCGCGCCCGAGCTGAGCGTGACGGCATCGCCCGACGACGATCCTCCCGCCGAACGCCCAGTGGCGCACGGTCGAGATCGACATCGACGTGACCGACAACATCGACACCGACGTGACGGTCGAACTCGTAGACCACGGCCGACGGGCCACAAGGCCAAGATCGACGTCATCTCGAACACCGAGGTGCGAGTGCTCGCCCGTCAGGGCGCGGTGTACACGCTCACGTACACCGCCACCGACGACAGCGGCAACTCGACGACCGAGTCGGTGACGATCCGGGTCGGGCCGTGACCGGCTCCGGCAGATACGGGCCGACAGGTGCTGACCGGCAGGTGAGCTGACCGCAACGACAACGCCCCCCGCGATGAGCGGGGGGCGTTGTCGTGTGTGCGTGAAGACGAGCTGGGAAGCCGGTCGGCCCGACTCAGAAGCTCGTGACGAGGTCGCCGAGCACGTCGCTGACCTTCGTCGGGTCGGTCGCGTCGTAGTAGTGGGCGCCGGTCGCGCTCGAGATCGACTGCAGCGTCGCGACGTCGGCATTGGCGCCGTACGCCAGCGTGAAGACGAGCACCGGGTTGTGGTCGTGGTGCCCCTTGAGGTTCCCGAGCATCTGGTCGGCGGTGATCGTGGGCGACAGCGTCTCGTTCTTGCCGTCGCTCAGCAGCACGATCGCGTTGATGCGGTCGGCCTGCCAGTCGTCGGAACGCTGCTTGACGAAGGTGTCGACGGCGGAGTACAGCGGCGTGAACTCGATGGGCTTCAGGGCTCCGAGCGCGTTCAGGAAGCTGGCGCGTTCGTCGCCGATGTCGGCCACAGGGCTGACGAGTCCGGGCGTGATGACACCGTCGTCGTCGGCCGAGAAGGCGGCGAGGCCCACGTTGTCGCCCGGCGTGAAGTGGCCGAGCGCCTCGGAGATCGCGTCTTTCGCGGCGGCGAGCTTGGTCTTGCCGCCCGCGATCGGCTCCTCCATCGAGCCCGAGACGTCGACGAGGAAGAGCACCTCGGCGCGCTTGCGCACCTCGGGGAACGCGGTCTGGGTCGCGCGGATCACGCTCCCACGAGGAAACGGAAGGGCCCCGGCCGGGTCGGCGGCGAACTGGCCGACCTCCGCGACGAGCGGGTCGAACTCGCCGTTCAGGTCGCGGTAGCCGGTCTCACGCACGATCTTCTGCCCCTGCTTGGTGACCGCGAATCGCAGGAAGTCCTGGCCGGCCGCAGTCTCGAGTTCATCGATCCAAGCCCCGTTCAGCACCACCGCGGGATTGTCGGCCACGTAGAAGCCGTCGGTCGGGTAGATGGGAACGAGCTTCTCGACGGGCGGGTCGCTCGCGACGCGGTTGACGCCGTCGCGGCTGGTGATGCCGCGGTTGTAGTCCCACACCGACTTCTCGTCGACGATCACCGCGGAGAGGAAGTCGGCGACCGAGCCCTTGTCTTCGGACTGGCGCGCATGCCAGAGGAAGTGCTCGGGTGTCGCCATGTAGTGGCTCGTCGCGAGTTCGTGCTGCCTGACCTCTTCGGTGACGTCGGGGTCGAGGATCTCGTCGCGAGTCAGGTCGCCCCCGGAGCCGGCGGCCGAGGCGTACGAGCTGAGCAGCGCCGCTTCTCCGGAGCTCGCGACGAGCGGGCTCGTCTTGCCGAGTTTGAAGGCTCCCCACTCGGGGTGACCGAGGTCGCTCCACGCATTCTCATCGTCGGCGGCCTCGTAGACCTCGGCCCAGGTCGGAGCCTCTTCCTGCCAGCCGATGGCGGCCGCGAGCGCTTCGGGCATGGCCAGCACGATGTCGGATGCCCCGATGCTCGCGGTCTCGGCAGGCACGGTCGCTCCGCCGCCGGTGGAGCGAGAGAGCCCGATCCATGAGCTGGCGTCGGGCACCCACACGGTCGGACGCTGCTCTTCGGGCAGGTCCTTGAAATTGCGCGCGGCGTCTTCGGCGACGAGCCCGGACTTGTCCTTCGACGCGACGACCGTCACACAGGTGCCGTCGACATCGCGCGGCTGCGCGTTGTAGCCCTCGGCGAGTCGCGACACCATCTCGGCATTCTCGAACGAGGAGATCACGTTCACCGTCGTGCAAGGGCTCGCGCCGACTGCCGCGGCCGGCTCGTCTTCGGGGAACACCACCGGCTCAGCCGCCACGGGCGTCTCGGTGGCACCGCCCGCGTCATCGGACGAGCTCTGACCGTTGAGCACCAGCGCCGTGGCGGTGCCGCCGGCGACGAGCACGAGCACGAGGGCGCCCGCGATGACGATCCAGCGGGTGCGCGACCGGCGGCGGCGCTGTTCGCGCTCTCGGCGCTGCGCGCGCCGAGCGCCCGGCAGACCCCGGCGCTCACGCGTGCAACTCCGATGCGGAGGTCGCGTTCGCCCGCGGGGTCGCCGGACACCGTGTGGCGGCGGTGCCGTTCGGGACGCGCGACAAACGGATGCGATGGGCAACGTTCTGTCCTCGGATGGGGGTAGGGACGAAGGCGAGCCTATATCGAGGACCTGAGCAGACCCAAGGGTCGACCTTGGTGAATGCCGTGAGAATGCCGTGCGTGAGCTGACCGAGCGTGCTCCGGGCGCGTCAGCCGACGACGGCGATCGGCGATCAGGAGGTGGAGTTCAGCATGCCGATGACGACGGCGGTCCACCAGGCGACCTGCGAGATGACGGCGCTCGTGATGAACCGGATGCGGGCGGCTCGCGGCAGCGAGCTGAAGCGCGTCTTGCGGGGGAAACGCGCGAGGCTCGTGGTCCACCGCGTGATCGCCACGCCGTTGAGCGAGAGCACCAGCACCGCGCCGAGCTTGACGAGCGTGAGCGGCGAGCCGAGGTCGGGTTGCAGCAGCGCGCCGCTCGCGAGCAGACCGATGATGCCGACCCAGATGGGGAGCTTGAGCGTGATGTCGACCTGCCGCAGATCGCGCACCGTGCGCCACTCGGTCACCCAGAGCAGGGCGTACCAGTCGACCATGAGCACGGCGCCGAACCCGACGATGAGCGAGGCGAGGTGCGCGAACAGGGCGAGGGTGTGCAGCCACGGCGGCGGCGCCAGCAACGTGCTGATCCAGATCGCGGCGGCCCAGCCGCGCGGCGATCGCCACGTACGCGACCGCGCGATAGCGCTGTCTGCGCCGCTGTCTCGCCTTGATGCGTCGTCGTCACAGGGGGTGCCGGTCTGCCTCTCGTTCGCGCAGATGTGCGGTGCGCGCATCTCGTGGTCCGCCGGTCACATTATCGGACGCGCGTGACCCGGCGGGGGCAGAATGGGTCGCATGGACGCCGAGCTCGCCGCTGCCTTCGACGCGACACTGCCACCGTGGCTCATCGATGAGCTCCCGGCACTGGTCGACCGCATCTCCGATCACGACGCCCGAGGAGCGCATCCGACTCGTCAATCGATTCTTGCGGATCGCAACTGGCGGGAGGGCAACGGCGGTCCGTTCGCGGCGATCGTCGTCGATGCGACATCCGGTGCGCTCATCTCGGTCGGCGTGAACGTGGTGCTCGCGAGCGGCCTCAGCGCCACGCACGCCGAGATGATGGCGCTCAGCCTCGCCCAGCGGGCGCTCGGCCGGTGGGATCTCGGAGCAGACGGCGCCGAGCTCGAACTGGTCGTCAACTGGCGGCCGTGCGTGATGTGCTTCGGCGCCACCATGTGGTCGGGGGTGCGCGCGCTCACGATCGCGGGCGAGGGGGCCGAGGTCGAGCGGCTCACCGGCTTCGACGAGGGGCCGATGCCCGCCGACTGGGTCGGCGAGTTCGAGCGCCGCGGAATCCGGGTCTCGATCGGGCTCGGACACGACGATGCCATCGAGGTGTTCCGGGCGTTCGGCGACTCCGACGCGGTCGTGTACAACGCGCGGGGCGCGAGCGAGCAACCGGTGGTCGAGTAGCGAGCGCGAGAGCATCGACGCCGGGAGTTCGGTGACGGCATGCCGATCGACAACGAGGTCTACGACCGGCTCGGAGCCGGCTGGTGGAACGAGGACAACCCGCTGAACATGCTGCACGGCAGCTGCACGCCGGGGCGCATGGCGTACTTCCGCGAGGTCCTCGATCGCCGGGGCGTGGCCGGCGGCCGTGCGCTCGACGTCGGGTGCGGGGCCGGCTTCATCGCCGAGGAGCTGGCGGTCGGCCGGATTCGCCGTGACGGGCATCGATCCGTCGCGAGTCGCCATCGAGACGGCCCGCGCCCATGCGGGGCGGAGCGGTCTCGACATCGAATACGTGGTCGGCGCCGGCGAAGAGCTTCCGTTCGCGGATGCCGCGTTCGACCTCGTGTTCTGCTGCGACGTGCTCGAGCATGTGGCCGACCTCGACCGGGTCATCGCCGAGACGGCGCGGGTGCTGCGTCCCGGCGGGCTCTACCTCTTCGACACGATCAACCGCACGAGGCGCAGCAAGCTGCTCGCCATCAAGGCCATGCAGGAGTGGCGGATGACCCGCATCATGGACACGGCGATCCACGAGTGGTCGATGTTCATCCCGCCCGAGCAACTCGAGGCGAGTCTCGACCGGCACGGCATGGATGTCGTCGAGGTGGCGGGGCTGGCGCCGCGGGCGGGCGCGTTCACGATCCTCGCCGCCCTGCGCGATGCCCGGCGCGGTCGCATCAGCTACGGCGAGCTGAGCCGCAGGCTCGACTTCGGTCGCGTGAAGTCGCTGGCACTGTCGTACATGGGGTTCGCCGTTCGGCGTCGGTTGAACGACGCGACGTCGGTGCCGGTCGCCCGCGGCGGCAGCCGGCGGACGGCGCAGCCGGGAGCACTCGGTCGAGCGCTCCCGGCTGCGGGTCGGCGGGGTGCGGTCAGGCCTCGGTGGTGCGGCCGGCCGTGGTGACGGTGGCCGCGGCCCTGACGTCGGTCGTCGTCGTGCAGGTGCACGTGGACGTGGACGTCTTGGCGGCCCGGCTGCTCGCCGAAGCCCGGGTGACGCCCGAAGGCGTGGCCCTTGCCGGCGCCGTGCCAGCCGCCGAAGCCGTGGCCGCCGCCGAAGCGGTGCCCGCCGAAGCCGTGGCGACGACCGCCGCGGTGGCCTCGGGGCATCGGGTCGGACTCGTCCCAGCCGAGCTCGCGGGCGATCGCCTCGAGGCTCCGCAGCGTGGTGGCGAAGTCCTCTGCCGAGACGGAGCCGGCGACGCGCTCGCGGAGCGCGCGCACCTGGACTTCGAGGCGGTCGCGGGCCTCGCGGCCGGCCTCGGTGAGCACGGGCGGGGCGCCCGCGATCCAGCCGAGCTCGGCGAGGTGGTGCAGGGCGTGGGGCTTGGAGCGGAGCCGCTCGGCGAGCCGCTCGTCGCGAGCCTCGCCCGCGAGCAGGTTGAGCATGCGCCAGTCGCGGCGGGTGATGCCGTCGGCGTCGAAGAGCGTCTGCATCTCGTCGGAGAGGCGGCGGTCGACGAGCTTCAGCCAGAAGCCGAAGGGCCGGTCGGTGCCGGTCGCCTTCTGCGCACCTGCGGATGCCTCGTGCTCGGTGTCGTCGGAGCGGTCGGGCAGTTCGGGGTTGATGTGATCGGTGGTCATGGTGTTGCCTTTCTCGGTGCGCCCGTCGGGCGCCCGGCGCGCGTTGCGCGTTCTCGATGTTGCATGTCAGATGACATGTATATGTACAATGACATGTATGACCCCGCCTCGTCAAGACGGTCTCGGCGAACCCTCAGGTTCCGACGCTTCCGACCCTCCGACCCGATCGCAGCGGTCGAGGCCGCGCTCGGCGCATTCCGCGGGCGAGGGCTCGGCGGGCCGTTCGGCCCGGGCCCGCTCGGCCCGGGGTTCGGGGGGCCCGGCGCGTTCGGCCGCGGCCGCGGCTCGTCGGAGCCGCAGGCGGCGCACGACCGGCACGGCGGGCACGGGGGTCCCTTCGGCGATCAGGCCCACCACGCTCACCACGAGCACGGCGGGCGAGGTCGGCACGGCGGCCACGGCGGCCACGGTGGCCCGGGCGGCCGCGGAGGCCATGCCGCGATGCGGCTGCTCATCGTGCTCGAGAACCACGGGCCGAGCTCGGTCAGCGACCTCGCTGCAGCGATCGGCGTCGACCAGCCGCGGGCGAGTCGGCTCGTTCAGGCCGCCGTCGACGCCGGTCAGGTGCGGCGCGAGGTCGATCCCGCCGACGCGCGGCGCAGCATCCTGGTCATCACCGAGGCGGGCCGCGCGGCCCTCTCGGCGGTCATCGACCACCGTCGCAACGCGATCGAGCAGGCCCTCGCCGACTTCTCGCCCGACGAGCGGGCCGAGTTCGCGCGGCTGTTCACCCGGTTCGCGCAGGCCTGGGGCCGAGGCTGAGCCGGTCGCACGCCGGGGAGACGCCGGCGCCGCTCCGCTACTCGCGCGGTGACCCGGGCGCGCTTCGGCGGCGCCTTCACGGGGATGAGCAGCGCGAGACCGAGCGCGATCACGAGCACGATGCCGAGGATGCCGAAGTACGGCGCCCCGCCGATCGTGACGAACATCGCGAACGCAGTCGGCGCGAGGAAGCTCACCGCACGCCCCGTCGTCGCGTAGAGGCCGAACACCTCGCCCTCGCGACCCGCGGGCGATGACGTCGGGCGAGGAACGTGCGGCTCGCCGACTGCGCCGGGCCCGACGAAGAGGCAGAGCGCGAGGCCGAGGTCCAGAACACGAGCTGCCCGCGTCGTGCAGGAAGAAGACGAGGAGGCCGCGCGATCAGAGGCCGATGAGCGCCGTGATGATGACCGGCTCGCGGCCCGAGCGGTCGTCGAAGCGGCCCGACGGCGATCGTCGAGATTCCGGCGACGAGGTTCGCCGCGATGCGCGAAGATGAGGACCTCGCCGGCCGAGAAGCCGAACACCGAGGCCGCGAGCACGCCGCCGAACGTGAAGACTCCCGCGAGTCCGTCGCGGAACACCGCGCTCGCGAGCAGGAACCAGCACGCGTGTCGCGCTGCTCGTTCCAGAGCCGCTTGATGTCGCTGCCCGAGCCGGGCGTACGACTGCGAAGAAGCCGACCTTGCCGCGTCGACGGCGGCGGGATTGCGGTACTCGGGCACGGCGAAGAGCACGGGCAGGGCGAAGAGCGCGAACCAGACGCCGCAGACGAGATCGATGACGCGACGTCGAGACCGTCGTCGGTCGGCACCCCGAACAGTCCGAACGTCGGGCTGCGATGAAGCCGAAGTACACGACAGCGCAGCACGATGCCGCCGACGTAGCCCGAGGCCCCAGCCGAAGCCGGAGACCCGGCCGACGATCGTCGGCGTCGACACCTGCACGAGCATCGCGTTGTAGTTGACGCCGGCGAACTCGAAGAACACCGTTGCCCGCCGCGATGAGCGAGATGCCCGAGCACGAAGTAGCCGGGCGCCGCAGCACGAAGAACAACGCGACCATGCACGCCACGAGGATGCACGTGGCACCGCCGAGCCAGAGCTTGCGCCGCCCCGCGACATCGGCTCGCTGGCCGGGCACGGGCGCGAGCACTGCGATGAGGATGCCCGCGATGGTGATCGCCCAGCCGAGCGCGCTCGCCAGCTCGGAGAGCGCGCGCTCGTACGCGGGGTCACCCTCACCGAGTGCGGCGACCGCGGGATCGAGGAAGGTGTCGCTCGTCAGGTAGAGCGCCGTGAACACGAACGTGAGGATGACCGAGTTGAACGGTTGCGTGGCCCAGTCCCACAGGGCCCACGAGAGCACTTGCCGCTCGAGGGATGACCCGCCGCCTCCTGACAGCTGCGACCCATCACGCCGATCGCGCCGGTGTTGACGGTCGGCGGCGGCGTCGGGCGGCGCCGATGTGCGAGGGGGGAGTCTCGGCGTGGGCTGCTCGGGCGGCAGGGTCATGGCAGAAGCCTCGTTCGGTCGGATGAACGGAAGGTGACGAGCGCGACCGTGGCGGGACATCCGCTCGATCGTCGCTGATCTTGGGTGCACTGTAGCGCCGAATCGGCGTCGAGCGTGCAGTTCGCGCCGTTGCGACGCGCCGATCCGGGCGCGAACTGCACGCTCGACGAGGTGGTGCTGGTTGCGGGCCGAGCGCGAGCCCCCGGCTCACACCGCGACCACGCCCACCAACTCCCCGAACAGCTGCTCGGCGTCGCACTCGAGCCGCTGCCGAGTGAACCAGTCGCACACGTTGACGCAGTCGCGGTGCAGCAGGTCGAACCCCTGCGGGTTCGCCACGACGTCGACGACCTGCGGCAGGTCGATCGCGACGACGCGTCCGCGGTGCACGAGCAGGTTGTACGGCGAGAGGTCGCCGTGCGCGAGCCCGGCGCACGCGAGCGTGTGCATGAACTCGACGACCTGCTCGAACAGCTCGCGCAGCTCATCGGGCTTCGCCCGCACCTGCGCGAGCCGGGGCGCGGCGACGCGGCCGTCGCCGATGAACTCCATGAGCACCTCGGTCTCGCTCACCTGCACGGGATAGGGAACGGATGCCCCGAGCTCGGTCAGTCGCGCGAGCGCCTCGAACTCGGCGCTCGCCCACTGCACGCGCGCGACGGCACGGCCGAACGTCGACCGGTTGTCGACGGCGCGCTGGTCGCGGCTGCGGCGGGTGCCGCGGCCCTCGGTGTAGATGGTCGACCGGTGGAAATCGGAATGGTCGCCCGACCGGTACCGCTTCGCGGCGAGCAGCACGTGGTTGCCCGGCACGTCGGTCGGGGCATCCGGAATCGCGCGTTCGATGAGGTGCAGGTCGGCCTCCTTTCCGGTCTTCACGACGCCGAGTTCGGTGTCGATGGCCGCGGCCGAGGTCACGAGCCAGTCGGGGCGCGGCTGCGGGCCGCGTTCCGAGGGAAGGGTCGCCGGCCAGGTCGACCAGCGTTGGTCGTCGCCGGGCTCTGCTGCCTGGAAGACGAGGTGGGCGACGTCGGCGCCGAACGGCGCGACGGAGGTGTCGTCGATCGCATCGAGCGAGTCGAGTGACGAGAGGAAATGCACGGTGGTTTCTCCGAGATCACGGAGGCCACCGAACGCCGGCGCTGATGCGCTACGGGCGGGCGGCCTCACAGGGAAGGGTGTCTGCGATGCGCGCGACAATGACGACGTTCATCGTTCTCTCCCTTCGTCTCGGATCAGTGCGAGCGGATGCCGCGTGGGCGGCCAGCCCGAGAGCATACGCCCTGCACGGCGTCGTGTCCACGGTGAATCGGCCGGCGAGCTCGCGTGCATGCGACCGAGTCATCCGCCGGGTTCATCCGTGACGGCGGCCTCGATGATGCGAGCACTCGCCGCGGCGCCGTCCTCGCCCTCGAACGCGCGTTGCACGCGGGCCGCGGCCTGGCGCATCGACGGGTCCGCGAGCACGCGCTCGACCGCGGCGCGGAAATCGGGACGGCCGACGTGCTTCGGCGGGATGCGGATCGCGTTCCCCTGACGCACGCACACTTCGACGTTCCACACCTGTTCGGGCTGCAGGCCGAGGCCGACGAACGGGCACGCCCGTCGCGCAGGCGGTCTGCACGGTGCCCTGTCCACCGTGGAGCACGGCGGCATCGACGAGCCCGCCGAGCCGGTGCGCCGGCAGGAGCTCGGTGACGTGCACGTTCGCGGGCACCACGTCGCCCGGGCGCAGGTAGTGGCGGATGGGTGCGACGACGTTGACGGGCAGCGTGCCGAGCACGTCCGCGATCGGCGAGCGCGAGCCTGCGGTCGGCCGACGAGCCGAGCCCGAGGTACACGAGCGGCTCGGGTCTCGCCGGCGAGCTCCCCGACGATCGGCGGCAGTGGCTCGTCGATCCGCGCGAAGATCGGGCCGACGCGACGGTAGTCGTCGGGCAGGTCGTAACCGTCGAGCTCCGACGGCATGACGGTGAGCAGGTTGACGTCGGCCTCGAGCATCGAGGCGACGGTCTTGAGCGGAGGCACGCCGTTCGCCAGCGCGACCGTCGTGAACGCGCGCGGGCGCGACGGGCGCGCGGGTGTAGAGCCACCGGAACGCCGAGGTCGCGATGCGGTCGGCGGCGCGGGCGATGGCACCGGAACCGTGGACGAGGTGCATGCGGCGGGTCTGCGCGACCTGCGGACCGGTGAGCGCGAACGGCACCGGATAGAACAGCGGCACCTGTTCGGCGCGCGCCGAGAGGAGCGACGTGATGTTCGAGCCGATCACGACGGCGGATGCCTCGAGCTCGCGGATGAGGCGGCGCTCCGCCTCGACGCGCCGGGCCACGAGGTCGGTCGTGAACGGGCTGCGGATGGCGCGGCCCTGGTCGAAGTCGATGGCCTGCTTGCGTTCCGCGGCGCTCCAGGCGGGCGCCAGCGCGCGATACGGGAAGCGGGCGTCGTGGATGAGGCCGACGAAGTCGTCCTCGTAGCCCATGAACTCGGCGCGGTGGCCGGGGCCGAGCGCGCGCGCCACCTCGATCATGCGCGTCGTCTCGGCGAGGTTGAACGTCACCGGTGCGAAGAGGATCACCGCCATTCGAGGCTCCCTTCGATCCCGCGGGTATCGTGCTGGCATGCGCACCGAGATCGACCGTGGTGCTCGTCGAGGCCCGTGGTGATGGACGGCGTGACGAACCTCCGACGTCACCTCGCGCACCTCGACGCCGACTCGCCCGAGTCCCGGGTGCTCGGACTCTTCGACGTGGGCGAGGCCGCGACCGTTGCGCGCATGCTCACCGAGGCGGGACATCCATCGGCCGACTCGACGGCCGGACTCGAATCGCTCGGGTTCTTCGCCTGCTCGCTCGACCTCGAGGACGAGCTCATTCGCGCGGCAGGCGCCACGCTCGTGCAGGACGTGATCGCGTCTCGCGGCGAGCTCGCCCGGCTTCGCAGCTTCCAGCGCCAGCCCGCCCAGCGCGAGCGTCCGATCGGCGCGCAGCTCCGGCGCTTCGCCGGCACTGCGAGCGGGCGCAAGACGTGGTTCGCCGCCGACATCGTCGAGGCGCTGCCACTCGATCGCGTGCCTGGTCCGATGGCACGTCTGCTCGACGTCGCCGGCGCTCGCGATCGCGCACGATGAGTTCACGCGATCTGGGTGTATCGGCCCGGATGCGGTGTGTGGTTGGCTGAGCCATGAGCGCAGACAAGGGTGCTTCAGCGCCGTTCAACGGCCGCCTCGCGATTCTGCTCGCGATGGCCATGTTCGTGCTGGTCGTCGACACGTCGCTGATGAACGTGTCGATCTCGGCCGTGGTGCGAGATCTCGACACGACGGTGAGCGGCGTGCAGGGCGCGATCGCGCTCGAGGCGCTCGTCTCGGCCGCGTTCATCCTCATCGGCGGCAAGACCGGCGACCTCATCGGGCGCAAGCTCGCGTACGTGCTCGGGCTGCTCGGGTACGCGATCGGCGCGATCGCGATGGTGTTCGCACAGGATCTCAGCGCGATCATCATCTTCTGGGCCATCATCGGCGGCATCGGCGCGTCGCTGCTGCTGCCCGCGATGCAGTCGCTCATCCACGGCAACTTCGAGGGCGCCCAGCAGAAGCGGGTCTACGCCCTCGTCGGGGCATCCGCCGCCATCGCGGCCGCGGTCGGCCCCCTGCTCGGCGGATTCATCACGACGTTCCTCTCCTGGCGGGTCGGGTTCGCGCTCGAGGCCGTCATCATCGCCGTCGTCCTCATCGGCATCGAGCCTCGTGAAGGACGTGCCGTACCACGGCGACCGGTCGATCGACCTCGTCGGAGGGCTGCTGTCGATCGTCGGCATGGGCGGTGTCGTGACCGGCATCCTCGTGTGGCAGGAGGGCGGCGGCTACGTCGGCCTGATCATCGGCATCGGCGTGCTCGGACTCGGCCTGCTCGTCTTCTGGCTGCGCAGCCGCAAGCGCCGCGGCAAGCCGACGCTGCTCGATCCCGCGCTCTTCGAGTCGAAGATGTTCCGGGCGGGCGCCAGCGGCCAGTTGCTGCAGCAGATCACCCTCGGCGGCACGATGATCGTGCTCCCGATCTACCTGCAGATGGTGTTCGAGTACAACGCGCTGCAGGCGGGGCTCTCGATCGCGCCACTGTCGCTGAGCATGTTCGTGGTCGCCCTGCTCGCCGGGCGCGGCCTCAAACGGCGGCCGGCGAACATCATCATGTGGGGCTTCGTCGCTCACCGTGGCCGGCATCGTGATCCTCGTGCCGATCGTGCCCATCGCCGACTCGGGCTGGTACCTGCACGATCCCGCTCATCATCTCGGGCTGCGGCCTCGGCCTGCTCGTCTCGCAGCTGAACAACTACACGCTCTCGCCGATCTCCGACGAGCGGGTCAGCGAGGCGGCCGGCGTGAACTCGGCCGCGGGCTCGTTCGGTCTCTCGTTCGGTCTCGCGTTCGCCGGGGCGATCATGCTCGCGACGCTCGCCTTCACGTTCACCGCGAGCGCCGACGCCAGCACCGTGCTCTCGCCCGAGCAGCAGCAACAGGTCTCGACCGTGCTCGAGGAGGACGCCGAGATCATGACCAACACCGGTCTCGAAGAGCTCCTCGCCGACGAGACGCCCGAAGTCCAGGCCGAGGTCATCCGCATCAACACCGACTCCCGCATCATCGCGCTGCAGGTGGCCCTGCTGGTGCCGATCCTCGCGGGGCTCATCGGCGTGCTCAACGCGTTCCGCATGCGGCGCCTGCCCGATCCGAAGGCGTCGGCGTCGACCGAGGGCTCGATGCTCGGCTGAGCCGCGGGCGGCTCCGGTTGCCGAGGCCGTCGGCGCGGCGTCGGGCAGCGCGTGCGAGGATTCCGGGATGAAGGTCCTCAGCATCCAGTCGTCGGTCGCCTACGGCCATGTCGGCAACTCGGCCGCCGTGTTCCCGCTGCAGCGCCTCGGCGTCGAGGTGTGGCCGGTGTTCACGGTGCACTTCTCGAACCACACGGGCTACGGCGCGTGGCGCGGCCCGCTGCTCTCGGCCGACGACGTGCGCGAGGTCATCACGGGCATCGAGGAGCGCGGCGTGCTCGGCGAGGTCGACGCCGTGCTCTCGGGCTACCAGGGCGGCGAGGACATCGGCGACGTCATCCTCGACGCGGTCGCCCGCGTGAAGGCCGCGAATCCCGCGGCCACGTACACGTGCGACCCGGTGATGGGAAATGCGAAATCCGGATGCTTCGTGAATCCGGCCATTCCGCCGTTGCTGCGCGAGCGCGTGGTTCCTGCCGCCGACCTGATCACGCCCAACCAGTTCGAGCTCGGATTCCTCACCGGAACCGATCCGCACACGCTCGACGAGACGCTCGCGTCGGCCGACCTCGCGCGGGGGATGGGTCCGTCGACCGTGCTCGTCACGAGCGTCGAGCGACCCGATGCCCCGGCCGACACCATCGAGATGCTCGCGGTCGACGACGACGGCGCCTGGATCGTGCAGACGCCCCGACTGCCGCTCAAGGCCAACGGCTCGGGCGACGTGACCGCGGCGCTCTTCACGGCGCACCGCCACCTCACGGGGTCGAGCGCCGAGGCGCTCGCCCGCACGGCGAGCAGCGTCTTCGACCTGCTCGCGAACACGCTCGACTCGGGCGACCGCGAGCTCGCGTTGGTCGCATCGCAGGACGCGTTCGCGCACCCGCGCGGCCAGTTCGAGGTCACGCGGGTGCGCTGAGCGGATGCGGACGACCGCCTACGGCAGCAGGGTCCAGGTGGCCGGCGGCTTCACCTGGTCGTACAGCCAGATCTGGAAGAAGTCGTCGAGGTCCTCGCCCGAGACCTCCTCGAAACCGCCTGGAAGTCCTCGGCCGTGCCGGCCGAGTCGTCGTAGCGCTCGAGCCAGAGCCGGGTGCCGGCGAAGAACGCGTCGTCGCCGAGCTCGAGCCTCAGAGGCGTGCAGCGTGCCGGCGCCGCGGTCGTAGACGGGGTCCTGGAACAGTCCGAGCGCACCCGGGTCGCCGATCTGGAGGTCCCAGTACTCGCTGTCGGGCTCCTCGGCGGCGTACCAGTCGTTGTACGCCTCCTGCGACGGTCGCGCCGCCGTCGTGCTTCGTCCCACATCCACGTCGCGTACGTCGCCCAGCCCTCGTTGAGCCAGATGTCCTGCCAGCGCTCGGGGCTGACCGCGTTGCCGAACCACTGGTGGGCGAGCTCGTGCGCGACGGTGCCCTCGCTCGCCGAGCTCGGGAGTAGACCGGGCGGGTCTGCGTCTCGAGTGCGTAGCCGACGGAGTCGTCGTCGACGATCGACCCGAACGCGACGAACGGGTACGGCGCCGAAGCGGCTCTCGAAGAAGTCGATCATCTCGACCTGGCGCTCGAGGCTGGCGTTCGTCGTCGCGAGGCGGGCCGGAGTCAGGTTCGTGTCGACCGCGTCGATGATCGGCACGCCGCTCGTGGAGTGTACGTCGGTCGCGCAGGTCGAAGTCGCCGACCGACGCGGTGGTGAGGTAGCTGGCCTGCTGGTCGGGGGCGTCCCAGTACCAGGTGGTCCAGCCGGCGGCGGTCTCCTCGGTCCCGGACTGCACGCCGTTGGCCACGGCGACCTTGCCCTCGGGCACCGTGATCGCGAAGCTGTAGCTCGCCTTGTCGGTCTGGTGGTCGCTGACCGGGTACCACGTCATCGAGCCCTCGGGCTCGCTGACCACCATCGCGCCGTCGCGCGTGGTCACCCAGCCGTAGAGCGCGCCCTCGATGTCCTCGCGGCCGCGTCGTCGCCCCGCCGTACTCGACGACGACCTGCACGTTCTGGCCGGCCTTGATCTTCGGGCGGGGCTGCACGGTGAGCTCCCAGACGCGCGCGTCGTCGTCTTGCACGTGCCAGTACGCGGCGCCGTCGACCACGGCACCCGGTGCCGGGGGCGCGATCGCGGTCGCGGGCTTGCCGTTCACCGTGAGCGAGCTCACCTGCATGCCGCGGAGGTCGAGGTTGAACCGGTCGAGGTCCTGGGTGGCGACGAAGTCGATCGTCGCCGTGCCCTCGAGCTGCCCGACGAGCGGCGCCGGCGCCGGCGGCGGGCGGCGAGTAGGTGACGTCGAGGTCGTAGTGCTGCACGTCGTACCCGCCGTTGCCGGCGTAGGGGAAGTAGGCGTCGCCCGCGCCCGTGCGCGCCCGCCGTGTAGCGCGGCCCGCCCGGCGTTCCGGGGGCTGCGACCGCTCCGGTCGCCCCGAGCCCGCCGATCACCGCCAGTGCGACCGCCAGGCCGCCGACCAGCTTCAACCGTCTCCCGTTCACGACTGTTCCCCTCACCGTTCCACGTAACGCAGTTGCGCGAAACTCTAGGCCCGGTCGAACGCGGCCGATAGCCCCAGATCGCGGCAGCCTGCACACCGCTGCCGTGACGGTGGTCGCACAGAGCTCCGAAGCGCCGCGCGGCCCGCTGGAATACTGGGAGCCGGCCGTGAGTTGAGTCAAGTACACTCAACTTTCGCCCGCTCGACTTGACACGAAAAGTCGGCGCTGCGAAGCTTGAGTCGGCGAGGCTCAAGTCTTGTCACCCCGTACTTCGGTTGCGGGCCCGAACGGCCGAACCGGTCGCCAGAAGGCGTGTGCGCGACATCCGCTCGCTCGCCTGGCAGAAGGAGAAACACATGTCACGTGCAGTAGGAATCGACCTCGGCACGACCAACTCGGTCGTCTCGGTCCTCGAGGGCGGCGAGCCCACGGTCATCGCCAACGCCGAGGGCTTCCGCACGACCCCGTCGGTCGTCGCATTCACGAAAGACGGCGAGGTGCTCGTCGGCGAGACCGCGAAGCGCCAGGCCGTCACCAACGTCGACCGCACCATCGCGTCGGTCAAGCGCCACATGGGCACCGACTGGAAGTCGCCCGAGGTCGACGGCAAGCAGTACACGCCGCAGGAGATCTCGGCGCGCATCCTGCAGAAGCTGAAGCGCGACGCCGAGCAGTACCTCGGCGACACCGTCACCGACGCCGTCATCACCGTTCCCGCGTACTTCAACGACGCCGAGCGCCAGGCCACCAAGGAGGCCGGCGAGATCGCGGGCCTCAACGTGCTGCGCATCATCAACGAGCCCACGGCCGCCGCGCTCGCGTACGGCCTCGACAAGGGCAAGGAAGACGAGCTCATCCTGGTCTTCGACCTCGGTGGCGGCACGTTCGACGTCTCGCTGCTCGAGGTGGGCAAAGACGACGACTTCTCGACCATCCAGGTGCGCGCCACCTCGGGCGACAACCGCCTCGGCGGCGACGACTGGGACCAGCGCGTCGTCGACTGGCTCATCAAGCGCTTCAAGGACTCGACCGGCGTCGACGTCTCGAAGGACAAGATCGCCCTGCAGCGCCTCAAGGAGGCCGCCGAGCAGGCCAAGAAGGAGCTGTCGTCGGGCATGAAGGCCTCGATCCAGCTGCCCTACCTCTCGCTCACCGAGAACGGCCCCGCCAACCTCGACGAGACGCTCACGCGCGCCGAGTTCGAGAACATGACGAGCGACCTGCTCGACCGCACGAAGAAGCCCTTCGAAGACGTCATCCGCGAGGCCGGCATCAAGCTGTCGGATGTCGCGCACGTCGTGCTCGTCGGCGGCTCGACCCGCATGCCCGCGGTCAGCGACCTCGTGAAGCAGGAGACCGGCCAGGAGCCCAACAAGGGCGTCAACCCCGACGAGGTCGTCGCCGTGGGCGCGGCCCTGCAGGCCGGTGTCCTCAAGGGTGAGCGCAAGGACGTGCTGCTCATCGACGTCACGCCCCTCAGCCTCGGCATCGAGACCAAGGGCGGCATCATGACGAAGCTCATCGAGCGCAACACCGCCATCCCCACCAAGCGCAGCGAGACCTTCACGACCGCCGACGACAACCAGCCGTCGGTCGCCATCCAGGTCTTCCAGGGCGAGCGCGAGTTCACCCGCGACAACAAGCCGCTCGGCACGTTCGAGCTCACCGGCATCGCGCCGGCTCCCCGCGGCATCCCGCAGATCGAGGTCACGTTCGACATCGACGCCAACGGCATCGTGCACGTGTCCGCGAAGGACAAGGGCACCGGCAAGGAGCAGCGCATGACGATCTCGGGCGGCTCGTCGCTGCCCAAGGACGACATCGAGCGCATGGTGCGCGAGGCCGAGGAGCACGCCGCCGAAGACAAGGCGCGCCGTGAGTCGGCCGAGACCCGCAACCAGGCCGAGCAGCTCGCCTACTCGATCGAGAAGCTCATCAAGGAGAACGACGACAAGCTGCCCGCCGACGTCAAGTCCGAGGTGCAGGGCGACGTCGACGCGCTCAAGTCGGCGCTCGCCGGCGACGACGACGCGGCCGTGAAGACCGCGTTCGAGAAGCTCAACGCATCGCAGGGCAAGCTCGGCGAGGCGATCTACGCCCAGTCGCAGCAGGCCGACGCCGCCGCTGCCGGTGGTGAAGACGCCTCGGCGTCGGGCCAGGCCGCTGACGAGTCGTCCGACGAGGACGTGGTCGACGCCGAAGTGGTCGACGACGAGGACGAGAAGAAGACGTCATGACCGACGAGCAGAACCAGAACCACGACGAGCCGGTGATCCGCGACAAGCGGCGCATCGACCCCGAGACCGGTGAGGTTCGGCATCCCGATCAGGCCGACGGGGCGCCCGCCGAGGGCGCCCCCGAGGCGGCCGGTGCCGGTTCCGACACCGAGTCCGCGGGCGAAGCCGGTGCCGAGGCATCCGACCTCGCCGACGACGAGTACGAGCTCACCGTCGACGACATCCTGAACGCGGCCAACGCCGAGGTTCGCGAGCCGAGCGACGAGCACCTCGCCGACCTCAAGCGGGTCACCGCCGAGTACGCGAACTACCGCAAGCGCACCGAGGCCAACCGCGAGCTCGAGCGCGAGCGCGCGGTCGGCGCGGCCGTCGCGGTGCTGCTGCCCGTGCTCGACGACCTCGACCGGGCCGAGAAGCACGGCGACCTCGAGGGCGACACGCCCTTCGCCACCATCGCGGCCAAGCTGCGCGGTGCGGTCGAGAAGCTCGGACTCACCTCGTTCGGCGAGGTCGGCGAGCCGTTCGACCCGCAGCGCCACGAGGCGATCTTCCAGCAGCCGAGCGACGAGGTCGAGATCGACACCGTCGCCGACGTCGTCGAGAACGGCTACAACCTGGGCAGCGTGCAGCTGCGCCCGGCGAAGGTCGTCGTCAAGACGCCGCAGTGACCCGTCCGGTGGTCGAGTAGCGGCGCAGCCGCGTATCGAGACCGTGTCAGCAGATCTCGATACGCGTCGGGCTCCGCCCGGCGCTACTCGATCACCGACGAAGTAGATTTCAGACTCAGACAGAGGAGGTGCCGATGGCCAGTCAGGATTGGTTCGACAAGGACTTCTACCAGGTGCTCGGCGTCTCCAAGGACGCGAGCGACGCCGACATCAAGAAGGCGTACCGCAAGCTCGCACGCAAGTTCCACCCCGACCAGAACCCGGGCGACGCCGCCGCAGAGGCGAAGTTCAAGGACATCAGCGAGGCGAACTCGGTGCTCTCCGACGCCGAGCAGCGCAAGGAGTACGACGCGATCCGCGCCATGGGCTCGGGCGCCCGGTTCACGGCGCCCGGCGGTGGCGGTGCCGGCGGCGGGTTCGAAGACGTCTTCGGCGGCATGTTCGGCCAGGGCGGCGGGCGTCAGTCCTACACGTACCAGCAGCGGCGGCGGCGACTACGACGACCTGATCGGCGGCCTCTTCGGCGGCGGCCGGTTCGGCCAGCCGACGGGCGGCTACCGCGGATTCGGCGGCCCCTCGCGCGGTCGCGACGTCACCGCGACGACGACCCTCGACTTCATCACCGCGACCAAGGGCGAGCAGATCACCCTGCAGACCGCCGAGGGAAAGCCGATCACCGTGCGCATCCCGGCGGGCGTGGCCGACGGCCAGAAGATCCGGCTGCGCGGCAAGGGACATCCGTCGCCCGACGGCGGCGAGTCCGGCGACATCATCCTGACCGTCAACGTGCGCAAGCACCCGGTGTTCGAGCGCGACGGACTCAACCTGCGCGTCACCGTTCCGGTCACGTTCGCCGAGGCGGCGCTCGGCGCGACCATCCAGGTGCCCACGCTCGGCGGCGACCCCGTGAAGCTGCGCGTCGCGCCCGGCACGCCCAGCGGGCGCGTGCTGCGCGTCAAGGGCCGCGGCGTCGAGACGTCGAAGGGCACGGGCGACCTGCTCGCGGTCGTGCAGATCGCCGTGCCGTCGCACCTGTCGGGCGATGCCGAGGCGAAGCTCAAGGCGTTCGCGGCCGAGCTGCCCGACGAGAACCCGCGCGACGACCTCATCGCGAAGGCGCGGGGCTAGGCGATGGACATGAACGAGATGAGCCCGCTGTTCGTCATCTCGGTCGCCGCCGAACTCGCCGGCATGCACCCGCAGACGCTGCGGCAGTACGACCGCATGGGGCTCGTGTCGCCGACGCGCACGGCCGGCAAGTCGCGCCGGTACTCGATGCGCGATGTCGCGCAGCTGCGCGAGATCGCGCAGCTCTCGAGCGAGGGCGTGAGCCTCGAGGGCATCCGCCGGGTGCTCGGCCTCGAAGACGAGGTGGCGACGCTGCGCGCCCGCGTGCGCGAACTCGAGGCGGCGCTCGCCGACGAGATGCTCAACCGGCCCGGGCGTCGCGTGTTCGCGGCGGGGTCGGCGGGCGAGGTCGTCACCCTGCGCGCCGGCACGCGCGTGCGGCGCGAGAACGCCGTCGTCGTCTGGCGCCCGCTCGAGCGCTGATCGGTCCTGCCCTCACCACCCGCTCTCGACGAGCCGACGGAACTTCTCGAGCTCGCCGCGGAAGCTGCCCTCGTACGATCCCGCCGAGAAGAGCCGCCCGAACACGGCCGAGACGAATCCCCGCGTCGCGATCACCTGGCGTATGCGCGTGCCGTCGCCCTCTGGCGTGAACGTCGCATCCGACTCGCCCTTCAGGATCAGGTTGCCGAACCGGGTGCGGATATGGCATGGGCCGTTCGACCTCGATCACCGTCGTCGGACTCGACATCCTGCCGAACCACACCGTGTACCGGGCGCCCGCTTCATCGATCGCGCCGACGCGGTCGGTCACGCGTGTCACGCCGCCGACCCAATCGCCCATTCGATCGAGGTCCGTCCACGCGTCGAACACGCGCTCGGGCGGCGCCGCGACGACGGTCGTCAGCTCGTACGTTCCCACAGTCCAAGCATGGACCCGGTCGGGCGCGGACGCGAGGAGACCGGGGGCGGGGTCGACGGGGTGCTACCAAGCCGACGCAGGCGCCTCGACGACGGGCACGGGCGAGGTCGACCAGTTCGCCCCGTAGCCGTAGTGGCTCGTCGCCCACGGCGACGCCCAGATGGCCTGCGCGGTGCGTTCCGCGGAGGTCCCGTCGGCGAGGCCGGCCGCAATGGGCGCGTAGATCGAGCGCAGCAGGTTCTCGGCCGCGTAGTACGCCGCGGTGTCGAGGCTGTCATAGCTCCCGAGTCCGCTGCCGCCGCCCGAACCCTGCCCGTTGTTCATGGGGTTGTTCCGGTTGAACCAGTTGTCGGGGCCGTTCTCCTCGCGCATCCACTGCACCATGACGGTGACGTTGGCCTCGGTCACCGGCCAGCCGCCGTAGACGAGCACGAGCTTGGCCCAGTCGTAGTTCGTGCCGCCGGCGATGAGCGTCTGGGGCCCGGTGGCGGCGGTGTACGACTCGCTGCGAGATCGCGGGGGCTGCGACATCCGGCGCCACTTCGACGCGCTGCGTGTCGCCGACGTGCGGCGAGTCGGCCGATGCCGCGAACGCCGGCGACGTGGCATCGGGACGCGAGAGCGGAGCCAGCGCGAGCGTGGCGATCAGGCCCAGCACGGCCGTGACCGAGAGCACGCCGGCGAAGCGGCGAACGAATCGCTCGCCGCGATCTGCTCCCCCGTGCCGTGCGCGCCGCATGCGAGCACCGAGGGTAGCAAAGTCGCATGGGTGCCGCATTCAGGGTTTCATCGGGTGCTTCCGCTTCGACAGGCTCAGGCAGCCATGCGTACCCTTGGCGCATGCCCTTCGATTTCGGTGCGCTGCGCCGTCACCCCGACGTCGAGGGGCCGGGTCTCGAAGCATCGGATGCCGCTGACCGACTCGTGCTCGATGAAGCGGCCGCACGCATCGAGGCGGTCGGGCCGAGCCGGCTCGTCGTCATCGACGACGCCTACGGCGCGATCGCGCTCGGTGCGGCCGATGCCGGGGCACGCGGCATCCGGGTGCACCAGGATCTCGTGACCGGCGAGCGCGCGCTCGCCGAGAACGCGGCGCGCACGGGGTTCGCCGACGCGGTGCGGTCGATGCCCCTCACGGCCGAGCTCGTGGCCGACGCGCACCTCGTGCTCATGCGCCTGCCGCGCTCGCTCGACCGGCTCGACGAGGTGGCGGCGCTCGTCGCGGCGCACGCGCATCCTGAGGTCGTGCTCGTCGCGGGCGGGCGCATCAAGCACATGTCGCTCGCGATGAACGACGTGCTGCGCCGGCACTTCGCGGTGCTCGACGTGTCGCACGCGCGGCAGAAGTCGCGGGTGCTGACGGCCTCGCAGGCGCGGGGTCTCGATACGGGCGCTGGGCGCCCTACTCGACCACCGGAGGAGGGGTGGCCGCGGCGCGAGCGGCACGACGAGCTCGGCCTCACCGTCGTCGCGCACGGCGGCGTCTTCGCGGGCACCGGCGTCGACATCGGCACCCGGTTCCTGCTGGCGCACCTCTCCGACGCGGTTCCGGATGCCGCGACCGCCGTCGACCTCGCCTGCGGCACCGGCGTCGTGGCGACCTGGCTCGCGCGCGAGCGCGCCGGGATGCGGGTGACCGCGACCGATCGCTCGGCCTCGGCAGCGGCATCCGCTCGCCTGACGGCCGAGGCGAACGGCGTCGCCGATCGCGTGCACGTGACGCAGGCCGACGGGCTCGAGCTGCTGGCCGACGCGAGCGAGCGGCTCGTGGTGCTGAACCCGCCGTTCCATTCCGACGCGGCGCTGCACACGGGCATCGCCGCGCACCTGTTCGCCGACGCGGCGCGGGTGCTCGCGCCGGGCGGCGAGCTGTGGTGCGTGTGGAACTCGCACCTGCGATACCGTCCGCTGCTCGAGCGCGCGGTCGGGCCGACCCGGCAGATCGCGCGCAACGCCAAGTTCACCGTGACGGCGTCGGTGCGTCGACCGGCCTGAGCGGCGGGGAGTATACGCATCCGGCGTCGCGCTGTCAGCCATTTCGCCCGATGCGTCCTCGCACGCGACAATGGGCTGGGCGCCGTACGGCGCTCGGTGAAGGGAATCCATGTCAGACGACGAGCGGCTCGCACGCGATCTGCGCCTGGCCGTCGAGCGGGGCGAGATCATCGCCCAGTACCAGCCGCAGGTCGACCTGCGCGACGGACTCCTCGTCGCCCTCGAGGCCCTGAGCCGCTGGCGCCACCCCGAGCGCGGGATCCTCCCACCGCGCGACTTCATCCCCCTCGCCGAGGCGACCGGGGCCATGATCGCCATCGGCGATGTGATGCTCGAGGCTGCCTGCCGTTACGGTGCTGCGCTCGTGCGTGGCGGCCGCCGAATCGAGGTCGCCGTGAACGTCGCCGCCGCGCAGCTCACCGAGGCGCGCTTCACCGAGCGGTTGGCGCACCATCTCGGCGCGACGGGAATGCCCGCGCCGCTGCTCACGCTGGAACTCACCGAGACCCACCCCGTGCCTGTCGAGGCGGCCGAGACGCTGGCCGAGATACGCACCCTGGGGGTCGGGGTCTCGGTCGACGACGTGCGCACCGTCGAGGAGGCGGAGGCCCGGGTGCGCGCGTTGCCCATCACCGAGCTCAAGGTCGACCGTTCGGTCGTCCGACGGCTCCCCGACCACCGTCGCGTGGCCTCGCAGCTCGTCGGATTCGCGCGCGAGCACGGACTCAGGACCGTAGCCGAGGGGGTCGAGACGCGCTCGCAACTCGTCGCGGTGCGCGAGCTGGGCTTCGACCGCGCGCAGGGCTTCCTGCTCGGTCGGCCCGAGCCGGAACGGCGGATCTCGGCCCGCCTCTCGGCGGATCACCGGCCGGCCGATGGTTCAGAGCACCTCGTAGGGATCCTCGTCCGAGTCGTCGGTCTCGCCGGTCGTCGAATCGCCCGGGTCTCCGCCGACATCGATCAGCGACCACGTCACCGGCATTCCCGGCGAGAAGAGGATGTCGATGCCGGGTCCTCCGCGAAGGGGCGGGATGTTCACGTAGCCGCCGCCCGCTCGGATCGCCTTCAGGATCTCGGCCCGTAGTTCATCGATGGGATCGGGCAGGAAGTAGTCCTTGCCGTCGACCGTCAAGCGGTGGATCTTCACACCGCACCTCCGTTCTCTCGCGTGTGCGGCTGTCGTGTCTCGTTCACTCCGCAACCCCGACTGCCGCCTCGGGGATCGGATGCAGCCCTGCCGGGCTGTTGGCCCCGTCCATCATCAGCTCGAGCCATGCGCGGTTGAGCTTCGGCGGGCGGTTGCCGTGGTACTTGAAGTGCACCGGCACGTACGGGCTGATCCAGATCGAGCTGCGTCCGCTGCCCCGCTCGACGCCGTGGTTCCAGGTCAGCATGAACTGCTCGCCGCGCCGAAGCTTCGTGGCGACGACGAACTGCAGGTGGGCGAGCACGCGATCCTCGATCTCGAACTCCGAGACGCGTGCGCCGTAGATCAGCAGGCCCATGACTCTCCTCCTCGTGCACTCATGGTCGTGATGCGGCATCCGCTCACGACACGGCCTGCACGGCCTCGGGCTCGGGCTCGGGCAGCGGTTGCAGGCCCGCTGCGGAGTTGGCCGACCTGGTGAGCACCTTGACCCAGCTCGGGTTCAGCTCGATCGGATCCGCCCGATCGAACTGGAAGGCCATCGGGATGGTGGGGCTGCACCACACCGACGTCCGCTTCGCCGGTGCCGCCTCGCTCGGAGAACGTGAAGGCGAAGTGCTCCCCCCGGCGGAGCTTCGACCAGATCACCACCTGCAGGTGGTTGAGCAGGCGGTCGTCGAACTCCGCCGTGATCGTGGAGTCGTACGTCAGTGTTCCCATCCGGTCTCCGGTCGCTGGTCGTGGTCGAGTCGGGTGTGCGTCGTGTTCGTGCCGTTGTCGATCGTCGTCATCGTGACGCGATCCCGGCCGGCGTCCTTCGAACCGTACATCGCCTCGTCGGCGATGCGCAGCAACAGGTCGGTGCTCGGCTCGGCCGCCATTCGCCGGATCCCACACGGCGACCCCGATGCTGGCCGCGATCGCGTATCGCGGCGGGACGGAGTCGAGCGGGCGTCGCACCGCCTGGCGGAACCGCTCGGCGATGTTCGCGGCCGCGTCGTGTGCGGCGTCCTCGCAGACGACGACGAACTCGTCACCGCCGTACCGGGCGACCGAGTCGCCTGCGCGCGCCACCGAGCGGAGTCTCGAGGCGACCTCGACCAGCACGTCGTCGCCGACGCGGTGGCCGAGGCTGTCGTTGATGGCCTTGAAGCCGTCGAGGTCGACGAACACGACCGAGACCGGTCGTCGGCTGCGGGCGGCGGCGGCGATGGCGGCGTCGAGCCGCTCCTCGAGCAGCTTGCGGTTGGCGAGCCCGGTGAGCTGGTCGTGCATCGCATGATGCGCCAGCTCCTCCTGGAGGCGGACGCGACCGAAGCACCTGCCCAGCCTGTCGGGCGAGGGCCGCCTGGATCTCCCGGCTGTCGGTGTCGAAGACCCGGTCGCGGGCGAAGAGCGAGACGACCACGCCGCTCACGCGCCCGTCGGTGCGCAGCGGGGCGATGCTGAGCGCGGTCAGTCGGCGGCCGTGCAGGGCGTCATCGAGACCGGGCAGGATCGCGGCGGCCTGATCGAGGTCGGCCACCGTGACGATGTCGCCGCTGCCGATCGCCTGCTCGGCCAGGGCGCCGAGGCCGGCGTCGAACAGCTCGAGCGCGGTCACGTCGCCCGCGATGAGCTCGAGCGGTCCTGTCCCGTCGGCGAGCAGCACGGCGGCGCTCGACGCCCGGAGGGCGGTGCTCGCGCTCGCGACGAGGGCATCGGCCAACTCGCGCGCGGAGGTCGCGACGCCGAACGCACTCGAGGCATCCTGCAGCACGCGCACGCGCGTCTCGGACGCCTCGGCGTCGCGGCGAGCGAGCAGGAGCTGCCGCTCGTAGTCCTGGCGCTCCGTCGCATCGAAGACGACGGTGCGGATGCCGCCGGGCCGGCCGTCGGCTCCGCTCACGACGATCGCATTGACGAGGATGGGCAGCTCCCGGAGGTCGTCGCAGCGCACGGACAACGCCACCTCGCGCACCTCGCCGGACAGACTCAGCACCGTGGCGAAGCGGGTCTCGTAGAACAGCTGCCCCGACGGGTTCAGGAGGTCGATGAAGTTGGTGCCGAGCAACGCCTCCCGAGCGTGGCCCGTCCACCGCTCGAACGTGCGATTCACGCGGGTGATCACGCCATCGGGTGTCGTCTCGAGGTAGCCGCAGGGGGCGTCCTCGAAGAGCTCCATGAAGGCGTCGGCGTCCCGGATCGAATCGTGCGGCCTCCGCCTCGGGTTCGTCCCGGTTCCCGGTCGACGGATGCCTCGTCGGCGATCGTCATCGGAGGAACGCCGTGATCGCCTCGGCCAGTTCATCGGGCGCGGAGAGGTTCGGGCAGTGACCGGTGGCCGCGAGCTGCACCAGGCGGCTCGTGGAGATCTGCTCGTGCACGTACCGACCGACGGATGCGGGCGCGATGACGTCGTCCGAGCACTGGAGCACGAGGGTGGGCGTGCGCACGGCGCTGAGGTCGCGTCGGTTGTCGGACAGGAACGTGACGCGGGCGAAGTGCCGGGCGATCTCGGGATCCACCGTGCAGAAGCTGTCGGTGAGCTGACGGCCGAGGTCGGGTCGCTCGGCGTTGCCCATGATCAGCGGTGCCATCGTCTGCGACCAGCCGAAGTAGTTCGCGTCGAGCGCATCGAGAAGACCCTCGATGTCGGCCCGCTCGAAGCCGCCGCGGTAGTCGTCGTCGTCGATGTAGCGCGGAGACGGGCCGACGAGCACGAGCGCGCCGAAGCGGGACGCATCCGTGGTCTCGGCGAGCACCCCGATGGTGGCGGCGACGGAGTGCCCGACGTAGACCGCGTCGCGCAGGTCGAGGGCCGCCATGATCTCGAGGACGTCGTCGGCGTAGCCGTGCAGCGAGTCGTACTTGACGGGGTCGTACGCCGTCGAGGTCGGAGCCGCCGGCGCCCACCAGGTCGAGGAGCACCACTCGGTGGTCGGCTTCGAAGTGCGGCGTCACCGCATGCCACATCTCCTGGCTGCAGCCGAAGCCGTGCACGAAGACGATGGGACGGCCCGTCGGGTTCCCCGAGACCGTGACGTTGTTCCGGTGGAGGACATCGGTCCCGGAGACGGGTGACGTGAAGGTCATGCAGTACCTGCCAAGGGTCGGGGTGGTCCTCGGCGATGCCGGGCGTAGGAGGCGGGGGATCCTTCTCCGTCACCCCGAGAGTACAACCGGGACGCGCAGGAACGATGGTCGAGACGACAGTGTCAAGGGGGCTTGACTGGCGAGGCGTCCGTCGACTATGGGGCCGGCGGCACTCAGCACTGACGGCTCCGACATGCCGAGGGAGTTCCGTCGCGCGCGCGGTCGTGTCAGGCTTGGAGGGTGACCCCGTCGACCCTCGAACAGCACGACACCGAACTCCGCGACCGCGTCGCGGCCGACGTGCCGTGGCAGGCGATCGTGTGGGACGACCCCGTGAACCTGATGACCTACGTGACGTACGTCTTCCGCAGCTACTTCGGCTTCCCGCGCGAGAAGGCCGAGCGGCTCATGATGCAGGTGCACACCGAGGGCCGGGCCGTCGTGGCGAGTGGCAACCGCGAGCAGATGGAGCACCACGTGCAGGCCATGCACGGCTACGGGCTGCAGGCCACCGTCGCGAGGGCCGAGACGTGATCGTCGCCGGACTCGGCGGAGGTGATGGCATCCGCATCGTGCTCGAGACCGAAGAGGCGATGCTGCTGTCGGAGCTCGCCGACCAGGTCGACTCGGTGCTGCTGCTCGGCGAGGCCGACGACCCCGCGCTCGGCCGGCTGCTGCCGAACGCCTACCCCGAAGACCTCGAGGCGTCCGACGAGTTCACCCGATACACCCGCGAGAGCCTCGTCGACGGCAAGCGGCAGGCCGCGCAGTCGGTACGCGATGCCACCGCGGTCGAGCATCCCGACGACGGCGTGGTGCAGATCGAGCTCGACCAGGCGCAGGCGTGGGGATGGCTGACGTTCCTGACCGACCTGCGGCTCATCCTCGCCGAGCGGGTCGGCCTCGACGACGACGAAGACGACGCCGACGTCGAGACCCGCGACGACTACCTGCGTGCCGCCTACGAGTGGGCCGGGTTCGTGCAGGGGTCGATGCTCGAAGTGCTCGATCCCATCAAGCCCTGAGCCCGACGAGCGGTGCCGAGACCGCGGCGTCGGCAGTTCGAGGAATCCGGTCGCGCGTCACCATGGACACCCGTGCACCGGGGTGGCATTCTTGTGACCCAACATGACCGCCCCCAGGCGGTCGCACAAGCGAACGGGGTGCCTCGTGGCCGAATCGTCGTCGATCACCAGGGTGCTGCGGCATCCGGCTGCCAGTGCCGAATCACTCGAGTCCATCGCGCTGCTCCTCGGAGCGGCGTTCTTCGTCGTGGGCGGCACCGTGTCGTTCGTGCTGTTCTGGGGCCGCGAACTGGCGATCTCCGGACCGGGCTCGCTCGGCGAGTACGTGGGCATCGGCGGGGCGATCGTGGCCCTCATCGCCTTCGTGCTCGGCCGCATCCTGATCGCCCGCCACCGGCACCCCGCGGTGCTGAACGACACGTCGCCCGGGCCTGAACGTTCCGGGCGCGCACCTGCACTGGTTCGACGTGGCGGCGATCGCGGTCGCGCACGCCGTCATCGCGCTGCTCGGCTGGGTCGGCCTCGCCGACGTGCTCGAGCAGAGCTTCGTCGGCGCCGTGGTGTACCCGCTCGCCGGGGCCATCCTCGCCGGCGTCGCCCTCGCCGTCACCGCCTACGTGACGTTCCTGTCGTCGGTGCACCTCACGCCGATGCTGCTCTCGCTCGTGCTCGCGGCGTTCCTGGTGGTCGGCGCGCTCGCCGCCATGCTCAGCTCCACCGACCCGCAGTGGTGGCAGAAGAACCTCAGCGCGCTCGGCATGAGCGATGAGGCATCCGCGCTGGCCTTCAACCTCACGCTCATCATCGCCGGCGCCATGGTCACGATCATCGCCCGGTACGCCACGGCCTCACTGCCGACGACGACGCGCGAAGAGCTCCGCGGTCGCAACCTCCTGCGCGTGGGCCTGATCCTGATCGGCATCTTCCTCGCGTGCGTGGGCATCTTCCCCGTCGACGAGTTCTTCGCCGTGCACAACACGGTGGCGACCGGCATGGCGGTGATCTTCGCGGTGATCGTGATCGGCCTGCGGTGGCTCGTGCCGGCGATGCCGCGCGTGTTCGTGCTGCTCGGGTACGTCTTCGTCGGCGTGATCGCGCTGCTCGGCACGTTCTTCGCGATCGGCTACTACAACCTCACCGCCGTCGAGCTCGTGGCCGGTGTGCTGATCTTCAGCTGGATCATCCTGTTCCTGCGGAACGCGGGCACCATGCACACCGCACAGGTGACGTCGCCCGGCGGCGCCGACATGCGGACGGGGCCGGATGCCGCGGCATCCGACCCCGTTCCGGTGTCGAGCTAAGCGGTCTGCCCGGGGTGCGCGAGCGCCTTCGCCTTGAGCTGGTCGTACTCGGCCTGGGTGATGGTGCCCGAGTCGAGCAGCGCCTTGGCCTTCGCGATCTCGTCTGACGGGCTCGCAGCGCCGACGGTCTGGCGGATGTACTGATCGGTCGCCGCCTGGTACTGCTTGGCTTCCTTCTGCGAACGCTCGGCCATGCCGTTTCCGCGAGCGATCAGGTAGATGAGCGCGGTGAGGAACGGCACGAAGATCAGGAAGATGATCCACACCGCCTTCCACCAGCCGCTGAGCTTGTGGTCACGGAACAGGTCGCCGATGATCGCGAACAGCGCGAACAGGTAGGCGATGAAGACGAACGCCCAGAGGAACCACCAAATCAGGTCCCAGAAGTTCTCCCAGAAGGTCATGCGGAGCCTTTCGCTGTGTGAGCGCCCCCCATAGAGCGCCGCTGAGCCGAACCTATCGCGTGGCGGTCTCGCACGTCCACGATCCACGCCGCTGCGGCGCTACTCTCGACGCGAGAGGACGCATTCGGAAGAGTGGCTCCATGCACTCGCGGTTCGACGGCGCCCCGCCCACGAACTCGGCAGACGGGATCTGAGATGACGCTTGCGATACCCCCGAGAGACGCGGATGTCACGCCACGCCGCCTGATCATGCTGTCGGTGCCCGCACTGCTCATCGGAGTGGCGGCGGCGCTCGTGCTCTGGGCGCTGAACACCCTTTCCGAGGGCTTCTCGTCGGTGCTCTACGACATGCTCCCCGATGCCCTCGGCGTGGATTCGGCGGGCTGGTGGACGGTGCTGGTGCTCACCCTCACCGGCTTGGCCGTGGGCTTCGTGCTCGTCGTCGCGCCCGGTCACGGCGGGCCCGACTCGGCGACGACCGAGTTCGCCGAGCCGCCGCAGCCGCTGCGCAACCTTCCCGGGCTCGCGATCGTGACCATGCTCTCGCTCGCCGGCGGGGTCAGCCTCGGGCCCGAGAACCCGATCATCGCGATCAACGTGGCGTTGGTCGTCGCGGCCATCGCGCGATTCATGCCGAGGGTGCCGGCGCAGCTGTCGGCCTCGCTGGCCGTCGCGGCCACCATCGGCGCGCTCTTCGACACGCCGGTCGCCGCAGCACTGCTGTTCACCGGCCTCGTCGCGGCGCTGAAGAAGGGCGGCGCGCTCTGGGACCGCCTGTTCCTGCCGCTGGTCGCGGCGGGCACCGGGGCGGTCACGATGCACCTGCTGGGAGCGCAGTCGTTCGGCTTCGACCTTCCCGCATACGACGGGCCGAGGGCGATCGACCTGTTGACCGGCGTGATCGTCGCGTGCGGTGCGGCCGTCATCGCACTGGCGATGCTGGCCGCGTTCCCGATCGTCTACCGCGCGATGCACTCGCTGAAGTACCGGGTGCTGATCGCGGGAGTCGGCGGCCTCCTCCTCGGCCTGCTCGGGTGGCTGGGCGGGCCGCTCACGATGTTCAAGGGGCTCGAGCAGACCGGCGAACTGATCGCGAACATGGACGACTACGACGCCGGGCAGCTCGCGGCGCTCGCCGGCATCAAGATCGTCGCGCTGCTCATCGCCGCGAGCTCGCTGTTCCGCGGCGGCCGGGTGTTCCCGTCGGTGTTCATCGGCGTGGCGCTCGGACTGCTGGGCGCTGCACTCATCCCCGGCATGCCCGTCGCGCTCGCGGTCGCCGCCGCGGTGGTCGGGGTGATCCTCGTCGTGACCCGTGACGGCTGGATGGCGATCTTCATCGCGGTGGCGGTCGCGGGCGACGTCGCGGTGCTGCCGGTGCTGTGCGCGATCATCCTGCCCGCCTGGTTGCTCGTGACCGGCGCGCCCGAGTTCCGCATCGCACCGCCGGCACCGAAGCCGGAATCGAACGCGGTGCCCGCCGCAGAGAGTTGAGCGCACATGGCTTCCGTCATCGGGGACATCCTTCCCCTCGCGCTCGGCGTCGTGCTCGTCGGCAAGGGCATCGGGAGCTTCTGATGACGGATGTCGCGGGCTACGGCTCCCGAGCACCGCTCGGCTACGGCACGCGGGTGCTGCTGACGCTCGCCGCCGCGGTCGTCCTCTTCGTCGGCATCTGGTTCGCCCGCGACATCGTCGGCCCGGCGGCGATCGCCGCGGTCGTCGTGATCATCGCGAATCCCGTCCGGCGGCCGCTCGAGCGCCGTGGCTGGCCGAACTGGCTCGCGACGACCGCGGTCATCGTGGTGGCCTACCTCATCCTGCTCGTGATCGCGGGTCTCGTGGTGTTCGCGTTCGCGCAGTTCATCGCGATGCTGCCCGACTACGCCGACGAGTTGCAGGCGACCGCGCGGAGCGTGGCCGCGTGGATCGAGTCGCTCGGACTCAGCGAGGCGACGGCCGACGCCACGAGCGCCGCGCTCGACCCGGCGACCATCGTGCCGATCGTCACCGCGATCGGCGAGTCGGTGCTCGGCGTCGCGACGGCGTTCTTCTTCGTGCTCGCGTATGCGATCTTCATGGCAGCGGATGCCGCACGTGTGGCGCGCTCGGGGCTCATGTTCGGCTCTGCGGCGGCCGATGCCATCGGTCGCCGATACTTCACCGGGGTTCGCCGCTACTACATCGTGAACGCCACGTTCGGCGCGATCGTCGCCGTGATCGACGGACTGCTGCTGTGGGCGCTCGGCATTCCGGTGCCCATCGTCTGGGCCATCCTCGCGTTCGTCACGAACTTCGTGCCGAACATCGGGTTCGTGCTCGGGCTCATCCCGCCCGCGGTGCTCGCACTCGTCGTCGGGGGCTGGCAGCTCGCGCTCATCGTCGTCCTGGTCTACAGCGTCGTCAACGTCGTGCTGCAGGTGCTCGTGCAGCCGAAGTTCGTGAGCGACGCCGTGTCGCTCAGCCTCACCCTCACGTTCGTGTCGGTCGTCTTCTGGACCCTCGTGATCGGGCCGGTCGGAGCCATCCTGTCGATCCCGCTGACCCTGCTCGTGCGGGCGCTCGTGCTCGAGCCCGATGATCGGGCCACGACGCTCCGACGACTATCGGGCGAATCACTCGAATCACCTGTAGCGCCGCCACCCGCTCGGGGATAGTCTGCACACACAACGCGTGAAGGGGAACCACGATGGCGGAATTCGAGTACGGTCCGGTCGATCTCTATCTCGTCGGATTCGAGGGCGATCGCCCCGACGAGGGCACCCTCGAGGCGATCAGGGAGCTCGTCGCAGGCGGTGAGATCAGGCTGCTCGACTTCCTGGTGGTGTCGCGGGAGCCCGATGGCTCGGTGCAGGTCTCGGAGTTCGAGGAGATCGCCGACGACTACGGCTTCGGCGTCACCGAGCTCGAGACCATCGGCCTCGTCGGCGATGAAGACGTCGCGGAGTTCGCCGAGCAGATCCCGCCGGGCACCTCGGCCGCACTGTTCGCGATCGAGCTCGTCTGGGCCAAGCGGCTCGCCTCTCGATTCGCCCAGTCGGGCGGCATCGTCTTGTCGGCCGAGCGCATTCCCGCCCCGGTCGTGAACGCCGTGCTGGCAGAAGCTGAAGAGGAGTAGGAACATGCCGTTCAGAAGAATGGGACGCCCCGGGCTCGTCGGGATGGCCGCTCGAACCGCCGTCGTCGCCGGAACCGCCACGGCGGTCAGCGGCAGCGTGCAGCGCCACCAGCAGGAGAAGGCCCAGGGCCAGTACGAGCAGCAGCAGTACGAGGCGCAGCAGCAGCAGGCCCAGATGGACGCGGCGGCGCAGCAGGCCGTCGCCCAGCAGCAGGCGGCAGCGCCCGCAGCGCCGGCCGCACCTGCGGCCGGCGGGGTCGACATCGTGGCCGAACTGCAGAAGCTCGCCGGCCTGCACCAGCAGGGCATCCTCAGCGACGACGAGTTCGCCGCGGCGAAGGCGAAGCTGCTCGGCTGACGCCCTGCTGCAACCACGTCATGGCCGTCACCCTACGAGCGGTCTCGACCGCTGTTCCGCCGACCGTACTCGTTCAGGGAGAGGTGCGCGACGTCTTCGCCGCGCAGCCCGGGCTCAATCGCCTCGCCCAGCGCATCATCGGCACCGCCTTCGACGTGTCGGGCATCGCGACACGGCACACCGTGCTCGAAGAACTCAGCTGGGAGGCGCGTCCCGACGAGCCGGTCTTCTTCGACATCGAGTCGGGTGAGCTGCGCCTGCCCGGCACCAAGGCTCGCAACGAGATCTACGCGGTCGAGGCCACGCGCCTCTACCTCGAGGCCGCGCGCGCCGCACTCGCGGCGTGTGCGGGGCTCGAGGCATCCGATATCACGCACGTGGTGACCGTCTCGTGCACCGGGTTCTACGCTCCCGGCCCCGACTTCATGCTCGCCCGCGATCTCGGGCTCGACCCGGGCGTCGAGCGCTACCACCTGGGGTTCATGGGCTGTTACGCGTCGATTCCGGCACTGCGCATCGCCAAGCAGTTGTGCGAGGCCGATGCCTCGGCGGTCGTGCTCGTCGTCAGCGCCGAGTTGTGCACGCTGCACCTGCGGTCGTCGAACGACCCCGACACGATCGTCGCGTCGTCGTTGTTCGCCGACGGTGCGGCAGCGGGCATCGTGTCGTCGCGGCCGGCCGAACCGGGCGAGAAGGCGTTCGACCTCGACGGCTTCGCCACCCGCGTGACGCCCGTCGGCGAGGGCGACATGGCGTGGAAGATCGGCGACCACGGTTTCGAGATGGTGCTCTCGAACGCCATTCCGGCGATCATCGACGACCACATCACGGGGGCGCTCGAGCCGCTCTTCGCGACCGAGCCCGCGCTCGCCGCGGCACTCGCGGCCGACACCGCCTCCGAGGCGATCGAGCACTGGGCGATCCATCCGGGCGGGCGCAGCATCCTCGACAAGGTCGAGTCGCGACTCGTGCTCACCGAGGCGCAGCTCGTGCCGGCGCGCGAGACGCTGCACGACTTCGGCAACATGTCGAGCGCCACGGTGCTGTTCGTGCTGAAGCACATCCTCGAGTCGCAGGCGGCCGTCGACGGCGACCGGGTGGCCGCGATGGCGTTCGGGCCGGGGCTCACGGTCGAATCGGCGCTGCTGACCGTGCGGGCGTAGCGTGCGACATCCGTTCGCCGCGCTCGGAACCCGCGACGAACGGGCGCGCGAACAGATGGATGAGCCCGACGCCGACCCGCGGATGCTCGCGAAGACCTACGAGCGGTTCCGGCTCGTGAACGCGGTCGTGTCGGGCGAGCGCGCGGTGTATCGGCGCTGGGTTCGGCCACGGCTCTCGGCGGTGTGGGGCACGCGGCTGCTCGACGTGGGCACGGGCAGCGCCGACCTGCCCCGCCGCATGCTGCGCTGGGCGCACGCCGACGGGCTGCGGCTCGAGATCACCGCGATCGATCCCGACGAGCGGGCGATCGCCTGGGCGGCAGCGCAGCCGTACGTGCGCGGACTGACGGTGCGGCCGGTCGCGACCCGCGACCTCGTCGAGTCCGGCGAGCGGTTCCAGATCGTGCTCTCGAACCACGTGCTGCACCATCTCGACGGGCGCGAGACGGGCGCGCTGCTCGCCGACTGCGAGCGGCTGGTCGAGCCCGGCGGCATCGCGGTGCTCGGCGACATCGAACGCAGCCGCTGGGGCTACGCGGGATTCTGGCTCGGCACGCTGCCGTTCGCCGGCAACCTGCTCGCCGGCACGTACATCCGCGGCGACGGGCTGGCGTCGATCCGTCGCAGCCACACCGCGGCCGAACTCGCCGCGGTGCTGCCGCCCGGATGGCGGGTTCAGCGGGCGTTCCCCTCGCGACTCGAGGTGGCGTGGAGGCCGGATGCCTGAGTCATCGGCCGTCGCGGGCGAGCCCATCCACGACGTGGTCGTGGTGGGCGGCGGCCCTGTCGGCATGCTGCTCGGGTGCCTGCTCGCGCTGCGCGGGCGAGACGTCGTGGTGCTCGAGCGACGGCGTGAGCGGTCGGGGCGCTCGCGTGCGATCGGCATCCACCCGCCGGGCCTGAAGGCGCTCGCGCACGTCGGGCTCGAACCGGCCGTGCGCGCGGCCGCGACCGAGATCGTCGGCGGCCGGGTCATCTGCGAGGGCCGTGTGCTCGGCGGCATGTCGTTCACGGGGGCGGGCGCGGTGCTCTCGCTGCCGCAGCTCGAGACCGAGCGGCTGCTCGAGGGACGGCTCGACGAGCTTCGGCCGGGGGCGCTGCGGCGCGGCGTCGAGGTGCGGCACGTTCGCGATCGCGGCACCCATGTCGTCGTCGACGCGGTCGAAGTCGGCGATGCCGGGCGCGCGAGCGGCGTGGTCTCGGTGCGCGCCCGGTATGCGATCGCGGCCGACGGCGTGCGCAGCGCCCTGCGCGACCAGCTCGGCATCGACTGGCTGCGGCACGGCGGTCACGCCCACTACGTGATGGGTGACACCCGCGACGACACGGGCGAGCCCGATCAGGCGCTGCTGCACTTCGAGCCCTCGGGTGTCGTGGAGTCGTTCCCCATGCCGGGCGGCCTGCGGCGCTGGGTCGCGTGGGTGCGGCGCCCGCCCGCCACGACGACGGCAGAGCAGCTCGCGACGATCGTGCGGTCGCGCACGTCGGGGGTGTTCGACGCCGCCGTGGCCTCCGAGCCGAGCGCGTTCGAGGCGCGACAGCATCTCGCCTCGCGGCTCGCGCACGGCCGCGTCGCGCTCGTCGGCGATGCCGCGCACGAGGTCAGCCCGATCGGCGGACAGGGCATGAACCTCGGCTGGCTCGACGCCGTGCGGCTCGACCACGATCTCGAGACCGCGCTCAGGGTGGGGGCGCCCTTCGAGGCGTTCGAGGCGTACGACCAGGTGCGGCGCGCGGCCGCGGCGCGGGCCATCCGTCAAGCGGCGTTCAACATGGCGATGGGCGCACCCGCGTCGGGCGTGCGGCTGCGGCTGCGCAACGGCGCCGTGCGTGTGCTGGCGGTGCCGCCGTTGCGCGGGCTGCTCGCGCGCGCCTTCACGATGCGGTGGCTGTGAGGCGGGCGCGGCCCGGTCAGAGCACGATGCGCGTGAGCGCGAACACCGGGATGAGGCGGTCGGTCTTCAGCTGGTAGTCGGCGTAGGGCGGGTAGGCCTCGACGGCACGCGCCCACCAGATCGCCCGCTCGTCGCCCTCGAGCTCGCGAGCCTCGTAGTCGTGCTTCTCGGCGCCGTCCTGCAGCTCGACGTGCGGGTGCGCGACGATGTTGTGGTACCAGAGCGGATGCTTCGGGGCGCCGCCGATCGACGCGACGACGGCGTACTCGCCGTCGTGCTCGACGCGCATCAGGGCGGTCTTGCGCAGCTTGCCCGACTTCGCGCCGAGCGGTGGTCAGCACGATGATCGGCATGCCGCGCAGCGTGTTCGCCTTCTCGCCGCGCGACGCCTCGAACGCCTCGGC
Source organism: uncultured Actinomycetota bacterium (assembly GCA_963836825.1). Taxonomy (GTDB): domain Bacteria; phylum Actinomycetota; class Actinomycetes; order Actinomycetales; family Microbacteriaceae; genus Agromyces. The sequence goes on from CAWILI010000008.1 coordinate 58,876, forward strand.
CTGCTTGCGCGCCCAACCCGACGTGCTCGGTGCGTATTCACCCTCGAGTGGCAATGCGGTCTCCCTCTGCTGTTCGTCTCCTTCGACCGTACCCCGCGTCGCAGGACGACGCGTTCCGCCGGAGTTGCCGGTCGGCGTCCACCGGCGCCGGCGCCTTGCGGTCGGCGGCGCGACGCGGCACGCTCGGAGGCACGAGTGCGAGGGGGCGGAACGATGGCGAATCCGGCGAGCGAATCGGTCACGACAGCGAACCGGGGGCTGCGCGAGCAGTTGCCGTTCGATGATCAGCGCGACTTCGAGGACGCCGATCGGGGGTTCCTCGGGTCGATCTCGCCCGGCATGGTGCACGCCGCCGACGGCCACGTCGTGTGGGACGCCGACGCCTACGCGTTCGTCACCGGCGATGCGCCCGACACCGTGAACCCGAGCCTGTGGCGGCAGTCGCAGCTCGTGGCGAAGCACGGGCTCTACGAGGTCGTCGAGGGCATCTACCAGGTGCGCGGGTTCGACCTGTCGAACGTGACCTTCGTCGAGGGCGACACCGGGGTGATCGTGATCGACCCGCTCATCTCGACCGAGACGGCGGCGGCCGCGCTCGGCCTGTACCGGCAGCACCGCGGTGATCGGCCGGTGGTGGCCGTGATCTACTCGCACAGCCACATCGACCACTTCGGGGGTGTCTTCGGCGTGGCATCCGTCGCCGATGTCGAGGCCGGCCGCATCCAGGTGCTCGCACCCGAGGGATTCGTCGAGCACGCCGTGTCGGAGAACGTGTACGCCGGCACGGCGATGGCGCGGCGCGCCGGCTACATGTACGGCGCGGTGCTGGCCAAGGGGCCCGACGGCCAGGTCGGAGCCGGGCTCGGACAGTCGACCTCGAGCGGCGAGGTCGGCCTCATCGTGCCGACGCTGTACATCAGCACCACCGGCGAGACGCAGACGATCGACGGCGTCGAGATCGAGTTCCAGATGGCGCCGGGCACCGAGGCGCCGGCCGAGATGCACTTCTACTTCCCGCGCTACCGTGCGCTGTGCATGGCCGAGAACGCGACCCACACGCTGCACAACCTCGTGACGTTGCGCGGCGCGCTCGTGCGCGATCCGCACATCTGGGCGACGTACCTCACCGAGGCGATCGAGACGTTCGCGGGCCGTGCCGATGTCGTGTTCGCCTCGCACCACTGGCCGACGTGGGGTTCCGACCGCATCGTCGAGTACCTGTCGACGCAGCGCGACCTGTACGCGTACCTGCACGACCAGACGCTGCGCCTGCTGAACCAGGGCCTCACCGGCGCCGAGATCGCCGAGGTCATCGAGCTGCCCCCGTCGCTCGAACGGGCGTGGAACGCACGCGGGTACTACGGCTCGGTGAGCCACAACGTGAAGGCGATCTACCAGCGCTACCTCGGCTGGTTCGACGGCAACCCCGCCCGGCTCTGGCCGCACCCGCCGGCAGCGCTCGCCGCACGGTACGTGAAGGCGCTCGGCGGCGTCGACGCGGTGGTCGGCATCGCGCAGACCGCGTTCGACGAGGGCGACTTCCGCTGGGCGGCGACGCTGCTCGACCACGCGGTGTTCGACTCGCCCGACCACGCCGCCGCGCGCACGCTCTACGCCGACACGCTCGAGCAACTCGGCTACGGCGCCGAGAACGGCACCTGGCGCAACTTCTTCCTCTCGGGTGCGACCGAGCTGCGCGAGGGCAACTTCGGCACGCCGACGGCGACCTCGGCACCGGCGCTCGTGGCGCAGCTCTCACCGACGCAGCTGCTCGATGCGATCGCGATCTCGGTCGACGGGCCCAAGGCGTGGGACCTCGACCTCGCCTTCGACCTGACCTTCACCGACCTCGACCTGAACTACCGGGTGACGGTGCGCAACGGCGTGCTCGTGTACGTCGAGAAGCCCGCGGCCTCCGACGCCGCACTCACCGTGCGGCTCACGAAGGCGCGCATGATCGCGATGCTCGGCGGTGACACCGACGGCCCCGGGGTCGAACTCGCGGGCGACGCCGGCGTGCTGCAGTCGCTGCTCGGCGTGCTCGACCGCGGCGACCCGTCGTTCGAGATCGTGCTGCCGTGAGCGGGAATACGCCCTCCGCCGCAAAGTTGAGTGGAGTAGACTCAAGTTTGAACGAAGGGAGTGCCTGTGGCCAACATGCAGGGCGCGCCGAGCTCGCAAGAGGAGCAGAAGTCGGCGCTCGAACAGTACGGCGTCAATCTCACCGAGATCGCGAAGGCGGGAAAGCTCGACCCCGTGATCGGGCGCGACGCCGAGATCCGCCGGGTCAGCCAGGTGCTCACCCGACGCACCAAGAACAACCCGGTGCTCATCGGCGAGCCCGGCGTCGGCAAGACCGCGGTCGTCGAAGGGCTCGCGCAGCGCATCGTCGCGGGCGACGTCGCCGAGTCGCTGAAGAACAAGCAGCTCATCTCACTCGACATCTCGGCGCTCGTCGCCGGCGCGATGTACCGCGGCCAGTTCGAGGAGCGGCTGAAGGCCGTGCTCAAGGAGATCGACGAGGCCGAGGGCCAGATCATCACGTTCGTCGACGAGCTGCACCTGCTCATGGGCGCGGGCGGCGGCGAGGGTTCGGTCGCGGCATCCAACATGCTGAAGCCCATGCTCGCCCGCGGCGAGCTGCGGCTCATCGGCGCGACCACGCTCAACGAGTATCGCGAGTACATCGAGAAGGACGCCGCCCTCGAGCGCCGCTTCCAGCAGGTGTACGTCGGCGAGCCGTCGGTCGAAGACACCGTCGCGATCCTGCGCGGACTCAAGGGCCGCTACGAGGCGCACCACGGGGTGACCATCAGCGACGCCGCGCTCGTGGCCGCGGCATCCCTCTCGAATCGCTACATCTCGGCCCGGCAGCTGCCCGACAAGGCCATCGACCTCGTCGACGAGGCCATGTCGCGGCTCAAGATGGAGATCGACTCGAGCCCCGTCGAGATCGACCAGCTCAAGCGCCAGGTCGACCGGCTGAAGCTCGAGGAGCTCGCGCTCAAGAAAGAGAAGGACGACGCGTCGAAGGAGCGCCTCGCCAAGCTGCGCGAGACGCTGGTCGACCACGAGCGCGAGCTCGCCGACCTCGAGGCCCGGTGGGCACGCGAACGGATGTCCCTGAATCGCGTCGGCGACCTGAAGCGCCAGCTCGACGAGGCCATCACCGAGCGCGACCGGGCCATGCGCGAGGCCGACTACCAGCGCGCCTCGAAGCTCGAGTACGAGACGATCGCGCAACTGCAGCGCGATCTCGCGGCGGCCGAGCAGGCCGAGGCCGCACCCGACGAGCCGCGCATGGTGAACGAGCAGGTCACCGAAGAGGACATCGCCCAGGTCATCGCCGCGTGGACGGGCATCCCCGTCGGCCGGCTGCTGCAGGGCGAGACCGAGAAGCTGCTGCACCTCGAGACCGAGCTCGGCAAGCGGCTCATCGGGCAGAAGCGCGCCGTCGCCGCGGTCGCCGACTCGGTGCGCCGCTCGCGCGCCGGCATCAGCGACCCGAACCGTCCGACGGGCTCCTTCCTGTTCCTCGGGCCGACGGGTGTCGGCAAGACCGAGCTCGCGAAGGCGCTCGCCGAGTTCCTGTTCGACGACGAGCACGCCATGGTGCGCATCGACATGTCGGAGTACGGCGAGAAGTTCTCGGTCTCGCGGCTCGTCGGCGCGCCTCCGGGGTACGTCGGCTACGACCAGGGCGGCCAGCTGACCGAGGCCGTGCGGCGTCGCCCGTACTCGGTGATCCTGTTCGACGAGGTCGAGAAGGCGCACCCCGAGGTGTTCGACGTGCTGCTGCAGGTGCTCGACGACGGGCGCCTGACCGACGGGCAGGGTCGCACGGTCGACTTCCGCAACACGATCCTCATCCTCACGTCGAACCTCGGCTCGCAGTACCTGATCGACCCGTCGCTCGCGTGGGACGACAAGGAGCAGGCCGTGCTCGCGGCCGTACGGCAGGCGTTCAAGCCCGAGTTCGTGAACCGGCTCGACGACATCGTCGTGTTCTCGTCGCTCTCGGAGGACGAGCTCGCCGAGATCGTGAACCTCTACATCGACCGGCTGTCGGTGCGGCTGCACGAGCGCCGGCTGCAGCTCGGGGTCACGCCCGACGCGCGCGCCTGGCTCGCCGAGCGCGGCTACGACCCGCTCTACGGCGCGCGACCGCTGCGCCGCCTCATGCAGCACGAGATCGACGACCGCCTCGCGCGGGCGCTGCTCACCGGCGCGGTGCGCGACGGCGACACGGTCGTCGTGGGGCTGGCCGACGACGGCGAGGCGCTGGCGGTCGCCCGGGCGGATGCCCCGACCGCGACGGCGCCGGTACCGGCGCCGGTGCGGCGCCGCGGCGCTCGACGACGAGGTGATCGACGCCGAGATCATCGACGACGAGCGGTAGCTCCATCGCTGCTGGCCCGTCGGCGCGTCAGTCGCCGACGATTCTCGGGGGGCGTTTCGCCGACCTTCTCGGCTCGGCGCTCGGGCACGCCGTTCGCGCTCGCCGGAATGTTGCGCTCGAGCACGCTCGCCAGCACGCCGATGCCGATGCAGCCGACGACCATGATGCCGATGTACAGCTGCGACAGGCCCTGGTCGAGCAGCAGGCCGGCAGCGATGGGACCGGTGATGGCGCCGCCCTGGAACGCCGCCGAGTTGATCGCGTTGTAGCGGCCGCGGTTGTGGTCGGAGGCGAGGTCGTTGTAGACGGCGGGCACGGTCGGCTGCAGCAGGGTCTCGCCGAACGCGAAGACGCCCATGAACGCCAGCACGCCGATCGCGGCGGCGAGCGAATCGGGCAGCAGCCCGGCGGCGCCGAGGATCAGCCACGAGCACGCCCACACGAGCGCCATCACCCACATGACGCGGGTGCGACGGTGACCGCTGATGCGCGCGAGCACCGCGAACTGCAGCAGCACGATCACCGCGGTGTTGACGGCGAACGACAGGCCGATCACCCGGGTCGAGACCTCGGCCACCTGCCGCGCGTAGGCGGGGAACCCGGCCTCCATCTGGCCGTAGCCGATGAACATCGCGAGGAAGGTGAGCAGGGTCAGCCACAGATCACCGCCGGCTGCCGGAGGATCTGTCGATAGCTGCTGGCCGACGACGGGGCATCGTCGGTGGGCTCGGACTGGGTGCGGACGTGCCGGAGCGGCCCGAGCAGCAGGGCCACCGGCACGAGGCAGCTGATGGCGTCGACGAGGAAGATCACGGTGAACGTCTCGGGGGAGTCGACGTCGACGTAGAACCCGCCGATGATGCCGCCGACGCCGATTCCGAGGTTGACGAGGGCGAAGTTGACGCCGAAGTACTGCTGGCGCAGGTCGCCCTCGACCACCGCGGCGATCAGGGCGTTGAAGCCCGGCCAGGAGACGCCGAAGTTCACGCCGATCAGCACGAGCGCGACGGCCGCGACAGCGGGGTGGGTCGCGAAGGCGAGCAGGGTGCAGCCGGCGATCATCGCCCCGAGCCCGATGAGCAGGATCGTGCGGGCGCCGTAGCGGTCGATGAGGGTGCCGCCCGGGCCGGTCACGATCAGGCCGACGATGGCGATCAGGCTCATCAACGCGCCCGAGAGCCCGAGGTCGAAGCCCCGCACCTCGTGCAGGTAGATGATCGTGAACGGCAGGGTCAGCCCGCGGCCGAGCGTCTGGATGGCGACGGTCGACAGCAGCCAGCGCCCCTCGGTGGGGAGCGCGCCCCAGAACCCTCTCATGCCGCTCACCACAGCATCTTGGCGGATGCCGCCGACATCTCGCGACCCGATTCCGCTCACGGCAGCGTGACCGCCCGGGCCTCCCAGGTGAACACCTCGGGATATCTGCGATCATGCCCTCGCCCGAGACATCCGATTCGCTAGTGTGGCGACAAGCGGTGGTCGATCGATCGGGGAGGCGCCATGTCAGCGGCAACGTCAGACGAGGTCAACGAGGTCGTGCTGAGCGGCAGGCAGGGTCGACTGATCCGCCTCATCGGACTCGCGGGGATCATCGCGGGCATGCTCATGATCGTGGTCGCGATCATCGCCTGGATCGCGGTCACCAATCAGCTGCGGGCCGAGAACATCACGATCCCCGACGATGCGCCGATCTTCGCGGGCGAGGTCGTCGACGGGCCCATCGACGCGTTCGTGCAGGCGGGCGTCATCAACATGCACGCGCTCGAGGCGAGCGACGGCAAGACCTACGCCGAGCTCGACCAGGACGACCCCGTGCGCGACACCGTCATGAACGCCTCGTTCCTGCGGGCCTCGCTGTTCACCTCGGTGGTCGCCTACGGCGTCGCGCTGTTCGCCGCGGGCGTCGGCATCGTGCTCGTGCTCTTCGGCTGGGCGCTGCGCATCTTCGTGCCCGCGTCGGCGAGGCCGGCGCGCGCCGCCTGAGCCCATGACGCGGGAGCTGCACCACGCTCCGGGCGCGGGCATCGCCGACGCCGGGCTCCTCGTCGAGACCGACGTCGGCGCGGTTCGCGGTGTGCGCCGCAACGGCGTTCGTCGGTGGCGGGGCATCCCGTATGCGGCGTCGACCGCCGGCGAACGGCGGTTCCGGGCGCCGCTGCCCGCGCCCGGCTGGGACGGCGTGCGCGACGCGACGAACTACGGCCCGGTCGCCCCGCAGAACCGCAAGGGGCAGTTCATCGGCGCGTCGCCGCGCCTGCAGCGCAGCGAGGACTGCCTCAGCGTCAACGTCGTCGCTCCAGACGAATCGGATGTCCCGGCCGGCGGCCGACCCGTCATGGTGTTCCTCCACGGCGGGGCGTACAGCGTCGGCTCGTCGGGCGAGTACCCGCAGCAGGGCGAGCGGCTCGTGCGTCGCCACGGGATCGTCTACGTGAGCCTGAACTACCGCCTCGGCGCGCTCGGATGGCTCGACTTCCGGGCGTACTCGTCGCCGGGGCATCCGTTCGAATGCAATCTCGGGCTGCGCGACCAGGTCGCCGCGCTCGAGTGGGTGCGCCGCAACATCCGTGCGTTCGGCGGCGATCCGGGCAACGTGACGCTCTTCGGCGAGTCGTCGGGCGCGAACTCCGTGACGACGCTGCTGACGGTGCCGGCGGCCGAGGGGCTCATCGCGCGCGCGATCTCGCAGAGCTCACCCGCGAACGCGGTCTACACGTCGGAGGTCGCGGCGAAGTGGGCGGGCGAGTACGTGCAGCACCTCAGCCGCATCGTCGACGACGACGACCTCGACAGCGAGTCGCCCGAGGATGCCGCGGCGATGCTGCGCGTCGGCCGACCCGATCGTGCTCGCCGAGGCGACGACCGCGCTCTCGCGTGCGCACGCCCGACGAGAATCCCGGCACGATCAGCCTCGCGCCGGTCATCGACGGCGAGTTCCTGCCGCATCGCCCGCTCGACGCGTTCCGCGACGGCCTCGCGCACCGCGTGCCGCTCATCATCGGCACGAACGACCGCGAGGGGTCGCTCTTCGAGGGGCGCATCAGCATCCTGCCGTCGACGAAGCCGCGCATCCGGGCGATCTTCGCGAACACGAGGAAGAAGGCGCGCAAGGCGATCAAGCGGCAGTACCCGGGGCTGCCCGAGCGGCGGCCGGCAGCCGACTTCGCCGGCGACTTCACCTTCTGGTTCCCGACCGTGAAGGTGGCCGAGCGGCACTCGCGTCACGCCCCGGTCTTCATGTACCGCTTCGACGCGGCCCCGCGGATGCCGCGACTGCTCGGCCTCGACGCGACGCACGGCCTCGAGCTCTTCGCGCTCTTCGAGAAGTTCGACAACCCGACCGGCGTCGGCCTCACGCTGCTCGGCGGGCGGCGCATGTTCCGCGAGGTCGGGCGGCGCATGCAGGCGCACTGGGTCGCGCTCGCGACATCCGGTGCGCCGCTCGACGACTGGCCGGCGTACGACGAGGCGAACCGGCGCACCCTCGTCTTCGACCGGGTCGACCGCGTCGAACTCGACCCGCGCCGCGACAAGCGCCTCGCGTGGCAGGAGTTCGTGCCGCACGTGTAGCAGGCGGCCGGTCAGGGGGCGAGGTAGAAGGCGATGTCCTCGCAGAAGTCGCGATCCGCGGTGTCGAACCGGCCGTGCAGCCCGATCTCCCCGACGGGTCCGAGGCCCTCGTCGTCGTCGGGAATCGTCGGCGTGCCGTTGTGGTCGACGAGGAAGGCGCCCTCGACGAGGCCGGTGTCATGGAACAGGAACGTTCCGTCGAGCCAGACCTTGGTCGACGTCGCGTCCTTGAACTCGATCGTGAGGGTGCCGTCGCCGTTGTCGACGACCTCGGCGTCGCGGAAGTTCCCGTGGGTCTCTGCCATCAGGGTCTTCCCGTTGGCGCTGTACGTCGTCACCGTGCGGTAGGTGCCCGCGAAGCGGATGAGGCCGTCCTTCTGCGTGGTGATGCGGTCCTTGCCGCTTCCCTCGAAGGTCTGCGGTGACGTCGAAGTCGACGATGTCGGGCGGGCACCAGCCCTCGTCGCCGACCTCGTTCACCTCGGTGAACGAATCCTCCCAGGGGACGATCTGCACGGGCCCGGCGAGCGCCGGTGCGGCGACGTCATGCTCAGCATGAGCCCGGCGCCGATGCCGCCGATGAGTGTCGAGCGCTTCATGATTCTCTCCTGCCTCGGGTCCAGAAATGAGAATGTCTCGCGTTGCGCACGCTACTCCTGCGGATTCGTGGCGGCGACCCCCAATTCGCGTGTGCGCGCCGCGGGCATAGGCTCGGACCATGCTCGCCACCGTCATCCACGCGCCGCGCGATATCCGTGTCGAATCCGTTCCCGACCCCGTGCTGTCGACCGGCGGCGACGCGATCGTGCGCGTCGTCGCGTCATGCGTGTGCGGCTCCGACCTGTGGCCCTACCGCGGCGTCACGCCGACGCACGCGCCGCACCGCATCGGGCACGAGTTCGTGGGCGTGGTCGAGGCCGTCGGCGATGCCGTGGCGCACGTCGCCGTGGGCGACTTCGTGATCGCACCGTTCTACGTGTGCGACAACACCTGCATCAACTGCCGCAACGGGGTGAGCGACGTCGTGCCTGCACGGTGGCTGGTGGGGCTCCGACGACCGGTTCGGCGGCTTCGCCGACGGCGGGCAGGGCGAGCGCGTGCGCGTGCCGCTCGCCGACGGCGGCCTCGCCGTCGTGCCCGGTCCCGTCACCGACGACGAGATCCCCGGGTTGCTCACCCTCTCCGACGTCATGGGCACCGGCCACCACGCCGCGGTGTCGGCGGGCGTCGGGCCCAGGTGACTCGGTCGCCGTCGTCGGCGACGGTGCGGTCGGGCTCTGCGCGATCATCGCGGCGCGCCGGCTCGGTGCGTCGACGATCATCGCGATGTCGCGGCATCCGCAGCGCCAGGAACTCGCCCGCGACTTCGGCGCGACGCACATCGTCGCCGAGCGCGGCGACATCGGCGTGAAGGCCGTGCAGGAGATCACCGGCGGAATCGGCGCCGACCGGGTGCTCGAGTGCGTCGGCTCGAAGGAGTCGATGGACCAGGCGATCCGCTCGACCCGACCGGGCGGCATGGTCGGGTATGTCGGCGCGCCGAACGGCGGGCCCGAGCTCCCCGTGCGGCCGCTCTTCAACCGCAATGTCGGGGTCAACGGCGGCGTCGCACCGGTGCGCGGATACATCGAGCAGCTGCTGCCCGACGTTCGGTCGGGGGCGATCCAGCCGGGTCGCGTGTTCGACCTCGAGCTGCCGCTCCGCGACGCGGCCGCGGCCTACGCCGCGATGGACGAGCGCCGCGCGGTGAAGGTACTGTTGCGGCCATGAGCGAGCTGCTGGAGCGTCTCGTCGCCGAAGAGGCCGAGCTGCAGTTCTCGCGGTTCACGCTCGACGACGCGTGGCTGCTCGGCGGTCGGCTGCGCGCCGCGGCCGCCGCGGCAGGGCATCCGGTCGCCATCGCGATCTGGATGGGCCCGCAGCGCGTGTTCCACACCGCGCTGCCCGGATCGTCGGCCGACAACGACGGCTGGCTCGACCGCAAGCACCGCGTCGTCGAGCGGTTCGGCCGGGCTTCGATGCTCGTCGGCGAGTCGTTCCGCGCCAAGGGCGAGGACTTCGACACCCATGCGCGGCTCGACCCGAGCGAGTTCGCCGCCCACGGCGGGGTCGTGCCGATCCGCCTCCGCGGCTCCGGCGTGATCGGAGCGGTCGGCGTCTCGGGGCTTCCCCAGCAGGACGACCACGACCTCGTCATCGCGCACTTGCGCGACTACCTGCGTCAGCAGGTCGGCTGACGCCGACTGCGAGTGCGGATGCCGACGCCCCGCGGCCGAGGCTCACGCGTCGATGTCGTCGAGCCTGGCGATGACGACCTCGAGCAGTCGGGCGAGCTCACCGCGCTCGGCATCGCCGAGGTCCTTCAGCACGTCGGACTCGACGACCTCGGAGTCGCGGATCGCGAGGCTGAACAGCTCCCACCCCGCGTCGGTGAGGCTGACGAAGATGCGGGTGCGGTTGACCGCATCGGGCGTGCGTTCGACGAGCCCGCGCTGGGCGAGCTTGTCGAGCCGGTGCGTCATCGATGACGGAGCGACGTTCGTGAGATCGGCCAGCTGGCTCGGGGTGAGCGCCTCGCCGGCCTTCGCGAGCGAGGTCAGCACGGCCCACTCGCCCGCGGCGAGGTCGAGGTCGGCGAGCTGCTTCGCGTACCACTGGTCGAGCTTTCTCGACAGGCCCTGCACGGCGGTGATCACGCGCTGCACCGACTCCGAACCGCCCGCGGCGACGTAGGTCGCGACGGCGCGACGGTGCAGCTCGGGTGCGCTCGGTGTTCGCTTCGCCATACGGGAATTCTCGCACGGCTTCTTCGGTTGCTAATATTTCGATATCGAATAGTTCGTATTCGAAGCATCGACGGATGCCACGTGCCTCGGCCGCGGCATCCGTCATCTCTGAACGTCGTCGACTCCGGAAGGGGGTCAGGATCATGCGCGCGAAGCTGCTCGTCCTCGCGTCGGCCATCGGCATGCTCGGCTGGGGGGCCGTGCTGCCGTATCAGTACGCCTACGCGGCCGATACCCGCGGCTGGGGCGCGCTCATCGCGGCCGGGGCCTCGTCGCTGTTCTCGATCGGTGCGCTCGTCGCCGCGCCCATCGCGGGTCGACTGAGCGACCGCTTCAACCCCGTGCACGTGGCCGTGGCGGCGCAGGTGCTCGGAGCGGCGGGCGTCGCCTCGCTCGTGTTCGTCGACTCGCCCGGCGTTCTTCCTCGCCGGCATGCTGGTGTTCGGGCTGGGGCTCGCCGCGGCGGTGCCCGCCAAGCAGGTGCTCGCGCTGCAGTGGTCGTCGAGCGACGACCGCCGCAAGGTCTTCGCCTACAAGTTCACGGGGGAGTCGCTCGGCATGGCCGCCGGCGCCTTCCTCGCCGGACAGATCGTCGACCTCGATCGCCCTGACGGCCTCGACATCGGCTTCGCGATGGCCGCTGCCGGCTTCGTCGTGTCGTCGGTGATCATCGCCCTCGCCGGACGCGGTGCCGCCGTGCCCGCGGGGTTCGCGGTCGAGGGCGCGACCGGCCTGCGCAGCGCGACCGGCGCGCTCGCCGTGATCGACGTGGACGAGCCGAGGCGGAACCGCAGCGTGGTGCGCGCCATCCTGGCCACCCCGGCGCTGCGCTGGACCGCGGTCGTCACCATCGCGCTCGCGCTCGGCTTCTACGCGCAGTTCGAGTCGGGGATCCCCGCCTACGGCATCACCGTGCTCGGCGGTCGACCCGGCCGCGATCGGCATCGCCGCCGCCGTGAACTGCATCGTCATCGTGGCGCTGCAGGTGGTCGTCGTGCGCCTCACGGCCAAGCGCAGCGCGCCCGCCCTGCTCATGGCGGTCGGCGGCATCTGGGTGGTCTCGTGGGTCGCACTCTCAGCGGCGCAGTTCGCCCCGGGCGTCGCGTCGGCCCTGTTCGTGATGACCTACGGCATCTTCGCGGTCGGAGAGACCATCTACAGCCCGGTGCTGAATCCGCTGACCGCGTCGCTCGCGCCCAAGGGCATGGTCGGCCAGACGCTCGGCACGATGGCCGCGCTGCAGACCGCGTTCTCGGCGGCGGGTCCGCTCGTCGCGGGCGTGCTGCTCGGGGCCGGCCTCGGCGACGTGTTCCTCGGCATGCACCTCGCGGTGAGCGTGGTCGCGGTGTTCGCCGCGTGGCGCATCAAGCGTGCGCTCGCCGCGCCCGGGCGGGTGCGGCATGAGCCTCCGACGATGCCGATCGCCGCGGTCGACCCGGTCGGCGCCTGACTACTCGCCGACGATCACGAGTTCGGCGAGCGGCTTGCGCAGGCGAGGTGCGACCTCGCGCTCACGGAGCGGGTCGGGCAGCGTGTCGACGTCGCCGAGCACGCCGATCGCCGTGATCGAGACGACCTCGAGGCTGGCATCGAGGTCGAACGCGTCGTGCAGCGCGGCGGCGTCGAAGCCACCCATCTGGTGGGTGTGCAGGCCCTCGTGCTGCGCCTGCACGGTGAGGTGCGCGACCGCCTGGCCCAGGTCGTAGCGCGCCCAGGGACGCGCCTTGCCCTCGGCGTCGACGGTCTCGGCGACGTTCACGATGAGCACCGCGGCAGAGTCGGCCCAAGCCTGGTTGAAGCCCAGGAGCGCGTCGTGCACGGTCGTGAAGGCGGCGGTGCCGCGACGGGCGACGATGAAGCGCCACGGCTGCACGTTGTTCGCCGACGGCGCCCAGCGGGCGGCCTCGAGGATCGTGCGCAGGGCCTCGACGGAGACCTCGGCGGTCGGGTCGTAGGCGCGAGGGCTCCAGCGCTCCACGAGCGGGTTGATGAGCTGCGCGGTGGTGTCGGCGCGGCGGGAGGTGAGATCGGTGACGAGCGTCATGTGATGCGTGCTGCTTTCGCGTGGGGGACGGATGCCGGGGCGCCGTCGTCCCGTCCCATTCCAACGCATGGAACCTGTGGGTATTCCGGATGCCTCGGCCGCGCGTCGGTCGCGCGGCGCGGGACCTTCGCCCCCTCGTGCATCCGTGCATCGGCCTAGCGTTCGATCAGGGTCGCGCAGTCGGCCGCGGGAGGTGGGAGCGATGAAGGTACTGGTCGCGTACGCCAGCAAGTACGGAGCCACCGAGGGCATCGCCGAGCGCATCGGCGACGTGCTGCGCGCGTCGTGGCCTCGACGTCGATGTGCGGCGCTGCAAGGATCTGGACGACGCGACCGGGTACGACGCGTACGTCGTCGGGTCCGCCGCGTACATGTTCCGGTGGCGCAAGGATGCCCGGAAGTTCGTCCGCCGCAACGCGGACGTGCTCGCCACGCGGCCCGTGTGGCTGTTCAGCAGCGGACCGGTCGGCACGGACCGGGTGGATGCCAAGGGCAACGACGTGCTCGCGGGAGCGATGCCCAAGGAGTTCGCCGAGTTCGAGCCGACGATCAGCCCTCGCGGCATGCAGGTCTTCTTCGGCGCCTTCCAGCTCGAGAAGCTCCGCGGGGTCGACCGGATGGCCAAGTGGGCTCCCGCCGAGGCGATGCCCGTGGGCGACTTCCGCGACTGGGACGCGATCGAGGCATGGGCGGGCAGGATCGCCGACGAACTGGTCAGGCGGCCGCTCGCGCCTGAGGTCCCGGCCGCAGCACAGGCCGCGGAGCCGCGCGAGCTATGCCCGCGCGAGCTCCTCGCGGATGCCGGCGACGAACGCGTCGATGTCGGCCTCGCTCGTGTCGAACGAGCACATCCAGCGCACCTCGCCCTTGGCGGCGTCCCAGTCGTAGAACTTGAAGCCGCGGTCGCGCAGCCGGTCGGAGACACCCGCGGGCAGCACCGCGAACACGCCGTTCGACTGCGTCGGCTGCGAGAACCCGAGGCCGGGCAGCTCACCCGCGGCGATGCCCGCGTCGAGCGCGCCGCGCAGCCGCGAGGCCATCTCGTTCGCGTGCGAGGCGTTGCGCAGCCACAGGTCGCCCTCGTAGAGCGCGATCAGCTGCGCCGACACGAAGCGCATCTTCGAGGCGAGCTGCATGTTGAGCTTGCGCAGGTACTTCAGGCCCTCGGATGCCTCGGGGTTCAGCACGACGATCGCCTCGGCGCCGAGGCATCCGTTCTTCGTGCCGCCGACGCTCAACAGGTCGACGCCCGCGTCGCGCGTGAACGCACGCAGCGGCGATGCCGAGCGAGGCGCCGGCGTTGCCGATGCGCGCGCCGTCGAGGTGCAGCTTCATGCCGTGCTCGTGGGCGTGGTCGGCGATGGCCCGGATCTCGTCGGCGGTGTAGGCGGTGCCGAGCTCGGTGGTCTGCGTGATCGACACGACGAGCGGCTGCGCGCGGTGCTCGTCGCCCCAGCCCCACGCCTCGCGGTCGATGAGCTCGGGGGTGAGCTTGCCGTCGGGCGCCTCGACCGTGAGCAGCTTGATGCCGCCGACCCGCTCGGGCGCCCCGCCCTCGTCGGAGTTGATGTGCGCGGTCTTCGCCGAGATCACGGCGCCCCAGCGCGGCAGCATCGACTGCAGCGCGGTGACGTTCGCGCCGGTGCCGTTGAACACCGGGAACGCCTCGATGCCCTTGCCGAAGTGCTGCACGAACACCTCCTGCAGGCGCTCGGTGTAGACGTCTTCGCCGTAGGCGACCTGGTGGCCGTCGTTCGCGGCGCTGATCGCGGCGAGGATCTCGGGGTGCACGCCCGAGTAGTTGTCGGAGGCGAAGCCGCGGAAGGTCGTGTCGTGGAGCTGCTGGGTCACCGCACCATCCTCCCATCTCGTCGCAGTGCTCCGTCGGTCGAGTAGCGCGCTGCGGATGCCGCCGCGGATCGAGACCCGAGTGACGGATCTCGATACGCGTCGGGCTGGCGACCGCGCCTCGTCGGCGAGCGGACGCGCTCAGCCGCGCAGCGCCTCGCCGAGCGGCACCCGCGCGCCGGTCTTCAGCAGCGAGTTGCGGTAGATGCGCTCGCCGACGAGCACCGCGAGCGCGGTCGTCGCCAGCAGGATCGCGAGCGAGACGAACGGCTCCCACCACTCGGCGGTGCCGAGGAACACCCGCATCGGCATGCCCACCGGCGCCGAGAACGGCACGTAGCTCATGATCGCGAGCACCGTGGCGTTGTCGTTGAAGAAGATCACCAGGAAGTAGGGGATCATCACGAGCATCGTCACCGGGGTCGTCACCGAGCCGATGTCCTCGGCGCGCGAGACCATGGCCGCGGTCGCCGCGAACAGCGCCGCGAGCATCACGAACCCGATCGCGAAGAACACGATGAACCAGATCACCGAGGTGCCGAGCCCGCCGAGCAGCACCCGCTGGCCCGTGAGCATGAGCCCGAGGATCGCGAGCGCCGCGATCGCGAGGATCTGCCCGAACGCGAGCACGCTGTTGCCGATGACCTTGCCCGTGAGCAGCGCGCGGGCCGTCATCGTCGAGAGCAGGATCTCGACGACGCGCGTCTGCTTCTCTTCGACGACCGACTGGGCGATGGTCGTGCCGAACGTGAGCGCCGACATGAAGAAGACGATGCCGAAGCCGAAGGCGACGAGGTAGGCGAGCGTCGGGTCGACCGCGGCGGGTTCGAGCAGTTCGACGGTCGGCTGCACCGAGAGCGCCCGAACCACCGAGTCGGGCGTCGAGTCGAGGCCGGTCACGATGATGCCGAGCGGTTCGGATGCCGCGGGCGCGACGATCGCGTCGACCTCGCCGTCGCGCAGCAACTGCTCGGCGGCGGCCTCGTCGGCCGCGGGCACCGCCTCGAGGGCGTCGTTGTCCTCGACCACCGCGGTCGCGCCGCCCAGGACGGCGACCTTCGTCGTCTCGGTCTGCGTGCCGAAGATGCTGCCGAGCACGACCGACGCGAGCACGGCGAGCATGAGCACGCCCGTGGAGATGACGAACGCCTTGCTGCGCAGCCGCATCGTGATCTCGCGCCCGGCGATGAGCGACACGCTGTCGACGAAGCGTCGGGGTGCGGCGCTCGGTGTCTGCAACGGTGCTCATCGCACGACCTCCTTGAAGATCTGGGCGAGCGTGGTGTGCTCGCGGGTGAAGCTGACGACCTCGCCGCGGGCGACCGCCTCGGCGAGCACTGCCTGGCGAGCGGCATCCGATTCGGCCTCGAAGACCGCCCATCCGCCGTCGAACTCGATGACCTCGATGCCGGGCTGCAGGCGAAGCCAGCCGGCGTCGCCGGTGGTGAGCAGTTCCCAGCGCTCGGAGCCGTGTTCGGCACGCAGGGCGTCGCCCGCGCCGGCCGCGGCGATGCGACCGCCGGCGATGATGACGAGGTCGTCGCAGAGCCGCTCGACGATGTCGAGCTGGTGCGACGAGAACAGCACGGGGGCGCCCGCGGCGGCGGCGTCGGCGAGCACGCCCTGCACCGTCTCGACCGCCATGGGGTCGAGGCCCGAGAACGGCTCGTCGAGCACGAGCACCTCGGGTCGGTGCACGAGGGCGGCGGCGATCTGCGCCCGCTGCTGGTTGCCGAGCGAGAGCGACTCGATGGTGTCGTCCATGCGCTCGCCGAGGCCGAGGCGTTCGAGCAGCTCGACCGCGTTGCGGCGGGCGGCGGCGGGCGTCCAGCCGTGCAGGCGGGCGAGGTACACCGTCTGCTCGAGCACCTTCATCTTGGGGTAGAGGCCGCGCTCCTCGGGCATGTACCCCATGCGGCGACGGTCGCCCTCGGTGATCGGCTCGCCGTCGAGGGTGACGGTGCCGCCGTCGGAGGCGAGCACCCCGAGGATGATGCGCATCGTGGTGGTCTTGCCGGCGCCGTTGCCGCCGACGAAGCCGGTGAGGCGGCCGTCGCCGACCGTGAAGGTCACCTGATCGAGCGCGAGCCGGTTGCCGTAGCGCTTGCTGACGTTGCTGAGTTCGAGCATGCCTTCACGCTACGGATGTCGCGCGGTGGGGACATCCGTCGCGTGGCGGGTATTCGTCGTCCGCCGTCAGGGGGAGGCCCGCTGCCGGCCGTCGCGATGGGCGTGCTGGGGGCGCTCATCGCGCCGATCGCGGAGTTCTGGATCATCCCGTACATGGAGTCCGACGGCGGACAGGCGACGTGGGGATGGCTCGTCGGCGAGGGCGACGCTCGCGGCATCGCGCTGATCTTCTTCTTCAGCGGACTGGCGCTCGTCGCCCTGGCGCTGCTCGCCTTCGGCACGCGCTCGTACCGGCTGCTGTCGAAGCAGTTCGAGGGCGACGAGCCGTCGCGGCGGCGAACCGTCAGGCGGTGAACCGTCACGCGGTCAGCCGTCAGGACGTGCCGAGCAGCCCGAGCCCGCCGACGAGCGCCAGCCCGCGCCCGCCGAGGGGTGAGCCGACGACTCAGCGCACGCGGTATTCCATGCCGACGTGCCCGCTGGGATGCGTCACCACGTGATCGAGCTCGAGTCGCGCGCTCCCCGAGCTTCGCGGGCGTGAACGAGCGACCTTCGCCGATGAGCACCGGCACGACGCGCAGGCGGAGCTCGTCGACGAGACCGGCCTCGAACAGCGCGTCGGCGAGCGTGAGGCTCCCCCACACGACGATGGCGGCGTAGCGCTCCTTCAGCGCGGCGGCCGCTTCGGCCCCGTCGCCGCGGAGGATCTCGACCGCACCGTCGCCCCACGGGGCATCCGTCAGGGTGTTCGACACGACGAACTTCGGCAGGCGGTTGATGGGCTCGGCGACGACGCTCGACCTCGGGGTCGGCCTGCGGCCAGTACCCGGCGAACATCCGGTAGGTGTTCGCGCCGAGCAGGATCGCATCGACGTCGCTCGAGGAACGCGAGCTGGTCGTGCGTCGTTCGAGTCGACCTCGTCGACCGCCTCGAAGAATCCGATGCCGCCCTCGGGGTCGGCCGCGTACCCGTCGACGCTGACGATCTGCTCGACGATGAGGCGGCCCATCACTCGCGCCCGTCGGCCAGCTGCTCGGCGAGCATGTCGAACGCGGAATCCCATCCGTCGTAGACGTTGTCGTCGCCGGGCGCGCCGTCGATGCCGACGAGGTGGAACCGCATCTCGGTGCGGTCCTCGGGCAGCTCGCGGAGCTCCACGGTGATGACCGGCGCCTCATCGTCGGGGTCGCCCGGCGACCCCCACGTGTACACGAGCCGCTCGGGCGGCGTGACCTCGCGGTAGACGCCGGCCGTCGGATACTCCTGGCCGTCGGCCGGGTTCACCATCGTGTAGGCGTAACGGCCGCCGACGCGGGCGTCGACGGAGACGCTGCCCGGCTTGATCTCGATGCCGCGCGGGTGCCACCATTCGGCGGCGTCGGCCTCGGTCGTCCAGGCCTGCCAGACGAGGTCGCGGGGCGCGTCGAAGACGCGGGTGATCGTGAACTGCTTGCGTGTGGTGGCGGTCTGCTCAGGCATCGGCCCTTCCCTTCAATTCGCGGAGTTCTTCAGGACGCGCAGTCGCTCGTCGAGCAGGTCGAAGCGCTCGTTCCACTCGTCGCGGTGCCGGTCGACCCAGGCGGATGCCTCGTCGAGCGGTTCGGTGCGAAGGGTGCAGCGGCGCCACTGCGCGTCGGCGGTGCGCTCGATGAGCCCGGCCCGCTCGAGCACCTTGAGGTGCTGCGAGATCGCGGGGCGGCTCATCGCGAACGGCTCGGCCAGTTCGCCGACGGTCGTCGGGCCGCCGCGGAGGCGCGAGATGATCGCGCGTCGCGTCGGATCGGCGAGCGCCTGGAACACGAGGCTGAGCTCGTCCGGGGCATCCGTCAAGGTAAGCAACTCCTTAATTAATGAATTGCTTAACCATAGGCGCGAGCGGATGCCGCGTCAACCCCTTTGCCTCGGATGCAGGAACTTCGGGGCGACATGCCGGACAGACGGCCGGGGCGCGCCGAGTGGGCGCCAGAAGTTCCTGCATCGGCCTCGGCTTCGGGACGCGGCATCCGGAATGATCGAAGACATGGCAGATCCGGTCCGCAACATCCAAGCCGCCCTCGACTCGTTCTCGGAGCCGTGGTCGCCGCGCCGCCTGGCCAGCGTGAACGACTACGACGTGAAGGTGTTCAAGGCGCAGGGCGAGTTCACCTGGCACACGCATCCCGACACCGACGAGCTGTTCCTCGTGGTCTCGGGCCGACTCGTCATCCAGCTGCGCGACGCAGACGGCGGTGACATGGAGCTCGGCCCGGGCGACGTCTACGTCGTGCCGCGCGGCGTCGAGCACTGCCCGCGCGCCGACGGCGAGGTGTCGGCGCTGCTCATCGAGCCGCGGGGAACGGTGAACACGGGCGACACCCCGAGCGCACGCACGACGGAGCTCCGCGAGCTCGAGGGCTGACGCTCGCGAAGCGCCCGGCATTCGGAATGCCGATCGCGCACTCGCGCATGCGGAGCCCACCTGCACAGACGAACGGGCGGCTCGGCACCTTTCGGTGCTGAACCGCCCGCACGCCTCTGCGAAAGACTGGTCAGTCGGCGCTCAACCCTGGCCGTGCTTGCCGTAGGGGTTGAGCAGGGCCTCCTCGGTGCCGGGGACGATGCCCTCTTCGGTCGCGGTGGGGTGGCCCTCGTCGGGCGGGAACGACTCGGTCATCGACATCGGCATGGCGCCGTTGCGGTACATGTTGTTGGAGCCCGTCGACGGCTTCCAGGTGTTGGCGTCCCAGTCGGGCACGTAGTTGCGGTAGCCGCCGGTGTTCACCTCGATGCGCAGGCCGCTCGGGTCGCGGAAGTAGAGGAAGCGACTGCTCGCCGATGCCGTGGATCGACGGGCCGTACTCGATGTGCGTGCCGTTCTCCATGAGCACGTCGGCGGCGATGAGCAGCTCCTCGCGGGTGTCGACCCAGAAGGCGTAGTGGTTGATGCGGCCGGGACGCGAGGAGCTGTCGAGCACCACGCCGAGATCGTGCGACTTCTCGTTCGTCGTGATCACGGCGAAGACCGTGACGGGTGCCTCGTCGAGGTCGGTGTAGGCCATGATGCGGAAGCCGAGCACGTCGTGGTGCCACTGCGCGAAGGCGCGAACGTCGGATGCCGCGATCGTCACGTGGTCGAGGAAGCGGGGAGCGCCGGCGACGCTCGAGCGCTTCTCGGGGCGGTCGGGGTAGATCGACGCGTGCTCGTCGTCGGCGCGGTACTGCTCGATCTCCCACGCGAGGCGGATGGTGTGGCCCCACGGACCCGTGAACACGTAGGAGCGCCCGCGGCCGGGGCCGGAGTCCGACCACTCGCCGGTGACGCCGGCGTCCTCGACGCGACGGGCGGCCTCCTCGAGCGCCTCGGGGCTCGTGGTGCGCCAGCCGATCTCGACGAGTGCCGGCTCGGGGCCCTCGGAGATCACGACGCTGTGGTGCGTGTAGTCGCCCCACGAGCGGAGGTAGACCTTGCCGCCGTCGCGGCCGACCTCGCGGAGGCCGAGGCGCTCCTCGTAGAAGACGACCGAGGCCTCGACGTCGGGCGTCGCGATCTCGACGTGCGAGAGATGTGACAGGAGGGTGATCATCGTCGATCCTTCATTCCGAGTGGCGGCGCCGAGCCGCATGATGGTGCGTGCCAGTTTCGGCACTGCATCCACTCTCGGCGAGCACCACGCATCAGGGAAGCTGAATCTGATGATGCCTCGAATCGATCCGCCTGATATCACTCGCTCGGCGATGCGGGCACGTACGATGTGCCCATGGCCGGTGGAGGCAGCGACGGCCGATCCGTCGCCGAGAAGCTCTTCGCGATCGCCGACGCCTTCCAGGGTCGCGAGGAGCTGACGCTGAGCGAGATCGCCGGCCGAGCGCGACTCCCCCTCTCGACGGCGCACCGCCTCGTGGCCGAGTGGGTGACGTGGGGCGGGCTGGTGCGCGGCGACGACGGGCTCTATCGCCTCGGCCTGAAGCTCTGGCGCCTCGGCGTGCGCGAGCCCACCGCGCGTCGGCTCCGCTCCGCCGCCCGCCCGTATCTCGGCGACCTGCTCGAGTCGACGCGCGAGCACGTGCACCTCGCCGTGCGCGACGGGCTCGGCGCCGTGTACCTCGAGCGACTCTCGGGGCCCGACGCGGTTCCGGTCATCTCCGACATCGGTTCGCGCCTGCCGCTGCACACGACCGGCGTCGGACTCGTGCTGCTCGCGTACGCGGAGCCCGGCGTGCTCGAGGACGTGCTCGCCGCGAAGCCGACCAAGTACCTGCCGAACACGCTGACGACCGAGCACGAGCTGCGCGTGAGGCTCGCCGAGATCCGCTCGGTCGGACTCTCGCGCTCGGTCGAGGAACTCACGCGGGGAGCGTTCTCGGTGGCCGCGCCGGTGCGGGATGCCTCGGGCGAGGTGGTGGCCGCGGTGTCGATCATCGCGCACGCCGAACGGCGTGACGAGCCCCAGTTCCCGCTCGGCGTGCGCATGGCGGCACGCGGCGTGTCGACCGCGCTGGGCTGGCGCCCCTGACCCTCGGATGCTTCCACTCAGTGGAACCTCGCATCCGCACGGCTGCTCGGAGAGGCATCCTCGTCTTACTGTTCCCGACGAGGCGAGAGGCGGCATACGTGCGCGACAAGACCGGCGTGGCGATCATCGGAGCCGGCCCCGCGGGCCTGCTCCTCGGCCACATCCTGCACCAGGCCGACGTGCCGTTCACGATCCTCGAGCAGAAGTCGCAAGGAGTACGTGCTCGGTCGCATCCGCGCCGGCGTGCTCGAGCAGGGATCGGTCGACATCCTCGCCGAGCTCGGCCTCGACGCCCAGCTGCGTGAGCACGGCCTCACGCACCACGGCATCTACCTGCAGTACGAGGGGCAACGCCACCACATCGACTTCCAGGAGCTCATCGGCCGCACGGTCACGGTGTACGGGCAGCAGGCGCTCGTGACCGACATGCTCGCCGAGCACGAGCGCATCGGATCGAACATCGTGTTCGAGGCCGAGGACGTCGAGCCGGTCGGCTTCTCGGGGTCGCAACCCGCGGTCATCTACACGTCGGGCGGCCGGGTGCACGAGCTCGAGGCCGACCTCATCATCGGCACCGACGGCTACCACGGCGTCTGCCGCCAGCGGTTCCGCTCGGGCGAACTGCAGACGTTCGAACGGAGCTACCCGTTCGGCTGGCTCGGCATCCTCGCCGACGTCCCGCCGTCGACCGACGACCTCATCTACTCGCTGCACGCCGACGGCTTCGGCATGCACTCCATGCGCTCGCCCGAGGTCTCGCGCCTCTACGTGCAGGTCGGTCCCGACGAGTCGATCGACGACTGGAGCGACCGCCGCATCTGGGACGCGCTGCAGACGCGACTCGGGGTCGACGGCTGGGAGCTGCAGGAGGGCCCGATCACCGAGAAGTCGATCACGCCGATGCGGAGCTTCGTGGTCTCCACGATGCGCTCCGGACGCATGTTCCTGGCCGGCGACGCCGGTCACATCGTGCCGCCCACCGGCGCGAAGGGGCTCAACTCGGCCATCGCCGACGTCGCGATGCTCGGGCGCGCCATCCTCGACCACCGCGCCGGCGACTCGACCGGCCTCGACCGCTACAGCGACCGGGCGCTCGCGAGGCAGTGGAAGGTGCAGCACTTCTCGCAGTGGATGACCGAGATGCTGCACGTGCACCACGAGGTCCCCGATGCCTCGGCGCGCGCCTTCCGCTACCGCAGCCAGGTCGGCCAGCTCGAGTACGTCACCGGCTCCGAGCACGCGATGCGGAGCCTCGCCGAGCAGTACGCCGGCCTTCCGTTCTGATCCGAGTCCCGGCCCGACCGGGTCCGACCCACCGTCCACCGTCCACCCAGGAGCACCGCATGCGCATCGCAGACCAACCCGAGACGACGCAGGAGACCATCTCCGCCGAGATCGTCGAACGACATCGGGCCGAGACCGAGGCGGCTGCCGGTGGCTCGGTGCGCGACGCATCCGTTCCGCGACTTCGCACCGTACCGCTCGGCCGTGCTGCGGCATCCGACGCACGAACTCGTGCGCGCCGACCCCGAGGAGATCGAGCTCGTCTCGCCGGCGTTCGGGCACACCGATGTCGCGGCCGAAGAGGCCGACCTCACGATCCAGCACTCGGGCGAACCGCTCGGCGAGCGCATCATCGTGACCGGACGGGTGCTCGACGGCGACGGCCGTCCGGTGCGCAACCAGCTCATCGAGATCTGGCAGGCCAACGCCTCGGGCCGGTACGTGCACAAGCGCGACCAGCACCCCGCGCCCCTCGACCCGAACTTCACGGGTGTCGGCCGCGTGATCACGGGCGACGACGGCTCGTACCGCCTCACCACGATCAAGCCCGGCCCGTACCCGTGGAAGAACCACCGCAACGCCTGGCGACCCGCGCACATCCACTTCTCGTTCTTCGGCACCGCGTTCACGCAGCGGCTCATCACGCAGATGTACTTCCCGGGCGACCCGCTCTTCGCGCTCGACCCGATCTACCAGTCGATCGTCGACCCCGCCGCACGCGAGCGGCTCGTGGCGGGCTACGACCATGACGTGAGCGAGCCCGAGTGGGCCCTCGGCTACCGATGGGACGTCGTGCTCACCGGCCCGAAGTCGACCTGGATGGAACCGGAGGACGCCGACCATGCCTGACCTGATGCCCCCGACCCCGCTGACGAGGCGTTCGACGCGACCGACCGGCCGGGCGCGCACGCACACGCCGGCGACCACGCGGGCCCGCTCGGCCAGACGCCGTCGCAGACCGTCGGCCCGTTCTTCGGGTACGCGCTGCCCTACGCCGGTGGCCCCGACGTGCGCGCGCCGTGGCAGCCCGACGCGATCCGGTTGCACGGGGTCGTGTACGACGGCGCGGGCGATCCGATCCCCGACGCCATCCTCGAGGTGTGGGGCGCGGATGCCGCGGGCCGGGCCTCCACCGAACGCGGCTCGTTCCAGCGCGACCAGCACGGGTTCACGGGGTTCGGTCGCGCGGCCGTCGACCGCGACGGGCACTACTCGTTCACGACCATCAAGCCCGGCGCCGCCCGCAGCGGTTCGGCGCCGTACCTGCTCGTGACGGTCTTCGCGCGCGGCGTGCTGCACCACCTCTTCACGCGCGCGTACTTCGACGACGAGTCCGAGGCGAACGCGACCGATCCCCTGCTCTCGAGCATCGATCCGGCGCGACGGTCGACGCTCGTCGCGGCAGTCCGATGCGCCCGCTTCGTACCGCTTCGACATCCGCCTGCAGGGTGACGATGAGACCGTGTTCCTCGACTTCGGCACCGAGGTCTGAGGAGGATGGTCGGATGACGGACTGGGGACTCATCGATCCGGGGGCGACCGACCCGATCGGAACCGACGACGACGCCGTGCTCGACGCGCTGGTCGAGGTCGAGCAGGGCCTGCTGCGCTCGTGGGGCCGGGTGCTCGACGAACCGCTCGAGGCACAGGCACAGGCGCTCGACGCGACGGCGCTCGATCGGGCGACCCTTCGCGAGGGAGTCGTGCGCGACGGCGTCCCGGTCGTGGCGCTCGTGCCCATGCTGCGCGCACAGGTCGAGGCGAAGGGCCTGTCCGGCCGATCGACTGCACCTCGGCGCGACGAGCCAGGACGTCGTCGACACGGCGCTCGTGCTCGTGTCGCAGCGCGCGCTCGCCGCGGCACGCGCCTCCCTCGTTCGCACCGGCCGCTCGCTCGCATCACTCGCCGACGCCGAACGACACAGTGTGCGCATCGGCCGCTCGATCGCCCGCCACGGCGAGGCGAGCACCCTCGGCGTGCTGGCCGCCGGCTGGCTCGACGGGGTCGGCTCGGCGATCGAGGCGATCGATCGCACCGCCTTCCCGGTGCAGTTCGGCGGTGCCGTCGGCACCGGCACGGCAGCGGATGCCGCGGCCGGGAGCACCTCTGGCGCCGATGACGTCCGCGCCGAGCTCGCCGACCTCCTCGGCCTCGCCGATCCCGGTCGCTCGTGGCACACCGAGCGCACGCCCGTGCTCGCCATCGCATCGACCGCGGCCACGGTGGTCGCCGCGCTCGGACGCATCGCCGGCGACATCACCTTCCTCTCCCGCGAAGAGGTCGGCGAGGTGCGCCTCGCCGGCGGCGGCGGCTCATCGGCGATGCCGCACAAGCAGAACCCCGTCCCCGCCGTCGCCGTCACCGCGGCGGCGGTCGAGGCGCCCGCGCTGCTGCAGGTCATCGCGAGCGCCGCGATCGCCGGCGACGAGCGGTCGCCGGGTCGCTGGCACGCCGAGTGGTCTGCGCTGCGGCGACTGGCGCGCCTCGCGCGCTCGTCGGCGGATGCCGCATCCCGCCTCGTGAGCGGCGCCGAGTTCGATCGCGACCGCGCGGCCGCGATCCTCACGCAGGCCGGTCCCGCGGGCGAGCGGCCCGACCGCGACGTGCTCGTCGCGGCATCCGATCGCATCGTCGACGCCGCGCTCGCCCGCTTCACCCGACTCACCGACCCGGAGCCCCGATCATGACCCGTCCTCGCCTGCTCGGCGCGTTCGCTCCCGGCACCGTGCCGGCCGCCGAGAACCCGCTCCTCGTGCTGCTCCCGTCGCTCGGCACGACGACCGCGCTGTGGGACGGTGTCGTCGCGCGAGCTGCGCGCCGACGCCGCGCACCGCGAACCTGCGGATCCTGCGCATCGACCTCCCCGGGCACGGCGCCTCGCCGGCCGCGACCGAGGCGTTCACGATCGGCGACCTCGCCGACGCCGTGCTCGCCGTCGTCGACGAGGCGGGCGGCGGCGCGTTCCACGTGGCCGGCGTCTCGCTCGGCGGGGTGGTCGCGCTCGAGCTCGCGGTCACGCACCCCGACCGCGTTCGCAGCCTCGTCATGAGCTGCAGCGGTGCGCGCATCGGCACGCACGCGAGCTGGGCCGAGCGCGCGGCATCCGTGCGGGCGAGTGGCACCGCGTCGCTGGTCACCGGCAGCGCCTCGCGCTGGTTCGCGCCCGGGTTCCTCGACCGCGCGGGCGGCGACCTCGGAGGTCGCACGCTCAAGACCCTGGTCGACATCGACGACGAGTCGTACGCGCTGTGCGCCGACGCGCTCGGCGCGTTCGATCGCACGGGCGACCTCGCGCGCGCTCGCCGTGCCGATGCTCGCGATCAGCGGCGAGCACGACACCGTGACGACCCCGGCCTCGATGCAGGACCTGGCCGACGACGTCCCCGGCGGGCGCCACGTGGCGCTCGACGGCGCCTCGCACCTCGCGGTGCTCGAAGAGCCCGCGGCCGCCGCCGAACTGATCGCCGAACACCTCGACCGCGCCCGGGGCGCTGCCGAGGCAGCCGGCGCCCACGACCGCGGCATGCGGGTGCGCCGCGAGGTGCTCGGCGACGCCCACGTCGACCGCGCCGTCGCCGCGACCACCGCCGAGACGGCCCCGTTCCAGGACTTCATCACCCGCTACGCATGGGGCGACATCTGGGCGCGACCCGAGCCTCAGCCGCCGCGAGCGGTCGATCGCCACGCTCGCCAGCCTCACCACCGGCGGCCACGAGAACGAGATCGCGATGCACGTGCGCGCGGCGCAGCGCAACGGGCTCAGCCGCGCCGAGATCGCCGAGGTGCTGCTGCACACCGCGCTCTACGCGGGGCTGCCGGCGGCGAACGCCGCGCTCGCGATCGCGCGGGACGTGTTCGCCGAGGAACCCGCGCCGGGGCATCCGACACCGACCCGGCGCGAGACATCCGATACCGCACCCGACCCCGCCGACGATGGAGACACCCATGGATAAGACCTACGCGAGCGCCGCAGACGCGGTCGCCGATATTCCCGACGGGGCATCCCTCGCCGTCGGCGGCTTCGGCCTGTCGGGCGTGCCGATCGTGCTGATCCGGGCGCTGCTCGCGCGCGGCACCAGCGGGCTCGAGATCGTGTCGAACAACTGCGGTGTCGACGGCTGGGGGCTCGGCGAGCTGCTCGTCGGCGGGTCGCATCCGCAAGGTCATCGCGAGCTACATCGGCGAGAACAAGGAGTTCGCGCGCCAGTACCTCGCGGGCGAGGTCGAGGTCGAGCTCACGCCGCAGGGCACGCTCGCCGAGCGGCTGCGCGCGGGCGGCGTGGGCATTCCCGCGTTCTACACGGCGACCGGCGCGGGCACGGCGGTCTCCGAGGGCGGAATGCCGCTGCGCTACGCGTCCGACGGCACGGTGGCGCTCGCGAGCGACCCGAAGGAGCTGCGCCCGTTCAACGCCTTCGGCCGCTCTCGCGAGTACGTGCTCGAGCAGGCCATCCGCACCGACTACGGGCTCGTGCGCGCCGCGGTCGGCGACCGGCACGGCAACCTGCGCTTCGAGAAGTCGACCCGCAACTTCAACCCGCTCGCCGGCATGGCCGGAAAGGTGACGATCGCCGAGGTCGACGAGCTCGTCGAACCCGGCGTGATCGACCCCGACGACATCCACCTGCCCGGCATCTACGTCGACCGGGTCGTCGTGCTGAGCCCTGAAGAGTCGGCAGACCTGCCGATCGAGAAGGTGACCGTGCGGCCTCGGCCCGCGGCATCCGTCACCGCAACCGCCGCTGGAAAGGACGCCTGATGCCGCTCACGCGCGACGAGATGGCGGCTCGCGCCGCCCGCGAACTCGAAGACGGCACGTACGTGAACCTCGGCATCGGCCTGCCGACGCTGATCCCGAACCACCTGCCCGAGGGCATCGAGGTCGTGCTGCATTCCGAGAACGGCATACTCGGCGTCGGCCCGTACCCGTGGGAGGGCGAGGAGGACCCGAAGCTCATCAACGCCGGCAAGGAGACCGTCACGGTGCTGCCGGGATCGGCCTACTTCGACTCGGCGGCGAGCTTCGGCATGATCCGCGGCGGCCGCATCACGACCGCGGTGCTCGGCGCGATGCAGGTGTCGTCGGGCGGCGACATCGCCAACTGGGCCGTGCCGGGCAAGATGATCAAGGGCATGGGCGGAGCCATGGACCTCGTGAACGGCGCCGAGCGCGTCATCGTCGTCATGGAGCATGTCGCGAAGAACGGTTCGGCGAAGCTCGTCGAGCAGTGCACGCTGCCGCTCACCGGCAAGGCGTGCGTCGACCGCATCATCACCGACCTGGCCGTCTTCGACGTCACCGCCGACGGATTCCACCTGCTCGAGCTGGCACCCGGCGTCACGATCGAGCAGGTGACGGATGCCACGGGCGCACCGTTCACCGTCGCCGACGAGATCGCCGTGGAGGCATGATGGCCGAGCTTCGCGAGGTCGTCATCTGCGCGCCGCTGCGCACGCCCGGTCGGACGCATGGGCGGGGCGCTCGCCACCGTGTCGGCCCTCGAACTCGCGACGACCGTGCTGCGCGCGCTGCTCGAGCGTACGGGCGTCGACCCGGCCGCCATCGACGGCGTGATCGCCGCCCAGGGCTATCCGACGATGGAGGCGCCCGCGTTCGGCCGGGTCGCCGCGCTCGACGCCGGCTTCCCCGTCGAGACGACCGGGTACCAGCTCGACCGGCGCTGCGGATCGGGCCTGCAGGCGGTGCTCAACGCCGCGATGGAGGTGCAGACGGGTGTCTCCGAGGCCGTGGTGGCGCTCGGCGCCGAGTCGATGTCGAACGCGCCGCTGTACACGGTCGAGGGTCGCCGCGGGCGTGACCGGCGTCGGGCTCCTGCTGCACGACGCGCTGGCCCGGGGTCGCGAGACCGTCGGCGGCCGGCGGTTCCCGACGCCCGACGGCAACGTGGGCTCGGCCGAGCTGCTGCGCGCCGACTACGGCATCTCGCGCGAGGCGCAGGACGCGTTCGCCCTGCAGTCGCACCAGCGGGCCGTCGCCGCGCAGGAGTCGGGCGCGTTCGACGCCGAGCTCGTGCCGGTCGAGGTGCCGGGCCGGCGCGGCAGCGTCGATCGTCGACCGCGACGAGCATCCCCGCGCCGACACGACGCTCGAGGCGCTCGCCGGGCTGCGGGCGATCCTCGGCAAGCGCGATGCCGACGCGACCGTGACCGCCGGCAACTCGAGCGGCCAGAACGACGCGGCCGCCGCGTGCATCGTCACGACGCCGCAGCGGGCGGCCGAGCTCGGGCTCACGCCGATGCTGCGCCTGCGCTCGTGGGCGGTCGCGGGCAACGACCCGCTGCGCTTCGGCGTGGCCCCGGTGCCGGCGGCGAACCTCGCGCTCGAGCGCGCCGGTCTCGCGTTCGACGACCTCGACGTGATCGAGCTCAACGAGGCGTTCGCCGTGCAGGTGCTCGCCTGCCTCGCCGACTGGGGCCTCGACGCCGAGGACCCGCGGCTCAACCCGCGGGGGAGCGGCATCTCGCTCGGCCACCCGATCGGCGCCACCGGCGTGCGCATGCTCGCGACGCTCGCGCACGAGCTGCCCGCCCTCGACGGGTCGCTCGCGCTCGAGACGATGTGCATCGGCGGCGGCCAGGCGCTCGCGGCGGTGTTCGAGCGGGTCTGAGCGAATTGGCTCGTCAGCGTGCGCGCTCGGGCCCGCCGGTGCTGTCGATGCCGGTGACGGTCGTGAGCAGGAAGACGGAGTCCTCGAGGGCGAGCACCGCATGGCGGGCGTGGGTGAGCACGTCGAGCCGCCCCGCGGTGACTTCGGTGGGCTCCTGCCCGGTCACGCGCACCCGGCCCGCCAGCACCTGGATGCTCGCCGCGGCCGGTGAGTTGTGCTCGGCGAGCTCGACCCCGGAACGCAGCGCGATGATCGACTGGCGCATGGGCCCGTCCCGGAGGATCAGTTCCGCGCTCCGGCCGTGCTCGTCCGCGAGCGCAGCAGCGAGGTGAGTGCGAGCGAGATCGGTGAGATCGGCCACGGTGTCCTCCATCGGAAGTGGTGCCGTCCAGTATGCCAACCGGGCGTCATCACCATCCGTGATCCGGCGCATCAGGTGCCCCACGAGGCGACACCATGGAAGCTCGGGTGTTCGCAGGGAAGGGGCCGCCGATGGGGCCGCATGAGGGTCGCACGTTCGTGGTCACCGGCGCGGCATCCGGGATCGGGGCGGCGACGGCCGTGGCGCTCGCCGCCGCGGGCGCCCGCGTGATCGCCGCCGATCTGGCGTGGGTTGGCGCGGCTCCCGCCGGGCGGGGCGTCGAGCGCGTCGTTCTCGACGTGAGCGATCCGCGCGACTGGGTCGCCCTCGCCGAGCGGATCGAATCCGGGGCAGGGACGCTCGACGGCCTCGTCAACGCCGCCGGCATCACGCGGCGCGCTCGGCTCGACGACGTGACACCCGACGACTTCCAGCAGGCGTTCGCCGTCAACTCGGTGGGCCCGGCGCTCGGCATCCAGGCACTGGCGCCGCTCATGGTCGACGGCGGCTCGATCGTCAACGTCGGCTCCGCCGCCGGGGTCATGGCGCACTACGGCATCGCGTACGGCGCGAGCAAGTGGGCGCTTCGCGGCATCACGAAGACCGCGGCGATGGAACTCGGCCCGAGGGGCATCCGGGTCAACCTCGTGAACCCGGGCTTCATCGACACGCCCATGACGCAGAGCGCGCCCGATGCCTTCCGCGCCGCGAACCTCGACGCGACTCCGCTCGGGCGCACCGGCGGCCCCGCCGAGGTCGCGCCGTCATCGTGCATCTGCTGTCGCCGGATGCCGCGTACGTGACCGGTACCGAGATCGCCGTGGACGGCGGGCTCACCGGCCACGGCGGCGGCCTGCCGATCGCGCGATCGATGGGCTCGGCGCATCCACACGACTGATGGAGTCCATCAACGATCGGCCCTTCACTGATACCTGCCGACGCGGTTGACTGGATGTCGCGCACCGCACCGAAGCGCGCGTGAATGGAGAACCACCCGTGACATCGTCGTCCGACGGCCTGACCGCCCCCTTCGCCCTCGTCCGCTTCCGCGCGGGCGGCGCCGAGCCGGTGCTCGGACTCGTGGCCGACGGCCGGGTGCGTGAGATCGGCCCCGACGAGCTCGGTGCGCCCGACCTCAACGCGTTCCTCGCCGAGGCGCCTGCCTCGTGGGAGCGGCTGCGCGCCGTCGCCGAGCAGGCGGATGCCTCGTGGCGGCCGCTCGCCGACGTCACGCTCACTGCACCCGTCACGCCCCGCCAGGTGCTGCAGACCGGCGCGAACTACCGCACGCACGTCATCGACCTCGTCGCCGCCGGCCGGGCGAAGAACGACCCGCGCCCCATCGAGGAGCTGCGCGAATGGGCCGCCGACATGATGGATCGCCGCGCGCGCGAGGGCATCCCCTACTTCTTCATCGGCCTGCCCGCCGCGGTCGTCGGCGACGACGTCGACCTCGTGCTGCCCTCGTACAGCGACCAGCACGACTGGGAGCTCGAACTCGCGATCGTGATCGGCAGGGAGGCGTTCCGCGTCGACCGCGAGCACGCGATGGAGCACGTCGCCGGCTACACGATCGTGAACGACGTCACCACGCGCGACCTCGTGTTCCGCGAGGACATGAAGGAGATCGGCACCGACTGGTACCGCGGCAAGAACGCTCCTGGCTTCCTGCCGACCGGCCCGTTCCTCGTGCCGGCGCCGTTCGTCGCGAATCCGGGCGACCTGCACCTCGAGCTCACCCTCAACGGCGAGACGATGCAGGATGCCACGACCTCCGACCTGCTCTTCGACCTCCCCGCGCTCATCGCCGGCGCCTCGCAGAACATGCCGCTGCTGCCCGGCGACCTGCTGCTCACGGGCAGCCCCGCCGGCAACGGCATCGTGCACGGCCGGATGCTGCGCGACGGCGACGTGATGGTCGGCGCGATCGAGGGGCTCGGCGCCCAGACCGTGCGTGCCGTCGCCGAGGAGGGCGCGCGATGAGCACGTCAGCCGAGGCGGGAACCCGCCGCACGCCCACCGAGGACCCGGCCGAGCTCGACCGCACCGATCCCGAGCGGCCACATCGCCGAGGCCGCCGAGGCGTTCCGCAACTGGGGCCGCTGGGGCGACGACGACGTGCTCGGCACGCTCAACTTCATCGGCGACGCCGAGCGGGCTCGCGCCGCGACCCTCGTTCGTCGCGGGACGAGCTTCTCGCTCTCTCAGCCGTTCGACATGAACGGTCCGCAGCAGGGCTGGCGCCGCCGCACCAACCCGGTGCACACCATGCTCGACACGGGCACGGATGCCGCGGCCGGCACGCAGGGCTTCCCGCACGGCATCGGCGGGGCCGACGACGTCATCGCCATGCCGCTGCAGTGCTCCACGCAGTGGGACGGCCTCGGCCACATCTTCGACCGCGGCATGGCGTGGAACGGCCGGCCGGCCGGCTCCGTCGTCACGAGCGACGGCGACCTCGTCACCGGCATCGAGCACGCGGCATCCGCCATCGTCGGCCGCGGCGTGCTGCTCGACGTCGGCCGATTCCTGCGCCCCGAGGCATCGCGATGACGGCCCGGCAGGCGAGCTGCCCGACGGCTACGCCATCACGACCGCCGAGCTCGAGGCCTGCATCGCCGCGCAGGGCGCGACGAGCGCCGTCGGCCGCGGCGACCTCGTGCTCGTGCGCACCGGCCGCTACGCCCGGGCGCTGCGCGAGGGCTGGAACGGCTACGCGGGCGGGCCGAGCGCGGGCCTGTCGTTCACGACCGCCGGCTGGCTGCACCGCACCGAGATCGCCGCGATCGCGACCGACACGTGGGGCTTCGAGGTGCGCCCGAACGAGTTCGACGAGGCCTTCCAGCCGCTGCACCAGGTCGTCATCCCGAACCTGGGCCTGACGATCGGCGAGATGTGGGACCTCGAGGCGCTCGCCGCCGACTGCGCCGCCGACGGCGTCTACGAGTTCCTGCTCGTCGCGCCGCCCCTGCCGATCACCGGGGCGGTCGGTTCGCCCGTCAACCCCATCGCCCTGAAGTAAGCCCGAACCCAACGAAGGGACCCCCCGATGTCCGCTGTCTCCCGCGTCGCCATCGTCGGCTCCGGCGTCGCCGGCACCGCCGCCGCCATCCTGCTCGCCGAGGGAGGCGTCGACGTCGACGTCTTCGAGGTGAAGCCCGACCTCTCCGCCCTCGGCTCCGGCATCACCCTGCAGGGCAACGCCCTGCGCGTGTTCGACCGGCTCGGCGTGTGGGAGCAGGTGAAGGAGGCCGGCTACTCCTTCGACCAGACCGGCCTGCGCGCCCCCGGCCCCGACGCGCCGGTCATCGCGCAGATCCCGGACGCGCGAACGGGCGGCCCCGAGTACCCGGCGGTCGCGGGCATGTATCGCCCCGACCTCGCGCGGATCCTCGCCGACCGCGCCACCGAGCTCGGCGCCCGCATCCACTACGGCACCACGGTGACGGGCTTCACGCAGGACGCCGACGGCGTCGACGTGACGCTCTCGCGACGGGTCGACCGGTCGCTACGACCTGCTCATCGGCGCCGACGGCCTGCACTCCGACATCCGGAAGCAGCTCGGCATCGAGGTCGAGCCCGAGCGCACCGGCATGGGCATCTGGCGCGCCTTCGTGCCGCGCCCGAAGGACGTCACGCAGACCGACCTCTACTACGGCGGCCCGGTCTACATCGCCGGGTACATGCCCGACGAGCGAGGAGATGATGTACGCCTTCCTCGTCGAGCCCGCCCAGGACCGGCACTGCTCTCGCCGGAGGAGGGCGTGCGAGGTGATGAAGGAGCTGTCGCAGGCGTACGGCGGCCCGTGGAACGAGATCCGCGAGTCCCTCGACGACGCGTCGCGCGTGAACTACACGTGGTTCACCAAGCACGTCGTGCCCGACGCGTGGAACCGCGGCCGCGTCGTGATCATCGGCGAGGCGGCGCACAGCTGCCCGCCCACCATCGCCCAGGGCGCCGCGCAGGCCGCCGAGGACGCGCTCGTGCTCTCCGAGCTGCTGCTCGCGCGCGACGCGGTCGACCAGTCGCTGTGGGACGAGTTCCACGCGCGCCGCCTGCCGCGCGCGACCGAGGTCGTCGAGGCATCCGTGCAGCTCGGCCAGTGGCAGATCGACCACGTGCAGGACGCCGACGTGCCCGGCCTGATGCGCCGCATCGCGATGCTCGTGAGCCAGCCCGCATGAGCGCCGACACCCGCGCCGAGCCGACGCGCACCGAGCCGGTCGTCGACGTGCACGCGCACCTGCTGCTGCCCGCGCTGCAGCAGGCGGTCGGCGCACGCGACCCCGAGGGGTTCGCCGCGGCGCAGGCGCTCGAGGCCCGCCGCAACGGCCCCGAGAGCCTCGCCGCGTCGGGCCGCATGATCGGCGAGCGGATGCCGCTGCTCACGTCGCTCGACGCGCGCCTCGCCGAGATGGACCGGCAGGGCGTCGACGTGCAGGTCGTGTCGCCGTCGCCGTCGCACTACTACCCGTGGGCGGGCGAGGAGCTCGCCGCCTGGGCCGCGCGCGAGGCGAACCGCGCCATCGCCGAGCACGTCGCGGGCGCGCCCGACCGGCTGCTCGGCCTCGGGCTCGTGCCGCTGCAGCATCCGCAGCTCGTCGTCGAGGCGCTCGAGGACGCGGTCGTCGAGCGCGGCCTCGCCGGCGTCGAGCTCTCGTCGTTCGCCGGCGACGTCGAACTCTCCGACGAGCGGCTCGAGCCGTTCTGGACGCGCGCCGAGGAGCTCGACGCGATCGTGTTCCTGCACCCGTTCGGCTGCAGCCTCGACGAGCGGCTCGACCGCTACTACCTCTCGAACACCGTCGGCCAGCCGGTCGAGAACGCGGTCGCGCTGTCGCACCTCATCTTCTCGGGCGTGCTCGACCGGCATCCCGACCTGCGGCTCGTCGCGGCGCACGGCGGCGGGTACCTGCCGACGTTCCTCGGTCGCTCCGACCACGCGTGGCAGGTGCGGCCGGAGGCGCACGGATGCCGCGAGCTGCCGTCGTCGTACCTGCGGCGCCTGCGGTTCGACTCGCTCGTGCACACCCCCGGCGCGCTCCGCGCCCTCGTCGACGCGGCGGGCGCCGACCGGGTGCTGCTCGGCACGGACTACCCGTTCGACATGGGCGTCGACGACCCGATCGAGCGCGTGCGCGAGGCCGGGCTCGCCGGAGGCCGACGAGCGCGCGATCCTGTCGGGGAACGCCGCCGAGCTGTTCGCCGGCGGCGCTTCGACGGGCGGCGGGCGGTCGCGTGAGGATCGCGCGCTGGCGACCACGACGGCGCGCGTCGGCGAGGGCTTCGTCATCGGCGACGGCGTCGTGCCGTTCCCGCGCGGCCTGACCGTCGCCGACGTGCTCGCGGCCGGCCTCGCCGAGGTGCCCGCGCTCGCCGACGGAGGCCGACGCCGCGGCATCCGTGCCCCTCGCCGAGGTCGAGCTGCTCGCCCCGCTCGTGCCCGCGAGCGTGCGCGACTTCGTGGCGTTCGAGGAGCACGTCGAGGGCGTCACCGCCTCGATCGACGGCGCCAGCCACGTGGTCGACGAGTGGTACGAGTTCCCGACGTTCTACTTCACGAACCCGCACTCGATCATCGCGACCGGCGCCGACGGTGCGGCCGCCGCGCGACCGAGCGCCTCGACTTCGAGCTCGAGGTGGGCGCCGTGATCGGCGGCGTCGCGGGCTCCGACGGGCGCGACCTGTCGCCCGCGCGAGGCCGCCGGCCACATCTTCGGGTACACGATCTTCAACGACTGGTCGGCCCGCGACATCCAGGCCCGCGAGATGAAGGTGCGCCTCGGGCCGGCCAAGGGCAAGGACTTCGCCACGACGCTCGGCCCGTGGATCGTCACGGCCGACGAGTTCGCCGGCCTGGTCGACGACGAGGGGTTCCTGCCGATCGGCATGGAGGTCTTCGTCAACGGCGAGCGCATCGGACACGACCTGCTCTCGAACATGGGCTGGCCGTTCGGCGACCTCGTCGCCTACGCGTCGCGCGATTCACGGGTCGTGCCCGGCGACGTGCTCGGGTCGGGCACCGCGGGCAACGGCGGATGCCTCGCCGAGCTGTGGGGCCGGGCGGGCGAGCTCACGCCGCCACCGCTCGCCGCCGGCGACGAGGTGCGTCATGCGCGTCGAGGGCATCGGCGAGATCCGCAACACGATCGGGACATCCGTTCCGGTCCCCGACGTCCCTCCGGCTCGCCGGAGGCCACGAACGCGCCCGTGACGGGCGTGCCACCCCCACCCCTAGGAGATTCAATGACGAACTCATCCGTCGAGGCGCCCCGCGCCGCGACCCGGAAGGCCGGCATCTGGCAGGCCGTCCTGCTGCTCGCCGGCAGTTGCCTCCCCGTGCTCGGGGCGGTGCTGATCACGCCGATCCTCCCGCAGCTGTCCGCCGTCTTCGGCGGCGAGCCGGGCGCCGAGGTGCTGGTGCCCATGATCGTCGCGATCCCGGCGCTCATGATCGCGATCTTCGCACCGTTCGCCGGGCAGATCGTCGACCGCCTCGGCCGCAAGGGGCTGCTCATCATCGCGATGGTGGCGTACGCGTTCGTGGGCACCGCGCCCGCCTACCTCGAGTCGCTGCAGCTCATCCTGCTCACCCGCGTCGGCGTCGGCATCACCGAGGCGGCCATCATGACCGTCTGCACGACCCTGATCGTCGACTACTTCCATGAGGAGAAGCAGCGCAACAAGTACCTCGGCCTGCAGACGGTGGCCACCACGCTCGCCGCGACGGTCTTCATCATCCTGGGCGGGGCGCTCGGCGTCGGCGGTTGGCACACGCCGTTCTGGGTGTACGGGATCAGCCTCGTCATCGCGGTGCCGATGCTCTTCCTGCTCTGGGAGCCCGGACGCGGCGATGCGACCGATGAGCACGTGGCATCCGCCGGGCGGGTTCCGGTTCCGTGGCGTCGTCTGCGCCTGCCGCTCGTCGTCGCGCTGTTCGGCGGGTTCACGTTCTACGTGATGCTCATCGAGACGAGCTACCTGCTCGTCGAGAACGGCGTCGACGCGAGCGACACGGCCACGATCGGTGCGGTCGCCGCCGGTGCGTCGCTCGTCACCGCGGCCGGCGCGTTCAGCTTCCCGCGGTTGGTCAGGCGCGGGCACCGATTCGTGCTGCCGCTCGCGTTCGGGCTGCAGGCGCTCGGCATGCTGGTGATCTGGGCGGTCGGCGGTGTCGCGGGTGTCGTCGTCGGCGCGGTCATCGCCGGCTTCGGATCCGGCATCCTGCTGCCCGCCATGATCACCTGGGCGCTGTCGGGCGTGAAGTTCGAGGAGCGCGGACGCTCCACCGGCTGGTGGAATGCGGCCTTCTTCTTCGGCCAGTTCCTGACGCCCATCCTCGTCGGTGCACTCGTCGCAGCCGTGGGCGGCCTCCCGATCGCCATCGGCATCGTCGGGATCGCCTGCGCGCTGGTGGCGCTCGTCCTCGGTCTGCGGTTGCGCCGAACGGCTCCGGCCCCGGCAGACGATGCGGTGACGGTGTCCTGAGCGAAGCGCGACGCGGTATCGGGAACGGCGTCTCCGATACCGCGTCGCACTCAGCCGTCGGCGTCGATTGCCCCGACGTCCAGCGCGGAGCCCTTCCGGGCGGATCCACTGTCGAGTGCGATGCCGGCCTCGGCGACGAGGCTGCGCAACCACTCGTGCTCGGGATCGCGTCGATGCACCGGATGCCACCACATCGCGTTGTGGATGGGGGTGGCGTCGAACGGCGGCTCGAACACCCGCACGCCTCCCACGTTCCGGGCATAGTCGGCGAGTCCCGCCTGCATCAACCCGAGTCGGTCGGTCCCGGCGATGAACATCGGCAGCGCCAGGAAGCTCTCGACCACGGCCTCCACGCGTGGCTCGATGCCGAGCTGCTGGATCTGCCGCGTCGCCGACGTGAACGCCGACCTCGACTGGTAGGTGAAGACCCACGGCAGCCGAGCGACATCGTCGAGCGTGACGGATCGCCGATGGCGGGGTGGTCGTCGGCCGCGACGATGACCCAGCGGTCGGTCCAGAGGTCGGTGTAGGGCAGGTCGGTGAGGAATCCGTGCGGCATGAAGAGGCCGTCGGCGCCGCGCAGGCGGTTCACGGCGTCCTCCACGATCTGCGGGTTGTGCAGCATGAAACGGAAGCGAACGCCGGGTGCCCGCTCCGCGGCCAGGGCGGCGAGCCGTCGTCCGGTGGTGGCGAGGCTGTAGTCCGAACCGTAGATCGCGAACTCGCGCGTCGACTGGCTCGGGTCCCACTCGGCCTGGCTCTCGAACACCCGCCGCGCGGCATCCAGCGCCGCGGCGGTGTGCTCGGAGAGGCGCGACGCGAGCGGCGTGAGCTCGTAGCTGTTGCCGGTCCGCGCGAGGATCGGATCGTTGAAGTGCGTCCGCAGGCGTGCGAGCGACGCGCTGAGCGCGGGTTGGCTCAGGTGCAGGCGTTCGGCGGCGCGGGTGACGCTGCGTTCGGTGAGCAACGCGTCGAGCGACACGAGCAGGTTGAGATCGAGTCGGGAGAGCGGGGCTTGGTCGGACACGTCGTCGTGTTCCTTCGCTAGGTACGTTGGGGTTCTCACTTTATCGATGTGATCGATCCAGAGACGGCGCCATCGTGCCGATCGATGGTCGCGGGGCGGGTGCCGTTGGCGTCGGACATGGCGGATGCCTCTGGCGGAGTCATCCGCCCCGATGGTAGGAACGTCACCATGGGGGACACGACAACGGCAACGTCGCAGCGCTACGCGCTCGGCGCACTCATCGCGACGAGCGTCTCGGCACTGGTGGTGAACGCGAACACCTCGGCGGTGTCGATCCTGATCCCGGCGATCTCCGAGGACACGGGAACGCCGACCGACACGCTGCAATGGGCGGTGACGGGCTACTCGCTCGTCGGGGCGGCGGTGATCGTCACGTCCGGTTCGCTCGGCGACGTGTTCGGACGGCGCCGGATCTTCCTCGGCGGCCTGTTCCTCTTCATCGCCTCGTGCGTGCTCATCGCACTCTCGACGGAGGGCGTCGGGGTCATCGCGGGCCGGTGCATCCAGGGCGCGGCCGGCGCCACGATCCTCGCGTGCGGCATGAGCCTGCTCTCGGCGTCGAACACCGGCAAGGCCCAGCTGCGCGCGGTCACGCTCTGGGGTGCGGCGTCGGCCATCGGCGCCGCGGCCGGCCCACTGGTCGGCGGCCTGCTCGCGTCGACGCTCGGCTGGCAGGGGCTGTTCTGGATCGACGCGATCATCGCCGTGCTGTGCGTGCCCGTGACGCTCCTCGCGGTGCAGGAGTCCAGCGACCCGACCCGGTCGAAGTCGATCGACTTCGCCGGCACCGTGCTCATCGCGCTCATCCTCGCGCCGCTCATCTTCGCGTTGACGAACGGCAGCGCGTGGGGCTGGGTGTCGTTGCCGACGATCGCATGCTTCGCCGTCACGATCCTCGCGACCATCGGGTTCGTGCTCGTGGAACGTCGCGTCAAGGCGCCGCTGCTCGACCTCAACCTGTTGCGCAACTCGGTGCTCGTCGGCGCGACCCTGTCGATCCTGCTCGGCTCGGGCACGATCAACGCGATCATGTACGTCGTCAGCCTGTACTTCCAGAATCCGGCGACGCTCGGAATGGACGCCTTCCAGGCCGGCCTCGCGACCCTGCCGGTCGCCGCCGCTGCCGTGGTGCTCGCACCGCTCATCACGCCCATCGTCGGGAGGATCGGCGCGCGCACCACGATCGCCCTCGGCTTCGTCATCATGTCGGTGTCGTTCGCCGCGCTCGCGTTCGTGCAGGAGAGCTGGGTCTACGCCATGTTCGTGCTCCCGCTCGTCGGCGTCGCGGCCGGCATGAGCCTGCAGAACGGTCCGTGCTCGTCGCTCTCGACGGCGTGCGTCGAGCCGCGTGAGGTCGGCGCCGCGTCGGGCGTCTCGAACATGGCCCGCTACGTCGGCGCGGCCGTGATGACCGCGATCGTCGCGTCGGTGTACGGGTCGGTCACCGCGAACCGCGTCGCCGACGGAGCATCCGAGGGTGCCGCGCTCGCCGATGCGTTCTCGTGGTCGTCGATCGCGATGGGCATCTGGTGCGTGCTCGGCATCGCGCTCGCCCTGCTCGTCGCACGTCGCGTGACGCGCAAGCCGGGCGAGTTCGAGTACGCGGCCGCCGCAGCGTCGATGTCGCACACGCTCACGCCGCCCGAGGCCGACCACGCGGGGGCCGGCTCGCAGCCCGCGGGTGCCCGGGGCTGAGCGCCGATCCGCTCACGTGCGATTCGGCCGGTCAGGCCGATGGCCGCACGACGCCGTTCTCGTACGCGTACACGACCGCGTGCACCCGGTCGCGCAGGCCGAGCTTCATGAGCACCTTCGACACGTGGGTCTTCACGGTCGCCTCGCCCACCCACATGCGCTCGGCGATCTCGGCGTTCGAGAGCCCCTCGGCGAGCAGCTCGAGCACCTCGCGCTCTCGGTCGGTGAGGGTCTCGAGGGATGGATTGCTCGATCCAGGAGCGGCCCCGCGCAACGGTTCGATCGCCGCGGTCCGACCGGCGACGGCCTCGATGACCCGGCGGGTCACATCGGGCGAGAGCAGCGCGTCGCCCCGGGCGACGACCTGGACCGCCTCGATCAGCTGCTCGGGACTCGAGTTCTTCAGGAGGAACCCGCTCGCCCCCGCCTCGAGCGCCGCGAACAGGTAGTCCTCGCGGTTGAACGTCGTGAGCACGAGCACGGCGGCTGCGGAGGTCGCATCCGTCGTGATGCGGCGCGTGGCCTCGAGCCCGTCCATGCCGGGCATCTGCACGTCCATGCACACGACGTCCGGTGAGAACTCCGCGACCGCCGCGATCGCGGCCTCACCGTCGGCGGCCTCGGCGACGACCTCGATTCCCTCCTCGGATTCGAGGATCGTGCGGAATCCCGCGCGCACGAGGCTCTGGTCGTCGACGACGAGCACCCGGATGCTCACCCGCGCACCTCTTCGACCCGCCGCAGCGGGAACCGCGCCCGCACGAGGTACCCGCCCCGGGCTCGCGGGCCGAGCTCGATGCTGCCGCCGGCCGCCGCCACGCGCTCGCGCATTCCGAGTTGCCCGAGACCCGCGTCCGGGACATCCGTCGCCCCTCGCGCGACCGCGCGCGTGACGGTGCCCGTGTTCGTCACCTCGATCTCGAGCGACTCGGCCGACCAGCGCACGCGCACATCGGCGGTGGCGGCCGCGCCCGCGTGCTTGCGCACGTTGGTGAGCGCCTCCTGCACGATGCGGTAGGCGCTGAGCCCGACGACCGGCGACACCTCGTGCGGGTCGCCGACGATCGCGAGGGTCGTCGGCAGCCCGTTGGCCGTCGATTCGTCGACGAGTTCGTCGATGCGGTCGATGCCGCGGGTCGAGGTGCTCGTGATCGCGGGCTCGTCGATCGGCGAGCGCCGGCGCGACCTCGACCTCGCCGGTGTCGGCCGTGCCGCGCAGGGTTCCGAGCAGCCGGTGCAACTCGTCGACGGCGTCGCGCGCACTCGTCTCGATCGCCGAGAGCGATGCCGACGCTGCATCGGGGTCCTTCGCGAGCACCCGCCGCGCCGCACCCGCCTGCACGCCGATCACCGAGACGTGGTGGGCCACGACGTCGTGCAGCTCGCGGGCGATGCGCAGCCGCTCGATCGCGACCGCCTGTGCACGCGTGCGCTCGCGCTCGGCGGCGAGCTCGGCGGTGCGCTGCTCGAGCTCGGCCCGCGAGCGAGCCGAGCGGTAGGCGTTGTCGCCGAAGTACCAGGCGCCGCCGAAGTACAGCAGGTTCGTGAGCACGTTGATGAGTCCGTAGGCGACATACGGCGAGAGCGTGCCCTCGCGCGGCAGGTCGGGCAGGTGGTCCTGCACGGCCGAGTAGTAGATGAGCGCCCAGAACAGCCACGCGAACATGCCGAGCACGATCACGCCGCGCACGATCGTCGCGCGCCGCCGGCTGCGGCCCCACGCGCCGACGGTGTAGATCGCGATGAAGAGGCAGATGTTGCTGAAGAGCGCCTCGCCGGCCATCGTGACCGAACCGACGATGAAGGCGACGGATGCCACGAGCGCGACGATCTCGGGCTGCAGGCGCCGCGCGGCGAGGGGAAGCGACATCGCCGGCACCCAGATGACCGAGGCCCACCACGGGGTGTCTTCACCCCAGCCGGTGATGCGGTACAGCACGACGCTCGCCGAGAGGCCGACGAGCATGACCAGGGCGAGCACGAGGTCGTTGCGCAGCCCGGTGCGGCCGGGGCGGGGGCGCACCCACTCGACGCCGTCGATCACGGGTGGTGCCGGGGTTGCGCTCATCCTGCAACGCTAGCGAGCGGGCTCGGGTGGGTCATCCGTCGCGTGGCGGAGATGCGGGCGTGCCGCTTCGGGCCGGCTCGGCACGCTGAACCCGGGCAAGGCGTTCCCCGGGTAGCGCCGGGGCCGCGCCCGGGCATACGCTCTGGGTGCCGAGGCCACGTCAGCCGATCGGAGGGATGCGCGATGGGGGATGCACCGGACGATCCGGCAGACGCGACCGCGGGCACCCGCGAGTCGTGGCTCGCCACGCGCTGGCGCCGCATCCGCGGGGTGTTCCGGCGCGAGACGCTGGGCAAAGATGCCCTCGCCGGCACCATCCTCGGCATCGAGAGCGTTCCCGACGGACTCGCCATCGGACTGCTCGCGGGGGTCAACCCGGTGGCGGGCATCTACGCCTTCCTGTTCGGGCTGGCGGGCGCCGCGCTGGCCACCAGCAGCTCGTTCATGGCGGTGCAGGCGACCGGTGCGATGGCGCTCATCGTCTCGGACACCGACCTCGGCACCCGGCCCGACCCCGATCGCGCGCTCTTCACGCTCGCCATGCTCACGGGCGTGTTCATGGTCATCGCCGGCCTGCTCAAGGGCGGTCGGATGCTGCGTTTCGTGCCCACCGCCGTGATGGTGGGGTTCGTCACCGCGGTCGGGGTCAACATCGTGCTCGGGCAGCTCGACGAACCTCACCGGATACGCCGGCAGGGGCCCGAACCGGCTCTTCAGGGCGATCGACACGTTCGCGAACATGCGGCTGTTCGACGCTGCCGACCCTGATCGTCGGGCTCGTGACGATCGCGCTCATCGTGGTGCTCACGCGAACGCCGCTGCACTCGCTCGGCCTCGTGGTCGCGATCGCCGTGGGCTCGGGGCTCGCCGCCCTCTTCACCTACGTCTTCGACTGGCCGGTGCTGGTCGTCGGCGACGTCGCCGACGTGCCGACGCGGTCTTCCGCTTCCGGTGCTCCCGAGCCTCGAGGACCTCGGCGTACCTGGCGCTGCCGGCGCTCTCGCTCGCGTTCGTCGGCCTCGTGCAGGGCGCCGCCGTCGCGGCCGGCGTGCCGAACACCGACGGCAAGCCGGCCGACGACTCGCGCAACTTCATCGGCCAGGGGGTCGGCAACATCGTCTCGGGGGTGTTCCGGGGCATGCCGGTCGGCGGCTCGATGTCGGCGTCGGCGCTCATCACCGCGGCGGGCGCGCGCACCCGCCTCGCGCTGTTCATCGCGGCCGGCGTGATGGCGCTCGTCATCCTCCTCGCCTCGGGAGTCGTCTCATTCGTCGCGATGTCGGCACTCGCCGGACTGCTCATCGTCGTCGGGGTGAAGGCGATCAAGCCCGCACGCATCAGGTCGGTCGTGAAGACGGGGCCGTTGCAGACGTCGGTCATGGCCGTCACCTTCGTGCTCACGCTCATCATCCCGCTGCAGTTCGCGGTGCTCGTGGGCGTCGGGCTCGGCATCATCCTGTTCGTGGCCCAGCAGTCGAACCGGCTCAGGGTCCGCCAACTCGAGTTCCACGGCGAGGGTCGGCTGCGTGAGATCGACCCGGTGCCCGTCCTTCCGCCGCACGAGGTCGTGGTCCTCCAGCCGTACGGCAACATGGCCTACGCGAGCGCTCCCGTGCTCGAGGCGCAGCTGCCGAAGGTGGAACCGGAGTCGCGCGGATCGGTCGTCATCCTGCGCCTGCGCGGCATCGACGAGCTCGGGCTGTCGTTCGTCGCGGTGTTCGACCGCTACCTCACCGACCTCGAGCAGAACGATTCCGCGCTGTGGTTCGTGATCGCCGGCGAGCGGATCCGCAGCCAGCTCGAGGCCGGCGGACTGCTCGACCGGCTCGGGCCCGATCGCGTCTACGAGAGCTCGGAGTGGGTCGGCGAGGCCGTGCACCGCGCGCACGGCGATGCCGAGGAGTGGGTGCGTCAACGGAGGTGACCCGCTCTGGCGTTGCCACCGGCGTCGGCGCCGGGACATCGGGCCCGCTCAGTCTCGCACTGCGAGCCGTCGGATGCCCCGAGCTCGGCGACCGCGAGCTCGGTGATGTGCTCGGCAGGCCGCACCTGCGTCGAACACCGAATCCCGTTCGGCTGCGCCTGACGGCGCGAGTGCGGGGCC
Source organism: uncultured Actinomycetota bacterium (assembly GCA_963836825.1). Classification (GTDB taxonomy): domain Bacteria; phylum Actinomycetota; class Actinomycetes; order Actinomycetales; family Microbacteriaceae; genus Agromyces. The sequence goes on from CAWILI010000008.1 coordinate 102,805, forward strand.
TAGGATCTGGGCATGCCGAGTGGTCACTCCGACGAGCGTGAGGTGTCGCAACAGCGAGAGGTCGTGCACCTGCTGCGAGAGGTGCTCGGCGCCGACCTTCTCGGCGTCTACCTGTACGGCTCGGCGGTGCTCGGCGGACTGCGTCCGCATAGCGATGTCGATGTGTTCGCGGTCTCGCGTCGCACGTTACGCCCCTCCGAGCGTCGTCGGCTCGTGGGCGGGGTGATGGAGTTCTCGGGGAGGCGGGCGGCCCGTGGACCGGCCCGGCCGGTCGAACTGACGATCGTCACACAGGCCGACGTCCGACCGTGGCGATACCCGCCGCTTCGGGACTTCCAGTACGGCGAATGGCTGCGCGACGAGTACCGGCAGGGCATGGTGTCGTCGCCGATGGAGGATCCCGATCTCGCATCGCTGATCACGCAGGTGCTCCAGCGCGGCCTCGCGCTCGATGGGCCGCCTCCGGATGAGCTGCTCGACCCCGTTCCGCACGAGGACCTGCGGCGGGCGATCGTCGCCGGCGTTCCCGACCTCCTCGACGAGCTCGAATCCGACACCCGCAACGTGCTCCTGACGCTCGCCCGCATCTGGATGACGCTCGGGACCGGCGAGATCACCTCGAAGGACGCCGCGGCCCAGTGGGCGATCGCGCGCCTCCCGGAGGCGTGACCGACCGGTACTGGACCGCGCGCGGGCGATCTACCTCGGCGACGAGGCGAGCACTGGACCGATCTCCGACGCGCTGTCCGCACGGTCGCCGACCGTCTCGTGGGCGAGATCGAGCAGCTCGCCGGATAAGGGTCGGCGATGCCGGTTCGGCTGTGCTTGCCGCTGGAGATGCGGGCTGCTCGCGGTACGCGACGCACGTCCGAGCAGACAACATGCACTGGCGAGGGGATACCCGCGCGCGTGCGGCCTATGACTCCTTGCGCGCCTCGACCCGCCGCTTCAGGAAGATGAGCGGCAGCAGCCAGGTGCCGAGCGCGGTGACGGCCCAGACGATGAGCGTCGCGAGCACCCACGTGGTGAAGCCGGTGATCTGGATGCCGCTCGGGAACAGGCTCGCGATGAGCAGCGCGAGGAAGGTCGAGACGAGGCCGATGCCGCCGAGCACCGCCGGCGCGTGGCGGTGGGCGAGCCTGAAGGTGAACGGTGCCAGCAGGCTCTGGGCGATGGCGAACACGAGCGTCGCGACGAGGAACCCGCCCCACTCGATGTGGAAGTCGGGCAGCACCCAAGAAGCGATGAGCAGGCCGAGGGCGGCGGTGACCAGGAAGATCGCCGCGCGGATCAGGAATCGCACCATGGGCGAGCGTACCCCTTCGCGCCGTCGGTGGGCAGGAGGAAGATGGTGGTCGTGTCCGATCGACGAGCTCGTCGGGAATGAGCGACGCAGCGACGGTGAACCACGCGGCACGGCGGGTGCAGGCCGTGTACTTCACGCTGCTCACCGGCAACACGCTCGCCGCGTCGCTGATCTGGGGCGTGAACACGCTGTTCCTCCTCGACGCGGGTCTCACCAACCTCGAGGCGTTCGCGGCGAACGCGTTCTTCTCGCTCGGCATGGTCATCTTCGAGGTGCCGACGGGTGTCGTCGCCGACACGCTCGGGCGTCGCATGTCGTACCTGCTCGGCACGGTCACCCTCGCGGTGACGACGGCGCTCTACTACCTGCTCTGGGTCATGCACTCGCCGTTCTGGGCGTGGGCGATCGTGTCGGTGCTGCTCGGCCTCGGGTTCACGTTCTTCTCGGGTGCGGTCGAGGCGTGGCTCGTCGATGCGCTCACCGCGACGGGGTACACGGGCAGCCTCGAGCGGGTGTTCGGCCGCGGCATGGCGGTGTCGGGCGCGGCGATGTTCATCGGCTCGCTCGCCGGCGGCGCGATCGCGCAGCTCACGAACCTGGGGGTGCCGTTCGTGCTGCGCGCGGTCATCCTCGTGCTCATGTTCATCGTCGCCGCGTTCGTGATGCGCGACCTGGGCTTCACCCCGGCCGGGCGGGCGCATCCGCTGCAGGCCACCAAGCGGGTCATGCAGGAGTCGGTGAAGTACGGTCTGCGGCGTCCCGCGGTGCGCTTCGTCATGTTCGCGTCGTTCTTCACGACCGGCGTCGGGTTCTACGTCTTCTACGCGCTGCAGCCATACCTCGTCGAACTGTGGGGCGACCCGAACGCCTATACGATCGCGGGGCTCGCGGCGGCGATCCTGTCCGGTTCGCAGGTCATCGGCGGACTGATCGCGCCGTGGGTGCGCGCTCGGTTCCGCAGGCGCACGACCACGATCATCCTCAGCCTGGTCGTGAGCAGCCTCGTGCTCGTCGCCCTCGGCATCACCCGCAACTTCTGGATCGCGTTCGCGCTGCTGATCGTCTGGGGGCTCGTCGACGCGGCCGCCGGACCCGTGCAGCGCGCCTACCTCAACGACATGATCCCCTCGGCACAGCGCGCCACGGTGCTGTCGTTCGACTCGCTGCTCGGCAGCGCCGGCGGGGCCGTGATCCAGCCGGTGCTCGGCCGTTCGGCCGACATCTGGGGCTACCCGGGCTCGCTGATCCTGAGCGGCGGCATCCAGATCATCGCCGCTCCGTTCCTCTGGCTCAGCCGCAGGCAGCAACCCCCGGCGGATGTCGCGACCGATCTCGCGCAGGCAGGCGAGACGCCGGCCGACCTGCCGCTATCCGGCGAGGGCGATCGCGGTTAGCATGTCCGGATAGGCGAGGTACGCGATGATCCGGGGGGTGTGGCGTGCGAACGAGGTTGCTGGTGTTGAGCGGAGGCGTCGCGCTCGCCGTCGTCGCCGCGATCTTCGCCGGGACTGCCGCTGCCACGACCGGCGCCCCCGTCTTCTACGACGCCCGGCTGCCCCATCCCGCGCCCGAGATCCGCGCGTGCGTTCGAGGTGAGCGAGGGCGGGACATCCGATTCGTCGACCGACGGCGACGCCGCCGACGGCTCGACGACCGCCCGATACCGTCACCGCAGCCGGCTGAGCCCGGCCCCACTCCCTCGACGCCGTCGGAGCCCGTCACCCCGCCGTCGTCCGCAGCGCCGCCCGCGGGCGAGGCGCCGACGCCGACGCCCATCCCCGATGACCCCTCCGCCGACCATCCGGCGCCGGGCGGACCCGGCTCGGTCGAGCCGAACCCCGACGGCACCACGCCGCCGCCTCCGCCCGAGAAGCGCAGGCAGTGGCTCGCGTTCCAGCAGATCGTGCGCGACTGCATGGCCGCCGCCGGTCACGAGTACCTCTACTGGGAATGGTGGAACCCGAAGTCGGCGCAGTCGAACCGGTTCCCGCCGATGCCGGCCGACCTGACCTCCGACGAGTTCGAGGCCTGGCAACTCGCGCTCTACGGTGATTCGCCCCTCGGCGACGACTACGACTGGCAGCGGGCCGGTTGCTGGGGCTACGCGGTGCACCTGACCGGCGGCACGAACTGACGCGGTCGGGTGCCGCACCCTACGTGCAGGACCCGACCGCGACCGATCCGATCAGTCGAGCTCGACGTCCCGCTTGCGTCGGGCCACGATCGGGCCGAGCGCGAACGCCACCGCGAACAGCGCGATGATGCCCCACGAGAACGGTCCGTACGAGGGCTCGGCGACGAGCACCGGAAGGTTCTGGAAGACGAGCACCGCGAACGCCGCGAGCCCGATGAGCCCGAGGCCCGGCGCGACGAGCGTCTTCCAGCGACCGAGGCCGTGATCGTTGCGGCGGAAGATCGCGAGCACGGCGACGCTCGTGAGCACGAGCAGCAGCACGATGCCCACCGAGGAGATGCCGCCGAGCCAGGTGTAGAACTGGCCGATCGGGTCGAGGCCGAGCAGGGCGGCGATGACGATGAGCACGCCGGCCGTGATCGAGGCGGTCAGCGAGGCACGCGACGGCGAGCCGTGCTTCGCGTGCGCGTCGCCGAGCGCCGTGGGCAGCACGCCCCGGCCCGCGAGGGTGAAGATGTAGCGCGACACGATGTTGTGGAACGAGAGGATGCACGCGAACAGGCTCGTGACGAAGAGCACCTGGATGATGTGGCCGCCGACCACGCCGAGGTACTGCTCGGTCGTCGTGGCGAGGATCGTGCCGGCGTTCGCGGTGGCGTTCTCGACGATCGTGCTCTCGCCGTTCGCCGAGATGAGCAGCCAGCTCGAGACCGTGTAGAAGACGCCGATGAGGATCAGGGCGATGTAGGTCGCGCGCGGGATGGTGCGCTCGGGGTCCTTCGCCTCGTCGCGGAACACCGCGGTCGCCTCGAAGCCGATGAAGCTCAGGATCGCGAACAGGATCGCGAAGCCCGGCGCACCCGACACGATCTGCGACGGCGTGAAGATGCCGGTCGAGAAGCCCTCGGGTCCGCCGCCGGCGAAGACCACGGCCGCGTCGAGCGCGAGCACGATGAGCACCTCGGCGACGAGCAGCACGGCGAGCACGCGGCCCGAGAGCTCGATCTTGAAGTACCCGAGCGCCGAGACGACGGCGAACGCCACCGCCGCGTACACCCACCAGGGGATGTCGGGCGCACCGTAGGACGTGAAGAGGCCGTTCGCCGCCGGGCCGAGCAGGCCGAAGACGCCCGCCTCGAGCGCGACGTACGAGAGCAGCGCGGCGAACGCGGCGCCGAGCCCGGCGCCGCGACCGAGTCCCTTGTCGACGTAGGCGAAGAACGCACCGGCCGACTTCACGAGCGGCGTGGCGTTGGTGAAGCCCACGGCGAACAGCAGCAGCACCGCCGTCACGACGATGAACGTGAACGGGAAGCCGGCCCCGTTGCCGAAGGCGATGCCGAGCGGCACGGGACCGCCGATGACGCCGAGCGGCGAGGCCGCCGCGACGACGATGAAGACGATGCTCGCGGTGCCGAGCGAGCCGCGCAGGCGGCGTTTCTCGGGCGGGATGATGGCGCTCTCGGGGGCGAGACTGCTCGCGCTCGGCTCGGTGATGGTGGTGTCGGCCATGACGGCTCCTTTCAGAAGTGGAATGCAGGGTCGTGCGGTCGTGCGGAGGTGCGAGTGCGGATGGATCGGTGCGACGGATGTCCCGGCGTGCGTGTCAGGCGGTGCTGCGCTTCGGAACGCCGATCGACCACTCGTAGGGCGGCTCGGTGTCGTTGACCGCCGCGTCGCCGATGATGCGCGCCTTGAACGCGACGGGGTTGTGCGATGCGACCGTGCGGGCGTTGCGCCAGTGCCGGTCGAGCGCGAGCGACGTCGAGGTCGCCGACGCGCCGAGCGCGTCGAACAGCTCGGTGGCCGCGGCGGTGGCGAGCGGGCTCACCGCGACCTGGGCCCTGGCGACCGCGAGCTCGGCCTCGCGCTTGGCGGCGTCGCGCACCTCGGGAGCGGCATCCTTCGCCTCGTACGCACGCTGCAGGTACTCGGCGGCGTGCGCGACGACGGCCTCGGCGGCGAACGCCGCCGCCTCGATGCGACCGACGATCTCGAGGATCTGGGGGTCATGGCGGGTCTCGGTCGCGTTGCCGTGGCTGAACGCCCGCGCGCGCGTCGCGACCTGCTCGGCCGCGTCGCGCGCGCTGGCCCGAGCGATGCCCGCCTGCACGGCCACGAGCACGAGCTGGTAGTGCGCGGTCTGGTAGGCGAACCGCTCATGGAAGGGGTAGACGTGCTCGGCGCGCACCGGCGCACCCGAGAACACCGTCGTGCCGCTGCCGGTGAGGCGCTGGCCGAATCCGGTCCAGTCGTCGCTGACCTGCACGGCGTCGGAGTCGGTGCCGACGAGGGCGGCGACCTCGGTGCCGTCGGGGGTGAGCGCGGTCGCGTCGATCCACTCCGCGAAGATGCTGCCGGTCGTGTAGTACTTGCGTCCGGTGATCGCGTACCCGCCGTCGTGCTCGGTCAGCCGCGTCGTCGTGTCGCCGAGGGCGACCGAGCCGATCTCGGTGACGGCGTTGCCGACGAGCTCGCCGGCGGCGAACCGGGCGAGCCACTCGTCGCGCTCGACCGAAGCCGGGGCGTTCAGGCGGTCCTCGACGAAGGCGAGGTGACCCCGCAGCGCCTGCGGGACGTGCGGGTCGGCGGCCGCGAGATCCACGAGCAGGCGGAACGTGTCGGGAAGGCTCGCGCCGCGCCCGCCGAACTCGACGGGCACCCGCACGCCGGTGAACCCGCTTCGCTTCAGCAGCTCGACGGCCGCGTGGGGCAGCTCGCGGTCGAGCTCGCGCTGCAGGGCACCGGCGCCGATCTCGGCGAACACGGGACGGTAGGCGTCGCTCAGTTCCCGGTACGTCATCAGGTGTACAGGCTCACGGGCTGGACGGTGCCGTTCAGGAAGTGCGCGCCGACCTCGATGCGCTTGTAGTCGACCGGGTCGTGCAGCGTGTGCGTGCGGGCGTTGCGCCAGTGCAGGTCGAGCCCCGTGGCGGCCTTCGTCGAGCTGGCGCCGGTGACCTCGAACACCCGGCTCGAGACGTCGAGCGACAGGTCGGTCGCCACCACCTTGAGCCGCGCGACGGCCAGTTCGATCTCGGCCCGATCGTCGGCCGTGGTGTCGTGGCCGCGGGCCACGGCGGTGTCGTAGCGGTGGTTGAGCGAGTCGGCGAGCGCCTCGACCGCGGCGGTTCGCGCCACGAGCTCGCCGAACACGCGGTGCGTGATCGGGTCGTCGGCGTAGCGCTCGACGCCGCTGAGGAACCAGGAGCCGCGACGCGCGAGGGTCAGCTGCTTCGCCTGCTCGAGCGCGCCCTCGGCGATGCCGAGGTACACGTTGCCGAACAGCAGTTGCACGCCGGGCGTCACGAGCGATGAGAACGGCGTCTCGCGATCGACGCCGATGACGTCGGCTTCGGTGACCACGACGTCGCGGTACTCGATCGACCCGCTCGCCGACGCCCGGTACCCGACGTTGTCCCAGTCGTCGTGGTGGTGGATCCCCGCCCGATCGGCGTCGATCGCGAAGACCACGAGCTGACCGTCGTACGCACCGCCCTCGGCGACGGCGCCGGCGATGACGACGTCGGCGACCGCGGCTCCGGTCGCGAAGTACTTGCGGCCGTTCAGCAGGTAGCGGTCGCCGTCGGCGACCAGGCTGAGGTCGGGGCTCACCGGGTTGAACGAATCGCTCCAGATCCACGACCCCTCGGCGCTGCGGCGGTACCAGGCCTGCTGAACTCGGGGTCGGATCCGTAGAAGGCGATGCACGCCTGGTTGAGGTAGCTGTAGCCGAGGACCTGCGCGATCGACGCGTCGACCCGGGCGATGATGCGGGTCACCGCCAGCGCCGTCTGCCAGTGCGCGCCGTGCCCGCCGAACCGCTCGGGGACGACGAGATCGGCGAGGCCCGACTCGCGCAGCAGCGCGAGCGGGGCGACCGGCAGCGCGCCGGATCGGTCGCGTTCGACGACGTCGGTGGCGAGCGCGGCCGCGACGGTCGTGGCGACGGCGCGCCAGCGGGCGAGCTCGGCGTCGTCGGCGTGGCCGCGCCATGGGGTGAGTCCAGCGACTGCGTGGGAGGTGGTGGGTGCGATGGTCATGTCGTCCTCGGGTGGTTCGGGTGATGCTCGACACATCGTGACCATCCGCCGTGCCACGCCGCCACGATGTGAAGCAACACGTCGTCGCGTGACGCCGTGTTGCACCGCGATCTCGCGGCGCGCAACGGCATCGGCGACGATGGGCCGACCGGAAAGGCGGTACGTCCATGAGCACTCGACCCATTCGATTCAACGCGTTCGACATGAGCTGCGTCGGCCACATCTCCTCGGGCCTGTGGCGCCACCCCGACGACCAGGCGCACCGGTACACCGACATCTCGTACTGGACCGAGCTCGCGAAGCTGCTCGAGCAGGGCACGGTTCGACGGCATCTTCATCGCCGACGTGCTCGGCACCTACGACGTCTACGGCGGCACCGCCGATGCCGCCATCAAGCACGGGTCGCAGGTGCCCGTCACCGACCCGCTGCTCGTCGTCTCGGCGATGGCCGCGGTCACCGAGCACCTCGGGTTCGGCGTGACCGCCGGCACCGCGTACGAGCATCCGTACCCGTTCGCGCGACGCATGTCGACGCTCGACCACCTCACCAAGGGCCGGGTCGGCTGGAACGTCGTCACCGGGTACCTGCCGAGCGCCGCGCGCAACATGGGCCACGACGACCAGGTCGAGCACGACGCCCGCTACGACATCGCCGACGAGTACCTCGAGGTGCTCTACAAGCTGTGGGAGGGGTCGTGGGCCGACGACGCGGTCGTGCGCGACCGCGAGACCGGCGTCTTCACCGACCCCGACAAGGTGCGCGGCATCGAGCACGCGGGCACCCACTTCACGGTGCCCGGCATCCACCTCGTCGAGCCGTCGCCGCAGCGCACCCCGGTGATCTACCAGGCCGGCGCGTCGTCGCGCGGCATCGCGTTCGCGGCGGGCAACGCCGAGGCGATCTTCGTGGCCTCGCCGTCGAAGCGCGCGCTCGCGCGCCAGGTGACGCAGATCCGCGACGCCCTCGAGGCCGCCGGTCGCGACCGGTACGCGGCCCGCATCTACGGGATGGCGACGATCATCGTCGACGAGACCCCCGAGAAGGCCCGCGCGAAGGAGGCCGAGTACCTGTCGTACGCCGACGACGAGGCGCCCTCGTGCTGATGTCGGGCTGGATGGGCGCCGACCTGTCGAAGTTCGCGCTCACCGACCCGGTGACCGACGGTGAAGAGCAACGCGATCCAGTCGCTCGTCACGCAGTTCCAGGACGAGGCCGAGGCCGGCACCGAGTGGACGGTCGCCGACATCGCCGAGCACGGCAAGATCGGCGGCTTCGGCGCCCGCATCGTCGGCTCGCCCGAAGAGGTCGCCGACCAGCTGCAGGCGTGGGTCGCCGAGACCGACCTCGACGGGTTCAACCTCGCCTACGCGATCACGCCGGGCACCTTCGAGGACGTCGTGCGCTGGGTCATCCCCGAGCTGCAGCGCCGCGGCGTCTACCCGACCGAGTACGAGCCGGGCACGCTGCGCCAGAAGCTGCACGGCCGTGGCGACCGTCTGCCCGACGAGCACCACGGCGCGGCGTACAAGCTGGCGCCGGTGCGCTGAGCCGCGCGACTTCGCGAGCAACCCGAGCGGGTGCACCCCGGCCGTCGCGCGGCGGTCAGGGGCGCAGTTCGATGACGGAACCGTTCAGGCCCGGGTCATCCGTTCGCCAGAGATCGACGACGGATGTCGCGAGCCGGTCTTCGAGGCCCGCGAGCGAGTTCACCCGGAACGTGACCGCGGCGGCCGGCGACTCGGCCTTGCCGATGCCCTGGGCGAGCGAACGCATCCACGACTCGCTCGCCGCCTTCACGGCGGTGTAGTTCGCGCCGCCCGCGGTGGGCTTCTCGACGGTGGTCGACGAGACCATCGCGATGCGGCCGGCGGGGGAGGCGAGGACGTCGTCCCAGAACGCGCGGCTCGCGTAGCGCAGCGCGGTGAACGAGCGCTCGAGCACCCGGTAGTCCTCGTCGGTCTGCCCGGGGATGCCGCCGCCGCCGCGCCACCCGCCGACGAGGTGGATGACGCCGTCGACGTCGCCGACACGCGCGTGCACGCGCATCGCGAGCTCGAGCACGTCGTCGCCGTCGGTGAGGTCGGCGCGTTCGCCGATGACGCCGGGCAGCTCGGCTTCGAGCTCGCGGATGCGGCCCTCGTCGCTGCCGACGGCGACCACCCGGGCGCCCGCGTCGAGCAGGGCGCGGGCGACCGCCCGGCCGGACGTGCTCGTCGCTCCGGCGATGAGCACGGTCTTGCCTGCGAGTTCAGCCATCGTGATTCTCCATCGTTCCAAGCGAATCACCCCGAATGGTCGGGCGGAAGGGTATCCCGGCGACCATTCGGGGTGATTCGGCGAAGGGTGGTGCAGGTGAAGCGTGGTGCGGGTCAGGCGTCGGCGGCCGTGATGCCGACCGTCGACTCGATGACGGGCTTCATCTTCTTGTCGAGCGCCTCGAAGAACATCGACAGCGGGAACTCGTCGTCCATCACGAGGTCGGTGTAGCCCTTGGGCGGGCCGGCGAGCACCTCGCGCGGCAGGCCCTCGGCCCACATCGACGCCGGGTTGGGCGTGAGCACGCTGCGCACGAGTTCGTACGCGGCGAGCCAGTGCGCCGTCTTCGGCCGGTCGATCGACTTCCAGTACAGCTCGTCGATCGCGTCGCCGAGCTCGACGACCGCGTCGGGCACGGCCGCCCAGTCGAAGCTGAGCGACACGTCGGTCCACTCGAGCACGTGCTTCTGGTGCAGCCACGCGAACAGCAGCTGGCCGCCGAGCCCGTCGTAGTTGCGCACGCGCGAACCCGTGATCGCGAACCGGAAGATGCGGTCGAAGATCACCGCGTACTGCACGAGCTTCGCGTGCTCGAGCAACTGCTGCTCGACCTCCGCGAGTGCCGGCGCCGAGCCGCCTCCGGTGCGCTCCGTCGTCGACTTCGCCTGCAGCTCGCGCTCGATCTTCACCGACTCGCGGAATGCGGTCAGGTCGCACCGCAGCTCTTCGAGCGAGTACAGGAAGAACGGCATGCGCTGCTTGATCATGAACGGATCGAACGGCAGGTCGCCGCGCATGTGCGTGCGGTCGTGGATGATGTCCCACATCACGAACGTGCGCTCGGCGAGCTCTTGATCGTCGAGCAGCGATGCCGCGTCGGCGGGGAGTTCGAGCTTCGTGATCTCGGATGCCGCTCGCACGACCCGGCGGTAGCGCGCCGCCTCGCGGTCCTGGAAGATCGCGCCCCACGTGAACGTCGGGATCTCGCGCATCGCGACCGTCTCGGGGAACAGCACCGCCGAGTTCGTGTCGTACCCGGGCGTGAAGTCGACCAGGCGCAGGCTCACGAAGAGCTTGTTGCCGTAGTCGCCCGCCTCGAGCGCGGCGATGAACTCGGGCCAGATCGTCTCGACGACGAGCGCCTCGACGTGCCGGTCGGTCGAGCCGTTCTGCGTGTACATCGGGAACACGACCAGGTGGCGGATGCCGTCGACGCGGTGCCGCTGCGGCTGGAACTCCACGAGCGAGTCGAGGAAGTCGGGCACGCCGAGCCCCTCGCCCTGCCACTTGCGGAAGTCGGCCTGCAGCGCCTCGAGGTACGCCGCTTCGTGCGGGAACCGCGGTGCGAGTGCGGCGATCGACTCGACGATGGTGTCGACGAGCGCGGATGCCTCGGGCCGAGCCTGCTCGTCGGGGACCGAGCCGTCCTTCACCTGCAGCGACTGCAGCGCGGTGGCCGCCTGCTTGAGCGCGAGCCACGCGGGATCGGTCTCGACGCCGGCCGCGAGTGCGATCTGGGCGGCGGTGACCTCGTCTTCGAGGACCTCGGGTTCGCCGACGACGGCGTCGATGGTGGTGTTCGACATGTGAACCTCCGTTCCTCGTTGAGGGGATCTGCGTGGGTGTTGGTCGCGACGCGATTCGTCGCGCCCCTCAAGGCTACGAGCGTTCCCTGTGCGATTGCTTGCGGTGCGGCGCGGGAATGCTGCGTGAGCGCAAGAATCCGCGCCGCAGATCGCCATCGGGCCGAAAGAGCGGCCGCGCCATACGGAGCGGATCCGCTCAGCACTGGCACGTGTCGCCGTCCACGCCAGCACCAGTGGCGGGGTGGTGGCAGTACCTACGACGATCCCGGTGCAGGTCCCGATGACGCACGATTCCTGCGCCCATAACTTGAGTCTTGTTCAGTTCTCATCACCCCCCAACATAGAACAGGAGAGAACCATGAACAGCAAGAAGGCCGGCGCAGTTGCACTCAGCGCCGTGGCACTCGTCGTACTGGTCAGCGGATGCGCCGGTGTGCGTTCGCAGGTCGACGCGGGTCAGCGGGCAGTCGAGCATCACCTCGCTGCAGAACCAGGCCGACACCCAGCGCCGCGAGATGGCCGAGCTCCGTGCTCGCCAGCACGCCACTCCGCTCGACGCGTCGAAGCTCGCCGCGAACGAGGCCGATCCGCTCCGACAAGCAGGCCTCGACGCAGCAGAAGGCGGCGGCGAGCATCGGCGGTTCGGTCAACCGCGTGCAGGAGGCGATGCGGGCCGACAAGCAGGCAGCATCCGCCAAGAGCCGACTCTCGGCAGCCGAAGCGCAGGGCGCTCCGCCTCACCCAGCAGGCCGAGGCGTACCGCGCCCAGGTCGAGCAGCACGCACTCGAGCAGACCGCGCCCGAAGAGCGCCGCGCTCGACCCCGCCGACCCGAGGAGCCCAGGACACGTCACCGACGAGGAGCGCGCGCGCAGCACCCGCAGCAGGAACAGCGGTGACCCCGCTGTACCCCCTGCATTCCCCACAACGAGAAGCGGGATCGAGCCATGGCCCGGTCCCGCTTCTCTGTGCCGTCATCGCCCCGCCGGCGCGCGTCGATAGAGTGCGGCATGTGGGAATGGCATCGGAATCGCCCGAGCTGACCGCCTCGGCGCTCGCCGCGGCGATCGACGCCGCGGGAGACGCCGACGATGCCCGGTTCCTGCAGCGCTTCTTCAAGACGGGCCCGGGCCAGTACGGCGAGGGCGACGTCTTCGTCGGCGTGCGCGTGCCGGCGACGCGAGCGATCGTCAGGCGATTCGAGCGGATGCCCCTCGCCGAGGCATCGGCACTGCTCGACAGCCCCGTGCACGAGCACCGGCTGGCGGCGCTCCTGGTGATGGTGCGCCGGTTCCGGGTGGCGAGCGCTGCTCGCACCCGCGACGATGCCGCGCGGGCGGCCCTGCACGAGGCGTACCTCGACGCGGTGCGTCGGAGCCGGGTGAACAACTGGGACCTCGTCGATGCATCGGCCGACTCGCTCGTGGGCGAGTTCCTGCGCGAGTCGGGCCGGGGCGACGACGCGCTGCTCGACGAGCTCGCGGCATCCGACTCGCTCTGGGAGCGGCGCGTGGCCGTGCTCGCGACGTTCGCGTTCATCAAGGCCGGCGACGGCACGCCCATCCTTCGGCTCGCGCCCCGCCTGCTCGATGATCGCGAGGACCTCATGCACAAGGCCGTGGGCTGGATGCTGCGCGAGCTCGGCAAACGCGTCGCGCGGGGCGCGCTCACCGGATTCCTCGATGAGTACGCCCCGCGCATGCCGCGCACGATGTTGAGTTATGCGACCGAGCACCTCACGCCCGACGAGCGCGCCGCGTACCGCGCGATGCGGTAGCGATCAGCGCACGGCGGCGACGAGTTCGGCGTCGGATGTCGCGGGCTCGATGCCGGCTGTCGCCGGCTCGACGTGCTCGGACCCGCGGCCGGCCGGGAGCAGCAGGGCGACGAGCGCCGACGCGATGAGCACCGCGGCGCCGACGAGCACCGCCGGCTGGGCGCCGACCGTGTAGTCGACGGGCGTGAGCGCGCCGCCCGCTCCGGTGAACACCGCGGTCGACACCGCGATGCCGAGTGCGACGCCGACCTCGCGCAGCATCGAGTTCGTGCCGCTCGCCTTGGCGTGGTCGTCGGGGGCCATGCCCGCGAGCACGGCCGTCGCCGACGGGGCGAACACGAGCCCCATGCCGATGCCCGCCATGAGGAACGGCGCCACGTAGTTCGAGTACGCGAGGTCGGCGTCGAGCAGGCCGCTCAGCCAGAACAGCGCGCCGCCGAGCACCGTGAGGCCCGCGACGATGAGGGCGCGGGTGCCGACGCGCGGGGCGATGAGCCCGGCGAGCGGCGCGACGACCATCGGGCGCGAGCGTCCACGGGGAGGTCTGCAGGGCGGCCTCGAGCGGGGTCGCGCCCTGCACCACCTGCAGGAACTGGATGAGGATGAAGATCGAGCCGAACGCGCCGAAGCTGAATCCGAATCCGACGAGGTTCGCCACCGTGAAGCTGCGATTGCGGAAGAGCCGCAGCGGCAGCAGCGGTGCGGCGGCCCTGCCTCCCACGCCACGAACGCGACGAGCAGGACGCCGCCGGCGATGAGGCTGCCCATCACCTCGAAGCTGTCCCATCCGGCGTCGTTGCCGCGCACGATGCCGTAGACGAGCCCGAGCAGCCCGACGCCCGAGAGCACGAGGCCGACGATGTCGGCGCGCAGCCGCGCGCCGAAGCTGTTGGGCAGCGCGATGAGGGCGAGCGCGACCGAGATGACGCCGACGGGCACGTTGATCCAGAAGATCGCCTGCCAGACCCAGCCCTCGAGCACGGCGCCGCCGATGAGCGGGCCGGTGGCGACGCCGAGGCCGGTGACGCCGCCCCAGATGCCGATCGCGAGCGCTCGGCGGGCGAGCGGCACCGCGCCGACGAGCAGCGTGAGCGACAGCGGCATGATCGCGGCGGCGCCGAAGCCCTGCAGGGCGCGGGCGACGATGAGCTGGCCCGAGTCGGTCGAGAGCGCGGCGAACGCCGAGCTCAGCGTGAAGACGACGATGCCGATGACGAAGAGGGTTCGGCGGCCGTAGCGGTCGCCGAGCGCGACCGCCATGAGGATCGTGCTCGCGAAGGCGAGCGTGTACGCGTTCATGAACCACTGCAGCTCTTCGACGGATGCCCCGAACTCGGCGTGCAGCACCGGCAGGGCGTTCGTCATCACGAGGTTGTCGAGGGTGGCCATGAAGATCGGGAGTGCGGTGGCGACGAGCACGAGCCAGAGCGGGCTCGGTCGCCGCGTGGACGACGGCCGCGAAGGTGCGAGCGGCCCGGCATCGAGGACGGTGGACATGTCGGCTCCTGAGTTGTAATCGAATGATTACTTGCAGAGTAGTAATCGACTGATAACATGTCAAGCATGACGATCGAAGAGGTTTCCACCGCCCCGCGCATGAAGGCCGCCGATCGCCGCGAGCTCATCCTCGAAGCGGCCACCGCGGTCTTCGGCGCGAAGACCTACGTCGGCACCACGACCGACGAGGTCGCGCGCGCCGCCGGGGTGAGCCAGCCCTACGTCGTGCGGCTCTTCGGCACGAAAGAGAAGCTCTTCATCGCCGTCATCGAGCGCGCCTACGCGCGACTGCTCGACGAGTTCCGGCTCGCACTGCCGGGCGACCTCGAGGGCCGCTCCGAGCGCATGGGCACCGCCTACACCGGCCTGCTCGCCGAGCGCGGAATGCTCTCGGTGATCGCGAACTCCACCGCCCTCGGCGGCGAGCCCGAGATCGGCCGGGTCGCCCGTGCCGGCTTCAGCGCCATCTGGCGGTTCGTGCGCGAAGACGCCGGCTTCTCGGCCGAAGAGACCCGGGCGTTCATGGCCACCGGCATGCTCATCAACACCATCGTGGGCCTGCGCCTCACCGGCGACTACGGCACCGAGCAGGCCGCCACCGAGGTGCTCGACACCTGCTTCCTCGACTCGGTCGAGAAGGCGCGCAACCTGATGCCCGAGGCCGGCGAGCCCTGGTGATCCGCGCTGTCGGCCGGCCATCCCGTCGTCTCGGCCGCGTCGGCCGAGTCCTGAGGGATCGTCGCTTAGGGTGGCCGCATGCGGCGCGGTCGGCGAAGCCGGTGGCGGGCGGGGATCGGACTCATCGCCCTGCTCGCGCTCGCCGGGTGCGGCGCCGTTCCGCCGGGCGTCGACGACTCGGGGCGCAGCTCGGCGCCCACCGCCGAGTCCGATCGACCCGCGACGACGCCGCCGACCCGGCACCGACGACGCGGCCGACGAACCGAACTCGTCGACGCCGATCGCAGCCGCGCGCCGACCTCGGCTACCGCCTTCCGCGCCTCGGGCCCGACGACGCGCCCGGCATGGTGGCCCGCCTCGCGGCGATGGCGGCGCCCGAGTTCGCGGTCGTGGTGCGCTGGGCGACCCCGGCGGGCGTCACCGCCTTCGGCGACGCGCTCGACGCGCGGTTCGCCGACCTCGCGCGCGGCACGGCCGCCGCGCATGGGGTTCCCTGGACGCCCGGCGTCGACATCGCGCCCGGCGGCGTGGGATCGGCGTGCGCGCAGCATCCGCTCACCGCGCCGGTCGGCGTGAGCCTGACCGTCGACTGCCAGATCGTCGCCGCGGCCGGCTCGGTCGTCGGTGAACGGCTCATCGTGCTGCGCCGCGACGGGGCGTCGGCCGCGCCGCTCGAACGCACCGTCTGGTACGCGGATGTCGCGACCGGCGAGATCGGCGACGGCTCGGCCCTGTACCGACCGGGCACCGAGCGGCGAGTGCTCGCGCTGCTCGCCGAGGGACTGCGCGCAGGCGGGTTCGCGCCGACGCCGTCGACCCGTTCGCTGCGCTCGCGCCCGAGGCGGTTCGCACGATGCTCGCCGACACCGTCGTCACCGCCGACGACCTCGTGGTGCAGGTGCCGCTCGAGCCGAGCGCCGACGGGCGCGGGCGCCGACTCGTCTCGGTGCTCGTGCCGGCGCGGCTGCTCGCGCCGTTCCTCAGCCCGTTCGGTGCGGCCGTGCACGCGGTCGGTCGCAGGGGGAGCAGCCGTTCCGCGTCGCGGATGCGCCGGCCGCGGCCGACCCGATCGACTGCACGCTCGTCGCGTGCGTGTCGATCACGTTCGACGACGGCCCGGCCTCGATGACCGACGAGCTCATCGGCCTGCTCCACGAGTGGCGGGCGCCGGCGACGTTCTTCCTGCAGGGCGTGAACGTCGAGCGGCGCCCCGACGTGGCGACCCGGATCGTCGCCGAGGGCCACGAACTCGGCAACCACACGTGGAACCACCCGCAGCTCACGAAGCTGCCCGACCCCGAGGTGCGTGCACAGGTGCAGCGCACGCAGGCCGCGATCGCGACGCGACCGGCGTGACGGCCGAGTCGTTGCGCCCGCCCTACGGCGACGTCGACAAGCGGGTCCGCGGGGTCGTCGGCCTGCCGATCGTGGTGTGGGACGTCGACACGCTCGACTGGACCGACCCCGGCAGCGCCGCGGTCGCCGAGCGGGCGGTCGGGCAGTCGTCGCGCGGCAGCATCGTGCTGATGCACGACACGCACTCCGAGACGATCGCCGCCGTTCCCGACGTCATCGACGGCCTGCGCGATCGCGGCCTCACGCTCGCGACGGTCAGCGAGCAACTGGGCGGCGCGTATCCCGCCGCCGGGCAGACCGTGTCGCACGGGCCGCGCTGAGCGGCGACAGTGCCGACGCAGGCCATGATGAGTGCATGGACGCACCCGCACCGCTCCGCACCGGCACCGAACCGCTCGAACCGCGTACTCATCGTGATCCTCTGCCGTGATCGGCGCCCTGGTCGTCGTCGCGCTCGTCGTCGTGTTCACGCGAGGGGCTCCCGCGCCGCTCGACGAGTCGACGCCCGAAGGCGTGGTGCAGCGATACTCGGCCGCGGTGATCGAGGGCGACGAGGCCGCCGCGATCGACCTACCTCGTGCCGGCGCTCGGCGACGATTGCGTGCCCCATCGAGACCGGCTCCGAGCAGGACTTGCGCGTGACCCACGTCTCGACCACCCAGCGCGATGACACGGCCGATGTGCGCGTGCTGATCGCCACGACGTACGACGGCGGACCGTTCGGGTCCTCGACCTACGAGGAGGAGGGCGAGTTCGACCTCGTCCGAGACGGCGACGGCTGGCTGATCGAGTCGGCGCCGTGGCCGCTCACGATCTGCGACCCGGCGTCGGTGAAGGGATGACCGCGATGGATGCCTCGGCAGGTCCTGCCGCCCCGACCGGTCGAGCCGGCGGGCTCGGCGCAGGGAACCGTGCGACGCCTGATCGTCTACACGATCCTGTTCGCGCTCGTCACGATCGCCGCGATCGGCGTCGCCGGCCTGCTCGAACGGCTGCTCGGCTTCGGCTCCGCGTTCGCGTCGGCGGCACCGCCGACCTCGCGCGATCGCTCGCCTTCGCACTCATCGGCGGTCCGCTCGCGGCGGTGCTCTGGTGGGCGGTGTGGCGCCGGCTCCGTGACGAGTCCGAGCGCACGTCGCTCGCCTGGGGCCTCTACGTCGCGGCCATGTACGCCGTGTCGCTCATCGTGGCGACCTCGGCACTGGTCGGCACGGCGACGGCGCTCGTCGACGAACGGTGGCAGCCGGGCACGTTCGCCACCGGTGTGGTCTGGGCACTCGTGTGGGTGTGGCATCGGTGGATGTGGCGGCATCCGGTGAAGCGCCCGGTGCGGCTGCGCACGGTGCCCGCCGTCATCGGGACCGTCTTCGGCCTCATCGTCGGCGTGGGCGGCGCGGTGTACGCCCTCGGCGCGCTGTTCGACACGGCGATCCGCGGCGCTGTCGAACCCGCGATCGCCGGAGGCCCGTGGTGGCAGGGACGGTCGACGGGGCTCATCTGGGCGGTGGCCGGCGCGGCTGATCTGGTGGTGGCACTGGTACCGCGAGGGCGCGGCGCACCTGCGACACGCGCTTCGCCGCGGTCGGGCTCGTGGTGGTCGGCGTGGGTGGCGGGGCCGTGCTGATGCTCGGTGGGCTCGGCACCGCGCTGTGGGTCGGGCTCCGCCTCGCCTTCGATCCGAGCGAGTCGGCCGGCGAAGTCCTCCGCCCGCTGGGAACGGCGCTCGCGTCGGCGCTCGTCGGCGCAGCCGTCTGGACCTACCACCACCACGTCGCCACTCATCGGTGACTGCACTCGCCGCCCGAGCACGCTGGTCATGTCCGGGGTCGGCCTCGTCGGGGCGGCGTCGGGCATCGGCGTCGTCGTGAGCGCGGCGCTCGCGGAGTTCGTCAGCCCGCTCGCGGCGTCGGATTCCCGTTCGCTGCTGCTCGGCGGCATCAGCGCGCTCGTCGTCGGCGGCCCCGCCTGGTGGCTGAGCTGGAAGCCTCTCGCGCGCACCGACGCGGCCGAGATCGCATACCCCGGCCGACGGGTGTACCTCATCGCCGTCTTCGGGGTGAGCGCCGTCGTGGCGCTCGTCGCCCTGCTCGTGGTCGGCTTCCGCGTCTTCGAGTTCGGACTCGACGCGAACACCGGCGAGAGCCTGATCGACCGCGTGCGCGGTCCGCTCGGCCTGCTGGTGGCCGCCGCGCTCGTGTTCGGCTACCACTTCGCCGTCTGGCGGCACGACCGGGCGATCATCGCCGCCGCGGGGCTGGGCTCCGAACGGCGCATCGGACGAGTCTTCCTCGTGGCCGCGGGTGACGTCGCGGCGCTCGAGCGGGCGATCGCCGATGCCACCCGGGCGTCGGTCACCGTCTGGCAGCGGGCGGTGGCCGAGCCGGCTGCGGAACCGGGTTCGCAATCGGACGCCCCACTGCGATGCCTGCGGCTGTCGTCGCCGGCGCTCGACGGGGTCGCGGGCCGGCGCGTGCTCGTGATCGCCGGCCCCGGCGACCGGGTCGAGGTCGTGCCGCTGGCCGACTGAGCCGGTCGGATCGAAGCCCGCAGGCGGAGCCGCGCGGACGTCTGGCGCGGCGGCGTCGCGTCAGCCGGCGAGCACCGCGGCGATCCGCGCGGGCACCTCGCCGTCCTGCAGCGACGTCGTGTCGCCGAGCGCACGCCCCTCGGCGAGGTCGACGAGCAGGCGCCGCATGATCTTGCCCGAGCGGGTCTTCGGCAGTTCGGCGACGAACAGGATGTCGCGGGGCTTCGCGATCGGCCCGATCGCGGTCGTCACGTGGGCGCGCAGCGCGCAGTGCTCGAGCGGCGGCCTCGGCCGAGGCATCCGCTCGCCCTTCGACGCCGTCGCCGGTGACCACGAACGCGGCGATCGCCTCGCCCGTCGTGCCATCGGTCACGCCGACGACGCCGGCCTCGGCGACGTCGGGGTGGGCGACGAGCGCCGACTCGATCTCGATCGTCGAGAGCCGGTGGCCCGACACGTTGATGACGTCGTCGACGCGTCCGAGCAGCCAGATGTCGCCGTCGGCGTCGACCTTCGCGCCGTCGCCCGAGAAGAACGAGCCGCGGTGCGCGAACCGCGCCCAGTACGAGTCGCGGTACCGCTCGGGGTCGCCCCACACGGTGCGGGCCATGCCCGGCCACGGTGCCGTCGATCACGAGGTAGCCGCCCTCGCCGCGGGCGACGTCGTCGCCGTGCTCGTCGACGACGCGGGTCGTGAGCCCGGGCAGCGCCCGCAGCGACGGAGCCGGGCTTCAGGGTCGAGAGTCCGGGCAGCGGCGCCATGACCGCGGCACCCGTCTCGGACTGCCACCAGGTGTCGACGATCGGGTGCGCGGCCGGCGCCGAGCTCGTCGCGGAACCACTCCCACGCGGCGGGGTTGATCGCCTCGCCGACCGATCCGAGCAGGCGGATCGTCGAGCGGTCGTACTCGGCGGGCACGCCCGTCGGGGAACCAGCTCATGAACGAGCGGATCAGCGTCGGCGCCGTGTAGTAGGTCGTCACGCCGTAGCGCTCGATGACCTCGAAGTGCCGGCCGGGGTGCGGGGTGTTCGGCGTGCCCTCGTAGATGACGCTCGTCACGCCGTTCAGCAGCGGCCCGTAGAGCACGTACGAGTGCGCGGTCACCCACGCGAGGTCGGCGGTGCACCAGTACACGTCGGTGTCGGGCTTCGCGTCGAACACCGAGCGGAAGGTGCTCGCCGCGTGCGTGAGGTACCCGCCGCTCGTGTGCACGAGCCCCTTCGGCCGGCCGGTCGTGCCCGACGTGTAGATGATGAAGAGCGGCGTCTCGGCGTCGAAGAACTCGGCGTCGTGATGATCGGATGCCCCGCCGACGGCCTCGTGCCACCACACGTCGCGGCCCGGGGTCCAGGGAATGCCGGGTGTCTCGTCGCCGGTGCGGCGCACGACGAGCACGTGCTCGACGTGGTCGAGCCCGGCGACGGCCTCGTCGGCCGCGGCCTTCACCGCGACGGCCGTGCCGCGACGGAACTGCCCGTCGCTCGTGATGAGCAGCTTCGCTCCGGTGTCCTCGACGCGGAACCGCAGCGCCTCGGCCGAGAACCCGCCGAACACGAGCGAGTGGATGGCGCCGAGCCGCGCGATCGCGAGCGTGGCGATGATCGTCTCGAGCAGCACCGGCAGGTAGACGACGACGCGGTCGCCCTGGCCGATGCCGAGGGCGGTGAGCGCGTTCGCCGCGCGCGCCACCTCGCGCTCGAGCTCGGCGTAGGTGAGCGAGCGGCGGTCGCCGCGTTCGCCCTCGAAGTGGAACGCCACCTGGTCGCCACGGCCCGCCGCGACGTGCCGGTCGACGCAGTTGACGGCGACGTTCAGGCGCCCGCCCGCGAACCACGTGGCCCGGGGGATCGTCGTGGCCGAGGCATCCGTCGGCTGCCACTCGTGCAGGGTGTGCCACGGCTCGGCCCAATCGAGGCGCTCGGCCTCGCGCGCCCAGAACGCGAGCGGGTCGGCCTCGGCCGCGGCGACGAACGCGGCGTCGGCGTTGGCGGTCGCCGCGAAGGCGGGGTCGGGCGGGTAGGTTCGCGACTCGTGCGCGAGGGTCGTGATCGCCGGGCCGGTGCCGGTGCCGGGTGCCGTCGACGGCCACGGCGTTCACGCCCATCGCTTGACCGCCCAGCGCTCGAAGAGCCCGACGAGCGAGTCGGTGAGCTTGCCGAGCACCGCGAGCAGGATGATCGCGAGGAAGATGCGGTCGATGCGGCCGTTGTTGCCCGAGTCGACGAGCAGGAACCCGAGGCCCATCGAGCTCGCGATGAGCTCGGCGGCGACGAGGAACAGCCACGCCTGCGCGAGCGCGAGGCGCAGCGCCGAGATGACCGACGGCACGACCGCGGGCAGCTGCACCGTGGTGAACAGTGGCAGGCCGCGCAGCCCGAACGCGCGGCCCGCCTCGAGCAGCTGGTGATCGACGTGGCGCAGGGCCGCGGCGACGATCGTGTACACGGGGAAGAACGCGCCGATCGCGATGAGGATGATCTTCGAGTCCTCGCCGATCTTGAACCAGAGGATCAGCAGCGGAACCCACGCGAGCGACGGCACCGCGCGGATCGCGCCGAGCGTCGGCGAGAGCAGGATGTCGCCGAGCTTCGAGAGTCCCGACGACCGCGCCGAAGGCGAGGCCGAACGCGGCGCCGATCGCGAAGCCGATGAAGACGCGCTGCGTCGAGATGGCGACGTACTGGCCGAGCAGGCCGCGCTGCGCGAGGTCGACCGCGGCGAGCCACACCATCTCGGGGCTCGGCAGCATCGACACGGGGACGAGCCCGCTCGTCGACACGAGCTGCCAGGTGATGAGCAGCACGGCCGGGATGAGCGCCCCGCCGACCACGCGGAACCAGCGGCGGTCGACGAGCCGGCGCCGGCCCGACGTCGACGCGGGTCGTCGGCTCGCCGGCGGAGGGCCGGATGCCTCGCGCCGATCGACGCCCGACGGGCCGAGCGGACCGGCCACGGCGACGCCGAGCCCGTCCTTCGTCACGGGCGCGGCGAACTCGCGGTCGACCGACGGCCGTGCGGGCCGTCGAGTCCGTGGTCGCGGCATCCGTCTCGCTCATTGCGCTGCGTCCTCTCCAGACCGCTCCGGGGGTCGTTTCCCGACAATCGCACCGCGATATTCGGCGTCGCGGTGTCGGTTCTCACCCCCGGAGCTGGTGCGGTGACTCGAAGCGGGCCGAGTCGGCCTGCGTGGCGAACGTGTCGTTGATGAGGCTCGCGAGCGCCTCGTCGACCTGCTGCTGGGTCGCGACGTCGCCGAGCTCGACGAAGATCGGGCCGATCTTCTCGAGCACCGCGACCTGCGCGTCGCCGGGCACGTTGTCGACGTCGAGGTTGGTGCGCTCGTCGATGACCTTCGTCGCGACGGCGGTGTCGAGCCCGGCGACCTCGGCGAGGATCGCGGCGGTCTCCTCGGGGTTCTCGGTGGCCCACGCGCGAGCGGTCTCGTAGGCGTCGACGACGGCCTGCGCGACCTCGGGCTTCTCGGCGATGAACGACTCGGTGGCGTTCAGGAAGCCGTAGCTGTTGAAGTCGACGTTGCGGTAGAACAGCGTCGCACCGGCCTCTTCGGCACCGGCCATGATCGGGTCGAGGCCCGACCACGCGTCGACCGACCCGTTCTGCAGGGCCGCCCAGCCGTCGGCGTGCTGCAGGTTCTGCACCGTGATGTCTTCGGGCGCGAGGCCCTCGGCCTCGAGCGACTGCAGCAGGAAGAAGTACGGGTCGGTGCCCTTGGTGACCGCGACCTGCTTGCCCTTCAGGTCGTCGACCGAGGCGATCGCCGAGCCGTCGGGGGCCACGAGCGCCGCCCACTCGGGCTGCGAGTAGATGTCGATGACCTGGATCGGCGAGCCGTTCGAACGGGCGAGCAGCGCGGCCGAGCCGGCGGTGGAGCCGACGTCGATCGCGCCGGCGCGCAGCGCCTCGTTGGCCTTGTTCGACCCGGCCGACTGCACCCAGGTGACCTCGAGGCCGGCCTCTTCGAGCCAGCCCTGGTCCTTGATGACGAGGCTCAGCGGGTTGTACGTGGCGAAGTCGATGTTGAGCGTCTGGCCCTCGAGCGAGACGGCCTCGCCCGACTCGGCGGGCTCGGGCTCGGAGGCCTGGCCCTCGCCGGCGACGCAGCCCGAGAGCAGCAGCGCGGCGGCGGCGGCACCCGCGACGAGCGCGGATCGGAGGAACGGGGTACGGGACATTGGTGACTCCTTCTGGGTTGCGGTACGGCGCGGGTGCTGTGGGGCGCCGTCAGTACGGGTAGTGCGGGATGGTCGTCGTGGTCGGCACGCCGCGGGCGGACCCGTGCCGGTCGATGCCGAGCCCGTCGAGCAGGCGCCCGCGGAGCTCGGCGAGTTCGGCTGAGCCGCGGTCGCGCGGGCGGGTGCCCGGCACGACGACGGTCTGCTGGATGCGAGCGCCGGGCCGGTCGTCGTCGTTTCCGAGCAGGATGACCCGGTCGGCGAGCTGCAGCGCCTCGTCGACGTCATGCGTGACGAGCAGCACGGTGGTGGGCTCGGCCGAGTGCACGTCGAGCAGCAGGTCCTGCATCTTCAGCCGGGTCAGGGCGTCGAGCGCGCCGAACGGCTCGTCGAGCAGCAGCACCGCGGGGTTGCGGGCGAGCGCGCGGGCCAGCGAGGTGCGCTGCGCCATGCCGCCCGAGACCTCGCGCGGCCGGTGCTCGGCGAAGTCGGCGAGCCCGACGAGCTCGAGCAGGCGCGGCGACGTGCGCGCGACCGGCGTCGCGGGCCGTGCCGCGCGGCAGGCCGAGGGCGATGTTGCCGGCGATCGTGCGCCAGGGCAGCAGCCGCGGCTCCTGGAACCCGACCGCCGAGCGGGCGTCGAAGGGTGCGACCACGCTGCCGTCGATCGCGACGACACCGTCGGAGGGCCGGTCGAGGCCGCCCGCGATGCGCAGCAGCGTCGACTTGCCGCAGCCGCTCGGCCCGAGGATCGCGACGATCTCGCCGGCGGCGACCTCGAGGTCGATGTCGCGCAGCACGGGCCGTGCCGCGTCGCCCGTGCCGAACGTGCGCCCGACGCCGTGGAACGAGATCGGCGCCGCCGACACCACGTCGCCCGCGGCGCGCGCAACCGACCGGGGCGGTCGGTTCACTGCGTGCGGATGTCGTGGCCATCACTGCTCCTCGCGGACGGGACTGGGGAATGTCCCGAAACTAACCGAGGTGCTGCGCGGCGGTAAGCGGCGACGACCCGCGACGTAACAGTGGCGACGGCGAGGTGATGCGACTCCCGGCAACGCCGAGCCGCGTGGACGACCGGAGGGTCAGACGTCCTTGAACATGTGCAGCGAGGTCGTGAGGTACCCGAGGCTCTCGTAGAGCCTGATCGCCGGCACGTTGTTGGCGAACACGTTGAGCCCGAGCGACGCGGCACCGTGCTCATGGGCGATGCGCTCGGCCTCGAGCATCGTCGCGCGGCCGATTCCGCGGCGCTGGAAGGCGTCGTGCACGCGGATGTCCCACACCCACCACGGGTCGCCGTCACCGCCGTCGCCGTCGGTGTCCTTCCAGGGGCCGATCCACAGCCAGCCCGCGTCGTCGCCGTCGGCGAGCACCGTGAAGACGAGCTGGCCCGCGGCGGGCCGCCGGTCGGGGAAGAACCGCGCCTCGGACTCCTTGCGCGCCGCGGCCGCCTGCTCGGGGGTGTCGCCCGCCGCGATGCGGGCCTTCTCGTACTCGGCCATCGACTCGACGAGCCAGCGCTCGAGCTGCGCGTCGTTCTTCGGCACCAATCGGATGTCGGCGTTCGGCATGCGCCCATGCTCGCATACGGGGCATCCGCATCGTCGAGCCGAACGGGTTCGCAGACGGATGCCCCGCTGAACTACGCGATGGTCGGCCGTCGGAGCAGCGAGACGGCGTAGGCGGTGATCCACCCGAAGCCGAGCGCAACGGCCAGGAAGAGACGCACGCTGAAGCCGGGACCCACCGGAACCGAGAGCGCGAAGCACACGACCGCCGCGACTCGAGTCCACACCGCGGCGCCGCGCCGGCCCTCCCATGCGAGCCGGTGCGCGACCACGAACATCCCGATGACGAGGGCGGTGAACGCGAGCGGCGGGGCGATCGCGTGCACCATCGCATGGAGGCTCATCGTCTCGGGAATGCCCTCGGGCGCGCCGGCCGGGAAGCCGAGCGCCGGATCCGCGGTGAAGGCACCGCCGATCATGAGCCCGATGCCGAAGACGCCGAAGAGCCACGGTGCCCACCGGCGCGACGGCCCGCCGCGCAACGCGCGCGCCGCGCCGACGGCGAAGCCGAGCATGAGCACCCCGGCGAGGATGAAGTTCGTGATCTGCACCCAGCCGGCATCGCCGAGCGAGAGCAGGCTGATCGGTTGCCGCGTGAGGTCGAATCCGTCACGGCTCACCGACTGCACGCCCGCGGTGAGCACGAAGACGGGTCCGGCGATCGCGCCGGCGGTCACGAGGGCCCGGGCGGCGCGGTCGTCGGCGTGGGCGATCCGGCGCGAGGCATCCGTCGCCGTGTGCGTTGTGGTGGTCATCGTCGTGTCCTTCCTTCGGTGCGACCGTCGAACTCGGTCGCTCACCAGGTCGTCGCGGTGGGGCATCCGTTCTCGACATCTCGCGAAGAATTTCTCGGCGACCGATGTCGAGAACCGGCGAGAGCCGCCGACGCTATCGTGAAGGCGAGCCGACTGAGCACGCCTCATCGAGGAGGGATCCCATGCGATACATGTGCCTGATCAAGTCCAGCGAGTCGAACGGCGAGGCCCCGCCCGCGGTCTACGAGGCGATGGCCGAGTACGACCGATGGGGCCGGGCGAACGGCGTGCTCATCGACAGCGAAGGTCTGCTGCCGAGCGCGGCCGGTGCGATCGTCTCGCTCGTCGACGGGAACATCAAGGCCGTCGACGGGCCGTTCACCGAGGCGAAGGAGCTCGTCGGCGGCTATGCCGTCATCGAGGTCCGCTCGCGCGAGGAGGCACTCGAACTCGGGCGGCGGCTCATGCAGATCCACAAGGATCACTGGCCCGAGTGGGAGGGCAGCGTCGAGATCCGCCAGATCGCGGAGTTCTAGCTCCTCCGACCCGCTTGCGTCGTCGGCGGCGCGTGTGGTCGGATCGCTTCCGTGGGAGACGAGACCACACGCGCCGCGATCGAGGCGGTCTGGCGACTGGAGTCGACGCGGCTCATCGCCGCACTCGTGCGCATCGTGCGCGACGTCGCGCTCGCCGAAGACGTCGCGCAGGACGCGGTCGTCGCCGCACTCGCGCAGTGGCCCGCCTCGGGGATCCCCGAGAATCCGGGTGCCTGGCTGATGACCACCGCGAAGCGCCGCGCGATCGACGCGTTCCGCGAGCGCGCCAAGCACGACCGGGCCGCCGCGATGATCGCCCACGACCTGGCCGAGACCGTCGACGACGACCCCGGTGCGGGCATCGACCACGTCGAGGACGACGTGCTGCGGCTCATGTTCATCTGCTGCCACCCCGCGCTCACCACCGAAGCGCAGAGCACCCTCACCCTCAAGCTCGTCGCCGGACTCTCGACGCGTGAGATCGCGCGGGCCCACCTGGCACCCGAGGCCACGATCGCGCAGCGCATCTCGCGGGCCAAGCGCACCCTGACCGAGGCCGGCGCTGCGATCGAGGAGCCGAGCGGCGCCGAGCGCGCCGAGCGCCTGACGACGGTGCTCGGCGTCGTCTACCTGCTCTTCAACGAGGGCTATTCCGCAACCGAGGGCGCCGACTGGATGCGACCGCAGCTCTGCGACGAGGCGGTGCGGCTCGGCCGCATCCTCACGGCGCTCGTGCCCGACGACGCCGAGGTGCACGGGCTCTCGGCGCTCATGGAGCTGCAGTCCTCGAGGCTCGCCGCACGCGCCGGGGCCGACGGTGAGCCGATCCTCCTCGACGACCAGGACCGCGGGCGGTGGGATGCCTCGCGCATCGGCCGTGGGCTCGAAGCCCTCGCCCGAGCTGACGCGCTCGTGGCCGCGTCGGGCTCCGACGCCGCGCGCGGCCCGTATGTGCTGCAAGCCGCCATCGCCGCCGAGCACGCGCGTGCGGCATCCGTCGACGACACCGACTGGCCGACGTGTCGCCGACCTGTACGAGCAACTGGCGCGCCTCACGGGGTCGCCCGTGGTCGAGGTGAATCGCGCTGTCGCGCTCGGCCGGGCCTACGGGCCCGCGGCAGGGCTCGAGCTGCTCGAACAACTCGCCGGATTGGAATCGCTCCGCGGCTATCACCTCGTGCCGGCCGTTCGCGGCGACCTGTACCTTCGGCTCGGCCGGAACGAGGAGGCCGCGATCGAGTTCGAACGCGCCGCCGGGATGACCTCGAACGAGCGGGAAGTGGGCCTGCTGAACCGGCGGGCCGCCACCGCCCGATCAGGCGGCGTTGCGCGCGGGTGAGCTGCGGCCGCAGCGTGCATGCGGATCGTGGATGCCGCGTGCGCGAAGATGGAGGGATGACGAGAACGGTGCGCGGCGCGAGAGTGCTCATCACGGGGGCTGCCGGCGGCATGGGGCGCATGTACGCCGAACGCGCGGTGGCCGAGCACGCGGCATCCGTCACGCTCTGGGATCGCGACACGACCGCGCTCGCGCGCACCGCCGACGCGCTCGGGGCGATCTCGCAGGGGCGCACCCGCATCTCGTCGTACGTCGTCGACGTGAGCGACCTCGGCGCCATCGCCAAGACCGCGCAGAAGGTGCGCAAAGACCTGGGCAATCCCGACGTGCTCATCAACAACGCCGGCATCGTGCGCGGCAACCGGTACTTCTGGTCGACCGACAACGGCGACGACACCCGCCCCACGATGCAGGTCAACGCCCTCGCGCCGATGTACATCACCCGCGAGTTCCTGCCCGGCATGATCGCGAACGCCTACCGCGAGGCGCGCATCGTGAACATCGCCTCGGCGGCCGGCACGCTCGCCAACCCGCGCATGGCGGTCTACGCCGCGTCGAAGGCCGCGCTCATCGGCTGGAGCGACTCGCTGCGCCTCGAGCTCGAGCAGGCCGACCACGGCAACGTGAAGGTCACGACCGTGACCCCCAGCTACATCTCCACCGGCATGTTCGCGGGTGCGCGCGGGCCGGTGCTCGCGCCGATCCTCGAGCCCGAGTACGTCGTCGACAAGGTGTGGCGGGCGATGCTCGCCGGGCGGCCGCTCGTGCAGCTGCCGTGGAGCGTCGGGCTCTCGCGCGCGCTGCGCGGCCTGCTGCCGACCCGGGTGTTCGACCGCATCGTCGGCGACGGGTTCGGCGTCTACCGCACGATGGAGCGGTTCACCGGCCGAGGCTGACGCGTCTGCGTCAGAGCCCGCGCTCGCCGAGCCAGTCGCGCAGCGCCTGCAGGAACTGCTGCGGGTCGTTCGACGCTCGGCAGGTGCGCCGCGTCGGGGAAGCGGAATCCCGTCACGTCGGGCAGGTGCTCGACCAGGTGGTCGTACTGCGCGAGCACCTCGCTCAGGTCGTGGTCGCCGACCATGACGAGCGCCGGCGAACGGATGTCGCGCAGCCGGCCGAAGGCCGGCGGTTCGAGCGGGAGCATCGTGCCGTCGTCGGCGGCGTGCGCGATGTTCGGCGAGTTCAGCTCGTGTGCACGTCGCACGAATCGCGGGTCGAGCTCCGACTCGGATCGCGACGGACCGACCGCCCAGAGCACCGTCTCGAGGCGAACGAGCCGAGCGGCCTCGACCGTCGGGTCGATCGCGTCGATCTCGTCGACGAGTCGCTGCTCGGCGTCGGTGAGGGGCACATCGGGATGGCCGCTCGGGCCCGACCCGACCGTGACGACCCCGGCCACCCGGTCGGGAGCATCGAGTGCGACGTCGAGCGCGATGGTGCCGCCACGGCTCGCGCCCACCACCGTCGCGCGAGCGACGCCGAGGTGGTCGAGCACCGCGATCGCGTCGCGGCGGTTCGCGAACGGCACCGCGGGGTCGTGGCTGGTGGCGCCGAACCCGCGCGGGTCGTAGGTCACCACGAAGTGGTCACGCGCGAGATCGGCGACCTGCTCGTCCCACATGCGCAGCGTCGCGATGCCCGCCGGAATGAGCAGCAGCGCGGGTGCCGACGCCTGCCCGCTCGACTCGTAGTACAGATCGGCACCCGGGGTCGTGAGGCGTGGCATCCCTCGAGAATACGCAGTCCGGAGCGCGTCACCCCGCCTCGACGGTGGAGACGACGGCGAAGCCGCCCGACGGAATCCGGACCGTCGCCGACCCGCTGACCTCGACTTCGGTGAGCAGGCTCCCGTCGGGGCCGTAGATCCGCGCGATCGCGCTGCGCCCGTCGAAGCCGACGGCCACGCGCTGCGGCGACTGCGCCGACGAGTGCACGAGCTCGGTCGCGCCGCCATCGCCCGCGAGTTCGAGGCGCGAGACGACCGGGCGCACGATGAGCGCATCGAGCGTGAGGTCGTCCTTCACGACCCGCGCTGTCAGCTGCGACTCCGACGCGTCGACGTCGACCTGGAGATCGCGCGGCAGCAGCACGCCCGGCACCGGGCTGATGCCCTGCGGCTCGCCCCGGCCGTCGAGCGACCCGGCGCCCGTGCCGTCGCTGCGCCAGATCGACCGGCCCGAGCCGTCCTCTGGGATCCACGCCACCGGCTCGACCGAGCGGTCGACCGTGTCGGTGCCGAGGTTCCACGTCGCGGTCTCGCCGCGGTCGAGCACGAGGGTCGAACCGGAGTACAGCGACTCCTCCGTCCAGGCGGAGGCCGGTATCGACGACCGCGCCGGTCGTCGAAACGGCGGCCTCGGCCTCGACCGTGGTGAGGCCGTGCCGGCGACACGATGTCGGTCACGGAGGTCGCGCGCTCGGCCAGTGCGGGTCGGGCGTCGAGCGCCAGCATGGTCAGCAGGCCGTGGATGGTGCTCTCGGCGCCGCTGTTGCGGTTGATCGATCCGTCGGGCTGGATGCCGTCGAACGTCACGCCCGTGGCGGGGTCGTACATCGCCTCGCCCGCCCGGTTGGCGCCGAAGAACCACGCGGCCTGGATGGCTGCGAGCTCGGCGAATCCGGTCGATCCCGAGCGTCGGCGACGGCGAGCAGCGACTGCACGCGCGAGTCGGCGCCGTACGCGATCTGCACCCGGTCGGCCGGGGTCGGGAACCATCCGTTGTCGGGACCGCCGGCCGTGAGGAGCGTCGGCGTGAACGACGACGAATCGAGCACCGCGGGTTCGAGCAGCGACCCGTCGCCGAGCACCTCGGATGCCACGGCGAGCGCCGCCGGCATCTGCGAACCCCAGGCGTGCCACATCGACCGCGACTTCGCCCACGGCAGGACCGCGCCGTACGGCCAGGAGTCCACGTCGCCGGCCGACATCAGCGCGATCCCCTCGGCGAGCTTGCGCGAGCGACTCCGCGGCCGCCGCGTCATCGGGAGCCGCCTCGCGTGTAGGCCGCGAAGCCCGAGCACCGCCTCGGCGCTCGCATCCGCGCCGTCGACGATCAGCCAGAGCGGCACCCGCATGCCGTCGGACGTCCCGAACTCGCCGTACCGCGTCAGCACCTGCCGGTCGACCGCGGCGCGGGCGAGCGACATCCGCTCGCCGAGGAAGGCCGTGAACGCCGGGTCGGTGCCGTCGGCGGCGAAGGCCGCGTAGCCCTCACCGAACGCCCAGAGCGCGCGGGCGAGCCAGTAGCTCGGGCCCGAGTCCGACGGGTCGGGCAGCTCGACGATCACGGGGCTCGGGTTGAGCTCGCCGTCGGGCTGCATCCACAGCACCACGTTGCCCGCGTTCGGGCCGTCGGCGGTCTGGAAGTAGGCCAGCGAGCGCAGGAGCTCGTAGGCGGTCTGCGACTGGTCGCGTCATCCGTCAGCTGCCAGTGCCGCAGGTAGACGACCGCCGCGCGCGCGATGTCGTCGGCGTTGTACGCGCCCTGCTTCCAGTGTCCGGTGACCGGATCGACCGGACTGCCACCGCCGACCCGCTCGAACGTGCCGCCGGGTCGCGCATCGGCGTAGGTCCACGGCATGCACAGGTCGGGCTCCTCGGCGAGCCGGTAGGTCGTGTGCCCCGGCACCTCCGCCGGTGACGCCGTGTCCATGAGGAAGTCGAGGTGCGCGAGGTTCGTGAGCGGCGGTGATGCCGCCAGCGCGCCCGGCTCGGCGGCGACGGCCGGTGCCACCCCGCCGATCGATCCCACGGCGAGCGGCGAACGCCGCCGCCCATGCCGTCAGACGTGTCCTGGTCATCCCGCTCCTCCTCCGGTGCGGTCGAGGCGTGCGGCCCCGATCTTCGAGTCGGCCATTCCATAGAAGACGTAGTGCGTGCCGTCGATCTGCTCGATCGCCGTCGGGAAGACGACGTTCGGCACGATGCCGCTGCGCTCCTCCTCGGTCTCGGGAGCGAGCAGCGGCTCGGCGGTGCGCGCCAGCACCGTGCTCGGGTCGTCGGCGTCGAGGATCATCGCGCCGGCCGCGTAGTTCACGTGCTGCTGCTGGGCGAACGCGCTCTCGAGCACGCCGGTCACGCCGTGGTGCAGCAGCAGCCAGCCCTCGGGCACCCGCAGCGGCGGCGGACCGCCGCCGATCTTCAACTCCTCGAAGGCGAACTCGGGACCGGCGACGAATCGGTGCTGGCGCCAGAGCGTGATCGCCGAGACGTCGTCGAGCGACTGCATCGAGCGGGCACGTAGCTGATCCAGATCGACTGGCGCGTGTCGGTGACGCCCGCCGGGACGCGAACGCCCTGCCCGGGCTTCGTCTCGCCGAGGTCCCACATGGGGCGGTGCAGCACCGCGAGGCTCGGGGTGCCGTCGGGCGCGTCACCGGCTCGGGGAAGAACGTCGTGTCCTTGTTGTGGAAGAGGTTGAGGTCCATGTCGAGCGCGTCGTCGTAGGCGAACAGCGCCGGCCCGAGCCGCCGCCATTCCCGGAGGTCGCGCGAGACCGCGATCGCGGTGCGCGGGCCGAGCGGCCCGTACGCGACGTAGGTCATCACGTGCAGCCCGAGCACCTCGATCCACGTGGTGCGCGGGTCCTCGACGCCGGCATTGCCGACACCGCGCTCCCAGCCGCGGTCGGGCTCGAGCACGACGCCCTCGCGCTCCACGCCGACCGGCACGCCGTCGTCGACGACGACGCGCGCGAGGCCGACGCGCGAGACGTTGCCCTCGGCGACGAGCCGGGGCAGCAGGTAGAGCGTCCCGTCAGGCGCGCGGCCCGAGCCGGGATTCAGCACCCCCTCGGCCTCCATCGGGTCGCCGGGCGTCGGCGTCATGACGACGCCGACCCGCGTCAGCGAATAGGGCACGGTCGTGGCATCCATTGGTCATCCCTTCACGCTGGAGCCGAGGTCGGTCGAGACGAAGTACCGCTGGAAGAACAGGAACAGCACGATCGCCGGGATGGCGAGCACCACGGCGCCGGCCATCATCGCCCCGAACGGGTTCGGGACCGACGCGGCGATGTTCGAGATGAAGTTGGCGAGCGACACCGCGAGCGGCTGCAGCGCCGCCTCCTTCGTGATCAGGAACGGCCACAGGAACTCGTTCCACGGGCCGATGAACGTGAGGATGATCGTCGTGAGCACCGCCGGACGCACGAGCGGCAGGGCCACGCTCCACAGCACGCGCAGCTCGCCCGCGCCGTCGATGCGGGCGGCCTCCCAGAGCTCCTTCGGCAGCTGCACGAAGTACTGGCGGAAGATGATCACGGCCGTCGAGTTGATGAAGAACGGCAGGATCATCCCGAGTACGTGTCGGCGAGCCCGAAGTCGCGGGCGATCATCACGTAGAGCGGGATCATGAGGAGCTGGAACGGCACGACCTGCACGAGCAGGGCGAGCGCGAAGACGACCCCGCGCCCGCGCCAGTGCAGGATCGCGAGGGCGTAGCCGGCGAGCACGCCGAAGACGATCGTGCCGAGGAGCACGCCGCCCGCGAAGATGCCCGAGTTGAGCGAGCCCCTGCAGCCAGGTTGATGCGCTCGTTGATGGCGACGTAGTTGTCGACCGTGAGGTTCGCCGGGTTGGGGAACGCGCCCGCCACCGAGGGGTCGACCTTCGTCTGCAGCGAGCCGACGACCATGTAGTAGAAGGGGAAGAGGAACACGAAGGCGCCGAGCGCGAGCACGACGTAGAGCAGCGCCTTGCGCCCGCGGCCCGCGGCGTTCGGAGTCCGCGAGCGGCGTGAGGCGCGACGTTCGGTCACCACGGCGACGGTGTCCGTCGGCACGGGAGATCAGGATGGACATCAGTCTTCCTTTCCCACGAACGTGCGCTGGATCCAGGCGATCACCAGCACGAGGATGATCAGGATGACGCCGATCGCCGCCGCGACATCGGGATTGCCCTGCTCGATGCCCTTCTGGTACATGAGCAGCACGGGCGACGAGGAGGCGCCGTTCGGGCCGCCGCCGCCGGTGAGGAGGTAGGGCTCGGTGAACAGGTTCGCCCCCGTGATCGTGGCGAGCAGCAGCACGAGGAAGGTCGCCGGCCGGACGCCGGGCACGGTGACCGAGAAGAACCTGCGCACGCTGCCGGCCCCGTCGACGGATGCCGCCTCGTAGAGCTCCTTCGAGCACGTTCTGCAGCGCCGCCAGGTAGAGCAGGATGTAGAACGCCATGCCCTTCCACGTGACGAAGAGCGCGATCGTCGGCATGGCGAGCGCCGAGTTGACGAGCCACGACGGATCGGGCGCGAGCGGGCCGAGCACCTGGTTCACGAGCCCGTCGCGGCTGAAGAGGAACAGCCAGACGGCCACGACGGCCACCGACGCGGTGACGTACGGCACGTAGTAGCTCACGCGGAAGAAGATGCCGGCGTGGATGATCGTGTTCAGCCCGTAGGCGAGCAGCAGCGAGAGCACCACCGTGAGCGGCACGTTGATCAGCAGGAAGATGCCGACATTGCCGAACGACTGCCAGACCTTCGGGTCCTGCGAGCACCGCGATGTAGTTGTCGAAGCCGACGAACGGACGATCGACGACGGCGCCGGGCGCCGCGAAGAAGTAGTCCTGGAACGACATCCACACCGCGAAGACGATCGGGTACGCGAAGACGACGAGCACGAAGATGAGGTACGGCGCGCTGAACAGGAGTCCGAGCGGGTTCTCGCCGAGCCACCGGCGTCGCCGCTTCGGCGGCGGTTCGCCCGCCGCCCCGGCGCGCGTCGTCACGCCGGGTGCGGCTCCGACCGTGGTCATCTGGGGCCTCCTCAGTCCTCGGCGGCGAGCGAGTCGGCCTTGTCGGCCGCATCCTCGAGGAAGGTCGAGACCTCCTCCTCGCCGAAGATCACGGCCTTGGAGTAGCCGTCACGGAACTCCTGCCAGATCTCGACCGAGTTCGGCACGTTCGGCACCTCGACGGTGCGGGAGGTCTGGTCGCCGAACTGCTCATAGGCCGGGTTCGCCTCGAAGTAGTCGGGGTAGGTGCCCGTGAGGTCCTGGCGCAGCGGCATCTGGCCGGTCGCCTCGAGCCAGGCGCCGTCCTGCTCCTCGCTCGTCGAGAACTTCAGCACGTCCCAGGCCGTGGCCTGGTTGTCGCACGCCGTGAACATGCCGATGTTCTTCGCGTCGCTGAAGGTGTACACCTCCGACGGGTCCATGCCGTCCTGCGTCGGCACCGGCACCGAGCCCCAGTTGACGCTGTCGCCGTAGACCGCGATCGCCCACGGCCCCACGATCGACATCGCCGACTGCTGGTCGGCGAACGCGTCGCCGTTGTAGGCCTCGTTGCCCGCGAGGCCCTCGGCGTAGATCGTCGCCCAGAAGTCGGCGACCGCCTCGCCGTTCTCGTCGTTGAACGTGGCCGTGCCGTCCTCGAGCAGCTGCGTGCCGCCCGACTGCGCCGCGTAGAGCGGGTAGAAGTCGAACCAGCTCTGGAAGAACTCGCTGGTCGGCGCGGGCCAGATCGCGTACTTCGCGGCACCGGATCGACACGAGCGTCGCGCGAGGTCTCGAGGAACTCGTCGTACGTGGCCAGCGGCGGGTTCTCGGCGTCGAGGCCGGCCTGCGCGAACATGTCCTTGTTGTAGAAGATCATCACGGGGTTCGACTTCCACGGCATCTGGTAGAAGTCGCCGTCGCTCGATCGGTACTGGTCGGCGACGTCGCCCGAGCGCCCGGTGATGTAGTCGTCGCCGTCGTCGAACTGCGACAGGTTCACGAGGCCGCCCTGCTTCTGGAACCCCGGCACGGCGGCCGGTGACGTGTTGTAGACGAGGCACGGGGCGTTGCCCGCGGTGATCGCGGCGCCGATGGTCTCCTCGCTCGAGTCGCCGGCAGGGATCTCCTGCGCCTTGATCTGCTCGTCGGGGTGGTCGGCGTTCCACGCCTCGACCATCTGCTTGCCCCACTCGATCTCGGCCTCGTTGTTCGAGTACCAGATCGTGATGTCGCCGCGGCTCTCGCTGCCTCCGTCGTCGCCGCCGGCACTGCAGGCGGAGAGCGCGAGGAGGCCGATCGCCCCGAGCGCGGTCGTCGTGATGATGCGTCGTCGCATGATCGTTCCTTTCCGGGTGCGGCGGGTCGCCGCGTTGTGCTGTCAGTTCGGTGGTGCGGCCGTCGACTCCCTGACCACGAGTCGCGGTGCGTCGAGCTCGACGTCGGCGGGCGTGTCGGCCCGCGATCGATGCGAGCAGCGTTCGGGCCGCGAGCGCGCCCCAGGTCGCGGCATCCGTCGCCACCGAGGTGAGCGACGGGAAGACGTGGTCGGCGAGCTCGGTGTTGTCGAAGCCGGTGATCGACAGATCGTCGGGCACGGCGATGCCCGCACGGCGCGCGACCGCCAGCCCGGCGATCGCCATGTGGTCGTTGGAGTAGACGATCGCGGTGGGCCGATCGGGGCGTCCGAGGAGCTCGCGCGTGGCACGAGCGCCGTCGCTCGCGCTGAAGTCGGTCGACACGACGATGGGGTCGTCGAGCCCGGCGTCGCGCATCGCGGCCTCGAACGCGATCGCGCGGCGGTGGCCGTGGAGCATGGCCGACGGGCCCGCCACGTGCGCGATGCGACGGTGCCCGAGGGAGACGAGGTGCTCGACCGCCGTGCGGATGCCCGCACCGTCGTCGACCGACACGGCCGGGAACGGGGAGAGCCGGTCGGGGCGCCCGAGGGTCACGGCGGCGAGGCCGAGCTCCGCGACGAGCGGGATGCGCTCGTCGCCGGACCTGAGGTCGGTGAGGATGACGCCGTCGACGCGCTTGTCGGCGGCGAGCCCGCGATAGGTCTCGGCCTCGGCGCGGCCGGGGGTCGCCGCCGCGAGCACGAGCACCTGTCCCGACATCGAGAACTCGCTCTCGACGCCGGCGATGAAGGCGTGGAAGAAGGGGTCGGCGGCGATCACGTCGGGACTGCGCCCGATCACGAGGCCGAGCGCGAACGAGCGATCGACGCTGAGCGAGCGCGCCCGTACGCTCGGGCGCCAGCCGAGCTCCTCGGCCACCGCGAGGATGCGATCGCGCGTGTCGGCGCTCACGCCGGGCCGGTCGTTGAGCGCGAAGGAGACGAGGCCCTTGCTGACCCCCGCCTGCGCCGCGACGTCGGCGATCGTCGGTCGTCCGGCCTGGGCGGCGTTCGCCGTGCCCGCGCCGTCGGATCGCTCCATCGCGTCGACCATGTCCCTCCGCCCTGAGGTGGATCCGGTTCCTAAACCGGTTTAGGGCGAAAATACGCTCGCGAACGCACAAGCCACAAAGGGGTTGACGCGGGCCCCGCGAATTGCTAAAGGCGAGCCCCGCGAGTTGCTGGCGGCGGCGCCGTCACGTCGCGGGTCGCCCACGCCCGCCAGTGACGGTGGCACGTCGTCTCGGCGGCTCGTACGCGCCGATCGCCCGACGACGCCTGAGCCTCAGTCGTCGTCGTTGCCGCTCGCCCTTGTCCTTCTTGCCCTTGTCGCTTGCCCGTTGCCGCTGTTGCCGGGGCCGCTGTTGTCGTCGTCGTCGCCGGTGTCGGCCTCGGTCGGCGTGGGAGTCGGCGTCGGGGTCGGCGTGGCCGCAGCGGTGAGATCGGCGCGCACCAGTTCGATCGCCGCGCGGATCTCGGCCTCGCGGGCGTCGTCGAGCTCGCCTTCGGCGACCGCGGCGTCGACCGCGCGCTCGAGCAGCAGCAGCTCGGCCATCGCCCCGGTGAAGTCCTCGACGCTCGCGCGCTGGGCGATCTGCACGACCGAGGCGTGCAGGTCTTCCGCCGGCGAGGGCTGCGCCGCGCAGCCGCCCAGGCCGAGCGCGAGCGCGGCCGACACGGCCGCAGCTGCCAGGGTGATTCGACGTCGCATCACGGGGTCACCGCCTCATCGAGTTGTTGCAGGTGCTCGCCGAGCTGGCCGAGCTCCGCGGGAAGCGTGGGCAGGGGTTCGGGCGCCGTCGGGCTCGGGGGTCAGCCCGGCGATGAGCCCGGGAAGGAGCAGCACGCCGGCGATCACGACGGCCGCGACGATGACGAGGGTCGCGACGAGCGGCCCTCGGCTTCGCCGGCGTCGACGCCGGCTCGGCTTCGGCGACGCCGTGCGACGCAGCAGCAGCGTCGGGTGCCGTCATGACCCGGGTTCGGCGGTCGGGATCGGCTCGGGTGTCGTCTGAGCGGTGGCGAACGCGGCGGCCGATGCGGGCGTCGTGCAGCCGCCGGGTCGGCGCCGTGCCGTCGTCGGGCGCGTCCACGGCGACCGTGGCGGCGTCGGCGATCTCGGCGTCGGCGAGTCGGCAGCCGTCATGCCCGCCTGCGCCGCTCGAGCCGCTCGCCGCGCCCGCGAAGGGTGCGGATGACCCGTGGTCGAGCTTCGCGGCAGCGACCGCGACCTCGAGCGCCGTCGGCCGCGCAGCGGGGTCGCGCGCGGTCATCGCGCGCAGCAGGTCGACCCACCCGCGCCCGAGCGAGTCGGGAACGTCGGGGTCGCGCACCAGGCGCGCACTCGTCGCCTCTCCGGCGGACCCCGGGAACGCGGGCCGGCCCGTGCGGGCCTCGAGCACGACCAGTAGCCGAGTGCGTAGACGTCGGTCGCGCTGCCCGCGGCCTCGCCGCTCACCTGCTCGGGGCTGAGGAAGCCGGGCGTTCCGATGAGCAGGCCCGTGCGGGTGATGCGCGTGTCGTCGATGAGTCGCGCGATGCCGAAGTCGGCGAGCTTCGCGTTCCAGGTGCGCGTGGGCAGGTGCGCCGGCTCGAGCAGCACGTTCGCGGGCTTCACGTCGCGGTGCACGATGCCGCGCGCGTGGATCACGTGCAGCGCCTCACCGATGTCGGCCGCGATGCCGGCGGCGTCGGCGGCGCCGAGCGGGCCCGATCGCAGGGTCTCGCGCAGGTCGCGACCGTCGACGAGTTCCATGACGAGGTACTCGCGGCCGGTCGGGTCGTCGTGGGCGGCGTCGTAGAGCCGCACGAGCGCGCGGTGCTCGACGCTCGCGAGCAGCGCCACCTCTGATCGGCGCCGGGCGACGTCGTCGATGCCCTCGGCCGTCTCGGCGAACACCTTCACGGCGACGGCACGCCCGAGCGCGGTGTCGGTGCCGCGGTACACCGACGCCATGCCGCCGCGGCCGATGAGGCCGTCGATGCGGTAGCGGCCACCGAACACGACACCGGTGAAGGCGTCGACGGTCGCAGGCTCAGGAGTGGTCGTCACCCTTTCGAGGGTAGCCCGATCGGATGAACGACCGCCGCGTCACCCGAAGATCATCGGCAGGTCGGCGTCGTCGTCGCCGAGGGCGAGGTCGACGAGCACCGGCACGTGATCGCT
This sequence comes from uncultured Actinomycetota bacterium, assembly GCA_963836825.1. Lineage (GTDB taxonomy): Bacteria > Actinomycetota > Actinomycetes > Actinomycetales > Microbacteriaceae > Agromyces. The sequence goes on from CAWILI010000008.1 coordinate 141,637, forward strand.
CGGCGCGACGCCCTTGCGCTCGTTGCGGTGGATCGACGCGTCGGTCACCGCGTCGGCGAACGCCGTGGAGCCGAGGATGAAGTCGATGCGCATGCCCTCGTTGCGCGGGAACCGCAGCTGCTTGTAGTCCCAGTAGGTGAACAGGCCCTCGGGCACCCGGGCGCGGGCGACGTCGGTGACGCCGGCCTGCTCGAGCGCGAAGAACGCCTCGCGCTCAGCGGGCGAGACGTGGGTCGTCTGCCCGACGATGACGGTCGGGTCGCCGTTGTCGACGTCGAACGGGGCGATGTTGAAATCGCCCATGAGGGCGAACGGCACGTCGGGGTGAGCGGATGTCTCGGCTCGCGTGTACTCGGTGAGCGCGGCGAGCCAGTCGAGCTTGTAGGTGTAGTGCGGGTCGCCGAGCGATCGGCCGTTGGGCACGTAGAGGCTCCACAGCCGTACGCCGTCGACGGTGGCGCCCATCGCGCGCGCCTCTGTGGGCAGGTCGGGGCCCTCGTGCCCCTTCAGGAACCCCGGCATGCCGGGGAACGTCGGTCTCGACGTCGTGTATGGGTGCACGGCTCGCGATGGCCACGCCGTTCCACTGGCTGAACCCGTGGATGGCGAGCTCGTAGCCGGCCGCCTCGAACGCCTCGGCGGGAAACTGCTCGGGCTTGCACTTGATCTCCTGCATGGCCAGCACGTCGACGTCTTCACGCACCATCCAGTCGACGACGCGGTCGACGCGGGTGCGAATCGAGTTGACGTTCCAGGTGGCGATGCGCATGGTTCAAGCGTATGGCAGCCCTCCGACAGCAACGGGCGCCGCACGACCTCGCGGATGCCCGTGCGGCGCCCGCGAGGCATCAGCCATGGAACGTGCTCGGATCAGCAGCGCTTGAACGGCTTGCCGTCGAACGAGAGCTGCGAGAAGTAGCCGAGCAGGTACGTCTCGTACACGTCGAGGGCCGTCGATGTGCTGCTGCGACGGCGCGGGCGATGCAGGTCGGCGGCACGACGTGCATCGGCCCACTGTAGTCGGCCCCACGGCCAGCGCCGCACCCGAGAGCGCGTCGGGGAACTTCGTGCCGTTGGTCAGGAAGGCGTACACCGACGTGGACGTGGCCGTCCGGCGCGTCCCAGACGAACGTGTTGATGGCGAGCGAGGTGCCGTAGCGGTTGGCGCCCCGCAGCGCGGCATCGTTGCCGATGACAGGACTTCCAGAGTTGGTTCGATCGATCCCCGTCGATGACCACGCCGGTACCGCCGGCGATCGCGACGACCGCAGGGTTGCGTGCGGCGATGCGTGGCCATGCGTCGCCGCGTCGAGCGACGACGCGGTGCCAGGAACGATCAGGACCGGGCTCGCCGTAGGCGGCCGCGGCATTGCTCGCCGCCAGCGCATCGGGGAAGTTCGCGCCGGTCGCGACCCAGACGAACTCGCGACGTTTCGAACGCGTCGCCGACGATCGCGCGCGAGGTCGTCGTAGCGGTCGGCTCCGGCGAGCCGCGAGACGGCCGCACCCGGGACGAGCTGCGACAGCTTCGTCTGCACCGCGTTCGAGACGGCGCCGGTACCGCCGGCGATGACGATGCTCGACCGGGTTCAGGCGGGCGAGCTGCGTCGGCGATCGACCGCCGGGATCGCGGTCGGCTCGACGAGCAGGAGCGGCCCGCCGCAGGTCGCGGCGGCGGGGGCGGCGCTGAGTGCGTCGGGGAAGTTCGCACCGGAGGCGATGTAGACGCAATCGACATTCGGGGGCGAACTCGGCCGAGATCGCGGCAGAGGTCGCGTAACGCGACGCGCCCGCGATGTAGCCGCTGAGGATCGGCTCGAGCATCTCGTCGATCGAGGGCGTGTCCTGACCGTCGGTGACGCTGAACCGCCGTCCGCCTGCGACGCGTACGCGGCGTTCGGGTAGAAGTCGGGCAGCAGCTTCGAGCCCGAAGCGGTGTGCTTGACGAGCACGACATACGAGCCGGTGCTGAGCCCGGTGAGCGTGTAGGAGCCGTCGGCACCGCTTGTCGCGGTTGCGAGGGCTGGCGACAGAACGTCGGTGGGCCCGTCGTACGTGTGTGCCGTCACGGTGGCGCCGCTCGAGCGGAACGTCCGCCTGGTAGTCGATGAGTTTCGTGATCGTGCCCGAGATCGAGCCCGTGCCCGCCGTGATCCGCGCGACGGCGTCGTCGCCGATCTCTGCGGCGGCGTCGGCGGCCGACATCCCGAGGCTCCTGTTCCGGGGCGTCGTCGGGTCGGCGGCGGTGCCCGCCCGCTGTTCTGCGGAGGGCTGCGCGGCCGCCGCGGGGACGTGGCGCGATTCGACGGGGATGGTGGCAGAGGCGGGCGGGGGTTCGTCGGCGAATGCCGGTGGTGGTGCCGGCGAACGAGCAGAGCGCGCAGAGCGGCGAGCGCGGCGGAAGCCGCAACGCGCCAGCGGCGCGCCGTGAGGGGGTTCGGGTCATTGAGTTGTCCTTCGTAGGGGTTCGGGCGCCGATTCAGACGCACATAGGCGGCATCGTAAGGACTCCCGAACCCCCGGCGCCACCCCCCGAACGGGAACCGTTTCCGAATCGATGCGCAGCTGCGGGAGGTGCGACCGAGCGGTGGCACCTCAGGGGCGAGCGGATGCCTCGCGATCGGGCTCGCGCCCGCCCTCGCCGTCGGAATGGCTCACCGCCACGACCGACTCGTCGTCGCCGTCCTTCGCGGCCTGCATCCGGGGGAGCACGAACCACAGCCCGACCACCACCACGGCACCGACGCCGAGCGCGATGAGCCCGGCCGTGCGGTCGAGCGCGAAATCGAACACGAGGCTCGTGACGCCGACGACGAGCAGCGCCACGACGACGAGGTGCGCGATGAGCAGGCGGTTTCCGGTGCGGACGACGCGCTCCTTCACCTGCCGCCGGAACAGGGTGCGATGCAGCGTCACGGGGGCGAGGCCGATCACGGTCGCGAGGCCCGCCAGCCCGACGAGGATGAGATAGAGCACGAGCTGGTAGTCGTCGAGGTCCTCGAACCTGGGCTGGAACGCGACCGCGAGCAGGAAGCCGCTGATGAGCTGGGTGCCCGTCAGCGCCACCCGAAGCTCCTGCAGGATGTCGTTCCAGTTGCGATCGCTGCGTTCGTTGGGGGTCTCGTCGCGCCCGTCGGCGGGGATGTCGTCGCGTCGCGACGGCGGCGACTCGGAACCGATCTGTCCGGCATGGCGGGCGGTGTTCATGCTACGCATGGTACGCACGATGCCCCGACCCGTATCAAGCCCTTGCGCTCCGCGCGATCATTCACCAGACGCGGCGGTCGGCGACATGGGAGGCCGCGCCATGCGCGCGCGACGAACGCGAACCTGCAAGGATCGGACGGGGAACCTGGGGAGGCCGAAGTGACCGTGAAGTTCAGTGTCGAGGGCGTCGAGGGCCTTCCCGAGATCGCGGCGGGCGACGACCTCGCCGCGATCATCGCCGGCGCGACCGAGCTGGGTGACGGCGACATCCTCGTCGTCACCTCGAAGATCGTCTCGAAGGCCGAAGGACGCGTCGTGCAGGCCGCCGATCGCGAGCAGGCGATCACCGCCGAGACCGTGCGGGTCGTGGCCGTTCGCGAGCACGAGGGCGGCGTGACCCGCATCGTCGAGAACCGCCAGGGCATCATCGGCGCGGCCGCCGGAGTCGACGCGTCGAACGCCCCAGAGGGCACGGTGCTGCTGCTCCCGGTCGACCCCGACGCGTCGGCGCGGGCGCTCGCCACCGGCCTGCGCGCGCTCACGGGTGCGCGCGTCGGCGTGATCCTCTCGGACACGCTCGGCCGGCCGTGGCGCGAGGGGCAGACCGACATCGCGATCGGCGCCGCCGGCGTGTACGTCTTCGAAGACCTTCGCGGGCAGTCGGATGCCTCGGGCAAGGCCCTGGCCGTCACGATGCCCTGCGTCGCCGACGAGCTCGCGGGCGCGGGCGAGCTCGTCAAGGGCAAGTCGGCCGGGCGTGCCCGTGGCGGTCGTGCGCGGGCTCGGCCAGTACGTCGGCGACCTCGACCTGCCCGGCGCACGGTCGATCCAGCGGCCCGCCGAGCGCGACCTGTTCCGGCAGGGCGCCGACGAGGCCTACGACGACGGCTACCGCGCCGGCTTCGACGAGGCGCAGGCCGAGGGCCCGCTCGCCGAGTAGCCCGCCAGCGCCGCCCGGTGGTCGAGTAGGCGCGCCAGCGCCGTATCGAGACCCGTGACGAGGTCTCGATACGCTCCCCCCGTCGCACTCGACCGGCGGCTGCGGGAGGATGGACGGGTGCCAGCCCACATCGGATACGCCGCGATGCTCGAGCGCTTCCCTCCTGCCGAGGCGGTCGAGTACGCCGCGCTCGCCGAGGCGCACGGGTTCCGCGGCACGATGGCGAGCGACCACTTCCAGCCGTGGGTGCCGTCGCAGGGCGAGTCGTCGTTCGTGTGGAGCGTGCTCGCGGCGATCGGCGCCCGCACGACGGGCGACCTCGGCCCGGGCGTGACGACCCCGACGTTCCGCATGCACCCCGCGGTCGTCGCGCAGGCCGCCGCGACCCAGGCGGCGCTCTACCCGGGCCGCACCTGGCTCGGCATCGGCTCGGGAGACGCGCTCAACGAGCACATCGTCGGCGAGTACTGGCCCGAGGCGCCCGAGCGCATCAACCGCATGTTCGAGGCCGTCGACCTCATCAAGAAGCTCTTCTCGGGGTCGATCGCCGGCCGCGACGTGCGCCACTCCGGCCCGCACTTCACGCTCGAGGCGGCCCGGCTCTGGACGATGCCGGCCGTCGCCCCGCCGATCCTCGTCGCCGCGTCGGGCCCGATCACCGCGCGTCGCGCCGGCCGCACGGTCGACGGCATGATCACGACGGGCGCGCCCATCGACAAGCTCGCGACGCTGCTCGCCCGGTTCCGCGACGGTGCGCGCGAGGCCGGACGCAACGCCGACGGCATGCCCAAGGTGCTGCAGCTGCACCTGTCGTGGGCGGCGACCGACGAGCAGGCGATGCGCAACGCCCTCACCGAATGGCCGAACGGCGGCATGCGGTTCCCGCGCAGCGACATCCGCTCGCCGTTCGAGTTCGAGCAGTTCGCCCGCACCGTGCGCCCCGACGACTTCACCGACCGCATGGTCGTCTCGGCCGACCTCGACGTGCACCGCGCGGCGATCCAGCGCCACCTCGACCTCGGCTTCGACCGCATCTACCTGCACAACGCGGGTCGCGACCAGCGCGAGTTCCTCGAGGCGTTCGGCCGCGAGGTGCTGCCCGGGTTGCGTTCGTGACCGATGCAGCGGATGGCCCGGCCGCGCCGATCTCGTGGACCGTGGTCATCCCCGTGAAGGGCGCTCCGGCGGCCAAGACCCGGCTCGGCCCCGCGGTCGCCGACGATGCCAGGGCGATGCTCGCGCGGGCGTTCGCGCTCGACACGATCGCGGCCGCGCTCGCGGCGGGCTCGGTGGCTCGGGTCATCGTGGTCGGCGACGACCCCGCGCTCGCCGGTGGGGCCGAGTTCCTCGCCGAGCCCGTCGACGGGCCGCGCAGCCTCGGCCGCGCGATCGCGCACGGCATCGCGCACGCGCAGGCCGGTTTCGACGAGCTCGGCCGACAGCGAGGCATCGCCGTGCTGCTCGGCGACCTGCCCGCCCTGCGCCCCGACGAGCTCGACGCCGCGCTCGAGGCCGCGGCGCGGCATCCGCTCGCCTTCGTGCGCGACGCCGACGCGACCGGCACGACGCTCGCGACCGCGACGCCCGGCGCGACCGCGTTCGAACCGCAGTTCGGTCCCGACTCCGCCGCGCGGCACGCGGCCGCGGGGTTCGTCGAGCTCGCGGCATCCGACCTCACCGGACTCACACGCGACGTCGACACGGTCGACGCGCTCGAAGCCGTGCTGCACCATGGAGTCGGCGACCACACCGCCGAAGTCGTCGCGCACCTCGCCGATCGAAAGGGAACCTGATGACGCTCACCCTCGGATACAAGGCCTCGGCCGAGCAGTTCGCGCCACGCGAGCTCGTCGAGATCGCGGTCGCCGCTGAGGCCAACGGCTTCGAGTCGGTGTTCACGAGCGACCACTTCCAGCCGTGGCGGCACGCGGGCGGGCACGCCCCGTTCTCGCTCACGTGGATGGCCGCCGTCGGCGAGCGCACGTCGACCATCCGGATCGGCACGAGCGTGATGACGCCGACGTTCCGGTACAACCCGGCGGTGCTCGCGCAGGCGTTCGCGTCGCTCGGCGTGCTCTACCCCGGGCGCATCATCGCGGGCTTCGGCACGGGTGAGGCGCTCAACGAGATCGCCACGGGGTTCCGCGGTGCGGGCGAGCAGGACTGGCCCGAGTTCCGCGAGCGGTTCGCGCGGCTGCGCGAGTCGGTGCGGCTGATGCGCGCGCTGTGGAAGCGACGCCGACCAGGTGAGCTTCGAGGGCGAGTACTACTCGACGCATGACGCGTCGATCTACGACCGTCCGGATGTCCCGGTGCCCGTGTACATCGCGGCCGGCGGGCCGACCGTGGCGAAGTACGCCGGCCGCGCCGGCGACGGGTTCATCTGCACGTCGGGCAAGGGCGCCGAGCTCTACGTCGACCAGCTGATCCCCGCCGTGAAGGAGGGCGCCGAGGCCGGCAACCGCTCGTACGACGCGCTCGACCGCATGATCGAGATCAAGGTCTCGTACGACACCGACCCCACGGCGGCACTCGAGAACACGCGGTTCTGGTCGCCGTTGTCGTTCTCGAACGAGCAGAAGCACAACATCACCGACCCCGTCGAGATGGAGCGCGCCGCCGACGCCCTGCCCATCGAGCAGATCGCCAAGCGCTGGATCGTCGGCAGCGACCCCGACGAGGTCGTCGCAGGAATCAAGCAGTACGTCGACTGGGGCTTCAACCACCTGGTGTTCCACGCGCCGGGGCACGACCAGGCGCGGTTCCAGGAGTTGTTCGCGCGCGACCTGGCGCCGCGGCTGCGGGCGCTCTGACACCAGTCGCCGAAATCCCACGTGATGATCGCGCCGTCCGCTCCGGCGGTGACCAGATCGCCGGCGGGCCGGAATTCGAGGGCGGTGACGGTGCCGTCATGCTCGCGGAGCGTCTCAGCGATATCGCCGGTCTCGGTGTTCGCCACCACGACGTCTGGGCCGGTGGCGATGGCGAGCCGGCGGCTGTCAGGGCTGAAGTCGGCCACCGACGGAAGGGATGACAGCGGGACCGTGCTGGGTGCTTCGACGCGGACGGGTCGACGATGCGCACCGCGAGCGAACCATCTCGGACCGCGATCCGGCGGCCGTCGGGACTGACGGCCAGAATCCCGTTGCCGGCGATCCGATCGAGCTCCTCGCCGAGCCCGTCTCGAAGACGACGATCGGTCCGATTCCGCTGGCGTACAGCCGGGAGCCGTCCGGCGAGAACTTCACCGCGCCGACCTGCCGTCCGGCCCGGGCTGGGCGGACGGGATCGAGAAGCGCTCACGTCCGGATCCAGCAGGATCGGTCCGGTCGCGTCCCGCGCGCCCTGCCAGAGGGCGACCGCCACGGACGACTCGCACCGCGGGGTCACCGCGAGCGCTGCGAACAGCGATCCGTCGGCCGAGTACTCGACGTCGACAGCACCCCATCGAGCCCCTCGTAGGTCGTGACACCCGAGCGGCCGCCCGTAGCGCGATGTCGAGCGTTCCGGTTCGCCGCAAGTCGCAGCGCACGTGGCACAGAGGTCGCGAGTCTCGCCGAACGCGACGGCGCCCGAGACGGGGTCGACCGCCGAGGTCACCACCTTCCTGCCGAACGGCGAGTACTCGCCGAGCTGCGATCGGTCGTCGAGATCGAACAGGCGCACATCGTGGTCGCTGTCGATCACCGATGCGCGAGTCCCGTCCTCAGCGAGCGACATGCTGACGGGGGCCACTTCGCCGTCCGGCATCTGCATGATGCTCGTCACGCGAGGTGCGCGCGAGAGGACCCGCACGAGGTTGAGGCGCGTCTCGGAACCGTCCCAGAGCTGGATGGCCTCGACGGCGAGCAGCAGCGCGCGATCGAAGTCCGGTTCTTCGAGCGCGAGCGCGGCGACGCGTCGCGCCTCGGCGACCGTCGCACGCTCCCCGGCGAGGTTCGCCTGGAACCAGGCGATGAGGCCAGCTGTGACAGCGACGACCGCGAGAGCGGCTGCGCCGGCCGACACCAGGACAATCGGCGCACCAGGCGTCGCTCCTTGCGCAGCTGGCTCTGAGCGGCGGCGAGTTCTGCGGTCTCATGCGCTGAAGAGGCATCGAGGAACTCTCGCTCGACCGCCGTGAGTGCGGGACCGACCGCATCCCGCCACTGCTGGGCCGTCGCCAGCCGGCCGCCGCGATACAGCTCGCTGTCGGGTCGTCCCATCGCATCCCAGGCGACGGCCGAGGAACCGAGGTGACGCATGATCCGCTGGCCCTCGACATCATCGGCGAGCCATTCCTTCAATCGTGGCCACTCCCGTGCGAGCGCTTCGTGCGAGAGCTGCACCGACTCCTCATCGGTCGTGAGCAGGCGTGCATCGACCAGCCGATCGACGATCCGCGCATGGGCCGCGTCGATCGCGATGCGGGTGCGCTCGACTCGACGAGAGATGACGGTGCCGTCGGCGGATGATTCGACGAGACGGAGGAGGATGTCGCGCAGCAGCCCCGCGCCTCCACCGTGAGCGCGGCGAAGACCTCTTCCGCGGTCTTCGCGACAGCACCCTCGATCTCACCGGATGCCCGATATGCGTCGACCGTCATGACGCGGCCCTCACGGCGTGACCACACCTGGCGCAGGGCGTGCGACAGCAGCGGAAGGGTTCGCCCATCGGAGTCGCGGACGAGGATCTCGACGAGGCCGGGCTCCAGGATGAGCCCGGCCTGCTCCGCGGGCTTCTCGATCACGGCTCGGATTACGTCGGAGCCGAGCGCGGTGAGCATGAGCAGGTGCGATTGGATGATCTCTGCGAAGCCTTCGTGATCGGCCAGGTCTCCGAGACGATCAGCGCGGATGACCACGACCAGCGTGCCGCGGAACGTCATGTGCCACAGCGCGTCGAAGAACTCCCGGATCTCGGCGGGGTCATCCGCGGCGAACGCCTGCTCGCATTGATCGACGACGAGCAGCGACGCTCCGGCCGTGAGATCGACATCGCGAAGGGCATCGCTCGGATGCTCGCCGGGCGTCACGACGGCGACCTCGCCTGCCGCGCGCGATGAACGTCGCAGCGATCCCGGCCCTGACGAACGAGGACTTGCCGACGCCCGACGAGCCCGCGACGAGCAGCACACCGTGCTCCTCGAGCGCCCGCAGAGCCGCGGAGAGCTCCTGCTCGCGACCGAAGTACCGCTCGGCGTCGCCCACACCCGCGGGAGGCAGGCCGAAGTACGGACAGTCAGGGCTCGCCGCTCGGAACACCCGGTCGGACAGGAGCGACGGGATCCTGGCGGAGGATCGCCTGCTCGAGCTCGGCGAGCTCGGTGCACGGATCGAGTCCGAGCTCGGCAGCGAGCAGACCACGCGCCCTGCGCACGGTGGCGAGCGCCTCGGCTTGCCTGCCCTGGCGGTACTGCGCCACGCCCAGCACGACCCAGCGCCGCTCGCGCAACGGTGCCTCGGCGACGCGGGCTCGCGCCGATGCGGCGACCTCGCGCGCTTCGCCTGACTGAAGCCGGGCATCGAGGAGCAGCTCCTCGACTCCGAGACGCAACTCCTCGAGACGACCGGAGGCGATCTGAGCCGGCTCCCAGTCGGCGAGCTCGACGAAGGGCTCGCCCCGCCACAGCGCCAGCGCCTCCGAGAAGGTGTGCGCGGCACGCTCGGGCTCACCGAGTTCCAGCTGCTGCGCACCCCGCGCGACGAGTCGCTCGAACCGCTCGGCGTCGACCTCGAGATGCTCCGCGGTCAGTCGGTACCCGAGCGACGTGGTTTCGATCCGCGCCGGCGCGATGAGCCGGCGCAACCGCATGATGCACCCCGGAATGACCTTCGACCACGAGGCGGGACGGATCGTCGCCCCAGAGCGCCGTGGCGAGAGATTCGACCGACAGGGAAGCACCGAGCCGAACCGTGAGCGCACCCATCACCGCACGATCGCGCGGAGCCAGCGGAACCCGGTCGTCGTCGAGCGTCAGCGTTCCAAGAACGCGCACCTCCATGAGCGACACTGTGAACCCCGACGTCGACATCCGTCAAGACGGCTGATATCGAGCCGATACCCAGCCCGACGGGCGCCGGTATCCTGCTGATATCGGTGCGTCCTTCACTGATCGAGCAGCCACGCGCTGCGTGTATCGAACGAAGGGACATGACATGTGGACATCAAGCCGGCGCATCCGCACCGCTCACCGCGACGCGCTCACGGCAGCTCGGTATGGCCCTCGCACTGCTGGCGTGCGTCGGCCTCGCCGGCGTGCACCGCCTGCCGAGGCGCAGCCCCCCGCATCGACCGCTGAGACGAGCACGGTCGCTCCGATGCCGGAGAACGGCGATCTCGACGCCGGGACCTACCTCGCCACTGGCTTCACGTGCCCTTCGAGATCACGGTGCCAGACGGCTGGAACGCCAACGACGGCTTTCTCCTCGAGAAGGAACGCGGCCTTGATGGGCTGGGGGTTTTCGTGATGTTCTCGAACCCAACCTACGTGCCGGCGGACGCATGCGGGTGGTCGGGCGAACTCACCGAGGTCGAACCGTCGGTCGAAGCATTCGCCGACGGGCTCGCGGCAGCAGCATCGACGACCACGACCGCTCCCATCGATGTGACGGTCGGGGACTTCCGCGGCGTCGAGTTCGACCTCACCGTAGAAAGGGACGTCGACATCAACGATTGCGACTCCGCTCAGGTGTGCATCCACTCCGAAACACCGACTCACTGCACGCGGTACTACCAGAGCGTGGACCAGCGTGAGACATACCGGGTGCTCGAGCTGCACGGCGAACGTGCTGTCATGGCCGTCGGCCAGTGGGAGGACGATGTCGATCCTGCACTGGTGAAGGAGGCCGCGCAGTGGTCGACTCGATCGAGTTCGCACCCGCCGAGTGAACGACGTGCGACCGCGCGGGGCGGCGGATCGGTGTCCCGACCGATCCGCCGCCCGCTGGTCTCGCTGCTCGCAGTCCTCGGCTCAGGGAGCCGGATCGACCACCAGGCCGGTGCCGCCGCCACGTCGAACGGGTTCGGCGACGGCGGTCATGAGCCCGTCGGCGTCGACCTCGATGGCGGCCACGGCACCGATCTCGGCCGGTCGTCGGTGAACGTGTGTCCGTACGGCGTGAGCTGCGGCCTCGTAGGCGGCGCGGAACGCCGGCTCGGCCGCGACGGCCGCCGTGTTCCGCTGCGACGCACGCGGTGCCGCCACCGCCTCGGGCAGCGTCATGCCGAGGTCGATGCGGTTCATCAGCACCTGCGTGACGGTCGTGATGATCATCGACCCGCCGGGCGAGCCGACCACGTACCGCAGGTCGCCGCCGTCGAGCACGATCGTCGGCGACATCGACGACCGCGGGCGCTTGCCGGGCTCGACGATGTTCGGGTCGGCGGGGTTGGGAAGGAAGCTGAAGTCGGTGAGCTCGTTGTTCAGCAGGAATCCGCGCCCCGGAACCGTCATGCCCGACCCGCCGGTCGACTCGATCGTGAGCGTGTACGCGACCGCGTTGCCCCACTGGTCGACGACCGAGAGGTGGGTCGTCGAGATGCCCTCGGCGTCCCCCTGCTCGCCGAGGGCCGCCGCCGCGCAGCCGGCCGCATCGAGCGGGGCGGGCGCGACGGGCTTGACCGACGCGACATCGGGGTCGATCACGCATGCTCGGGCGTCGGCGAAGTCCTGGCTGAGCAGGGTCTCGGTCGGCACGTCGACGAAGGCCGGGTCGCCGACGTACGCGCCGCGGTCGGCGAAGGCGTGGGCGGTGGCCTCGAAGTAGAGGTGCAGGGCCTGCGGCACCTCCTCGGCGGCGAGGTCGTAGTTCTCGAGGATGTTCAGCGACTCGCCGACCGTGGTGCCGCCCGACGACGACGGCGCCATGCCGTAGACGTCGAGGCCGCGGTACTCGATGTGCGTCGGATCCCGCTCGATCACCTCGTAGTCGGCGATGTCGTCGGCCGTCATGAAGCCGGGGAACGCGGGCAGATCGGTCGCTTCGATCGTCTGCGGGTCCTGAACGATGGCGGCGATCTCGTCGGCGATCGCGCCCTCGTAGAACGCGTCGGTGCCGCGGAGCGCGATCTCGCGGAGCGTCTTGGCGAGGTCGGGGTTCGTGAACGTCGAGCCCACCACCGGCGGGGCGTCGTTCGGGAGGAACAGCTCCGCCGTGGCGGGGAACTCCTCGAACCGGTCCTCGTTGGCGGCCGTCTGCGCGGCGAACGTCGCGTCGACCGTGAAGCCGCGGGTCGCGAGCAGGATCGACGGCTTCAGCATCTCCTTCAGCGACTCGGTGCCGAACCGGTCGAGCGCCGCCTCCCACGTCGCGAGCGTGCCCGGGACGCCGACCGAGAGGCCGGAGGACACGACGTCGGCGAACGGGTACGAGCCACGCCGAACGGGTGATCGGCGTCCACGCTTCCCGGGACGATGAACGCATCGCTCGGCATCTCGGCGGGCGCCGTCTCGCGTCCGTCGATCGTGGTGACCTCGCCGGTCGCGGCGTCGTAGTACACGAAGTACCCGCCGCCGCCGATGCCGGCGCTGTACGGCTCGGTGACGCCGAGCGCGGCGGCCGTGGCGACTGCGGCGTCGGCGGCGTTGCCGCCCTTGCGCAGCACCTCGAGGCCGACCGCGCTGGCCTCGGCGTCGACGGATGACACGGCTCCGCCGTACCCGGTCGACGTCGACGGGGCGGGCGGCGCGGGACGCCCGGCGGCTGAGGCCGGTGCGCTGACGGCGACGGCGCCGACGGCGAGCACGGCGCCGAGCGCGAGGCTCGCCCCGCGGAACGCGGAGCGACGAGTGACGTGGACCATGAGAACCCCCCGAATTGGGTACAACGGCGACGGATGTGCTCACCGTAGCCCGCGGCAGATCCGGTCGAGGGCAACGGGTCGCCGCGTCGAACACCGCGGCGGATCCTGTGTGTTCGCCGCCGATCGATGACGGATGTCACGGCGCGGCGTAGCCTGAACACATGCGCGCCCAACACGGCACCGGGGCCCGACGGCTGAGCCGATGGATCCCCGCGATCGCCGCGCCGATCGCGATCGGCGTCGCCGTCGTGGTCGTGCCGATGCAGGCGAACGCCGCCGTCGACCTGCCCGACCTCACGCCCGCCGAGCTGCTCGAGTTCGCCGCGGCGAGTGAGGTCGATGCCCTGTCGGGCACCATCGAGCAGACCTCCGAGCTCGGGCTCCCCGACCTGTCGGGCCTCACCGGCACGATGGGCGGCGGTGCCGGCGGTGGCGGCGGCGGCGACGACTTCGGCCCCGGCGGCGGCCAGGGCGACTCGGGCGCCGACGAGGGCGCCGATGACGCGGCATCCGCCACCGATCTCGACGACCTCATCTCGCTCGCGACCGGAACGCACACCGCACGCGTCTACCTCGACGGCACGAACGCGCGCCTGCAGGTGCTCGACGACCTCGCCGAGCGCAACGTCTACCTCTCCGACCACGACGCGTGGATCTACGATTCCCGCGAAGCGGCGGCCACGCACGTCACGATCGACCGGGCCGCGCTCGACGCGCTGAAGGCCGAGGTGCACGCCGAAGCCGAAGCCCACGCCGACGAGGCGCGCGACCAGCTCGAGGCCGAGCTCGGCACGCCGCTGCCGACCCCCGACGAAATGCTCGACCAGGCGCTCGCGAAGCTCGACGAGACCACCGAGGTGAGCGTCGGCACCGACGCGCGCGTCGCGGGCCGCGAGGTCTACGAACTCGTGCTCGAACCGCGCGACGCCGACACCCTCGTCGGCGAGATCTCGGTGGCGATCGACGGTGAGACCGGCGTCGCGCTCGCCGCATCGGTCACGGCGCGCGGGGCGAGCGAGCCCGCGTTCAGCGTCGCGTTCACCGAGGTCACGTTCGAAGCGCCCGATGCGTCGGTGTTCGACTTCACTCCCCCCGAGGGCACCGCCGTGACCGAGCACGAGGTGCCGGTTCCCACCCTCGCCGAGCTCGAGCAGATGCAGGCCGAGCACGCCGCCGGCGCGAGCGGGCCCGACGAAGCGGATGCCGCAGCCCGAGGTCATCGGCGAGGGCTGGTCGACCGTGGTCGTGCTTCCGATGGCCGCGGCCGGTGCAGCCGCTGCGGGCGGCCTCGACCCCGAGGCATCCGCGCTTCTCGGAACGCTCACCGAGCCGGTCGACGGCGGGCGCATCCTGCAGACCTCGCTCGTGACCGTGCTCATCACCGACGACGGGCGCGTGCTCGCCGGAGCCGTCACCGCCGATCACCTGCTCGACGCCGCCGCGAGCGGGCGTTGACCGACGGGTCGCCCGCGGGCGCCGACACGGTCGGTGACGCGCTCTCGCGACGCCGTCACCACGGCGATCTCGCGATCGAGACGCACGGCCTCACCAAGCGCTTCCGCTCGCAGGTCGCCGTCGACGGCGTCGACCTCGCCGTGCCGCGCGGTGCCGTCTTCGGGTTCCTCGGCCCCAACGGATCGGGCAAGACGACCACCATCCGCATGCTGCTCGGCCTCGTCGCCGCGAGCGCCGGCGGCGCCCGGGTGCTCGGCGCCGACATGCCGCGGCACGTCGACTCGGTGCTGCCGCGCGTCGGCGCGCTCGTCGAGGGCCCGGCGTTCTCGCCGTACCTCTCGGGGGTCGCGAACCTGCGGCGGTTCGATGCCGCCGACCGCCACGCGCCCCGCGGCACGCGTGCGGCGCGCGTCGACGAGGCGCTCGACCGGGTCGGGCTCTCGCACGCCGGCGGCAAGAAGGTGCACGCGTACTCGCTCGGCATGAAGCAGCGGCTCGGCATCGCCAACGCCCTGCTCATGCGGCGCGAGCTGCTCGTGCTCGACGAGCCCACGAACGGCCTCGACCCGCAGGGCACGCGCGAGGTGCGCGCGCTCATCCGGTCGTTCGCCGACGACGGCACGACCGTGTTCGTGTCGAGCCACCTGCTCGCCGAGGTCGAGCAGGTCTGCTCGCACGTCGGCGTCATGAGCGCGGGCAGGCTCGTGGCGCAGGGCACGCTCGAGGAGTTCCGCGACGCCGGCGAGGCGCGCGTGCTCGTGCGCACGCCCGATGCCGCGGCGGCGCGACGCGTGCTGACGCGGCTCGGCATGGACGTCGACGGCGATCTCGGCGGCGGCGCGGTCGCCGCCCGCTTCGCGTCGTCGGATGTCGCACCCGAGGCCATCGTCGCAGCGCTGGTCGCCGACGGGGTTCGGGTGCGGGGGTTCGAGGTCGAACGCGCGAGCCTCGAGCAGCGGTTCGTCGAGCTCACCGGAGAGGGGTTCGACGTTGTCCAGTGACGCTCCCGATTCGGGACTCGAGGCGCCGACGGGTCTCGATGCGCCCGCTGCGGGGACTCCTCGACCGCCCGGATGCATCGGCGAGACCAGCGGCGCCGCGCCGCACGCGGCGGCACGCTCTCGCTCTTCGCCTCCGAGCTGCTCACGCTGTTCCGGCGCCGCCGCACCTGGGCTCTGCTCGGCGCGCTCGCGCTCATCCCCATCCTCATCGCGGTGGCCATCCGCATCGCCGGCGACGCCCCGAGCGGTCGCGGGCCGGCGTTCCTCGGGCAGATCACCGAGAACGGACTGTTCGTCGGCGTCACGGCCATGGTCGTGGCGATCCCGCTGTTCCTGCCGCTCACGATCGGCGTGGTCGCGGGCGACACCATCGCGGGCGAGGCGAGCCACGGCACCCTGCGGTACCTGCTCATCGCTCCCGCGGGACGCATTCGCCTGCTCGTCGTGAAGTACGCGGCCACGGCGGTGTTCTGCGCCGCGGCGACGCTCACGGTCGTGGTCGTCGGCACGCTCATCGGCTGGGCGCTGTTCCCGGTCGGGCCCGTGACCCTGCTCTCGGGCGCGACGGTCAGCGTCGGCGAGGGGCTGCTGCGCTTCCTCGCCATCGCCGCCTACGTCACCGTGTCGCTGCTCGGCCTGTCGGCGATCGGGCTGTTCCTCTCGACGCTCACGACGGTGCCGGTCGGGGCGATGGCCGCGACGGCCATCCTCGCCGTGGTCGCGCAGATCATGGGCGCGCTGCCGCAGCTCGAGTGGGTGCATCCGTGGCTCTTCACCGAGTACTGGCTCGGCTTCGCCGACCTGCTGCGCCAGCCGCCCGTGTGGGACTCGTTCGCCGACAACGCGCTGCTGCAGGCCGGCTACGTCGTGGTGTTCGGCGCGCTCGCGGTGAGCCGCATGCTCACGAAGGACGTGCTGTCGTAAGCGTCGGCGTACGCGTCACGACGTGCGTGCCATGGCCGCGCGATCGCCGACGCTCGGCGGCAGCGCGCAGTAGTCGTAGAAGTAGCGGGTCGGCGCCTCGTCGTCGGTGACGTCGACGATGACGGATGCCCCTGCATGCGGCAGCTCGTCGCCCGCGAGGGTCCACAACGAGAAGTGCCACATGCCGCGCGCCGAGACCGTGAGCAGGTTTCGGCCGTCGATGACGAGCACGGTGTCGTGCTCCTCGTCGGGCAGGTCGCCCGCGCGGAACGGGTCGACCGTGGTCGCGCGCAGGGTGGCCTCGTCGACGTCGCCCACCGAGGCGCGCAGCACGTGCTGGCCGGCTGCCTCGAGTCGCTCGGCGAGGCCGTCGGCGAACCTGGCGGCGCGGGCGTCGTCGGCTCCGTCGACGGCGATCAGGCGTCTGCCGCGCGGCGAGTTGTGCAGGAACTCGGCGACGATGCCGTCGAGCATCTCGGTGCGGTTCTGGATCCTGAACGGCCGGGGCATGACTTCAGGCTACGCCCGGAGCACGCCGTGCACCCGGCCCGCATGGCACGCCGAACCTGGCGCTCGCACCCTCCGCTCCATGTCATCTCTCTCCGCCACTCCTCGCCCCAACCCGCCACAACTCAGGAGAATTGCACTGACGGGCGCTGTGAGGAGCTGCGAGCGCAATTCTCCTGAGTTACGACCGGGGCCCGGTCGTGGGAAGCGCCTGGTGCGTGGCGTCGGCGGCAAGCGGCAGGGGCGCGCCCGCGATGCCCGCGTACGCGATGAGCGGGCGCCCGGTCGCCGGGTGCTCGATGACGGATGCCTCGACGCCCCACACGTCGCGGATGAGCTCGGGTGTCAGCACCGCATGCGGGTCGCCTGCGGCGACCACCCGCCCCTCGGCGAGCACGACGACGTGGTCGGCGTAGGCGGCCGCGAGCGAGAGGTCGTGCAGCGCGGCGAGCACCGTGAGCCCGCCCCGGGCCAGCTCGCGCACGAGCCCGAGCATCGTCAGCTGCGCGCGGATGTCGAGGTGGTTCGTCGGCTCGTCGAGCAGCAGCAGCTCGGGCTCCTGCGCGAGTGCCCGCGCGAGGTTGACGCGCTGGCGCTCGCCGCCCGAAAGCGAGCCGTAGTCGCGGTCGGCGAGGTCGAGCAGCCCGGCGTCCTCGAGTCCGCGCGCGACGATCGCCCGGTCGCGCCCGCTCGGGCCGGCGAAGGCGCCGAGGTGCGGGGTGCGCCCGAGGGCGACGACCTCGGCGACCGTGAGGCCCGGGGCATCCGTCACCTCTTGCTCGGCCAGCGCGATCACGCGCGCCCGCTCGCGGCGGCGCATCGTGGCGAGGTCGCGCTCGCCGAACTGCGCGGCACCGGCGTCGGCACGCTCGATGCCGGCGATGAGGTGCAGCAGCGTGCTCTTGCCCGCGCCGTTCGGACCGAGCAGCGCGCCGACCGCGCCGGCGGGCACGGTGCAGTCGAGGTCGTCGATGATGAGCCGGTTGCCCCGGCGTGAAGCGCACCCGGTCGACCCGAAGGCCGTCAGCGCGGCGGGAGTCGCTCATCGCAGCCCCCTGTTCCGGAGGAGGAGCAGGGCGAACACCGGCCCGCCGATGAGGGCGGTGAGGATGCCGACCGGAAGCTCGCGCGGGTCGAAGAGCGTGCGCGCGCCGGTGTCGACCCACACCAGGAAGATCGCGCCGGCCAGGGCCGACAGCGGCAGCAGCGCCCGGTGCCGCGAGCCGACGATGAGCCGCACGCCGTGCGGCAGGATCAGGCCGACGAATCCGATCGACCCGCTCACGGCCACGAGCGCACCGGTGAGCAGTGCCGTCGCGGTGAGCAGCAGCGCGCGACTGCGGCCGACGTGCACGCCGAGGGCCGCGGCGGCGGTGTCGCCGAACGCGAAGGCGTCGAGCGTCTTCGCGCTCGTGAGCAGCGGGATGCCGATGACGAGCACGGCTCCGCCCGCGATCGCGACCGAGGTCCAGTCGGTGCCCGCGAGCGAGCCGAGCAGCCAGTTGAGGATCTCGCGGTAGCTGTCGCCGGTCGCGCTCCAGAAGATGATGAGGCTCGTCACCGCGCCGAACACGGATGCGACCGCGAGTCCGGCGAGCACCGTGCGGGTCGGGGTGAGCGAGCCGCTCGCCCCGGCACGGCCACTCGCGCCTGCCGCCAGCGCGAGCGTCGCCACCAGGGCGACGAGCGCGCCGGCGAACGCCGCGAACGGCAGCAGCAGGCCGACGCCGAGCACGATCACGATGACCGCTCCGACCGACGCGCCCGACGAGAGGCCGAGCAGGTAGGGGTCGGCGAGGGGATTGCGCGTGAGCGCCTGCATCACCGCGCCGCACAGCGCGAGGCCCGCGCCGACCGCTGCGGCGGTGAGCACGCGGGGCATGCGCAGCTCCCACACGATGCCGTCGCGCAACGGGCTCAGCGTCGGCTCGCCGATGCCGAGGTGCGCGGCGATGCTCGCGAACACGTCGGCGGGTGCGAGCCCGGCGGGTCCGATGGTGACGGCCACGATGACGGATGCCCCGAGCAGGACGATGAGACCCACCGCCCACGCTCCCGTGCGCAGGCCGCGATTGCCGCTGCTCGCGCCGCTCCCGCTGCGCCTGCTGTTCCCGCGTGCTGGTGCCGCCGCTCCTGCCGTTCTCCGCGCCGCTCCCGCCGGTCGCCACGCCCACCCGCACTCCCGTTCCGGGGGTGGGATTCCGACTCCCGATGGGCGTGTCGACGCGTGGAATGTCGGGAATCGACCCCCGGAACGGGTCGAGCGCGGAGTGCGGCGAGCGCGTCATCAGCCGAGCGCCTCCAACTGGTCGACGAGCGACGCCACCGCGCCGACGTTGCGCACGCCCGCCTCGGTCGCCGGGAAGTCGACCACGAGGTACCGCTGCTGCTGCACCGCGGGCAGCGCGGCGGTCGCGGCGTTCGACTCGAGGTGCTCGATCTTCTGCCGTGCGGTGTTCCAGGCGGCGTCGACGAGCACGATCACGTCGGGGTTCGCGGCGACGATCGCCTCCCACCCCATCGCCGTCCAGGTGTCCTCGACGTCGGCGGCGACGTTCTCGAGTCCGGCGGCCTGCATGATCATCTGCGGCGCGCCGATGCCGGCACCGACATAGGGGGTGTCGTCGCCCGAGCTGTACCAGAGCGCCGTGAGCGCCTCGGAGTTCGGCTCGATCGCGTCGAGCTCGGCGCGCTGCTGCGCCACGAGCTCGGTCGCGGCATCCGGAACGCCGAAGATCGCGCCGGCCTCTTCGAACTCGCGGAAGACCTCGTCGAACGTGAGCGGGTTCGGCATGTACCCCTCGCCCTTGCACGCGGCGGGGGCCACGTAGCTCGCGACGCCGAGCTTCGCGAGCGTGTCGCGGTCGCCGGCGCCCTCGGCCGAGAGGTTCGACTCCCAGCCGGCGAACACGAGGTCGGGTTCGGTGGCGAGCGTGGCCTCCTGCGAGGGCACGTTGTCGGAGAGCACCTCGACTCCGGATGCCGCGTCGGCGAGCTCTTCGGGCACCGGGCCGTCGCTGAACGCGCTGCCGACGATGCGGTCCTCGAGTCCGAGCGCGAGCATGAGCTCGAGCGTCGACGACTTGACGGTGACGACGCGCTCGGGTGCGGACTCGAAGGTCACCTCGGTGCCGCAGTTGTCGATCGTGAGCGGGTAACCGGATGACCCGGTGTCGGCATTCGCCGGCGCCGTCGCGGTCGACGCGGTGGAAGTGCCGGAGCATCCGGCGAGCAGCAGTGCTGCGGCGAGCGGAACGGCCGTGGCGGCGAGCGCGCGGACTCGGCCGATGGCGACGGCGTGAACGGGCGTCATGAACGGGCAACGCTGATGAGCGGCTGTCGCTCGAGTGCGGGCGGTGTTCGACGAAGGGAGCGAGCGAGCGGGCATGGGGCCTCCGGGACGGTGTGCAAGCGACATTCCGACGGTGTCGGCGACTCGCGACCCAATCCCGGGCCACTCACACCGGTCAGATCCAGACCGGCGGTCGTCTCCATCGTAGACCCGCCGCGGCGTTGCAGGTCGTGCTCGGGTCAGGCCTGCTCGGCTCAGGCCATGCCGAGCATCACCGATGCGGTGACGGCGAGCACGATGCCCGTGGCCTGCACCGCGTTGACGCGCTCGCGCAGCAGCACCCACGCCATCAGCACGGTGGCGACCGGATACAGGTTCACGAGCACCGCGACCACGGCGACGCTGCCCGCGTGCAGGGCGACCATGAGCAGCACGTTCGCGCCGCCGATGAGCAGGCCCGCGATGGCGGCGAGCATGCGTGCGCGGCTTCGCAGCATGGCCTCGTCGACGGTCATCATCGCCGAGCCGGGCGTCGGCGTGGTCGAGAGGTGAGTCGCTGCCGCCGCAGCCGGGTGCGTCGGTGCCGTCGGGCGCTCGGGCGCCTCGTGCGCATCGAGCACGGCCACGAATCGCCGCACCGCGGGAACGGCGCGCGCGAGCCCGACGAGCCCGAGCAGCAACGCGAGTCCGAGCGTGGTGTCGAGGAACACCGGCACCATGCCCGCGTCGTCGGGCACCGCGTCGAGTGCGACCGTCGCGAACCCGAGGCAGAGTCCCGCGATCACGGCGAACAGCAGGGTGCGGGGACGGGCGCTACGGGCGTCGACGCGACGTTCGATGCTGATGAGCACCGAGCCGATGATCGCGAGCACGATGGCGATCCACGCGATCGCGCCGAGTTCGTCGCCGATGGCGAACGCGACCACCACCGGCACGGCCGAGCTCAGCAGCGCCATGAGCGGCGACATCAGCGAGATCGGCCCGGCAGCGAGGGCGGCGTAGAAGGTGAGGAAGCCGACCGCCGCCAGCACCCCCGCGATGATGCCGCCCGCGACCGCGGACTGCGACCACTCGCCGCCGGCCGCGAGCAGCGCGATGACGAGCACGACCGCCGCGAACGCGTAGTTGATGGTGCTCGCCGTCAGCACGGGGATGCGTCGCGCGGCGACACCGCCGAAGTAGTCGCCGACGCCGTACAGCAGCGCCGATCCGAGCGCGAGCACGACGATGACGGTCACTCCGTCAGTCTGCCCTGAACCGCCGACTCCCGGGGCCGGGCCGCCTCATGAGCTCGGCGTCACATGCGCTCCGGTGTCTCATGAGCTGGGCGCCTCATGAGCGGGTGCCTCACGAGCTGGGCGCCTCACGAGCTGGGTGCCTCACGAGCTCGGGCCGGCGCTCATGAGCTGGGCAGCCTCACGAGCCGGGACGCCTGAGCGCGGCGCCGAGGTCGATCGCGGCGCCGGCGAGCGCGGCGGACGTGTCGAGATCGCGCATCCAGAGCGGCACGGCGCGCGCGACGAGTCGAGCCTGCTCGAGCGGCACCAGCGCCGGGGCATCCGTCTCGTCGACGAGCCAGCCGTCGAGCAGGCCTCCGGCCGACCGCGCGCCGTAGTGACGCCCGACCGCATCGGCGCTCGTCTCGACGCCGATGACCGGGAGGCACGCGTCGGCCATGCCGCGCACGACCTTGCCGCCGATGATCGGCGAGACGCCGACGACCGGCGCATGCGTCGCGGCGATGGCCTCGCGGATGCCCGGCACCGAGAGGATCGTGCCGATCGAGACCACCGGGTTCGAGGGGGCGAACAGCACGAGGTCGGCGCCGGTGATCGCCTCGACGACGCCGGGCGCCGGGCGTGCCGCATCGAGGTTGCGCTGCCGGAACTCGATCGCGGGCAGGGTGGCGCGGTAGCGGGTCCACCACTCCTGGAAGTGCAGCTCGCGCTCGCCGCCCGGCGCATCGGGGTCGGCGACGAGCACGTGCGTGTCGACCTCGGTGTCGGTCGCGGGGATCAGCCGAACCCCGAGCGGCCAGCGACCCTGCAGCCGCTCGGCGACCTGCGACGGCGTCGCACCCTCGCGCAGCCAGGCGGTGCGGGCGAGGTGGGTGCCGAGATCGAGGTCGCCGAGGGTGAACCAGGGCCATCCGACGCCCCACTCGCGCAGCTCGGCGGCGACGCGCTCGGTCTCGCCCGCTCGGCCCCAGCCGCGTTCGGTGTCGTTCACGCCCGCGAGCGAGTAGAGCAGCGAGTCGAAGTCGGGCATCAGGCGCACGCCCGCGAGCCACAGGTCGTCGCCGGTGTTCACGATGACCGTGACGGATGCCTCGCCACCGTCGCCCGTCGTGCCGCACGCGTCGCCCTCGTGCGCCGACCGTCGCCATCGCGAACGGGCCATCGCCGCCGCACTTCTTCGCGCACGCCGCGCACGAAGCGCGCGCCACCGACTCCACCCGCGAGCACCGTGATCTTCACCCTGCCCACGCTATCGGCGCCCTGAGTGGGATGGGTTCGACCGCCCGGCTCGCACGCCTGCGATCAGGCGCGCGAGTGCGGCGCGCGCAGGGCATGCGCCGCACGGGCGGTGGGTTGCGCGCGCCGATCAGGCCGTTCGGGCGCGTGGGAGCTCGAACCGTGCGCGCCCGCCGAGTCGAGGCACCTGATGCGGGTCGATGTGCGGAGGCGGGATGAACCAGACCTCGTTGCGGCCGGCGCGAATGCCCCACCCGTCGCGATGGATCATGTGGTGGCAGAAACTGCAGAGCATCACCCCGTTGTCGAGGTCGCTCGGGCCGTCGTCGCGATGCCACCAGTCGATGTGGTGCGCCTCGACGTACGAGATGTTCTGCCCGCAGGAGGCGCAACCACCGTCGCGCTCGCCGAGGGCGAGGCGTTGCGCGCGGGAGAAGAGCCGCGCGGCGCGCCCGAGGTCGAGCGGAACGCTGTCACCGCCGAGAACGGCGGGGATGAGTTCGGCGTCGGCAGCCATGCGCCTCGCCGTGGCGGCCGAGATCGGCTGTTCGAGCCCGTCGATGCGCGCGTGCCCGATGCCGTCGACGAGCGCGTCGAGATCGAGGCGCACGACCACGGTGGTCTTCACGAGCGGGGTGAGCGTCTGCGTGCAGCCGAGCGTGTGCCGGGCCAGCATGGCGAGCGCATCGACCTGGATCTGCGGAATCGTGCGCTCGTCGTCGACCGCCGGGCCCGGTTCGCACTCGGTGGGCTCACGCCGACGCAGCACGTCGCTCACGAGCGCTTCGATCGCCGCCTTGATCGGCGCGGCCGACTCGGGGTCGAGCCTGGCGTGCAGGTGAACCATTCCGTTGCCGGCCTCGCGCATGGTGAGCGAACGCTCGCCGCGCAGGAGCTCTTCGCCGGGCTCGACACCGTCGGCGTCGAGCCGGGCCTCGGCCTCGCGCACTCCGCGCATGAGGAGTTCGAGCGGAACCTGGGCGGCGAGTTCGACGAGTGCGGCCTCGGCGACGTCGGCATGCGCGGGGTCGGCGCGAAGCGCGACCCGCTCGAGCATGGAGGTGATCGCAGACGCCGCGTCGATGCCGATCGCTGCGGTCTGCAGGGCGGCCGCGACGTGCGGATGCTTCGACGCCACCCGCTCGCCGCCGAACGTCTGCCGCTCGGCCGTGGCGGTGCCGACGCCGATCAGCTTCGCCGCATCGCTGCGGGTCGACCCGGTCGACGCTGCGATGAGCCGCACCGGATTGTGGAAGCCCTGCGCCTTCGCGAGCCCGATGTCGCCGAACTCGGGCCCCGAGCGTCGCGCCACCTCGGCGGCGACCCGGGCCAGCACCACCTCGGCATCGCGGCGCACGCGCGCCAGCAGGTCGGTGACCTGCACCAGCCCCGAGTCGCTCATCTGCTCGAGCTCGACCTGTGTCGTGCCGGCGATCGCACCGAACGCGGGAAGCGAATCGGCCCACGCGGCCCGCAGCGCGTCGAGGTCTCGCTCGAGCGGTGCGAGCGGTTGCGGGCTGCGTTCCATGCTTCGATCCTGCACCCACCCACTGACATTCGGATCCGCGCGGAAATGGTCGCTGATCGGGAGAATCGGCCTGTGGATAACTCCACGCCAAGCCTGCCTGTGGAGGACAAGTCGCCACCCCGCGACTCCGACGCCCGCGACATCCGATGCCGGTAAGCACATCCGATGCCACCCGCGACATCCGAATGCTCGCAAACGCACCACCACAAAGCGGCGAACGCACCCTCGCAACGCCGGCAAACCCGCCGCCCGCCAACCTCCCTCTGGCATTCGCGCCCCGACAGGTACACGATGGATGCACGGATCCGCAGCGCCGCGGGAGGCCCCATGAACCCGGTACCCACCTCGACCCACCGCACGGTCGCCCTCGTGGGCGCGGCCGGTGCGGGCAAGACCACGCTCGCCGAGGCGCTGCTGCTTCGCGCGGGGGCCATCCCGAGGGCGGGCAGCGTCGAACAGGGCACCACGGTCAGCGACCATGAGCCCGAAGAAATCGCCCGGGGAACATCCCTCGGGCTTTCGCTTGCCCACCTCACCTGGCAGCCCGGCGAGGGCACCACCGGCACCACCGGCACCGCCGCCGGCGGCGAGTGCACGATCACGCTGGCCGACACGCCTGGGCGGTCGGATTTCGTCGGCTCCGTCGACGTCGCGCTGGCGGTGGCGGATGTCGCGGTGGTGGTCGTGAGCGCGGTCGACGGGGTCACGGCGGGCACCCGGTTCGTGTGGTCGGCGGCTGAGGCGGTGGGTCTGCCGCGCATCGTCGTGATCACGCAGGAGGACAAGACCCGCGCCGACTTCCATCGCGTGCTGGGCGAGCTGCGGGCGGCGTTCGGCGATCACCTGTGGCCGCTCGAACTGCCGCTCGGTGAAGAGCAGGCGTTCCACGGCGTCGCCGACGTGCTCAGCGAGCAGGCGCTCGAGTACGACGAGTCGGGACGCCATCACGACGGCCAGATGCCGGCCGACGCCGAAGCCGAAGAGCACCAGATGCACCTCGACGTCACCGAAGAGATCGTCTCGCACGACGACGAGCAGCTCGAGGCCTACCTCGAGGGCAACGAGCCGTCGCCCGCCGAGCTCGAGCGCACGCTGGCCCGCGAGGTCGCGTCGGGCGGCGCCGTGCCCGTGATCGTCTGCTCGGGCCTCACCGGCACGGGAGTCGACCGCGTGCTCGACCTGATCTGCGAGCTGTCGCCGTCGGCCCTCGAACGCGAGGCGCGCATCGTCATCGGCGGGCCGGCGAAGGGCGCGAACGATACGGATGCCGCGACCGGCGCATCTGCCCCGAAGGGTGCCGAACTCCGCGTCGCCCCGAACCCCGACGGCGAGCCGCTCGTGTACGTCTTCCGCACCGTGGCCGACCCGTTCGTCGGACAGGTCTCGATGTTCAAGGTGCTCTCGGGCGTGGTGCATCCGAGCGACCGGCTGCACAACGCCACCACCGGCACCGACGAGCGCATCCACGGCCTCTTCCAGTTGCGGGGGGCCGAGCACCTGCAGGTCGGCGCGCTGCGCGCGGGCGAGGTGGGCGCCGTCGCCAAGCTGACGGGGTCGCCTTCGGGCACGCTGCTCTGGTCGCGCACGAGCGGCACCGCCCGCCCGGCCGCGCTGCCGACGCGGCCCGCGGTGTTCGCGGTGAGCCTGACCCCGGCGACCCAGTCCGACGACGAGAAGATGTCGACGGCGCTCACGCGGCTCGTCGCCGAAGACCCGACCCTCGTCATCGACCGCACCGGCGACCAGACCATCCTGCGCGGGCTCGGCGACATGCACGTCGAGGTCGCCGTCGAGCGACTCGCCCGCGTCTTCGGCGTGCACGTCGACACCGCGCCTGCGCCCGTGGCCTACCGCGAGACGATCGCGGGCAGCGCCGACGTCGAGGGCAAGCTCAAGAAGCAGTCCGGTGGCCACGGGCAGTTCGCCGTGGTGCAGTTGCGCGTCTCACCGCTGCCGCCCGGCGAGGGGTTCGAGTTCGTCGACAAGGTCGTGGGCGGCTCGGTGCCGCGGGCGTACATCCCGGCCGTCGAGAAGGGTGCACGCGATGCGCTCGCGGGCGGCGGCCCGCAGGGACATCCGGTCGTCGACGTGCGCGTCGAACTGTACGACGGCAAATCGCACTCCGTGGATTCGTCGGAGATGGCCTTCCGCACGGCGGCGTCGATCGGGGTGAAGGCGGCGCTGGCCGAGGCGGGCACGGTCATGCTCGAACCGGTCTCGGTCGTGACCGTCACCGTGCCGGCCGAACTGCAGGGCACGGTGCTCACCGACCTGTCGGGTCGCCGCGGCCGGGTGAGCGCGACCGAGACGGCCGACGACGGCCGCGCCCGCGTGGTGGCGAGCGTGCCCGAGGCCGAGCTCAGCCGCTACGTGCTCGACCTGCGCTCGATGACCGGCGGCCAGGCCGAGCTCACGATCACCCCCGACCGCTACGTGAAGATGACGAACGGGGCGCGGGCGTAGCGCGCCGCCCGCCTCGCCCGCGCCGCCCGCCGCGCACCAGCGCCGCGTCACGCGCCCGCTCACCACCCGCTGCGCGTCGGCGTGTGCCCCTCGCGCGCCTCCTCGGGCATGCTCATCTCGGCGCGCAACCCGAGCAGCCGAACGGGTCGACCGGGCTCGATGCGTCCGACGAGCTCCATCACGCGCGCCAGCACGAGCTCGCGGTCGAACGTCTCGGCCACCCTCTTCGTGAACGTCTTCGTGATGAACGGCGCATAGCGCACCTTGAGCGCGAGCCCGACGACCGGACGGCCTTCGGCTGCGACATCCGCGAGCACTTGGGCGGCCAGTTCGCGGATCGCATCCTCGATCTGCGAGACCTCGGTCAGGTCGTGCTGGTAGGTGGTCTCGCGGCTGTGGCCGCGTGCCACCCACGGGGTGTCGTCGACGACCCGGGCGCCGTCGCCGCGTCCGAGCTGGGCGTACCAGGGGCCCATTCGCGGGCCGAACTCGGCGACGAGTCCGTCGTCGTCAGGCGAGGCGGCGGCCAGCTCGGCGACCGTCGTGATGCCGAGCGCGGCCAGGCGGCGCGAGATCTTCGTGCCGACGCCCCACAGGTCGATCGTGGGCCGGTCGCCCATCACCTCGAGCCAGTTCTCGGCGGTGAGCCGGAACACGCCCTGCGGCTTGCCGAACCCCGTCGCGACCTTCGCCCGCACGAGGGTGTCGCCGATGCCCACGCTGCAGTGCAGGCGGGTGCGCTCGAGCACGGCCCGCTGCAGCGCCCGCGCGTACGCCTCGGGGTCGTCGGTCTGCACGCCGACGAACGCCTCGTCCCAGCCGAGCACCTGCACGACGGCGCCCGGCTGCGCGCGAAGCGTCGCCATGACCTCATCGGATGCCGCGATGTAGGTTTCGTGGTCGACCGGAAGGATCACCGCCTCGGGTGCCTTGCGGGCGGCGATGCGCAACGGCATGCCCGAGCCGACGCCGAACACTCGAGCCTCATAGGACGCCGTCGAGACCACGGCCCGCTCGGTCGGATCGCCGCGTCCGCCGACGATCAGCGGCTTGCCCGCGAGTTCAGGATGCCGCAGCACCTCGACCGCCGCGATGAACTGGTCGAGGTCGACGTGCAGTACCCATGCGTGACTGCCCTGGCTCACCCGACCAGTCTGCCGCGAGCCGCCGACGGCCGCATCGGGGACCTCCACCGGGCTGTTTCGCGGTGCGGGTCATCTGGGAACGAAACAACGAGGGCATGTCCTCCTCCGTCGAACGCCGTTCCAATCCGGCAGCCTGGGCCGCGTTCTGGTTCGCGCTGGCCGGCCTCGTGCTCATGCCCATCCCGCTGTTCATCGGGCTGATCCTCGGCGGTGGCCTCGCGATCGTCGCCGCAATCCCGCCGTGATAGCCCTCTTCAAGGGGCTCGCGCGCAGCGGCAAGGGCATCGCGCCCGTCGTGTTCGCCGCGATCTTCGTCCGTTCAGTGGGCCGGCGTCTCGGCCGGGGGCGGCATCGTCTGGTAGGTCGGCCGGTGGTTTCTGCCCGTCAAGACCCGCCGGCGCACCCGTCGGCACGGAGTGCGATTTTCCGGAGGGCTTACTCCGGCCCCGAGAGACTCGGTCGTACCCGCGGTGCCGGAAGTATCGTTGCTGACTCAGCTCCGGTTCAGCCGTTGATGAGCTGCGCCCGCGTCAGCGCGGCTCTCGGAGCTCGAGCAGATGCGGGTGACAGGCAAATCACCGAGGAGGAGTACCGGCGAAGCCGCCGAGATCCTCCGAGAGATCTGACCGCCACCCGAGCCGGATACCTGCGAGGCCGCTGCGGCCTCGGCCTTCGGGTGCACGAGGTCGCGTGTCGTCGGTTGTCACACGGACGGGTCCCAGGCTGCGAGCTGATCGAAGATACGACGGTCGCCTTCGAACTTGAGCGAATCCAGCGTCATGCGGCCGTAGAAGAACAGGACCAGGTCACTGGCCGTGCCCCGGGCGGAGGCATCGGCCGTGTCGGGGTCCTCGCCGGCAGCGGGCGCGAGGTGGGCGACCTGTGCGCCGTCGTGGGACAGCCGGAGGCGCCAGGAGTGGCCCTCGGTGGCGTGGTAATCGACGATGGCGGGGTCGTGTGGCCAGGCGACCGTCGTCGCGCAGAGGGTGAACTGGCAGTCGTCGAAACCGTCGAGGGCGATCTTCTCCGGTATCGGCTGCGGGGCACCCCCAGTGAGCTGGACGTCGTAGGTGTGCACCGCGATCTCGTGGAGCTGGCGCCGCGCCCAGGCCCCGGAGGTCTGCGGTGACGGCGAGTCCGCCCACCATGTCCAGCAACCGCGATCCGGGCCCGCCTCGCGCAGCACACTCGCGAGGTGCTCGACGGACTCGACCCACCAGGCCAGGAGAGCCTCGCGCTCCCGAGGCGCACCCGTGCCGCCTCCCCATGCGGACTCCTCCGGCGGACCGTCCGCGGGCCCGGCGGTGACGATGGCGGCTGCCTTGCGGCGACCCATGCCCACGTGTTGCACGTGATCGAACAGCGTCCGCGCGGGATGGGTCGGCATCTGAACGTCGAGGCTGGGTGCCGCGGCGACCGCAGCGCGGAAGGCGGCCGACCGTTCGTTGATCAGCCGCAGCTGATCAGGGAACGTGAGAATCTTGTGCATCCCGCCGTTCTACCACGGTGCTCCGATGACCGGACAGCGATTTTCGCAGCCGACGCGGCGGCCGCCCCGGCACTGTTACGTGCCCTTGGATGACGCGCGTCCACTGCACTGCATTTGCTTCCGATACGGCGCCGAGCGGTCGCCCGTAGACTTCGGCTATGGAAGTAACCGTCACGTCCGAGCAATGGGGCGATCCGACAAGGGTCTGATGGCCGGACGCGTGCTGGTGGTCGGCGGGGGCGTCGCCGGCTTCGCCGCGGCTCGTGCACTTTCCTCGCGTGGTGTGCCGTGCGCACTGGTCGAACGTCTCGAGCCGGTGCCGGCATCCGTTTCGGCCTGAATCTGCCGGGCAATGCGGTCCGGGCTTGGGCGCCCTCGGGGTGGGTGACGAAGCCGTGCGTTCCGGCCGGCCGATCCTGCGGCGGGAGTACCGCACGTCGGCCGACCGCGTCCTGTTCGAGATCGACGAGGCCGAATTCTGGAGTGGCGTCGCCCCATCGGTCTGCCTGCGCCGCACGGACTTGCTGGATCTCCTGCGGGCCGGCGTGGACCCGGCGACGGTGCGCTGGGGTTGCCCATTCGTTCACGCGGAACCCGCCGGCCAGGCTGTTCGAGTTCAACTGGGCACCGGTCCGACTGAGGAGTTCGGCTTCGTCGTCGGCGCCGATGGCGTGCACTCCGCCACGCGGCAGGCCGTGGTCGGTGAGGAGAGCCTGCGACCGTCGCGAATGTCGGTCGCGAGTTGGCGCTTCCAGGCGCCGAACCCGGGAATCGGATGCTGGACGGCCTGGTCCGGCCGAGCGGGGACGTTCCTGCTCATCCCGGTCGATGCCGAGCACGTCTACGGCTACGCCTCGACCACCCGCCGCGGCTCGGGACTGGACAGCACCGACTGGCTGGCCGA
The DNA here is from genome assembly GCA_963836825.1 of uncultured Actinomycetota bacterium. Lineage (GTDB taxonomy): Bacteria > Actinomycetota > Actinomycetes > Actinomycetales > Microbacteriaceae > Agromyces. Next base: position 171,750 of record CAWILI010000008.1, read on the forward strand.
CACCTCCCGCGCCTTCCCAGCCCCGGTGCGCGAAGCGGTCGACGCCGCCCTGGCGCACCCGGCCGAGCTCTACTATTCGCCCGTCGAGGAGGTGCACGCGGAGCGCTGGAGCCTCGGTCGGATCACCCTGATCGGTGACGCCGCCCACGCGATGGGCCCGGTCTGGGCGCAGGGCGCCGGCCTTGCGCTCGAGGACGCGCTCGTGCTCGCCGCACTGCTCGCCGAGCGCACCGACTGGGCGAACGTCGGCGCCGAATTTGAGACAATCCGGCGTCCCCGCGTCGCGCCCGTCCAAGCGGCGACGGACAAGCTGTCCCGCATCGCCGGCCTTCCGATCTGGCTGCGTGACCTCGTCGGCCCTGTGCTCGGTCCGCGCACCTACCGCGACGCATACGGGCCCCTCCGCACACCCCTTTCGCCGGTCGCGACGTAGCGGAGGCGGATCCGCACGCGCGACACGTCAGCTTTGTACGTCAACGCCAAGGATCCGAGTCCCCGCCCGAAACAGGAGAGGCGTGTCCTCTGGGTGACCCTCGGACTCGTGATCTTGTACTTGGTCGTGGCTGCTGTACGAGAGACCTACTAAATGGGCCCGCAAGCGGATCCACAAGGGGGCACGACGGGCTGCTGCGCCGAGTACTCACGGACGAACGCGGATGATCGTCTTCCCCTTGCGTCGCTCGGTCGGGTTGAAGGCGGCGACGGCGTCGTCGAGGGTCGCGACGGTGCCGATGTTCGTCCGAAGTCGACCGTCCCGAACCCGCTGGACGATCTCACTCAGTTGGGCACGATCGGACTCGACAACGAAGTCGACCGCCAGGCCGTCGGCGGGCCGCGCCTCGGGCGGCCCGACGATGGTCACCAGTATTCCTCCGGCTCGGATCAGGCCCGCGGACCGCTTCTGGATGTCGCCGCCGATGACATCGAAGACCAGGTCGACTTCGCCGACGTCTTCGAGGACGTCGTTGTCGAGGTCGACGAACTCCTTCGCGCCGAAGTCGAGCGCCGTCTGACGGTCGGCGGCCCGTCCAGTGCCGATGACGTAGGCGCCAGCCTCTCGCGCGAGCTGCGTCACCATCGACCCGACTGCGCCGGCCGCGCCGTGCACGAGGACGCTCTGCCCCGCCTGAAGACGGCCGTGATCGAACAGTCCCTGCCACGCAGTCAGGCCCGAGATCGGCAGGCTCGCGCCCACCGTGAAGTCGACGTCGCCCGGCAGCGGCGCGAGGTTGCGTGCCTCGACGGCCGCGTACTCCGCCAGGGTGCCGTCGCGCGTCCAGTCCGTGAGGCCGAACACCCGCTGTCCCAGCGACAGCCCCGTCGTGCCATAGCCGAGGGCGGTGACCACTCCGGCCAACTCGTGCCCGGGGATCGACGGTGTTCGGTCGCGGTCGAGGCGATCGGTCCAGGTCGAGGGCCACGTCAGCTCAGTCGGGACGAATCCCGACGCATGAACCTGAACGACGACGTCGTTGATCGCCGGCTCCGGCTCGGGCCGCTCCACCAGCGTCATCCCGGCCGTTCCCGCGGCCTGATCCGTCACCACAATCGCCTTCATCTGGCACCTCCCTCTATCCACTCCGCTTCCGGGACCGCCCGGCACGGCCTCACGGTCATGACTCATTCCTACCGAGGACAGAATGCAATATCGAGTCCAAAATCTGGAGGATGCGTGACTCAGACGGTTCCTACCCGCTCGCTGACGGTGAAGGGTGAACGAACCCGAGGGAAGATCGTAGAGACAGCTGCCACCTTGATGCTCAACGACGGTGTCGCCGGGACAACGATCGAAGGTGTCTGCGCGGCCGCGGGTGTCGGAAGATCGCAGGTCTACCACTACTTCGATGACAAGAGCGAGCTGGTTCGGGCGGTCATCGAGCGGCAGGCCGAACTCGTCTTCAGCGGGCAAGAACCCCATCTCGCGCAGATCCAGGGGTGGGAGAGCTGGGAGACCTGGCGCGACTTCGTGGTCGAGATTCAGCGAAGGGCCGGATGCGTCGGCGGGTGTCCGCTCGGTTCGCTTGCCAGTGAGTTGGCCGATGAAGATGAGTTGACGAGTCAGGTGCTGGTCAAGAGCTTCGAGCGGTGGGAGCGCGCCCTTCTCGGCGGAGTCCAGCAGATGAAGGACCTCGCGCTGCTGCGTGAGGATGCGGACACCGCGCTCCTGGCGACGACCCTTCTGGCGGCACTCCAAGGCGGTCTCCTGCTGTGCCAGACCCGCAAGGATCTCGCTCCGCCGGAAACGTCGCTCAACGGAGCCATCGGATACCTGCGAACGTTCGCCGTCTAGCCTC
>CAWILI010000009.1:0-56664 GCA_963836825.1 uncultured Actinomycetota bacterium
AATCGCGCGCCGCGGCGCGCTCGGCCGACTGGATGATGTACTCGACACCGAGGCTGAAGAGCTCGTGATCTTCGAGGTTCGAGAGCTGTGCGTTGAACGCGTGGATGAGCGGGTATCTCCTGGCGTCGGCGAGGATGGGTCCTTCGAACCACGGGCTCGGCTCGCCGACGGCGCTGTTCAGGCTGCGCCCACGAGCGATGCCCGCGGCGCTCGAGAGCACGTGCGAGGCGAGCAGGGCGTAGTGGCGCACCACTTCGTCGCCCGTGAGCCCTGCCCGTGAGAACGCCTCGAGCATGAGTTCGATGGCCTCGAGCTCGCCCGGGCCGTGCGTCGTGAGCACGATCGCCTCGGCGCCGATGGCCGGATGCTCGACGTACAACGCGAGGGTCGACGCGGCGAGCTGCCGCAGTCGCTCACGCCAGTCGGCTGCGTCGGCGGTCACCGCGGCGAGGCTGCGGGACGTCAGCTCATCGAGGAGCGCCTGCATGAGGTGCTCCTTGCTGCGGAAGTGGCGGTAGATGGCCGTCGGGTCGGCGCCGAGGTGGGTGCCCAGTTCGCGTACCGAGATCGTGGAGGTGCCCGACGCGGCGAGCTCGAGGCCGGCGGCGATGATCGACTCGCGATCGAGTCGAGCCCTGGTCGAGCCGCCTGCTTCCCGTCCGCGCGCGGAGCCTGTCGCTGTCGCCATCGCCACTCTCCTCTCGCCGGTCGTCCCATCGTGCCACGCCCGCGACTCCGGATGAGTCTCGCCCGGCGTTGGCGTTTGCACGTTCAGCATAGCGCAGTTTCGCAACAGTGATGTCAACAGTGTTGACATCGCTGTTGATCCCAACTACTGTCGCCTCACTGACCCTTCAACGAGGAAGCGAGGGCGACATGCCAGCTGCCGATCTGCTGTTCACCGGAGCAGCCGTGTTCACCGGAACCGGCGAGCCCATCCATGGACACGTCGTGGCCGTCACCGGCGGCCGCATCAGCGCGGTCGTTCCCGAGGGCGAGGCCAGCGCGCTCGTCGGCGAGCACACCCGCTTCGAACGGATCGACGGCGCGCTGCTCAGCCCCGGCTTCCAGGACGCGCACGTGCACCCGATCGGCGCCGGCGTCGAATTGCTCATGTGCAACCTCGCCGAGGCGACCGATGCCGACGACGCCGTCGCGAAGGTCAAGGCGTACGCCGACGCGAACCCCGACGAGACGTGGATCGTCGGCGGCGGCTGGTCGATGGACCACTTCCCCGGCGGGGCCCCGGTGCGCACGCTGCTCGACGCGGTCGTGCCCGACCGGCCGGTGCTGCTCATGAGCCGCGACCACCACAGCGCGTGGGCGAACACGGCGGCGATCGCGCTGGCCGGGCTCGACGCCTCGACCCCCGACCCCGCCGACGGTCGCATCGAGCGCGAAGCCGACGGCTTCCCGGCGGGCACCTTCCACGAGGGCGCCGAGCACCTGTTCCGCGAGGTCCGCCCGCAGATCTCCGACGACTTCGCCTACGCCGGCCTGCTCCGCGCGCAGGAGGAGCTCCTCGCCCTCGGCATCACCGGCTGGCAGGACGCCTTCGTCGGCGGCGGCCTCGGCGGCATCCAGGACGTCGACGCGGTGTACCGACGCGCGCTCGCCGAGGGCACCCTGCGCGCCCACGTCGTCGGCGCGCAGTGGTGGGAGCGCGACGGCGGCCTCGACCAGGTCGAGGCGATGACCGCCCGGCGCGAGGCCGTGGCGGCGCTCGGCGCAGCGCACCGCTACGAGCTCGGCACGACGAAGATCATGGTCGACGGCGTGGCCGAGAACCAGACCGCCGCGATGCTCACGCCCTACCGCGACTCGCACGGTCACGACACCGACAACAGCGGCCTGTCGTTCATCGATCCGACGCGGCTTCGCGAGATCGTGACCTCGCTCGACGCGGCCGGATTCCAGGTGCACTTCCACGCGCTCGGCGATCGGGCCGTCCGTGAGGCGCTCGACGCGATCGAGGCGGCTCGCGAGGTCAACGGCCCGACCGACGGCCGCCATCACCTCGCCCACCTGCAGGTCGTCGCCGAAGCCGAGACCGCCCGGTTCGCCGAGCTCGACGCCGTCGCGAACCTGCAGGCGCTCTGGGCGACGCACGAAGACCAGATCGACGAACTCACGCTGCCGTTCATGCAGGACGGACAGGAGGCGCGCCAGTACCCGTTCGGCGACCTCGTTCGCAACGGCGCCCGACTCGCGGCCGGCAGCGACTGGCCGGTCTCGAGCGCCGACCCGCTCGACGCGATCCACATCGCCGTCAACCGGGTCGCGCCCGACATCGACGCCGAACCGCTCGGCGGCGCCCACCAGCGCCTCGACCTGGCGACGGCGATGGCTGCCTACACCTCCGGCACCGCCTACGTGAACCACCGTGACCACGACACCGGGTACATCCGCGAGGGCTACCTCGCGAACCTCGTCGTGCTCGACCCCGACCCCTTCTCCCTCCCGCAGGACGAGATCCACCGCTCGACGGTGGTCTCGACCTGGATCGAGGGCGAACGTGTCTACTCCCGCACCGCCTGATCCCCGAGGAGTCATCATGCCCACCCCCCACACCCCCGGCGCACGTCGCCGCACGACCCGGCTCACCGCGATCGTCGCGGGCGGGCTCGGCGCGGCGCTGGCCCTGTCGGCCTGCACCGCACCCGAGCCCGACAGCGCCGCCGCCCCCGACTGGGAGTACACCACCGAGACCGGAGCGCCGTCGGGCGACATCGACTCGTACTCCTGGGTCAGCTACGCCGAGCCGTACTCGCTCGACTACGCGTACGCCTTCGACTACGCCGACAACCAGGTGCTCGCGAACGTCTGCGAATCCCTGCTGCGGCTGAACCCCGACTACACGCTCTCGCCGGGGCTCGCCGAGTCCTTCGACGCACCCGACGCCGACGACGTGGGTCTACGAGATCCGCGACGGCGTGACCTTCCACGACGGCACCCCGCTGACGGCGGCCGACGTCGTCGCGTCGATGAACCGCCACCTCGACCCCGCGGTGGGCTCGTCGTGGTACTCGGTCTACCAGAACGTGGTGTCGATCGAGCAGACCGGCGACCGCCAGGTCACCGTCACCGAGGCATCCGCCGACTCGCAGTTCAACCTCGCGATGGGCGGCTCGGCCGGCGTCATCGAATCGGCGGCCACGCTCGCCGAGAAGGGTGCCGACTACGGCAACTCCACGGGCGGCGTGAACTGCACCGGCCCGTTCAGCTTCGGCGAGTGGAAGTCGGGCGAGAGCCTCACGCTCGAGCGGTACGACGACTACTGGGATGACTCGCTCCGGGCCCAGTCCGGCGAAGTGAAGTTCGTCTTCATGAACGACGCCAACGCCCGGGTCAACGCGCTGAAGTCGGGCGACGTCGACGGCGGCTGGATGCTCCCGTACGAGGGAATCGCGCAGCTGAAGTCGGCCGGCACCGGCGACGTGTACTTCGGCCTGAACACCGCGGTCTCGAGCCTCATCGTGTCGAACCTCGAGGGCCCGCTCGGTGATGCGCGGGTTCGCAAGGCGCTGCTGATGGCCCTCGACCGCGAGGGCATCGTCGAAGCGGCATCGAAGGGCTACGGCGAGGTCACGAACGCCCTCACCACCGAGTCCGTGTGGGTCGGCGCCAGCGAACAGGGCCTGGCCGACGCCTTCGAGGGGCTCGAGGAGTACCCGTACGACGTCGAGGCGGCGAAGCAGCTCATCGAGGAAGCCGGCGCGACCGGCGAGGAGATCGTGCTCGCGACCGCGCCGATCAGCAGCGACTTCGCGGTCATCGCCCAGGCGACCGCGGCGGCGGCCGAGTCGATCGGCCTGAAGGCGACGATCGAGACCGTCACGCCGAACGCGTACACGGCGCTGTTCTCCGACCCGGCCGCACGCGAGGGCGTCGACCTGTTCTACACGGTCTGGTACCTCTCCAGCCCCGACCCGCTCGAGATGTACAGCGTGCTGCGCACGGGCGAGTTCAGCAACTACGGCAACTGGAGCAACCCCGAGTTCGACCAGGTCGTGAACGAGGCGATCGCGATCGACGACCCCGCCGCACGTTCCGAGAAGACCGCCGAGGCGCAGCGCATCGCGAACGAGGAACTGCCGTGGCTGCCGCTCTCGACCGCGCCCATGTCGGTGTTCCTCGGTGAGCGCATCTCGGGCGTCGCGCCCTCGATCGCGTTCCTGTACTACCCCTGGGCGGCCACAATTGGTGCACGCTAGCGGTACCCGGCAGCGTTCCGACCACGACGGCGGAGCGGCGGTCGCATCATGACCACGCTCCGCCGGGTGGCCGGCAAGCTCGGCGCCCTGCTGCTCACGCTGTTCCTCGCCTCACTGCTCGTCTTCTTCTCGCGCTTCCTCGTGCCGGGCGACCCCATCAGCTTCCTGCTGCGGGGGCGCAAGCCCAGCCCCGAGGCGATCGCCGAGGTCACCGCCCAGTACGGGCTCGACCTGCCGCCGTGGCAGCAGTACCTCGACTGGCTCGCGGGAATCCTGCAGGGGGACTTCGGCCGTTCGCTGCAGTTCCGGCAGGACGTCTCGGTGGTCATCGGCGAGCGACTGCCGGTGACGATCGGGCTCGTCGTCATGGCGGGCACGATGATCGCGATCGTCGGCCTGATCGCCGGCGCCGTCGCCGCCCTGAACCGTGGACGCGTGCTCGACCGGGCCGTGCTCGTCGGGCTCACCGTGCTCGGCGCCATCCCGTCGTTCGTCGGATCGATCGTGCTCATCGCGGTCTTCGCGGTGCAGCTCGGCTGGTTCCCCTCGTTCGGATCGGGGGATGGGGGGTTCTTCGACACCGTGTACCACCTGGTGCTTCCCTCGATCGCGCTGGCGATCGTGTTCGTCGTGCTCATCGGCAAGGTGACGCGGTCGTCCATGGTCGACCAGCTCGGCCGCGAGCATGTCGAGGTGGCGACCAGCCGCGGGCTCACCCGTGGCACGGTCATCCGCCGCCACGTGTTCCGCAACGCGATCGGGCCGATCCTCACCGTGAGCGGCCTGCTCGTCGCCGGCCTGCTCGTCGCGAGCTCGATCGTCGAGGCCGCCTTCGGGCTCGCCGGCATCGGATCGCTGCTCGTGCAGTCGGTCGACCGCCTCGACTTCCCGGTCGTGCAGGCGATCGTGCTGCTCATCGTGACCGCGTTCGTCGTCGTGAACGCGATCATCGACATCCTCGAACCCTGGATCGACCCTCGATCCGCTGCAGGAGCTGGTGCCCGATGACCACCCCGACGATGGCCGTCAAGGTCCTGCGCGCACCACGCGTGCGGCGCGGAAACATCTCGTTCAACCTCAGCCTCGCCGTGCTGGCCGTGATGACGCTCGCCGCGATCTTCGCGCCGCTCATCGCGCCGTACGACCCCGATGCCGTGGACTTCGCGGCGATCTACTCGGGCCCGACTCCCGCGCACTGGCTCGGCACCGACGCGCTCGGGCGCGACACCCTGAGCCGCATGATCTTCGGCGCCCGCACCGCGCTGCTGGGGCCGTTGCTGGTGGTCGTCTCCTCGACCGTCATCGGCATCCTGCTCGGCCTGCTCGCCGGATGGCGGGGCGGGTGGATCGACGCCGTGCTCGGCCGCATCTTCGACGTGATCTTCGCGTTCCCGGCGCTGCTCCTCGCGATCATGGCGGTCGCGCTCTTCGGCAAGGGCCTCGTCGCACCGGTCGTCGCGATGAGCATCGCGTACGCGCCGTTCGTGGCACGCCTCACCCGAACGCTCGTCGCATCCGAGCGCAGCCGGCCCTACGTGTCCGCGTACCGGGTGCAGGGTTTCTCGGGCGGCTGGATCGCGCTGCGCCGCGTCCTTCCGAACGTGACGCCCATCGTCGGCGCGCAGTCGACGCTGAACTTCGGGTACGTGCTCGCCGAGCTCGCCGCCCTCTCGTTCCTCGGCCTCGGCGTGCAGGCGCCGACCGCCGACTGGGGCGCGATGATCAACGAGGGCCAGGCGGGCGTCATGGGCGGCTACTTCCTTCCCGCGATCGTTCCCGCGATCGCGGTCGTGATCGTCGTCGTCGCCGTGAACGTGATCGGCGAAGAACTCTCAGACCGCATCGGAGGAGGGATCCCCGCATGACACTCCTCGACATCTCCGAGCTGACGCTCGACCTGCCCAACGGCACGAGGCTGCTCGACGGCATCAGCCTCACGGTCGCCGAGGGCGAGACGGTCGGGCTCGTGGGCGAGTCGGGCTCGGGCAAGTCGCTCACCGCTCGCTCGGTGCTCGGGTTGCTTCCGGCCCGCGCCCGCACCGGGGGCTCCGTGCACCTGCTCGGCCGGTCGGTGCTCGGCGCGAGCCGCAGCGAACTGCTCGACCTGCGCCGCACGAGTGCGTCGATGATCTTCCAGGACCCGCGTGCCGGCATCAACCCGATGCGCACGGTCGGCGACCACCTCACCGAGACGATGCGGCTGTGCGAGAAGCGCTCGGCCGCCGACGCGAGGGCGGTGGCCTCGTCGCTGCTCGCGGCGGTGCGGATGCCGCGACCCGACGAACACCTGCGCCAGTACCCGCACGAGCTGTCGGGCGGCATGCTGCAGCGCGTCATGATCGCGGGTGCGCTCACGAGCTCGCCCCGCCTGCTCATCTGCGACGAGCCGACCACCGCGCTCGACGTGACCACGCAGGCCGAGATCCTCGCCGTGCTCGCCGAGCAGCGGGCGAGTCGGGGCATGGGCATGCTGTTCATCACGCACGACCTGAATCTCGCGGCCACGATCTGCGATCGCGTCTACGTCATGAGCGCGGGCCGGGTCGAGGAGCAGGGCGACGCCCGGCAGGTGTTCCGCAATCCGCAGGCCGCGTACACGAAGCGGCTCGTCGCGGCGACGCCCACGATCGTCGTCGCCGGCTCCGAGATCACCGCGTTCGATGCAGCGGCGGATGTCGCGGGGCGCGTCATCGAGACGCCGCGCCCGGCGGTCTCGACGTAGCCGCGGCCGTGAGTTCGCGGCTGCTCGACCGGCGACTCGAACCGATGCTCGTCGCGAGCGGGGTCTCCAAGACCTACCTGCGACGAGGCAAGGAGCCGGTGCATGCCGTCGTCGACGCGTCCATCGAGATCCCGCCCGGCGGCGCCCTCGGCATCGTCGGCGAATCGGGGTCGGGAAAGTCGACGCTCGCCCGCATGATCGTCGGCCTCGAGCAGGCCGATGCGGGGGACATCCGTATCGCCGGACGCGATCGAACCGCGGCGCCGACCACCCGCAAGGAGCGCCTCGCGCACGCACGATCGGTGCAGATGGTGTTCCAGGACCCGTACCTCTCGCTCGACCCGCGGATGACCGCAGGCCGAGCGATCGAGGATGCGCTTCGCCTGCACACCCGCCTCACCACTGCCGACGCGCGCACCCGCGTGGTCGAGCTGCTCGACCAGGTCGGCCTCGGCGACCGGCACGCGCAGGCGCGCCCGCGCACGCTCTCGGGCGGGCAGCGCCAGCGCGTCGCGATCGCCCGAGCGCTCGCGATCGAGCCCGACGTGCTCGTCATGGACGAGGCGACGAGCGCGCTCGACGTGTCGGTGCAGGCGCAGGTGCTCAGCGTGGTCGAGCGGATCCGCCGCGAGCGGGGACTGACGGTGCTCTTCATCAGCCACGACCTCGCCGTCGTGCGCCGGCTGTGCGACGAGACCGTCGTGATGAAGACGGGCGAGATCGTCGAGCGCGGTCGCACGGTCGAACTGCTCAGCGCGCCGCAGCAGCCCTACACGCGATTGCTCATCGACTCCGTGCCGCGTCCCGACTGGGGCATCGAGGCGGCGCCGACCGAGGCATCCGCCCTCGAAGACCCGTCCCGCAGATCTGACCGCACCCTGCACGACCCGCGCACCCGTAACCACCGGACACCATCCCCGAACCACCCGAACTGGAGAACCACCACCATGGACGTCATCATCGCGGGCGCCGGCATCGGCGGCCTGACGACGGCGCTCGCGCTGCACGCGGCGGGCATCGACGACGTGACCCTGTACGAGTCCGCGCCCGAACTGCGGCCGCTCGGCGTCGGCATCAACCTGCTGCCGCATGCGGTGCGCGAGCTCACCGAGCTCGGGCTGGGCGAGCACCTCGCCGCGATCGGGGTGGCCACGAGCACCCTGTCGTACTTCAACCGGCACGGCCAGGAGATCTGGAGCGAGCCGCGCGGCCTGGCGGCCGGGTACGACTGGGCGCAGTACTCGGTGCACCGCGGCCGGCTGCAGCTCATGCTGCGCGACGCGGTCGTCGAACGCCTCGGTGCCGACGCCATCCGGCTCGGTTGCACGGTCGATGACGCGCAGGATGACGGTGAGCGCACGAGCGTGCGGGTCACCGAGCACGGCGGCGCCGAGCACGGGCGGCACGGTGCGGCGCGTGTCCGCCGATGTCGTGGTCGGCGCCGACGGCATCCACAGCGCCCTTCGCCGCCAGCACCACCCCGACGAGGGAGCGCCGGTCTGGAACGGGCTGATCCTCTGGCGCGGCACCGCGCGCGTCGCGCCGTACCTCGACGGGCGCACCATGATCATGGCGGGCGACGCCCACCAGAAGTTCGTCGCCTACCCGCTGTCGGCGCCCGGCGACGACGGGCTGCAGGTCGTGAACTTCATCGCCGAGTACCGCTCCGACGATGACGAACCGGGTGCGAGCAACTGGAACCGCAGCGCCGATCCGTCGACCGTGCTCGGCCGCTTCGCCGACTGGGACTTCGGCTGGCTCGACGTGCCGGCCGTCATCGGTGCGGCCGACGAGATCCTCGAGTACCCGATGGTCGACCGCGACCCGATCCCGCGGTGGACGTTCGGCCGGCAGACGCTGCTCGGCGACGCCGCACACGCGATGTACCCGATCGGGTCGAACGGCGCCTCGCAGGCGATCATCGACGCCCGCACCCTGGCGTACGAACTCGGCACGAAGGGGCCGACCGAGCTCGCGCTCGACGCCTACGAGGCCGAGCGGCGGCCGCGCACGACGCAACTCACCCTCAGCAACCGTTCGATGGGACCCGAGCGGGTCATGCAGCTCGCCTACGAGCGGGCCCCGGGCGGCTTCGACGACATCGAGCTCGTCGTGCCGTACGCCGAGCGAGCGGCGATCGCCGAATCGGTACAAGTCGGCCGCCGGCTTCGTGCCGGAACAGCTCAACCGCCGTGCGAGCCTCTCGGTTGCGGCATCCGCGAGAGGGGCCCGGGCATGAGCGCGAAGCACACGACGGTCTTCGAGCGCGACCCCGCGACATCCGCCGACATCGAACGCGCGCTCGCCGACACGGTCGCGCGCCCGTTCTGGATCGACGACCTCGGTGCCGACGTCGCCCGATACCCCGCGCTCGCCGGAGACGCCGAGGCGGATCTCGTGGTGGTCGGCGGCGGGTACACCGGACTCTGGACGGCGTTGCGCGCCATCGAGCGGGAGCCCGGGCTGCGCGTCGTGCTCCTCGAGGCGCAGCGCGTCGGGTGGGCGGCGTCGGGGCGCAACGGCGGATTCTGCGAGGCCAGCCTCACGCACGGCGAGGAGAACGGCCAGTCGCGCTGGCCCGACGAGATGGACACGCTGACGCGGCTCGGCCTCGAGAACCTCGACGCGATCGAGCAGACGGTCGCGCGGTACGGGATGGACTGCGACTTCGAACGCACCGGGATGCTCGCGGTCGCGATCGAGCCGCACCAGGTGAAGTGGCTGGCCGAGCCGGATGCCGAGGACGGGAGCGACGTCTTCCTCGACGGCGACGCCGTGCGGGGCGAGATCGCCTCGCCCACCTACCTCGCCGGTCGTTGGGATCGGCGCAGCACCGCCATGGTGCATCCGGCGAAGCTCGCCGCCGAGCTCGCGCGGGTGATCGCCGAGCTCGGGGTCGTGGTGCACGAGGGCACCGCGGTGCGTCGCATCGACGACGCCGACGGCCGCGCCGGCGTCGAGGTCGTCACCGATCGCGGCACCGTGCGGGCGCCGCGGGTCGCGCTCGCGACGAACGCGTTCCCGTCGTTGCTGAAGCGCAACCGACTCATGACCGTTCCGGTATACGACTACGTGCTCATGTCGGAGCCGCTGTCGGCGGCGCAGCTCGCCGAGATCGGCTGGCGCAACCGTCAGGGCGTGAGCGACCTCGCGAACCAGTTCCACTACTACCGGCTCAGTGCCGACAACCGCATCCTGTTCGGCGGCTACGACGCGATCTACCACGCGGGCCGCAAGGTCAGGACCGAGTACGAGGATCGCCGCTCGTCGTTCGAGAAGCTCGCGAGCCACTTCGCCACGACGTTCCCGCAGCTCGAGGGGGTCGGCTTCACGCACCGCTGGTCGGGCCCGATCGACGCCAGCACCCGCTTCTGCGCGTTCTACGGGTTGGCCCGGCGCGGCCGCGTCGCGTACGCGGCCGGATTCACGGGTCTCGGCGTCGGGGCCGCCCGATTCGCCGCCGACGTGATGCTCGACCGGCTCGGCGGCCACGAGACCGAGCGCACCTCGCTCGCGATGGTCGAGGATCGCCCATGGCCGTTCCCGCCCGAGCCCGTCGCCTCGATCGGCATCCAGCTCACGCGGTGGTCGCTCGACCGGGCCGATCATCGCCAGGGTCGTCGCAACCTGCTGCTCAAGGGGCTCGACGCGCTCGGCCTCGGGTTCGACTCGTGATGTCGCGCTGAGTCGGTCGGGGCGGCTGGCACCCGAACTGGGTCTGTGAGGATTTCTCGTGTCGGCGTACGGTGCGGGTGTTGCACTGCGCTTCGAACCCGACGAAGGGATCTCGTATGTCGATCAAGGCCGCCCTCTCCGCATTGGCCGCTGTCGGATTGGCGGTGGGACTTGCGAACGTGGTCGCCGTTCCGGCGTACGCGGCAACGCTGACCGTCAACACGATCGCCGATACGGGCGCGGCGCCCGGGTCGTGCACCCTGCGTGACGCGATCACCAGCGCGAACACTGACTCCCCGACCGGTGGCTGCGCCGCCGGCAGCGGTGCCGACACGATCGAATTCTCGGTGACCGGCACCGTCGTGCTCGGCTCCACCCTGCCGGTCATCGCCAGCGACATCACGATCAACGGCCCAGGCGCGGCCGTGCTGGCGATCTCGGGCAACGACGCCGTGCGGGTCTTCGACGTCGTTCCCAGCGGCAGGCTCGCGGTGTCGCACCTCACGATCCGCGACGGCTTCCTCAGTGACATCTCGGATGGCGCCGGGTTCCGCAACCTCGGCACGCTCGACATCGTCGACTCGGTCATCACCGAGAACGTGTCGGGGTTCTCCGGCGGCGGCATCGAGAATCGCGGCGTGCTCACCGTCACCGGTTCGACGATCACTGCGAACTCCGCGGTGTTCTCCGGCGGCGGCATCCGTACCACCTCCAGTGGTGCCGTCGGCCCGGTGACGGCGACCGTGACCGGCTCGACGATCAGCGGCAACACCCTCAGCTCCGGATTCGGTTCGGGCGCGGGCATCCAGAGGGAGGGCGGCGTGTTGATCGTCCGCGATTCGACGTTCGCCGCCAATGCCGCCCCCGGTGACGGCGGCGCGATTCGGAGTATCGCGAGCGGGTTCATCGACGTGTCGGGCTCGGCGTTCACCGCCAACACCGCCGGAATCGACGGAGGCGCACTGCAGCTCGGAAACGACACCGGCGTGGTGTCGACGTCGTCGTTCGCCGGCAACACGGCCGGACGCGACGGGGGCGCCATCGACACGGCGCTCTTCGTGCAGCTCACGGTGGCCGACTCGACCTTCTCGCAGAATCGGGCCACGACCGGCGCCGGTGGTGCGGTGAGTGCCGGCGGCAACGCCTCGGTGATCTCCTCGACCTTCACCGCGAATCGTGCGGTCTTGGGCGGCGCGATCGCGCACTCGAGTCCCTCAGGGGCGATCACGGTGCAGAGCTCGACCATCGTCGGGAACACTTCTGACGATGTCGCCTCCGCCGCCGGAATCTGGCACACGGGAGCTGGCGCGACGATCTCGGGGTCGATCCTCTCGGGCGGCATCGGCTGTGCCGGCACCATCGTCGACGGTGGATACAACATCGACTCGGGTGCGACGTGCGGCTTCAGCGCGCCTGTCGGTGCGGCCTGGGGAAGCAACGTCGCACCCGGTCTCGGAGGCCTGGCCGACAACGGTGGCCCGACGCAGACCATGGTGCCGCTGGCCGGTTCGCCCGCGATCGACGCGATCCCGGTCGGCGTGCTCGGATGCCCGGCCACCACGCCCGCGCTGCCGACCGACCTCGCCACCGACCAGCGGGGCGTCGCTCGACCGCAGGGTGCCGGCTGCGACATCGGCGCGGTCGACATCGTCGCCCCGGTCGTCGACGTGGTCTACACGGTGTCGCCGTTCGGCAAGCCGCTGCTGAACCTGCCGAAGGTGAACACGCTGAAGGCGGGGGAGAGCGTCCCGATCAACTTCGCCGTGACCGATGCCGATGACAACCGGGTACGCGGGTTGGACGGTGCCGACGTCGTCGTGTCGGTCGTGCTCGTGAAGTGCGGCACGACCGCCCCGATCGTCGTCGACCTCGACGTGATCACGGGCACGGGCCTGAAGGAGAAGCGCGACGGCACCTACCAGTTCAACCTCAAGACGCAGAAGAAGTGGGCGGGCCTCTGCGGGACGCTCACCGTGACGACCCCCACGACGGCGAGCGTGCGGCGAATGTGAAGTTCCGCAGCTCCGGCCATGACCGTGACGACGATCGCGGCAAGGACCGCGACGACAAGCACGATCGCGACGACAGGCACGATCGCGACGACGACGATCGCGGTCACCACGACCACCGCTGGACCCGCTAGCGCGCCGCGCGCAGCGACCCCGGCAGACGACGAATGCCCCCGCCGCAGTGCGGCAGGGGCATTCGTGGTGAGGCTGGTTACGCGGCGATCTGCTCGACGCCCTCGCGGACCGAGCGGAGCGCGTCGGCCCATGCGACGACCTGGTCGACCAGGACCTGCAGCTCGCCGGCCTTCTGCTCGGCGGGGGTGAAGACGGGGCTGCCCGTCATCGCGCCCTCGAAGTCGGTGAACAGCGAGAACATGACGTGCTGGCGCACGTCGGCGACCTGCAGCTCGCCGAGCACCTGGCGCAGGTGCTCGCCGGCGCGCACGCCGCCCATCGAGCCGTAGCTCACGATGCCGGCGGCCTTGTTGTTCCACTCGGCGTTGACGTAGTCGAGCGCGTTCTTGAGCGCGGCGGGGATCGAGTGGTTGTACTCGGCCGTGAGGAAGATGTAGCCGTCGAACTCGTCGACCTTGTGCGCCCAGGCGTTCGCACCGGCGCCCTGGTAGTTGCCGGCGCCCGCGGGGAAGGGCTCCTCGAGCATCGGCAGCTTGAAGTCGTGCAGGTCGACGATCTCGAACGTCACGCCCTGAGCCTTCGCGTTCTGCTGCACCCACTCTCCGACGAGGGGGCCGAGACGGCCCGGACGAGTGCTTCCGACGATGATGCCGATCTTGAGGTCAGTCACGGAGTATCCCTTTCATGAGAACCGATCACCGTATTGGTGACGTGTCAACTACTATCGCATGATAGTTGTCGGGACAATCAACTCGACGGGGTCAATTCACAGATTCGCGCGTCCGTTCCTCACTCGGGCCGGTTGCCCGCCTCGCCGTTGATCGTGAACGGGGTCGTGACGCCGTCGTACATGACGTGCGCGATCAGCCCGTCGACCGCGTGGGGGAGCGTGTGGCAGTGGTCGCTCCAGATGCCGGGGTTGTCGGCGACGAACGCGATCTCGTACGTCTCGCCGGGGTGCACGTCGAGCGAGTCGACGATCCACGGGCTGCCCGAGGCGGCGACGCCGTCGCGCGACAGCACGACGACGTGATGGCCGTGCAGGTGCATGGGGTGCACCTCGCCCGAGTCGTTGACGATGCGCATCGCGACCACGTCGCCCTCGCGCACGTGGAACATCGGCACGTCGGGGAAGAGCTTGCCGTTGATGGTCCAGAAGTTGCCGGGGCGGCCGTCGATGATGCCGAAGCGGCGGGCGATCACGTAGTCGAACGAGCGGTCGGGCGACGACGGGTCGAACTCCAGCGGCGCCGGGTCGCCGTAGGCGAGCAGGTCGAGCGTCTCCGACGGCTGCCGTGCAGGCGGTGCGGATGTCCCGGGCTCGCCGATCTCGATGCTGCGAGCCCCGCCCACGTGCAGGCGCACGGCTCCTTCGCGGCGGGGCCTGCACCGCGACATCCGCTCGCCCGCCGGCGGGGATGAGCAGGCGCTGCCCATCGACGGGGGTCGGTGCGTTCACCTCGTGCCCGTCGGTCGCGAGCACCCGGAACGGCGCGGCCGACCAGACGGCGGCCGTGCCCTGGTCGGTGTTGATGACGCGCACCCGCACGGTCGAGCCGGGCTCCGCGTCCACCCGCGAGTCCTCGACGCGTCCGTTGAGGGTGTGCTGGCCGCCGTACACGTGCAGGAGCGCGGTGACGTCGCGGTCGGCGGCGTCCGCCGGCGGCGTCGCGGGATCGATGACGATCGCCCCGAGCAGGCCGCGCACGACCTGCTCATGCGACACCTGGTGCGAGTGGTACCAGTACGTTCCGGCGTCGGTCGCCTCGAAGCGGTAGGTGTGGCGGCCGCCGACGGGAACCGCGTCCTGGGTGATGCCCGCGACGCCGTCGGCCGCGTTGGGCACGTCGATGCCGTGCCAGTGCAGCGTCGCGCCGGCGGTGACCGACTCGTTCACGAGCGACACCTCGACGAGGTCGCCCTGCCGCGCCCTGATCTCGGGTCCGGGCGACGTGCCGTTCAGGGTGTAGCCGTCGACCGCGCGCCCGCCGGGCACGTCGATGGTCTGCTGCCGGGCGACGAGTTCGACGCGCACGTCGGCGCGGCGGTCGGGGTCGGCGGTGAGCGACGTCACGCTGACCTCGCCGGTCGTGATGGCTCCGGATGTCCCGGCCCCGCCGCCCGCGGTCGCCCCATGGTGCTCGTGGCCGGCGTGCCCGTGCCCGCCCTCGCCGCTGTTCCCCTCGCCCATGTCCATCACCGAGTACTCGCCGAGCAGCGTGGAGCTCCACGCGAGGGCGCCGGCGCCGAGCGCGGTGGCGACCGCGACGCCGACGACGGCGCACCGCAGCGAGATCACGCCGCGACGGCATCGGACGTCGCCTCCTCGGCGGCCGCGCGTGCCAGCGGGCCAGCCGCGACCGCCGCGCGCGCAGCGCAGCCACGACGGCGGCGACCACGATGGCGAGCGCGTTCGCACCGTGGATGAGGCCGAGGTAGGGCATGTCGGTGATCGAGAAGCCGAGCGTCACCTGCAGCACGACCAGCCCCAGCACGATGGCGGCCCAGAGGCGCGCACCCTTCGCGCGGGCGAAGAACGAGACGATGAGCAGCGAGACCGCGAGCAGCGGGATGACGCCCGCGCCGACGATCCCGTGGATCCAGAAGCCGAGCTCGCCCGAGCCGCCGGCGCCGCCGCTCTCGAGGAGGGCCTTGTCGACGACTCCGCCCTCCGACACGTGGTTGAGCACGCCGCCGAACGCGAAGGCGATCGCCGCGGCCTGCACGACGACGGCGGCGGCGATGATCCAGGCCAGGCCCGCGTAGATCCTGCTCATGAGCTTCACTCCCTGTTCGTGCGGCGCCGTGGCGCGGCATCCGCGTGATCGAAACGCTCGCCGAAGGCGACGCGCGCCGGAACACGGCAGGCCCGGATGTCGCGTGGGGGAGCGCCGCACAATCTATGGGGGCCAGCCTCTAAGGGCGGTCGGAGGTCCCTCTCCCGCCCGCGTCGAAGGAGGAGGAGCGATGGGAGTGTGCTCCGCAGGTGGGGATGGCTCGCAGCCCTGGCGCCGCTCGGAGCGGCGTCCCTGCTGTACGTCGTGGTCGCGCGCGGATTCCTCGCCGGCGCCGCGGATCCTGCCCTCGCCTGGCCGCTGCTCGGCATCGTGCCGTTGTTCGCGTTCAGCATGTGGCTGCTGACGGCCTCCACGGCGCGCTCGGCGCTGTTCCTCGCGTGGGCGGCGACCGCGATGGCCGTGGGCTCGGCGTTCGAGACGTTCATGCTCGACGAACCCCGACGTGATCCGCGAGCCGTGGTACCCGATCTTCAACCTCGTCGGGCTGACCGCCTCCACGGTCGCGTCCGGCGCGTTCATCAGCATGTTCGCGACCTTCCCGACGGGCATCCCCGAGCGGCGGTGGCAGCGCATCTCGGTCTGGCTGTTCTGGATTCCCGTCGTCGTCGTCCCGCTCTCGCTCCTCGTGGTGCCGCACGTCCTCACGGCGGAGGTGCACGCCGAGCAGGGGACAGGGCATCCCGAACCCGTTCGCCCTGCCGGCCCTCGCGTGGGCCGACCCGATCGTGACGTGGATCGTCTACTCGTGGCCGGCGGTGTTCCTCGCACTCGCGGTGCTGATCTCGCGGGCGTTCTTCGGGGATCCCGGAGGTGCGGGCCCGCACGCGCCTGATGGCCTGGGTCACCTTCGCGATCGTCGTGAGCTACTCGCTCACGCTGTTCCTGCCCGAGAACGGGATGCTCAACGCCGCGGTGCTGGTGGTCCTCACGGCAGTGCCCCGTGGTGGCGATCCACGGCATCCTCCGCCACGGCGCATTCGACGTCGCCGCGAGCGGATCGCGCTCGCTTCGTCACGCGCTCCTCGAACGTGCTCATCACCGTGCTCTACGGCATCGCCGCGCGTCGCTCCGGCGGTGCTGCTCGCTCGATCGCCTGACGCCGCCTCGGCGATCGCCTTCCTCACAGCACTCGTGGCGGTCGCCTGCTTCCCGTGCGCGGGTGGGTGCAGCGGTGGATCCACCGCGATCGTGTTCGGCGATCGCGACCGCCAGCTGGCGATGCTGAGCGAGCTCGGCGCGGAGCTCGAGCGCGCGGCGACCGGGCGATCTTCTGACGCACCTGGCGGCCGCCGTGGCCGACGGACTCGGCGCGTCGTGGGTGCGCATTCGCCTGCGGCGTCGGATGGCGCGCTCGACGACGTCGCCCGCGGGTGTTGCCGGCGACGGTGGTGGGCGAGCCGATCGAGGCAGTCGACCTCGTCCATGCCGACGAGGTCCTCGGCCGCATCGAGTCGGGCCGCGCCATCGCGGGGAGTACAGCGACGCCGAGCGCACGCTGCTGCGCACGGTCGCCGGCCAGGCCGCGGCATCCGTCGCCAACGTGCGCCTGACGGCGCGGCTCGCCGAGCAGCTCGCCGAGCTGACAGCCTCGCGCGAGCGCCTCGTGGCGGCGCAGGACGACGAACGCGACGGTTGGAGCGCGACCTGCACGACGGCATCCAGCAGGACATCGTCGCGCAGATCGCCGGCTCAGGCTGGCGCGCGAACCGCCTGGAGCGCGGTCAGCTCGTCGCGTCCGAGCTGACGCGAGCTGCAAGCAGCAGGCCCGCCAGACACTCACGACCTGCGCGAGCTCGCGCACGGCATCCACCGCCGGTGCTGAGCGACAACGGGCTCGTCGCGCATCGAGTCGGGTGCAGCGCGATACCCGATCCCGCTCACCGTGGACGGCCGACGCGCGGGTGCGCACCGAGCGGTACCCGACGACGTGGAGAGACCGCCTACTACGTGGTGCGGGAGGCCCTGGCGAACACCGCGAAGCATGCGCACGCAGCCGGGCGACGGCCGGCGCGCGGCGATGGCCGGCTGCCTCTCGATCGCGATGACGGATGCGGCCCCGGGCCGTCGCCCGGCGTCGAGCGTCGAGCGGCGGGCTCGCGAACATCCGCGACCGCGTCGCGGGTGCGCGGCACGGTCGCATCTCGCCGCGAGCCTCGGGCGCGGCACGACGGTGGACGTCGACCTGCCGGTCCGTGGACGCCGCGGCCGACCGGGCGGCGCCGTAGCGCTCATGTGGGGGCGCGCAGGGCTCTGAGCGGATGGAGGACAGCCCCCACGACGGACACGGAAGGCCCTCTCCCGCGAACGGTCGCGGAGGAGGACGATGGAACCGTGGAGCGCAGGTGGGTGTGCCTTGCGACGCTCGGCCCGATCGGGCTCGCGTCACTGGTCTACATCGTCGTCGTGGTCGGGTTCATCGAGGCCGACGCCGGTGAAGCGCTCGCATGGCCGCTGCTCGGTGCGCTGCCGCTGTTCGTGTTCGGCATGTGGCTGCTCACGGTGTCGTCGTCGCGCACCGCGGTGCTCATCGCGCTCGCCGCGACCGCGATGATCGTCGGCTCCGCGTACGAGACGTTCGTGCACCGGAACATCGAGATCCTCGTCGAGCCGTGGTTCCCGTTCTTCAACATGATCGGACTGACCGCTGATGCGGTGGCGACGTCGGCGTTCCTGATCGTGTTCGCCACGTTCCCCGACGGGGTGGCCGAGCGGCGGTGGCAGCGCATCGCGGTCGCATTCCTCTGGGTGCCGGTGCTCGTCGGCCCGCTCACCCTGCTCACGACCCCGCACGTCGTGATGTCGCAGTACATCGGCATCAGCGGCGACGCGATCGCCAACCCGTACGTGGTGCCGTGGCTCGAGTGGGCGGCCCCCGCGGTCGAACTTCCTCGTCTACCAGGCGTGGCCGGTGGTCGCCCTCGGCCTCTGGGTGCTCGCATCCCGTGCGCTGTTCGGCGAGCCCGAGGTGCGCGCTCGCACGCGCGTCATCGCGATCACCGTCGGCGCCTCGTTGCTGGCGTTCGTGCTGTTGACGTTCGCTGCCCGACATCTGGGGCGTCGCAGCTCCTCGTCTACGCCTCGCTTGATCGCCCTGCCGGTCGCCGCGATCCACGGCATCCTCCGCTACGGCGCATTCGACATCGCCCCGGGCGATCGCGGGCGGATCGTCGCGCGCTCGTCGAACCTGCTCATCACCGTCGTCTACGCGGCCGCCGTCGCCACGCCCGCCATCCTGCTCGCCGGTCGACTCCGCGTCGTGCCGGCGATCCTCATCACGACGCTGCTCGCGGTCTGCCTGCTTCCGCTGCGCACGTGGATGCAGCGGTGGATCCATCGCGCCGTCTTCGGCGACCGCGAGCGCCAGCTGACGATGCTGAGCGAGCTCGGCGCGCGACTCGAGGAGGCCGTCGAGCCTCGCGACCTGCTCACGCGGCTGGCCGAGGCGGTGCGCGACGGGCTGGATGCCTCGTGGGTGCGCATCAGGCTCATGCGGACCCGACGGCGACCTCGCCTCGGCACCGGTGGGTGTCGCCGGGCGAGGCGGCCGGTCGGATCTCTCGGCCGTGGAGTCGAGCGACCTCGTGCGCGGCGACGAGACGCTCGGCCGCATCGAGCTCGGCCCTCGCCGCCGCGGCGAGTACAGCGAGTCGGAGCGAACGTTGCTGCACACGGTCGCCGGCCAGGCTGCGGCATCCGTCGCCAACGTGCGCCTGACCGCGCAGCTCGCCGATCAACTCGACGAGCTGACCGCGTCGCGCGAGCGGCTCGTCGCCGCACAGGACGACGAGCGCAAGCGCCTCGAGCGCGACCTGCACGACGGCATCCAGCAGAACGTGGTGGCGCAGATCGCGGGGCTGCGCCTCGCCCGCAACCGGCTGCAGCGCGGCGAACTCGCCCCCGAAGAGCTCGCCGAGCTGCAGGACCAGGCGCGCGAGACGCTCACCGACCTGCGCGAGCTCGCCCGGGGCATCCACCCGCCGGTGCTGAGCGACAACGGCCTCGTCGCCGCCGTCGAGTCGGGCGTCGCTCGATTCCCGATCCCGCTCACCGTCGATGCCGACGCCGCGGTGCGCGCCGAGCGGTTCCCCGACGACGTCGAGACGACCGCGTACTACGTGGTGCGCGAGGCGCTCGCGAACACCGCGAAGCACGCGCACGCGACGCACGCGACGGTCGCGCTCGCCCGCAGCAACGGGCACCTGCGCATCGCGATCACCGACGACGGGCGCGGCATCGGCACGCTCGAGCCGGCCGCCGCGGCCACCGGCGGCTTCGCGAACATCCGCGACCGGGTGGCGGCGCTGCGCGGCACGCTGCGGGTGTCGGCGGCCGAGCCGTCGGGCACGACGGTGCTCGTCGACCTCCCGGTGGATCGTCCCGGCGCCGTCGCCGCCCAGCGCGAGGCGGACCACGTTGGATGAGTCGGGCACGTTGCGGGTCGTGATCGCCGAGGACAACTACCTCGTGCGCGAGGGACTGCGCCGACTGCTCGAGGACTCCGGCGAGATCGACGTGGTCGCCTCCACGGGCAATGCGACCGAGCTGCTCGACGCGGTGCGCCGGCTCGCGCCCCATGCGGTGCTCACCGACATCCGCATGCCGCCCGGCCACCACATGGAGGGCATCGAAGCGGCCCGCGACATCCGTGCCGCCCACCCCGAGACCGGTGTCGTGGTGCTCTCGCAGCACGCCGACGAGAGCTACGCGCTCGCCCTGTTCGCCGACGGCTCGGCCGGGCTCGGCTACCTGCTGAAGGATCGCATCGGCGACCTCGAAGACCTCGTGCACGCGCTGCGCGAGGTGTGCACGGGCGGCTCGGTCATCGACCCGCAGATCGTCGACACCCTCGTGCGCCGCCGCAGCGCGGGGCGACGAGCCCGCTCGGCGGCGCTGTCGCCGCGCGAGCTCGAGGTGCTGCGCGAGATGGCGCAGGGCAAGACGAACGCGGGCATCGAGCAGGCGCTGTTCCTGTCGTCGTCGACCGTCGAGAAGCACGTCAACGCGATCTTCACCAAGCTGCGCCTGCCCGAGTCGGGCGTGCACCGGCGGGTGGCCGCGGTGCTGGCGTTCCTGCAGAACGACGCCGCGTAGCGCAGGGCGTTGCCGGGCCTCGCCGTCTCGCACGTGCCCCTTGACGGCTGCCCGAGTCCGGAGGACGCTGATCGCATACGTCAACCGCAACGGCGCGGCATGCCGCGCGAGAGGCAGGCCTCATGAACCTCACGACCGAGCTCGCCACCGAGCTCACGACCGAGAAGATCGCCAGCGCGTTCTCGAGCCACCGCTTCGAGGTCGCGCTGCCCCATCTCGCCGAAGACGTCTGCTGGACGCTCGTCGGCTCCGACCCGCTCGTCGGGCGCAAGGCCGTGAAGAAGGCGTGCGAGCGCACCGCCGCGGACCTCGCCGGGGTGACGACCGAGTTCCAGCGGTTCCGCACCGTGGTCGGCGAGGACAGCGTCGCCGTCGACACCCTCGCCAGGTACACCGATGCCGGCAGGAGACGTCTCGATCGTCGCGTCGTGCGACGTCTACGACTTCGACGGCGGACGCATCACCGAGATCGTCTCGTACACGGTCGAGCTTTCGGGCTGAGGCGGCCGCGCGCGTCAGCCGGCGAGCACCGCGTCGAGGCTCTCGCGCACGATCGCGAGGCCGCGGGTGAGTTCGTCGTCGGTGATCGTGAGGGCGGGCAGGAACTTGAGCACCTCGTCGAAGGCGCCGGATGTCTCGATGATGAGCCCGCGGCGGAACGCCTCGGCCGAGATGCGCCCCGCGAGGGTGCGGTCGCCGTCGCAGGCGAGCCCGTACATGAGGCCGCGGCCGCGCGGCGCGAGGCCGAGCTCGGGGTGGTCGGCGGCGATGCGGTCGAGCTCGGCGCGCAGCAGCGCCGACTTCGCGGCGACGCCGTCGGTGAACGCCGAGTCGGCCCAGTAGGTCTCGAGGGCGACGCGCGCCGACACGAACGCGAGGTTGTTGCCGCGGAAGGTGCCGGTGTGCGCGCCGGGCTTCCACACGTCGACCTCGGGACGCAGCAGCACGAGCGACATCGGCAGGCCCGACCCCGAGATCGACTTCGACACGGTCACGATGTCGGGCACGATGCCCGCGGCCTCGAAGGCGAAGAAGGTGCCGGTGCGGCCGACGCCCGCCTGGATCTCGTCGAGGATGAGCAGGATGCCCCGTGCCGCGGTGAGCTCGCGCAGGCGCTGCAGCCACGACACGCTCGCGACGTTGATGCCGCCTTCGCCCTGCACCGCCTCGACGATGACGGCCGCGGGCAGGTCGAGCCCCGATCCGGGGTCGTCGAGCATCTTCTCGAGCAGGTCGAGCGTGTCGACGTCGGCGCCGAGGTAGCCGTCGTAGGGCAGGCGGGTGATGTCGCCGAGTGCGATGCCCGCGGCATCCCGATACGTGCTGTTCCCCGTCGCGGCCAGCGCGCCGATGCTGAGACCGTGGAACGCGTTCGTGAACGCGACCACGTTCGAGCGGCCGGTCGCCTGGCGGGCGACCTTGAGCGCCGCCTCGACGGCGTTCGCACCGGTCGGGCCGGTGAACTGCAGCTTGTGGTCGAGCCCGCGCGGCGTGAGCACGTACTGCTCGAACGCCTCGATGAACGCCTTCTTGGCCGAGGTGGCCATGTCGAGCCCATGGATGATGCCGCCATGCTCGAGGTACGCGACGAGGGCACGCGTGAACGCCGGGTTGTTGTGCCCGTAGTTCAGCACCCCCGCGCCCGCGAAGAAGTCGAGGTACTCGCGGCCGTCGACGTCGACGAGCGTCGAGCCGCTGGCCCGGTCGAAGACGGTCGGGAATGCGCGGATGTACCCGCGCACCTCTGACTCGCGGCGGTCGAAGACGTCCAGGGCTGCGGCGTCGCTCATGGCGTGCGGGCTCCTTCTCGGGGGTGGTGGGGTGCTACGAGCCTAAATCGTCTGTCTGGGCGAACGGTGCGCGGGGCGCGTTCGAACGAGCAGACGTCCCGCCACACGTGGGCCGCGGCATCCGCTTGTGGGTGAGCGATCTGATGCCGTCAGCCGGGACGGCCGCCGAGCGCCTTCACGAGATCGTCGCGCGCCACATTGAATTGCCTGGTGCCGAGATAGTTGCTGTGGGTGGCGATCCGCCACAGATAACTCCCCGGCGCGGACTCCGTGGCCCCGCGGTCCACCGGATTGTCCTCGTCGCGGTAGCTGTAGACGGGGAAGCCGAGGAAGTCCGTGCGGCGCCAGAGGCTGCACCACCGCGGCACCTCTCGCCCCTTCGCGCCGAGGATCGCGGTGAGGGTCAGCTCATCGCCCTCTACCTTGGCTTGCTGCGGTAGCGGCAGGTGGTCACTCCTGAACTCGGCGCGCACCTCGTTCCGCCATGGATCTCCATACCAGAGCGACGGGCCCAGGACGCCGGGAACGCCGAGCACGGCCGGGCCGAACACCGACGGGAAGAACCGACTGAAATACGCCCGGAGTTGGGTGCCGTACGACAACAGCGCGGCGCGGTCGACGAGGTCTGTGATACCGGGCATATCCTTCATCGGCCCCGCCTTGATCTCCTCGCCCCGCATGGCGAGCAGCGTCGCGGCACAGATCGTCGAGCCCATGGAGTGCGCGGTGAAGACCACCGCACGTGGGCGGGAGGCCATGGGGTCGTTCAGCCACCTGCTGGTGCGCGCGGCGAGCTCAGGCACGACGCGCTCGCCGAAACACGGAGGTGCGAGCGGGTGTCCGGCACGGGGGAAGAAGGCCACGACATCCCAGAACACCCCAAGCGGCCGTTCGCTGCTCGACGCCGCGTGGGCGACGACCGCTCCAACAGCTGCGAGGGCGACGGCGACGAGCACCGCGGTCGACACCGTTCGGATGTTGGCGGGCAGCTCGGGCGAGACTGATCGCGCCGTGTCCTTGAGCAGGTCGTAGACCGCCGCCGATGACAAGCTGAAGAACCCGACGGCGGCGAACACCGCGAGCCATCCGAAGAGCGGCTCGCCCCGATGCAGCATGTGCGAACTGCGTCGGACACTCACACGTCGCCGCACCTGACCGTCTGGATATCTCAGGCGGGGAGCGTAGGTCTTCGGATCGAGGTCGGCGGACTCGATCCCCCCGCGCTCCTCGGCGCTCCTTCCATCGTCGTCGTCCGGTCCCTCACCGATGAGCGGCGGGAGTGAGAACCAGAGGAACCGCCGCAGATTCCATGCCACCGCGGCCAGCAGCAGCAGCAGCAGAAGCAACGCGATGAGTGTGAGCAGCACTGCGAATCGCTCATACGCGTCGGGGATGTTCCACCGCGCCTGGTCGGCGGGAGCAGCATCGACGGGTCCCCCAAGCCACGATGCGGCGCCGAGCACGAGCAGACTCGAGAGTGCCATCGACGCGAACAGGGCCAGGAGCATCACTACCGCGGGGCCTTGGCCGCGCCACGCCTCGTACTTGTTGTTCCCCGAGGTCGACCACGAGATGACGAGATGCGCCACGACCAACGCCGCAGCGCCCCCGACGAATACCCACCGCCAGTCCGCGAACGCCTCGAGATGACTGAGCACGAGTGCGACCACTCCGAGCACGAGCAGGACTGCGCTGAGCCATCGCCAACCACGCGATTCGCGGGCTTCGGGTCCGGACGATGATCGGGGTTGCGCTCTCCATCCCATGCCCGCCAGCGCGAGGAACAGCGCGAGCACGACGAGCACGATCGGCGTGGCGGTCAGACCCAGGTATCCGGGGCCGTCGATGGTGTCGGCTGTCGCCTTCGTGAACGCGAGAATCGTCCATGCAAGATATCCGGAGATCGCGAGGACGAGGCAGGTCATGGCAGCTCCGCGCTTCCACGCCGAGCGGATCTCGACCGAACCGGCGTCGGAGCGAGACATCCGCACGAGGAATCGGCCGCCTGCACCCGGCTCTTCTGGCGTATGCGACGCGAGCCAGACGAGAACGACGATCGCAGTCATGAGGACGAGGGCGCCGATCACGAACCACGCGGGCAACGGATATCCCCAAGCGGCGTCGATGCAGTCCTGCGTGACCATCGACGACGTGCCGGAAGCAGTCGGGGACGGCGACGTAGGCGGAGTCCAGTGCGAGGAGGAGCAACACCAGGTCGACGGAGGCCGCGACATGGAGCCACTCCGACGTCTGTCCGGTGCGCGAGACCGACCAGAACCCGCGCGTCGCGAGCAGTGGGCGGCCGGGCTCCTTCTCCGTGTCACCGAGACCTGCGGCGAAATTCTTGACCCGCTCTTCGAAGCGCACACGACCGCTCCGCCCGATGACGTAGAGCACGAGGATCGTGATGATCGGCAGTGTGCCGAGCAACGCGGCACGGCTGTCGCGATCGAACTGCCCGAGCCAGTCGAAAATACCCGGCAAGGGTGCACATACCTTGACGTTCTCACGGAAGCACTGGATTGCGACGAGGTCGATGGCGACCGAGCAGAACGCGGCCACGGCGATCAGCGTCAACAGGAGGCCGAAGATGCGGACGGTTGCGGCGCCGGAGTCGCCCTTCCAGCTCTTGGACCTGGCGCGCTCCTGCGGTCGGATTCGCCGGGTCCAGTAGGCGAGGTTCGCGAGTGCGTATGGGAGCAGGAGAAACCATCCGATATGCACGACGGCTCGACCGACGGCTGCCCCGGCGCCGCCACCTCCGGTCCGCGCCTGAGCACCCCACGAGAACGCCTCGGTCGTGCTGATGCCGTGAGCGGGTTTGTCGTCCACGCGCCGCCAGAAGGATCCGAGATCGTCGCCGAGCGAGCGCTCGACATTCTCGTGGGTCGTCTCGAGCATCTCCGCCGGCGGAGTGTTCTGAACGCCGTGGACGCGTATTTCGAGGATCTCGGGCTCGGCCTGGGTGAGCCTCTGCGCGCGCAACATCGCTGCGCGCAACGTGGCAAGAATGACCGTCATGACCCCTCCCCGCAGGAGTCGGCCGCAATAGCGCAGGCCTGACCAGATGCTATTCCTGAGTATCTTTCGCGCTGCACCCCCCAAAGTGGGGTCGCCGTTCGGTGGCGCGGGCCGCTTACCTACCCACGCTGCCGGGTTCCGGCCAGGGCGGTCGCCGCAGCATGGGTGCTGCTGACGGGCGTGTCGGTCTACCTCGTCGGCGTCATCTACTTCACGCCCGAGCTGCGAGATCCCGGCACGCCGATCCTCCTGATCGGCATGGTGCTCAACGGTGCCGTGGTGGTGCTGACGATCGTCGTGCTGCGCGCGCTGTTGCGACAGGCCGCCGTGCTGCGCCCCGACCTCTGGAGGAGTCGATGACGACGGCGCTGAGGGCGGTGCCGACGGCGAAGGTGAGGCCGCCGAGCACGTCGACACCTGAACGCGAGCGAGCCCGGTCAAATCTCCTGGGGCATGCGGCTCCGCGCTCGTAGGGTGGATGTCATGCAAGGAGGCGGGTGAGGTGACACAACGGCACCGCCGTGTTCGTGTCAGATCGATGCGCGGGCGCGAGGCATCCGGAGACCCGACGATCGAGCTCGTCGCACCAGGCATCCATTTCGTGTCGACGCCCCTCGTGAACTGGACCGTGCTCTCCGGTGAGGGAACGGTCACGCTCATCGATGCCGGCTACCCGAACGACCTCGAGCGCGTGATCCACGCCATCGAGGCCGTCGGCGGAGACCTCACGGCCATCCTCGTCACCCACGGTCACGCCGACCACATCGGCGCCATCCGCGGGCTGCTGGCGCGGTGGCCCGACGTCGAGGTGCTGGGCTCGCCCGACGAACTGCCGAACATCCGCCGCGAGGTGACCCACCAGGTCGGGCCGATCGACCTGCTGCCGAACATCTGGCGACCTCGGGTCGCCGCGTGGACGCTCCGTGCCGTCCGCGCCGGAGGGCTCGCCGATGTCGCCGTGCACGATGCTCAGGCGCTCGACCTCGGCCGGCCGCGTCGAT
Source organism: uncultured Actinomycetota bacterium (assembly GCA_963836825.1). Classification (GTDB taxonomy): domain Bacteria; phylum Actinomycetota; class Actinomycetes; order Actinomycetales; family Microbacteriaceae; genus Agromyces. The sequence continues at coordinate 26,457 of CAWILI010000009.1, forward strand.
TCAGCGGCCACACGGTCGTCCCGCTGCCTACGCCGGGGCATACCCCGGGTCATCTGGCCTACTGGCTCCCGGCGCATCGCGTGCTCGTCACCGGCGACACGATGGTGACGGGTCATCCCACGTCGACCGTGTCGGGTCCCCAGGTGCTGCACCGCATGTTCGATTTCGACCACGACCTCGCACAGGCATCGATGTTCGAGCTCATCGACCAGCCGTTCGAGGTGATCCTGCCCGGGCACGGACCGGCCATGCGCTTCGCCCGGCCGACGCCGCCAGACTGAGAGATCAGGCGACAGACTGTGAGATGCAGGTACGGGGCCGTACGTCCGACAACGGCTTGCGCGCGGCGGTGACGAGCGTGCAACGTGGTGCCGGCGGCATCCGCTCGACCGATCGAACCCCGGAAGGACTGCGACGCATGGACATCACCGACAACGGGCCCGAGCCGAACACGTTCGACATCGAGACCGCGACGAAGGAGAACGAGACCTATCGCACCGTCGCTTGGACCGGCAGGTACTTGCAGGTGACGCTCATGTCGATCCCGGTCGGCGAGTCGATCGGGCTCGAGGTCCACCCCGAGACCGACCAGTTCCTGCGGCTCGACGCGGGCAAGGGGCGCGTGAAGATGGGTCCGTCGAAGGACGATCTGACCTTCCAGAAGGATGTCGCCGACGGCTGGAGCATCCAGGTGCCCGCCGGCACGTGGCACGACGTCGAGAACACCGGCGACGAGCCGCTGCGCCTCTACACGGTGTACGCACCCGTGCACCACGCGCCCGGCAAGGTGCAGCAGACGGCCGATGAGGCGGAGCACGACGAGGAGGTCGGCGCCGACGAGCCGCCGTCGTGGGCGGTCGAGCCCGAAGACGGCGAGCCCGACCAGCACGCCTGAGTCACGGTGACGGATGCCGCGGCGTCGCGCTCGCGGCATCCATCATGCCGGGCTGTCACAGCCGCCCTCCGAGCGGTGTCTCCATGTCGAAGGCACGAAACCCGTGCATGAGACCTTGGAGGAGACATGACCGGCACGACCCGCGTTCCCCCGGCAGAGATCACCGGCCTGCAGACATTCGCGAGCCTGCGGCATGCGCCGCTCGCGACCCGGTCGGCCGACGACGTAGTCTCGCCGGTATGAGCGAGGATCCGTTCGTCACCCACCGCGGCCTGCTCTTCACCGTCGCGTACGAGATGCTGGGCTCTGCCGCCGACGCCGAAGACGTGCTGCAGGAGTCCTGGCTGCGGTGGGCCGGCGTCGATCAGTCGCAGGTGCTCGAGCCCCGCGCCTACCTCGTGCGCATCGTGACGCGACAGTCGCTCAACCAGCTGCGCACCGTGTCACGACGCCGCGAGGACTACGTGGGGGAGTGGCTGCCCGAGCCGCTGCTGACGAGTCCGGATGTCGCTGACGATGTCGAGCTCGCCGAGAACGTCTCGATCGCCATGCTCACGGTGCTCGAGACGCTCACGCCGACCGAGCGCGCGGTGTTCGTGCTGCGTGAGGTCTTCGACGTGCCCTACGACGAGATCGCCGAGGCCGTCGACAAGACGCCGGCGGCGGTCCGGCAGATCGCCCATCGTTCGAGAGCCCATGTGGCCGCGCGTCACCCGCGCATCCGGGTCGACCAATCGGAGCACGCGGAGGTCGTCGACCGGCTCATCACGGCGCTCAACACGGGTGACGTGCAGGGTCTCATGGACGTGCTCGCGCCCGACGTGGTCGCGGTCGCCGACGGCGGCGGGCAGGTGCGGGGCGCCGCGCGTCGGCCGATCGTCGGAGCCGAACGGCTCGTGGCGTATCTCATGGGCGGCATGGCGAAGTTCAAGGTGCAGCTCGTGGGCACGCCGACCTGGGTCAACGGCGCGCCGGCCGCGCGCATCGAGGTCGGCGGCGCGCTCGCGGCGGTCGTGAGCCTCACCGTCGAGAACGGGCGCATCACGCGCATCTACTCGATCGCCAACCCCGACAAGCTCGAGCGGCTCGACGCCGAGGCGGTGCTCGCGCGGTGACGGGCGGCGGATGACCGGCGCGCGTCAGTCGTCGGGCATCGACCGGCGGTCGCCGACCGCGCCGCCGGTGAGCGGGAAGGCGAGCGAGTCGGCGCGCACCCACCACTCCATCACGTCGTAGGCGAGCCGCCCCGCGACGACCGAAGGGTCGCCGTCGGACAGCCGCGCAGCCTCTGCCGGGTCGCACGCGAAGATCGACATGCCGCGATACGACGGGTCGCTCTGCTCGTCGAACGGCCCGTTCACGACCAGCAGGCCGCGCCGCCCCAGCTCGGCGCGGTAGGCGAGGTGGCGTGCCTGCAGCTCGTCGAGCTCGGCGTCGGGCATCTCGGGCGCGTCGGCAGGCCGCCGCAGCACCACGACCGTGTAGACGTCGAACGCGTCGGGGATGTCGGGATTGCGCGGCACGACCGTCAGGCGTTCTCGAGCTCGGCGATGACGATCTTCTTCTGCTTCATCATCACCTGGATCTGCTCGGGACGGCGGGTCAGTTCACCCATGTTCGCGGGGATGACCTGCCAGCTCACGCCGAACCTGTCCTTGCACCACCCGCACGCCTCGGACTCGGGCACGTGCGACAGCTTCGACCAGTACTCGTCGATCTCGGCCTGGTCGCTGCACGCGACGACGAACGAGATCGACTCGTTGAACGTGAAGAGCGGCCCGCCGTCGAGGCAGACGAAGTCGACTCCGTTCAGGGTGAACTGCCCGTTCAGCACCTTGCCCGACATGCCTTGGAAGTGCTCGTCGAGCGACTCGTCGGGATATTCGTCGATGCGGGTGATGCGCGAATTCGGGAACACGTCGACGTAGTACTCCATCGCCTCGCGCGCCTGGTCGTCGAACCACAGGCAGGGCTGGATGAAAGCGACCTCGGCCATGTCGGAACCTCCTCGTTCGGTCTGTGCTTCGCGGGCAACGCTACGCGCGAGCGTCAGTAGATGTGCAGCTTCTGCAGCAGCGCGAGGGTATCGTCGAGCGTCTCGAACAGGTCCTTGTTGTGCTTGATCATCTTGCTGCGCATGTAGACGCGCAGCCACTGCTTGTACATGAAGTTCTCGTACCGGTCGAACTTCTCGCGCAGCTCCAGATCCTGCTGTCCGATGAGGCCCGCGAGGAACATCGCGCACTCGAACCCCAGCGAGATGGACTGGAAGTACGGCGAACCGATCGCCGAGTCGCCGGCGAGGAACGCCGGCGAGCTCGCGAACGGGTGGTCGGCCGCCGATCCGAGGGCGTGCCACTTGCGGCTCGAGACGTTGCGGGCGTGGTACAGGTCGAGGGGAATGCGGACGATCTCGAGTTCGCCGAGGATCTCCCCGCCCGTCTCTCCCTTGATGCAGTCGATGAATCGGTCCATCGACGCGGTGACGTCCGGGAAGTTCTCACGCAGCCACTCGCTGTCGACCCGCGTCGGCATCGAGTTGAACTCGTCTTCGGTGATGTTCACGATGCCGGTCACGTGGCTGACGCCCTGGTCGTAGAAGGTGCGGTGCACCGCGGGGATGAACTTGTAGCTCTCGTTCTCGGCGTTCTTGTAGTACTTGCAGTACTCGTCGCAGGCGTACGTCTGGCTGTAGAGGAACGTCGATCACGAGTGCATACTCGAGCCGCACCTTGAAGACGTTGGCTTGGCCGCCCTCGCCGCCGAAGGCGGGCGAGATGTGGTCGCGCAGCAGCGACCTGCTGCCGGTGCAGTCGATCAGGATGTCGTCCGGTCCCACCATCGCGAGGGCGTCCTCGGCGCTGACCGCCCCGGTGACCCGCTCGACCGAGCGCGTTCCACGCTGGTCGATCAGGTCGCTCAGCGCCCGTTCGATGGCGTTGAGGGGGCAGAACCCGAGCGTCCATTCGAGCAGCAGCGACCTCAGGTCGGGCGCGATCGACTGCCTGGAGGCGACGCCCTCCTCGAGGTCGGTGCGATCGAAGACGGCTTCGACGTTCTCCTCGTCGATGTAGTCGATGCAGTAGCTCTCGACCGAGTCGGCGACCAGATAGGTGTCGAGCTTCACCATCCGCGTACGGGTGTAGTCGGTGCGTTTCTCATAGAGGTGGATGGAGTAGTCGCCCATCGTCTGCAGCAACGCCGTCAGCATGAGGCCGACGGGCCCTCCGCCGATGATGTGCACCTGGCGCCGTGGCGTCGAAGTTTCGAGAGACATCGATCACTCCTCACAATCCGTCCGCGCACGTCATCCATGCCGGCGCCGAATCGCTCCAGCAGGTGGGTGCGCGATACGCGGTAGGGCGCGGTATCGCGTGCAATCCTCACATTATCGGGACGGGCCGTCCGCCGTCAGGCAAACTGCAACCGCAGGGTTGCGGAATGGTCGAGCACATGCAATCATGGGGTTGCAAACAATGCAACTCAAAAGTTGCAGACACACACGAAAGGACCGATCATTGTGAGCATGACCGACAACGAGGCATCCGTCATCGACGAAGGCACCTTCAGCGTTCGGCGCACGATCCGCATCGCCGCGCCCATCGAGAAGGTCTGGACCGCCGTCACCGAACCCGAGCACATCTCGCGCTGGTTCGGGCGCACCGTGCTCGACGGCACGGGCGTCGGCGCGACCGGCACGATCACGTTCCCCGAGTACGGCTCGGTTCCGATTCGCGTCGAGCAGTCGGATGCCCCGCGCACGGTGTCGTACCGCTGGGGCAACGACGACGCGCTCGGGCACCTGCGCGACGAGCTCGACGACCACGCGACCGTCTTCACCTTCACCCTCGAGCCGGTGTCGGGCGGCACGCAGCTGACCGTCGTCGAGACCGGGTTCGACCGCACGAGCGACCCGGCCAAGAACATGGCGAGCCACGGCGAGGGCTGGGTCTCCGAGCTCGACAAGCTGGTCGCCCTGCTCGAGGGCGACGCATGACGACCACGCTGGTTCCGGTGTTCGCCGCACTCGGGGACGAGACCAGGTGGAGCATCCTGGCGGCACTCGGCGAGGGCGACGCATCGGCGTCGGCCCTCGCCGGGCGTCTGCCCGTCACGCGGCAGGCGATCGCGAAGCACCTCGCCGTGCTGCAGGAGGTGGGCCTCGTCGAACCCGTTCGGGTCGGCCGCGAGGTGCGTTACCGGGTGATCGGCTCGCAGCTGAGCGACACCGCGCACCGGCTCGACGCCATCGGCGCCGAGTGGGACCGCCGACTGGCTGCGATCAAGGAGATCGCCGAGGGGCTCTGACCTCAGGGTATGGCAGGGTGGAGATCGACCACCTGCCACCCACGCGAATCCGTGTCGACCTCCGAGCAGCATCCACGAAATGACGAACCCCTCTTCGTTCGACTCCGAGAGTTCCGCAACGAGTCGGGTGCCTCCCGGCCCTGCCTCGAGCGCAGAGCCTGCGGCTCGCCGATCCGGGTACATCCCGGGGGCAGTCGGTAGTCCTGCTCGTGATCGCGCTGTGCCTGGTCTCGGTCAACATGCGCGCCACGATCACCGGCGTCGGCCCACTCATCGACCAGATCGGCGACGACACCGGACTCGACGCGGCGGCACTCGGTTTGCTGGCCGCGCTGCCGATCCTCACCTGGGCGTGCGTCTCGCCGTTCGCCCAGACGCTCAGCGCCCGCTTCGGACTGTCGCGCGTCGTCCTCGCCGCCCTCGTGGTGCTCACGCTGGGCACGATCTGGCGCTCGCTCCCCGGCAGTGAGGTCTCGCTCTGGGCGGGGACGGCCGTGATCGGCATCGCGCTCGCCGTCGCGAACGTACTCATGCCGGCCGTCGTCAAGCGCGACTTCCCGCTGCGAATCCCGCTCATGATGGCGGTCTACACCGCCGTGCTGAGCGGGTTCGGCGCCCTCGCGTCGGGCGTCGTCGTACCGCTCTCGCGGATCCAGACCGCCGACGGTGATCTGGGCTGGCGCGGCGCTCTGATGCTCACCGGCATCCTGCTCCCCGTCGCGATCGCCGTGTGGACGTGGGAGATGCGCGGGAACGCGGCCGCGTCCTCGCGGCGACGGCTCGACCATCGCCGGGGCATCTGGCTCGACCCGCGGGCGTGGCTCGTGGCAGGCTACATGGGCACGCAATCAGCGGCGTTCTACATCCTCGTCACCTGGCTCGCACCGATCTCGGTGTCGGTCGGACGATCCGAAGTCGTCGCGGGCCTCGACGTCATGGCATACCAGATAGCCGGCATCGCGGGGTCGTTCCTCGTGCCGCTCGCCCGTCGCGGACGCATACGACCACTCGTCCCGGCGCTCGTCCCGCTCGTCGGTCTCGTGAGCTGCGCCGGAATCCTCCTGCAGCCCGACCTCATCGGTGCATGGGCGCTCCTCGCAGGCCTCGCCGCCGGAGCCGCGCTCGGCATGGCGCTGACGATCATGGCCGAGTCCGCCGCGGATCACGCGTCGGCGGGAGCCCTGTCGGGCATGGCGCAATCCGTCGGATACGGCGTCGCCGCGCTCGGTCCCATCCTGTTCGGATGGCTTCACGAGCTCTCGGGAGCCTGGGTCGCATCGATCGCCCTGCTCGCTGCCTTCCTCATCGCGCAGTTGATCGTCGGTGCGCTCCTGCGGGTCGACAGGCAGGTGCTCGAAGGTCGCGGTGCACCCCGGCGGCCCGCTCGAACCTGAAGCGTCGAAGGTCGGGCGCTCAGCGGATGCGGGCCCCGGTGCGCCGGATGTCCTGCTCGATGGCGTTGGCGGCCGCCAGCAGCGGACCGATGAAGTCCGACTGCTCCTGACCGGCCTCGTCGAGCCGGCGCTGCGACGTTGACGGCAGCGACCACTTCACCGGTCGCGTCCCGCACCGGCGCGGCGATCGAACGCAGGCCCTCCTCGAGCTCCTGGTCGACGAGCGCCCAGCCCTGTCGCGCACGCGCGCCAGCTCCTCGTCGCAGGACGACCGGGTCGGTGATCGTGTAGTGCGTGAGCGGTTCGAGGGTGACGCTCTGCAGGTAGGCCTCCTCGCGCTCGGGGCGGCCCGAAGGCGAGCATCGCACGACCCATGGCGGTGGCGTAGGCGGGGAACCGGGTACCCACGCCGATGGCCGCCGACATGATGCGGTGAGACCGCGACGCGCGCGACGTAGACGATGTCGGCCCCGTCGAGCACCGCGACCGAAGACGACTCGCCGGTCTCGTCGGCAAGCTTCCTCAGGTGCGGCTCGCGCGAGGTCGGGGAGCCGCAGCCCCGAGAGGTAGGCATACCCGAGCTCGAGCAGGCGGGGCCGCAATCGGAACTCCCGCCCATCGGTCGCAACGTAGCCGAGCATCACGAGCGTGTGCAGGAAGCGTCGAGCGGACGCCCGGCTCAGGCCCGTCGACCGCGCGACCTCGCTCAGCGTGAGGCTTGGCTGATCGGCGCTGAACGCCCGGATGACCGCGAGCCCGCGATCGAGCGACTGGACGAACTCGGCGGGCCGTCGCTCCTCATCGCCGCCTTCGCTCGGCGCTGGGCTCGTTCCGCGGTGCTCAATGGGAGAGGTGCGCTTCCTGGATCGAGCGTGCCCCGCGTTTGGCCGCCTGGACGAGCTCGTAGACGTGGGTGCGCAGGCGCGCGAACTCGGGGTCGGCCCGCGTCGCGAGCTGGTCGCGCTCGGCGCCGAGGTCGACGGCGACGTCCTCGAGGAGGACGGTGGGACGTCCGGACAGGACGAGCACCCGCTCGGCCGAGATAGATCGACTCGTCGATGTCGTGGGTCACGAACACCACGGTGACGCCCAGCCGCTTCCACAGCGAGCGCACGAGGTCCTCGAGCTCGAAACGGGTCTGCGCGTCGACCGCGGCGAAGGGCTCGTCCATGAGCAGCACCTGCGGCTCGTAGGCGACCGCGCGCGCGATGGCCACGCGCTGCTGCATGCCGCCCGAGAGCTGCCACGGGTAGGTGCCGCCGTCGTCGCCGAGCCCGACCGCCGCGAGGCAGTCGCTCACGAGCTCGCCGCGCCGGCCGCGGGCACGCCCTTCTCCTTGAGCGGCAGCTCGACGTTCTGGGCGACCGTCATCCAGGGGAACAGCGAGCGGCCGTACTCCTGGAGCACCACCGCCATGCCCGGCCGGCGGTCCCGTGATCGGAGCTCCCGCCAGCACCACCTCGCCCGACGTGGCGGGCAGCAGCCCCGCCATGCAGCGCAGCAGCGTCGTCTTGCCCGCTCCGGACGGCCCGACGACGCAGACGAGCTCGCCCGGCCGTGACCTCGAACGTGAGGTCGGCGATCGCCTCGACCGGCTCGCCGCGACCCGTGTAGACCTTGCGCGAGCCCGACGCGACTGTCGAGCATCGACCGCTCCGACTGCGCTGGATCGGTCATCTCACGCACCTCCGCGCTGGGACTGCCGGTACCCGAGGTACCAGCCGAGGACCGCGTTGGTCGACGGCGCGGAAGACGAGGGACAGCAGCGACGCCCGATGAGCGCCGAGCAGGATGATGCCGCTCCACATCTCCGGGAATCGCGAAGCTGCGCTGGAACTGCACGATCGATGAAGCCCAGACCGTCCTTGGCCGGCGAACATCTCGCTGATCACCATCAGGATGATCCCGATCGACAGCGCCTGCCGGGCGCCGGTCACGATCTGCGGGACTGCGCCCGCGCAGCACGAGGTGCCGAACAGCCGGCGCCAGCCGCGGAGCCGGTAGGCGCGGGTCGGTGTCCGCGAGCACCGGGTCGAGGCCGCGCACACCCTCGACGGTGTTGAGCAGGATCGGCCACAGGCATCCGGTCGCGATCACGACGATCTTCATCGTCGGTGACCGATGCCCGAAGAACAGCATGAGGATCGGCACCAGCACGGGCGGCGGGATGGCGCGGAAGAACTCGAGCACCGGCTCGGTGAAGGCGCGCAGCGCCCGGTCGAGCCGATCGACCATGCCGAGGGCGATGCCGACGACGAGCGCGACGGCGTAGCCGGCGAGCAGGCGCACCACGCTCGGCAGCGACGTCCTGGGCGAATCGGGTGTCGGCGAACGAGTCGCCGCCGAACCACGTCGGCCAGAACTCCGCGACGATCGTCGCAGAGCGGCGGGTTGAAGTAGGTGGTGCTGTCCGCGCGAGCAGACCCACCACAGCGCGACGAGGATGACCGGCAGTCCGAACAGCAGGAGCAGCCGCCGGCAGGCCTCGGGTCCGGGAACCGCGACCGTCTGCGTCTCGGCGCGGTGCGCACCGTTGAGGTGCTCATGCGGCCACCTCCGCCGGACCGAGGGGTGCCAGAAGAGCGCGCGGCTGCTCGACCCAGCGGGCGAGCACGTTGACGGGCACGCCGAGCAGGCCGGCGACGACCACGTAGGGCGTACATCGAGGCGACCGCGCCCGAGGACTGCGCGACCGCGAGCAGCTTGCCGAGGCCGGGCGTGCCGATGAGCAGCTCACCGGTCACGGTCAGGATCAGCGCGACGCGTCGCGGCCAGCCGCAGCCCCGTCATCGCGTACGGCAGCGCCGTCGGCCAGACCACCGTCCGGATCCGGGTCAGCGGCGAGAACCGGTACGAGCGCGCCGTGTCGCGAGGCGACCGGGTCGACGTCCTGCACGCCGGCGAGCACCTGCACGAGGACCTGCCAGAAGGCCGCGTAGACGACCAGCAGCAGCGTCGAGGCCATCCCGGTGCCGTACAGCAGGACCGCCACCGGGATCAGCGCGACCGAGGGGATCGGCCGCAGGAACTCGATCGTCGAGGCGGTCACGGCGCGCAGCAGCGGCACCGACCCGATGACCACGCCGAGCACGACGCCGGCGACCAGCGAGATCGCGAGCCCCGATGCCCCAGGTGGTCAGCGTCTGCCCGAGCGCCGTCCAGAACTCGGCCGGCCCAGCGCGTTCGCGCCAGCGCCCGGCGAGGATCTGCGACGTCGGCGGCAGGTAGCGCGCGTCGACGATCCCGAGCCGCGGCACCAGCTCGACAGACCAGGAGCAGGTCGCGACCCAGCCGCGCCGAGCGCCCACGAGCGGGAGACGCCGGCGAGGCGGTGCTGCGGCCGCGCCGCGGAGTCGGCTCACGGCAGCAGGTCGGCAGAAGTCGACCGGGCTCGGTCGAACAGGCCGTGCTCCAGGCCGAGGTCGGCGAGCACCTGGAACGACGACGCCTCGAGGCCCGGGCGCGAACCGCGGCATGACCATGGCCTCCTTCACGGCCGGGTCGATCTCGGTGTAGGTGTCCAGGACGGCGCGGGTCTCGTCGGGGTGCTCCTCGGCGTGCTCAGCGACTCCTCCATGGCGGGCGGTGAAGGCCTCGACGGTCTCGGGGTCCTCGGCGGCGATCTGCTGGGAGAGTGAAGTAGGCGGCGATCAGCAGGTCGGGGTCGGTCTCGGCGAAGTTGGACGCCACGACGCGGGCGCCGTGCTGCAGCGCACGGGTCAGGTGCGGCTCGACGATCCAGGCGGCGTCGACCTGGCCCCGGCGACGGCGGCCGGCATGTCGGGGAACCCCAGCTCGACGAACTCGACGGCTGTCGGGTCGCCGCCGGCGTCGTCGACGACCTTGCGGATCGTGGTGTCGCCGATGTTGTTGAGGGTGTTGACGGCGACGGCCTGGCCGGCCAGGTCGGCCGCGTCCTGGATGTCGGAGTCGTCCGGGACGACGACGGCGCTGAAGTCCTTGCCGGGCTCGCCGGTGGTGGAGTTGCCGGGCGCGACCGCCTTGAGCGGCAGGCCCTGCGAGGACGCGACCAGCAGGGAGGTCACGTTGCTGAAGCCGAACTGGTACTCGCCGGTGACGACGGCGGGCACGATGGCGGCTCCGCCCTGGGCGAGCTCGAGCGTGACGTCGAGCCCCTGGTCCTCGAAGAAGCCCTCCTGGACACCGAGGTAGATCGGGGCGACGTCGACGATCGGGATGACGCCGACGGAGCGGGGGCAGCAGGGCTGCGATCAGCGTCGCGGAGAGCCATTGCTCGTACGCCTCCTCGGTCCACCCGCAATCGCCGACAAGGGCGAGTAGTTGGCTTGGCCGCAAACGGCGTAGACGATGTCGCCGGCGCGCTCGGCGGTGACGCCGTCACGAAGCACGCCGCGCTCCTCGAGCATGCGCCCGAGCCCGTCGCGCAGGCCGTGCCGCCGATCGGCCGCGATGCGCTCGCGCAGCTCGACCAGGGAGGCGTCGCTGTTGGCGGCGGCGTCGAGCACTCGAAGAAGTGGGCCGACGCGCGACCAGATGCCCGGTTGGGTCGCCGCATAGCGCTGCAACAGCTTCACCGGATCGGTCTCGGCGTTGATGCGACGGATCGCGGGTCGCTCCACCACCGGCACTTCGGCACGCTCGGCCCCACCGGCCACGGCAGCGCGCACCGCGTCGGCCAGCAACCCGGCCTTGCCGCTCGCCGACCGATAGACGGTCTCGACGGCGACGCCCGCCTCGCCGGCGATCGCGGGGATCGTGGTTCCCGCGTAGCCGCGTTCGACGAACAGGCGGCCGGCGACGTCGACGATGCGCGCACGCGTGCGGCCCGCCTGCTCGCGGCGACGCGTGCCGTCGTACGTGCGTCTTGACTTCTCCGACATTAAGGAGAATGATACTGGCATGAATATGGGTCGGGCAACGACGCGCCGACCGATGAGGAGGTGGCCATCATGAAGGTCATCGAGTACAGCACCGAGATCGCCCGCAGCCCGCAAGAGGTCTTCGACTACGTCACCGACGCGGCTCGGCTTCCCGAGTGGCAGCCGTCCGTGGAAGAGGCATCCGCTGAACCGCCCGCGATCCGCCAGGTCGGCATGCTGGGCTACGAGGTGCGCAGGGTGCCCGGCGGCAGGCAGAAGCTCCGGTGGCAGGTCACCGAGTGCGAGCCGGGTGGGCGTTGGGCGATCGAGGGCATCGATGGGCCCGTTCGGGCGCACGCCACGATCTCACTCGCGTCGAGCGACGGCGGCGCGGCGCGGGCACGCACCTCGACTACCGCATCTGGTTCGAGGGTCACGGCATCGGCCGGCTCTTCAAGGTGATGGCCGGCCGAGGCGCGCGCACCGAGGTTCCCGAGAGCCTCGCGCTGCTCAAGCAGCGCCTCGAGACCGTCGACGCGTGATCGGGCAGGTCGACGACTGATCAGCGCAGGATACAACCCGCTCGTCAGATCGGCAGCGGGCGGTCGTCGACGATCGTCTTCATGACGAGGGTCGACTCGACCCGGCGGACGCCGGGCAGTGCCGAGAGCTTCTCGTCCCAGAGTCGCTGGTACGCCGGAAGATCGGGTACGGCGATGCGCAGCAGGTAGTCGGGATCGCCGAAGAGCCGCAAGGCCTGGATCACCTCGGGGATCTCGGCCACGGCGGCATCGAACGCGGGGATGGTCGCCTGGTTCGCCTGCTCCATCGTGACGAAGACGAGCGCTCCGAACCCGAGCCCGACCACCTCGGGGTCGATGACCGCCCGGTACCCGGTGATCGCACCGGATGCCTCGAGCGCGTGCAGTCGACGGTGGGTCGGCGACATGCTGAGTTGCACGCGCGCGGCGAGATCGGTGAGGCTCAGCCGGCCGTCTTGCTGCAGTTCGGCAAGGATTCTCCGATCGATGGCGTCCACGGGGTGAATCCTTCCACGAAATGGCGTCTGCGAGTAGCTGATCTTGGCAGCCTATTCTGCCCGTTCTTGCCTATGTTCGTCGTGTCGAGGTTCGACCGGTCGAGCGAGAGGGAGGGGCGGAGTGAACACGGAGTTGCTGCTCGCGTGCTGGGGCATGATGACGCTGATGGTGCTGGTGCCGGGTCCGGATTGGGCGTACATCATCGATGCGGGCATGCGCGATCGCACCATCGTGCCGTCGCTCGGCGGCATCCTCGTCGGATACCTCGTGGCGGTGGCCGCGGTCGCGGTGGGTGTCGGCGCCGCAGTAGCGGCACTGCCGTGGGTTCTCGTCGGCCTCACGTTCGCGGCGGCGGCCTACTTGACCTACCTCGGCATCCGGGTGCTCAGGCAGCCGCCCGAGCTCGCCGCGGCCGAAGCCGGGACCGCGGGCGGGCACGGCGACGCGCTCGGGCAGGCCGCAGCTCGCACCGACCGGCCGTGGCGGCGCCTCGCCCAGGGTGCCGGGGTCAGCGGGCTGAACCCGAAGGGTCTGCTGGTGCTGGTCGTGCTGCTGCCCCAGTTCACCGACGCTGCGGGCGGCTGGCCGATTCCGGTGCAGCTCGCCGTGCTCGGCCTCATCTTCGTCGCGAGCTGTGCGCTCGTCTACTCCGTCGTGGGCATGGGTGCGAGGACGGTGCTCCGAGTCCGGCCCTCGGCCATCCGCATCCTCTCGCGGGTCTCGGGCGCTGCGATGGTCGTGCTCGCGGTCGCGCTCGTCGTCGAACAGGTCACGCATCTCGTCGGCGCGTGATCCGCGGCGAACTCAGCCGTTCCCTCCGCGCCGCGCTCGCCGGTTGTGCCGCACAGTGGGCGGTCACGAGTCGGGGCATCCGTTGCGACGTCGATGAGCACCTTGCCGACCGTGCCCGCCTCGACGGCGTCGTGCGCCTCGGCGGTGCGCTCGAGTGGGAACCGGGACAACGGCAGACCGGCGGCCTCGCCGACCGTCAGTGCGCCGTCGACGAGCGCCAGCCCGATGTCCTCTGCGGCGGCCGCGAGCGCCGCCTGGCCGACCGTGTAGAGCAGCAGGAACTGGTAGCGCACATTGAGTGAGAAGTGCCGGCGCACGTCGAGCGTCATCTCGCTGCCGCCATCGGTCGAGTACACGGCGACCGTGCCGTGGTTGGCGACGACGCTCGCGTTGAGCTCGGCGTTGCGGGCGGGGGAGACCTCGACGACCTGGTCGACGCCGTCGGGGGCGATCGCGCGGATGGCCTTCGCCGCGTCATCCGTTCGGTAGTTGACGACGTGGTGGGCGCCCGCCGCGGTGGCGAGCGCGGCCTTCTCGGGGAGCTCACGGTCGTGATCACTCGGGCGCCCGACCAGCGCGCGAGCTGGATGGCGGCATGCCCGACGGCGCCGGCGCCGCCGGCGACAAGAACGGTGCGACCGTCGAGCGCGCCTCGGCCGAGGCGTGCCGGACCGCCATCGGCGACGGTGAGGGCTCGGTGCGCGGTCATCGCTGGCACTCCGAGGGATGCCCCGAGCTCGAAGCTCGCGGCATCGGGCAGGTGCACGACCCGCTCGGCCGGGAGCACGGCGTACTCCTGCGCGGTGCCCGTCGGGCGCTCGTGGGCCGCGAGGTACACCCACACCCGGTCGCCGACCTCGAAGCCGCCGACGCCGGAACCGACCGCGTCGACGACGCCCGAGCCGTCTTGGTTGGGCACCACCTCGGGGAACGGCGTGGGTCGGCCGGGACGCGCACCCGCCCTCGCCTTCCAGTCGGTGGGGTTCACACCCGACACGACGACGTTCACCCGGACCTCGCCAGCGCCGGGTTCGGGCACGTCGCGCTCGACGAAGTGCAGGACGGACGAGTCACCGGTCTGGGAGTACGCCATTGCTCTCATGCTGGAGGCAACGCAGGGGAGGCCGCGGTTCTTCCTGAGCACTCGTCGGACGACGTGCGGCATGCCGTGGCATCGAGTGGCGTCTCACGAACACGTGACCTGGCGCACCCCGTCGCCCTCACTCGGTCGCGGAGTCGGTTGCCTGGTCCATGACGTAGATCGTGGCGCCGCCGGGGTCTTGGTAGGTGGCCATGAAGCCGCCGGGGATCTCGCCGGGTGCCTCGATCACCGCGAGCGTCTCGGGTCGTGACTCGTGGAACGCCTCGACGCTGTCGACGACGAACAGCGGCCCGATCGGGGCCTCAGGGTCGTGGGAGTCGAGCATGAGCTGCGTGTCGGAGCCCGGCAGGGCGAGGGCGACCGTCGCGTCACCCTCGCGCCACATCTCGGTGAAGCCGAGACCATCGCGATACAGCGCGAGCGAGGCGCTGAGGTCGGAGGTCGGCACGAACAGGAACTCGAGCTTCATGGCGCATCCTTCCGTGTCGTAACTGGATTTGCCTACAGCATAACGCCATTATGGGATCATGCGCGAGTGGATTCCGGTGTCGACCTCCCCGAAGGGCAGGCTCGCGCTCGCCGCCGTGACGCAGTTCGGGGCGCGGGCCTTCGACGAGGTCACCGTCGGCGAGCTGGCGGCGGCCGCCGACGTCACGACGGGCGCGCTGTACCACCACTTCGGCAGCAAGCTCGGGCTGTACGCGTTCGTGCGTGCCGACGTCGAGCAGCGCCTGCTCGACCGCATGGAGGGCGCCATAGCCGCATCGCCGACGGAGTCCGATCGTGCCGCAGCCGTGAAGGCCGCGCTGGTCATCGGGTTCGACTTCGCCGTGCGCGAGCGGTTCCTCCGCATCCTCGGTGAACCGCCGTCGGGGTCGCAGCACGACCGTCTGGCCGAGATGCTCGGCGCGAGCACGGCGCCAGCATCGCCGGTGCTCGGCCGGGTCATCGCGGCGGCCTGGCGGGCAGCGCTCGTGGCAGTCGCAGAAGGCGCGCGGCCGCAGCAGGCGCGCGCGGCGCTGCTGGCGCTGGAGTTCCGTCTCGCGTCGTGACGCGGACGGCGGTGACGGCAATGACGGCGCGGCCGGCTGGTGACGGCGGCACTGCGGTGCTGCAGGATTGAGGTCATGCGTCGAATCGGAGCGATCTTCCAGCCCGCGTTCCCACCCGAGCAGCTCCAGCCCGTCGTCGAGGCGGCCGAAGCCGGTGGAGTCCCCGAGCTGTGGCTCTGGGAGGACTGCTTCCAGGAGTCGGCGTTCGCGGCGGCCGCTGCGGCCCTCGCCTGGTCCGAGCGCCTGCGCGTGGGAATCGGGGTCGCACCGATGCCGCTGCGCAACGTCACGATCACGGCAATGGAGATCGCGACCATCGCCCGCATGTTCCCGGGCCGACTGCTTCCGGGCGTCGGGCACGGCGTGCAGCGCTGGATGGCGCAGGCCGGAAGCAGGGTCGCCTCGCCACTCACGCTCATGCGCGAGTACGTGCCGGCGTTACGGCAGCTGCTCGCCGGCGACGAAGTGACCACGAGCGGACGCTATGTGCAGCTCGACCGGGTGCGGCTCGCCTGGCCGCCGGCCGTGGTGCCGCCCGTGTACGCCGCGGGCGAGGGGCCCAAGACGCTGCACCTCACCGGCGAGGTCGCCGATGGCACCGTGCTGACCGGCGGGACGACCGTCGAGCGAGCTGCCGAGGCCGTGGCGGCGATCGCGGCCGGCCGTGGCGCCTCCGGGCGCGAGGGCCTCAGTGAGGTGGCGGTCTACCTCCCGACGGCGTTCGGCGGCGGCCGAGGCCGAGGCGCGCATGGCGCGCGAACTCACCATCTGGAACATGCCCGACGACCAGCGTCTCGCCGCCGTCGGCGACGCCGGCGCCGTCGCTGAGGTCGCCGAGCGGTTCTTCGCCGTCGGTGTCGACGCGGTGGTGCTGCAACCGACCTCCGACGAGCACGACCTCGCGGGATTCATGCGGCAGGTCGGCGAGGTCGCCCGGCAGGTCTCGTCGTAGCGCCGCGCAGCACGCTTGGGATGTGGGGGTTGCGTCGACCCCGGGAAATCGCCGACGTCGGTAAACCGGCGCGGCTCGTGTTAAGCCGCGACGAGTGGGCAGCGTACGGCATGGCGACCAGACGCCTGACGAGAACAACGCGGCTTGGAACCGTGGGTCGTCTCGAGAGTGCCAATGCGGGGGTTGTTGCGAGCCCGGTCGGTCATTGGGATCGTCGGCGAGCCCGGCCTCGTCGCCGATGCGCCCCCAGTTTCCGGAAACTTGGCGGCAACAGTCGAAACGTCGAAGAAATCCTGAATTCTTATGCTCTGAGAATTCCTGTTCTATTTCTTGATAGAGCTCGACCAGCCGATCATTCTCTACTCCTAAGAACGCATCCGCATATCGTGAGAAATTTGAAGGGAGTGAGCATGCCCTCGGCCGGAATCACCGCAACAGAAGTCGGTATGACCTTCGTCAGCCGCACCGGTACCCGCACAACCGTGATTGACGACCTGTCCATCGAGATCGCGCCAGGGTCATTCGTGACGCTGCTCGGGCCGTCGGGATGTGGCAAGAGCACGCTGCTGAAGATCCTCGGCGGCATCCTCGAGCCCTCCTCGGGCGGGGTCACGATCGGTGGCGTCACCGCGAGCGAGGCGGTGCGCCGCAAGGAGATCGGCCTCGTGCTGCAACGACCGGCGCTGCTGCCGTGGAAGAGCGCCCGCGAGAACGTCATGCTGCTCCACGAGATCGCCCGCAAGGACCGCAAGTCGGCCTCGAGGGCAGCGGATGCCGCGCTCGAGCTCGTGGGACTCACCGCACGCCGCGCACCGGCTGCCGCACGAGCTCTCGGGTGGCATGGCGCAGCGCGTCTCGATCGCCCGGGCGCTCGCGATGGAACCGTCGATCCTGCTCATGGACGAGCCGTTCGGCGCGCTCGATGCAATCACGCGCGACTCAATGAATGTGGCGCTGGCCGAGACTGGGCGGCGACCGGGAAAGACCATCGTCTTCGTGACCCACTCCATCTCGGAGGCGGTCTACCTCTCGGACACGATCCACGTCATGGGCACGAACCCCGGCCGCATCGTGGACACCGTCGACATCGACATGGCAGCGTCCGCGATCCGAAGACCTCGGCGGAGTTCGGCTCGCACGCGAACACAAGGCTTCGCGACGAACTCCACCCCGACACGGCGAAGGCGGCCTGACATGGCGACTACGGCAACGACAAAGCGCTGCGCTCACGCCGGCATCGCAGGAGAGCCCCGCCACTGCGGCGCGTCCGTCGCGGATGGCGCAAGGTGTGGCCGCCGCTCGCCCTCGTGGTCGCCGCAACCGTCGCATGGGAGCTCATCGTCGAGTTCTTCGACGTCTCGAGCTTCGTCATCGCCAAGCCGAGCGACATCGCCGCCGAACTGGTCAACGAGTCCGCGATGCTCGCCGACGCCACCTGGATCACCACCCAGGAGGTGCTGTGGGGCTTCTCATCAGCATCATCGTCGGCATCGCGATCGCCCTGTTCGTCGTCCGATTCCAATGGGCCGAGCGCGCGGTCTACCCGCTGATCGTGCTGTTCCAGGTCGTGCCGAAGGTCGCCCTCGCGCCGATCTTCATCCTCTGGTTCGGCTACAGCATGACGCCCAAGCTCGTGCTCATCGTCGTGATGGCCTTCTTCCCCATCACCATCAACATGGTGCTCGGGCTCAAGCGAAGCGACGACGACCTCGTGCTGCTGATGCGCTCGGTCGGCTCCACACGGGGGCAGATCATGCGCCTGCATCCAGATCTCGAACTCGTTGCCGGTACCTGTCGCGGGCATGCGCACCGGCATCACGCTCGCCGTGCTCGGCGCCGTCGTCGCCGAGTTCGCCGGTTCGCAGAACGGGCTCGGCTTCCTCATCCAGTACGCCTCGACGCAGCTCGACACGGCACTCATGTTCGCCGCGCTCATCGTCGTCTCGGTGCTGGGACTCGTCTTCGACTACCTCCGTCGGGCTCGCGGAGTACCTGCTCGCCCGACGGTTCCCGCACATCACGCTCACCGAGGCGTGAGCGGGTCCGCACCGCTCCATCTCCATTCCGACCACCGCTTCGCCGACCCCACCCAAGGAGAACCGTCATGCACATGAAACGAAAGGCCGTCGCCGCAATGGCGCTCGGTGCCTCCGCCCTGCTCCTCGCCGGCTGCGCTGCAACATCGGGCGCTGCCGAGAAGTCCGCCTCTGCCGACGCGGATCACGTCTCGATCCAGCTGGACTTCCAGCCCCGGGGCATCCACTCGATCTTCTACATGGCCGACGAGCTCGGCTACTTCGCTGACGAGGACATCGTCGTCGACGAAATCCTCGTCGGCAAGAGTTCGGGTGAGACCCTGCGCCTGCTGGGCACGGGAAGCAGCGACTTCGGGATGGCCGACCTGCCCACGCTCGCGGTCGCCCGGTCACAGGAGGTGCCGGTCAAGGCGCTCGCTGCGGTCAACCAGAACTCGCCGCTCGCGATGTGCACGCTCGCCGATAAGCACACGCTCGAGACGCCCGAGGACCTCGTCGGCCTGACCGTCGGCGTGCAGTCATCGGGATCGACCTACGTGTTCTACAAGGCGCTCCTCGCGGCGAATGGCATCGACCCGAGCCAGCTGACCGAGGTCACCGTGCAGCCGCCCTATGAGAACTATCTGCTCACCGAACAGGTCGACGTCGTGCCGTGCTACCTCGACGCCGAGGTCTCGGTGCTCGAGGAGCACGCAGGCGGCGAAGGCTCGCTCAGCATCCTCGAGGGCGGCGACTGGGGCTACGACACGTATGGCACCGGAGTGTTCGCGGCGGATGAGCTCATCGAGGGCGACCCCGACCTGGTCGAGCGGTTCATGGCCGCTTACGTGCGCGCGTTCGAGTACGTGATCGAGAACCCCGAGGAGGCTGCGCAGACCCTCGCGGACTCGTCGCCGCAGCTGGCGGGCAACGTCGACCTGTACACGGCGCAGCTCGAAGCCGATATCGCGGTCGGGTTCATGAGCGAGGACACGGAGGCGAACGGCCTCGGCACGATGACCGAGGAGAAGTGGCAGAAGCTCGTCGACATGCTCTCCGAGCAGGGCGTGATCGAGACCGCACCCGAGGTCGTCGACCTGCACGACAGCTCGTTCGTCGACGCCGCCAACGAAAACTGATCCGACCGGGCGGCGCCGGTGAGGCGCCGCCCGGTCACAGAGGAGTATCACCATGACCAACACTCGGAGAGCCGAGATCTCGGGAGCAGGATTCGCCGGGCTCACGGCCGCGGTCGCCCTGGCCAAGCGCGGGTGGAGCGTTCGCGTGCACGAGAAGAGCGACGAGCTGCGCACCGAGGGCGCCGGCATCGTGCTGTGGGAGAACAGCCTCCGCGTGCTCGAGTCACTCGGCGCGCTGCCCGACCTCATGACCGGTTCGATGACGCCGCCGTTCTACGAGACGAGGACCGAACAACGCGATCGTCTCGCAGGAGGCGATCGAGGGCATCCGCTGGCGCACCATGACTCGCCCGCATCTCTACCGCACACTCCTCACCGCAGCCCGCGAGGCCGGCGTCGAGGTCGTCGCCGACTCGACGGTGCACTCGGCCACCGAGGACGGAACCATCGCCTTCGGCGACGGACAGACCGCCACGGCCGACCTCGTGATCGGCGCCGACGGGGTCGGCTCAGCGGTGCGCGACTCGCTCGGGATCCCAATGGTTCGCGAGCGTTCGCGCGACGGCATCACGCGATTCCTCGTTCCCCGGCGAAAGGCAGAGCTGCAGGCGCTCGAGCCCGACACCGAGTGGGACAACGTCATCGATTTCTGGAACCCGACCCCGTGCTGCGCGTGCTTTACGTGCCGGCAAACGAAGAGGAGCTCTACATCGCACTCATGGCGCCCGCCGCCGACGCGCGCGGCTCGAAGGTGCCGATCGACGTCGAGCTGTGGACCTCGGTGTTCCCCCAGCTCGCTCCGGTGCTGCGCGACGCGGCCGAGCATCGCAGGCCGCTACTACGGGTATCAGACCACCCGTCTCGACCACTGGACGCAGGGTCGGGTCGCCCTCATAGGCGACGCCGCCCACGCCATGTGCCCCGCGCTCGCGCAGGGCGCCGGCTGCGCCATGGCTGAACGCGTACACGCTCGCGCGGGCCGCGGACGCGGCATCCGTCGCCGACCTGCCCGACGCACTCGTGCGAATGGGAGCACCTCGAACGACCCTTCACCGACCGGTGCCAGGACCGGTCGCAATACTTCGCCGACACGCGTCAAGATGGCCGTCGGCAACCAGTTCCAAGGCGAGATCAACGAGACCGCCCGATACAACCCCACCGACCCCGCGCGGCACCTCGTCGCCGAGAGGAACGCATGAGCATCCATGAGTCCTATACCGTACGCGAGTGGTTCTCGGTCGTGCAGGAGGTCGCCCACGACGGCGGCCCCTCGCCCGAGGCACCGCTCGTGAAGGCCGCCGTCGGCGTCATCATCACGAACCCGTTCGCCGGCAACGGCTACCAGGCCGACCTCTCGTCGCTCACCGACCCGAGCGCCGCGACTCGGCACCGAACTCGGCCGTCGGGCACTCGCACTGCTCGGCGGCCGCCCCGCGGAGAGCTACGGCAAGGGCGGTGTCGCGGGCATCGCCGGTGAGCAGGAGCACGTCGTCGCCTGCGTCACGACCGTGTTCGGCAACGCATTCCGTGACGCGATCGGCGGCGGTGCCGCTTGGATCAGCTCGACGACGAAGGTCGGCGCTGCCGGGACGTCGATCGACATCCCGCTCGCGTACAAAGACGAGGTGTACGTGCGCAGCCACTACGACACGATCACGCTCACCGTGCCCGACGGGCCCCGACCCGACGAACTCCTCATCGTGGTCGCCGTCGCGACCGGCGGCCGGGTGCATGCGCGGGTCGGCGGCATGACCGTCGAAGAAGCAGCCTGAACTGAGTAGTAACGCGAACGAACAGATGAGCTACACCCCCGGTCTCTACCACCAGGAGGAGTCCATCGACGCCGTGCTCTACGACGTCGCCCGAGCACACCGGATCCTCGAGCTCGAGGGCCACGGCGACATGTCGATGGGCCACCTCTCGTACCGCGACCCCTTCGGCCGCGGCCTCTGGCTCAAGCGCGGAAACCTCGCGCTCGCCGAGGTGCGAGGGCGATGACTTCATCCTCATCGACTTCGACGGCAACGTGCTCGAGGGCACCGGCCTGCGCCACCTCGAATGGCCGCTACACGCCGAAATCATGAGGGCGCGGCCCGACGTGAACTTCGTCGGTCACTCGCATTCGCACTTCGCGACCGTGCTCGGCGCGTCCGAGGCGAAGCTGAGGCCCTTACAACAACCACGGGGTGTGGTTCGCCGTAGCATGGCGTGCCGCGGTTCTCCGACACGAGCCACATCATCACCACCGTTCCCCTCGGCGTCGAGGCGGCGAAGCAGCTCGGCGACGCCGAGGCGATCCTGCTCGCCAACCACGGTGTCGCGTTCGTCGGCGACGACGTGATCGAGGCGACTCTCGCCGGCATCTTCCTCGAGAGGGCCGCGAAGTTCCAGCTCGACCTGGCGAAGTCGGGCTTGGCGCCGATCGAACCCGACCACGACGAGACCGTAGGAGAAGTTCCGACCGGATCTACCCGCGCAAGGCGCAGCTGAACTTCTGGATGTACTTCAACCGGCAAGCTCGACGCCTTCGAAGCGTCGAACGACGGCATGAGCAGCACGCAAATCGACTACAGCACGCAATCTGAGCCCCACAAGCGAGCAGAGACAACCAGATGAGCATCCCTTCAGCATCGTCACCGTCGTCGGCTCGGGCACGATGGGCCCCGGCATCGCCGCGGTGCTCGCACGCGCCGGCGCCGACGGTCCGTCTCTACGACATCTGCGCCGAGGCGCATCGCAGCGCGCCGAGGCCGCCTACCGGAATCGTCTGCCGGCGTGCTCGAGGCCAGGTCGAGGCGCAGTCGGCGACGGCGGCGGCAATCGTCGCGTTCCGCGCCGACCTCGAGGCGGCCCTGACGGGCACCGAGTTCGATCGTCGAGGCAGTCCCCGAGAAGCTCGAGCTCAAGAAGGCCGTGCTCGCCGACGTCGAGGCGACGTCTCGGCCGATGACGTCATCATCGCGACGAACACCTCGGGCATTCCAATCACGACGATGGCCGAGAGACATGACGAACCCCGGGCGGTTCATCGGCATGCACTGGTCCAACCCGCCGCACCTCATCCCGATGATCGAGGTCATCAAGGGGGAGCGCGACCGACGACGCGCTCGTCAGGACCGCCTCGTCGAGATCATGAGGGCGTTCAACTACGAGCCCGTCGCTCGAGAAGGAGACCCCCGGCTTCGTCGAGAACCGCGTGCTCTACGCGATCCTCCGCGAGTGCATCGCCCTGCTCGACGAGGGCATCGTCACGCAGGAGGATCTCGACACGTGCGTCAAGTGGGGCATCGGCTACAAGCTGTCGGTCGTGGGCCCGACGCGACTGCTCGACATGGCGGGGCTCGACGTCTACCAAAACGTGTCGAGCTATCTCAACGAGAAGCTCGACAATCGGCGCGGTGTACCCGCATGTTCATCACAAGACATGATCGGCGGAGGGCAAGCTCGGCATGAAGTCGGGCGGCGGGATGTACGAGTACGGCAACGGCGATGTCGACGCGAAGCGCGCGGCGATCATGCGCGGACTCATCGCTGCGCGCACGCACGCTCGTCGGTCAACGAACCGTGTAATGCAGCGCCCTCGTCGACACCGACGGCCTGCGCCGCACGTCCGGGCTCGCTGTCGACCTGGCCTTCCAGGTCGGCGGCGACCCG
Organism: uncultured Actinomycetota bacterium; assembly: GCA_963836825.1. GTDB lineage: Bacteria > Actinomycetota > Actinomycetes > Actinomycetales > Microbacteriaceae > Agromyces. Next base: position 49,641 of record CAWILI010000009.1, read on the forward strand.
CAGGGCACGACGGTGATCTTCCTGCATGGCACGTCCGCGAACCTCGCGGTCTGGGAGCCGGTCGCCGAGGCGCTCACTGAGCCCGCGCTCGACGATCTCGACTCGACCAGCGCGGTCACGGCCGCAGCGACCAGCCGGCGACCGGATATGAGGCCGCCGACTTCAGCGGGGACATCCGTGCGCTTCTCAAGAGACGCTGGGCCTCGGTCCGGCCGTCGTCGTCGGCCATTCGCTCGGTGCCCGCAACGCGTGGGTGTTCGCTGCCGAGCACCCCGACGCCGTCCTCGGTGTCGTCGCTGTCGACTACACGCCCTACGTCGAGGACGAGGTGCTCGACGACCCTCGAGCGACGCGTCGCCGGCGGGTGATCGAGACTTCGCGGGTGTCGCGGAGATCGAATCGTACCTGGCGGAACGGTACCCGCGGATGCCGCCGGACGCCGTCGCACGGCGAGCACGGTTCGGACTACCGGCACGATGCCGACGGGCGGCTTCGCCCGCTGGCATCGGGCGCCGCGCTTGCCTCGGTCGTCGAGGGCCTGCGCACCGACTATCCCGAGGCGTTTGCCGGCGTTCGCGTACCGATGACCGCACTGCGCGGCGAAGACAGTGCGATCGTCACGCCTGGCAGCGTGGGCGTTAGCTCGCGATCCACGCGCCCCGACATCGAGTGGGTCGACGTCGCCGACGCCGATCACTACGTCCCAGAGGAACAGCCGGCCGCCGTCGCCGGCGCCATCGATCGGATGCTGCGCGCGGTCGCGCAGTAGCCGGAGCACAGGAAAGGAAACCACCAATGCCGCTCAACATCGCGGATCTCGCCGTCTCGAGCCCCGACATCGAGGCACATGGCCCCATCGACCCCCGCCACAGCGCCGACGGCGACAACCTTGCGCCTCGACTGCACGTCACGGGGGTGCCCGACGGCGCCGCCGAGCTCGCGATCGTCCTGCACGATCCCGACGCGCCGCTGCCGCACGGCTTCACTCACTGGACCGTCTACGGGGTGCCCGCCGTCGAAGGCGAGGTCGATCTCTCCGCTGCCCGCGTCGTGGCCGAACGGTATCGGCCAGCAGGCCTACTCCGGACCTCAGCCGCCCGCCGGACACGGCGTGCACCACTACTACACGTGGGTCTACGCGCTCGACACGCGCGTGGATGGCGAGCCGTCCCGAGAGGACTTCCTCGCGCGATACGGTGACCACGTGCTCGAACAGAACCGACTCGTCGCGACCTTCGCGCGCTGACGACGCAGCCTGCACACGGGCAGCTGGGGACGCTGAGGGGGAGCGAATGGTCGAGTCGAAGAAACCGGTGACCCCGGGGGTGGACAGCGCTCGAAGGGTGCTTCAAGTGCTGCTCATGTTCTCAGAGGATCGGCCGTCGTTCACGGTCGACGAGGCGGTGCGCCATCTCGGCATCTCGACGCCGAGCGCGTACCGGTACATCTCGCTGCTGAAGGAGATGGCGCTCGTCGAGGAGCACTCGTACAGCCATTACTCGCTGACCCCGCGCGTGTTCGCGCTCGGTCGGGCGGCCGAGGCGGCATTCAGCCTGCCGCGACTCGGTTCGCCCGACACTGGAGCGACTCGCGGCCAGCAGCGGCGAGACGGGCTCGTGATGCGCCGGCTCAACGACTCGGCGGTGTGTGCCGACATGGCGGAGATCAATCACACTGTACGGCTGTCGTTCTCGATCGGGCACACCCTGCCGCTGCACCGCGGTGCGGCTGCAAAGGTGCTGCTCGCGTTTATGGGTGAGGCGTGGTGCGAGAGCTACGTCTCCCGCAACGAGCCGAACCTCGCCGAGACCGAGCGCCGCCGACTGCTGCGCGAACTCGGACTGATCCGCGAACGCGGATGGGCCCAGTCAGCGTCGGAGGTCGACGAGGGCATCTGGGCGACCGCTGCACCCGTGCGCTACGGGGGCCGGGTGATCGCGGCGCTCACCGTCGCCGGCCCGCTCTACCGGATCGACCGCGCCCGTGCGGACGCGATCCACGCTGACGTGCTCGCCGAAGCCGCGCAGCTCTCTCGCGATGCCGCCGCCGCCGAGCTCCAGGAGGGAAGCTGATGACCGGGACCCACGCCGATCCACGCGCACAGGCCTACGTCGACGACATGGCCCGCTCGCGCGGTTACGTGCTCGATTACCACAAGGTGATGGCGAGGCACGACCTGCCGGTGCTCGAGGCTGCGAACCGCCTCGTCAGCGCGGCGTACCTGGAGCCGCGGTCACTCGACCGTCGCACGAAGGAACTCATCTTCATCACGAGCCTTACGGTGCTGCGTGCGCCGAAGGGGCAGATCGAGAGCCACATCCGCGTCGCACTCGACCTCGGTGTCACCGAACGCGAGGTGCTCGAGGCGATCGAGATCGCACTGCCGGAAGCCGGTGTCGTCGCCTTCCAGTGGGGGTTCGACGTGTGGAAGGACGTCGTCGGTGCCGAGGGCATCGAACCGACGGTGCGCGTGCACGACGCCGGCCCGCCTGCCTCAGGCGTCGCGTAGCGCGGGGCGCCTCGGTGGTCGAGCGCTACGCAGCCGCTCGGCCACCGGGGGTGGCTCGCCAGTACCTGCTGACCCCCGCGCGGGCGATTCGCAGCGATAGGTCGGCCGCGGTCGGCTCACCCGACGCGAGACTGCGGGCTGCGCCGGGATTCGCGAGAATGGAAGGCGACGCGAAGGAGCCGCGATGAGCGAGAAGAGTACGGACGCGACAACGGATGCCGCGGCGCAGGCCGCGACGCCGGCGTCGGTCGCGAATGCACCGGGAACCCCGCACGGCCCGGGTCACCACGCGATCGGATGCCCCGAGTGCTTCGAGGAACTGCAGCGCAACCGCGACTGGTGGAAGGTGCGACCCGAGGGTTCGCGCCTGATCGGGCTCGTCGTCGCCCGAGACGACATGCCGTCGGTCACCGAGCAGCGCAACGACCTCGCTCGCTTCGGCGTCGCGATCCTCGATTTCAAGCACCCCACGCCCGAGAGCACCGTGACGTGGGAGCAGCGGTTCGCGCGACTGTTCGAGACGCTTGCGGGCCGGTGACGTGCTCGTCGTCGCGAACGAACGCGCCCTCGGCCGCACGCCCGACGAGGTCGCGCGCACCATCCGGGCACTGCGGCGGCACAACCTCGTGGTCAAGGTGCTGGGCCACGGTGCTCCGCATCTCGAGGATGCGCGCAGCTGAGCGCCGAGGCTGCGTCGGTGGGCGAATCAGGTACGGATGTCGCGAGCTGAGGTTCGATCGCTGCGGGTCGCGCGCCCCGACGGGGCCGAGATCGCGGCTGAGCTGATCGGTTCGGCGGAGCAGCCTGTCGTGCTGCTCGTCGCCGGTGGCGAGTCATCCATGGACTGGTGGCGGCCCGAGTTCTGCGACCTGATCGCCGATCGCGGGTTCTGCGTGGTGCGCTACGACCAGCGCGGCATGGGCGAGACGACGCTCGGGCCGCCCGGCACGCGCCGCGACGGGCTGCCGGTCGCAGTCGACGACGCGCTCGCGGTGCTCGATGCCGTCGGCGCGAGCGACGCGCACTGGGTCGGATTCTCGGCGGGCGGATGGGTCGCGCAGCTCGCCGCGCTCGACCACCCCGATCGGGTTCGCGCGCTCACCCTGGTGTCGACCAGTCCGACGGTGTTCGGGGCCGACCGCGACCTGCCCGGTGCGACCGTCCGGATGCGGGAGGTGTGGGCGAACCCGCTGCCCGAGCCCGACTGGAACGACTCCGATGCCGTGATCGAGTACCACGTCGACACCGACCGCGACTACGCGGGCGACGAGTTCGACGAGGCGCACGACCGCGCGATCTGGGCCGACACGGTGCGCCGGTCGCCCGATATGCACCGCGATGAGGGCGGGGCGGATGTCATCGAGGACGCCCCGCGGTGGAGGGAGCGGCTCGGGCAGATCCGCGTTCCGACGACGGTGGTGCACGGCGCCGCCGACCCCGTCTTCCCGATCGGCAACGGGGAGGCGCTGGCGCGGGACATCCGTGGGGCGCGGTTGGTGACGCTGCCCGGCGGTGGGCACGAGCTGCCCCCGAGCGCGTGGCATGCGGTGGTCGATGCAGTGACATCGGAACGGTGACAACCGCCGGTGAACCGACCAAGCTGGGGCGCATGGGAAAAGTGACGATCTCATTCGAAATGACGCTCGACGGGGCATTCGACCAGATGGAGCACTGGTTCGACGAGAACGATCCGGGGGTGCAGCGGGCCTCCGACGAGCTCGTCTTCGGTGCCGACGCGGTGCTGCTCGGTCGGGAGAGCTACGAGTTCTTCCGCGAGTACTGGCCGAAGCAGACCGATGACCGCGGCTTCGCCGCGCACTACAACGCGCTGCCGAAGTACGTCGCCTCGACGACCCTGACGGGCCCGCTCGACTGGAACGCGACCCTCATCGAGGGCGACGTGGCCGAGACGGTGCGGGGCCTGCGCGACCAGTACGAGTCGATCATCTCGCACGGCTACGGCAAGCTGGCCGCGACGCTCGTCGACGCCGGGCTGGTCGACGAGATCCACGCCGGCATCCATCCGTTCCTGGTCGGGAACGCCGAGGACCGGCTGCGCACGCCGCACCCGGTCGGCCTGCGGCTGCTCGGCGTGCAGACCTACGACTCGGGCATCATCGCCGCCAGGTACGCGCCGGCATAGCGGGTACCGCCGGGGCTCCGCCTAGTCCTCGGGCTCGAAGAAGAGCGCGGTGTGCTCGTCGGGCCAGTCGCTGGCGCGCCGGGTCTGCGCGTCGACGTGCGTCGCGACCATCAGGCAGGTGGAAACGGTCGTGCCCGCGGCATCCGTCATCGTGCACTCGATGATCGCGTCGGCGCCTGCGAACTCGCGAACGAACGACGTGATCGTGATCTCCTGGTCTGCGCCCACCGGCCGCAGGAAATCGATCTCCATGCGCTTGACCCAGATCATGAAGCCGAGCGAGCCGTAGGTGTTGAGGTCCCAGCCGGCGTGCTTCGCCAGCGCTTCCATGCGGTGGTCGGTGAAGTACCGGGCGAAGTTGCCGGTGCTCACGTGCTGGAACGGGTCGAGCTCGGAGAAGGCGACGCGGCGCGTGGTCTCGTAGACGACCGGCTTCCTTGTCATCGTGACTCCTCGTTTCCTCGTCTTGCACCCTTGCGCCACCGCCGCAAGCCCCTGAGCAACCTGCGCGAGCGGGGTTACCGTCGAGGATAATCCTCGAAGGAGCGACCTCGATGAGTACTCCGTCGACCTTCATCGCCGACCGCTACCGGCTGGTCAAGATGCTCGGTGCGGGTGGGATGGGCGTCGTCTGGCAGGCGTGGGACGAGCGCCTGCATCGACCGGTCGCGCTCAAGATGCTGCGCACGCAGCCCGAGCTCTCCGACAGCGAGCGTGAGATCGCACGATCGGGCCATGCGTGAGGCGCGCATCACCGCCGGTCTGCACCATCCGCATGCCGTCACGGTATTCGACGTCGTGGAACACGAGGGTCGGCCGTGCATCGTCATGCAGCTGATCGAGTCGACGCCGTTATCGGTCCTGCTGCGTGAGCATGGGACGCTCACGGCTCGCGAGACCGCGCGGATCGGGGCGGAGGTGGGCTCAGCGCTGGCTGCGGCCCACACGATGCGGATCGTGCACCGCGACGTGAAACCGGGGAACATCCTCATCACCGAGGACGGCTCGGCGATGATCAGCGACTTCGGCATCTCCCACGCGCTCGGGGACGCGACGATCACGGCACCGGGATGATCCACGGCACGCCCGCCTACCTCTCACCGGAGGTGGCCCGGGGGCAACCGGCGAGCTTCGCGTCGGACGTCTTCTCGCTCGGGTCCACGATGTACACGATGCTCGAGGGCGCCCCGCCCTTCGGTGTCGACAACAACGCGATCGCACTGCTGCACAAGGTTGCGCGCGGCAACTACCCCGCGCCGAGACACGCGGGGGCGCTGGCGCCGCTGCTGCGGGAGATGCTGTCGGCGAACCCGAAGCGCCGGCCCGGCATGGAGTCCGTCGCCGCGCGACTGTCGGCGATGCGCGAGGGCAGCGATGGCTCCACGGGATCCGTGCTGCCGACGGTGCCGCTCGTCCCCGCCGCGGCCGCCGCCGCGGTCGAAGCCGCCGACGGGCCGACGACCCCGATGGCGGAAACGCGCCGGGTCGGCACGACGACCGAGACGGAGCGGTTGGATGACGTGCCTCCCGAGACGGAGCGGCTGCAGACGGCCACCGCCGAGACTGAACGCCTGGCCGGAGCCCGGCGTTCGACGAGCTGGTGCGCCCCGTGCGCAAGGCGCCGAATCGACCGCCGGTGGCACGGCCGGTCGGAAGCCGTCCGGGCCCGCCGCCGGTCGAGCCGCCGCCGTCGTCGCATCCACCCTCGAATCGTCGGCGCCGAGCCGGTGCGCTCGTCGGAATCCTGCTTCTGGCGGGCATCCTCCTGGCCGGCGGCGGGGCGTTGCTGCTCACACCTCTGGGCCAAGGAGAGGGGACAGCCGGTCGCCAGGGTGCGAGCGAGACGCCGACGAGCACTCCGCAGACGACGGATGCCGCGACACTCCTCCTGAGACGCCCTCCGCAGAGGCGAATCCGGCACCGGTGGTGCCGAGCCCATCGCCACTCCCCGAGGAGGAGGTGGAGCCGGCCCCGGCGAGTCCCGAGCAACGGATCGTCGATACGATCACGAACTACTACTCGACGGTGCCCGGCGAACTCGACAGCGCCTGGCCGATGATGACCGTCGACTACCAGGTGAACCATGTCGGCGGTCAGATGCGTACAACGCCTTCTGGGGTGCCGTCGCTGATGTCGAGTTCACTGACGTGAGCGCGTCCCCACCCGACGGGCGCAGGCGACACTGACCTATCGCTTCGCCGACGGACGCGTGGTGCAGGAGGTCACCGCGTACCGACTGGTCGACGAGGGCGGCGTGCTCAAGATCGCCGCGACCGAGGTGCTGAGCAGCGTCGAGCTCTGACACGCGGCGTCATCCCTACGCCGGGCGGTTGATGTGCGGCCGTGGCATGTCGCGAAGCGCGTCCGGGGCT
>CAWILI010000010.1:0-46985 GCA_963836825.1 uncultured Actinomycetota bacterium
GTCCTTCGTGCCGAGGTTGGTCGTCATGATGATGACCGTGTTCTTGAAGTCGACCACGCGACCCTGGCCATCGGTCAACCGGCCCTCTTCGAGGATCTGGAGGAGCGAGTTGAAGATGTCGGGGTGCGCCTTCTCGATCTCGTCGAAGAGCACGACGCTGAACGGCTTGCGGCGCACCTTCTCGGTGAGCTGGCCGCCCTCTTCGAAGCCGACGAAGCCGGGAGGGGCGCCGAACAGCCGCGAGACCGTGTGCTTCTCGCCGTACTCCGACATGTCGAGCGAGATCATCGCCGCCTCGTCGTCGAACAGGAACTCGGCGAGCGCCTTGGCGAGCTCGGTCTTGCCGACGCCCGTGGGGCCGGCGAAGATGAACGAGCCCGAGGGGCGCTTCGGGTCTTTCAGGCCGGCGCGGGTGCGGCGGATCGTCTTGGCGAGGGCCGAGATGGCCTCCTCCTGGCCGATGACGCGCTCGTGCAGCGCCTTCTCCATGAAGACGAGTCGGCTCGACTCCTCTTCGGTCAGCTTGAAGACGGGGATGCCGGTGGCCTGCGCGAGCACCTCGGCGATCAGGCCCTCGTCGACGACCGCGGTCGTCTTGACGTCGCCCGACTTCCACTGCTTCTCGAGGCGCAGGCGCTCGCCGAGCAGGTTCTTCTCCTCGTCGCGCAGCGACGCGGCCTTCTCGAAGTCCTGCTCTTCGATGGCGGTCTCTTTCGCGGCCCGCACGACGGCGATCTTCTCGTCGAACTCGCGCAGCTCGGGCGGGCTCGAGAGGATCGAGAGGCGCAGGCGTGCGCCGGCCTCGTCGATCAGGTCGATCGCCTTGTCGGGCAGGAAGCGGTCGGAGACGTAGCGGTCGGCGAGGTTCGCCGCGGCCACGAGCGCACCGCGGTGAGGGACAACTTGTGGTGAGCCCGAGGCACCATCGGTGATGGACACCTTGTGGTGGGCCTCGTAGCGGTCGCGCAGGCCCTTGAGGATGTTGATCGTGTGGGGCAGCGACGGCTCGGCGACCTGGATCGGCTGGAAGCGGCGCTCGAGCGCGGCGTCCTTCTCGAAGTGCTTGCGGTACTCGTCGAGCGTGGTCGCACCGATGGTCTGCAGCTCGCCGCGGGCGAGCAGCGGCTTCAGGATCGAGGCGGCGTCTATGGCGCCCTCGGCGGCACCCGCACCGACGAGGGTGTGGATCTCGTCGATGAAGACGATGATGTCGCCGCGCGTGCGGATCTCTTTGGTGACCTTCTTCAGGCGCTCCTCGAAGTCACCGCGGTAGCGGCTGACCGGCGATGAGCGAGCCGAGGTCGAGCGAGTAGAGCTGCTTGTCCTTCAGCGTCTCGGGCACCTCGCCCTTGACGATCGCCTGCGCGAGGCCCTCGACGACGGCGGTCTTGCCGACGCCGGGCTCGCCGATGAGCACGGGGTTGTTCTTCGAGCGACGCGAGAGGATCTGCATGACCCGCTCGATCTCTTTCTCGCGCCCGATCACGGGGTCGAGCTTCGACTCGCGCGCGGCCTGCGTGAGGTTGCGGCCGAACTGGTCGAGGATCTGCGAGCCGCCCTGCGGCTGCTGCTGGTCGTTCGCGCCGACCTGCACCTGCTCTTTGCCCTGGTAGCCCGAGAGCAGCTGGATGACCTGCTGGCGCACGCGGTTGAGGTCGGCGCCGAGCTTGACGAGCACCTGGGCGGCGACGCCCTCGCCCTCGCGGATGAGGCCGAGGAGGATGTGCTCGGTGCCGATGTAGTTGTGACCCAGCTGCAGTGCCTCGCGAAGCGAGAGCTCGAGCACCTTCTTGGCGCGCGGCGTGAAGGGGATGTGGCCCGTGGGCTGCTGCTGGCCCTGGCCGATGATGTCTTGAACCTGCTCGCGCACGGCGTCGAGCGAGATTCCGAGCGATTCGAGCGCCTTGGCGGCGACGCCTTCACCCTCGTGGATGAGACCGAGCAGGATGTGCTCGGTGCCGATGTAGTTGTGGTTCAGCATCTTGGCCTCTTCTTGGGCCAGGACGACGACACGACGGGCTCGGTCGGTGAATCTCTCGAACATGCTCTACTCCTCACGACCCCGCTGGGTAGGGGGCGCCGATACATCGAGCGTAAACACTCCGGATGCCCCGTGGGCCGGTGTTCGCCGTGGGCGCAGCGCCGCGGCGGTGTGTGACAGCGGCGTCAGGCGAGCGGATGCCGCGGTGCGGGTCTCGCGTTGACGCCGCCGGGACATCCGGCTACCTTATCGTTTATCGTTGTTATCGATATTCGTTAGGAAGGAAGACATGAGCGAGACGATCCCGACCCACACCGTCAAGAGAGGCGACGCGGTCGGCCTGTGGATCTTCATGATCGCCGGCGTCGGCATCGCGATCTGGGCCGTCTGGTCGGCCGTCGCCCGCATCATCGAGGTGCTGCCGAACCGCGATGTCTCGGTGCTGGGCGAGTTCGCCGGCACGAAGGCCGACGCACCCATCGGCGTCGACGGCGCCCCCATCGCGGTCGAGCTCGATCGCGCACTCATCACGGCGCCGTCGCTCCCCGTCGCGTCGCTGTGGGCACTCGTCATCCAGCAGCTGGTCTTCGCGGTCGCGGTGATCAGCGTCGTCGTGTGCCTCGTCTGGCTCGCCCGCAACGTCAGCCGCAGCCGTGTGTTCAGTCGCACGAACACGGTGCTCGTCACCACTGCGGGATTCGCCGGGCTCATCGGGTACTTCGCGGTGCCGTTCTTCGGCAACATGGCCGCGAACGGAGCATTCGCCGTGCTCAGCGATCAGACCTTCGACAACGTGATCCTCTCGGTCGACCCGTTCGCCCTCATCCTCGCGGCATTCGTGGCAGCCCTGCTCAGCACCGTGTTCGCGGTCGGCGAGCGCCTGCAGCGCGACACCGAGGGCCTCGTCTGATGTCGCCCGCCGAACCCGACGAGGCGACCGACGTGCACTGCCGGCTCGACGAGCTGCTCGAGTCGCGCGGCCTGACGCTGACGCGCCTCGCCGAACTCGTCGGCGTGAGCGTGGTGAACCTCAGCGTGCTGAAGAACGACCGCGCACGGGCCATCCGCTTCTCGACCCTGCAGGCCGTCTGCGAGGTGCTCGACTGCGAGATCGGCGAGCTGCTCGTGCTGCGGCGCGCGGCGTGACGCGGCTACTTGATCGGGACCTCGACCTCGGTGCCCATGACCTCGACGAAGAGGGGCTCGGTGGTCGTGACGTCGTACGGCGTCCAGAAGAGGGTGGTGTGCGGCACGAAGTCGGCCGTGCACACCTGGTTCTCGGGGTACTCGACGAGGCTGATGGCCACACGGTTGCCCTCGCCGGCCGGGTCGAGCACTCGGATCTCATTGCCCACCATCGGGCACGCCGAACTGCCCGAGATGGTGAGCGCCAGCTGGCCGCCATCGGCCCACCAGACGACGATCGGCTCGTCGTTCGGCTCCATCGGGTCGACGGCCTCTTCGGCCTCTTCCTCTTCGTCGCCTCCGACGCCGGCTTCGTCGGGCCCGTCACCCACGTCGACGGCGGCCGCCTCTTCGGGCACCGGCCGACCCGGGAAGTCTTCGGCCGCGCCGCCCGGCGGCGTGCAGGCCGACAGGAGGAACAGTGATGAGAGCGCCACTGCGATGAGGCCGGAACGGCGGAGACGCGCGGAGGGAGCCATGTCGCCATGCTAGCGGTCGAGTGCGCCGTTTTGGAGGTAGCGAAACGCACGAGATGCGCCCCTCTGCCGCGTCGTCGCGCACGGGTAGCATGCCGACATGAGCAATCTCGAGAAGGATCCGCTCGAACTCGTCTGCGCTCCCGACGGCCCGCAGAGCCCCGCCGTGCAGGTGCTCACGCCGCGCGAAGTGCCGCTCGGCGGGCCCCGCGCGATGAACGTCCGGCGCACGCTTCCCCAGCGTGGCCGCACGACGATCGGTGCCTGGTGCTTCGCCGACCACTACGGCCCCGACGACGTCGGCGCGACCGGCGGCATGGTCGTGCCGCCCCACCCCCACACCGGGCTGCAGACGGTGAGCTGGCTCTTCGAGGGCGAGATCGAGCACCGCGACTCCACCGGCAGCCACGAGATGGTGCGCCCCGGCGAGGTCAACCTGATGACCGCGGGGCGCGGCATCTCGCACTCCGAGGTGTCGACCCCCGCCACCACGCTGCTGCACGGGGTGCAGCTCTGGGTCGTGCTGCCCGACGCCTCGCGCAACGTGCTCCCCTTCTTCGAGCACGCCGAGACCACCCCCGTCACGATCGACGACGCCACGGTGCGCGTGTTCGCCGGTTCGCTGCCCGGCGACGGCCACGACCCCGACCACGGGTCATCCGTCGCGCTCTTCTCGCCGCTCGTCGGCGCCCAGATCGAGCTGCCCGCCGGCGGCGAGGCGTGGATCGACCTCGACCCCGCGTTCGAGCACGGCGTGCTGGTCGACCGCGGCCCCGTGCGCGTGGCGATCGCGGCGCTCGACGACGAGCCCGACGACGGCACCGGCGGGGCCGACCCGCTCAGGGTCGCCGGTCACGTCGCCACGCTCGAATGGAGCGAGCTCGGGTACCTTCCGATCGGGCACGAGGGCGTGCGCCTCACCGCGACCGACGGCCCGGTGCGGGTGCTGCTCATCGGCGGCGAGCCGTTCGGCGAGGAGATCGTGATGTGGTGGAACTTCATCGGCCGCGACCACGACGAGGTCGCCGAGTTCCGGCGCCAGTGGCAGGCCGACGTCATCGGGCGCGACAACCCCGACGGCCGGTTCGGCATCGTCACCGGCTACGACGGTGCCGCACTGCCGGCGCCCGAGCTGCCGACCGTTCGACTGAAGCCGCGGCACTGACGGCGAACGGCGCCGCACCGGGTCGACCGGTACGGCGCCGTTCGCGGCGTGCGCTCGGCTACGGCGCGGGAACCTCCGCGCCCGCGGTGCCGGCCCAGAACAGCCCGCGCGCGAGCTGGCTGAAGCCACCCACGGGGTGCGTGCGGAAGTTCAGCGAGGTACCGAACATCAGCACCTTCGATCCCGCCGCCGACTCGGCCGAGACGACCGACGCCTGACCCGCGGCGTCGGCGATCGTGCGGCCCGGCTGCGTCGACGCCCAGTGCCCCGAGATGAAGGGGTCGCCGGCCGCGTAGGTCTGCTCGACCACGGCGTTCGCGCCGAGGCCCGAGAACCAGACGGCCGGGTAGCACGAACGCGGTGTCCTGCGGATACGTCGACAGCAGGCCGCCGTCGGCGTCGGCCACCGACACGATGCCGTTGGAGCCGCTCGTGCCCTGCGTGGCAGTCGACGACACGAGCCCGAACGCGTTCGAGAAGGCCGCGATCGCCGTGCCCTTGCCCGCGACGCCCCGGCCGGAGGCCAGGTAGCCGGCGACCTCGGTGCGGCCGGCCGCCTGCGCGGCGCTGAACGACAGGTTGGCGCCGATCCACAGGACATCGACGTCGTCGAGCTGCACCTGCCCGTTCGTGAGGTTCGCGGAGGTCACCTGCACGATGTCGTCGAAGCCGAGCCTGCCGAGCGTCACCCGCTCGTCCTGGCTGCCCGAGTATGCGACGCGGAGTTCGTCGAGGCCGGTGCTCTCGCTCGGTGGCGAGGCGCGAGCCGTCGGAAGCGGTGAACGTCACCCCGAACTCCTCGGCCGCCGCGGCGGCCGCAGCGTAGCGACGCCGCGATCGTCGCCGACGATGACCGAGCCGTCGTCGAACGCCGACACGGCGATGCCGGCGTCGAGCAGGGCATTGACGGCCTGGTACTCGGCGACGCCGCTCGTGCGCGAGCTCGAGGTATGAGCCCGCGGCGGGCACCGAACCGGTGGGCGCCGACTCGGTGACCTGCACGAGCTCGACGTCGAGCGCCGGGTCGGTCGTCGAGCCGACCGCGTCGACATCGGCACCCCAGAGCAGCGCGAGGCTCCACGCCGAGATGTCGTACATGTCGGGCACCCGCTCGGAGATGTCCGAACCGTCGGCGAGCAGCACGTTGGCCATGCCGCGCAGCGGTTGGTGCATGTCGACCACGTAGGAGCCCTCGGCGTACTCGACGCCGTCGGCGGTGAATGCGGCGGTCGCGCGCGACACCTCGACACCGTTCGCGATGAGCTGGTCGACGAGGGTCGCGGCGTCGGTCGCCGAACGCTGCGACTCGTCGACGCGGGATCACGTAGGCACGCGGCAGCTCGGCGGTGTAGACGTCGGTCTCGTCCCAGATCTCGGCCCACTGGTTCGGCTCGGGCACGCTGGCCGGGTCGACGTCGGCCGGCACGGTCACGAGCGGTTCGCCCGCGGCCCCGCGGCGGAAGATCTCGATCTGGTTGCCCAGCAGCGCGTCGGCGTTCTCGGCCACGTAGTCGACCGCCGTGTCGATGACGACCCCGGCGACCTCGATGTTGACCTTCGCGTTGGCCTGGTTGGTCGCCTGGTTGTTCGTGCGGCCGAGCGGGAGCTCGACGGTGTTGGTGATCGCGCCCTGGTAGGCGACGTACTGCGGCGTGAAGATGGGGGGCCAGTCATCCCAGCCGGCCCGGATGTCGCGGTAGGGGATCTTGATCTTGCCCGTGTTCTCGAGCGTCGCACTGCCGTTGTCGGCGAGGTAGGTGTTGCCCGGGATGTTCGCGCCGACGACGGCCTGCTCGATCTCGAGCGCTGCGGCGTAGGCGTGCGGCAGGAACAGGTCGTACTCGTAGTTCTCACCGTGCGGCGGACCGCAGGGCTCGACCTGCAGCACGCTCGTGTAGCCGTGCAGGTCGACGAAGAACGTCGGCTGGATGACGCTCGAGAGATCGCGGATGATGCGGGACTCGGGCGTCGCGCCCGTGATCATGTCGCGGTTGATGTCGAACCCGTCGGCGTTCGCACGCTGCCCCAGCGCCCGGCCGTCGGGGTTGTTCGTCACCGTGAAGTACAGGCGGTAGTCCTGGAGGATGTCGCGAACCTCGGGCCACGGCGCCGTGGCGAGGTGCTCGATGTAGTTCAGCACGGCATCGGTGCCCTCCCATTCGTTGCCGTGGATGTTCGAGTTGAACCAGACCGGCACCTTGTACTGGTTCTGGAGCGGCTTGTTCGTCGCCGCGGCGGCCGGGTCGGACTTGATGAGCTCGCGCCACGCCGTCTGCTTGGCGGTCTGCGCCTTCGTCTCTTTGGCGGTCAGGGTCACGAGGTGGATGTCGCGTCCGAGCGTCGACTGTCCGACCACCTGGGCCGAGATGCGGTCGCTCTGCGCCATGAGCGTGTTGAGGAAGGGCGCGATCTCGTCGTACGGGGTGACACCGCGCGCGATCGAGGCATCGGTGGGATCGTCGGGCACCGTCGGCAGGAGGGGCTGCGACGGGTAGCTCGTGGGCGGAACCACGAGGGATGAGATCGGCGTGGCGATCGGCGAGGCGGCGAGGCGCTCGAGCGCGGTCGCCGGCGCCGCGCCGACGACGAGCGTCGCGGCGGTGACCGCTGCGACGCTCGCTCCTGCGAGGAGGCGGGTGATCTTCATGGTGCTCCGTTTCGTTCGGGAGAGAAGGTGGAACGGGCACGACCGCCGATGCGGGGTGTGCACGGCGGACGCAGCCGAGGGCACACGACGATCAGGGAATCCTGCGCCCGCTGGCGGTATCCCTCACTCTTCCAGTCGAATGAAACGTTTTCCAGAGCGATCTGTTGCGTTCGCGTTAAGAAGGAGCGCGAAATCCCGATCGCGAGCGAACCCTCGCCACGCGCCATGCGATCGCTACTGCAACGCCGAGGTGAGCCGCGCGAGGTTGTCGAGCACCGTCGAGCGCAGCGGCTGCCGCAGCCAGTCGTCGAGCGTCAACTCGCGGCTTTCGGCGCGGTAGCCGTCTTCGACGGCACGCATCTCGCGCACGAACGAGGCGCCGTGCACCAGCAGTGAGACCTCCATGTTGAGCTCGAACGAGCGGATGTCCATGTTGCTCGAGCCGATGACCGCGACGTCGTCGTCGATCGTGAAGTGCTTCGAATGCAGGATGTAGGGCGCCTTGTAGAGGTAGATCTTCACTCCGGCGCGCAGCAGCGCCTCGTAGTACGAACGCTGGGCGTGGTAGACGAGGGCCTGGTCGCCGAGCTCGGAGACGAAGAGCTCGACGTGGACACCCCGCTGCGTGGCGCCGCTGATCGCGCGGAGCATGGCCTCGTCGGGCACGAAGTACGGGCTGGTGAGGATGATGCGCTCCTCGGCCGCGTACATCAGGGCGAGGAACAGCTTCAGGTTGTTCTCGTTGTTGTACCCGGGACCGCTCGGCACCACCTGGCAGTCGAGGTCCTGCGCCTCGCCGTCTTGGTCGAACGGCACGATCTCGCGCATCGGCGCCTCGCCGGTCTCGAGGTACCAGTCGGTGAGGAAGATGGCCTCGAGCCCCGACACGATCGGGCCCTCGACGCGCACGACGAGTTCCTTCCACTTCAGTCCGCGGCGGATGTTGCCCCGCTTGTTGTAGGAGCGGTCGATGATGTTCTGCGACCCCATGAACCCGACATCGCCGTCGACCACGAGGATCTTGCGGTGGTTGCGCAGGTCGGGGCGCTGGTAGCGGCCCTTCAGCGGCTGCACCGGCAGCATCAGCTGCCAGCGCACGCCCATGCGATCGAGTCGCTTGAGGGTCTTGCGGTACCCGCTCACGCGCAGCGAGGCGATGTGGTCGAGCAGCACTCGCACCTCGAGGCCGCGGGCGACCGCGTCGCCCAGGGCGTCGAAGAACGCCGCCGTCGTGCGGTCGTAGGCGAAGATGTAGAACTCGACGTGCACGTAGCGTTCGGCGCCGCGGATCGCCTCGGTCATCGCGTCGAGCGAACCCTGGTAGTCGCCGATGAGGCTGGCGCTGTTGGAGCCGATCAGGGGCATCGCCCCGAGGTTGCGGTTCAACCGCACCACTCCGTCGAACCACCGCGGCCAGTTGGTGCTGTCGCTCACACGCTCGACGCCGTGCGTCGATTCGCGAATGAACTCGTCGACCTCTGCCTGCTTCTCACGACGATGCTTGGGCAGCTTGGGGTTGCCGATCAGCAGGAACAGCAGGATGCCGAGGATCGGGATGAAGAAGATCGCCAGCAGCCACGCCATGCCCGCCGTCGGACGGCGATTGCGCGGCACGACGATGACCGCGATGACGCGGATGACGAGGTCGATGACGATGATCGCAGCAGCGACGATCGCAGTGACCTGCGTCGTCGTGATGTCGATCGTCATCCGGCGGGGTGTTCGCGGCCGAGCTTGGCCCGCTCCTCAGCCTCGATGCGGGCGTACGCCTTGCGCTCGTTGCGGTCGGCCCTGATGATCGCGTGCATCACGAACCAGAAGATGAGGCCGATGAGCACGGTCGGCGCGAGCGACCAGATCGCATTGGCCCAGAAATCGTTCATAGTCCCTCAAGGATACGGGGGTTTGCTCAGGTTCGGTGAACGAGGCGAGCGGATGCCGCGGGCGCACGCCCGGCCCGAACCCGGGCATGCCGATGCGGCGGAGCGAGGTTCCCGCGTCGGAGTGGGCGATCAGCCCGACTCCGGTGCGGAAACCTCACTCCGCCGCGCGCCGGCCTCAGGCAGCGGCCACCGCGGCGCCGGCCGGCACCGGGGCGCTCTCGTCGACCGGCACGGTCGGCGCGCCCACCGCTTCAGCGCCACCACCATGAATCCCATGACCAGGGTGCCGACGAGGATCGCGAGGAGGAACATCCCGAAGTTGCCGATCGCGAAGAACACGAAGATGCCGCCATGGGGTGCCTGCGAGGTGACGCCCGCAGCCATGCAGATCGCTCCCGCGTCGCGCCGCCGACCATCGACGATGCGATCACGCGCAACGGGTCGGCCGCCGCGAACGGGATCGCGCCCTCGGAGATGAAGGAGAGGCCGAGCAGCCAGGCGGCGACTCCGTTCTCGCGTTCCGGCTCGGTGAAGAGCCGGCGCGCGAGCACCGTCGAGGCGAAGGCCATGCCAGCGGCGGCACCATGCCCGCCGCCATGACGGCGGCCATGATCTGCCACGGCGCCTGGTTCTCGAGGGACCCCGCGGCCAGCCCGGTCACCGCGAAGGCATAGGCGACCTTGTTCACCGGCCCGCCGAGGTCGAAGCCCATCATGAGCCCGAGGATCGCGCCGAGCGCGATGGCGCTGACGCCGGTGAGCGAGTTCAGCCAGTCGGTGAGCCACATCATGAGCGTCGCGATGGGGGCGCCGAGGATCAGCAGCAACAGGCCCGAGGAGAACAGCGAGGCGAGGAGCGGGATGATGACGACCGGCATGAGGCCCCGGAGCCAGCGCGGCGGCCGGAGCCGACCGAGCCACATGGCCGCGGCGCCCGCGAGCAGGCCGCCGACGAGGCCGCCGAGGAAGCCGGCGTTCAGGACCAGCGCCACCGAGCCGGCCACGAAGCCCGGTGCGATGCCGGGCCGATCGGCCATGGCATACGCGATGTAGCCCGACAGCGCCGGGACGAGGAACGCCATCGACGCCGAGCCGATCACGATCAGCACCGACCCGATGTACTCGGACAAGCCACCCGGCGGAAGGTTCCAGAGGGCGTTGTTGAGGACGATCTCGCCGGCATTCTCCCCGATCTCGTAGCCGCCGATCAGGAAGGCCGAGCGCGACGATCAGACCGCCCGCCGCGACGAACGGGATCATGTAGCTGACGCCGGTGAGCAGCCACCGCTTGAGGTCGGAGCCGAACGACCGGCCGCCGGCGACCGCGGCGGTTGCGCCGGTCGCCGCCGCCGTCGGCGGGCACGCGCGGGGCGTTCGGATCGGATGCCGCGGCGAGCGCCTTCGCGACGAGCGCGTCGGGTTCGTCGATGCCGCGCTTGACGGGCACCTGCACGACGGGCTTCCCGGCGAACCGGCCCTTGTCGCGAACGTCGACGTCGACGGCGAAGATCACGGCGTCGGCCGCGGCGATCACCGCGGGGTCGAGCGGCTTCGCGCCCGACGAGCCCTGCGTCTCGACGTGGTAGTCGACGTCCGCGCGCTCCGCGGCGGCGGCCAACGCGTCGGCGGCCATGTAGGTGTGCGCGATTCCGGTCGGGCACGCGGTCACCGCGACGATCGAGCGGCGAGCGGATGCCGCGTCGCCGTCGGCCGGCGTCGCACGCGGCCGTCGCGGCCGATGCGCGCCGGTCGCCGCGGCAGCCGCGGCGTGCGGCCTCGTCGGCCGGAGCCGCCTCGTCGTCGGCGGCGAGCGCGCCCTGCACGATGCCGACGACCTCGTCGGGCGCGTGGCGGCGCTGCGGAGGGACGCGACGAAGTCGTCGCGCATGAGCGAGCGGGCGAGGGTCGACAGGAGCGCGAGGTGGTCTTGCGCAGCGCGTGTCGGGGGCGGCGATGAGGAACACGAGATCGGACGTCCTCGCCCTCGTCGAACTCGACGGGGCGGCGCGAGCCGGGCGATGGCGAGGATGGCCGTTTCACCGCGGGCGACTTGGCGTGCGGGATGGCGAGTCCGCCGGGAAGCCCGGTGGGCGCCTGCTCCTCGCGCTTCCAGGCGTCGGCGAAGAGGGCGTCGGCGTCGGTGGCACGGCCACTCTCGGCGACCCGGGCGGCGAGTGCACGGATCACGCCGGACTTGTCGGGGCCGAGATCGGCATCGAGCACGACCAGGCCCGGTTCGATGATGTCGGACATGGGGTTCTCCTTACTGGCGGTCGCCGACCGGAAGACCGGCGACCTCGGTGACGGTGACCCGGGCCGGGTCGACCTGGTCTCGGGTGGGCACCGCGCTGCCCGGGAGGGCTACGGCGGCGGCACCGGATGCCACGGCGCGGGCGAGCGCGTCGGCTGGCGACGCACCCTCGACGGCGGCGACGAGGAAGCCCGCGAGCGAGCAGTCGCCCGCTCCGACGGTGCTTCGCGGCACGACGCGGGGGGCCCGCGCGAGCCAGGCATGATCCTCGGTGACGAGCGCGGCGCCGACGGCGCCGAGCGTGACGAGGCTCGCGTGCACCCGCTCGACGGGGAGCGAGCGCGCGAGAGGCGATGGCCTCGTCGGGACCGGCCTCGAGGGCGGCCTCGTCGGAGGAGCCGGTGAGCTCGGCGAGCTCCTCGGCGTTGGGCTTGATGAGGTCGATGCCCACGCCGCAGTCGACGAGCGCGGCGAGGGCGGCGCCCGAGGTGTCGGCGGCGATCTGCGGGGCGGTGCTGCCGGCGTGCTCGGCCGCAGCACGCACGGCAGCGACGACGCGCACGTAGAAGTCGTCGCCGACGCCGGGTGGCAGCGATCCGGCGAGCACGAGCCAATCGGCGCCGAGCGCCGCCTCGGCCGCCACGTCGATGAGCCTCGACTGCGCGGCAGCGTCGAGCGCGGGGCCGGGCTCGTTGACCTTCGTCGTCACGCCCGCGGCGTCGACGATCGTGAGGTTGGTGCGCACCGCGCCGTCGATGGGCACGGCGCGATAGGGCACGCCCTCGGCGTCGAGCGCGGCGAGGATCGGGTCGCCCACGGCGGCGGGGAGCACGGCGACCGACTCGACGCCCGATGCTCGCAGCGCGCGAGTGACGTTGACGCCTTTGCCACCGGGATCCTGCCGGGTGCTGACGGCCCGCTGCACCGCGCCGGGCTCGAGGGCGCCATCGAGCTCGACCGTGCGGTCGAGCGACGGGTTGGCCGTGAGCGTGACGATCATGCGCGCACCACCTGCACGTCGGCGTCGGAGAGTGCTGCAGCGAGCTCGTCGCCGGGCGGGGCGTCGGTGATGAGCGTGTCGATCTCGTCGAGGCGAGCGAACCGCACGAGCGACTCGGCCTCGAGCTTCGAGGAGTCGGCGAGCACCACGACCCGCCGGGCTGCGTGCACCATCGCCGACTTGGCCGACGCCTCGGTCTCGTCGGGGGTCGAGAAGCCGAACTCGGCGCTCACGCCGTTGGCGCCGACGAATGCGAGGTCGGGTCGGATGTCGCCGAGGTGGGCGATCGTCGTCGGGCCGACCGCCGCACCCGTGATGCCGCGTACGGCACCGCCGAGGATGCGCAGCTGCAGGTGCGGGTTGGCCGCGGCGTGGAGCCGCGCAGCGAGCGGGATCGAGTTCGTGGAGACGTCGAGGACCACGCCGTTCTCATCGGGCGACCAGGCCGCGAGGAGCTCGCCGAGCCGGCCGGTCGTGCTGCCCGAGTCGACCAGCACCGAGCCGCGGAACGTCGACGGGATCAGCGCGAGCGCCGCACGGGCGATCGCGTCTTCTGGGCCGCGTCGCGGCCGAGCCGCTCGTCGAGCGACGCCTCGGCGAGGGTGGTCTGCGCCGGCCGGCACAGCGCCGCCGTGGACGCGACGGAGTCGACCCGGCCTCCTCGAGCGCGTCGAGATCGCGGCGGATGGTCTCGGTCGTGACGCCGAACTCGCGAGCCAGGCCGGCGACTGAGACACGGCCGTCGCGCTCGATCGTGTCAGCGATGTGGTCGTGACGCTCCGTGGCGTACATGCGGCCGTCCTCCCGGTCTGCGATTCAGCTTCGCCTCCGGTAGGGTCACCATCGACGTGTGAGCAATATTCACACATGTTCCAACAGAAAGCAACACATTCACAGAATCTGGACCAGGGCAGATGCCACGCACGACGAAGGCCCGATCGCATGATCGGGCCTTCGAGATCGGGAAATCCGGTGCGGCTCAGCCGGCGGTGACGAGGCCCCAGATGCCGGAGCCGACCAGGTAGAGGCCGATCGCGCCGACGATGATCCAGATCGCGAGGCGCGTGTTCGACGGGCGCTTCGGGTCGGGGTCGGGCTCGAGGTCCTTCTTGGGGAGGTAGTCGTTCATGCGTGGACATCCGTTCATCGTGGGACATCCGCTCACTTGACCAGCGGGAAGAGGATGGTCTCGCGGATTCCGAGGCCGGTGAGCGCCATGAGCAGGCGGTCGATGCCCATGCCCATGCCGCCCGACGGCGGCATGCCGAACTCGAGCGCGCGCAGGAACTCCTCGTCGAGGCGCATCGCCTCGGGGTCGCCGCCGGCGGCGAGCTTCGCCTGCTCGACGAAGCGCTCGCGCTGCACGACCGGGTCGACGAGCTCGGAGTAGCCGGTCGCCAGCTCGAAGCCGCGCACGTAGAGGTCCCACTTCTCGACGACACCCGGGATCGAGCGGTGCCCGCGCACGAGCGGCGACGTGTCGAGCGGGAAGTCCATGACGAAGGTGGGCCGCTCGAGGCCGCCCTTCACGTGGTGCTCCCAGAGCTCTTCGACGTACTTGCCGGGCAGCGGGTGGTCGATCTCGATGCCCTCGGCGTCGGCGAGCTGCTTGAGCCGCTCCATCGGCGTCGACGCCGTGATCTGCTCGCCGACCGCCTCGGAGAGCGAGTCGTACATCGAGATGCGCGCCCAGTCGCCGCCGAGGTCGAACTCGGTGCCGTCGGCCCAGGTCACCACGTGCGCGCCCGAGACGGCGATCGCCGCGTCTTGGATGAGCTGCTGCGTGAGGTCGGCGATCGTGTTGTAGTCGCCGTAGGCCTGGTAGGCCTCGAGCATCGCGAACTCGGGGCTGTGCGTCGAGTCGGCGCCCTCGTTGCGGAAGTTGCGGTTGATCTCGTACACCCGCTCGATGCCGCCGACGACGGCGCGCTTGAGGTAGAGCTCGGGCGCGATGCGCAGGTAGAGGTCGGTGTCGAACGCGTTCGAGTTCGTCACGAACGGGCGGGCCGACGCGCCGCCGTGCATGACCTGCAGCATCGGCGTCTCGACCTCGATGAAGCCGAGCGAGTCGAACGTGCGGCGCAGGCTCGCGTTGACCTTCGCCCGGTCGATGACGTTCTTGCGCGACTGCTCACGGGCGATGAGGTCGAGGTACCGCGAGCGCACGCGGGTCTCTTCGCTGAGCTCGTTGTGCAGGTTCGGCAGCGGCAGGATCGCCTTCGACGCGATGCGCCACTCGTTCACCATGATCGACAGCTCGCCGCGGCGGCTCGTGATGACCTCGCCCGCCACGAACACGTGGTCGCCCAGGTCGACGAGCTCCTTCCAGTCGGCGAGCGACTGCTCGCCCACCTCGGCGAGCGACACCATGGCCTGGATGCGGCTGCCGTCGCCCGACTGCAGGGTGGCGAAGCAGAGCTTGCCCGTGTTGCGCGAGAACACGACGCGGCCGGCGAGGCCGACCTGCTCGCCGCTCGCCTCGTCGACGCCGAGGCCGACGAAGCGGTCGCGCACCTCGGGGATCGTCGCCGTGATCGGCAGGCGAACCGGGTACGCGCCGAGCGCGAGGTCGTCGGATGCCGCGTTCAGGCGCTCGCGCTTGGCGAGCCGAACCGCCTTCTGCTCGGAGACCTCTGCGGCCGCGGCCTGCGCGGCGGCGATCTCGTCGGCAGTGGGCTCGGGAGCGGCATCCGTCTGGGTCTGCGCCTCGTTCTGGGCCATCGTTCTCTCTCGTCGCGCGGAAACGTGCGTGCACCAGCCTACTTGTCAGCCCTCGGCGGGTTGAGCGCGCGAAGCAGGCAGCGGATGCCTCAGCCGAGCGAGATCGTCGTGTTGTCGATGAGGCGCGTCGAGCCCACGCGTGCGGCGACGAGCACGACCGCGTCGCCGGTGGCGTCGTCGCCGACCGGCAGGAACGTCTCGGGATCGACGACGACGAGGTAGTCGAGGGTGACGTCGTCGTGGTCGCCGAAGGCGGCGGCGCCCTCGGCGAGCACCTCGGCGAGTCCGTCGCCCGCCGCGGCCTCGGCGGCGCGCAACGCCTCGGACAGGGTGAGCGCGGCCGCGCGCTGCGACTCGTCGAGGTAGCGGTTGCGACTCGAGAGCGCGAGCCCGTCGGCCTCGCGCACCGTCGGCACGACGTCGACGACGGTGGGCACGTCGAACTCGCGCACCATGCGGCGCACGAGGAAGACCTGCTGCGCGTCCTTCTGGCCGAACTCGACGACGTCGGGCTGCACGATGTTGAGCAGCTTCGACACGACGGTGAGCATGCCGTCGAAGTGCCCGGGGCGCGACGCCCCCTCGTAGAGCGTGCCGATGTGACCGGCGGCGATCGTGGTCTCGACCTGGCCGGCGGGGTACATCACGTCGGCGGCGGGCGCGAACACGAACGCGACGCCGTGCTCGGCGAGCGCCGCGACATCGGCGTCGAGCGTGCGCGGGTAGCGATCGAGGTCTTCGCCCGGACCGAACTGCAGCGGGTTCACGAAGATCGACACGACGACGACGTCGGCGAGCTCGCGAGCGCGTCGCACGAGCGCGAGGTGGCCGTCGTGCAGGGCGCCCATGGTCGGCACCAGGGCGACGGATGCCCCGCCCGCGCGCTGCTCGGCGAGCAGCTCGCGCAACTCGGCGATCGTCGACACGACTCGCGTGCCCGTGGTGACCTCGGTCACGCGCCACCTCCCAGCGGCCGGTCGGCGCCGGCCCCGTCGATCGTACCGGTCCCATCGAACCTGGGTCCGGGGTCGTGCCGGGACAGCGAGTTCTCGACGGTGCTGCGCACGAGTGAGGCGAGCACCGCACCGGGGCGGCCGACGCCGATGCCGGCGAGCATGTCGCTGGCCTGGTCGACGATCGCGGTGGAGAACGAGACGGCCGTCTCGATGGCCTCGCCGTAGGCCGCGCGGTCGTCTTCGGCGACGACGAACGGTTCGCCGCCCATCTCGACGACCAGGGCCTGGCCGATGGGCAGCACCGGGGCGGGGGCGGTGACCGCGAACCAGGTGCCGCGCAGCCGAGCGAGGTCGATGCTCGTGCCCGTGAAGTTCATGGCGGGGTGCACGGCGAGCGGAATCGCGCCGGCTTGACGCGCAGGGTCGAGCACGCCCGTGCCGAAGCGGGCCGCCGTGTGCAGCACGAGCTGGCCCGGTTGCCACGCGCCCGCGTCGGCGAGCCCGGCGACCAGCATCGCGAGCTCGATGTCGGGCACCGACAGCATCACGAGTTCGCTGCGCTCGACCACCTCGGGGATGGGCAGCACCGGCACCGACGGCAGCATCACGGCGGCGCGTTCGCGACTCGCGTCGGAGATCGCGGCGATGCCGGTGAGTGCGTGACCTGCGCCCGCCAGGGCCGAGGCGAGCACGGCGCCCACCCGTCCGGCACCGATGGTGCCGACGCCCAGCCTGCCCGCGCGCTCAGTGCTCATCGGCCTGGTCCTCCCGGTGTTCGTCGCGCGGGCGTCGTCGTCGCGCGGGCGCTCGTCGTGCCGGCGTGCGTCGCTCGGCCGCTCGTCGTGCGGCGGCGCGTCGCTCGGACCTCGGTGACCGCGCCCCAGTGGTGCGTCGTATCGCTCGCGGCGCGCTCGACGGCCTCGTCGGAGAGCCGCTCGAAGAGCCGCATCGCCTCGCCGCGGTCGACGACCGGGAGCACCGCGCTGACCGGGCCGGCGACCGTGTGCAGGCGCACAGCCGCGAGGTCGAGCGCCCGATCGATCGGACCGACCGACACGGCGACCGACTGCATGCGCGCGAGCGGCACCAGGGTGAGGCTGCGCACGAGCGCGCCTCGACGGATGAGTGCGACACCGGCCGCCGCAGCCCAGCCGATGCGGCGCCACGAGAACGGTCGAAGCCAGGCCGCTCGCCTCGGCGTGCTCGAGTAGCCCTCGCCGCCGCCCCGGCCGGTGAGGCCCGACGTGACGAGCGCCTCGACCTCGGCCGCAGCCTCGGGCAGCAGCAGCCCGAGCACCCGGTGCACGTCGGCGGCGGTGCCGACCGGCAGCACGAGCGTGCGCTGCGCCGCCTCGTTCGACGCGCTCACCGACTGGCCGGCGACGTTGATGCGAACCGACCACCACCCGAACGGCCGCCAGAAGACCCACTGGGTGGCCTCGATGGCGTGGATGCGACCGGGCGGAATGGTCTGGTTGCCCGTCGAGAGCAGCCCGTGACCGATGCGCACCCCGTCGGGCGTGCCCGCGATCGAGTAGCGCAACGACTTGGTGATGCGCGACCACATGTAGCTCACGAGACCGATCGCGGCGGGCACGAAGCTGAACAGCACCCAGAGCTGGCCCGACGTGACACCGGCCACGATGATCGCGACGAGCACGATCGCCCAGATCGTCGAGCCGCCGAGCAGCGTCGAACCGATCACCCGGCCGAGCGGCAGGTGCACGACCGACTCGGGCGGAGCGAGGTCCGGGTCGAGCTCGGGCGCGAGGAACTCGTCGACCCGGTGCGTCACGAGTCCGCCGGCGCGAGCGGCGAGCGGCACGCCGGCGCCCGGCGGCGGGCCCGGCTGCGCCGGGTGCGCCGGCGCGCCTGCGGGTCCACCTCAGCCGCGTCGGCCGCCGCCGGCTGGGTCGGCGACGGGCCGGCGGATGTCGCGCCCGGGCCCCACGGCCGTCGTCGCCGCCGCCGCGTGCGTGGCCGCCTTCTCGGCGCGAGCACCCGACGCGAGCCGCAGCACGTCGGCGCGCAGCCCGTCGGCGAGCGCCGACCCGAGGTACGAGAGCTGCACGTTGCCCGACTGCCCGGCGACCGAGACCTCGAGCTTCGCCGTGCCGAAGAGCCGGGCGAACAGCGGCCGGTTGACGTTGATGCCCTGGATGCGGTCGAGCCGTGCGCTGCGGTGCGAGCGGAACAGGATGCCGCTCCGCACCTCGACCGCCTCGGAGGTCACGCGGAAGGTGTGCATGCGCCACGACAGCCAGAACCCGACGATCACGACGATGATGACGACCACCAGCCCGATGAGCGCCCAGCCGACGAGGCCGTTGGTGACGATCGCGCCGACCGGGTCGTTCGCCCAGTCGTCGTCGAATCGGCCGTCACGACCGCCGAAGCGCTCGACGTCGGGGGCGAAGATCACGAGGAACAGGTCGATGGCACGCTCGCGCAGGTTCGCGATGATGAAGCCGAGCACGGCGATGAACACGAGTCCCCCGCGCAGCAGCGGACTCGCCGGGTGCAGTCGATGCCACTCGCCGTCGGCGAGGTTCGTGACCGGTGCCGGGCGAGCGGGTGCGCTCACAAGCCCGCCCTGCGTGTCTCGGCGAGCGCGACCAGCTCGTCACGCAGGCGGTCGGCCTCCTCCATGGGGAGGCCGGGGACGGTGACCGCCGTCGCCGCCGCCGCCGTCACGAACTTGAGGTCGGCGAGCCCGAGCGCTCGCGCGACGGGGCCGCGCGTGATGTCGACGAGCTGCATGCGGCCGTAGGGAACGGCCACCTGCCGCTGGAACATGATGCCGCGGCGGAACAGCAGGTCGTCTTCGCGCAGCCGGTATCGGATCGAGCGCACGCGCCGCGGCTCGAGCACGATGCCGATGACCGAGGCGACGCCGATCGCGATCGCGACCCACAGCGCCCACTGCAGGTCGAACAGGAAGTGGACGACGAGCGCCGCACCGACGAAGATCACCATGCCGATGAGCGACCCGACGACCTCGACGACCACGTACTTCGGCGAGACCCGCCGCCAGTCGGTGTCGACCTCATGCATGGGCGTGCTCTTCCTTCTCGGTGTCGGTGTCGTCGGGGGGAAGCGTGCAGCACCACTCGGCGACGAGGCCGCCGGCGAGCAGCAGGCCGGCGCCGATCGCGGTGGCGAGCGCCAGCCAGATCGTGCTCGCGGACGGCACGACGCTGCGGGTGATGAGGAACAGCGTGATGCCGAGGCCGACGCCCAGCACGAGGGCGCCGCTCAGGCTGCACGCCTTGGCGAGCACCGCGATGCGCATCGCGCGGAACGGGTCGAGGTGCTTGGTGGCCTTGCCCTTGACCGCCCGCCGGATCGGCCAGGCGAGGGCCACGACGATGACGGCGACGCCGACGAGCGTGACGGCGAGCGAGATCGGCGGCACGATCGCCTTCGATCCGGCGGTGACGATGGCGAGGTCGATGAGGTAGCCGACGACGAGCCCGCCGAGGGTGAACGCGATGATCGTCGAGGCGCGAGTGCGCTTCATCGGCGCACCACCTCGTCGGATGCCGCGGCACGAAGCTCGGCGACGGGCCCGCGACCGGCCAGCACCGCGTCGGGATCGACGTCGAGCCACGGCTGCAGCACGAACGCCCGCTGCCACGCACGCGGGTGCGGCAGCTCGAGCCGCTCGTCGGCGAGCTCGCGCCCGCCGAAGTCGATGAGGTCGAGGTCGAGGGTGCGGTCGCCCCATCGCTCGTCGCGCACGCGGCCGTGCTCGACCTCGATGCCGCTGCAGGAGGTCGAGCAGTGCGTGCGGCTCGAGCGACGTCTCGATGACGATGACGCCGTTGAGGTAGCCGGGCGCCGTCGGGGTCGACGCCGGTGGTCTTGATGGCCGCGGTCTCGTAGACCGGCGACACCGCGACGAGCTCGACGCCGTCGGAACCGGCGAGCTCGCGCGTGGCGGCCGCGATCGTCGCCTCGCGATCGCCGAGGTTCGCCCCGAACGCGATCACCGCGCGGGTCATGCCCGGCCTCGCACGATCGTGACCGAGACATCGGCGAAGGGCACCGAGATGGGCGCCTGCGGCTTGTGCACCGTGACCTCGACCTCGTCGACCGCCGCCCAGCCGAGCGCGACGGCCGCGACCCGCTCGGCGACCGTCTCGATGAGGTCGACCGGGTCGCGCTCGACCGCGGCGACGACCGCCTCGGCGAGCTCGCCGTAGTGCACGGTGCGCGCCGAGGTCGTCGCCCGATGCGGCCGCCGCGAGGTCGACCGCGACCGACACGTCGATCACGAACTCCTGCCCGCGGCCCGCTCGAAGTCGAAGACGCCGTGATTGGCGCGCACGCGCAGGCCGGTGAGGGTGATCCGGTCGCCCCGGTCGCCGTTGCGCAGTTCAGCCACGTCGTCCACTCTGCCACGCCCCGAGGACGTCGAGCGCGCGGCGCGTGCCGCGCACGTCGTGCACGCGCACCGCCCCACGCCCCGGCCTGCGCGGAGAGCACGCTGACGACCGCCGTGGGCAGGTCGCGCTCGGTGACGGATGCCTCGTCGGGCAGCAGCGCGCCGAGGAACCGCTTGCGCGAGGCGCCGACGAGCACGGGCAGCCCGAGCTCGCCGAGCACGTCGAGCCGGCCGAGCAGCTGCCAGTTCTGCTCGCCGCGCTTCGAGAAGCCGAGTCCGGGGTCGAGGATCAGGCGCTCGGGCGCCACGCCCGCCGCGACGAGGGCGTCGACGCGGGCCGCGAGCTCGTCGCGCACCTCGACCGCGACGTCGTCGTACTCGGAGAGCGAGTCCATGCGGTCGGAGTGGCCGCGCCAGTGCATCGCCACGTAGAGCGCCCCGGTCTCGGCGGCGACTCGGCCCCATCGCCTCATCGGCGAGCCCGGCCGAGACGTCGTTGATGATCTCGGCGCCGGCCTCGACCGACGCGAGCGCGGTCGCCGCCCGCATGGTGTCGACGCTGACCCGGATGCCGCGCTCGGCGAACTCGCGCACGACCGGGATCACCCGGCGCAGCTCCTCATCGGGTTCGACCCGGGCCGCACCCGGCCGCGTCGACTCGCCCCCGACGTCGAGGATGTCGGCACCCTCGGCGACGAGCTCGAGGCCGTGCGCGATCGCGGCATCGGCGTCGAACCAGCGACCGCCGTCGCTGAACGAGTCGGGCGTGACGTTCACGACGCCCATCACCAGGGTCGGCCCATGCGGCTCAGGCATCGTTCGGCCGCCGATCAGCGCCATGATCTCGGCTCGCGCCGCCGGCTCGGCGAGCGCGCCGCGGCTCACGATCGTGACCGAGGAGCTGCGCTCCTGGCGCGGACCGCGGGTGGTCACGCACCGATGCTGCGCGTCGAGCACGACGAGCACGCCCTTCGGGTCGAGGCCCGCGACGAGCGTGTCGGCGATCTCCTCGGCGAGCCGCTCCTGCAGCTGCGGGCGCGCGGCGAGCGTGTCGATGACCGCCGGGATGCGACCGAAGCCGACGACCCGGTCGCCGGGCAGGTAGGCGACGTGCGCGGTGCCGACGAACGGCAGCAGGTGGTGCTCGCACACCGACCGGAAGGCGAGGTCGCGCAGCACGACGGCGTCGGACGTCGTGAGCCCGCCGGCGTCGGTGACGCCGACGGGCACCGTGTCGGCGAGGTGCGTCAGCGGATCGACGTCGAGCCCGCCGAAGAACTCGGCGTAGGCCTCGGCGACGCGCTGCGGCGTGCGCTCGAGGCCGGGCCGGTCGGGGTCTTCACCGATGGCGAGCAGGATCTCGCGCACGGCGCGCTCGATGCGCTGCGCATCCACTCCTGCCATGGAACCCCTCTCGGGTCGACGACGGCTACGCGGTCGCGGGGCGCGGGTTCGAGCGGGGTGCGCGCGCAGCGGCGGGCTCGTCGACCGCTGAGTGGCCGGAGTCGACGCCGCCGTCGACGGCGCCCTGGTCGATCGGCGCCTTCTCGGTCGGGAACTCGATCGGCGGGATGTCGCTGACCGGACGCTTGTCGCTCGAGAGCCACTGCGGGCGCTCGGGGAGCTTGCGGACGTCCTTGAAGATCTCGGCGATCTGCTTGTGGTCGAGCGTCTCCTGCTCGAGGAGCTCGGCCGCGAGCCTGTCGAGGATGTGGCGGTTGTCGTTCAGCACCTGCCACGCCTCGTCGTGCGCCTGCTCGATGAGGGTGCGCACCTCGGTGTCGACCCGCTCGGCGAGACGCTCGGAGTAGTCGCGCTGGTGGCCCATGTCGCGACCGAGGAAGACCTCGCCACCCGACTGGCCGAGCTTGATCGCACCGACACTCGCGCTCATGCCGAACTCGGTCACCATCTTGCGGGCCGTCGAGGTGGCCTTCTCGATGTCGTTCGAGGCGCCGGTCGAGGGGTCGTGGAACACGATCTCCTCGGCGACGCGGCCGCCCATGGCGTAGGTGAGCTGGTCGAGCAGCTCGTTGCGGCTGATCGAGTACTTGTCTTCGAGCGGCATGACCATGGTGTAGCCGAGGGCGCGGCCGCGCGGCAGGATCGTGATCTTCGTCACGGGGTCGGTGTAGTTCATCGCCGCCGCTGCGAGCGCGTGTCCGCCCTCGTGGTAGGCCGTGATGAGCTTCTCTTTGTCCTTCATGACGCGGGAGCGACGCTGCGGGCCGGCGATCACGCGGTCGACGGCCTCGTCGAGGGCGCGGTTGTCGATGAGCTGCGCGTTCGAGCGCGCCGTGAGCAGCGCGGCCTCGTTGAGCACGTTCGCGAGGTCGGCACCGGTGAAGCCCGGGGTCTTTCGCGCGAGCACCTCGAGGTCGACGCCCTTGGCGAGCGGCTTGCCCTTGGAGTGCACCTCGAGGATCTTCTGGCGGCCCTTGTGGTCGGGCGCGTCGACGCCGATCTGGCGGTCGAAGCGACCCGGGCGCAGCAGCGCCGGGTCGAGGATGTCGGGGCGGTTCGTCGCCGCGATGAGGATGACGTTGGTCTTCGGGTCGAAGCCGTCCATCTCGACGAGCAGCTGGTTGAGGGTCTGCTCGCGCTCGTCGTGCCCGCCGCCGAGTCCGGCGCCGCGGTGACGGCCGACGGCGTCGATCTCGTCGACGAAGATGATGGCCGGGGCGTTCTGCTTGGCCTGGTCGAAGAGGTCGCGAACGCGGGATGCGCCGACGCCGACGAACATCTCGACGAAGTCCGATCCCGAGATCGAGTAGAACGGCACGCCCGCCTCACCCGCGACCGCGCGGGCGAGCAGGGTCTTGCCGGTGCCGGGAGGGCCGTAGAGCAGCACGCCCTTGGGGATGCGCGCGCCGACCGCCTGGAACTTCGCGGGCTCCTTCAGGAACTCCTTGATCTCGTGCAGCTCTTCGATGGCCTCCTCGGCGCCGGCGACGTCGTCGAAGGTGACCTTCGGGCTCTCCTTCGAGACGAGCTTCGCCTTGGACTTGCCGAACTGCATGACCTTGCTGCCGCCGCCCTGCATGCCCGAGAGCATGATCCAGAAGAAGAGGCCGATGAGCACGAGCGGCAGCAGGATGCCGAGCATCGAGAGGAACCAGTTCGGCTGCGGGACCTCGTCGTTGAAGCCGTCGGACGGGTTGGCCTGGTCGACCGCGTTCACGACGTCTTCGCCGCGCGGCGTCACGTAGTAGAACTGCACCTGCGTGCCGAGGTCGCCTTCGGCCTTGGCCAGCGTGAGGTCGACGCGATTCTCGCCGTCGACGATCTTCGCGGCCGAGACCTTGCCGTCGCTGAGGAGCTCGAGGCCCTCCTGCGTCGAGACCTCACGGAAACCCGACGCGGTGATGAGGCTCGAACCGATCCACACGGCGACGATGGCGAGCAGGATGTAGATGATCGGCCCGCGCAGGATCTTCTTCATGTTCATGGTGCTGCAAGGCTACCCCGGCGTAACTGTGCGTCGGCTTCCTGTTCGCTGAGGGCCGAGCCGGGACATCCGCCCGCCGTCAGGAGTAGACGTGCGGGGCCAGGATCGCGATGTCGCGGAGGTTGCGATAGTGCTCGGCGTAGTCGAGGCCGTAGCCGACGACGAACTGGTTCGGGATGTCGAAACCGAGGTACTTCACGTCGACCTCGACCTTGGCCGCGTCGGGCTTGCGCAGCAGCGCGCAGATCTCGATCGACGCGGCACCGCGCGACTCGAGGTTGCCGAGCAGCCAGTGCAGGGTGAGCCCCGAGTCGATGATGTCCTCGACGATGAGCACGTGGCGGCCGGTGAGGTCGGTGTCGAGGTCTTTCACGATGCGCACGACACCGCTCGACTGCGTGCCGGCGCCGTACGACGAGACCGCCATCCAGTCCATGTTCACGTGCGGGCGCAGCTCGCGCGCGAGGTCGGCCATCACCATGACGGCGCCCTTCAGCACGCCCACGAGCAGCAGGTCTTTGCCCTCGTAGTCGGTCTCGATGCGCCGGGCGAGTTCGGCGAGCTTCGCGTGGATCTCGGCTTCGGTGACGAGCACCTCGGTGAGGTCGGTCTCGATCTCGCGCGAATCCATGCCTGCTCCTTCTGTGACGGCGATCGGATGTCCGTCCCGAGCCTACGCCGTGCGATCGGTCGTCGTGCGGGCAGTCAGTGGTCGTGGGGCAGGATCTCGGTCGAGCCGGTCGTGGTGACGAACACGTGGCGACCCGAGCGCGCGGCGTGCACGCCGCCGGGCAGGTCGATGGGGCCCTGCCCGTGCCAGTCGGTGACGAGCCGCGCGACCTCGAGGGTCTGCGCCCGCGTGAGCGAGACGCCGAACTCGCTCGCGACGACGTGGCGGATGATGCGCTGCCGCAGCGCCCCCGGGTTGGCGGCGAGCACCCCGACCGACATCGCGATGCCGGCCTCGGCGGGCTCGCAGATCTCCTCGATGAACTCGTCGATCTGCTCGGCGAATGCCGCCTCGTCTTCGCGCAGCTGTTCGGCCGTGCGCACGAGCGCCTCGGCGATACCCGGGCCGAGCTCGGCCTCGAGCACGGGCAGTACCCGCTCGCGCACGCGCACGCGCGCGTACGACGGCATCGGTGTTGTGCGGGTCGTCCCACGGCTCGAGGCCCGCGTCGAGGCAGGCCTGCCGGGTGGTCGCGCGCCGAATGCCGAGCAGCGGGCGGGCGTAGCGGCCCGCGCGGGCGGGCATGCCGGCGAGGCTCGCCGTGCCCGAGCCGCGGGCGAGGCCCAGCAGCACGGTCTCGGCCTGGTCGTCGAGGGTGTGGCCGAGCAGCACGAGCGCGGCGCCCGTCTCGTCGGCGACGGCGTCGAGCGCGCGCGTAGCGCGCGGCGCGAGCGGATGCCTCGGGCCCGCCGTCGCCGTCGACCTCGACCCGCCGCACCACGACCGGGTCGAGCCCGAGCTC
Organism: uncultured Actinomycetota bacterium; assembly: GCA_963836825.1. GTDB lineage: Bacteria > Actinomycetota > Actinomycetes > Actinomycetales > Microbacteriaceae > Agromyces. The sequence goes on from CAWILI010000010.1 coordinate 25,572, forward strand.
GCCGGCCTGACGCGCGGCGCGCGCCGCGACATCGGCCGACCCCGACTGCAGCCCGTGGTCGACGATCACCGCACCGGCACGCAACCCGGCGCGGGGCGCCTCGAACGCCGTCGCGGCCGCGAGGGCGAGCGAGTCGGCCCCGCCCGAAAGGGCGACGAGCACGAGCGGTGCGTGCGTCGGCCTGTCGCCTCGGGAAGCATCGCCCGCACCGCCCGGCGCACGTCGGCGATCGGCGGCGTGAGGCGCGGGCGGCGCTCGGCCGGGGCATCCGTGGGCTCGTCGGAAGGCATCAAGTAACCTTATTCCGCGCCGCAGGCGCCGAAGCTTCCAGACCTGAGGAGAACCACATGGGCGAGTACGCCGCCATCATCGAGATCCCGAAGGGGAGCCGCAACAAGTACGAGGTCGACCACGAGACCGGTCGGGTCTTCCTCGACCGCGTGCTCTACACGTCGTTCTCCTACCCGACCGACTACGGCTTCTTCGAGAACACCCTCGGCGACGACGGCGACCCGCTCGACGTGCTCGTGCTGCTCGACTACCCGCTCTTCCCGGGCGTGGGCGTCACGGTGCGCCCGGTCGGCGTGTTCAACATGACCGACGACGGCGGCGGCGACGCCAAGGTCATCGGGGTGCCCGCGGGCGACCCGCGCTGGAACCACATCCAAGACGTGAACGACATCCCCGAGTTCACCCGCAAAGAGATCGAGCACTTCTTCGAGCACTACAAGGACCTCGAGCCCGGCAAGTGGGTCAAGACCGAGGGCTGGGCCGACGCGGCCGAGGCCGAGCGGCTCATCTCAGAAGGCGATCGAGAAGTTCCCCGGTCACTGACCCGGTTTCACGAGCGAGCGGATGCCCCGGGGCATCCGCTCGTTTCGTCTCTGCGGGTCGCCGCAGCCGCGCGTGGGAACCCCGCGCGAGGGCGAGCTCAGGACGGGCGGGCGGCGGCCGAGGGCGAGCCCCAGATGAAGTACTCGCGCACGGGCACACCCTCGCGCGGGGCCTCGAGGATGCGGCCGCCCCCGAGGTAGATGGCGACGTGGTAGTAGTCGCCGCCCGACCCCCAGAAGAGCAGGTCGCCGCGCTGGATGCTGCCGAGCGACACGGCCTTGCCGCGGCCGGCGAGGGTGTAGTACTGGTTCGTCGCCGAGTGGGTGCCGATGCCGATGCCGGCGGCGGCATATGCCGCCTTGGTGAGGCCCGAGCAGTCCCACACGTTCGGGCCGGCGCCGCCGAGGCGATAGCGCTCGCCGAGCTGCTGGCGCGCGAACCAGATCGCCGTCTCGACCGCGCTCGAGTTCGGTGGCCTCGGGGTCGCGGCGCGGCGGAGGCGCCGGCGCGGGTGCGGGAGCCGCGGCCGGGGTGCCGCCGCCGCCGGGCGAGGCGGCGGCTGCGGCCGCGGCGGCGGCGGCGGCCTCGGCCTCTGCGCGGAGCTCCGCTCCTGCTCCTGCGCGCGCCGCAGCGCCTCTTCGGCGGCCTCGCGGGCGAGCCCTTCGGTGCGGGCGCGCTCGAGGTCGGCTGTGGTGTCCTTCAGCGCCGCGAGCTGCGCGTAGAGCTCGGTCGAGCGCACCTCGGCCTCTGCGACCGCCGAGAGTGCGGCATCCGCTGCCGATCGCGCCTCGTCGGCGCGCTCCTCTGCGACACCCGCGAGCCGTTCGCGCTGCTCGGCAGCCTCGGCGGCCTGTTCGCGCAGCGCATCGGCCGCGTTGCGGTCGGCGAGCGCCTGCTCGTAGACGCCCTGCGACTGCTCGCCGAGCTTCGCCGCCATGCCGAGCTGTCGCAGCAGCCCGTCGGCGGCCGCGGCGTCGTCGCTGCCGAACATGAGCTCGGAGCTGAGGTCGCGTCCGGCGGTTCGTGCGAGGTGGGCGGCCAGCAGGCCGGCCCGCATCTTCGAGATCTCGGCGACCGCGTCGGCCTCGTCGGCCTGCGCACCGAGCGTGCGCTCGCGCTCGGCCGCCCGGTCGCGCGCGTCGATCGCCTGCCGCCACGCCTCGTCGGCGATCTGCGAGGTCTGCACCGCGGCATCGGCCGATCGCTGCAGGCCGGCGAGCAGTTCGCCGAGACGGCCGATCTCGGCCTGCTTCGTGGACTCGTTCTGCTTGGCCTGCTCGATCTCGCTCCACGACGGGTAGTCGGGCGCGGCGGCGGCCGGCGGGCCGACGAGCCCGACCGACGCGGTGACGGCGCCGACGGCCACGGTCGAGAAGACGGTGACGGGCTTCACCCGCGAGATCGGCCGGGTGCGATGCTCAGCCAAGGTAGACCCCGCGATCGGCCATGAACGGCACCGGGTTGATGCGGCTCCAGCCGTCGTACACCTCGAAGTGCAGGTGGCAGCCGGTGGACGCGCCGGTGGTGCCGCTCGCGGCGATCTGCTGGCCGGCGCTGACCCACTGCCCGTAGCCGACGAACAGCCCGCCCGGACGGATGTGCGCGTACCCGGTCGAGATTCCGCCGCCGTGGTCGATCTTGATGAAGTTGCCGTAGCTGCCCGACCAGCCCGCGTAGGTCACGGTGCCGCTGTTCGCCGCGTAGATGGGCGCGTCGCAGCCGGTGGCGAGGTCGGTGGCGTAGTGGAAGCTGTTCGAGCAGTACCCGCCGCCGCAGATCACCTGGCGCGGGCCGTAGTTGCCCGAGATCCAGCCGTAGGCCGGCTTCGCCCAGCCCGAGGTCACGACCGTGCCCGGCGAGCCGTTCTTGATCGCCTCCTGGCGGCGGCGCTCCTCCTCTTTGCGGCGGCGCTCCTCCTCGGCCTTGCGGACGCGCTCGCCCTCCTGGTAGGCCGCGGTCGTCTTGGCCTCGGCGTCCTTCAGGAACTTCAGCTGCTCGTCGAGTTCGATCTTCTTCGCCTCGGATTCGGCGAGCGCCGCCTCGGCCGCGGCCTGCGCCGCCTGCGCCGCGGCGAGCGCCTCTTCGGCGGCGATCCGCAGCTTCTCGCGCTCGCCCTCGGGCGACGGCGGCCTGGTCGCTGAGCGACTGGGCCGAGTTGCCCTTCTCCTGTGCGGCCTCGTAGATGCCGCTCGTGCGCTCGACCATCTTGCTCATGTTGCCGAGCTTCGAGAGCAGCACGTCGGTGGTGCCCGAGTTGCCGGCTTCGAGGAACAGGTTGACGCCGAGATCGCTGCCGCCGGCGCGGTAGAGCTGCGCGGCGACCTGCCCGGCGTTGCGTTCGGCCTCGGCGGCCTCGGCGGCGGATGCATCGGCCTCGGCCTGGATCGTCGCCGCCCGCTGCACGGCGTCGTCGTACTTCTGCTGCGCGACGAAGAGCTCTTCGGTGCGACGCTCGGCCTCGAGGCGGGTCGCTTCGACGTTCGCCGCGAGCTCGGCGATGAGGGCGGTGATCTGCTTGACCGCGGCGGCGCCGGCCGCGGTGTCGGCCTTGGCCGCCTGCACCTCCTGCCACGTGGGGTAGTCGGCCGCGAAGGCCGGCTGCGGAGTCGACACGACGATCTGCCCGGTGAGCGCGATCGCGACGACGGCGAACCCGGCGACCAGCCGACGCGCGAATCGCCCGCGTGCGCCCGGACGGCGACGGCTCGTTCGGGCGCGGGATGGCGGCGTGCTGACTGTGGTGCGGTCCATGGTTCCCCGTCCACGCGGGCGGCTCGACCCCGCGCTCCTCACTCTCGCTCGGGCATTCGCAGCCTTCACGATATGGGCGCGGCGTCGCGCGATTCCGGGCATTGGCGAGGGCGTGTGGCGGATGCCCCGGGCCGGTGCCGGGGCATCCGCTGCGCTCGTTTTGCCAACTCGCAGAATGTTCCGTATGCTTGGCTCTCGGCGGTCATGCCCCAAGCAAGACCTCCGGCCCCATCGTTTAGTGGCCTAGGACACCGCCCTTTCACGGCGGCAGCACGGGTTCGAATCCCGTTGGGGTCACTGCACGACATACAATTGAACAGCCCGGTGTTGCGAAACACCACGAGGCCCTGTAGCGCAGTTGGTTAGCGTGCCGCCCTGTCACGGCGGAGGTCGCGGGTTCAAGTCCCGTCAGGGTCGCTCAGGCGACAAGCCCTTTCCCTTACGAGAGAAGGGGCTTTTCTCCTTATTCGAGGCGATTTCCGTCTCGAGGCTCTGTAGCTCAGTTGGTAGAGCGTTCGACTGAAAATCGAAAGGTCACCGGATCGATGCCGGTCGGAGCCACCATCGAAACCCCCGGGTAACCGGGGGTTTTCGCGTCGCCGCTCCAGCTCGCGTATGCATTCGAACGCATCGTTTGCCCACAATTGCCGAAATCTTTTGCATTGGCCGTAGTCGAGGCGCCTGACCGACACCGCCCCTCATGATGGGCGCCGGCCGATCCGCTCTCGAGCGTCGACCCGACGCGTGCACAGCCACGACAACCCTGCCCGTGGCGCCGTTCGCATGACGTCGAGGCATGTGATGGTCGGGCCGGACACCGTTCGACGGTGCCCGGCCCGACGTGTCAGGTCGCTTCGGTGATCAGCGCCGCGCGTCACTGGACCTGGTAGACGGTGCTGGCGTCCTGGAACAGCACGCCCTGGCCCGGCTTCTCGACGCGGATGTCGAGGTACAGCAGATCGGTTGTGGCCGGAGCCGTGAACGAGATCGGCAGCTGCGCATGGTCGCCCGGCGCGATGTCGGGCGTCAGCTGCCGCTCTGCGACGACCGCCCCGTCGGGTGCGCCCTGCCGCAGGCTCCAGGTCACGTCCAGCTCCGTCCCCGTGAAGGTGTCATTGAACACCGTCAGGGTCCGCGTGTTCGCGCCGGCGGGGATCACCGACGGTGCCACCGGCCACTCACCGGCTCCGTTCGAGAGCTTGTTCTGGTCCCAGAACGCGGTGTCGACCGCGGCGACGGGGTTGAAGGCCTTCTGGAGGAGCTGGATCTGCGGGTTGCTCCACGGGTCGGGCAGGTTGTCCTCCCCGTACAGCGGCAGCGGCCCGGCGGGGTATCCCATCTCGAGGGAGGAGAAGTCGGTGCGCTTCACGCCGGGGATCACGGAGGACCAGTTGGACAGCAGGGTGTAGGGGCGGGTGTCCTCGGCACCCTTCTCCCGCATGCGCAGGCTCGCCGTGGCGAACCAGGTCATGCCCTGAGCCGTGTGGTCGTTGTTCCAGATGAACTCGCCCTGGCCGTTCGGCTTGCCCGGGATATCGCAGACGTTCTCGGTGTACTGGCCGACGGCGAACTGCCCGGTGTCGCCCTCGTAGTGGCAGAACACCGTGTAGTTGTCGTGCGGCAGGTCCTCGGAGTCCCCGTCGGTGCTGATGGGCCGGGTGGTGTCGAGCGCCATCACGGTCTGGTAGAGCAGCTCGTCGAACTCCGGGCCGCCCTGCCCCGGGTTGACGAAGAAGCGGTCACCTCGCGGCTCGTTCGCCTGGCTCCAGCGCAGCACCGAAGCGTGGTTGCGGTCGCGCAGCACGAGGTCGGACAGGTGCTTGACCATGTTGTCGCGGCCGTGACGAAGTTCTCCCGGTTGTTCGACCCGCGAATGGCGGTCTCGTCCTGGATCATCAGCCCCAGTTCGTCGGCGACGTCGAGCATGTAGGGCGTGGCCGGGAGCTGGTGGATCCGCACCAGTTGTAGTTCAGCCGCTGGTAGTTGCGCACCGCCTGGGGCCATCCGCCGTTGCCGTCGGACGGCTCGAGGAAGCCGGGCAGCGTGTCGTAGGCGTCGCTGATGCCGAAGTGGTCGATGTTGTCGTAGTTCGCGCCTTGGAGGCTGTCGCCTCGGAAGTTGACCTTCACGCCGTTGAGCTCGAAGTGGTCGCCCACCTGCTTCAACTCGCGGAAGCCGAACCGGACCCCGTACTCGGAGGTCGACTTCGGCCCACCGCTGTCCTTGCCGCCGCCATCCGGGCGGGAGGTGATGCTCACGCCGAGCTCGTGAAGTTGGGCGGTGTAGTCCGCCTGGTACGGGACGTTCGGAGTCCAGTAGGAGCCCTCGTCGGCGCGCCAACGCAGCGGGCCGACCGTGATGGTGGCCGTGGTGTTCGCCGGCACCACAGCGTGCTGGGTCGGCACCGCCGGGTACTTCCAACCCTGACCGTTCCAGGAGCTCAGTGCCCCCTTGAGATCGACCTTCTGCGCCCGATCCGTGCTGTTCGTGACCTGCACGTCGTAGCTGAGCGTCTTGTCGGCCACGCTGGTGCGCACGAACGTGTCCGCGACGAACACGGCAGGGAAGACCTCGAGGTTCGCCGACCGGAAGATGCCCTGCGCGACGTCGTCGGACCACGAGGCGCCCTCCGGAACGGTGTACCGGAGGTCAGGGCCGACCAGCGCCTTGCGGCCCTCGACGGTCACCTCGATGCGGTGCTCCGCCCCGGGCGTGACGAAGCCGGTGAGATCGAACACCGAGTTGGTGAAGGAGGTCGTCTGGGTGCCCACCGTGCGCCCGTCCACGGTGACCGTGGCGCGGTGGTTGATGGCGCCGAAGTTCAGGCGCGTCACCTGGTCCGCGGAGAACTTGGGGACGCTGATCGTCTTCGCATAGGTGGCGCGGGAGAGGTCGGTCCAGCCCTGCTTGACCCAACCTCCGCCGGGCACCTGAATCGTGGTCGGCCCACCACCCGCAGGGGAGTCGACACACGAGAGGAACGGCCCGGTGGTCGTACCGAAACGCCCCCCGCCGGTGCAGATCGTGTTGGTCAGGGGCGTGAAGTCCCACGTACCGGCCAGGTTCACTTCCTCGGCCGGCTCGGCACCGGAGACGCCGTCGAGGTACTCGGCGTCGAAGACGGGTGCGGTCGCCGCGGCCGAGGGTGTCGTCGGGGCCGCGGCCGCCGGGGCAGTTGCGCCCGCCACCAGCGCGAAGGCCAGGGCGGCGACGAGCGTCGAGGCGGCGTGCCTGCGCGGTGACGCTGACACGCGAGCTCCCCTCTTCTGCCGTGTGCGCCTGGGTGAAGACGTGCTCATGACTCCTCCGATCGAGAGAGCGTCTGTGCTCTCATCTGGATTGAGGACCGGAACTCGCGGGCTCGTGCATCCATGCACGAGCCGAGTCCAGCCGTAGGTAACGCGCGTAAACGGTAGTAGAGCACATCGAGGTAACGCGCGTCAATCGCTGATATGGTTACGCCGTGGAGATGGATGTGCAGGAACGCGTGCCGGCTCCGGCACGCAACTCGACGAGCGCAGATGTGGCGCGGCTCGCCGGCGTCTCCCGTGGCGCGGTCAGCCAGATCCTGAATGGCCATGGCGGGCGATTCGCGCCAGCCACACGCGAGCGGGTACTGGAGGCAGCGCGCGCATTGGCGTACGAGCCATCCCTGGCCGGCCGAACCCTGGCTCGTGGCAAGAGCGACGTGGTGGTCGCCGTCGTGCCGCACACCACGTTCGGCGCCAACCTCCAGGACATCCTCGAGGTCATGACGGACGAATTGGCCCGCAACGGCCTGATGCTCGTCACGAGGTTCTCGACCTCCGACGTCGCTTCATTCGATGGCTTCATCGCCGCCGTGCAGCCAGTCGCCGTGGTCACCATGGCCGACCTGGCCGACGACCACCTCGACGTCCTCCGGCGACGCCGGGCTCCGCTGGTCGGGGCCGTCGGCACGACGGACGAGAATGGGACCGGCCATGACCTGATCGGCGCACTCCAAGCCCGGCACCTCGTTGATCGTGGGCACCGGCGACTGTCCTACGCTCATCTCAAGGACCGCCGGCAGAATCTCTACGGACAGCCCCGGTTCGACGGTTTCCGCGCGGCCTGCGACCAGCTCGGACTCCCGGAGCCCGATGTGATCGAACTGGCCATAGACCCGGATGAGGCAATCGCCCACCTCCGAAAGCTCGACCGCTCGACTGCCATCGCCTGTTACAACGACGACGTGGCATTGACCCTGCTGTTCGCCGCCCAGCACCTGGGAATCGCCGTGCCAGGGGCTCTGGCGTTGGTGGGAGTCGACAACTCGGCGCTCGGGAGGGCGGCCTTTCCACGACTCACCACCATCGGCTACGACGCCACCGCGATCGCGAGGATGCTCGCCTCCCAGGTCCTGTCAACCGTCGGCGTGGATGTCCCGGAACCCCCCGCGTCACCGCGCTTCGACATCATCCAGGGCGGCACCTCCTGAGTGGCCGAGGGCGAATCACCCCTCATCATCGCCTGACCCGGCTCGCACCCTATTCGACGAAACGCTGGACGAACGCGAGCGCCTCGTCGGCGACTTCGCGCCAGCCCGAGTCGATGGTCAGTGAGTGCCCCCGATCGGGGATGATGATCTCCTCGGTGATTCCGGGATTGTGCTTCGCCTGGATCTTGTAGCTGGCATTCACGATCGCCGGCGGGACGGTGTGGTCCTTCTCGCCGCCGATGAGCAGCAGGGGTCCCCGGGCGGGGTTCTTCGAGTCGACCTGCGCATCGCCGCCGAACGGGTTGAAGTTCGCGAAGGCCGCTTGGAAGAGGGCGACGGCCGCCGCCGCGACGTGGAACTCCTCATAGAGTCGCCGGCCCTCGTCTTCACCGAGGGCGTTGACCCAGCTGTACTGGAACTGCTCCCACGTCAACGACACCCCTCGACGCACGTTGGCCGGATTCGTCAGCACGGGTGCGGCCGACTTCAACGACGAGGCGGGCAGCGGCAGCACGCCCTTGAACGGTGCGTTGTCGATCGACACCGTCACCGCTGCGACCCCTTCGCCGGCGATCTTCTGCGCGATGAGTCCGCCGGTGGAGTGGCCGATCACGGCCGGACTCCGATCGAGTTGTGCGACGGCCTCGAGGTAGTGGTCGGTGACCTGTTGGACCATCTTCTTCGCGAACACCTCGGGGTGCTCCTTGGCCTCTGCCACGGTGGCCGGGTCGTCGGGCCAGCCGGGCGCGAGCGCGACGAATCCGTTGTCCTCGAAGAACGCCTGCCAGGGCGCCCAACTGCTCGACAGGAGCCAGAGGCCATGGACGAACATCACGGGCGTCCGATCCGACTCGTTCGCCCGGGCGATCTCGCCGCGTTCCCAGTCGGCAAGTGTGGAGGTGGTGTCACTCATCGTGTCGTCCTCTCAACAGCGACCGTGCCCAGTGCGCGGTCGAAGCCGTGCCCAGCGTAGGACGATGATGACCCGGCGGCGAGGCCCCAGGCGATCACGGCAACCAGCATCGGGCTCTCCCGTCAACCACGGCCGTTGACGACGAGCCGTGACTCAGTCCACCTGCAGGCCTTGAGAACCCGCGTGCTCGGCCTGCTCCCTGTGAGAGGACTCGTAGCCGAGGCGACCTCGCGTCGCGATGATCAGCACGATCGCCGTCACCGTGAAGCCGATCAGCACCGGCAGGAGTCCGTACTCGTTCAGAATCGGGGCGGGGAAGAGCGGTGCCTCGACCTTGTTGGCGAACGTGTTGAACGACGCATGCATCAGCATCATGATCAGGAGGCTCCCCCTGACGTGGTTGAAGACCCACGTCATCATGATCGTGAGGGCCGTGATCATGACGATGAACATGAGGATGTTCGCGACGGTGGGCGGCGTCCACACCCCGCTCCAGAACAGGGGAAGGTGCCACAGTGCCCACAGGACGCCCAGGACGAGGCTTCCGACCAGTGGGCCGCTCCGACCCTGCAGACGTGGGAGTGCGAAGCCGCGCCATCCCGGCTCTTCCCCGAGCGGGCCACCGAGGAAGAAGGTCGTCGCGAATGCCAGGGGATAGCCGACCAGCAGCGGGACGATGAGCGGCTGGAACGATCCGAGCACACCGGGCACGACGATCGCACCCAGCAGCACGATGACGGGGACGCCCACGAGCACGAACAGGTACCACCGGAGTCCTGCGCGCCACTGGATGTATCGACGCAGGAGTCGACCGATGCCGGCCTTCCCTTCGGTCAGTCCGGTCATGATGAACGCCGAGACCGTCGGACCGAACGTCGCGGCGACGATCCCGATCGTCAGCACCGGTCGAGAGAGCGTGACGGGCAGGATCCCCGCCGCTGCCAGCGCGATCGGCACCTCGATGAGCCACGAGAAGGCGTAGGCGATGACGAAGAACGAGGTCAGCGGATGCCGGGCGATCAGGCCTCGCGGAGCGACGTGCAACGGCTGGTCGGCGTTCTCGACACTGGTCATGCGTACGCGTTCCTCTCCGGTGAGGAGCGGCCGCATTCTCGACGTTGATCCGGTCGGCCGTCGAGCCAAGTGTCCCACGCGCGTTCACTCCGCGCTGGCCCTCCTCCGGGGTCGACTCCATCCGATCCCGGCGCGGTGATCTCCGTTGCCGATACCGCATGCCGAGGGCGGCGACGCGGCATACGGCTACTCGTTGAACAGCGTGCCACTCGGGAACCGCACCTACGTTCCCAGGTGAGGCGAAGCCCGGCGGCAGCACGCGCTCAGGGGCTGAGGCTCGGCGACGACGTCGGCACCGACCCGGCGGCCGGTCGTCGTCAGGTCAGGTGCCGGAGGAAGAACCGCGCGGCGCTCTCGACCTCGAAGCGCGGAACGCCGCCGTGCGGCCCGGGATTCGCGTGGAGCGTCTTCTCGGTGGAGGCGAGGGCGTCGAAGAGATCGAGCGCAGACTGCCGTGACACCAGCTCGTCGTCCCACTGCACCAGGAACTCGAGCGGGATGCTCACTCGCGCTGCCCTGACCGGGACCATCTCGCGGCTCACGAGCCCGACGACCGCCGCGTCGATCCGGGAGTCTGCCGCGATGAACGGCAGCCCGATCGCCGCTCCGAGCGAGACGCCCCAGAAGCCCACGCGGCTGTCCGGCCCGACGACGCCCTGGAGCGCATCGAGCACCGCCTTCCAGTCGCCGACCGCCTGCTCCGCGACGGCGACGTGGTAGTCGCCGACGCGCGACGCGACCGTCTCACCCGCCGACAGTCGCTCGGCCATGCCCGCCGAGAACCGCTGCTCGCGATCCGTGCGCGGTCGATCGCCGTGGCCGGGCGCGTCGATCGCCGCCACGGCGAACCCGTCGTCCGCGAAGCGCCGCGCGCGCCCGACCATGCCCGGCGCCGCCTTGTGCTGGCCGCCGCCGTGGCCGAGGAGCACGAGCGGGCGGGGGCGGGCCGGGCCGACCGGGGTCCACAGGACTCCCGGAACCTCGCCGACCATGAAGTGTCGTGCTGAAAGCCCGTCGTCGACGGACTCGGTGATGAAGTGCATGCTGCTGCCTTTCGGATGCGTCACGGGACGCTCCGCGGCTGCCGATGCGGCTAGACCGTCTCCGTCGGAGGGAGCGCCCACGTCGTCTGAACGTTGATGGGTCTCACCTCCTCGGTCGGTCCTGAGCAGCATACTCCGCACGAGCGTGCGTGGGGCTGGTCGGTCAGGCCTGCTCGAGCGCTTTCACGCGCTGCTTCGCGCTCTTCTCCACGAGGACCGGGACGAAGTCCCGGACCGGGCGACCCTCGAAGGCCTGATGCTCTTCCGCGACGATCTTCTCGATCTCGAGGCGGTCGATGCCGGGGTACTTCGTGGTGAGCCGGTCGACGACCTCCTCGACGCTGCGTTGTTCGGCAGCTTCGCGTTCCTCCATGGTGCTGAGTTTCAGTGAGTTCGCCGAGCAAGTCAACAATCGCCCCCGAGAACGTCCGAGCCTCGCCCCGAATTGGGGTGAGGTCGGATGCCGCGACGTGGGTGTCGTGACGATCCGGACGACGTGAACCGTTTCTCCGCCCGTCACACGATCGTCACGTGTGCGGACTGTCAGGTGCGTCGCTCGAGACCGTCGGATAGACGTGGGAGGCCGGATCCGTCACCGGTCCGGGGCATCCGTGATCGGAGCCTGGGTGACATAGCAGCGCTCGACGACGTCATCGAGGTCCTCGTCGGAACCGAGGACCTCGACGCGACCGTCGGGGTCCTCGGGTCCATACGCGACCCAACGACCGTCCTCGTGGAAGACCGCGCCCAGGTAGACGCCGTCGGGATCGCTCTCGCCGACGTGGACCACGAAGCCCAGATCCTCCGAGAGCGGAAACGCGGTCACGGTGAGCGCACCCTCGGTCAGGTAGATCCGCGGCGCAGCCATGAGTGCACGCTACCCCTGTTCATACCCGTGGGGAATGCGGCCTCGACCGGACGATCAGACCGGTCCGCCGCCGAGATCGCCGAACAGGAATCCGGCTTGCTGCTGTCGGGCCCTCCGCTCGATCTCGAGCGGATCCATCTCGGACGCATCGTCGGGAACGATGACCGGTCCGCCCGGATCGCCCGCCGTGATGCTCACGGGATCTGCCTCCGCGCGGAGCCGCTCGTCGGCAGCGTGCTCGACGAGCGCGGGGACGTACTCGCGCACCCGGCCGCCCTCGAAACGGGCGAGTTCCTCATCCACGACCTGCTGGACGCGATCCCGACTCAGCGACGGGAACCGCTCCGACAACCGTGCGATCACGTTCTCGACCGCGTCGTGCTCAACCGGATCACTCATGCGTGCATTGTCCGCCGGTTCGAGGCATCCGACAACGACTGCCGGGTGACGAGGGCGTGAACATGTGGCGAGCGACGTCGCGGCCGACGACCCCCACATGCAAACGGCGGTGACGGATGCCGCGAGCTCGCGCCGACCGTCAGGTCGCCCGTCACGCCCTCCAGGCGGCCGCGGCGATCAGCGGCAGCGGCGCGGGTCGCTCGACCGAGGTCGTGAGCTCCACCCGGCGGCCGGAGGCGGCCGAGTCGAGCAGGGCCGTCATGATCTCGAGGCTGTGCAGCGCGACATCCGCCCCCGCTCGTGCCCGGCGCCCGGGTTCGGTCCGCACGAAGTCCAGCAGCCCCACGCCACGGCCGCTGTCGGCATACCCGGCGGACGGCTCGAGGCGCTGCCAGCCCGGCTCGCCGTCGAGCGCCGCGAGCCGCACGTCGCCGTCGAACCGGTTGGGGTCGGGCACGGCGAGCGTGCCGCGCTCACCGTGCACCTCGATCGGCGCGGCGGTCGTCGCGGTGCCGTCGAAGCTCGTCGTGAGCGTCGAGAGCGCGCCGCCCTCGTGCTCGAGGATTCCGGTCACGTGGGTGTCGACTTCCACGGGGATCCGCTCGCCCGCGCGTGGACCGGTGGCGATGACGCGTTCGGCGCGCGGCCTGCCCGCCGCGCCGATGACCGAGCGCACCGGGCCGAGCAGGTGGATGAGCGCCGCGACGTAGTAGGGCCCCATGTCGAGCAGCGGGCCGCCGCCCTCGCGGTAGTAGAAGTCGGGGTTCGGATGCCAGCGCTCGTGGCCGGGGGTGATCATCACGGCGGATGCCGCGAACGGCCGCCCGATCAGGCCCGCGTCGATCGCCGCCCTGGCGGTCTGCGTGCCGGTGCCCAGCACGGTGTCGGGGGCGCAGCCGAGGCGCACGCCCGCGGCATCCGCTGCACCGACCATCTCGCGCGCCTGCGCGAACGTGGCCGCGAGGGGCTTCTCGCCGTAGACCTGCTTGCCGTTCGCGATCGCCGCGAGGGCGATCTCGGCGTGCGCGGCGGGGATCGTCAGGTTGAGGACGGTGTCGACGTCGGCGCTGGCGAGCAACTCGTCGACGCCCACCGCCCTGGCATCGGGCAACTCGGCGGCGAGCGCCTCGGCGCGGGCGCGGTCGAGGTCGGCGACGGCCGTGATGCGCACCGACGGGATGCCCGCCAACGTGTCCAGGTACTGCCGGGAGATGACCCCGAGGCCTACGATGCCGATGCGGTGCGGGTGGCCCACAGCATGCCCCTTTCGATGACGGTGCGGACATTCGCGTCCTGGAGGATGTCGGGGCTGTGCCCGGGGGTCGTCACGACGATCCGGCCGTCGCCCCACAGACGCGTCCAGATGGCGGGCGAGGTGATCGGCCGGTGCCAGGGATGCCACGGCTGCACGGGATGCGTCGTCGTCGCCAGCACGTCGATGAGATCGTCGTGCAGCACCCAGTACTGCTCGGTGGTGAGCTCGAAGTCGTCGATGCCCTCGGTGATCGGATGCCGCCGGCCGAGGTCGGTGAGCTCGATCGCGTAGGAGAGGTAGTTGTTCTCCTCGGAGCCCTCGACCAGCTCCGACGGATGCCGGCTCGGATGCGTCGCGAACTGCCCGCCGACGAGCTGGAGGTAGTCGGAGGAGGCGCGGTACGAGTCCGCGATGCCGCCGTGCCACCCCGTCAAGCCCGTGCCCGCGGCGACCGCGGCGCGGAGTCCCATCACCTGCTCGTGCGTGATCTGGGACATCGTCACGCTCTGCACGATGAGGTCCACCCCGGCCATCGCCTCGGCGTCGGCGTAGATCTCGGGCGATTCCTCGACCCGCACGTCGTAGCCGTTCGCCTCGAGGAACGGGATGAACAGCTCGGTGCTCTCGACCGGACGGTGCCCGTCCCATCCGCCTCGGACGACGAGTGCGCGATGTTGCGTCATGCGTGCGGCCTTTCCACGGGCGTCGCCCGTGATCTGTCGGATGCGCTCGCCTCGACGGCGGCGAGCACGCGTTGGACGTCGAGCGCCTCGGCGAAGGACGGCGAGACGGGCACCTCGCCCGCGATGGCACGGACGAGCTCGACCACCTGGTGGGTGAACAGGTGCTCGTAGCCGATCCCGTGCCCGGTGGGCCACCAGTTCGACATCCAGGGGTGGGTCGGGTCGGTCACCTGGATGCGCCGGAAGCCCTCGGCGTCGGGTTCATCGCCGCGGCCGTCGAAGTATTCCAGTTCATTCATGCGTTCGAAGTCGAACGCCACCGACCCGAGCTCGCCGTTCACCTCGATGCGGTTCGCGTTGCGGCGCCCGGTGGCCATGCGCGTCGCCTCGAAGACGCCCAGCGCTCCACCGGAGAGGGATGCGGTGAAGGCCACCGCGTCGTCGACCGTGACGGGCCCCTTCGCCGCGTGCTCGTCGCCTCGGCCGCCGAGGCCGACCGTCTCGGTGCGCTCGGGCCGCTCGGTGACGAATGTGCGGAGCATGGCCGACACCTCGGCGATGGACTGTCCGGTGAGCCACTGCACGGTGTCGATGCTGTGCGCCCCGATGTCGCCGAGGGCGCCCGAGCCCGCCTTCGACTTGTCGAGGCGCCAGGTGAGCGGCGAGTTCGCGTCGCGCAGCCAGTCCTGGAGGTACTGCGCACGCACGTGCCGGATCGCCCCGAGGCGGCCGTCGGCGATGAATCGTCGCGCGAGCGCGAGCGCGGGGGTGCGGCGGTAGCTGAACCCGCACATCGCGATCGCGCCCGAGGCGCGTGCCCGCTCCGCGGCATCCGTCATGCGCTCGGCCTCGGCGACGGAGTTCGCGAGCGGCTTCTCGCAGAGCACGTGCTTGCCGGCCTCGAGTGCCGCGATCGCGATCTCGGCGTGCGTGTCGCCGGGCGTGCAGATGTCGATCAGGTCGATCTCGGGGTCCGCGACCGCGTCGCGCCAGTCCGTCGACCAGCGCCGCCACCCGAGCGTCCGGGCTCGATCGGCCGTGGTCTCGGCGTCTCGTCCGACGAGCAGCGCGAGCTCGGGCTCGAGCGGCAGGTCGAAGAAGTGCGGCGCGGTGCGCCACGCCTGGGAGTGCGCCCGGCCCATGAACGCCGAGCCGATCATCGCGACCCGCAGTGCGCGCTTCGTCATCTTCGACACCTTCCCGTTCGACCGCGTCTCGCGACACGACCCTGTCGAGGATCGCAGCAGACCGGCGGTCGGTTCCACTTGTTGCGCAAAATAGGATGCCAGTGGAGGAGCCGATATGCCCGAGGAACGAACCGCGGCCGTCACGCTGCGTGAGATCGCGGATGCCGCGGGCGTCTCGATCTCGTCGGTGTCCCGAGCCCTCGCCGGACGCGGCGACCTCGGGCGCGACACCCGCGCGCGGATCCTCGACGTCGCTCGCGCGATGGACTACGACCGCGGGGCTTCCTCGCGCGGCCGGCCGACCTCGGTCGACCCGCGCCTGATCGAGCTGGTGCTCGGCGGGTTCGACGACGCCTGGACCGACGAGGTGATCACCGGTGCACGCCGCAGCGCGTTCCGGCACGGCTACGACCTCGTGCTGACGCTCGAGCGCGACGACCCCGCCGACGACTGGCCGGCACGGGTCGCGACACGACGACCGTCCGGCGTGATCCTCGGACTCATCCGCCCCACCAGCAGGCAGCTCGACGAGCTGCGCGGCCTGCGGATCCCGCTCGTGCTCTTCGACCCGCGGTCCGACCCGCACGGCGAGCTCGCGAGCGTCGGAACCACCGACTGGCAGGGCGGATACGACGCGGGAGCGCACCTCGCGGCCACCGGCCTCCGCCGCTTCATCGTCGTGACGGGCATCCCGCGGTACCGCTTCGGGAAGGCGCGCGAGGAGGGCTTCCGGCGAGCGATCGCCGAGCTCGCGGACGGCGCTCCCGTGACCCGCGTGGATGCGCGGTGGGGCGATGCTGACGTGGCCGCGGCGTTCGCGGCGCTTCTTCGCCGACGACCGCACGCCGACCGGGGTGTTCGCCGGCAACGACGAGATGGCGCTCGCGGCGTACCGTGCGGCCGAGCGCCTCGGGCTGGCGATCCCCGATGTCCTCAGCGTGATCGGCTTCGACGACGAGCCGCGCGCCCGGGCCGCGACGCCGCCGCTCACGTCGGTGCGGCAGCCGGTCGGCGAGATGGCGGCCCGAGCCGTCGAGCTCGTGCGGGAGCTCCGTCAGCGCGACACCGACCGCTTCGAGCGGGTGGAGCTGCCGACGCGCCTCATCGTGCGCGGATCCACGCTTCCCGTCCCGTGACTCGCGGGAGTGGCTCGTGGGATGACTCGTGGGAGTGACTCGCGGGAGTGGCGACGCCGATCCCGCGGCGAGCGCCGCCCTAGAATCAGCCCTGAACTCGGCGGAACGGCCGAGCACGCCGACGTGAGGAGGTCGTCGCGAGCATGAGCACCACGCCCCAAGCCGACGAGCCGTCACCCGCGCAGCACCCTGAGCGCCCGGGGCGCCCGGAGCGCCCGCGAGCGCCGCACGCCCCGGCGCCCCGCCTCGAGCCTCGCCGAGCGATGGACGGTGATCGACGGCGTCGACGTGTTCTACCGCGAGTCCCTTCAGAACCCGGATGCCCCGGCGATGGTGCACCTGCACGGATTCGGTCTCTCGGGTCGGTACCTGCTGCCGACGGCCGAGCGGCTCAGCGACGAGTTCCACACCTTCGTGCCCGACCTGCCGGGATTCGGCCTGAGCTGGCGCGCGCCGCGTGCCCTGGACATGCCCGGGCTGGCGCACGCGGCGGCGGCGTTCCTCGACGATCGCGGGATCGAGCGGGCGACGCTCGTCGGCAACTCGATGGGGTGTCCCCTCATCACCGAGTTCGCCTACCTCTACCCCGAGCGCATCGAACGTGCGATCCTCGTGTCGCCTGCGGGCGGACCGTTCAACCAGCCGCTGCTCGGCGCCATGAGCCAGATCGCCCGCGACGGCACGCGCGAGCCCAACCGGATGCTCAAGGTCGTGGTTCCCGATTACCTCCGCTTCGGCATCCCGAGCACGTTCCGGATGTTCCGGGCGCTCACCAGGTACCCGACCCTCGAACGCCTGCTCGCGCTGCAGACCCCGACGCTCATCGTCGTCGGCGACCGCGATCCCCTCATGCCGCCGCCGTCGGTGGTGCGCGAGATCGCCGCGAAGACAAAGAACGACTCCGCGGTGCTGGTCATGATCGAGGGCGCGGCGCACGCCATCAACTTCAGCCATCCCGACGAGCTCGCCCACGTCATCCGCCTCTTCACCGAGGACCGGCCGATCGTCGACGATCCCGACTCCCCCGGCCTCGCCCGCGTCGTGGAGATCCATCGCGGGACCCCGCGGCCGCCCGCCGGCGAATGACCGCAGCCGTGTACTCGTAAGGCCTCCCTCGCTGCGCCGCCGCGGCGTAGCGTCGGCATCGCGGGCGATCACCTGACGTCCGCGATCCCTCCGCTCAGGGCGTGCCGGCCATCGCCCGAGCAGCACCGATCGGAGCACCCCATGAACCTCGAACCCAAGCCGCCGACCAGCAGGGGGCCCGCCGACCGCTTCACCGGCGACGTGTGGGTCGACGCCATCGCCGAGCCCAAGGAGGGCGACCAGCGCATGATCGTCAGCCGCGTGCGCTTCGCGCCCGGCTCGCGCACCGCGTGGCACTCGCACGCTCGCGGCCAGACCCTGCACATCACCGAGGGCGTCGCGCTGATCGGCACCCGCGACGGGACCGTCATCACGGCCCGCCCCGGCGACACGATCTCCACGCCCCCGGGCGAGGAGCACTGGCACGGTGCGACCCCGCAGGACTTCATGGAGCACCTCGCCATGCTCGAGAACGGCGACGACCCGGCCACCACGACCCGGTGGCTCGAGCACGTCGACGACGCGCAGTACGGCGCCGTCTAGCCTGAAGGGCGTGCAGATCCGACCCGAGCGTCCGACCGACGACGACGCCATCCACGACCTCACCACCGTCGCCTTCGACCCGATGCCGTTCAGCGACGGCACCGAGGCGCCCATCATCCGCGCGCTGCGGAGTTCCGGCGACCTCACGCTCTCGCTCGTGGCCGAGGAGGAGGGCGAGGTCGTCGGCCACGTGGCCTTCTCGCCGGTGACCGTCGACGGCGCAGCTGCGGGCTGGTACGGCCTCGGCCCGATCTCGGTACGGCCCGATCGCCAACGGCAGGGCATCGGCCGAGCGCTCGTCGCCGACGGGCTCGAACGCCTGCGCGGGCTCGGCGCGACGGGGTGCGCCCTGATCGGCAACCCCGACGTCTACGCGCCGATGGGGTTCACGAGCGACGGTCGCCTGACCTACCGGGGGCTCGATCCCGCGATCGTGCAGGTCGTCGTCTTCTCGGGCGCCGCACCGCACGGCGAGCTCCGGTTCGCCCCGGCCTTCGAGGGCGCGGCCTAGCTCCGGCCATCTGTCCCACGCGGCGGTCCGTGTGGTTGACTCGCTCCACGACCGACGGCCGGGGGGCGCGATGGGACGGAGCGAGGTGGCGCCTCGCCCACGGGTGAGGTGGACGGCGTCGCGTGTCACGGCCGTGCTCGTCTGCGTGGGCCTCGCGTTCATCGTCGTGGTGCTGCAGCCCACCGGGCGGACGGTCGCGACCCGCGCCGACCTCGACCTCCTCGCCACGATGTCGCCGTCCGAGGCCGCGGTGTACCTCGAGGAGCATCCCCAGCTGCGGGCCGAGGCGATGAACGCCGACCCCTCGACCACCGCGGACTGGTGGCAGGACCTGTCCGAGGCCGATCGTCGACGTGCCCTGCGCTCCTCGCCCGAGATGGTGGGGAACCTCGACGGCGTCGAGTACGCGACCCGGGACACGGCCAACCGGAGGTTCCTCGACCGGCTCATCGACCGGGCGAAGCGGTCGCTCGAGGCCCGGCCGGGCGACGAGAACGCCACCCATCGGCTCGCCGCGCTCACCGCGATCCTGAAGGCGGCCGACGCCAAGCACACGCCGCCGCGTCACCTGGTCACGCTGTTCGACGAGTCGCCCCCGCTCGCGGCGATCGCCGTCGGAGACCTCGACGAGGCGGAGCAGGTGACGTACAACGTGCCGGGCATGGGCACCTACACCGACGACATGCAGCTGTGGACGCTGTCGGCGCAGAACCTCCGCGAGCACCAGCTCACCGTGGGATCGCCGACCACGTCGGCGGTGGTGGCGTGGATCAACTACCGCACGCCGCCGCCCGGCGTCGACGCCACGCTGGGCGAGTACGCCTCGCAGGGTGCGCCGCGACTGGCCCGGGACATCCTCGGGCTGCAGGCCACCAGGGTCCACGACCCGGTGGACACCGTGAACATCGTCGCCCACTCGTACGGCACCACGACCGCCGCCGACGCGCTCGCCGACGAGGACCTGGGCGTGCACGCGTTCGTGATGCTCGGCTCCGCGGGGATCGAGCAGGACATCGAGGGCGCGTCGGCGTTGAGCGCCGAACGGGTCTACGCCGGCGAGGCGTCGGCCGACCCCGAGGCTCGCTTCGGCCGATTCAGCCGGACCGACCCCCGGAGTCCGGCCTTCGGCGCGCTGGTGATCGACGTCGACGGGAGCGAGGACGAGGGGCTGCTGCCCGTGACGGGCCACGAACCGATCCTCCACTCGCAGTGGAACGACGACCCGATGTCGAAGGCGTGGACGAAGTACGAGGATCCCGTGGTCGCCGCCGAGAAGTACTTCGAGCACCAGCAGACCTTCGGGTACCTCGACAACGGCACCGAGTCGCTGCTCAACACCGCGATCGCGACGACGCGCACGCCCACCCGGCGGTTCGTGGACTAACTAGCGGGGCCGTCGTGCGCCCGGGCGCGGCGACGCCTTCGACGACACCGTCGCGATCGTGCGCAACGCCTCGACGACGGTGGCGACCTGCGAACGGTCGAGGCCGCGGATGAGCTCCTCCTCCGCCGCGACGAGCTGCCGCATCGCGGCATCCACCCGGGTGCGACCCTCGGGCAGGAGCGTCACGAGCCGCGACCGCAGGTCGTCGGGATGGTCGGTGCGGGCCACCATCCCGCGGGCGACGAGGCGATCGACGCGGTAGGTCGCGGTCGCCGTCGCCGTGCTCGTGATCGCCGACAGCTGCGACGGCGTCATGGACTCGCCCGGTGCCCGCCGCAGGTTCGAGAGGATGTCGAACTCCCACGCGCGAAGCCCGGCCGCGGCGAACGCGGCCTCCCGGATCCCGTGCAGGTCGCGGGCCACCCGACGCAGGCGCGACATCACGTCGAGCGGGGTCAGGTCGAGGTCGGGCAGGATCTCCGACCACGCGTCGATCACGGCGTCGACGTCATCATCCGACCAGTCCACCGTGGCTCCCTCCGGTCGCCGGCCCCGAGGCCGACGTCCTGCGACTCCTCCCAGTATCCGCGAATGCGGGTGACGTGCGCCCGCGGATGCCGGTGCGGGCTCACACGCGCTCGAACACCGCCGCGAGCGCCTGGCCGCCGCCGATGCACATCGTCTCGAGGGCGAGCGACCCGTCGAGCGCGGGCAGCTCGTGCGCGAGGGTCGCGAGCATGCGGATGCCGGTGGCGCCGATCGGATGCCCGATCGAGATGCCGCTCCCGCGCGGGTTGAGCCGCGGGTCCTCGGCGTCGACGCCCCAGTCGGCGAGGCAGGCGAGCACCTGCACCGCGAACGCCTCGTTGAGCTCGATCACGTCGAGGTCGTCGAAGCGGATGCCGGCGCGCTCCAGCGCGAGGTTCGCCGCGGGCACCGGCGCGACCCCGAACCGCAGCGGCTCGTTGCCCGCCACCGCCCACGACACGAGCCGGAGCATCGGCGTGAGTCCGAGGGCGGCGGCCCGCTCGGGCGTCGTCACGATGCACGCCGCGGCCGCGTCGTTCTGCCCACTCGAGTTGCCCGCGGTGACGGTGGCCGCGGCATCCGCCCGACGCAGCACCGGACGGAGGGCGGCGAGCGCCTCGAGCGACGTGTCGGCGCGGGGATGCTCGTCGCGCTCCACGACGACGCTGCCGCGCCGGCCCGGCACCTCGACCGGCACGAGCTCGGCGTCGAACGCGCCCGACTCCTGGGCGGCGACCGCGCGCTGGTGCGAACGGAGGGC
>CAWILI010000011.1:0-11999 GCA_963836825.1 uncultured Actinomycetota bacterium
GTGGTGCACCCAGACGGTGCCGTCGTCGTCGACGCGGACGACCGTTTCGGCGTCTGACGTCGAGCGCGCGCGTCGAGCCGTCGGCTGCGACCGCGACCGAGCGCACCTCGTGCGGATGATCGCGCGGGGCGATCAGCACCTCGGTCGCATGCGACGCCACCCGGGCGCCAGCCCATGGCCGATTGCCACGCCGCGGGGCCGGCGGCCTGTGCCGCGAGCCGTTCGTCGGCGTCATCGTGCGCGAACCGGCGTGCCGCCGCGTCGATGAGCGCGGGCGCAGGGTCGGTGCCGTGACCCTCGGGCATGCGGTCGATGAGCCCCGTGTCGAGTGCACCCGACTGCACCGCGGGCTCGGCGATCAGGCGCCGGAGGAAGGCGATGTTCGTGTCGACGCCGAGCACGACGGTGTCGGCGAGCGCACGGTCGAGCCGTTCGAGCGCCTGTGCACGATCGGAACCGAACGTGATGACCTTGGCGATCATCGGGTCGTAGTACGGCCGTGATCTGCTGGCCCTCGCGGACGCCCGCGTCGACGCGCACGCCCTCGCCCTCGGGTGCTCGCCAGGCGACGACCGGCCCCGTCGACGGGAGGAACCCGCGGTGCGGCGTCTCGGCGTAGACGCGCGCCTCGATGGCATGCCCCTGGAGCCGCACCTGCTGCTGCCCGAACGCGAGCGGCTCGCCTGCGGCGACGCGGAGCTGCTGTTCGACGAGGTCGACGCCCGTCACGAGCTCGGTGACGGGGTGCTCGACCTGCAGGCGGGTGTTCATCTCGATGAAGAAGAACTCGTCGGGCGCGGCATCGGAGACGAGGAACTCGACCGTGCCCGCGCCGAGGTAGCCGACGCTGCGGGCGGCGTCGCAGGCCGCGAGGCCGATGCGCTCGCGGGTCTGCTCGTCGAGCAGCGGCGAGGGCGCCTCTTCGATGACCTTCTGGTGACGCCGCTGCAGCGAGCACTCGCGTTCGCCGAGGTGCACGACGTTGCCCGCCGCATCGGCGAGGACCTGCACCTCGATGTGGCGCGGACGCTCGATGAGGCGCTCGAGCAGCAGCGTGTCGTCGCCGAACGCGGCGCTCGCGACCCGGCGTGCCGTGGCGAGCGCCGCGGCCAGCTCGTCGGCCGCGCGGACGACCTGCATGCCCTTGCCGCCGCCGCCCGCCGAGGGCTTGACGAGCAACGGGAATCCCACGGATTCGGCGGCGGCGACGAGCCCGGCGTCGTCGAGCGACGGGTCGGCGACGCCGGGCACGATCGGTACGCCGGATGCCGCGACGTGCAGCTTGGCCCGGATCTTGTCGCCCATGACGTCGAGGGCCTCATCGCCCGGGCCGACGAAGACGATGCCGGCCTCGCGGCAGGCGCGGGCGAAGCCCGCGTGCTCGGAGAGGAACCCGTACCCGGGGTGCACGGCCTGCGCGCCGGTCGACAGGGCGGCCTCGACGATGCGGGCGGGATCGAGGTAGCTCTCGGTGGCGGGCGCCGGGCCGATGTGCACGGCCTCGTCGGCGAGGCGCACATGCGGGGCATCGGCGTCGGCGTCGGAGTACACGGCGATCGAGTGGATGCCGAGGCGTCGCAGGGTGCGGATCACCCGCACCGCGATCTCGCCGCGGTTGGCGACGAGCACCCGCGAGAAGGGGCGCTCATCCCGGTCGCGGCCACTGGTCGTGCGCTCGGGATCGGGGGTGCTCGTGAGCGTGACCATTCGCGCCTCTCTGCCGCTCGCGCGCCATACAGTTAGCGCGCACTAACTGGAATCATGTTAGTGACCATTAACTGAAACCACAAGTGGCGGGTCGAGCGGCCGTCACGCAGGTCGCGCGGCAAGGGCCTCGGCGAGTCGATGGACGCCGAACTCGAAGGCGCGCTCGACGTCTCCGCCGAGGCGGAACGCCCCCGAGAGCTCCATGCTGACGAACCCGTACGCCCACGCCGTGAGCGTGCGGGCGGAGTCGAGCGCGTGATCGGGGCCCGAGAGTTCGGCGGCGACCGCCAGCATCGACGCGCTCGACCCCGCGAGCACGTCGGCGTCGATCGCGAGCTCGCTGCCGGGCGCGAACAACAGGCCGAACGCGGCGGGGCGTTCGTGCGCGAACCCGCGGAACGTGCGCGCGAGCACCATGAGCCGCGCCGGCGCATCGGGTGCGCGCGACAGCCGCGGCGTCGAGACGCTCCCCGAGCTCGCGCGCGGTCGCCTCGGCGACACGTGAGACGAGCTCGGCCCGGTTGCGCACGCGCTTGTACAGCGACGGCGCTCGCACGCCGACGCGTGTGGCGACGGCCTGCATCGTCAGCCCGGCGAGCCCCTCGGACTCGAGGAGCTCGCGGCCCGCCGCGACGATCTCGTCGAGCGACGTGCGGTCAGGTGTCGGCATGGGCTCCCCCGGTCGATCTCGCGTTGGCTATTGACCATAGCCATGATGGCTATGTATATTAGCCATCATACCCACCAACACCTGAGAAAGCGAGGAAGACCGATGCGACTCGGCCCATCCCTGCACCGAATCGGCAACGACATCGTCGCCGTGTACCTCGTCGACACCCCCGACGGCATCACGCTCATCGACGCGGGTCTCGCGGGGCAGTGGCGCGACCTCACCGCCGAGCTGACCGCGATGGGCCGCTCGATCGGCGACATCCGCGGCGTCGTGCTCACCCACGGCGACACCGACCACATCGGCTTCGCCGAGCGACTGCGCCGCGACCACGGCGTTCCCGTGTACGTGCACGAGGCCGACGCGGCGCGCGCTCGCGGCGAGGTGTCGACCAAGCCCGAGTGGGGTCACGTGAAGCTCGGCGCGACCGCGAGGTTCCTCTGGTACGCGCTCACCCACGGCGGCGTGCGCACGACGCACCTCGCCGAGGTCGTCACCGTGCGCGACGGCGACGTGCTCGATCTTCCCGGGGCGCCGCACATCATCGGCATGCCCGGCCACTCCCCCGGCAGCATCGCCGTCCACGTGCCCGCCGCCGACGCCGTGTTCGTCGGTGATGCGCTCACCACGCGGCACGTGCTCACCGGCGCAGCCGGCCCGCAGCCGGCTCCGTTCACCGACGACCCCGCCGAGCGCACTCGCGTCGCTGCGACCGCCTCGCGGGGCTCGACGCCACGTGGGTGCTGCCCGGCCACGGCACGCCGTGGAACGGCGGGGTCGAGGGGCCGTGCGCGCGGTCGAGGCGCGCGGCCGCGACATCGAGCTGATCCGCGTCGCTGACACGCACTACATGCGGAAGAGGCCGAACGCCGGCTCGGGCAGCGGGGTGCGGCTCGCGAGCTCGAGCGCCAGCGCGAGCACCGTGCGGGTGTCGGCGGGGTCGATGATGCCGTCGTCCCAGAGCCGCGCCGTCGAGTGGTAGGGGCTGCCCTGGTCGTCGTACTGGGCACGGATCGGCTGCTTGAACGCCTGCTCGGCCTCGGCCGACCACTGCTCGCCCTTGATCGCGAGCTGGTCGCGCTTGACGGTCGCGAGCACCGACGCCGCCTGCTCGCCGCCCATCACCGAGATGCGGGCGTTGGGCCACATCCACAGGAACCGCGGCGAGTACGCCCGGCCGCACATCGAGTAGTTGCCGGCGCCGAACGACCCGCCGATGACGACGGTGAACTTCGGCACGCGCGTCGTGGCGACCGCGGTGACCATCTTCGCGCCGTGCTTGGCGATGCCGCCCGCCTCGGCGTCGCGGCCGACCATGAAGCCCGAGATGTTCTGCAGGAACACGAGCGGGATGCCCCGCTGGTCGCACAGCTCGATGAAGTGCGCGCCCTTCATCGCCGATTCGCTGAACAGCACGCCGTTGTTCGCGATGATGCCGACCGGGTGCCCGTCGATGTGGGCGAAGCCGGTGACGAGCGTGTCGCCGTAGTCGGGCTTGAACTCGCCGAACTCGCTGCCGTCGACGAGCCGCGCGATGACCTCGCGCACGTCGTAGGGCTGCTGCACGTCGACGGGGACCGCGGCCGTGAGGTCGGCGGGGTCGACGGCCGGCGGGCGCGGCTCGCGCACCGCCCAGGCGCGCGGCGCCGGCTCGGGCAGGGTCGCGACCATGTCGCGCACCAGCTCGAGGGCGTGCTCGTCGTCGTCGGCGAGGTGGTCGGTGACGCCCGAGACGCGCGAGTGCAGTTCGCCGCCGCCGAGCTCTTCGGGAGTGACGACCTCGCCGATCGCCGCCTTCACGAGGGGCGGGCCGCCGAGGAAGATCGTGCCCTGGCCCCGCACGATCACGCTCTCGTCGCTCATCGCGGGCACGTAGGCGCCGCCCGCGGTGCAGGAGCCGAGCACCGCGGCGAGCTGCGGGATGCGCATCGACGAGAGCTGCGCCTGGTTGAAGAAGATGCGGCCGAAGTGCTCGCGATCGGGGAACACCTCGTCCTGCAGCGGCAGGAACGCGCCGCCCGAGTCGACGAGGTACACGCACGGCAGGCGCTGCTCCTTCGCCACCTCCTGTGCGCGCAGGTGCTTCTTGACGGTCATCGGGTAGTAGGTGCCGCCCTTGACGGTGGCGTCGTTGCAGACGACCATGACCGCCCGGCCGTGCACGAGCCCGACGCCCGTGATGATGCCGGCGCCCGGCGAGTCGCCGCCGTAGAGCCCTTCGGCGGCGAGCGGGGCGACCTCGAGGAACGGACTTCCCTCGTCGAGCAGGCGCGCGACCCGGTCGCGGGGCAGCAGCTTGCCGCGTGCCACGTGACGGTCGCGGGATGCCTCGGGCCCGCCGAGTTCGGCGGCGGCGAGCCTGGCGCGCAGTTCGGCGACGAGTTCGGCGTGGCCGGCCTGATTCGCCTGCGCCGCCTCGCTCGCGGGATCGAGGTTCGAGTGGAGGATGGACATCTGCCCCGCCTGTCTGCGTCGACGGCGCGCCCCACTTGTGGTCGGCGCGTGATTTCGGTTAGTGTTCACTAACTCGATTCCCGATGTTAGCGAGCAATAACCGACATGGCAAGCGCACTCGATGCCGACGACGCCCACGGCGTCCCCACGCTCACCGAGCGCGGGCGCCAGAAGGCCGACCGTCGCGCCGCGATCCTCGAGTCCGCGGCGACGCTGTTCGCCGAGCGCGGCTACGCGGGCGTCACCATCGAAGACCTCGGCGCAGCGGCAGGCGTGTCGGGGCCGGCGGTCTACCGGCATTTCGCGGGCAAGTCGGCGGTGCTCGCCGCGATCCTCTCCGACGCGAGCTCCACCCTGCTCAGCGGCGCCGAGGGCGTCATCGCAACGGCCCCCGAAGCGGCATCCGCCCTTCGCTCGCTCATCTCGTTCCACGTCGACTTCGCTCTCGCCGAAGCCGACGTCATCCTCGTGCAGGATCGCGAGCTCGAGCAGCTCGACGCCGGCACGAAGCACGACGTGCGGCTGATGCAGCGCCAGTACGTCGAGCACTGGGTCGACACCCTCTCGCGACTCCGGCCCGATCGGGCCGAAGAGGAGCTCAGGGTCCGGGCACACGCCGCCTTCGGACTGCTGAACTCCACTCCGCACAGCGCCCGCATCCCCGGGCGCAGACCCGCCGACGGCACCGTCCGCGGCATCCTGGAGGAGATGGCATGGGCAAGCCTCATGTCGTGACCCTGCGCGCGACCCGCGCGGGCGATCTCGACGCGCTGTTCCTGATCGAACAAGACGATGTCGCCGTGCACATGGCCGCGTTCACGCCGCCCGATCCCACCGATCGTGCGATGTTCGACGCGCACTGGCACCGGCTGCTCTCCGACGCGGGCGTCGACGCCCGCACCATCCGGGCCGACGGCGACATCGTGGGCAGTGTCGCCCGCTGGGTCGACGAGGGCACCGCCGAGATCACCTACTGGGTCGATCGCGCCCACTGGGGCGAGGGCATCGCGACGCGCGCCATGCGGCTCTTCCTCGAAGCGCACGCCGAGCGCCCGGTGCGCGCACGCGTGGCGGCCGACAACGCCGGCTCGATCGCCGTGCTCGAGAAGCTCGGCTTCACGCAGGTCGGCACCGAGGTGAGCTTCGCCAACGCGCGCGGCGCCGACATCGAGGAGCGCATCTACACGCTCGCGTGACGGCGAGCCGACCTGGCGCGTCAGTGCCGCGCTCGATGCCGCGAGCGCGATGCGTCGTCGGCGGTCTCAGTTGCCCGGGCGCGCACCCTGCTCGGTCGCCAGCTCGCCGATGCGCCGCGCGAGCGCGAGGTCGCGCGAGGTGACCCCGCCGACGTCGTGCGACCAGACCTCGAACTCGATGTGCGCCCAGCCGAGGCGCACCTCGGGGTGGTGGTTCAGCTCGTCGGCGACGACCGCGACCGCATCGAGCAGCCGCACGGCGCTCGCGAAGTCGTCGGTCGCGTAGGTGCCGACCAGCTGGTCGTCGACGTGGATGAAGGCCGTCCCGGCGAGGTCGTCGGCGGTGTCGGCGGGGAAGAGGATGCTGCGTCCGTCCATGCACACATCCTGCCGCCGATCGTCGCCCGCCACACCCTCGAGTCGCCCGAGTCCGTGAATGGACTCGGGCGACTCGAGGCGTGCAGGTCACGCCATCGTCAGGGCGATGCCGGGCTCGCGCAGGATCGCGCCGATGTCGGCGAGGAACCGCGAGCCCTGCGCGCCGTCGACCAGTCGATGGTCGAACGACAGGCTCAGCGTCATGAGCTCGCGCAGCGCGATCTCGCCCTGGTACTCCCACGGCTGGCGTCGCACGGCGCCCATGGCGAGGATCGCCGCCTCACCCGGGTTGAGGATCGGGGTGCCCGCGTCGATGCCGAACACGCCGATGTTCGTGATCGAGATCGTGCCGCCGCCGAGGTCGGCGGGCTGGGTGCGGCCGGCACGCGCCGTGTCGGCGAGCAGCGGTGATCGCGTCGGCGAGCTCGACGAGGGTCATCGCCTCGGCGCCCTTGATGTTCGGCACGACGAGCCCGCGTTCGGTCGCCGCGGCGATGCCGAGGTTCACGCCGCCGAACTGCACGATCTCCTGCGCCTCCTCATCCCATCGGGCGTTCACCTCGGGGGTGCGACGCGCGGCGATGCACAGCGCCTTCGCGACGACGGCGAGCGGGGTGACCTTGTGGCCCGGCGAAGGCGCGGTCGTCGCGGATGCCGCGCAGCAACTGCATCGTCGCCGTGACGTCGACCGTGAGGAACTCGGTGACGTGCGGCGCGGTGAACGCGCTGCGCACCATCGCCGCGGCGGTGTGCTTGCGCACGCCGCGGATCGGGATGCGGGTCTCGGCGGGCGGCTGCTGCGGCCGGCGACGTCGGCTGGGCGCGTCGACTCGGGCAGGAACTCGCCGACGCGACTCCGAGCGGGCCGAGACGCGCTCGGACGACGACGAAGCGGATGCCGCTGCCTCGACGTCGTCGCGGGTGATGAGCCCGCGCTCCCCCGTGCCGGTGACGGTCTCGAGGTCGACGCCGAGGTCGCGGGCGAGCTTGCGCACCGGCGGGGTCGAACGCGGTCGCTCGGCGAGCGGTTCGACCTCGGTGACGGTGGCGTCGTGCGCCGCGATGTGCGGCGGTGCGGTCTCGACGGGCGCCGTGGCCACCGGCGACGAGTGCAGCCCGGCGCGGGCGCGCCGCTTCGGGCCCGCTCTCGGCGGCGGCGCCGTAGCCGACGAGGTTCGGCCCGGGCGCGGCGTCGGCCGTGTCGACTGCCGGCGTGGTGAGCGCCGCCTGCACGGCCGATGCGGCGGCCTCGGCTGATGCGGCGGCCTCGGCCGACGCCTCGGGCGTGGCAGGGACATCCGATTCGGCGACCGGCTCGCCCGTGTCGCACGAGAACAGCGGCGCGCCGACGTCGATCGTCTCGCCCTCGGCGGCGTGCAGCGCGGTGATGACGCCGGCGTACGGCGACGGCAGCTCGACGACGGCCTTGGCGGTCTCGACGTCGGCGATGATCTGGTTGAGCTCGACGCGGTCGCCGACGGCGACGCGCCAGGCGACGATCTCGCTCTCGGTGAGGCCCTCACCGAGGTCGGGAAGCGGGAACTCCTTGATCATGCCGCTCACGCCTCGACTCCGCTCAACGAGTTCGGGCGGCCCATCACGCGGTCGACCCCGTCGAGGATGCGGTCGAGGTCGGGCAGGTGGTGGCGCTCGAGCTTCGCGGGCGGGTAGGGGATGTCGTGTCCGGTGACGCGCACGGGCGCGGCCTCGAGGTACTCGAAGCAGCGTTCGGTGATCGACGCGGCGACCTCGGCGCCGACGCCGCCCTGCTGCCCGGCCTCGTGCGTGATGACGAGCCGCCCGGTGCGGCGCACGGATGCCGCGACCGTGGCGTAGTCGACCGGCGCGAGCGAGCGCAGGTCGATGACCTCGATCGAGATGCCGTCTTCGGCCGCGGCGATCGCCGCGTCGCGCGCGGTCTGCACGAGCGCGCCGTAGGTCACGAGCGTCACGTCGCGGCCGGTGGCCACCGTCGTCGCGACACCCATCGGCGGCGCGTCGGCGAGGCTCGCCGACTCGTCGACCTCGCCCTTGACGTGGTAGCGGCGCTTCGGCTCGAAGAAGATCACGGGGTCGTCGCTCGCGATCGCCTGGCGCACCATCATGTACGCGTCGGCGGGGTTCGAGCACGCCACGACGCGCAGGCCGGCGGTGTGCGCGAAGTACGCCTCGGGCGACTCGGAGTGGTGCTCTGCCGCGCCGATGCCGCCGCCGAAGGGCACGCGGATCGTGATGGGCATGCGCACGTTGCCGCGCGAGCGGTAGTGCAGCTTCGCCACCTGGGCGACGATCTGGTCGAAGCCGGGGTAGATGAAGCCGTCGAACTGGATCTCGACGACCGGGCGGAACCCGCGGTACGCGAGCCCGACGGCGGTGCCGACGATGCCCGCCTCGGACAGCGGCGAGTCGACGACGCGATTGGCGCCGAACTCGGCCTTCAGCCCGTCGGTGACGCGGAACACGCCGCCGAGGGTGCCGATGTCCTCGCCCATGAGCACGACCTTCTCGTCGTCGGCGAGGGCGCGCCGAAGACCGGCGTTGAGGGCTTTCGCGAGGGTCAGGGTCGTCATCGGGTGGTTCCTTCGGTGCGGTCGGATGCCCCGGCACCCGGCTCGTCGAACATCGCGAGGTAGCGCGTGTAGTGGTCGCGCTGTCGCGCGAGGTGGGTGTTCGGCTCGGTGTAGACGTTGTCGAACACCGTCAGCGGCTCGGGGTCGGCGAGCGTCGTGATCGCGGCGCGCAGCTCGGCGGCCGCGCGGTCGGCGTCGGCGGCGACCTCGCGCTCGAGGCCGGCGGAGTCGACCCCCGACGCCTCGAGCAGGGCGAGCACGCGCGCCAGCGGGTCGCGCTCGCGCCAGTCGGCGATCTCGTCGTCGGAGCGGTAGCGCTTGGGGTCGTCGGCGGTGGTGTGCGGGCCGATGCGGTAGGTCACGGCCTCGATGAACGTCGGGCCCTCGCCACGACGCGCGCGGTCGAGTGCGATGCGGGTGGCGGCGAGCACGGCGAGCACGTCGTTGCCGTCGACGCGGACGCCCGGCATGCCGAAGCCGTCGGCACGCCGCGCGAGCGGCTGCTTGGACTGCAGGCCGACCGGCTCGGAGATCGCCCACTGGTTGTTCTGGCAGAAGAACACGACGGGCGCGTCGAAGCTCGACGCGAACACGAGCGCCTCGTTCACGTCTCCCTCGCTCGTGGCGCCGTCGCCGAAGTACGCGATGGATGCCGCATCGCAGCCCTCCCAGGCGAGGCCCATGGCGTACCCGGTGGCGTGCAGCGCCTGCGCGCCGATGATGATCTGCGGCACGGCCATGCCGTGCTCGTAGGGGTTCCACCCGGACGCCGCCGTGCCGCGCCAGACGCTCAGCATCTCGGCCGGCTGGACGCCCCGGCACCACGCCACCGCGTGCTCGCGGTAGCTCGAGAAGGCGAAGTCGTCGTCGCGCAGGGCGCGAGCCGATCCGATCTGCGCGGCCTCTTGGCCGGCGAGCGGCGGCCACAGGCCGAGTTCTCCCTGACGCTGCAACGCGGTGGCCTCGGAGTCGATGCGGCGCACGATCGTCATGTCGCGGTAGAGGCGCCCGATGGCCGCCAGGTCGATGTCGGCGATCCACGGGTCGAACTCGGCGTTCGCGCGGCGCTCACCAGTGGGGGTGACGAGCTGCACCATGGGCTCAGGCCGGGTCAGGAGCCCGGTCGCGTCTCGGTCGGATGGGGTCATCGTCGATCCTCGCTTTCGGCGGTGTACCTTTTGGGCTGCCCGCGCCCGGCGGCTCTGCCGGATACTTCGAGGGTACGTCCATGTGTCACACAGCTCAAGCAGGCTCGAGCGCGTTGAGCATGTTGCCCAATCTCGAGGGCCGTCACCGTGCTATCGTGTGGCGTTATGAGCGGTTACGACACCGTCGATCGAGCCCTGCTCGCGGCCCTCGCCCGCGATCCGCGGGCGACCGTGGTCGCGCTCGCGGAGCGCCTCGGGCTCTCGCGCAACACCGTGCAGGCGCGACTGGCCCGGCTCGAGACATCCGGTGCCTTCCTCTCGTTCGAACGCAGCATCGACCCGGCGCCGCTCGGGTACCCGCTCGAGGCGTACGTGTCGGTGCACGTGCGACAGCGCGTGCTCTCCGAGGTGGTCGACGAGATCGCCCGCATCCCCGAGGTGATCCAGGCGCACGGCATCACCGGCTCGATCGACCTGCTCGTGCGGCTCGTGTGCCGCGACGCGCACGACCTGTTCCGCATCGACCGCGAGATCCTCGCGATCGACGGCGTCGAGCGCACCGAGACGTCGCTCGCCATGGGCGAGCTCATCCCCTACCGGCTGCTGCCGCTGCTCGAGCGCTGACCGCGCTCCCCGCTGCCTGCCGATTCGCACTCGCTTCGGCGAGTTGCAAAGAAATCCTTGCAAACATTTCTTTGCAGCGATATCTTTGCAACATGGATGACACAGAGGCGAACGACCTCGACGCACAGCCGAGCAGCACGCGGCACCCCGGCATCGACCACGTGCTCACGAGCGAGAGCCTGAAGAGCCTCGCGCACCCCCTGCGGGTGCGCATCTACGACGAGCTCTCGGCCTACGGCCCGCTCACCGCCAGCGGACTCGCCGCACGGCTCGGCGAGTCGAGCGGTGCCACGAGCTACCACCTGCGCCAGCTCGAGCGCGCGGGCCTCGTGCGCGAAGACGAGACCCGCGGCAAGGGTCGCGAGCGCTGGTGGGAGCGTCGCCCGGGCTCGATCGCGATCCCCGACGCCCGCTCACTGCCGCCCGGCAGTGCCGAGCGCCTCGCCGTCAAGCTCGTCGAAGACGAGTGGTTCCGCAATCGCGAGCAGAACTTCCGGGAGTTCGTCGCCGAGGGCGAGCAGGTGTTCGGGGCCGACTGGCTCGACATCGCGACATCGGACACCATCAACCTGCGCCTCACGCCCGACCAGTTGCACGGGCTCGTCACCGACATCGACGCGGTGCTCAAGACGTACATCGACGCCTACAAGAAGACGCCGTCGCCGGGCTCACGCCCGGTGCAGATCCATATCAACGCGTTCCCGCTCGTGCGCGGAGAACCCACTGCCGACACCCCACCGAAGGAGGAATGACCATGAACACCGCAACCATCGGAGGGTCGGCGTCGCGTCGCGTGATGCCCGCCGGACTGGCGATCCTCGCCATCCGCGCCGGCCGCGCCCTCGAGCGTTGGGGCGCGGCGCGCACCGCCGCCCGCCCCACGCGCGACGAGCTCGCGCAGCTCACCGCGCTCCGCCGCGAGGCACGCCGCGCCGTCGCCGAGAACGAGCAGGCCGTACGGCGCAGCAGCTTCCAGCCGCTGACCTGACACGCAACCGCGGCTCCCGCTCGCACGAGCGGCGAGCCGGTCTCGCCAGATGACGCGAATCGACCCTCCGCACCGGGTGGAGGGTCGATTCGCGTCACGTCGGGGCGTAGGCGTGACGGCCCCGGCCAGTCGAAGGCGAAACGACGGATGCCCCGCCCGAAGTCTCGGGCGGGGCATCCGCTGGTTTCGTGCTGAGGATCAGACCTCGACGTCAGCGCCCTCGGCCGGAGCGTCGGCGTGCGTCGACGACGTCTCACGACCGTT
>CAWILI010000012.1:0-17716 GCA_963836825.1 uncultured Actinomycetota bacterium
GCTCGACCGGCCGCCCGCCGGCAGGCAAGAGCGGCCGCGATGATCGCCAGACAACGAAGTCATATGGCGACCGTGGCGCGAACCGCTCTTCCGCGAGCGGTGACCGCAAGCCGTCGGGGACCGTGATCGCAGGCCCCATGGTGACCGGAAGCCGCGACGGTGACAGCCGGCCGCAGTCTGGTGACGCGATGCAAGCCGTACGGTGACCGTGACAGCCGGCCGCAGTCTGGTGACCGTAAGCCGTATGGTGACCGCAAGCCGTACGGTGACCGTGACAGCCGGCCGCAGTCGGGTGACCGGAAGCCGTATGGTGACCGCAAGCCGTATGGTGACCGTGACAGCCGGCCGCAGTCGGGTGACCGTGAAGCCCTATGGTGACCGCAAGCCGTACGGTGACCGTGACAGCCGGCCGCAGTCGGGTGACCGGAAGCCCTATGGTGACCGCAAGCCGTACGGTGACCGTGACAGCCGGCCGCAGTCGGGTGACCGCAAGCCCTATGGCGACCGCAAGCCGTACGGTGACCGTGACAGCCGGCTCGCAAGCCAGGCGACCGCAAGCCCTACGGTGACCGTGACAGCCGGCCGCAGTCCGGTGACCGCAAGCCCTACGGTGACCGCAAGCCGTACGGTGACCGTGACAGCCGGCCGCAGTCGGGTGACCGCAAGCCCTATGGCGACCGGAAGCCGTACGGTGACCGTGACAGCCGGCCCTACGGCGACCGTGACCGCAAGCCGTACGGTGACCGTGACGCAAGCGTCCGCATCGGTGACCGCGACCGGAAGCCCTATGGCGACCGGCGAGGCGACGACCGCTCGAGCGCGCGCACCGATGATGCATCGCGCGAGCGCTACGGTGCCTCGGATCTCGCCGTCAGGCCGCACCACGATGCCCCGGAGATTCCCGAGCGCATCCAACCGCGCGACCTCGACAAGGGCGCCCGCGCCGAACTGAAGACGCTCAGCAAGGAGAACGCGGACTGGGTCGCCCGGCACCTGGTCGCGGCATCCGAGCTTCTCGATGAGGATCCCGAACTCGCGCACCAGCATGCGATCTCAGCTGCGCGCCGCGCGGGCCGCATCGCCGTCGTCCGCGAGACGCTCGCGATC
The DNA here is from genome assembly GCA_963836825.1 of uncultured Actinomycetota bacterium. GTDB lineage: Bacteria > Actinomycetota > Actinomycetes > Actinomycetales > Microbacteriaceae > Agromyces. Next base: position 1,108 of record CAWILI010000012.1, read on the forward strand.
ACCGCCTACGCGACGGGGGATTTCGCCCTCGCGCTGCGCGAGTTCCGCACGTATCGCCGGATCTCGGGCAGCAACGACCAGCTTCCGCTCATGGTCGACAGCGAGCGCGGCGTCGGTCGTCCCGACCGCGCACTCGAGGTCGGTCGTGCGGTCGATCGGGCCGAACTGCCCGTCGCCGTGCAGGTGAGCCTCGCCATCGCGATGTCGGGCGCTCGACTCGACCAGGGCCAGCCCGAACTCGCCCTTGCCGAGCTCGAGATTCCGCAGCTCGACCCCGATCGCGCCTTCTCGTACAGCCCCGCCCTGTTCTCGGCATATGCCGAGGTGCTCGACGAGCTCGGGCGCACCGGTGAGGCCGCCGACTGGCGTGCCCGCGTGGTTCGCGCCGAGGCGGCGCTCGGTGGTCCGGCCGAGGACGAGACCGTCGAGATCTTCGAGATCGAGGAAGAGGGCGGCATCGAGGCGCCTGCTGGCGCTGCGCCCGAAGCCCCGTCGACACCGAAGCCGACGCTGAGACCGAGTGCCGTGAGCCGAGCCGAGGCCGACACGCCGGCGCGCCGACGCCGATTCCGAGGCTCCGGCCGAAGCTGAGCCCGCCGACGACGACCCCGGCGCGGTGCTCGAGGACGACGTCGCAGCGGTCATCGCCGAGGGCGAGGCGCTCGAGGCCGAGTCGAACGAGGACCCGCGCGATGGCGCTGTTCCGAGCTCGCACTGAGCCGTCGACGCCCCTCACGGGCGTCGACGCCGTGTTCGCCGATCTCGACGGGGTGGTCTACGCCGGACCCCACGCGATCCCGCACGCGGTCGAGAGCCTCAACCGGGTGAAGGCCGACCGCCCGGTCGGCTACATCACGAACAACGCCTCGCGGAGCGATGCATCCGTCGCCCGCCATCTCGCCGAACTCGGACTCGAGGTCACGCCGCATGACGTGGTCACCTCGCCGCAGGCGGCGATGCACCTGCTCGACGAGCAGGTGTCGCCGGGCGCGCTCGTGCTCGTGGTCGGCGGCGAGGGCATCGTCACCGAACTCGAGAAGCGCGGATATCGCGTCACGCGTTCCGCAGACGACGCTCCCGACGCGGTCGTGCAGGGGTTCGCGCCCGACATCGCATGGACCCACCTCGCCGAGGCGGCATTCGCCCTGAATGCGAACGGCGGTCCGGATGCCGCGACGCCGGGAATCCCGTGGATCGCGACCAACATGGACTGGACGATTCCGGTCGCCCGTGGCATCGCGCCCGGCAACGGCACGCTCGTGTCGGCCGTGCACACCGCCGTCGGGCGCTTTCCGCTCGTCGCGGGCAAGCCCGAGACGCCGATCTTCGACGAGGCCCGGCGCCGGTTCGACGCGGCGTCGCCGCTCGTCGTGGGCGATCGCCTCGACACCGACATCCTGGGTGCGAATCGCGCGGGCATGGCCAGCGCGGTCGTGCTGACCGGCATCGACCGTGCGAAGCAGCTGCTCGCCGCCGACGCGGCCAGCCGGCCCGACTTCATCCTCGGCGACCTGCGTGAGCTGCATCAGCCGTATCCGCGTCTCCGAGCGGGTGCGCGGCGGGGCCGTGCGGGTCGGTGGCGCTCGCGTGCTGCTCGAGGGCAATCGCGTGCGCATCATCGACGAGGGTGCCGGCGGACTCGACCTGTTGCGTGCGGCGTGCACGGTGATCTGGGAGTCGGGAGTGGCGATCCACGTGCTCGACGTTCCGGAGCGCCTGTACGCGTGAGCGGCGCCTCGCGGAGCCCGGGTGCGTGCGGAGCGCGTGTGCGTGGGCGACTCGTCGCGGGCACGGGGTAGCGTTGTCGGGTGAGCACTGACGAGGAGACCGACTCCGCTGCCGAGGGCAGGCGACCGTCGGCCGAGCACGACCCCGGGCGGCGCGCGACGGCGCGGCCGGGGCATCCGATGCCGCCGCACAGGCGATTCTCGACATCGAGCAGCAGCCGCTCGACGAGCGAGCGCCCGGCTACCAGGCCCTCGCCGACCGCCTTCGCGTCGAGCTCGAGCAGTCCGACCCGCACGCCGCTCGCTGAGCGATGGCAGAACAGCGCCTCGACGCGGCACTGGCCGCCCGTGGACTCGCGCGCTCGCGCACGCACGCGGCGACGCTCATCGCCGCCGGCGAGGTGACCGTCGACGGCCGCCCGGTCGTCAAGGCGTCGCAGAAGGTCGGCGACGACGCCGAACTCGCGGTCGCGGCATCCGATCACTATGTGAGTCGGGCCGCGCACAAGCTCATCGCCGCACTCGACGGCTTCGACGTGAGTCCCGCCGGGCGCGTCGCGCTCGACGCCGGCGCCTCGACCGGCGGCTTCAGCCAGGTGCTGCTCGAGCGCGGGGCACGCACCGTGCTCGCGGTCGACGTCGGTCACGGGCAGCTCGCGCGCGAGCTCATCGGTGCGCCAGGGCTCGTGCTCGTCGAGGGGTGCAACGTGCGCAACCTCGACGCCGCGACGCTCGCGAGGCTCACCGGCGTCGACGAGCGTCCATCGCTCGTCACGGCCGATCTCTCGTTCATCTCGCTCACGACGGTGCTGCCCGCGCTGCGCGCGACCGCCGTCGACGATGCCGACTTCGTGCTGCTCGTGAAGCCGCAGTTCGAGGTCGGGCGCGGGGGAGTGCGCGAGGGGGTCGTGCGCAACGCCCAGCTGCGCTCCGAGGCGGTCATGAACGTGCTCTGGGCGGCGTTCGACGTCGGTCTCGGCACCGCCGGCGTCTTGTCCTCCCCAATCGCCGGCGGTCACGGAAACCTCGAGTACCTCGTGCATCTCAGCACGATCGGGGGCGCGAATCCGACAGAATGGTCAGGTCGGGTCGACGAACTGGCAGGAGGAGCGCACGCGTGAATGACGCACGGCACTTCCTGGTCGTCTCGCACACCGGTCGACGATCCGCGCTCGAAGCGACGGGCGAGGTGTGCACGCAGCTGATCGCCGCCGGTGCGGTGCCCGTGATCGCCTCCGAGCAGTGGGAGGACGTGCACGAGCATGTCCCCGAGCTCGACGGCGGCGTCGCGCGCTTCGAAGACATCGATCCCGGCCGCATCGAGCTCGTCATCGTGCTCGGCGGCGACGGCACGATCCTGCGCGCCGCCGAGATCGTGCGCGAGGTGCCCGTCGCCCTCCTGGGCGTGAACCTCGGCCACGTCGGGTTCCTCGCCGAGAGCGAGCGCGACGACCTCGGGTACACGATCGCCCGAGCGCTCGCGCGCGACTACTCCGTCGAAGAGCGCATGACGATCTCGGTGCGGGCCAAGGTCGGCGCCGAGGTGGTCTACGAGAGCTGGGCGCTCAACGAGGCCACGGTCGAGAAGGCCGAGCGCGAGCGCATGCTCGAGGTCGTCATCGAGGTCGATCGGCGGCCCCTGTCGTCGTTCGGCTGCGACGGTGTCGTGATGTCGACGCCGACCGGTTCGACCGCGTACTCATTCTCGGGTGGCGGGCCGATCGTGTGGCCGAGCGTCGAAGCTCTCCTGCTCGTGCCGCTCAGCGCGCACGCGCTCTTCGCCCGGCCGCTCGTCGTCGGCCCCGAGTCGTCGCTCGTGGTCGAGGTGCTCGAGCGAACCGAGACGTCGGCGGTCATCTGGTGCGACGGTCGCCGCACGTTCGACCTGCCGCCCGGCGCGCGGGTCATCGTGCGCAAGTCCGACGTGCCCGTTCGACTCGCCCGCCTGCATGAGGCGCCGTTCACCGATCGACTCGTGAACAAGTTCCAGCTGCCGGTCACCGGCTGGAGAGGGCCGGTGGGCCGTGATTGAAGGCTCTGATGATTGAAGAGCTCGGCATCCGCGACCTCGGGGTCATCGCCGAGGCGACCCTTCCGCTCGGGTCCGGATTCACCGCGGTGACCGGCGAGACCGGCGCGGGCAAGACGATGGTCGTCACGGCGCTCGGGCTGCTGCTCGGTGCTCGCTCCGACGCGGGAGCGGTGCGTTCGGGCGCCAAGCAGGCGTGGGTCGAGGGTCGGTGGCTCGTGCCCGACGACGGCGTGATCGCCGACCGCGTCGCCGAGACGGGCGGCGAGGTCGAGGCGGGTGAGCTGCTGCTCGGGCGATCGGTGTCGTCCGAGGGGCGCAGCAGGGCCGTCGTGGGCGGGCGCAGTGCGCCGGTCGGCGTGCTCGGCGAACTCGGCGGCGAACTCGTCGTCGTGCACGGCCAGGCCGATCAGCAGCGGCTGCGGTCCACGGCGGCCCAGCGCGAGGCGCTCGACCGGTTCGCGGGGCCGGCGCTGCACGATGCGCTCGAGGCGTATCGTGCCGCCTTCACGACCTGGCGGGCCGATGCTGCCGAACTCGCTCGCCTTCGCGAGGCGCACGATGCACGAGCACGCGAGGCCGAAGCGTTGCGCGCAGATCTCGACGAGGTCGAAGCGGCCGATCCGCAGCCCGGCGAAGACGCCGAACTGGCCGAACGAGCCGATCGGCTCTCGAACCTCGAAGACCTGCGCGTCGCGGCCGCGCAGGCGCGCGCGCTCGTGTCGGCCGACGAGGTCGTCGACGACGCACCCGACAGCGTCACCCTCGTCGAGGCGGCACGGCGGCACCTCGACAAGGTGGTCGGCCACGATCCAGCACTCGCGCCGATCGCCGAGGCGCTCACGAACGCCGGCTTCCTGCTCGCCGACGCGGCGGCCGAACTCGCCGGGTACCTCGCGGGGCTCGACGCCGACGGGGCGCGCGAGCTCGAGATCGTGCAGGAACGGCGCGCGGTGCTCGCCGCGCTCATCCGTCGCCACGGCGGTTCGCTCGACGACGTCCTCGACTTCCGTCGTGACGGCGGGTTGCGGCTCGTCGAGCTCGACGGCGACGACGAGCGCATCGACGAGCTCGAGGCCGCGGTCGTCGAACTCGAGGCCGAGGTCGATCGACTCGCGACTCGACTCACCGAGCTTCGCACCGAGGCTGCCGCGCGGCTCGCCGATGCGGTGACCCGCGAGCTCGCGGCCCTGGCGATGCCCGATGCGGCACTCAGCGTCAGCCTCGAACTCAACGACGAACCGACTGCGCACGGGCGCGATCAGGTCGCGATCCTGTTGCGACCCCACCCCGGCACCGAGCCGCGACCGGTCGCGCGCGGCGCGTCGGGCGGTGAGCTCTCCCGGGTGATGCTCGCCATCGAGGTCGTGATCGCCGGCACCGACCCGGTTCCCACCTTCGTGTTCGACGAGGTCGACGCCGGAGTCGGCGGTGCGGCCGCGATCGAGATCGGTCGTCGTCTCGCGCGCCTCGCCGAACGTTCGCAGGTGATCGTCGTGACGCACCTCGCGCAGGTCGCGGCATTCGCCACGAACCACCTCAGCGTGGTCAAGGGCACTGACGGCGCCGTCACGGCGTCGAGCGTGCGGCAGCTCACGGGCGTCGAGCGCGAGGCCGAGATGGCTCGGCTGCTGTCGGGGCTCTCCGATTCCGAGAGCGGGCTCGCGCATGCCCGAGAACTGCTCGAGATCGCCGCCGGTCGCGCCGCATGAACATGCGGCCTCGTGCCGCACCACGTCGGATCCGCTCGGCTCCGACACGACGAAGGGGGAACGCGTGGGGCATGTCGCGACGAACGACGGCGAACGTCGGTTAGACTATAAGCCCGTGGTGGATGAACGCGGCAGAGCTCTTTCGAGCCAAGATAATTCGAACGACACGACCAAGCACATTTTTGTGACCGGTGGTGTCGTTTCTTCGTTAGGCAAGGGGCTCACTGCCGCCAGCCTCGGCAACCTCCTGACGGCCAGGGGCCTCAGGGTGGTCATGCAGAAGCTCGACCCATACCTGAACGTCGACCCCGGAACGATGAACCCGTTCCAGCACGGCGAGGTGTTCGTCACCGACGACGGTGCCGAGACCGACCTCGACATCGGGCACTACGAGCGATTCCTCGACATCAACCTGAGCCAGGCGGCGAACGTCACCACCGGCCAGATCTACTCGACGGTCATCGCGAAAGAGCGGCGCGGCGAGTACCTCGGCGACACCGTGCAGGTCATTCCGCACATCACCGACGAGATCAAGCGCCGCATGCGCCTGCAGGCCAGCGAGACGCCCAAGCCCGACGTCATCATCACCGAGATCGGCGGCACCGTCGGCGACATCGAGTCGCAGCCGTTCATCGAGTCGGCGCGGCAGGTGCGCCACGAACTGGGGCGCAAGAACGTGTTCTTCGTGCATGTCTCGTTGGTTCCCTACATGGGTGCGTCGGGCGAGCAGAAGACCAAGCCCACGCAGCACTCCGTGGCGGCGCTGCGCTCGATCGGCATCCAGCCCGACGCGCTCGTGCTGCGCAGCGACCGGCCGGTCACCGAGGCGAACAAGCGCAAGATCGCCCTCATGTGCGACGTCGACGAGGGCGCCGTGGTGAATGCCGTCGACGTGCCGTCGATCTACGACATTCCGACCATGCTGCACGACCAGGGTCTCGACGCCTACATCATCGACACCCTCGGCCTCGATGCCAAGGCCGACGACGTCGACTGGTCGGGCTGGAGCGATCTGCTGCGCGTCGTGCACGAGCCGAAGCACGAGGTCACCATCGGCCTGGTCGGCAAGTACATCGACCTGCCCGACGCCTACCTGTCGGTCACCGAGGCGCTGCGCGCCGGCGGGTTCGCCAATGACGCCAAGGTCAAGATCGAGTGGATTCCGTCCGACGAGTGCCAGACGCCCGAGGGCGCGCAGAAGCACCTCGCCCACCTCGACGGCATCTGCGTTCCCGGCGGGTTCGGCGTGCGCGGCATCGAGGGCAAGCTCGGTGCCCTGCACTTCGCCCGCGAGAACGGCATTCCGGTGCTCGGCCTCTGCCTCGGCCTGCAGTGCATGGTGATCGAGTACTCGCGCAACGTCGTCGGACTCGAGGGGGCCTCGTCGAGCGAGTTCGACCCCGACACGCAGTTCCCGGTGATCGCCACCATGGAGGAGCAGGTCGAGATCATCGCCGGCGGCGACCTCGGCGGCACCATGCGGCTCGGCCTCTACCCCGCGAAGCTCGCCGAGGGCTCGATCGCGGCCGAGCTCTACGGCTCGACCGAGGTGTCCGAGCGTCACCGCCACCGGTACGAGGTCAACAACTCGTTCCGTGACCGCATCGCCGAGGCGGGGCTGTCGTTCTCGGGCATGTCGCCCGATCGGCACCTCGTGGAGTTCGTCGAGCTGCCGCGCGACGTGCACCCGTTCTACGTCGGCACGCAGGCGCACCCCGAGCTGCGCAGCCGCCCGAACGACGCGCACCCGCTGTTCCGCGGGCTCGTCGCTGCGGCGCTCGAGCGCAGTCTCGCGAGCCAGCTCTTCGACGACGACGACAACGACAACGACTGACCCGATGGCAGACCTCGTCGACGAACCCGTCGAGTACCCGCTCGTCGAGAGCGAGCGGGTGTTCGAGGGTCGGGTGTGGGACATCCGTCGTGACACCTTCGAACTCGCCGGTCACCGGCTCGTGCGCGAGTACACGGCCCACACGGGCGCGGTCGGCGTGCTCGCGCTCGACGCCGACGACCGTGCGCTGCTGATCAAGCAGTACCGGCATCCGGTGCGCACGCGCGACTGGGAGATCCCGGCCGGCCTGCTCGACATCGACGGTGAAGACCCGCTCGCGACGGCGAAGCGCGAGCTCGCCGAAGAGGCCGACCTCGAGGCATCCGAATGGGCGGTGCTCGCCGACTTCGCGACGTCGCCGGGTGGCAGCAACGAGGTGATCCGCGTCTACCTGGCGCGCGACCTGCGCGCCACCGACGAGGCCGTTCGCGCGCGAGGCCGAAGAGGCCGACATGGAGGTGCGGTGGGTGCCGCTCGACGAGTGCGTCGACGCGGTGCTCGGTCGGCGCATCCACAACGCGCCGCTGTCGATCGCCGTGCTCGCCGCGCAGGCGGCGCGCGCACGCGGGTGGCAGACGCTGGGCGCGGCGGATGCCCCGTGGCCGAGCCGTTCGCCCGCTGGGGAACGCCCGGCATCACGATGACCGCGAGCGCGCCGGTCGACGAGTACCTGCGGCACCTCACCGTGGAACGCGGGCTCGCGCGGAACACGATCACCTCGTATCGTCGCGACCTCACGATCTACGGCGACTGGCTCGCGGCTCGCGCCATCGCCGGGCCGGGTGCCGTCACCGAGCGGGACCTCGGCGACTTCGTGCGCTTCCTCGGCGCCGATCGCGAGCCGCCCCTCTCGACCGCGTCGATCGCGAGGGTGCTGTCGGCCGTGCGCGGCCTGCACCGTTTCCTCGCCGAGGAGGGCGCGGTCGAGGCCGACGTCGCTCGCGAGCTGCGCCCGCCGAAGTCGCCGATGCGGCTGCCGAAGGCGATCCCCGTGGAAGACGTCGAGGCGCTCATCGCGGCGGCCGGCGGCGACGAGGTCGCCGAGATCCGCGACGTCGCCCTGCTCGAACTGCTGTACGCGACGGGTGCGCGCGTCACTGAAGCGGTGTCGCTGAACGTCGACGACCTGGTCGACGGCGAGGTCGTGCGGCTGTTCGGCAAGGGCGGCAAGCAGCGCATCGTGCCGCTCGGCAGCTACGCGCGGCGTGCGGTCGACGCGTACCTCGTGCGGGCGCGTCCGCTGCTCTCGGCGCGGGGGAGCGCCACACCGGCACTGTTCCTCGGCGTGCGGGGCCGGCGCATGTCGCGCCAGGCCGTGTGGGACGTGATCCGTGCTGCCGCCGATCGCGCCGGAATCGAGGCGACGGTGTCGCCGCACACCCTGCGACACTCGTTCGCGACCCATCTGCTCGAGGGCGGAGCCGATGTGCGGGTCGTCCAAGAGCTCCTCGGACACTCATCGGTGGCCACGACGCAGATCTACACGCTGGTCACAGCCGATACACTCCGCGAGATGTACACGGCAGCCCACCCACGTGCTCGCTAGAATCGACCAAGCAACTCGCCCGAACATCGAGAGAAGACGACACGTGACGCAGCACCAGCACGATCCGGCCGATGGAATCGCGTCGCTCGAGCCGGAGCTGGGCCCGACAGGTCGGCCTCTTCGTGACTTCCCCGAGCCGGCCGCACTGAAGTCGCACGGGCCCGCACGCATCATCGCCCTGTGCAACCAGAAGGGCGGCGTCGGCAAGACCACGACGACGATCAACCTCGGTGCGACGCTCGCCGAGTACGGCCGGCGTGTGCTCGCGATCGACTTCGACCCGCAGGGCGCACTGTCGGCAGGGCTCGGCGTGCCGACCCACGACGTGCCCACCATCTACGACCTGCTGCTGTCGCGCCAGCTCGACCCGCACGACGCGATCCAGTCGACGGGTGTCGACAACCTCGACGTGATCCCGGCGAACATCGACCTCTCGGCGGCCGAGGTGCACCTCGTCACCGAGGTCGCCCGCGAGCAGATCCTCGCGAGCGTGCTGCGGCGGGTCGCACCCGACTACGACGTCATCCTCATCGACTGCCAGCCGTCGCTCGGCCTGCTCACGGTGAACGCGCTCACCGCGAGCCACGGGGTGGTGATCCCGCTCGAGTGCGAGTTCTTCGCGCTGCGCGGCGTCGCGCTGCTCATCGAGACCATCGACAAGGTGCGCGACCGGCTCAACCCGGCGATCCAGCTCGACGGCATCCTCGCGACCATGTACGACGCGCGCACGCTGCACTCGCGCGAGGTGCTCGAGCGCGTGGTCGACGCGTTCGGCGAGAAGGTGCTCGAGACCGTGATCACGCGCACCGTGAAGTTCCCCGACGCGACCGTCGCGGCGACGCCGATCACCGAGTTCGCACCTGAGCACCAGGCGTCGAGGGCCTACCGGCAGTTGGCCAGGGAGCTGGTCTTCCGTGGCGCGGTCGCCTGAGGCCGCTTCGGCTTCGCAGCAGCAGACCCCGGGCGGGGTGGCGGGTACGACGGAGCCGAGCAACGATCGTGCCGCCGATGTCCCCGACACGCCAGACGCCGGTTTCCGTGTCGCGCTGACGAACTTCGAGGGCCCCTTCGACCTGCTGCTCTCGCTCATCGCCAAGCACGAGCTCGACATCACCGAGGTGTCGCTGTCCAAGGTGACCGACGAGTTCATCTCGTACCTGAGGGGCGTCGACTCCGAAGAGGAGCTCGACCGCGCGTCGGAGTTCCTCGTGGTCGCGGCGACCCTGCTCGACCTGAAGGTCGCGGGGCTGCTGCCGCAGGGCGAGCTCGTCGACGCCGAAGACGTGGCGCTGCTCGAGGCGCGCGACCTGCTGTTCGCGCGGCTGCTGCAGTATCGGGCGTTCAAAGAGGCGGCGCGCTGGTTCGGAAGTCACCTCGAGGCCGAGGGCGCCCGGCACGCGCGCTCCGTACGCCTCGAGGAGCAATTCCGCCAGCAGCCGCCCGAGCTGAAGTGGACCCTCTCCGCCACCGACTTCGCGGCGATCGCGACGCTGGCGCTGACGCCCCGTGAGATCCCGGTCGTCGGCCTCGACCACCTGCACGCACCGCTCGTCTCGATCCGCGAGCAGGCCGCGCACGTCGTGGCCGTGCTGCGCCGCGGCGACCCGGTGACGTTCCGCCAGCTCATCGCGGGGGTCGACCAGCCGGGAGTCGTCGTCGCGCGGTTCCTCGCCGTGCTCGAGCTCTACCGGCACTCGGCGATCGGGTTCGATCAGCTCGAGCCGCTCGGCGAGCTGACCCTGCACTGGGCTGCCGAGACCTGGTCCGATGACAACCTCGAGAGCCTGGGGGCCGACTATGACGAATGAGACGGATGTCGCGGAGGGCGCCGGACCCGAGCTGTCGGTGGTGACCCCGCTCGACGTGCCGGGGCAGCCCCGGCTCGACCTCGACCGTGCACTCGAGGCGATCCTGTTCATCGCCGACGAGCCGCAGAGCGTCGTGCATCTGGCTGCTGCGGTCGCCCGACCGGTGGCCGAGGTGCGGGCGTCGATCGCCCGGCTGAAGTCCGACTACGACGGCGACGGCGGTTCGGGCGAACCCCGCACCGACACCGCCGGCGACAGCGCTGAGGCACGGGGCATCCGTCGCGGTTTCGAACTGCGTGAGGTCGGCGGCGGCTGGCGCTTCTACGTGCGCGCCGAATACGACGCGCTCGTCGCGGACTTCGTGATCACCCAGTCGTCGACGAAGCTGTCGCAGGCGGCGCTCGAGACGCTCTCGGTGATCGCCTACAAGCAGCCGATCTCGCGGTCGCAGGTCGCGTCGATCCGGGCGGTGAACGTCGACTCGGTCGTGCGCACGCTGCTCGGCCGCGGGCTCGTCACCGAGGTGTCGACCGACCCCGAGACCGGTGCGATCCTGTATGGCACCACCGATCTGCTGCTCACGAACCTCGGCATCAACTCGCTCGACGAGCTGCCGCACATCTCGCCGTTGCTCGACGACGGCCAGGAGGGATTCGACCTTGACTACCGATGAGCCGAACGCGGACGCACCCGAGGGCGTGCGCCTGCAGAAGGTGCTCGCCGCGGCGGGCGTCGCGAGCCGACGCGTCGTCGAGAACTACATCGTCGAGGGCCGCATCGAGGTGAACGGGCACGTCGTCACCGAGCTCGGCCGGCGCATCGACCCCGCCACCGACCACGTCTCGGTCGACGGCGTCGCCGTGCAGCTCGACACCGCGAAGCGCTACTACATGCTGAACAAGCCGCGCGGCGTGGTGTCGTCGATGCGCGACGAGCAGGGCCGGCCCGACCTCACGCAGTTCACGGCCGACCTCGACGAGCGCGTCTACAACGTGGGCCGGCTCGACGCCGAGACGAGCGGGCTGCTCATCCTCACCAACGACGGCGAACTCGCGCACGTGCTCGCCCACCCCTCGTTCGGCGTCTCGAAGACGTACATCGCCAAGGTGAAGGGCAGGGTGACCCCGCAGGTCATCCAGCAGCTGAAGAACGGCATCGAGCTCGACGACGGGCCGATCGCGGCCGACAAGGCGCGCATCCTGCAGCAGCAGGCCGACGAGCGTCACAGCATGGTCGAGCTCACGCTGCACTCGGGCCGCAACCGCATCGTGCGGCGCATGATGGACGAGGTGGGACATCCGGTCGTCGACCTGGTGCGCCGCAGCTTCGGCCCCCTCAACCTCGGCACCCTGCGGTCGGGCCAACTGCGGCCGCTGACCTCGGCCGAGCTCGGCCAGCTGCTCACGATCAGCCGTGCGACCGACGCCGAACCCGAGGGGAACGACGAGTGACCGAATCACGCCTGATCGGACCGGTGCGCATCGTCGGCGTCGGCCTGCTCGGTGCCAGCATCGGCCTGGGACTGCGGGCGAAGGGCATCGAGGTGATCCTCGCCGACGCGTCGCCGACGCACCTCGCGATCGCGGTCGACTACGGCGCCGGACGGCCGGCTGCGGCCGGCGACCGACCGCAGCTCATCGTCGTGTGCGTTCCGCCCGACGTCACCGCCGACGTGGTCGCCGCCGAGCTCGAGGCCTTCCCCGAGGCGATCGTGACGGATGTCGCGAGCGTGAAGGTCGCCGTCTACGAGAACCTGCGCGACCGCGGCGCCGACCTGTCGCGCTACATCGGCACGCACCCCATGGCGGGTCGCGAGCGGGGCGGGCCCATGTCGGGCCGCGCCGACCTGTTCGCCGGTCGGCCGTGGGTGGTGGTCGATCACGGAAACGTGTCGTACCAGGACGCCGCGGCGATCGACGACCTCATCCTCGACCTCGGCGCCACCCTCGTCGAGCTCACGCCCGAGCAGCACGACGCGGCCGTCGCGCTCGTCTCGCACGTGCCGCAGGTGGTCTCGAGTCTCATGGCGCGCCGCCTCATCGAGGCGCCGCACGCGTCGGTGAACCTCGCGGGGCAGGGCCTGCGCGACGTCACGCGCATCGCCGCGAGCGACCCCGAGCTCTGGGTGCAGATCCTCGGCCAGAACGCCCAGCCGGTCGTCGAGATCCTTCGTGGCTACCGCGATGACCTCGACCGGTTCATCGACGCACTCGAGAACATGGATGCCCCGGGCGCGCGTCGGCGCGTGGCCGAAGAGCTCTTCGGCGGCAACACCGGCCTCGAGCGGCTGCCCGGCAAGCACGGCGTCGACCGCCGGTACGCGAGCCTCACGGTGATGGTCGACGACCGGCCCGGGCAGCTCGCGAAGCTCTTCAACGACGTCGGCGACGCCGACGCCAACATCGAGGACCTGCGGCTCGAGCACTCGCCGGGCGCGCAGGTCGGTCTCGCCGAGATCTCCGTCCTCCCCGAGGTGCTCGAGCGCCTCACCGATGAGCTGGCCGCGCGCGGCTGGCGGATTGCAGGTTGAACAGTGTCACTCGTCATCCCATTCGTGGTCGCCGTCGACGGACCCGCGGGCAGCGGCAAGTCGAGCGTGTCGAAAGAGGTGGCGCGGCGCCTCGGCTACGGGTTCCTCGACACCGGCGCGGCCTATCGGGCGCTCGCGTGGCACGCCGAGGCGTCAGGCGTCGACACCGATGACGAGGCATCCGTCATCTCGAGCCTCGCGAGCTTCGACTACCGCATCGGCACCGACCCGACCGGGTACGCCGTGCACGTGGGCGAGACCGACGTGACCGACGCGATCCGCGACCCGCGGATCTCGGCGGTCGTCAGCCGCGTGGCGCGCGTGCCCGAGGTGCGCACGCACCTGATCGAGCTGTTCCGGTCGATCATGGCCGCCGACGCGGCGCCCGGCATCGTCGTCGAGGGTCGCGACATCACGACGGTCGTCGCACCCGACGCGCCGGTGCGCATCCTGCTCACCGCGGACGAAGAGGTGCGCGCCGCACGGCGCTCTGCCGAGCTCGTCGGCTCGTCGACGGCCGATGTGGGCGAGCAGATCCGCCGTCGCGACGCGGCCGACGCGAAGGTCGTCGACTTCATGACCGCGGCAGAAGGGGTGACCACCGTCGACTCGACCGAGCTCGACTTCGACCAGACCGTCGAGGCCGTGATCGGGGTCATCCGATCCTCTCAGCCTGTCACTGGTTGAATAGAGCGGGGCTTGCGTCGTGACGACGCGGCCTGCCGACTTGAGGAGACGAAATGACCGACCAGCGCGACGAGTACGACGACGAGGAGATCGTCGCCGACGATCTCGCCGAACGGCTTGCCGACGTCGACGACGACCTTGCCGAACAGCGGGCAGTCGCCCTGCGCTCGGGGCTCTCCGACTACGAGCTCGACGAAGACGACCTCGAGGTGCTCGAGCTCTCTGAAGAGGGCGAAGAGGGCATCCGCTACCTGCCGGCCCTGCCGGTGATCGCCATCGTGGGACGCCCGAACGTCGGCAAGTCCGCGCTCGTCAACCGCATTCTCGGCCGCCGCGAAGCCGTCGTCGAAGACACGCCCGGTGTGACTCGCGACCGCGTGGCGTACAAGGGCGACTACCTCGACCGGCGCTTCACGCTCGTCGACACCGGCGGGTGGGAGCCCGACGCGAGGGGCATCGACGCGTCGGTGGCCGCGCAGGCCGAGGTCGCGATCGACCTCTGCGACGTGGTGATGTTCGTGGTCGATGCGACCGTCGGCGCCACCGCGACCGACGAACACGTCGTGCGACTGCTGCGCAAGTCGAACAAGCCGGTGTTCCTCGTGGCGAACAAGGTCGACGACGCCCGCCAGGAGCCCGAGGCCGCGGCGCTGTGGAACCTGGGGCTCGGCGAGCCGTACCCGGTTTCGGCGCTGCACGGTCGCGGCGTCGCCGACATGCTCGAAGAGGTGTTCAAGGTGCTGCCGCAGGTCTCGGCCGTGGCGAAGGACGAGTTCGGCGGTCCCCGCCGTGTCGCGATCCTCGGCCGCCCGAACGTGGGCAAGAGCTCGCTGCTGAACAAGGCGGCGGGCGAAGAGCGCGTCGTCGTGAACGAGCTCGCCGGCACCACGCGCGACCCGGTCGACGAGCAGATCGAGCTCGGCGGCAAGATCTGGCGCTTCGTCGACACCGCCGGCATCCGCCGCCGCGTGCACCTGCAGCAGGGCGCCGACTTCTACGCGTCACTGCGCACCCAGGCCGCGCTCGAGAAGGCCGAGGTCGCGGTCGTGCTGCTCGACGTGTCGCAGCCGATCTCGGAGCAGGACGTGCGCATCATCGACCTCGTGCTCGAGTCGGGCCGCGCGCTCGTGCTCGCGTACAACAAGTGGGACCTGCTCGACGACGACCGCCGCCGTTACCTCGAGCGCGAGATCGAGCAGGACCTGCACCACGTGGCGTGGGCGCCGCGCGTGAACATCTCCGCGCGAACCGGCCGTCACCTCGAGAAGCTCGTGCCCGCCCTCGAGACGGCGCTCGAGTCGTGGGACACCCGAATCGCGACCGGCAAGTTCAATGCGTTCCTCACCGAGCTCACGCAGGAGCACCCGCACCCCCTGCGCGGTGGCAAGCAGCCTCGCATCCTGTTCGGCACGCAGGCCGCGAGCCGCCCGCCGACATTCGTGCTGTTCACGACCGGGTTCCTCGACCCCGGCTACCGCCGGTTCATCCAGCGTCGCCTGCGCGAGATCTACGGGTTCGAGGGCTCGCCGATCGTCGTGAACATGCGGGTGCGCGAGAAGCGAGCGCGGTAGCAGCCAGGACACGTCGGTCAGCGCGCTGAGCGCGGTGGGGAGCGATGGACGTCACGATCCGGGTGAAGCCCGGCAGCCGCAAGGGCCCCCTCGTCGAGCCGCTCATCGACGACCCGTCGGCGTCGGTCGTGGTGTTCGTGCGTGAGCGCGCCGTCGACGGCGCGGCCAACGAGGGCGTCGTGGCGGCGCTCGCCGAGTACTACGGCGTGCCACGGCGGCGGGTGCAGATCGTTCGTGGCGACACCTCGCGCGTCAAGCGCGTGCGCATCGAGGAGGAGCAATGACAGGTCGGATGTCGCGTTCGACAGGGCGGGCTCGGCGGTGGTCTCCGCGCTGACCGCGCTGATCGTGCGGCTCGACGAGGCTGAGCGCACCGCGGTGCTCGACGAGCCCGACGCGGTGCACCAGGCCCGCATTCTCGTGCGACGCCAGCGGAGCGTGCTCAGGACATTCCGGCCGCTCTTCGACCGCGACCGCGTCGACGAGTTGCGCGAATCGCTCGACGAACTCGGCGACGAACTCGGTGACGTGCGTGACATCGAGGTGCGCGTCGAGCACGCAGAGCACCACCTCGACGAAGGCACTCCGCGCGAGATGCAGGAGCGGCTCGTCGATGCCGAGCGAGCGCGGTATCGTGCCGCACACGCCGACCTCGTCACCTACCTGGGAGTCGGCGGGCACGGTCAGCGGCTGGTGGAGTTCATCACCGAGCCCCCGTTCTCGGCACGTGCGGCTGAGCGGGCGCCCGAGGAGCTTGCACGGCTGCTCCACCGCGAGTATCGGCGGGTGCGCAAGGCGGCTCGCGATGCGACCGATCAGCTCGAGTCGCTGCACCGGCTGAGGCGTGTCGCGCGGCGCCTGCGCTACGCATGCGAGGCCGTGACCGAGCTTCCCGCCGTGGTGTTCGGCGACAAGGTGGCCGAGGTCGCTTCGGCGGCGCAGGAGGTTCAGGACGTGCTGGGCGACCACCGCGACGAGGTGCTGTTCGCCGAGCAGGTGCACGAGGCCGCTGAGGCGGCGAAGGCCGACGGCGAGTCGGTCGAGGCGTACGCGGCGGTGGCCGATGCGGCGTTCGCCGACGCCGCGGAACGGCTCGAGGACCTGCCCGACGCGTTGCACACGCTGCGCAAGCGGGCGAAGGTGCTCAAGAAGCTGTCATGAGCGG
>CAWILI010000013.1:0-17582 GCA_963836825.1 uncultured Actinomycetota bacterium
GACTGCACCTGGAACGGGGAACGCAGCACTTCGACGGCTCGACCATCACCCGCGGCCGCGCCGTCAATGCATGTTGTCGTTGCCGGTGACGTGGGTGGCGTAGCCCGAGCATCCCGCGTCCTCCCAGCGGTAGGCGGCACCGGTGCCCGCGTCGCCGTACATGGCGTCCCACCAGGCACCCGGCCGTCGTCGAACGCGCCGAAGCCCTTCTCGGCCATGCACGACGCGATCGCCTCGTCGAACGCGCCTGCTCCTCGGCCTCGGTCGGCGCGTTCGGGTCGGGCTCGGGCAGGGGCGCGGAGAGCGGGGTCCCGGCCGCTCGGGCGACCGCCACGGCGTGATCCCCCACGCCGAGGCATCCTCGCCGTCGCCAATCGGAAGCGGCACCGACCAGTCCTCGCGCGCCTCGCCGTAGAACGCGTTGAGCCACATGATCGACTGCTCGAAGCTCAGTCCTCGCGGCTGCGCGTCCTGGTTAGCCAGGGTGCGGCGGGCAGGTACTCCACGCCCTGCTCGGCCATGCACTCGGCGATGACCTGCTCGCGGCCCATGTACTCCGAGCGGTCCTCCACGACAGGAGCTGGGAGTCGTACAGCTCGGGTCGGAACGTCGACGGTCGACCCATCCGCCCCCTCGGCGTCGAGGTCGAGCAGTCTCGCCGGCCGCCGCGACCTCGGCGCGCGGCGGCTCGAACAGCGGCATCCCGAACGCGCCGGCGACGGTGAGCGCGACCGCGGCGGCGCAGACCGCGATGCCGCCCATCGCGAGGGAGCAGCCAGGCGTCTGACATTCATCACGACGCCTCGTCCGACTCGGCGGCGGCGTTCGGGGAGGTCCACCACGCGGCCATCGAGAGGAAGAAGAGCACCGCCGCGCCGGTCGCGACCCGGTTCAGGAGCACCATCTGCGCGGTCGAGGTCGAGAAGAACTCCGTGAAGCTCACGCTCGTCTCCATGAGCGCGTAGGTGCCGAAGCGGATGAGCAGGTACGCCGCGACCGCGAGTACGAGCCCGGCGAACGCGCGTCGGCGCGCAACCACGAGCAGCCACGACCCGACGAGCGCAAGGACGAGGCCGACGACCGAGAGCTCGGCGACATCCGCCGCGCCGTGCCAGTCGCCGATGAGCACGCTGCGCGCGATGCGCCAGACGATGAATCCGCCCCAGCCGACGAGCGCGAGCGCAGCGAGGTGTGCGAGCGCCGGCATCGCGAGCGGGAACGTGCCCCTCGGTGCACCGAGCGAGACACGGCGCAGCCGCGCGCCACGCCAGGCGAGGTCGGCCGGGATGCCGCGAACGGCCCTCCCGAGGATCGACGCCGTCGCACGGGCGATCGAGTGCTCGCGTTCCTCGAAGAGGTCGGAGGCGAGTTCGGCCCGGCGCTCGGCCGCGACCTCGTCGGGCAGGTCGGCGGTGTACCACCGGCACCAGGCGAGTACCGCTGCGTCCACGCGCCCCGCCGCCCGGTGCGCAATGCGAGCGGATGCCTCGAGCTCGACCGCGCCGTCGGGGTCGAGTGTGACCGAACTCAAGCGAACGCCGATCTCGGGCTCGGCGCGAGCACGGTGCGCTGCTCGGTCTCGGCTCGATAGGCGACCGCGCCCGCGCCGGTCACCCGGTAGAGCCGCCGTCGAGGGCGGCCCTCTGCTGCGGCGAGGCTCGGGTCCTCCCATTCGGACTCGACGAGGCCGCGTTCGGCGAGGCGGCTGAGCGCCTTGTAGAGGGTGCCATGCGCGGTGAGCGCGGTGGCCCCGGCGCGGCCCGCGAGGCGCTTCGCGAGCGCGAAGCCGTAGAAGTCGTCTTCCTCGGCCTGGAGCTCGATGCCTGCGCCGAGGATGTCGACCTCGAGGTCGACCAATCGCCCTTCCCGTCTGCGTGGCATGCACACAGCATATGAAGGCATCGACCAGAAGTATAGGAAGATATCCCGCGGCCTATAGGAAGATATCCGCACGACCTATAGGAAGATACCTGCCCATATGCTAGCGTCCACCCCGAGTCACCTCATCGGGTGACTCAGAAGGGAAGGATATGGACACCAAGAGGGTGGTGTTTCGGGCGATCGCCGGGGTGGCGTTGACGGCGACGCTCACCGGGGGGTGGCGATGGTTGCGGGCGCGGCCGAGCGGGTGGGCTGGACCACATCGCCGTGCCGTCCGCAACCGCGGCGGCCGGCGAGGTCCTGGCTGCCGAGGCGAGCACGATCTCCGCGGCCACGACGGCGGCGGACACGGGAAGCGGGCCGGCGACCTCTCAGGCCAATAAGGACGATCACGCCTGGCAGGCGGGCCCGGCCCACTGCGAGGACTGGCAACTCGCCATGGACTACCGCGACCGCCCCGACCGGTCGACCCCCGAGGCGCTCGGGTTCGACCTGATCTTCACGAACGTCGGGCCGCAGCCGTGCTCGTTCGACGGGTGGCCCGGCCTGGTCGCGGAGGGCGCCGACGGCGAAACCCTCACCTGGGCGCTCGCGTCCGGATCGACGAGCACGCTGGTGGTCCTCCCCCGAACGGCGGCCAGGCAGTCGCAGAAGGCACGGCGGCACCGCCCGTCCGTGTCGGGTTGTGCCGAGGCGACGACCGACCACTGCGGGCCTACATCTCGTCGGACGGAGCCGGTGGCGGAATCGTCGACGACGTCCAGGTCTCCGTCTGCACGGATGGGACGTGGTCGCTCTGGCTCGGACCGCTGATGGCCGTCCACGGCGCACCCGGGCGAGGTCACTCCTCCTGAGGAACCGGAGCCGCTCCCCGCCAAGTGCCAGGACGAGCAGCTGACCCTCGAGTTCATCTCTCGGCCAGACCTGTCGGTCGTCGGGGCCTCTGGATTCGAACTGGTGTTCACGAATGCGACGGACACCCCGTGCTCGATGTGGGGATGGCCCGGCCTCATCGTGGAGTCGGCCGACGGAACCCGGATCGGCTCGTCGTGGACGGTCGGCGACATGGGCGAGCCGTTCGTGCTCGCGAACGGCGACGCCGCCATCGTGCTCGGCTCGGCGCCCGACCCTGCAGCGTGGGGCTGCGAGGCGATGACGGCGGACCACCTGCGGGCGTACGTCACGTCGGACGGCGCGGGCCCCGGCGTCGTCGGCACCGCGCAGATCCCGGTCTGCGCCGACGGGTCGACGGTGCTCGAGATCGGGCCGCTCACCTCCGCCTGAGATTCCGCCACCAAGTGGAGACGGCGCCGTCGAGTTCGCTCGCGGCGCCGTTCCACATGAGCGGTAGTAGCGTCCAGAGATCGACTTCCTCCGGGGCAGAGACGATCAGGAATGAAATGACAGACGACAACGACCGCTCAGTCGACAGCTACCTCGCTTCGCTTGATGACGAGCAGACGGTCAAGGACAGCGAGACGCTGATCGAAATGATGCAGCGGATCAGCGGGCAGGAGCCGACGCTGTGGAATGTCGGCACGATCGGGTTCGGCACTTACCACTACAAGTACGACAGCGGCCGCGAAGGCGATGGTCACACGATCGGCTTCTATCCGAGAAAAGGCAAACTCACCATCTACCTGATGGATGGCACGGCACGCCACTCGGAACTTCTGGCGAAATTGGGCAAGCACTCGCCACGGGATACTGCGTCTACATCCGGCGGCTCAGCGATGTCGAACTGCCAGTGCTCGAGCAGATCGTCCAAGAGTCATATGAGTTCGTCGAGTCGAAGTCCCAAGACGGGCCGATACGTCAGATCTTGTGGAAAGCCGACGGGTAACCAATAGCTTGGTGCTGTGATGAGCGCGCCAGCTGCCCCGCGGAACTTCACGGCCGCGGCCACTGAAAGTGTGAGTTTCGCGGTCGCGAACCACCTGACCGCTGCAGCTGTGGTGCTCCCGTTCATCTGCGTCGCATTCGGGGGGAGCGCGTTCGCAGCTGCACTGATCTTCCCCACCTACATCGCTGCCAACCTGCTCGGGGTGGTCGTGGCGCCTCGCGTATTGGGTCTGCGTTCCGTTGAGAGGTCTCTCGCGCTGATTCTGGCCCTGATCGCGACCGTGTTCGCGATCACCGGGGTCGGGATCCTGTTGGTCAGCCCCGTGTGGCTGAACGCGCTCGTGGTTGTTGCCGCTGTCGTCGGCCTGCTCTCGGGAATCGCCTCGATCGCTGTGGTGGAGGTGATGTCCTCTTCGCTGGCGTCGTCGGAGAAGGCGACGCTCAGCGTCGTGCAGAGCACGGGCGGCGCAGTATTGACCCTGGTGATCACGGTTGTCCTCGGACTGTTCTTCCTCGACCCCAACGGGAGGGACGCCCACATCGCTCTGCTCTGGGTCGGAATCACCGCGATGGTCATCGCATCGCTCTGCCCTGCTTCGCATTCGACCGACCGGATCCGGTGCGGCGAGGGAGAACAATCCGGTCGGCATCCTCACCGCCTTGAGGGCGCGACCCGATCGGAAGTACCCCTGGGTTCGGGAATTTCTGGTCACCCAGGTGCTCTTCCTCTCCATCGCCCTGGGAACGAGCTTCTACAGCGTCCACGGCGCTACCCTGCATGGGCAGAAATCCGACGCCCTCCACTACATCGTCGCGGTCACGGCGATCGGGAGTCTGCTGTTCACCGCGCTGTGGACGTTGAGTCGACACAAGGCGACGATCCGCGGGCTGTTGCTGACGGCCGCGGCCCTCGGCGTCTGTGCAGCAGTCGCAGCGCTCGTTGCGGACTACAGCGGTGCTCAAGCTCTGCCGATCCTGAGCGGCGTCGTCATCGTCTTCGCAGCAGCCGGTGGGGCGGCGACATCGAGCACGCGGTCGACGTGGATGTACCTGAACCTCGGACAGGAGAACGACACCGAGGTGATCATCTTCTGTCAGGTCGTGCTGGGCGTCACCGCGACCGGCGTCGGACTCGTCTTCAGCGTGCTCGCTCGGCTCGACGCGGTGGCGCCGGCATGGGTCATGCTCATCCTGTCCGGCTATGCGCTCATCCATGCGCGAAGAGGACCCCGCGTCCGCATCGCGGAGATCCACCCCGACCATCTGCCACAGCAACCATGGACGTCACTTCGGTGGATTCCACTGGTGACTCAGGCCGGATCCACGCGCGCACAACAGCAGCCGCTCTCGAAGGAGGGCTTCATATCGCCGTCGGATTCGGCCGAAAGTACGAGGCGATTCGAGCCGGATTCCCGATGTCGCGCAGGCCGCGATTCGCGAGCATCGAGACATGACCGAAGCATCCGCCACCCGCCTGCCGGCCCCGATGCGCCAGGCCGGCGCCGAACCGGCCGACCGCGAAGCCGCGTTCCGGCTGGCTCGCTGCCACCGGCCTCATCCTGCTCAGCCTCGTGCCGATCGCGGCGGGAGCGTTCCGCCTCACGTCGTTGACGAGCGGCGGGCCGGTGACCGACGAGAACGCGAGGTTCTTCGACTCGCCGGTACCCGTCGTGGTGCACATCGTCGCGTCGAGCGTCTTCCTCGTGCTGGGGGCGCTGCAGTTCGTGCCGTCGCTGCGTCGACGCCGCTGGCACCGCATCGCCGGACGCATCGTGGCACCCGCCGGCCTGCTCTCGGCGCTCTCGGCGCTGTGGATGACGCTGTTCTACGCCATGCCCGCGATCAACGGCGTCGCCCTCTTCGTGGAGCGGCTCGTGTTCGGCAGCGCCATGGCGGCCGCCATCGTCGTCGCGTTCGTCGCGATCCGTCGCGGTGACGTCTCGACGCACAGCGCGTGGATGACCCGTGCCTACGCGATCGGCCTCGGCGCCGGAACCCAGGTGTTCACCTTCCTGCCGTGGACCCTCGTGTTCGGGGCGCCCGGCGAGGCCGTGCACGCCGTGCTCATGGGCGCGGGATGGGTGATCAACCTCGCCGTGGCCGAGGTCGTGATCCGCCGCCGAGCGGCGCGATCGAGCCGTGCGTCACGTGCTTCCGGCCGATCCGCTGCGGCTCGTGCGCCCCTATCATGAGGGCATGACGCGCCTGCTGAGCTCGCTGTGGCACGCGCCGGCGGCGTCGCCGCCGCCACCGCGGCGGGTCTGGCGCGACTGGGTGCTGGTGGCGGTGATTCCGCTGCTCGCCCTGTTCGAGGCGGCGACGCGATCGGATGTCCCGTGGCGGTGGCTCTGGGCGGCGATGCTGATCGTGCTCGTGCCGACGCTGCTGTGGCGTCGCACGCGGCCGTTCCTGATGCTCGCGATCGCGTTCGGCGTCGGCTGGGTGTTCGCCGCCGCGACCGGCGACGACCCGCAGCTCGTCACGACGGCGTACTTCCTGATCCTCGTGTACGCGGTGTTCCGCTGGGGCACCGGTCGCGCATGGGTCGGCGCCGCGGCGATCCTCGTGGTGTCGTCGACGGTGTCGTTCGTGCTCGGGTCGACGACGGCCGGCGACGTCATCGGCGGACTGGGAGTGCTCGTCGCCACCGTCACCCTCGGGGTGGCGTTCCGCTGGCGCGCCGGCGCACGCGCCCGCGAGCTCGATCGCGTCAAGCTCGTCGAACGCGAGCAGCTCGCGCGCGACCTGCACGACACGGTGGCGCACCACGTCTCGGCGATCGCGATCCAGGCGCAGGCGGGCACGGCGGTCGCGGCGACGAACCCCGATGCGGCCGCAGCAGCCCTGCGCACGATCGAGCGCGAGGCGTCGCGCACCCTCGCCGAGATGCGCTCGATCGTGCGGGTGCTGCGCAACGGCGATGACGCCGAGCGCGCACCCGGCCCCGGCCTCGCAGACCTCGCGCGCCCTGGCGCGAACCGAGCCGGGCTCCCCTGTCGTTGCGGTGCAGGTCGCCGGCGACGTCGAGGCCGTGCCGCCCACCATCGCCGCCGCGGTCTACCGGGTCGCGCAGGAGGGCGTGACGAATGCGCGACGGCACGCGCGCAACGTCACCCGCGTCGACGTGCGGGTGCAGGTCGACGACGCCGGCATCAGGCTCGACGTGCACGACGACGGCGAGCCCGCGACATCCGTCTCGCCGGGCTTCGGCATCACCGGCATGCAGGAGCGCGCGACGCCTGCTCGGCGGCACCTGCTCGGCCGGTCCCGCCGACGGGGGCGGCTGGACCGTCGCCGCGGTCATCCCGCGAACGGGGTGGGCGACGTGACCGTACGCGTGCTCGTCGCCGACGACCAGGAGCTCGTGCGCACCGGCCTGCGCATGATCCTGAACGCCCAGCCCGACATCGAGGTCGTCGGCGAGGCCGCCGACGGCGCCGAGGCGGTGGCCCTCGCCCGACGGCTGCGACCCGACGTGTGCCTGTTCGACATCCGCATGCCCGTGCTCGACGGACTCGACGCCACCCGCGAGCTCGCGGGACCCGGCGTCGCCGACCCGATCCCCGTGGTGGTCATCACGACGTTCGACCTCGACGAGTACGTCTATGCGGCGCTGCGCGCGGGCGCCCGGGGGTTCCTGCTGAAGGACGCGGGCCCGACGATGCTCGCCGAGGCGGTGCACGCGGCCGCGCGCGGCGACGCGCTCATCGCCCCGAGCGTCACGGTGCGCCTGCTCGAGACGTTCGCCGGATCGGCAGCAGGCCACGCCGGCCGCGAGCCCGCCGAACCGCTCACCGAACGCGAGCAGCACGTGCTCGCCGAGGTCGCGCGCGGGCTCGGCAACACCGAGATCGCCGCCGAGCTGCACATCTCGCTCAGCACCGTGAAGACGCACATCGCGAGCATCATGAACAAGATCGGCGCCCGCAATCGCGTCGAGGTGGCGATCTGGGCGCTCGGCCGGCGTGGCGGCGACTCGTCGAGTCGACGACTCGCGGAGTAATCCGTGAGCACGCTGTCAAGGCGGCCACATCGGGCCCCGGGCTGCGTAGGCTGGAGCCGATGAAGGTCGTCAGCTACAACCTCCGCAAGCACCGGGCCATCGATGAGCTCGCCGCGCTCGATGAGCGGTACTCCCCCGACGTGCTCTGCCTGCAAGAGGTCGAGACCGTCGGGGCTCGCCGAACACGTCGGCCGGCTGCAGCTGGCGCACTCCACGACCGGCAATCGGCTCGGGCTCGCCGTGTACTTCCGGCCCGACCGCTACGAGTTCGAGGTGGTGCAGAGCTTCGCGCTCAAGAAGTCCCTGCACGATCACCTGCTGCGTCCCGCGCACGAGCGCCTCATCGGCGTGCGCCTGCGCGACCTCGAGGCCGACCGCGAGTTCGTGGTCGCCTCGTTCCACGCCGCCCCGCTGACGGCGCTCAACTCGTTGCGCCGCCACCAGATCCACGCCGCCCTCGGCGAACTCGCGCGCCTCGGCCCGGGGCTGCCGATCCTCATGGTCGGCGACTACAACTACCCCGTCTTCAAAGACAACCTCGCCGTGAAGGTGCGTGAGGCGGGCTACGAGCTCTCGCTCAGCGACAGCCGCACCTACACGCGCTACAAGTTCTTCCGCGGGCACTTCGACCTCGCCACCTCGGTCGGGTTCGACATCGAACGCGTCGAGACGCTTCCGCGGGGGTCATCCGATCACCTGCCGATCCTCGTCGACGCCCGCTACGCCGCCGCAACCGAATCAGAGGTCGAGGCCGCCATCGGCGCCTGACCCGAGCCGAAGGAGCATCTCATGGGCACGATCGTCGCCGACCTGTTCGTCACCCTCGACGGCGTCTACCAGGCACCCGGCGGCCCGAACGAAGACGACTCCGACGGGCTTCGAGTTCGGCGGCTGGCAGGCTCCGTTCTTCGACGACGAGTCGGGCGAGGCGCTCGACGCGGGCTTCGCCGACTTCGACGCGCTGCTGCTCGGCCGCAAGACGTACGACATCTTCGCCGACTACTGGCCGAAGCACACGGCCGACCCGATCGGGCAAGAAGCTCGACGAGGTGCCGAAGTTCGTCGTCTCGCACACCGCATTCGATCCGACGTGGCAGGGCACGACCGTGCTGACCGATGCCGCGGCCGAGGTCGCGGCGCTGAAGCAGCGGTTCACCACGACGCGCGTGATCGGCAGCGGCCACCTCGTGCAGTCGCTGATCGAGCTCGAGCTGCTCGATCGGCTCAACCTGTACGTCTACCCGATCACGTTCGGCTCGGGCAAGAGCCTCTTCACCCGCGGCGTTCCGGCGGCATTCACCCTCGCCGCGCCGCCGCGGGCATTCCCGAAGGGCGCCGTGCTGCTCTCGTACGATCGCGCGGGCGCGCCCGTCACGGGCATCAGATCGGCGCATAGCTCACACGCCGATCGTGAGCGCCGCCGTGTAGCCGTTCGCGACCGAGCCCGACATGCTCGCGATCTGGTGGATGCCGCCGTCGTCGCCGAACACTTGTCGCGCGCGAGGCTCATCTGCGACACGTTGCGCACGCTCTGCTCGTAGCCCGCCGTCGCGTAGACGAGCGCGTTGGCCTCTTCGGGCAGCGCGATCTGCGAGGTCTTCACGATCGGCCCCGAGGCCACCGCGTTGTCGACGTCGGAGTACACCTCGAAGTGGATGTGCGGCCACCGCCCCGAGTAGCAGGCCGGGTAGATCGACGTGAACCGCACGGTGCCCATCTCGTCGGTCGCCTGCACGCCGCGCAGGTAGTTCACCTCGTCGAGCCCGCCGGTGTACAGCGAGTAGTTGCCGTCGCGGTCGCAGTGCCACAGGTAGACGCCCGCGCCGACGAGTGCGCTGCCGGTCGCGGCGTCGCGCACCGTCAGCTCGATCGTGAGCGGCACGCCTTCGGCGACGATCGTCGAAGATCCGAAGCTCGAGCGGATGTCGCTGCGCACGATGCCCGAGTCGTCGAGCACGTTCACCCCGTTCGAGCCGTCGCCCGGGTAGGGTCCGCCGGTCTCGTCGGGCACCTCGCTGAGCGGGTCGGATGCCCCGGCGGTCGCCGATGCCGACGGCGAGGGGCTCGACGTGGCGGGTGTCGTCGCGCTCGCGGACGCCTGGGTCTCGGGCGCGGCGCACGCCGCGAGCAGCGAGGTGAGCCCGATGCCGCCGAAGATGCCGAGCGCGCGGCGCCGGTCGACGAGGGTGCGGATGTCGTAGACGAGGCCGCGGTGGTCCTCGTCGATCACGTTGCCGTGCTCGTCGATCCAGCGGGGGTCGGTGGGCTGCTCGGTCATGGTTGCTCTCCTTCACGTCGGGTTCCACCGTGACACCCGATCGTCGGCGTGCGCTATGGGTCGCCGATGCGCCGGCTATGAGGCGGGCGATCTGCCGTGCCCCGACGCGCGGTACGGGCTGACCCCGAGGCGAATCTCCGTGTGCTGCACGGATGTCGCGACCTCGGCGTGCGAGCACGCTGGGCCACGAAGCATCCGAATCATGCCTGCTTCTCATTCGACAAGGAGACAACCGTGACCGACACGCACACGATTCCCGCCACCCAGTCCGACGCCGATCGCGCGCTCAAGCAGAAGCACCGCGCGATGTGGGCCTCGGGCGACTACCCGCGACTCGCGAGCGAGCTCATCTGGCGGCTCGGGCCGCGACTCGTCGCCGCGACCGCGGTGCAGCCCGGCGAGCGCGTGCTCGACGTCGCCGCGGGCAGCGGAAACGTGGCCATTCCGGCCGCACTGCACGGCGCGACCGTGGTCGCGAGCGACCTCGCCCCAGAGCTGTTCGACGCCGGCCGGCGCCTCGCCACCGAGGCCGGAGCCGAGCTCGAGTGGCGCGAGGCCGACGCCGAGGCGCTGCCGTTCACCGACGGATCGTTCGACGTCGTGCTCTCGTGCGTGGGCGTGATGTTCGCGCCGCACCACCAGCAGGCCGCCGACGAACTCGTGCGCGTCACCGCTCCCGGCGGACGCATCGGGCTCATCAGCTGGACCCCCGACGGGTTCATCGGCCGCATGTTCAAGGTCATGAAGCCGTTCGCCGCACCGCTGCCCGAGGGCGCGCAGCCGGCACCGCTGTGGGGCGACGAACAGCACGTGCGCGAACTGCTCGGCGACCGCGTCGACGAGGTCGTCGCGAAACGCCAGACCGTCGCGATCGACGCGCTCGCGACGCCCGAGGCGTTCCGCGACTACTTCAAGGCCAATTACGGCCCCACCATCGCGGTCTACAACCGCATCGCCGACGACCCCGACCAGGTTCGGGCGCTCGACGAGGCGCTCGTCGCGCTCGCCGTCGAGCACGGCCTCGGCGTCACCCGCGAAACCATGGAATGGGAGTACCTGCTGTTCACCGCCCGAAAGCGGTGAACCGTCGGGGAACTCCCGAAGGAGAGATCGACATGTACCTCAGCGAAGACTACGTTTCAGGCCAGCTGCATCGCGCGGCCGAGCAGCGCATGCTGCGCGACCTCGAGCGGCGCCGCGTGATCGCCGAGCGCGCGGCCGAGGATGCCGCGGCCGCCGAGGGCGTGACGGATGCCGCCCGCCCCCGCCGCGGCATCCGCGCCCTCCTCCCCCGCCGGCTCGGTCCGCTCAGCCCGCCGCGGCCGGTCACGCCGTGACCGAGCCCGATTCCGACCTGGCACGGTCGCGCTGAGCGACTCCTGAGAACACGGACGCTGCTCCACATCGGGTGGCGTCCGTGTTTTCAGGAGTCCCGAAGACGTCCGTGTTCTCAGGAGTCAATGCGAGGGATGCCGCGCCGGTGCGGCATCGCCGCGAAACCCGTGCGGCGCGAGGCGCGCAGTCCTAGACTGGGCGCCGTGTCGTCCCGCGAAGACACACTGACCCCTCGCGAAAGCGCCATCCTCGCCGCCGTCGAGCGCAGGCTGAGCAACCCCGAGATCGCCTCGGAGTTGTTCATCTCCGTGCGCACCGTCGAGAGCCACATCGCGAGCCTGAAGCGCAAGCTCGGCGCCGAGAGCCGGGCCGACCTGATGGCGGCGGCCGCACAGCGACGCGAGCGGGCGGCATCCGTTCGCCTCCCGCACAACGCGTTCGTCGGCCGCGACGCCGACCTCGCCGCCCTCGGAGCCCTGCTCGACGATCACCCGTGGGTGACCATCGTGGGTCCGGGCGGGGTCGGCAAGACCCGGCTCGCGCTCGAGTTCGCGAGTGCCGACGAGCGGGTGCCGGTCGTCGTCGAACTCGAGCACGCCGAGCCCGGCGACGTGGTCGCCCGCATCGCGCAGGGCACTCGACCTCGAGGCGGGCCCGGGCAGCGACGTCGCGTCGTCGGTGTCGCTCGCGCTCGCCACCCACCCGTACCTGCTCGTGCTCGACAACGTCGACCGGGTCGGCGTCGCGGTGGGCGAGGCGATCGCCCGGGCACACGCGACCGCGCCGGCGCTGCGGGTGCTGACCACCTCGCGCACGCCGATCGGAGATGCCGGCGAGGCGGTCTTCACGCTCGCGCCGCTCGCCGTCGGCGACGACGACGGACCCGCCGTGACGATGTTCCTCGACCGGCTGGCGTGCCGCCGGGCGACCGAAGCGGCGCCGATGCGCCTCTCGGCGTCGCGTGCGTCGCCGGGTGAGGTGGAGCTCGCCGCCGAGGTCTGCGCCCGCCTCGACGGGCTGCCGCTCGCGATCGAGCTCGCGGCGGCCGTCGCGCGGCACCTCTCGCTCGCCGAGCTCGCCTCGCGCCTCGAGCGCGACTTCGCGACCCTCGACCGGGCGGTCCCCGAGGGGCGGCACCGCACGCTCGAGACGGCGTTCGAGTGGACGTGGGACCTGCTCACCGACGAGGAGCGCGAAGTGCTCTGCCGGCTCGCCGCGCTGCCGCGCACCTTCGACGTCGACCTCGCCGCCGCGGTCACGCACCCCGGTGCCGAGGGCGTGATGCTGCGCCTGCTCGACCACTCCCTGCTCGTGCCCGCGGGCGGACACCCGAGGCGTTTCCGTCTGCTCGCCGTCACGCGCGAGTTCGTGCGCTCGCGCACCGACCCCGAGGTCATCCACGAGGTGCTGCGACAGCACGCCGAGTTCCTCGATGAGAGCGTGCTCGTGTTCGTCGCCACGGCCCGCACCGACAGCAGCCTCGAGGCCATGCACCGGTCGGAGACGCTGTGCCCCGAGGTCAACGCAGCCCTGCGGTGGGCGCTCGCGGCGCGGCATCCGGCTGCGGTCTCGCTCGCGAACTCGCTCTCGATCGGCGTCGAGCAGTTCGGATCCGACGTCGACAGCATCCGAACGCTCTCGATGGCGGCGCACGATGAGGGCTTCCTCGCCGCCGCCGCGCCCTCGCAGTTGCTGTCGATCGGCACCGCACTGGCGTTCATGGACGTGGCGCTCGTGAGCGAACTCGCACAGCGCGCCCTCGCGCTCGCCGCCGACGACCACGACCTGCTCGACGCGCACCACCTCGCCGGACTCGCCGACGCCTACGCCGAACGCCACGACTCGGCGCTCGAGCACCTCGACGAGGCGCGCGGCTCGCCGTCGCGCAGCACGCGGAGTGGGATCTCGCCGCGGTGCGCCAGATGCGCGGACTCGCGATGCGCGACTCGACCGTCGAGGGCGCACGGCTGGCGCTCACCGAGTTCGAGGCGGCGATGCGCGGATACGCCCTCGCGGGCGACGAGATCCACGTCAACAACTCGCGCTACATGATGGCGCACACCGCCGCCGAGGCCGGCATCGAACTCGACCGTGCCGCTCGGTGGGCTGCGGAGTGCGTCGATTCGCACGATCGATCGGCAACGAGCACGAACTCGCGCATGCCCAGCTCGTGCAGGCCACGTTGGGTGCCGATGCGCCGGGCGAGCTCGATGCGCTCGTCGGCAGGTTCCGAAGGCTCGGCGACCTGCGATGCGTCACCCGCAGCCTGGTGCTGCGCGCCGAGCGTGCCGCACCGCCTGAACGGGTCGCCCTGCTCGAAGAGGCGCTCGACGTGACCGAGGACGCCGGCGACCGCGCGCGGCAGATCGCGATTCTCACGCGGCTCGTCGAGACGCGCTGGTCGCTGGGCGATCGCCACGGCACGCTCGTCGCGCTCGATCGGCTCGCCGCCGTCGGCGGAGTGGATGCCGCTGCCGAGGCGTGCCCGCCCGAGCTCGCCGACGCCATGGTGGGCGCCACTCCGGCGTGAGTGCGAGAGCCGTGCACGGATGCCGCGACCTCGGCGTGCGAGCACGCTGGGCCACGAAGCATCCGAATCATGCCTGCTTCTCATTCGACAAGGAGACGACCGTGACCGACACGTACACGATTCCCGCCACCCAGTCCGACGCAGACCGCGCGCTCAAGCAGAAGCACCGCGCGATGTGGGCTTCGGGCGACTACCCGCGGCTCGCGAGCGAGCTCATCTGGCGGCTCGGGCCGCGACTCGTCGCCGCAACCGCGGTGCAGCCCGGCGAGCGCGTGCTCGACATCGCGGCGGGCAGCGGGAACGTGGCCATCCCGGCCGCACTGCACGGCGCGACGGTGGTCGCGAGCGATCTGACGCCCGAGCTGTTCGACGCCGGCCGGCGCCTCGCCACCGAGGCCGGAGCCGAGCTCGAGTGGCGCGAGGCCGACGCCGAGGCGCTGCCGTTCACCGACGGATCGTTCGACGTCGTGCTCTCGTGCGTGGGCGTGATGTTCGCGCCGCACCACCAGCAGGCCGCCGACGAACTCGTGCGCGTCACCGCTCCCGGCGGACGCATCGGGCTCATCAGCTGGACCCCCGACGGGTTCATCGGCCGCATGTTCAAGGTCATGAAGCCGTTCGCAGCACCGCTGCCCGAGGGCGCGCAGCCGGCACCGCTGTGGGGCGACGAACAGCACGTGCGCGAACTGCTCGGCGACCGCGTCGACGAGGTCGTCGCGAAACGCCAGACCGTCGCGATCGACGGGCTCGCGACGCCCGAGGCGTTCCGCGACTACTTCAAGGCCAATTACGGCCCCACCATCGCGGTCTACAACCGCATCGCCGACGACCCCGACCAGGTTCGGGCGCTCGACGACGCGCTCGTCGCGCTCGCCGTCGAGCACGGCCTCGGCGTCACCCGCGAATCCATGGAATGGGAGTACCTGCTGTTCACCGCCCGAAAGCGGTGAACCGTCGGGGAGCTCCCGAAGGAGAGATCACATGTACCTCAGCGAAGACTACGTTTCAGGCCAGCTGCATCGCGCGGCCGAGCAGCGCATGCTGCGCGACCTCGAGCGGCGCCGCGTGATCGCCCAGCGCGCTGCCGAGGATGCCGCGGCCGCCGAGGGCGTGACGGATGCCGCGCGCCCCCGCCGCGGCATCCGCGCCCTCCTCCCCCGCCGACTCGGTCCGCTCAGCCCGCCGCGGCCGGTCACCCCGTGACCGAGCCCGATTCGGACCTGGCGCCGTCGCGCTGAGCGACTCCTGAGAACACGGACGCTGCTCCACTTCGAGTGGCGTCCTTGTCTTCGGAGTCCCGGACGACGTCCGTGTTCTCAGGAGTCCCTGCGAGGGATGCCGCGCCGGTTCGGCATCGCGCGAAACCCGTGCGTCGCGAGGCACGCGGTCCTAGACTGGGCGCCGTGTCGACTCGTGAAGACACGCTGACCCCTCGCGAAAGCGCCATCCTCGGCGCCGTCGAGCGCAGGCTGAGCAACCCCGAGATCGCCTCGGAGTTGTTCATCTCCGTGCGCACCGTCGAGAGCCACATCGCGAGCCTGAAGCGCAAGCTCGGCGCAGAGAGCCGGGCCGACCTGATGGCGGCGGCCGCACAGCGACGCGAGCGCGCGGCAGCCGTTCGCCTTCCGCACAATGCGTTCGTCGGCCGCGATGCCGACCTCGCCGCCCTCGGAGCCCTCCTCGACGAGCACCCGTGGGTGACCATCGTCGGCCCGGGCGGCGTCGGCAAGACCCGGCTCGCGCTCGAGTTCGCAAGTCCGAGCGAACGCGTGCCGGTCGTCGTCGAACTCGAGCACGCCGAGCCCGGAGACGTGGTCGCTCGCATCGCCCGCGCCCTCGACCTCGAAGCGGGTCCCGGCAGCGACGTCGTGTCGTCGGTGTCGCTCGCACTCGCCACGCACCCCTACCTGCTCGTGCTCGACAACATCGATCGGGTCGGCCTCGCGGTGGGCGAGGCGATCTCGCGGGCACACGCCACCGCCCCGACACTGCGGGTGCTGACCACCTCGCGGACACCGATCGGCGATACGGGCGAGGTGGTGTTCCCGCTCGCGCCGCTCGCCGTCGGCGATGACGACGGTCCCGCAGTGACGATGTTCCTCGACCGGTTGGCGTCCGCCGGGCGAACTGAGGCGGCGCCGATGCGCCTGTCGGCGTCGCGTGCGTCGCCGGGTGAGGTGGAGCTCGCCGCCGAGGTCTGCGCCCGGCTCGACGGGCTGCCGCTCGCGATCGAGCTCGCGGCGGCCGTCGCGCGGCACCTCTCGCTCGCCGAGCTCGCCTCGCGCCTCGAGCGCGACTTCGCGACCCTCGACCGGGCGGTGCCCGAGGGGCGGCACCGCACGCTCGAGACGGCGTTCGAGTGGACATGGGACCTGCTCACCGACGAGGAGCGCGAAGTGCTCTGCCGGCTCGCCGCGCTGCCGCGCACCTTCGACGTCGACCTCGCCGCTGCGGTCACGCACCCCGGTGCCGAAGGCGTGATGCTGCGCCTGCTCGACCACTCGCTGCTCGTGCCCGCGGGCGGACACCCGAGGCGTTTCCGACTGCTCGCCGTCACGCGAGAGTTCGTGCGCTCGCGCACCGACCCCGAGGTCATCCACGAGGTGCTGCGACAGCACGCCGAGTCCTCGACGAGAGCATGTCGTGTTCGTCGCGACCGCCCGCACCGACAGCAGCCTCGAGGCGATGCACACGGTCGGAGACGCTGTGCCCCGAGGTCAACGCAGCCCTGCGGTGGGCGCTCGCGGCGCGGCATCCGGCTGCGGTCTCGCTCGCGAACTCGCTCTCGATCGGCGTCGAGCAGTTCGGATCCGACGTCGACAGCATCCGAACGCTCTCGATGGCGGCGCACGAGAGGGTTCCTCGCCGCCGCCGCCCCGTCGCAGCTGCTCTCGATCGGCACCGCGCTGGCGTTCATGGACGTGACGCTCGTGAGCGAACTCGCACAGCGCGCCCTCGCACTCGCCGCCGACGACCACGACCTGCTCGACGCGCACCACCTCGCCGGACTGGCCGACGCCTACGCCGAACGCCACGACTCGGCGCTCGAGCACCTCGACGAGGCTGCACGGCTCGCCGCCGCGCAGCACGCGGAGTGGGACCTCGCCGCGGTGCGCCAGATGCGCGGACTCGCGCTGCGCGACTCGACCGTCGAGGGCGCACGGCTGGCGATCACCGAGTTCGAGGCGGCGATGCGCGGCTACGCCCTCGCGGGCGACGAGATCCACGTCAACAACTCGCGCTACATGATGGCGCACACCGCCGCCGAGGCCGGCATCGAACTCGACCGTGCCGCCCGGTGGGCCGCGGAGTGCGTCGATTACTCACGCTCGATCGGCAACGAGCACGAGCTCGCGCATGCCCAGCTCGTGCAGGCCACGTTGGGTGCCGATGCGCCGGGCGAGCTCGATGCGCTCGTCGGCAGGTTCCGACGGCTCGGCGACCTGCGATGCGTCACCCGCAGCCTCGTGCTGCGCGCCGAGCGTGCCCCACCGCCGGAACGGATCGCGCTGCTCGATGAGGCGCTCGCCGTGGCCAAGGACGCCGGCGACCGCGCCCGGCAGATCGCGATTCTCACACGCCTCGTCGAGACGCGCTGGTCGCTGGGCGATCGCCACGGCACGCTCGTCGCGCTCGATCGGCTCGCCGCCGTCGGCGGTGCGGATGTCGCTGCCGAAGCGTGCCCGCCAGAACTCACCGACGCCATGGTGGGC